>CAVPMH010000001.1:0-175632 GCA_963706225.1 uncultured Pseudomonadota bacterium
CCATGCGCGAGCATGAACGCGATCGTTTCCGCATCGAGCCGCGTATTGAGTGTGTTCAGCACGCCGCCGGTCATCGGCACGCCGAAATGGCACTCGATCATTTCGGGCGTATTGGCGAGCATCGCCGCGACGGTATCGCCCACACCCACGCCGCGATGCGCGAGCGCCGAGGCGAGACGGCGCGATCGCGCATAGGCGTCGGCCCACGTGTAGCGGCGCGCGCCATGCACGATCGCCGTGCGCTGCGGCCAGGTGTACGCGGTGCGCGCGATGAACGACAGCGGCGACAGCGGCGCGAAATTCGCCTGGCAACGGTCGAGGTGCTGGTCGAATATGCGCGGCGTCGCCATCGGAGAGCCTCTGCGTTTGCGGGTCCCGGCATCCATCGTAGCAAAATCGGTGTCGGCAGCGCTTCCCGCAAGCCGGCTTGCCCGGACGCGTGGAATTCGCTAGTGTCAGGCGGGCACCCGGCCGACGGCGCCGGCGCTTCCTCATCTGTTTCAAGGACAACGGCAATGGGCCATCGGCTATCCCGCATCGTTACGCGCACCGGCGATGCCGGCACGACCGGACTCGGCGACGGTTCGCGCATCGCGAAAGACAGCCCGCGAATCGAGGCGATCGGCTCTGTCGACGAATTGAATTCGGCGATCGGCGTGATCCTCGCCGAGCCGCTGCCGGCGGCCGTGGCGACGCTGTTGACCGACATCCAGCATGATCTCTTCGATCTCGGCGGCGAACTGTCCATTCCGGGCCACGCGGCGATCACGCCGGCGCATGGCGAGCGGCTCGAAGCCGCCGTCGAGCATTACAACGCCGATCTGCCGATGCTGAAGGAATTCATCCTGCCGGGCGGCACGCGGCAAGCCGCGCTTGCCCATGTCGCAAGGACAGTCTGCCGGCGCGCCGAGCGCACGCTGGTGGCGCTCGCGGCGCATGCCCCGGTGTCGACGGCGGGCCGGATTTACGTGAATCGCCTGTCCGACCTGTTGTTCGTTCTCGCGCGGGTGCTGAATCGCGCGGGCGGCGCGCCAGACGTGCTGTGGCAAAAGGACCGCGCGCGCCGGAACCGCGGATGAGCGACGACGACGCGCGAGCCGCACGGGCGGATCGCAGCGCGCAGCTTGCCGCGCTGCTCGCGCGGGTAGCGCTCGGTGATCAGCGCGCGTTTGCCGAGCTTTACCGGCAGGCGGGCGCGCATCTGTACGGCGTCGCCTTGCGTATCGTCAGGAACGCCCCGCTCGCCGAGGAAATCCTGCAGGAGGCCTTCGTCAGCGTCTGGCATCACGCGGGAACCTACGATACCGCGAAAAGCCAGCCGATCACCTGGCTCGCATCGATCGTGCGAAACCGCTGTCTCGACCAATTGCGAAAGCGCGAAATCAATACCGTGACGCTCGCCTCGGGCCCCGACGACGATGCGCCGGCGTGGGACATTCCGTCGGACGGACCAACGCCGATCGAACTGTTGCTCGCGGGTGCCGATGCGCGCGCCGTGCGCGATTGCGTCGACAGCCTCGATGCGGGACCGAAGCAGGCGATTGCGCTCGCGTTCTTCCAGGGACTGTCGCACGGTGAACTGGCCGCGCATTTGCGCGAGCCGCTCGGCACCGTGAAGTCGTGGGTACGGCGAGGACTCGAACGGCTACGCGGCTGCCTCGATGCGGCAGGCGTCGTCCGATGAATCTGTCGCGATCGGATCGGCGCGCGCGCCTCGATCGGCTGGCCGCGGAATTCGCGCTCGGCACATCGCCGCCGCGCGTGCGCCGGCGCCTGGCGGCGATTGCGCGGCGCGACCGTACCGTCGCCGCGGCATTGTCGGCATGGGAACGCCGGATCGCGATTCTCGCCGAGGCGGTGCCCGCAGTAACGCCGCCGCCACGCGTCTGGCGCGCGATCGTCACGCGCCTCGGGCTCGATCCGGGAGGCGCCTCCACTGCGAGCCTCGGATGGTGGCAGCGCCTCGGATTCTGGCGCGCATTCGCAACGGCGAGTTTCGTCGCCGCCGTGGCGCTCGGGCTGGCCGAATGGCGCCGCGCACCGGAAGGACCGGCAGCGCCCCTCGTCGTCGTCCTGGCCGGACCCGACGCGAAGGCGGCACTGATTGCGACAGCGACCCGCGGCGATCGCTACCTCACGGTGAAATCGGTCGGCAATGCAGCGCCCCCGCCGGAGAAGGCCTTCGAGCTGTGGGCGTTGCCGCAATCGGGTACCCCGCAGGCGATCGGGGTGATTCCGCCGGGCGGCCTCGTGCGCGTGCCGCTCGTCAATCCGGTCGAGGAAACGCTTTCCAACATCCCGGCGCTCGCCGTAAGCCTGGAGCCTGCCGGCGGATCGCCGACGGGCAAGCCGACAGGGCCGGTTCTCTACTCGGGGGCGATCGAGCGGATGTATTGAACTCGTGGGCTCGGCTGCGCTTGCCGGGGCGCCTGACCAGCGCCCGTTTCCTCTCGTCAGTGTTTCTTCGTGGACTTCATCGCGTCCTCGTCGGTCGACTTCGTCGCGTCCTTGGGTGTCTTGCGCCAAGGTGCGCGAGCAAGTCGCCCAAGCGCCGCCGCGATCGACACCAGCATCGGCGTCCCTGCCGGGGCTGCAATCAGGGTCGCGATCGGCGTCGAAATAAAAACCTGCAGGCCGCCCGCAGCGGTGATCCGTGACACTGACCATCGTCATCAGTGTCGCCGTCACGCTGCTGGTCGTTTTCTTCGCCCTCAACCTCACCAACGGCGAGAAGCGCGTCGACAAGAAGATCGGGCACCTGTACTCGATCCATGACGCGCAGTTTCAACGCACGATGGGCGTGCTCGCAAACCTGAAGGCCTGGTATGCCCTTGGCGGCGCTCGCGTCGGCGTTCTCACGCGCACAGCAGCAACAGATGCCCGCTGGGATCGCGCACCAGCGCCGCGTGCTGGCCGTGAGGCAGCGCCACGACGCCCGGCGAAACGAATGCGACGTTTTCGGCGCGAAGCGCGTCGACAAGGCACGGCAGGTTGTCAACCTGAAGAACCAGCCGATCGGCGAAGACGTCGTTGACTTTCGTGCCCGGCGGGATCGGATGGCCGGCCGGCTTTCTGTAGCCGAGCAATTCGACATGCGGCGGACCGGCAGTCGCCGGCTGCAACGCGACGACGTCCACGACGTCTTCCTGCAACGCGTCCAGCCGCTTCTGCGCAGGACCCGAATTGATCGATCGCGACGCAACGCTGAATCCGAGTGTGCGAGTGTAGAAGTCGACGCTCCGTTCGATGTCCGCGACATCGATCGCCGAGTGGTCGATGCCCAGAAAGACGATGCCCTTTTGCTGCCACGCCGCGTCTCCGGTTCCGGATGGAAACTGGATCAGTTCGAGCGGATGGCCGCCCGGATCGCGAAACTTGTACGCGACCACCGAGCCGCTCGCGGGGGGCAACCGCTGCGGGCCGCCTTCGCTGATTGGGTCGAGCGAGTATTCGCAAAGACGCGAATACGCGGCGTCGATGTCGCTTACGACGATGGCGACGTGCTGGAACCACAGGTCCGCCGAATCGCTGTGCGGTGGATAGGGATCGCCGTGCGGCTCGAACGCGACGAGTTCGAGGCTCTGTTCGCCCAGGCGCATCATCACCGATGTTCCGCGCGCGCTCGCAACGCCCGTCAACTCGCTCCATGCATCGCCGCCGAATATCACGCGGTCGGTGACGCGAAAGTCCAGCGCATCGCGATAGAACGCCGTCGCTTTGTCGAGATCGCGAGACCGTCCGGCTCAGTCCGCAGCAGTCTGCAGTACGCGACCGGATTCATGGCCGCTCTGCGCCGCGACGATTGACGTACATGGCGTACAACGTCTGCGAGCCGCAGATGAACAAGCGGCTGCGATGACGTCCGCCGAAGGTCAGGTTCGACACCAGGTGCGGCACCCTGATTCTTCCGAGCAACGCGCCGTCCGGATCGATGCAATGCACGCCATCCCCCGCGCTGCTCCAGACGTTGCCGTCCTCGTCGCAGCGCAGCCCATCCGTGAAACCGGGTTCGACCTTGTGAAAGATGCGCGGGTTGGAAAGGCGTGAGCCATCCGCGGAAACGTCGAACACGCGCAGATGCTGCACCGGATCGGTCGCGAACGGCACGCCACTCTCGGACACGTAAAGCCGATGCTCGTCGGGCGAGAAGCACAATCCGTTCGGGCTCTGGAAATCGTCCGCGACGACGGTGAGCGCGCCATCGCGCGGGTCGAAGCGGTACAGATTGGGCGGCAATTCCGCTTCGCATCGGCTGCCTTCGTAATCGGTCACGATGCCGTAGAACGGATCGCTGAACCAGATCGTGCCGTCGCTCTTGACGACGACATCGTTCGGCGAGTTGAGCCGCTTGCCACGGTAACGCTCGACGAGCACGGTGATGCGCCCGTCGAGCTCCGTGCGGTGGATGCAGCGGCCAAGGTGCGAGCACCCGATCAAACGCCCTTCGCGGTCGCGCGTGTGTCCGTTCGCGTAGTCCGATGGCTCGCGAAACACCGAAACGCCGCCGGAAGCCGTCCAGCGCATGATCCGATTGTTCGGCACGTCGCTGACCAGCAGGCAATCGAGGTCCGCGAACCACACCGGGCCTTCCAGCCAGCGAAAGCCCGCGCCGAGCGTCTCCAGCGGCGCATTCGGAAGCACGAACGCCTTGAATCGCGGATCGACGATGTCGATGCCATCCATGCGCGGCCTCCGCTACATCGCGGTGACACGGTTGGTGCACGGGCGGCACATGCAGTTGCACGGTCATCAACACCGCCGGCTGGTCGCCGACGGTGCCGGAGCGATGGCCCTTGCGGCCTTCGCCATCCTCGAGGCAATTCTGATCCTCGCCGAGCGACAATTCGCCCGGCCCCATCTCGACGCGCATGCCGTCCATCGCTTCGACCCACCAGCGGCCGGAAATCGGCAGGATCCATTGCGGCGCCGGATTCTCGTGCCACTCGCCGACCCAGCCGACCGGCAGCACGACGAAGACCACGGTCGCTTCGCCTCTGGTCTGCTGGTCGTTCCACTGCGGGGCCGCGGCGCCGATGCCGCCGAGCTCGAAGCGATCGAGCGCGCAGCGGCTTTGATGACTGACGCCGCTCGCGTCGGTACACAAGTGCCAGTAGGCGAGTGTCGGCGCAGGGCCTGCGTCATGCCGCTCTCCCGGATTGCCGACGGACCATCATCGCAAGGACGAACCGATCACTACCAGCAGCAGGCCGCCGACCAGCCCGAGGTTTTTCAGGAAATCCCAGAAATGGCGGCGCCCCTTGCTGTCGCCCGGTGTCCAGAAATCGGCGAACTTCCAGAACGGGTGGTACAGCACCGCCGTGACCGCGCAAAATCCGGCGAGCACGAACGCAGCAAGCCGATCGTGCCAGCCCGTCACGATGCACACGGGCGTCACCAGCTCGATCGCGATCGCGATGACGACCAGCGCCGCACCGCCGGGAACGAACGAAGAATTCGCCTGCTTCAGCGCGTCTTTCCAGAACACGATCTTGTCCAGCGCGCTGAACGGGAACAGCACGACCAGGCAAACGCGCGCGATCAGCGGCGCCGCGGCCAGGTTCAGCCACGACACGTTCGATCCTCGGTACTTCCCGCAATCGCCCGCGTCGCGCCGAGCCGCTCGGCGATGCGGTCGGCGACCCGCAGCGCGTTGGCGATGATCGTGAGGGTCGGATTCACCGCGCCGATCGACGGGAAGAAACTGGCGTCGGTGACGTACAGGTTGTCGAGCTCGTGGGCCTGCAATCGAGATCGAGCACCGACGTCGCCGGGTCGGTGCCGAAGCGGCAGTGCCGGCCTGGTGCGCGGTGCCGCCGAGCGGGATGTCCTTGCCGAGATAGAGCTGTGCGTTCGAGCAGATGCGGCACGGCCAGCCGATGTCCGTCAGGACGTCCTTCAGCTTGCGCTTGAGGCGCTTGAGCGCCTCGCGGATTGGTTTCGCGATCAGTTCGAGATGCACGCGGCCGTCCTGGTAATGCGGATGCGGTTGTCCGGCCGCGGCAGGTCTTCGGCTCTGCAGCCAGAAATCCATCGAGTGGCGCGCGATCTCGCTCGAACGGCATGTCGGGCAGCCACTCCAGCCAGCCGGCAGCGCCTCGCCGCTGATCTGGTCGCGATGGCTGATTCGCCCATCATCTGGATCAGGCCGAGCGGATAGTCCCAGTCGTCGGCGCCGAAATAGAAATCGCTCAAGGCCAGCGTCTTCTGGAACACCGTGTCGTTGGGTTCGCGCATCACCGCCATGACGACCGACTGATTCGTGACGCATGTAGTTGCGGCCGACCTGATCGGAGCCGTTCGCCAGCCCGTGCGGATGCCGGTCGCTGGCCGAGCGCAACAGCAGCAGCGCGGAACTGAGCGCGCCGCAGGCGACCACGACGATATCGGCTGAATAGCGTTCCTGCTCGCCATCGCGCACCACGTGGACGACGGTCGACCGTCCGGCCGGCTGCATCGGTCTCGAGCCGGGTCACGTAGGCGTTGGTCAGCAGCGTGACGTTCTCGTGCGCAGCGAGCATCGGATCGACGCACATGACCTGCGCGTCGGCTTTGCCGTTCAGCAGGCACGGAAAGCCGTCGAACGCGCGTGCAGCGGATGCAGGTGCTGGTCGGCGTCGCGACCGTCCATTCTTTTCGTCGAGCAACATGCCCAGCGGCAGATGGAAGGGATGCAGGCCTTCGCGCGCGAACGTAGCGGCGAGTTCCGCGATACGCGGCTCGTGCGCGACCGCCGGATACGGATACGGCGTCCGCGTCGTCGGCTCGGTCGGATCCTCGCCGCGCGCGCCGTGTACGTGGAAGAGCTGCTCGGCCTGCGTGTAATACGGCTCGAACGCGGCGTACTTGAGCGGCCACGCCGGCGAAATGCCGCCCTCGTGCTTCACCTCGTCGAAATCGCGCTCGCGAAGGCGAAACAGCGCGGCGCCATACACCTTGGAATTGCCGCCGACGAAATAATGCAGTCCCGGATGGAACGGTTCGCCCTCTTTGCCGTACCAGGTTTCCTTCGTCTGATACGCCGCGTCGACGAACACCGTCTTCGCGTCCCAGTTGGCCTGCGAACGCGGCAGGTAGTCACCGCGCTCGATCATCAGGATGCGCTTGCCGGTCGGTGCGAGCCGGTGCGCAAGGGCTGCACCTCCCGGGCCTGTTCCGATGACGATGACGTCATAACGATCGGCGGACATCCGTCATCTCCTGCCGCCGGGTTCCATTTCGCGGCAACTGCCGCGCGCGTCGCATGGCCGCCCAGAGCAGCGCGCCGAGGCCAAGCCCCCCCAGCAGCAGCCACTTGCGCTGTTCGACCACCCAGACTTCCGCGCTGTGCGCCTGCGCACGCGAGTCGAATCGGCCGTGCGTGCCCGGATCGCCCGCGACCGGCTCGAACAGGTTGTCAGGACGCTGGTGATCGTCCGGCTCGTCGAGAAGCTGCTGGCCGCGATAACCCGTGTGCGCAAGATAATCGTCGACCCACCCGGGTGCGAGCTTCTGCGCCCATTCGGCGAGCAAGGTCGGTGCGCCGACGGCGACCTGGCGTCTATCGTGGCAACTCGCCCAGACAATGGCGCGCGCGGCGACTTCCGGTTGAAAGATCGGCGGCACCGGCTGCGGCTTGCAGGGCATGCGATTGCGCGCCCAGCCGAATTGCGGCGTGTTCATCGCCGCCAATTGCACCGCGGTGACGCGAACCTTGCTCTGGTCATGCTTGAGCTCGCTGCGCAGTGAATCGGTGAAACCGGTGATTGCATGCTTGGCGCCGCAATACGCTGATTGCAGCGGAATGCTGCGATACGCCAGCGCCGAGCTCACCTGCACGATGACGCCGCGGTCGCGCGGCAGCATGCGTTTCAGCGCCGCCATCGTGCCGTGGACATTGCCAAGATAAGTGACTTCGGTGACGCGCTTGAATTCATCGGCGGCGATCTCCTTGAACGGCGCGAAGATCGTGACCATCGCGTTGTTGACCCAGATGTCGATGGGTCCCAACGCTTGCTCGATCGCCGACGCGGCTTTGTCGACGGCATCGGCATCGGCCACGTCGACCGAGAGCGCGAAAGTCCGCTGGCCGCCCGCGAGCTCGATTTCGCGCCTGGCGGAATCGAGCCCTTCCTGGCCGCGCGCGAGCAGCGCGACCTGCGCGCCACGGCTCGCGAATTCGAGCGCAGTCGCGCGACCGACCCCGGCGGATGCGCCGGTGACCACGACGACCTTGTTCCCGTGTGCCCGTCTGGCGGCGCTCATGCCGCGAATTCAAGCGTGATGCAGGCGATGCCGTCCGGCGGGATATCGAGCGTCAGAACGATGCCGTCACCGGCGGCCTTGACCGCGATGACTTCGCGACGCAACTCGGATGCCGCGCGCAACGCGTCGAGTTCGCCCGGGTCCGGATAGGGCGAACTGCCAAGAGCTTCCCACAGACGACGTGGATTGCAGTGATCCTCATCGATCCGCTCCATC
The DNA here is from genome assembly GCA_963706225.1 of uncultured Pseudomonadota bacterium. Lineage (GTDB taxonomy): Bacteria > Pseudomonadota > Gammaproteobacteria > Burkholderiales > Casimicrobiaceae > VBCG01. The sequence continues at coordinate 8,458 of CAVPMH010000001.1, forward strand.
CAGCCGACGACTGGTTGCGCCGTGCCGTGCAGGCGCACGCCCACGCTCTCGGTCTTGATCGGACGGCCCGGAAACGCGCGGTTCACGAGTAGCACGGCCAGTCGCGGGCGGTCGCGAACAACCCAGGCATCGACGGTTTCATGCGCGCCCGTGACGACCAGTCGTTCGTGACCGAGGCGGTGCAGCAACTGGAACGCGCGATAGCTCGGTTTCGCGACGCCGTGGATGGTCAGCAGGCCGAAGCCGCCGTGAAACGGAACCGACGAAAAATAGTTCTCCGCGAAAATGTCCGAAAACGTCCAGTAGCTGTAGCCTTTGACGAGATCGGCGACGTCGAGGAAGTTTTTGAGGATGAACGCCGCGGCGTAGGGCTCGTCGTGCCGGTGAAAGAACGGATTCGACGAACTGCTCCACTCGGTGTAATAGACCGGCTTGCCGCGCGCGGCTTCGACGGTGGACTGGGTATGCGTGCGCAATATGTCGCGAGTCGCGAGCGACAGTTGCTTCTCGGTGTCGTCGCCGGGCTTCCCCAGTGCATCGGTCGGATAGTGATGGGTGGAAATGAAGTCCGCGGGCAGCGCTTCGCGCTCGCAGAAATCGACGAAGTCCTTGATCCAGCCGTCGCTCGCGCTGGCGGGTCCGCCGACCTGGAGATCTGCGTCGACCGCCTTGATCGCCTTGACCGTCGCTCGATACAACGTGAAATAGCCGTCCTGGCCGCCGGTCCAGAATGCGCTCAGGTTGGGTTCGTTCCACACCTCGAAAAACCACTGGCGGACCTCGTCCGCGCCGTAGCGCGTGACCCAATGGTCGACCAGCGTCTGGATGAGCGTCGCCCATTGCGCGTAATCGCGGGGCGGCGTGATGTCGCCGCGGAAACTGAACACGGTCTTTTCACCCGACGCGAGTGCGGTCGGCATGAAGCTCAGCTCGACAAACGGCCGCATCCCGATGCTGACGAGGAAATCGAAAATCAGGTCCGCGTTGTGAAAGCCGTAGAGCAACTGGCCCTGCTCGACCAGCACGGTGCCCATGTCGTCGGACAGGATCGCATGAAAGCGCACGTGACGACAGCCGAGCTCCGCACGTACTCGGCGCATCTGCGCCTGCCAGTCCGCGCGCAGCGCCAGGTGCGCGCGCCCGCTGCCGATCGTGTGCGACCACACATGCGCAAGCGGTAGCCCCGGAGCGCCAAGGTTGCAATCAAACTGCGTCATGGAAAAGTCGCTGCTGTGCGCCCATCGTCTGGTGTTCGGGCTTGGGGCTTGACCCAAGCGGCGGGACTAGCAGTTCTGCACGGGCCGTGCCATCCCCGGCGGCGTCAATACCGATTTGTATTTGCGAAAATATTGACGGCAGCGGGCGCGCGCGCGGCGCGATGAGCGGTAAAAATTGCCAGGTGTCAATTGGCAAGAACTTCTGCGCGGGACGTCGGCCGCCGTCACGCGATGTCGGATCGACGCTTGAGCGCGTAGCCCTCCGCCCCGTCCTCCATCTCCCAGCCAGCCGCACGCAGTTCGGCACGCAACCGATCGGCTTCTGGCCAGTTCTTCGCCGTGCGCGCGTTCGCGCGCGCTTGCGCAAGCGCCTCGATTTCGGCCGGGATGTCCTGTTGCGGCGGCGGCCATGCCGCGAGATCCAGTCCGAGGACGTCGTCGAACCGCGCCAGCGTGGCGCGCTTGACAGCGTCCGGCTCGTCGCCGCGCAGCAACTCCCACGCCACCGCGAGCGCACGCGGCGTGTTGAGGTCGTCGTTGACATGTGCGGTGAATCGCGCGATCCAATCGACATCGCCCGCGGCGTCAGCATCCGCGGCGAGCGCGTGGAAGCCAGCGCGCATCCGCGCGAGTCCCGTTGCGGCGGCATCGAGCGCGTCCCACGTGAAATTGAGCTGGGTCCGATAATGGCCCGTGAGGCACAGGTAGCGAAACGCGAGCGGGTCGTAGCCGCGATCGACGAGCGCCTGCACGCGCAGGAACTCGCCGGCTGATTTGGCCATCTTCGCGTCGTTCGCAATCAGGAAGTAGCCGTGCATCCAGAAATTCGCGAGTCGCGTTCCGACCCGCGCTTCGGTTTGCGCGATTTCGTTCGTATGATGCACGGGAATGTGATCTTCGCCGCCGCAGTGGATGTCGAAATAGTTGCCGAGATACTGCTGCGCCATCGCCGAGCATTCGATGTGCCACCCCGGGAAGCCCTTTCCCCATGGGCTGTCCCATTCCATCTGTCGCGTGCTCGAAGGTGGCGAGAACTTCCATAGGGCGAAATCGGTGCTGCTCTTCTTGTCGCCAACGTCCACGCGCTTGCCGGCCTCGAGTCCCGACTTGTCGAGACGCGCGAGGTATCCGTAATCGGCCTGCCGGCTCGTGTCGAAATAGACACCGTCGGGCGTGCGGTACGTGTACCCGCCGCGTTCCAGATCGGCGATGAACGCGATCTGCTCGGGAATGTGATCCGTCGCCCGCGACAGGACGTCGGGCGGAATGATGTCGAGAGCCCGCAGGTCGTCGACGAACGCCTGCGTGTAAAGCGCGGCGATTTCCCACGCACTACGGCCCGTGCGGCGCGCGCCCTTTTCCATCTTGTCTTCGCCGGTGTCCGCGTCGGACGTGAGATGCCCCACGTCGGTGACGTTCATCACGTGCCGGACGCGATAGCCGTTCCAGCGCAGCACGCGCTTCAGCGTGTCCTCGAACAGGAACGTGCGGTAGTTGCCGATGTGCTGGTAGTCGTAGACAGTCGGTCCGCACGTGTACAGGCCGACCGGACCCTCCGGGTCGAGCGGCGCGAATTCGCGGAGGCTTCGCTGGTAATTGTCGTAGAGGACGAGCGGGACTGGCATTGCGAGCTCAGACGTCACGCACCATGACGAAATCTTCCATCACGAACCCGTTGCCGATCGGAAAATCGCCCCGCTCGCGGATCGCGAAACCGCACCGCTCGTAAGCGCCGATGGCGCGAACGTTCTTGCGATTCACATTGAGCGTCACCGCGGCGCAGCCGGCCGCTCGCGCGCGGGCCACGACGTGCTCGATCAGTTCGCGGCCAATGCCTTCGCCGTGATGCCGGGGCAGGACGTAAAGCTTGTCGAGCTTCATCAGGTTGCCCGCGCCCGGCCGATACCAGGCGACGAAGCCGACGGCGGATTGGAGGCGCCTTGCGAGCGCGAGTCCGGCGTCAGCCTGCGTTAGATAGTTCATGAGCGCCTGCCGCGAGTACCCCAGCGCGAGCATGTAATCGATCTGGTCGTCCGCGATGATGCCCGGGTAATGGCGACGCCAGACTTCGTCCGCAAGCCGCTGCACCAGCGCGATATCGCCAGCGGTTGCGGTCGTGATCGTGATAAGCGTTGCTGCCAATGCTCGTTAGTTAGCGCTGCTTCGCGACCACCGGTTCCATCGATGGACCGCGACTTTAGCACGTCGCCCTTGTTGTAATTCTTTCCGCCGGCTGGAAAAAAACCGGCTGCCGCTTGGCATTCCATTGACCGCGCGCGCAACAAATACCATGCGAATCAAAGGCGACGCGGGCGGCAGTTCAGTGGCACGCGTGATGCGAATCCGATGCAGTCGATACGTACGGCGCTCACGCGGCGTGGGCTGTATCAGCCTTCCAACAATCAAGAATGAGCTCGTCGCACGCAGCCTGGGTTTTCTCCAAGTTCGGACGCGCACGGGAAGACCGGTTGTGACCCTCGATGGCCCAGGTCTTCCAGCCACGCCTCGTCTTGCAGTTGAAGCTCGGAGCACTCGCCGTGCTCGTGCTGGTTGTCGTCGCGCTGCTCGCCTGGCGGGCCAGCATCGCGCAGCATCCGGCGATCGGCACGCCGGCTGCGCAGGTCGTGCCTTTCAGCCACAAGCACCACGTCGGCGACGTCGGGCTCGATTGCCGCTATTGCCATACCCAGGTCGAGCAATCGGCGTTCGCGGGCCTCCCGCCGACGCACACGTGCATGACCTGTCACTCGCAGCTCTTCACGCAGCAACCGATGCTTGCACCTGTCGTGCAAAGCTTCCGCAACGGCGCGCCGCTGCAATGGAATCGCGTGCACGATCTGCCCGACTTCGTCTATTTCAACCACAGCATCCACATCGCGAAGGGCGTCGGCTGCGCCACCTGCCATGGCCCGGTCGACCGTATGCCGCTGACCTGGCGAACGGCGTCGCTGGAAATGCAATGGTGTCTCGCGTGTCATCGCGCGCCGGAAAAATACCTCCGGCCGGTCGAGCACGTGTTCGACATGGATTGGCAACCGTCGGAAAACCAGCTCGCGCTAGGCAAGCGCCTGGTGAGCGCGTACCACATCCACAAGGCGACGCTGACCGACTGCTCGACCTGTCATCGCTGATGCTGAACGTCGCGAGCTGAAAATGGACCAATGGCGCAGCCTGGAAGAGCTCGGGCGCACGACCGCGTTCGGCGATTATCTTGCGCAGCAGTTCCCGCGCTTCGCCGTGCACTACGATGCCGACCGGCGTCAATTCCTGAAGCTGATGTCCGCTTCGCTGGCACTCGCGGGCGTGACCGGTTGCGCGCGCGAGCCGCAGGAAAAGATTCTTCCGTATGTCGATGCGCCGGTCGGAAGCGTTGCCGGAGAGCCGCGCTTTTACGCGACGGCAATGACCCTCGGAGGCTTCGCGCTGGGCGTTCTGGTCGAGAGCAACATGGGCCGGCCGACGAAAATCGAGGGCAATCCGCTGCATCCGGCGAGCCTCGGCAGCACCGACATCTTCGCCCAGGCTTCCGTGCTCGATCTCTGGGACCCCGATCGCTCGCAGGCGGTGACACACCGGGGTGAAGTCAGCACCTGGGAAGCGTTTGGCGCCGCGCTCCAGCGTCAACGCGACGGCCTCGCGAAGAACCAGGGAACCGGCTTGCGCGTTCTCACCGAGACGGTGACCTCACCCACGCTCGCCGCACAATTGCAGGCCGTGCTCGCGCGCTATCCGAAGGCGCAGTGGCATCAATACGATCCGGTCAACCGCGACAATGTCTACGGCGGAACGCGCATGGCGTTCGGCGAATCGCTCGACGTGCGCCATCGCTTCGACCGCGCGCAGACGGTCCTCTCGCTCGACGCCGACTTTCTCGGCGCAGGCAACGCCCGTGTACGCACTGCGCGCGACTTCATTCAAGGGCGCGCGATACGCACGGCTGCAGGCACATCGAACCGGCTCTACGCCATCGCGAGCACGCCGAGCCTGACCAGCGCCTTCGCCGATCATGCTGTGGCGCTTCGCGCGGGCGACATCGAGCGAGCCGCGCGCCGCATCGCGAAGTTGCTCGGATTGGCGGTGGACGCACCCGACACGATCGCGGGCATTCCCGAGATCTGGCTTGCCGCGTGCGTACGTGACCTCGACGCACATCGCGGCGCCTCGATCGTCGTCGCGGACGACCGGCAACCGGCGATCGTGCATGCGCTCGCGCATGCGATGAACGCTCGCCTCGGCAATCCCGGAACGACCGTCGAATACACCGATCCGGTGGTTGCTGACTCCGCGAACCAGGGTGAATCGCTGCGCTCGCTCGCGCGCGACATGGCCGCGCGCGCGGTCGATACGCTCGTCGTGATCGGCGGCAATCCGGTCTACTGCGCGCCTTCGGACGTGGCGTTCGGCGCCGGCCTCGCGAACGTGGCGATGAGCGTGCATCTCGGGCTCTACGAGGACGAAACGTCGGCGCGTTGCCAATGGCACCTGCCGCAGACGCACCTCCTCGAAGCCTGGTCGGATGCGCGCGCCTTCGACGGCACGATCACGCTCCAGCAGCCCTTGATTGCGCCACTCTACGCGGGACGTTCGGCGCACGAGCTTATCGCGATGCTCGGCGAAGGGACGTCGCGCAGCGGTTACACCATCGTGCGCGAGTTCTGGCAACCGCGACTCGGCAGCGACTTCGACCTCGGATGGAATACGGCGCTTCGCGACGGCATCGTCGCGAACACCGCGCTGCCCGCGCGCACGGTCACGCTGCGAAATGCCGCATTCCCGGCCGCGGCTGGGGCATCGTCCGCTGCCAACGCGACCGATGCGTCGCTCGAGCTCCAGTTCGTGCCGGACCCGTCGATCTGGGACGGCCGCTACGCGAACAACGCGTGGCTGCAGGAACTGCCCAAACCGTTGACCAAGCTCACCTGGGACAACGCCGTCCTGATCGCGCCCGCGCTCGCGCAGCGGCTGGGGCTTGCGAACGAGGACGTCGTCGAGCTCGATAACCGCGGCGCAAAGGTGGAAGCGCCGGTCTGGATCATGCCGGGTCACGCGGACGGCGCAGCGAGCGTGAGTCTCGGTTACGGGCGGACGCGCGCCGGACGCGTCGGCGACGGCCATGGCTTCGACGCCTATGCGCTGCGCGCTGCCGATTCGCCGTGGTTCGCGCGCGGCCTCACGCTGCGCAGGACCGGAAAGACGTACGCACTTGCGACCACGCAGAGCCATCATTCGATGGAAGGACGCGACCTCGTGCGCGTCGCCACGCTCGCGCAATTCGCGCGCGACCCGCAGGCCGCAACGGCTCCCGAGCGGTCGACGTTCCCCACCGCCTCGCTCTATGGCTCCCGGCCCCCGAACGACGACTACAAATGGGCAATGGCGATCGACCTCGGCGCATGCATCGGTTGCAATGCCTGCACGATCGCCTGCCAGGCGGAAAACAACATTCCGACGGTCGGCAAGGAGGAGGTTGCGCGCGGCCGCGAAATGCACTGGATTCGCGTCGACCGCTACTACGAAGGCACGCCGGAAGCGCCTCGAACATTATTCCAGCCCGTGCCCTGCATGCAATGCGAGCACGCCCCGTGCGAGCTCGTGTGCCCGGTCGAAGCGTCGGTGCACGATGCGCAGGGACTGAACGTGCAGGTCTACAACCGCTGCGTCGGGACGCGGTTTTGCTCCAACAATTGCCCGTACAAGGTTCGTCGCTTCAACTTTCTCCAGTATGTCGACGAAGACATCGAGAGTCTCAAGGCCCAACGCAATCCGCAAGTGACGGTGCGCATGCGCGGCGTGATGGAAAAATGCAGCTACTGCATCCACCGCATCGAGAACGGTCGCATCGGGGCTGACAAGGAGAACCGGCGCATCCGCGACGGAGAAGTCGTCACCGCGTGCCAGGCGGTCTGCCCGACGCAGGCGATCACGTTCGGAGACCTCAACGATCCGGCGAGCCGCGTAAAGGCGGTGAAAGCGTCGCCGCTCAACTACGCGCTGCTGGGCGAGCTCAACACGCGGCCGCGGACGACGTACCTCGCCAGGCTGACCAACCCGAATCCGGAGCTGTAAAGGCACACGCGAGCGTCGTCATGAGCACACCTGCCGCCACTTCCGCGCATTCGACCAACTCGGACCCGGCAGTCCTGCGCGGTCCCGCAAGCTACGCGGCGGTCACGGACAAGATCAGCGCCATCGTCCTGACGCGACCTGTCCACTGGGCCTGGATGGGCGGATTCGCGCTGTGCACGGCGCTGACGCTGCTGTTCGTCGTGTCGATCGTCTACCTGCTCCATAAGGGCGTCGGTATCTGGGGAATCGGCATCCCGATCGCCTGGGCCTTTGCGATCGCGAGCTATGTCTGGTGGATTGCCATCGGGATGTCCGGCACGTTCATTTCGGCCGCGCTGCACCTGACGCGACAGTCCTGGGGCGCGTCGATCAATCGCTTCGCAGAGGCAATGACCATCTTCGCGGTCTCGATCGCCGGCATCTTTCCGATCATTCACCTCGGGCGCGCGTGGTTCTTCTATTGGCTCGCACCCTACCCCGACGTCATGAATGTCTGGCCGCAATGGCAAAGCCCGCTGGTCTGGGACTTCTTCGCGATCCTCGCCTACCTGTTGCTGTCGCTGATGTTCTGGTATCTCGGCCTGATTCCCGATCTCGCCACATTGCGCGACCGCGCCGGCAAACGGTACCGGCAGATCGTCTATGGTGTGCTCGCGCTCGGCTGGCGCGGCGAAGCCCGGCACTGGGAGCGGCACGAGACGGCGCATCTGCTGCTGGCCGGACTGGCGGTGCCGCTGGTGGTCTCCGTTCACAGCGTCGTGGGCCTCGACTTTGCTGCCGGGAACACGCCCGGGTGGCATTCGACGATCTTTCCGCCCTTTTTTGTCGCCGGCGCCCTCTTCTCGGGCTTCGCCATGGCGCTGACGCTGGCGATACTGCTGCGGCACGCTTTCGATTTACGCGACTTCATCACGACCCGTCATCTCGATAACCTCGCGAAGCTCGTGCTGGCGACCGGGTTGCTCCTCGCCTACAGCTACGCAATGGAAATCTTCATGGCGTGGTACAGCGCGGATCCATATGCGATCTACACCGCTGTCAACCGCATGCGCGGCGCGTACGCACCGGTGTACTGGACCGTCATCGCGTGCAACGTGCTCACCCCGCAAGCGCTATGGTCCCGGCGCGTACGCCAATCGCCGTGGATCCTGCTGGCGATCAGCATCGTCATCAATATCGGCATGTGGTGCGAGCGCTTCATGCTGATCGTGAGCAGCCTGCAGCGCGACTTCATGCCATCGGCCTGGGGCATTTTCTACCCCACATTCTGGGATTGGGCGACGCTCGCAGGCTCGATCGGATTCTTCGGATGGCTTTTTCTTCTGTTCGTGCGCTTCCTGCCGCTGATCTCGATCGTCGACATGCGTGAGCTGGTCGCAAAAGGCAAGGGATCATGACCGAGGGTGCGCGCTCGTACGGCCTCATCGCCGAAATGTCGAGCGCGGAGGCGTTGTTGCGCGCTGCGCGTGCCGCGCGCGACGCCGGCTATCGGCGCGTCGATGCCTACGCGCCCTTTCGCGTCGAGGGTCTCGCCGAAGCGATGGGCGCACGCCGCAACCGCGTCGCGCTGGCAGCCCTCCTCGGCGGCGTCCTCGGTGGCGCGGGAACCTATTTCATGCAGTGGTACAGCGTGACCGTTGCTTATCCGCTCGACATCGGCGGACGCAGCCCGTACTGGCCCGGTTTCATCCCGGCGACATTCGAAATGACGGTGCTGGGCGCCGCGCTCACGACGTTTGTCGGCATGTTGATCCTAAATGGACTGCCGAAGCTCAATCATCCGATATTCAACGCGGCCGACTTCGATCTGGCGACGCGCAATCGCTTTTTCCTGTGCGTCGAGTCCGCGGATCCGAACTTCGAGCCGCAGACCGCCCGCGCGTTTCTCGAAGCGCTCGAGCCGCTGCGCGTGTCCGACGTCCCCTTCTAGCGGGAGCGCGACCTTGTCCCGATCAGCCACCGCCGCTACCGCACTCCCGATGGTCCGGACGCTGGCGCTTTGCGCGATGGCGCTCGTGCTCTCCGGCTGCGAGAAGGCGATGCAGGACATGTACAACCAGCCGAAATACAAGCCGCTGGCGGCGAGCACGTTGTGGCGCGACGGCACGTCGGCGCGACCCGATGTGCCCGGCGCCATTGCGTACAGCGCGGGTGCTGTCGCCGGCACATCGAGCGGACGGCAAGGCGTATTGCCGCTCCCCGCGGTCGCGTCGCCCACCTGGCCGGTCGATGAGCACGGGCGGATCAAGGCCGATCTGACGCCCGGCAGCGCCGCGCCGCGGCCCGCGACCAATCCGCTGCCGATCACGATGCAGACCCTTGCGCGCGGACGCGAGCGCTACGACATCTACTGCTCGCCGTGTCACAGCATCGCCGGCGACGGCGACGGCATGGTCGCACGGCGCGGCTTTCCGCATCCGCCGTCGTACCACAGCGACAAGCTGCGCAACGCGCCCGACGCGCATTTCTACAACGTCATCACGAACGGCTACGGCATCATGTATTCGTACGCCGATCGCGTCGAGCCGCGGGACCGGTGGGCGATCGTCGCGTACATCCGCGCGCTGCAGCTTTCGCAGACGCGCGCATCGACGATGTTCCGCCGGAACATCGCGCGGACCTTCTGAAGGGCACGCGATGAGCGCCGAAACGCAAAGCCGCGTGGAACGCGTCGCGTGGATCGTCGGCGCCGCCGGCGCCGTGCTGCTGGCGCTCGCCGCATATCGCGATCGCGCGACGGCGTTCAGTCGTATCTGTACGTCTGGTGGTTCCTGCTGGGCCTGCCGCTGGGAAGCATGATGATCCTGATGGTGCATAACCTGACGGGCGGCGACTGGGGCGAGCTTCAGTCGACCCTCGCTCGAGGCCGCGCTGAACCTGCTGCCGGCCTCGCTCGCGCTGGCGGTGCCGCTGCTGTTCGGCTTGCCTGCGCTCTACGCATGGGCGCGCAGCAGCGACGTCGCGGCCGATCCGCTGTTGCAGGCCAAGGCGTGGTATCTCGCCACGGACTTCTTCCTGCTGCGCACCGCGGTGATCTTCGCGATATGGCTGGCGCTTGCGTATCTGCTGCGACGTGGTCGGCGGCACGCTACCTCGATGCCGACGCGCCGGACGCGCGGCGCCTGCGCGCCACGTCCGCGATCGGCCTCTTGCTCTACGGCGTCACCGTCACCGTCGCGGCGGTCGACTGGATCATGTCGCTGACGCCGCAATGGTATTCGACCGCGTTCGGACTTCTCGTGGCGTTGGCCGGCCCCTCTCGGCGCTTGCGCTGGCGATCATCGTCACGGTGGCCAGCGCGGCGAACCCGCGTGAACGTCCGCCCGATCTCTTCCAGGACCTCGGCAAGCTGCTGCTCATGTTCGTCATGACCTGGACCTACCTCGCCTACATGCAATACCTGATCGTGTGGGCGGAGAATCTGCCGAACGAGATCGCCTGGTACCTGCCGCGGCATCAGAGCGATGGCGCGGCGTCGTCTGGTTCCTCGTCGCGTTCCACTTCGCGCTTCCGTTTCTCGTCCTGCTGTCGCGGCGCGCCAAGCGCGCGGCGCCGCGCTGGGTGCTCGCCGTGCTGCTGCTGGTCGCGCATCTCGTCGATTCGTTCTGGCTCGTCGTGCCGAGCTTGCGGCCCGCAGGCTTCGCGCTCGCGTGGAGCGACCTGCTGGCCGTGCTGTTCTGGGCGGCGTCTTTGTCGCGCTGTTCCTGCGCAGCGTGCGCGCACGGGAGGTCGAACCCGGGCGCGCGGCCACGCGACGCGAGGAGATCAGCGATGGCTGACCCCACCGCGAACGCCTGCCCGCGGCACGAGGTCGCCGATATCACGGCGGTCGTCGCCTGCATCGTCGCCGGTGCGGTCGTACTCGCGATGATGGCGGGCGGAGCTTTGGCGCACTGCACGCGTTCCACCCGGCCGCCCGCCGGGCGCACCACCCGCGCCGCCGTAAACCGCGACGTCGTGCGCTGCAAAGCGCGCCGACAACGGACTCGCGCGCTGCGCGCGGAGAAACATGCGCTGCTCGACGAATATCGGTGGATCGATCGAAAGCGGGGACCGTGCGCATTCCCATCGAACGGGCGATGCGGCTGATCGCGCGCGAAACCCGCCGACAGCGCAAGCGTGAAGAGGCTCGCCATGCGGCGATCCTGCTGGTCCTGCTGCTTCTCGCCGCGGCCGCGCTCGCGCCACGCCGGCCGATATCGCTCGCGAGGTCGGATTCGCGCAGCACCTCGACGAGTCGATTCCGTCCGCGTTGTCGTTCGATGACGAAGCGGGCCACGCCGTCCACCTGTCCGATTACTTCGGAAAGTCACCCGTCGTCCTCGTCTTCGCGTGGTACGGCTGCACGACGCTGTGCCCGGTCGTCGGCAACCTCGCGGACTAGCTCGAGCGGGCTCGGTTCCGGCGGCCGTATCAGGTCGTGGTCGCCAGCATCGATCCGCGCGATTCGCCGGCGCGGCGGCAACGAAAAAGGTCGCTCTATTGCCAACCGGCGCCGCCCGCGCCGAGCAGCGACTGGCACGTGCTCACCGGGACTCCGGCGCGATCGATGCGCTGACCCAGGCAGCCGGATTTCGCTACGCCTACGACACGCCACGCACCAGTACGCGCATCCGGCCGGCATCGTGCTGGTGACGCCGCAAGGCAACGATCGCCCGCTATTTCTTCGGCTTCGATTTCACGCCGCCGCAGTTGCGCGACGCGTTGCGATGCCGCGGCCGCCGAGCGCATCGCGTCCCCGGTCGATCGGCTGCTGCTGCTGTGCTTTCACTTCGCGCCGGCGGGCAAGTACAGCGCGCACGTGATGGACGCGTTGCGCCGCGATGAGCGTCGCGTTGCTGCTCGCCGGCGGCGCGGCATCGTCGCGATGCGGCGGCGGAAACGCGCCGACACTCAGCGGCGCCGGTGACCGCCATGTGGAACTTCCCGCTGCATCCACCGGCCGATTCGCCGCTCGCGACGCGCGTCGACATCCTGTTCTACGCGTGGCTCGGCATCGCCGGCGTCGTCACGCTCGTCATCTTCATCCTGATCGTCTATTTCTGCGTGAAGTATCGCCACGGCTCGCCGGCCGACCGCCGGATGGAGAGCGGTCGCGCAACTGCGCCGCGACAGCCACCGGATCGAGATCGCCTGGATCGCGACGCCGCTGCTGCTCTTCGTCGTGATGTTCGCCTGGGCAGCCGACCTGTATTACGTCCATGCCGCGCCGCCCGCCAACGCGACCGAGGTCTACGTCGTCGGCAAGCAATGGATGTGGAAGCTCGAGCATCCGGGGGGCCAGCGCGAGATCGACGAGCTGCACGTGCCCGCGGGGCGGCCGGTCAAGCTCGTCATGACGTCGCAGGACGTGATCCACAGCTTCTTCATGCCGGTGTTCCGGATCAAGCAGGACGTGCTGCCCGGCCGTTACACGATGCTGTGGTTCACGGCGACGAAGCCCGGCGATTACCACGTCTTCTGCTCGCAGTACTGCGGCACCGATCACGCGCGGATGATCGGCCACGTCGTCGTCATGGCGCCAGCCGCGTATCGCGCGCTGGCTTTCGAGCGGCAACGCATCGCAGTCGATGGCGCAGGAGGGCGCGGCGCGCTTTCGCCAGTACGGCTGCAGCGGCTGCCATGGCGCGAACGCGTCGGTGCACGCGCCCAGGCTCGAAGGCCTCTTCGGCAGGGCGCGTGCAGCTCTCCGACGGCATCGAGCGTGGTCGCCGACGAGCGCTACATCCACGACTCGGTGATGCTGCCGCGCAAGCAGGTCGTCGCCGGCTACGAGCCGATCATGCCGTCGTTCCAGGGCCAGATCGCCGAGGACGACCTGCTCGACATCATCGAGTACATCAAGTCGCTGCGGGATGCAGCTCCGGGAGACGATCAGATGAGCACGCTTGCGCTGCCGTCGCGCGAGAACTATCTCGGCAACGGATTCACGCCTCTGGTCGTGGCTTTCGAGCATCGATCACAAGCGGATCGCCATGCTGTACGCGATCTCGATCACGCTGTTCTTCTTCGTCGGCGGCGCCGCCGCGACGCTGATGCGCCTGGAGCTCATCACGCCGACCGGCGATCTCGTCAGCGCCGAGACGTACAACAAGCTCTTCACGATGCACGGCGTGATCATGGTGTGGTTCTTCCTGATCCCGTCGATCCCGTCGACGTTCGGCAATTTCCTCGTGCCGCTGATGATCGGCGCGCGCGACCTGGCGTTCCCGCGGCTCAACCTCGCGAGCTGGTACCTCTACGTCGCTCGGCGGTCTGTTCACGGTCGGTGCGCTGATTGCCGGCGGCGTCGACACCGGGTGGACGTTCTACACGCCGTTTTCGACGATGTTCTCGAACACGCACGTGATCGCCGCGGCGGCCGGCGTTTTCATCGTCGGCTTCTCGTCGATCCTGACCGGGCTCAACTTCATCGTCACGATCCACAAGATGCGCGCGCCCGGGCATGACGTGGTTCCGGTTGCCGCTGTTCGTCTGGTCGATGTACGCGACCAGCGATCATCTTCGTGCTCGCCACGCCGGTGCTCGCGATGACGCTGTTCCTGCATCGCGATCGAGCGCTTCGCCGGCGTCGGCGTGTTCGACCCGGCGCTGGGCGGCGATCCGCTGCTGTTCCAGCATCTGTTCTGGTTCTATTCGCATCCGGCGGTCTACGTGATGATCCTGCCCGCGATGGGCGTCGCGAGCGAGATCATCACCTGCTTTGCGCGCAAGAACGTCTTCGCCTACCGCTCGATGGCCTTCTGCGGTGCTCGCGATCGCGATCATCGGCTTCCTCGTCTGGGGGCACCACATGTTCGTCAGCGGGCAGTCGATCTATGCCGGCATGGTGTTCTCGATCCTCACGTTCCTCGTGGCGATTCCCTCGGCGATCAAGGTCTTCAACTGGACGGCGACGCTGTACAAGGGCTCGATCCGGTTCGACGCCCCGATGCTCTATGCGCTGGGCTTCGTCGGCCTCTTCACCATCGGCGGCATGACCGGCCTCATCCTCGCGTCGCTGGCACTCGACGTCCACTTGCACGATACGTATTTCGTCATCGCCCACTTTCACTACATCATGGTCGGCGGCGCGGTGATGGCGTTCCTCGGCGCCGTGCATTTCTGGTGGCCGAAGATCACCGGGCGCATGTATTCGGATCGCTGGGCGCGCTTCGCGGCGATCGTCGTCTTCGTCGGCTTCAACCTCACGTTCTTTCCGCAGTTCCTGCTCGGTTACCTCGGCATGCCGCGCCGCTACCACGAGTATCCGCCGCGAATTCCAGGTGCTGAACGTGCTGTCGTCGGCCGGCGCATCGGTGCTCGCGATCGGCTACCTGCTGCCGCTCTTCTACCTGTTCTGGTCGCTTGCGCTACGGCCCGCGCGCCGGGCCGAATCCGTGGCGCGCCAAGGGTCTGGAATGGCAGACGACGTCGCCGCCGCCGGTCGACAACTTCGCGACGATTCCGATCGTGACGGAGGCGCCGTACCAATACGCGCCGGTGGACAGCGACCATGGCTAGCGCCGTCGTCGTCGCGCGGCAGTTCGACGACACCGACCAGCAGCGCAGGGCGTCGGATCTCGGCATGTGGGTGTTTCTCGCGACGGAGGTGCTGTTCTTCGGCGCGCTGTTCGTCGCGTATACGGCGATCCGCGTCCACGATCCGGCGGCGTTCGCGATCGCCAGCCGTCTCACCAACGTCACGCTCGGCAGCATCAACACCGGCGTGCTGCTGACGAGCAGCCTCGTGATGGCACTCGCGGTGCGCTCGGCCAAGCTCGGCCTGCGTCGCGCGTCGATCGTGTTCATGGGCGCGACGATCGTGCTCGGGATCGCCTTCCTGGCGATCAAGGGCACCGAGTACTGGCTCGACTACGCCGGGCACCTCGTGCCCGCGCTCGATTTCTCCCACCCGGGCCCGCACGCCGGCGGCGTCGAGAATTTCTTCTATCTTTACTTCTTCATGACCGGCGTGCACTCGTTGCACATGCTCGTCGGCATCGTCACCGTTTCGGTGCTCCTGTCATGACTGCGCGCGGTGACTTCACGCCCGAGTATTTCACGCCGGTCGAGCTCGGTGGCCTGTACTGGCACCTCGTCGACATCGTGTGGATCTTTCTCTACCCGCTTCTTTATCTCGTGGGGCGCTCGTCATGATCGCCCATCCGGTTCCCGCGGCGCAGAACCTATGTTCTCGTCTGGGTGGCGCTGATGTGCCTGCTGGGGCTCACGCTCGGCAGCGCGTTCCTGCCGCTCGGATCGCTCAATTCGGCGATCAATCTGATCATCGCCGTCGCGAAGGCGCTGCTGGTCGCGTTCTTCTTCATGCATCTGCGCTCGGCACATTACATGCTGCGAATCGTTGCGGCGGCCGGATTTTTCTGGCTCGCGATCCTGATCTGCCTGTCGCTTACGGATTTCCTGGCGCGATGAACGCGACGCGCGCCATGTCGGTCGCCGGGTCGCCGGCCCTGCGCTCCACGATAGAATGCGGGCCAGCTCGTACCGTCGCCTCCCGCCGCCGTCCCGGTTTTGCCCTCCGAATCATCGCCTGTCGCCGCGTTGTCCCGCCGCTCGTGGATTGCGCTCGCCATCATCTTCGCACTCGTCTGGTTCGCGAATCTGGACGTGCGCAAGCTGCAGCATCCCGACGAGGGCCGTTACGCCGAGATCGCGCGTGAAATGCTGGTCAGCGGCGATTGGGTCACGCCGCGCCTCGACGGCATCAAGTACTTCGAGAAGCCGCCGCTGCAATACTGGCTGACGGCGGCGAGCTTCAAGGCGTTCGAGCTCGACGAATGGACCGCGCGCCTGCCCGGCGCGATCGCGGGGTTCCTGACGCTCGCCGATCGTCGCTTATGTCGGCTCGCTGCTCGCGTCGCCGGCGGCTGGCCGCTACGGCGGCATCGCGCTCGCCGGCAGCCTCTGGCTGTTCGGGATATCGCATCTCGTGACGCTCGATGCGCTGCTGACGTTCTGGCTGACGCTGTCGCTCGGCGCCTTCCTGCTCGCGCAGCACGCGCGCGGCTCGCCGCCTGGGCAACGCCGGTGGATGCTGGTCGCGTGGGCAGCGACAGCCGGCGGCGTGCTGACGAAGGGCCTCGTCGCGCTGCTTATTCCGTTTTGCGCGCTCGTCGTGTATTCGCTCGTCACGCGCGATCGCGCACCGTGGAAGCGGCTGCACCCTGGCAGCGGGCTTGCCGTGCTGCTCGTGCTGGCAGCGCCGTGGTTCGTGCTCGTCTCGCTGCGCAATCCGGAATTCGCACGCTTTTTTTTCATCCACGAGCATTTCGAGCGATTCCTGACGACCGAGCATCGACGCATCGGCGCATGGTGGTACTTCCTGCCGATGGCCGTCGCCGGATTCCTTCCGTGGACCGGCATTTTCCTGTGGCGGCTGCGGCATGGCTGGCGGGATGCGACCATCGAGCCGAGCGGCTTCGCATGGCAGCGCTTCTGCCTGGTCTATGCCGGCTTCGTCCTCGTCTTCTTCAGCCTTTCCGGATCGAAGCTGCCGTCGTACATCCTGCCGATGTTTCCCGCGATGGCGCTGGTCCTCGGCTGGCAATTGCAGCGGACGAGCGCCCGCACGCTGGCCGCGCTCACGGCGCTGCTCGTCGCCACGACGATCGCGCTATGGCTCGCGATGCTGATCGGGTGGCCGCGCATCGCCGGCGCCCTGGCCGATGCGCGGACGCCGCGCGCGCTGTACGATGCGCTCGGCCCGTGGGTCAAGGTAGCGCTCGGCGTCGCCGCGGGCGGTTACGTCGCGGGCTGGATCGCCTTTCGCCGGGGCGACGAACGCGGGAAGACGCTCGGCATCGCCGCGTTGTCGCTTTGCACGATCCTCGCCATGCAGGCCGCATTCACCGGATCGGATGTGTTTCGCGCAACCCGCTCGTCCGCGGATCTCGTCACGGCGCTGGAAAACGGCGACGATCCTCCGTACGATGCGAACGCGCCGTTCTTCCAGGTTCGCATGTACGATCAGACGCTGCCCTTCTATCTCGACCGGACGACGACGCTCGTCGAGTACCGCGATGAGCTCGGGCCCGGACTCGACATCGAGCCCACACGCGGGATCGCGCACGAGGCCGACTGGATCGCACGCTGGCAATCGCTTGCGCAAGGCTACGCGCTGATGGCGCCCGAAACCCGTGCGTCGCTCGCTGCCGCCGGCGTGCCGATGCGCGTCATCGCCTCGGACGCACGCCGCGTGCTCGTTGCGCGCCGCTAAAGCCATGATGACCTTCAACGCCTTCCTGTTCCTCATCACCGGCGTGCTGCTGAACGCCGCCGCGCAACTGTTGCTGAAGGCGGGCACGAACCGGCTCGGCGTCATCACGCTGACCACCGACAACTGGACGGCGACGCTGTCCCGCATGGCGGGCGAAGGCTACTTCATCGCCGGCGTGACGTTTTATGGCGTCAGCCTGATCGTGTGGATCATCGGGCTTTCGCGCGTGCCGGTGTCCGTCGCGTACCCGATGCTGTCGCTCGGCTACATCGTCAACGCGATTGCCGCGCATTACCTGTTCGGCGAAGCGGTGACGGTGCAACGCTGGCTCGGGATCGGCTTCATCGTCGCCGGCGTCTACCTCGTCGCGCGCGGCTGATGGCGACCGCAATGCCGGCATCCCCGCCGCTAAAGTTCGCGAGCCCGTTGCTCGACGAGGCGACGATCGCCGCGGCCGGCGACGTGCTGCGCTCGGGTCAGATCACGAGCGGCGTCTTTGTCGAGCGCTTCGAGGCCGCGCTGTCCGAATTCTGCGAGGGCCGGCCGGTGCGCGTGCTCACGTCCGCCACCGCCGCCGTCGAGGTCGCGCTGCAACTCGCCGATATCGGCCCGGGCGACGAAGTGATCACCTGCGGCCAGAGCTTCTTCACGGTGCTGAACATGATCGTGCGAGCGCGCGCGACGCCGGTGTTCGTCGATTGCGATCTCGTCACCCGCAACATCGATCTTGCCGCGGTCGAAGCGCGTATCGGGCCGCGCACGCGGGCGATCATTCCGACGCATTGGCCCGGCTCGCTCGGTGACCTGGACGCGCTTTACGCGCTCGCGCGAAGGCATGCGCTGCGCGTGATCGAGGACGCGGCGCTCGTGATCGGCTCGCGCTTCAACGGGCGTCCGGTCGGCGCCTTCGGCGACCTCGTCACGTTCAGCTTCCATCCGAACAAGAACATGACGACGATCGAAGGCGGTGCGATCGTCTGCAATGATCCGGACGAAGCGCGGCGCATCGACGTGTTGCGCTTCCACGGCATCGAGCGCCTGCCGGACGGCACGCGCGACGTCGCGGTTCCCGGCGGCAAATTCAACCTGCCCGACGTCAACGCGCGAATCGGCATCGAGCAATTGGCGCGGCTGCCCGGATTCCTCGCGCATCGCCGCGCGCTCGTCGACCGCTACTTCGAGCGTTTCGCGACGAAGCCCGCCTGCGTGCTGCCGCCGCGCGCCGCCGACGGCGACGGGCAGTCGTGGAACATGTGGAGCGTGCTGCTGCCGCTTCGCGAGATGCGAATCACGCGCAAGGCGTTTCGTGATGCGCTCGCCGCGCGCGGCATCGCGACCGGCGTGTCGTACGAGGCGCTGCACCTGTCCACGCTGGGCCGGCGCTTCGGTTACCAACGCGGCGATTTGCCCAATACCGAGCGCATCGCCGAGTGCACGGTGACGCTTCCCTTGCATGCCGCGATGACGCTCGCCGATGTCGACCGCGTGTGCGCCGCGTGCACCGAGGTTCTTGCGGAATCGCGCCGGGCCGCAAGGCCATGACCCATCCGCAGCTCTCCGTCGTCATTCCGGTATTCAACGAGGAAGCCGGATTGCCGGCGCTGTTCGCGCGCCTTTATCCGGCGCTCGACGAGCTTGGCGTCACCCTACGAGGTGATCTTCGTCAACGACGGCAGCCGGGACCGATCGGCGGCGTTGCTGCGCGAGCAGTTCACGGCGCGGCCGGACGTGACGCGCGTCATCCTGTTCAACGCGAACTACGGCCAGCACCTCGCCATTCTCGCGGGCTTCGAGCGGGTGCGCGGCGAGCGCGTCGTGACGCTCGATGCCGACCTGCAGAATCCGCCCGAGGAAATCGGCAAGCTGCTCACCGCGATGGACGCCGGCGCCGATTACGTCGGCGGCGTGCGGCGCACCCGCGAGGACGCGTGGTGGCGGCGCACGGCGTCGCGGCTGATGAACCGGCTCCGGGAACGGATCACGCGGATCCGGATGACCGACCAGGGTTGCATGCTGCGTGCGTACAGCCGCGACATCGTCGATGCGATCGTCGCCGCGCGCGAGGTCAGCACGTTCATACCGGCGCTCGCCTACACGTTCGCCCACCATCCGACGGAAGTCGATGTGCTCCACGAGGAACGCGCGGCGGGTGAGTCGAAGTATTCGATGTATCGCCTGATCCGGCTCAACTTCGATCTCGTGACCGGCTTCTCGCTCGTTCCGCTGCAGGCTGTTTTCGGTCGTCGGCATGATCGTCGCGATCACGTCGGTGATCCTGTACGCGGTCGTGATCGTCGAGCGCGCCGTTGTCGGCGGCTTCCTCGAAGGCATCAAGGCATTCTGGGACCGCGACATCCTCGCATTCTTCCTGATCGGCTGCATCATGTTCGGCGTCGGCCTGCTCGGCGAGTACGTGGGGCGGATCTACCAGCAGGTGCGCGAGCGGCCGCGCTACGTGATTCGCGCCGTGCTCGAACGCGACGCGGACGACATCGAATCCCCGCACCAGCCCGCGGAAAACGTCCGCGTGCTGCGCTGATTCGCGGCACTGCAGCGACCGGTCGATGACACGCGCCGTCGTTTTCGCCTATCACGACGTCGGCGCGCGGTGCCTGCGCGTGCTGCACGCGCATGGCATCGACGTGCCGCTCGTCGTCACGCATGCCGACGATCCCGACGAGACGCAGTGGTTCGAGCGCGTCGCCGACGTCGCGGACGATCTCGCACTGCCGTGGATCGCGCCTGTCGACGTCAATGCATCGGAGTCGGTGAACCGGATCGCGACCCTTGCGCCGGACTTCCTGTTCAGCTTCTACTGCCGGCAGATGCTGAAAGCGCCGCTCCTCGCCCTCGCGCCGCGCGGCGCGCTCAACATGCACGGGTCGCTGCTGCCGAAGTATCGCGGCCGCGCGCCGGTCAACTGGGCCGTGCTGCATGGCGAGCGCCGCACCGGCGCGACGCTGCACTACATGGCCGACAAGCCCGACGCCGGCGACATCGTCGCGCAGCAGGCGGTGCCGATCCTGCCCGACGACACGGCACGAGAAGTGTTCGACAAGGTCACCGTCGCGGCCGAAATCTGTCTCGACGCCGTGCTGCCGGCACTCATCGCCGGCACGGCACCCCGGTATCCGAACGACATCGCGCACGGCTCGTATTTCGGCAGGCGAACGCCGGCGGACGGACGCATCGACTGGCAAAAGTCAGCACTGAAATTCACAACCTCGTGCGCGCGGTCGCGCCCCCGTATCCGGGCGCGCATACGACTGTTGGCGGCGACGCGGCCCGCGTGCTGCGAACGCGCGTGCTGGACGCGGATACGCCGCCGGATGCCCCGCACCTCTCGATCGCGAACCGCGCGGAACGCGAGCGCGCCGATGCCATCCTCGTCGCGCACTGTGGCGGCGGCGGAACGCTGCGCATCGACGACCTCGAGATCGACGGCTGCAAGGCATCGGCCGCCACCGTGCGAAGCCGCTTCGGAGCTGCTTCGCTGCCGCTGGCGTGACCCGCCTGCCGGCGGCACGCACGGTACAATGCGCGCCCGCCTTGCCTTTCCCGCTGCATGAAACGCATCCTCATCCTCGGCGTCAATGGCTTCATCGGCCATCACCTGTCGCAGAAGATCATCGCCGGCACCGACTGGGAGATCTACGGGATGGACATGCAGACCGAGCGGATCACCGATCTGCTCGGCGAGCCGCGCTTTCACTTCTTCGAAGGCGACATCACGATCAACCGCGAGTGGATCGAGTATCACGTCAAGAAATGCGACGTGCTGCTGCCGCTCGTTGCGATCGCGACGCCGGCCACCTATGTGCGCGAGCCGTTGCGCGTATTCGAGCTCGACTTCGAGGCGAACCTGCCGATCGTGCGCGCGGCCGTGCGCCACCGGAAGCGCCTGATCTTCCCGTCGACGTCCGAGGTCTACGGGATGTGCGCCGATGCCGAGTTCGATCCCGAGGCCTCCGACCTCGTGCTCGGCCCGATCAACAAGCCGCGCTGGATCTACGCGTGCGCCAAGCAGTTGATGGATCGCGTCATCCATGCGTACGGACAGCAGGACGGCCTCGACTACACGCTGTTCCGGCCGTTCAACTGGATCGGCGCGGGGCTCGACTCGATCAATACGGCGAAGGAAGGCAGCTCGCGCGTCATCACGCAGTTCCTGGGCCACATCGTCCGCGGAGAGCCGATCCAGCTCGTCGACGGCGGCACGCAGAAGCGCGCGTTCACCTACATCGACGACGGCATCGCCGCGCTGATGCGGATCATCGAGAACCGCGGCCGCGTCGCGAGCGGGAAAATCTACAACATCGGCAATCCGGCGAACAATTATTCGGTGCGCGAGCTTGCGCGCATGATGCTGGCGCTTGCCGCGCAGTATCCGGAATACCGCGAGAGCGCGGCCGCCGTGACGATCATCGAGACGACGGCGGCCGACTACTACGGGAACGGATACCAGGACGTGCAGCATCGCGTGCCCAGGATCGACAACACCTGCGCCGACCTCGACTGGGCGCCGAAGATCGCGATGGACGACGCGCTGCGCCGGATTTTCGACGCGTATCGTGGGCGCGTCGCCGATGCGCGCGCGCTGGTGGAATGACCGCGCACGGCGGACAACGCCCCACGCCCAGCCACCAACCGATCCCATGAGGCTGGGCCTCAAGATCGACGTCGACACGCTGCGCGGCACGCGCGAAGGCGTCCCGCGTCTCCTCGATCTGCTGCAAAAGCATGGCGTCCGCGCCACGTTCCTGTTCTCGCTCGGTCCCGACCACACGGGACGCGCGATCCGGCGCGTATTCCGGAAAGGCTTCGTCGGCAAGGTGCATCGTACATCGGTCGTTCGCCACTACGGCGTGCGTACGCTCCTGTACGGAACGCTATTGCCGGCGCCCGACATCGCGAGGCGCGCCGCGGCCGTCCTGCAGCGTGTCAGCGGCGAGGGTCATGAAACGGGCATTCACTGCTGGGATCACATCCGCTGGCAGGATGGCGTCGCGACCGCGGACGCCGAATGGACGCGCCGCGAAATGCAGCGCGCCTGCGAGCGCTATGTCGAGATTTTCAAGGCGCCGCCGACCACGCACGGGGCGGCCGGGTGGCAGATGAACGTGCACGCGCTGCGCCTCACGCAGCAGCTCGGCTTCGACTACTGCTCGGATGGCCGCGGGTCGTCCCCGCATCTGCCGGTCTGGCGCGGCGAGTTGATCCGCTGTCCGCAATTTCCGACGACGCTGCCCACGCTGGACGAATTGATCGGCGCCGGCGGCGTCAGCGAGGAAAACGTCGCTGCGCATCTGCTCGCACGCACCTGCGAGCTTGACGGAGGTGGACACGTGTTCACATTGCATGCGGAGCTCGAGGGCATGCGGCTCGCCGGCGTGTTCGACCAGCTCCTGGCCGGGTGGAAGGCGCAGGGGTTCGCGCTCGGGCCCGGTGCACCTGCTGCGCGACGACGTCGAGCCGTTGGCGTTGCCACGCTGCGAGACCGGTTTTGCGCCGATCGAGGGACGCACCGGAACAGTTCTGATGCAAGGCGATGAATTCCTGGGAGACGTCGATGGCACGCGTTAAGGATTTCGAAGCACCCTCGACCGAGGGTACGTTCCGGCTTTCGGACCATGCCGGTCATCCGGTGGTGCTCTATTTCTATCCGAGAGACAACACCCCCGGCTGCACGACGGAAGGGCAGCAGTTTCGCGATCTCTACCCGCAGTTCGCGAAGATCGGCGCCATCGTCGCCGGCGTGTCGCGCGATTCCCTCAAGTCGCACGAGAATTTCAGGACCAAGATGGCGTTCCCGTTCCCCTTGCTGTCCGACGCGGACGAGGCGCTGTGCACGCAATTCGACGTGATCAAAATGAAGAACATGTACGGCAAGCAGGTGCGCGGGATCGAGCGCAGCACGTTCGTCATCGACGCGTCGGGCAAGCTCGCGCGCGAATGGCGCGGCGTCAAGGTTCCCGGGCATGCAAGGGAAGTGCTCGAATTCGTGAAGACGCTTTGACGCGCGGCGAGCAAGGATCGACGGTCGGAGGACCACCGCGAGCGGCGAATGCCTGCGCGTTCCGCTGTGCCCTTTCCACCACAAAATGTGATGCTCGCCGCGACGCCCACCGCTACCCCTTGTATGCGTGAACGATCGGGCCTACATTAACTCGACAGGCGGCTCGTCGCCGTCCGCATGAACGTCTCCAGGAGGCCCATGGTCGAACGCAAGCTGCGCCCCGCTCCCTCCACGCTTCATCTCCTGCCCTCCCGCAAGCCGGTCCGAACCGCATCCTCCCCCACCACGAAGCTCTTCGTGCTCGACACGAACGTGTTGATGCACGACCCGACGAGCCTGTTCCGGTTCGAGGAACACGACATCTACCTGCCGATCCTGACGCTCGAGGAGCTCGACGCGCACAAGAAAGGCATGACCGAAGTCGCGCGCAACGCGCGCCAGGCGTCGCGCTTCCTCGACGAGCTCGTCACGATGTACGCGGCGCCGGGCAGCGAGGGCATCGCGAGCGGCATTCCGCTCAACGAAAAGTCGAGCGGCGCGGCAACCGGCAGGCTCTTCCTGCAAACGGAGACGATCTCGACCGAGCTGCCGGCATCGCTCGCGAACGGGAAGGCGGACAACGCGATCATCGCGGTGGTCATGCACCTGACGCGCCAGTCGACGAAGCGCAGCGTGATCCTGGTGTCGAAGGACATCAACATGCGGATCAAGGCGCGCGCGCTCGGCCTGGCCGCGGAGGATTACTTCAACGACAAGGTGCTCGAGGACACCGAGCTGCTGTACTCCGGCGTGCGCGAGCTGCCGGCGGACTTCTGGGAGCGCCACGGCAAGGGCATGGAATCGTGGCAACAGGGCGGCCACACGTATTACCGGTTGAACGGCCCGCTCGTGCCGTCGCTGCACGTGAACGAATTCCTGTTCCTCGAACAGGCAGGCGAAGCGACGTTCCACGCGATCGTCAAGGAGATTCAGGGCAAGAGCGCGCTCCTGTCGACGCTGAAGGACTACACGCACCAGAAGAACAACGTGTGGGGCATCGTCGCGCGCAACCGCGAGCAGAATTTTGCGCTGAATCTTCTGATGAATCCCGAAATCGACTTCGTCACGCTGCTCGGACAGGCGGGGACCGGCAAGACGCTGCTGACGCTTGCCGCGGGCCTGATGCTGACACTGGAATTCAAGGTGTACTCCGAGATCATCATGACGCGCGTCACCGTGCCGGTCGGCGAGGATATCGGCTTCCTGCCCGGCACCGAGGAAGAAAAGATGAATCCCTGGATGGGCGCGCTCGAGGACAACCTCGACGTGCTGAACAAGACGGATGACGAGAGCGGCGACTGGGGCCGCGCCGCGACGCGCGACCTCATCCGCTCGCGCATCAAGGTGAAGAGCCTCAACTTCATGCGCGGGCGCACGTTCATCAACAAGTTCCTGATCATCGACGAGGCGCAGAACCTGACGCCGAAGCAGATGAAGACGCTGATCACGCGCGCCGGACCGGGAACGAAGGTCGTCTGCCTCGGCAACATCGCGCAGATCGATACGCCGTACCTCACCGAGGGCAGCTCCGGCCTCACGTACGTCGTCGACCGGTTCAAGGGCTGGTCGCATTCCGGACACGTCACGCTCCAGCGCGGCGAGCGCTCGCGGCTCGCCGATCACGCGGCCGAAGCGCTCTGAAGCGACGCTGTGTAGACTGTCGCGCATGTTCGTGCCGGCGCTCCCGCGAAAGGTCGATCGCGCGCTGACGGCGACCGCGGTGCTCGTGGCACTGGCCGTCGTCACGTGGAGCACCGCGCAGGCCACGCCCAGATGGTCGATTTCCCCTCCGCTTCCGGAAGGCAAGCAGTCGCCGCTCGCGGCTGCGCCGCTGCAGAAGGACGTCGCGCATGACAAGGAGCTGGCCGAGCGGTACCCGGTCCATCTGGAAACCATCGAAGTCGAGGGGTTCAGCGATCGTAGCGGCCGGCGCGAACCGCCGCGCACGGCGGAACAGCGTTTCGCCGATGCGTTGAACGAAGGCAGCCCGGAGCTCGTCGCCGGCAAGAGCTACAACGGCTATTACTACGACGGCACGCTGTTCTGGGGAGCGGATCCATTGTCGTTCGCGTGGAAGAACATCACGCACTGGCTGAAGCACTGACGTCCGCGAAAGCAAAGCCTCGCCGAGACCGCGACCTCGGCAACGAGCGTTCGCTCGAAGCGCTGACGCCGCGAAAACGAGGCCCGCCGGCCACCCTCGAATCCGTCCAGCGGTTCGTCGCCGCGGCACCCTCTTGACAGTCATGCCGTACTGGTGTCATTGTCTATGACATGAGTACAGTTGAACTGTCAGAAACGCCGAAATCGCTGCGCGAGCGACAAAAGCGGGCGACGACCAGAATGATCCTCGAAGCGGTCGGCCGGTGCTTGAACGACACCGCGCTGGAGGATCTCACCTTCACTCGCGTAGCCGCCGAGGCCAATATCGCGGAGCGCACCCTCTACCGCCACTTCCCGACCAAGGAAGCGCTCCTGGACGAATGGTGGAAGTCGTTTCAGATCACGATCGGCCAGGGTCCGTACCCGGAAACGGCCGCGGCGTTGGTCGCTGCGGCACGCACCGTGTTCCGAAAGTTCGATGAGCAAGCGGAGCTTGTACGCGGGTCTGTGCTGTCGCCACAAGGGCGCGCGATCGTGATGCGCGCCAACGCCAAGCGCGTGGCCGCCTTTCGGCGCGCCGTGCGCGATGGCGCGGGTGGTCTGCCGGAACCGCAGTTCACGCGCCTCTGTGCGGCAGTTCAACTGCTTTATTCAGCGGCCGGGTGGCTCACGATGCGCGACGTCTGGGGCCTGACGGGCGAGGAATCCGGTCACGCTGCGGCGGATGCCATCGCAGTGTTGCTCCGGCACGCACGACGACGACCACGCAAAGACAGATCGGAGGGCAGGAAATGATCTACCACGCGGCAGTGCCTGCGAATGATCCCGAATCAGCCGCGAAAACACTCGCCAGGATCATGGGCGGTGAGGCCATGCCATTTCCCGTCGTGCCCGGCGCGTGGGTCGCCTGGTCCGGCGATGGCGTGACCGAGATCGAAATCGTCCCGCGCGGGCACGGCTTCGCCCGTGCCGACGCGGGCAAAGAGCCCGATTGGGTACCAAGCCATGAAGGGCTCACCGCATCCGGCTGGCACGTCGCGGTTGGCACCGAGGTTGCCGCGGAGGATGTCGTTCGCATCGCCACGGAAGCCGGTTGGCCAGCGCGAATCTGCGACCGTGCCGGTTTCTTCGAGATCATCGAAGTATGGGTCGACGATTGCGGCTTGGTTGAAGTGCTCGACCCGAAAATGCAAACGCGTTACCGCGAAGCTTTTTCGCCACAGACCTGGAAGGCTGCGTTGCAGGCAATGGCGCGCGGCGGTCCCGCGCTTGCCAGCAACACAGCGGGTGCGTGAGGGCAATGGCAACCTTCTTCAAGTGATGCCATGGCCTGCGTTTCAGAACATGACCGATCGCCAACTGAAGGCCATCTACGTCTATCTGAGTGCCGTTCCCTGCGTTCCGTCTGCTAGGCGGCACGCAGCGCCCGAACCAGCGCCGAGTCGCTGGATGCGGCGTCGGCTTCTCCGCCGCGCAACGCGCGCCTCGTCGCCTCGAGGTATTGCCGGCCGAAGCGGCGATCGGGCTCGAGGTGGGCACCCTCCGCCCACTCGTTCCATGCATTGATGAAGACAAGTCGTTCGGTAGCCGGCTTCCGATACGCGCTTGCAACGACTTCGCGCATCCACAATTCGTAGACTTCCGGGCTCGCATGCGCGAACACGAGCGCCTGGTGCATGCGCCGCGCGGTGTTGTCCCACCCCGGCATTACCGTGCGATGCAGCATGTATGACGGATCGCGCGTCATAATGCAATCGACGACAAACTGACGGTAATCGACAACCGTGCCCCTGAATTCCGGGTCAAGGAAATCGAGCTGTTCGTTCATCACGACAGTACGCAGGCCGTGCGGCGGAAACTCGACGACCCCGTCGAAGCCGTAGAACGTCGGGTCGCCGGTATCGTAGGTCTTCGCCGCGCACAGGTACAGATCGCCGATGCCTTCGTGCTGCGCGACCGTTCGCCAGCGTTCCGCCGAGCGCGCCACGTTCGGCATGGCTCCGATGCGGTATACGATGAAAAGCGGCTTCCCGCGGACACGAATGTAGCGGGGATCGCGGAAATGGCAGAGCAGATCTCGGATCAGGCGCTCGTCATCGGCGGGCGAAGGGTTGTGCGCGATCAGGACCTCGCGATCCGCACCATCCCAGCGCCGCGTCCAGTTTTCGTTCGCCCAGCAGAGGCAATAGGGAAATTGCGGCTCGCCCGACGCATACATCGCTTCCAGCGGCGCTTCCAGCAACCGCTTGCCGGAGAACCAGTAGTAGTAGTAGCAGAACCCATCGATGCCGTACGCACGCGCGAGATCCGCCTGCTTCGCGCGCGTTTCCGCGATGCGCAGATCGTAAAACCCGAGGTCCCCCGGCAGATGCGGCTGGTAGTGTCCCGCGAAAGCGGGACGGCCACGCGTGACGTTCGTCCATTCGGTAAAGCCCGGACCCCACCACCGATCGTTCTCGGGAATCGGATGGAACTGCGGCAGGTAAAACGCGATTGCGCGCACCGCCTCGCCGGGCGGATCGTTATCCGGCGCCGCGGAAATGATCATTGGCCGAGCGACCATGTGTGGACGACCTTCTCATAAGAGATCGCGAGCGCACGCGGTTCGAAGAGCGCCTTCGCCTTCGCCCTCGCCGCGCGGCCCGCGGCTTCGAGCCGGGGGCGATCTGCGCGCAGTGCAGTCACGATGCGAAGCGCATCCGCGCCAGTCGTCGTAGCAGCCAGCCGTCGACATGGTCGCCGACGTACTCGGCGTAGATGGACTCCCGGTGGCAGAGTACGGGCACGCCGAGGTGCATCGCGCCGAAGAAAGCGCGCGGCTCCTCGGACCACCATGGCTGAATCCGGTGCAAATAGAGGTCGGCGTTGCAAATGAATCTGCATGGATCCCCATTCCCCGGCACGCAAACGACGGACGGTTCCGGGCCGAGCGCGTGACGAAGCGGACCCGGGTCGACAAGCTCAAGCCTCCCGGCAGACTTCGCTAGCGCAAGCAAGTGCTCGGCGTCGTCGGCGACCGCGACGCGCCGCCGGTCCTGGCCGACGGTGACAATCGTCACGATTGCGGAGCGGGATCGAGCTCTTTCGGCCGTCACTGGTGGATACTCGTGTGCGTCGATCGGCGGGGGCAATACACGGTGATCTCCGCCAAAGCGGCGCGCCTTCGCATTCGAGTCGAATACGAGCGTCAGCGAACGCGCGCCATCGGCCGCGATGCGCCGCAATCGCTCCAGGTACCTCGACGGTGCCGCGGGCTGCATGAAGACGAGGACGCGATCGATCGTGTCGCGCAGCCACGCATCCGTATCGCAGTCGACCCCGGCAAGGACGACGAGGCCGTCGCGGGGATACCGGCCGAACGCGGCGTCGATCACTTTCGCGTCGAGCGCTTGCCATGTGCCCGCTTCGTTCACGCAAGGCACGGCGTTCCAGAATCGACGGTCCGGCCCTGGCAGCAGCGCCTGCAAACGCTGCATCAGCCACGCGCCGTCACCGTGCGACATCAAGCGCCGGCCCGACGATGTGCATGTTGGGACCGGCTTCGAGCGAAACCTTGGCGGGACGTTCGCGGCCGTCTCCGGTCGCGAGTGACGCGAACAACAGCGGCAACGCGTGCTCGCTCACGATCTCGACGCCGCGTCGATCCCTTGCATCAATCGCATTGCGGACGAGCGCCCAGTTCTTTGCGATCGCCGGATATTCAGGCCGCAGCGACATCGCGCGCTTGATGAGCCGCTCGGCATCCGTGAAGTCGCCGAGACCGAGCCGGATGACGCCCAGCATATGGAGTGCGTCGTGCGTGAGCGGCGCCTCTTCGAGCACGGCGCGGTAGAGGCGCTCGGCTTCGCGCGCGCGTTCAGCGAGTTGCTCCGCCAGCGCGCGCTCCATCATCGCGCCCAAGCGGTCGCTATCGTCCTCGCCGACGGCGTTCCAGTCGTCGCCTGCAGGCCGGTACTGGCTCTTGCGCATTGCGGCGGCGCCCGACCCACCGCGCAGCGAGCCGTGACAATCCTTGTAGCGCCGACCGCTCCCGCAGGGGCAGGGATCGTTACGCGATACGCTACGCTGTACCGCGGGCATCATTATGCCGTTCACCAAGAGGTGGCGGATGTGTCGAGGCCCGCGAGTCGACGACGTATTGCAGCGCGTACAGGTCTTCGAGCTCCTCGAAAGAACTGTACCGTATGCTCATGTTGCGCGTGTCGATCCGCCCGGGACGCCGACTCACGATCACCTGGTCGATCACCAAGGGTTGCGTCAGCGGGTCGAGCCGGCGCACCGCGTAGCCCGTCTGCTCGAACAGATCGCGCAACGTCGCGCGGGTGAAGAAGCGCACGTGTGTGATGTCGAGCACGCCATTGGCGTCGTAGTCGAAGCGGCCGCCGGCAATCTCGTTCAACGTGGCCAGGTTGCGGATATTGGGCACGCTCGCGAGGAGCCGTGTTCCCGGAGCGAGCCAACCACGGATCTGCACGAGCGCACGCCAGGGATCGTACAGGTGCTCGAGCACGTCGAGCAGCAGCACGGTCGAGATGGACTCGCCGGTCAAATCGCGTCCCGGTTGGACGGTCTCCACCGCCGCGCAGATCACGCGGTCGAGCAGTGCACGGGCATGTTCTGCCGCGTCGGGATTGATCTCGATGCCGATCGACGCGGGTTCCAGGAAATTTTTCCTTGATGAGCTTGCCGGTCGCGCCGCCCCCGCAGCCGATGTCGAGCACGGTGCCCGGCGGCTCGTCGAGGAAGCTCATGATCTCGACCCGCGGATTCAGGTGATACGCCGGGTCGAACGCGCCGGAACCGCATAGGTGCGTCTGCCAAACGTAGGGCATGATGCGTGCCGAGCGTCAGTAGCTGCCGGGGTGCGCAGCGTTCTCGAACCGCGTGTACTCGCCGAGGAACGTCAGCCGCACCGTGCCGATCGGGCCATTGCGCTGCTTGCCGATGATGATCTCGGCGGTGCCCTTGTCCGGCGACTCCGCGTTGTAGACCTCGTCGCGGTAGATGAAGAGGATCACGTCGGCGTCCTGCTCGATGGCGCCCGATTCGCGCAGGTCCGACATCACCGGCCGCTTGTTCGGCCGCTGCTCGAGCGAGCGGTTGAGCTGCGACAGCGCGATGACCGGCACCTTGCAGCTCCTTCGCCAGCGACTTCATCGAGCGCGAGATCTCCGAGATCTCCGTCGCGCGGTTCTCGCCCTGCGTCGTCGCCTGCATCAGCTGGAGGTAGTCGACGATGACGAGGCCGAGCTTGCCGTACTGCTTCATCAGGCGCCGCGCGCGCGAGCGCACCTCGATGGCGTTGAGCGCGGGCGTTTCGTCGATGAGGATCGGCGCTTCGTTCAGGCGGCCGAGCGCCGTGGACAGCTTGTCCCAGTCGTCGGGCCGCAGGCGTCCGGTGCGCAGCTTGTGCTGGTCGAGCTTGCCGACGGAGCCGATCAGCCGCATGGCGAGCTGCGTCGCGCCCATCTCCATCGAGAACACCGCGACCGGCATCCCGGTGTTCGAGCGCGACGTTCTCGCCGATGTTGAGCGCCAGGGCCGTCTTGCCCATGCTCGGTCGTCCCGCCACGACGATGAGATCGCCTGGCTGCAAGCCCGACGTCATCCGGTCGAGATCGGCGAATCCCGTCGGCAACGCCGGTGACGTCCGACGGATCGTCGCGGTTGTAGAGCGTCTCGATGCGCTCGACGACGGTCGCGAGCAGCTTGCCGATCTCCTGGAAATCTGCGCGACCGCGCGAGCCCTGCTCGGCGATGTGCAGCACCTTCGCCTCGGCCTCGTCGAGCACCATCTTGGCGCTTGCGTCCCAGCGGATTGAACGCCGACTCGGCGATCTCGGTCGCGGTGGCGGCGAGCTGGCGCAGGATCGAGCGCTCGCGCACGATGTTCGCGTAGTGACGGATGTTGGCGGCAGTCGGCACGTTCTGCGCGAGCGCGCCGAGATACGCGAGGCCGCCGACGTAGTCGAGCTTCTGCGTCGACGCCAGCGCCTCGGACACGCGTGACGACGTCGGCCGGCTTGCCTTCGGCGATGAGCTGCGTGACGTGGCGATAGATGATGCGATGCGCCGTCGCTGTAGAAGTCGTCGGCGCCGAGGACGTCGCCGATCTTGTCGGCTGCGTCGTTGTCGAGCATCAGCCCGCCGAGCACCGACTGCTCGGCTTCGAGCGAATGCGGAGGAAGCTTCAGCTGGTCGAGCGGGAGATCGTCGGGCACGGTACGACGGACCGGATGCTGCAGGGAACGCTGGATTCTACCTGTCGAACACTGGCGACGAACATCGACGAACAAGGGGCCGCGCACGGCCCCTTCGATCGCTTTCGCGCAATGCGCGGTGCGCCAGCGTCAGCCGACGACCGTTTCGCCGACGACGGTGACGGTGATGTGCGCGGTGACGTCGGTATGCAGCACGACGGACACCGGATGCTCGCCGACCTGCTTCAGCGGGCCGGACGGCATGCGGACCATCGACTTCTCGACCTCGACGCCCTGCGCCTTCAGCGCATCGACGACGTCGACGTTGGTGACCGATCCGAACAGCCGGCCGTCCACACCCGCCTTTTGCGAGATGCGCAGCGTCGAGCCTTCGAGCTTCTCGGCGAGCGCCTGCGCCGTCGCGAGCTTCTCGCCGGCCGCCTTCTCGAGGTCGGCGCGCCGCGCCTCGATCGCCTTCAGGTTCTCGGGCGTCGCGCGCTTCGCCTTGCCGTGCGGAATCAGGAAGTTGCGCGCATAGCCGTCCTTCACCTTGACGACGTCGCCCAGGTTGCCGACGTTGGCGATCTTCTCCAGCAGAATGATTTGCATGATGCGAAGGCTCCGTCAGTGCAGGTCGGTGTACGACAGCAGCGCCAGGAAGCGCGCGCGCTTGATCGCCGTGCCGAGCTGACGCTGGTAGCGGGCCTTCGTGCCGGTGATGCGCGCCGGCATGATCTTGCCGTTCTCCTGCACGAAGTCCTTCAGGACGTCGATGTCCTTGTAGTCGATCTGCTTGACGTTCTCCGCGGTGAAGCGGCAGAACTTCTTGCGCTTGAACAGGTTGTTGCCGCGCTCGCGGCGCTTGCCGTCCTTCTTGACCTTGCCCTTGCCTCTTCCCACGGGACGTGGCATGTCAGTTTCCTTTCGTCATTTCAATCGGCTCGAAGCGTGTCACGTGCAGCGCGACGCTCGTTCCAGTCCGGTAGCGGCGCGCGATGAAGCCCTCGCAGCGCAACGCCGATCCGATGTCCAGCCTGCCCAGTGCCTGCGCGACTTCACCGAACGCCACCGCGTGCATTTCGCATTCGACCTTGCGCTCGCCGCCCGCTTCGCGCTGCGTCGACCGGTGGTCGAGCGTGCATTCGATCGCGGGAATTCCGGCCGGCGTATGTCGCAACGCGTCGCGCTTGCCGAGGATCGCGTCGAGCGCGAACCGGTTGGCGGGCGGCACGCCGTACGGACGCGCGTCAGGCCTGCGCGGGTGCGGGTTGCGCCGGCGCCTGCGGCGCGGCCTTGTCGGACGCGCGCTCCGGACGCTCGCCGCGCTCGCCGTCCTTGCCGCCGCCGGTCAGCGACCGCGCCTTTTCTTCCTTCATCATCGGCGATGGCGTGACGACCGCTTCGTCCGCGGCAACGATCAGGTGGCGCAGCACGGCATCGTTGAACTTGAACGCGTGCTCGAGCTCGGTCAGCGTCTCGCGACCGCACTCGATGTTCATCAGTACGTAGTGCGCCTTGTGGACTTTCTGGATCGGGTAGGCGAGCTGGCGCCGTCCCCAGTCTTCGAGCCGGTGAATCCGGCCGCCCGGGCCGGTCACCATCGTGCGATACCGCTCGATCATCGCGGGCACCTGCTCGCTCTGATCGGGATGCACGATAAAAACGATTTCATAGTGACGCATGAGCAGAGCACTCCTTTCGGTCGTTGAAGGCGCGAATGCCGGAGAATCCGGCAGCGCCTGCGGCCTCACCCTTCTGCCAAGGATGAGGCAAGGAAGCCCGCGATTATAGCAGGTGCCGGAGCGCGAACGAAGGCCGACCGTGTCGAAGACCGCTGCCGCCGACGCTCTTCATCCGCCGGCCGCGACCCGGCGAGCCGACGCCGGACGGATGCGGGACTCGCCTTCGCCGGATGTGCCCTGCTGGCGTTCGACGGACGCGCCTTCGCCGTTCCCTCGCGATGCCGACATCGCGGCAGCGCCCGCGCGCTTCGCCAATGCGTCGAGCCGCGCGTCGCGGTCGCGCTTCGGCCGCGCGGCAAGCGCGCGCACGCGGCCATAGAACGTCGGCAGGTCGTCGTTGGACTCGTGGAGCAGTTCACGGAACGCCGGCACGCGATCGGTATACAGGCCGACCGCAGCCAGCGCCGCGTTGTTCGGCTGCTGCGCGAACCAGCGGTCGTATCCGGACAATCCCGGCTCGTCCGCCTTCGCCGATTCGTACGCCGCCTTCATCGCGGCGACGATCTCGTGCTTCGCGCGCCGCTTGGCATCGTCGGTGGCATTGCTTGCGTAAATGTCATTCAGCCGGTCGCGGGTCGTGCGCACGAGATCGCGGAAGATGCCGCGCATCCGATCCGCACGCGCGGCGAGCTTCGTCAACTGCGAGTCGTGGCGCGACGCGAGCCAGCGCGCAAGGCCCGCCTCCTCTACCGTGACTGCGAAGGATTCGTTGAACGCCGTGTCGCTCTTCACATAGAGCAATTGATGCGCGAGCTCGTGGAAGATGAGGCGGGCGATTTCCGTCTCGGGCCAGCTCACGAACGAAGACAGCACCGGGTCGTCGAACCAGCCCAGCGTCGAATAAGCCGGAACGCCGCCGACGTACACGTCGTCCCCGCCCGCTTTCAGGCGCTTCGACTCGCCCTTCGCCTGCGCCTCGCGGAAATAGCCGCGGTAATTCACGCAGCCGGCGATCGGAAAGCACCACTGCCGCGGCCGCAGCGACAGCTCCGGCGTCGCAAACACGTTCCACGTGACGTACGGCCGTCCGAGATCGGTGTAGCGCGTGTAGCTGCCGTTGTTCGGGAGCCCGAGCTCGCGGCTTGCGAACTCGCGGATCTGGCGAATCCGCTTCAATCGGGCGGCGAGCGCGGCGTCGCTCTTGCCGATGACTTCGGGGATCGGCTGCGCGCTCGACAGCAGCTCGAGCTGACCGGCGGCGCCCTGCCAGTAATAGTCGACCGTTTCGAATGTCGCGCACGCCGCGAGCGTGACCGCGCCGGCCAGCACCGCGAGGACGATCGGCCAGCGACGGCGACGCCTGCGCCGCGGAGCGGCAGTTGCCGCCGTTTTACGGCGCCACAGCGCCTGCGCGTAGACACGCACCGAAGTCAAATCAGGTTTCGCAATCATCGTCAGGACAGCTCTATCGAAGGTCTTAGTGCAGTTAGCATGCCGAAAGCGTTATGTTAGCGCGATGATGAACAGAACCGGTCCCGCAATCGCACGCGTCGCCGTCGTCGCCGGATTGGCGTTTGCCGTGCTCGGCGTGCCCTTGCCGGCACTCGCGGGGCTGTACAAATGCGCGCGGGACGATGGCACCGTCACCTATCAGGAAAACCCGTGCCCGGCCGGCAAGGAGCTGCGCGACCTCGAGCGCGATCCGCCCACACTTTCGGTGGTGCCGTTTCGCATCGCGCCCGGCCCCGATACGCACGTTGTGGCGCCGCGCGCCGGCTCGGCGCGCGCCGGTGGCGGGAGCAAGGCGCGCAAGGATGCCGAGCGTCAGGGCAATCCCGCCGAGCGCAAGTTCCTCGTGCCGGGGATCGGCGAAGGCGAAGTCGTCGCCCGCGTCGGGCGTCCCGACATGTCGACGAGCGGCGGACGGAAGATCGTGCGCTGGACTTATCTGCCGGTGCCCGGCGATCCCGCGACGATCACCACGCTGACGTTCGAGCTCGGCCGGCTCGTCGAAGTCGAGCGCAAGGTGATCCCGACACCGTGATGCAGCCCACGCATGCGGCATCGCGCGCATCACCCGGTCACCGCGCTCGTCGCCGGCACGCGCCGCGCCGACAGCGCGTAATGCGCGATGCCGAACAGCAGGAGCGTCCACACGATCAGCGGGCCGGTTGGAACGTCGAACGCCGCGGACAGTCCGATGCCGCTCACGTAGCCGATGATGCCGACGCTCCACGCGCGCGCCAGACGCCTGCTGCCGACGTGCCGTGTCGCCAGCGGCGGAATGATCAGCGTCGCGAACACGAGATACAGCCCCACGAGTTGCACCGACAGCGTCACGACGCACGCGAACAGCAGGTAGAAGCCGGTCCGTCCAAGGCGCTTGCCGGCGCCGAACCACAGTGCCAGCACGCCGGCGTACACGCAGCGCGGTGATCAGCGAGCTGCCGCGGCTGTACCCACAGGATCTGCCCGACCAGCAGATCGCGCAGATGCTCGCTGCCGTGGACGTTGCTCGCGAGCAGCAGTACGCCCGCGGTAGCGGCCAGCACGAACACGACGCCGATGATCGCTTCCTGCACCTCCGGCCAGCGCCGTTCGGTCCATGTCAGCAGGAAGGCGCCGAGCAGCGCCGCGAGCAATGCGGCGACCTGCGCCGATGCGCCGCCCGCATCGAAGCCGAGCCGATCGGCGAGGATGACGCCGCAGCCGGCGATCTGCGCGATCGCGAGATCGATGAACACGATGCCGCGCGCCAGCACCTGCGTTCCGAGCGGCACGTGCGTCGCGGTGACGAGCAGTCCCGCGGCGAGCGCCGGCCAGAAGGATGGAGACGTCGCGGATCGAAGTTCATCGCGCGGCCTCGACGAGGCGCGCGATCGTGTCGTCGAACAGCGTCGTCAGGTCGTGCGCCGCGGGATCGCCGCCCACGGTGAACGGCAGCGCAACCGCCGGGATGTGCGCGCGCTCGGCAATCCACTGCGAGGCCCGATCGCTCTGATAGGCCGCACGGATGACCATCTTCGCGGGTTGCCGCTGCTGCAGCGCGAGGATTTCCGACAGCGAGCGCGGCGGTCGGGTCGACGCCCGGCTTCGGCTCGAGCGCGCCGGTTTCCTTCATGCCGAGCCAATCGAACAGGTAGGAAAACGCCTTGTGCTGCACGAGCACCGGCACGCCGCGCAGTCGCCGCCGCCTGCGCTTGCCAGCGCGCGATCGACGCGCGCCAGCGCGCGTCGAACGCCGCATAGCGCGTGCGATACGATGCCGCGTCCGCGGGATCGAGCTCGGCCATCCGCGCCGACAGCGCGGCGGCGACGCGCGCGATGTTGCGCGGATCGGTCTGGATGTGCGGGTTGCCCTCCGGATGCACGTCGCCTTCGGCGCGATCGAGACGCGTCGGCCGCTCGATCGTCGTGACGAACGACGCCGCCTCGAAATACCCCGGCTGGCCCGGCTGCACCTTGCGGTTGCCGGCCTGCTGCAGCACGAGCGGCAGCCAGCCGATCTCGAGCTCCGCGCCGGTCGCGACGACGAGGTCCGCCTTCCGCGCGCGGGCGATCAGGCTCGGCTTCGCTTCGACGTGGTGCGGGTCCTGCAGCGCGTTGGTCGCCGTGTAGACGCTCACGTTGTCGCCGCCGAGCTCCTGCGCGAGCGCGCCCCATTCGGGAACCGTCGCGAATATCGCCAGCGCCGCGAAGCGCCGGCGTCGGTCAGCGCCAGCGCCGCGAAGGCCGCGACTGCCTTGATGAATGCATGCATGATCGAAGTCCTTCGGCGTCAGAACTTGTGCGCGCCGTGCGCGCCAAGCGTCAGGATGTATTGGAGGAACCACTCGTTGTCGGTCACGTCGGGACGCAGGTCGTTGCGCGCGTATTGCAGCCGGAAACGGCTGAATTCGGACGGCGTCCAGTCGACCATGAACGTGTAGCGCTGCGGATGGAATCCGGGCGTCGCGAGGAACGGACCGTTGGCGCCG
The DNA here is from genome assembly GCA_963706225.1 of uncultured Pseudomonadota bacterium. Classification (GTDB taxonomy): domain Bacteria; phylum Pseudomonadota; class Gammaproteobacteria; order Burkholderiales; family Casimicrobiaceae; genus VBCG01. The sequence continues at coordinate 45,977 of CAVPMH010000001.1, forward strand.
TAATCGGGATTGCCGGGATTGAGGCGGTCATAGCGCGCGCCGACGCGCCACATCGGCATGAACTGCCACACGCCCTGCAGGTAGCCGCCGCCCTGCACGGACGCATACGGCGCGGTCTGCGTGAGACCGAGCGCGCCGTCGGCGTCGTACGTCAGGTCGCCGCGCTCGCGGCGCCAGAAATATTCGGCCTGGACCTTGAAGTTCGTGTCCATCGCGTTGCCGTTGGGCGCGTATTTCCAGACGAAGTCGGCGACGGCGAGGCGGCTCTTGCCGGCGAAGCTCGTCTGCGCGAGGTTGCCGGCGGCATCGAACTGCGTCGTGTCGCGGCCGTTGGCACGCGCGTCGATGTAAGACAGTCCCGCGCGCCAGCTATGGCTCGCCCCGACATCGCCGCCGGTATGCACGAATACATCGCGCCGCGCCGACGCCGTTGCGATTGCGCGCACTGCCCGGGAAGCTGTCGCCGTTGCCGATCTCTGCGCCGAACTCGAGGAACTGGTCGGTCGGCGCGAGCCATTTCACCTGCGCACCGTCGGTCGCGTACTGGCCGCCGAGGAACGCCTGGTACGCGAGCGGCGCGTCGTAGAAGTCCCAGGCATGCTGGTGCTGCTCGTTCAGGTAGCCGATGCCGGAAAAGAAGCGCCCGAACTTCGGCACGAGCCCGTTGCGCAAGACCGGTCGCAAGTCCGTACGCTTCCTCGACGGAGACGGTGTTCTCCGGCGTCAGCGCGACGGTGAGATTGCCCGCGAATCGCGTATCGACGTTCGCGGAAAGCGTGAATTCCGATTCGCCGATGCCGAGTCCGCGGCGTCCTGGCGATACGTCGCCGGTCAGCGGGAAGCCTGCCAATCCGTAACGCGTCGGGTCCTGCGACAGGTTCGAGTAGACGCCTTCGAGCACGGCGGAGATCGCCGGATTGAACGCATTGGCGCTCGCGGGAGCGCCATTGACCGGTCCGGCCATCGCGGCTGGCGGCGTCGCGACGATGGGCGGTGCAGCCGGCGCCGTCGCGACGGCAGGCGGCGCGGCCACCGCGAGCGGCGCATTGTCACGCGCCGGCGCCGCGCGATTGGCCGCGGCTTCGGCGTTCCTGACGCGCGCTTCGAGCGCATCGATACGCGCTTCATAGGTTTGCCTGAGCTGCCTGATCTCGTTGCGCAGTTCGTCGAGATCGGTATCGGTTGCGGCGTGCGCGGCCGGCGCGACGATGAATGCCATCGCCATCGCGGCGCGCGCGAGCGGATTTCGGAACACGGCGGATCCTCCGGTAAAACGCGGTACCGTCGCGCGGAGCGACGGACGATTTACACCAACAGGAGGATGCGGGGCGGCGCTCGGCTTTCGTAATACGACGGGGCGGTGACGCTCGCGCGCGAGACGGGCGCGATGATGACGACCGATGCGGGGATATCGACGAGCTGCGTGGACGACGATGCCGGTATCGACGACGCGCCGGCGGCCAGCAGCTCGCATTCGACGCAGACATCGCCGGTAGGCCGCTCGAGCGCCGAATGCTTGGAGCGCTGGAGCTCGGCGCCGATATGCTCGAGCGCGTGGCGGACGCTTTCCTGCTGCATGAACAGCAGGAAGAACGACAGCAAGCCCGTCAGGACGCCGCGATACATGCCCGGGAGGTTAACGGCGAATGCGCCGTCTGGCAAATCGGTCGTATGGCCGATGCGTAACGGATTGCATGATTCCCCACGCCATGACTACAGCTTGTATGCAGCCTTCGCGAGATCGCGCGCGAGTGCTGGCGCCAGCTCCATCGCCTCGTCCTCGCCGAAGCGGTGCTCGACGACCGCCGTGGCGAGGAAGCGGCACACGACGCGGCGCCACACGTCGTGGCGCGCCGGGATCGACAGGAATGCGCGCGTGTCGTCGTTGAATCCGACGGTGTTCGCGAAGCCGGCGGTTTCGATCGTCTGCTCGAGAAACCGCAGCATCCCCTGGAAGCTGTCGTGGAACCACCACGGCGGACCGAGCTTCAGCACCGGGTAATGCCCGGCCAGCGGCGCGAGCTCGCGCGCGTAGCTCGTCTCGTCGAGCGTGAACAGGATGATCGTCAGGTCGCGCGCGTTGCCGACGTTGTCGAGAAGCGGTTTCAGCGCGTGCACGTAGTCGGTGCGCATCGGAATGTCGGCGCCCTTGTCGCGTCCAAACCGGCGGAACACCTGCGGATTGTGGTTGCGGAAGCTGCCCGGATGGATCTGCATCACGAGGCCGTCGTCGACGCTCATCCGCGCCATCTCGGTCAGCATCTGCGCGCGAAACGACTCCGCCTCGTCGGCGCTGACCGTCCCCTGCAGCGCGCGGTCGAGCAGCCGCTGGCAGTTCGCAGGATCGAGAGCCTCGGTGCGTGCGCTCGGATGACCGTGATCGGTGGACGTCGCGCCCATCGACCGGAAGAATGCACGCCGTGCGCGATGCGCGGCGAGATAGCCCGACCACGTTGCCGTGTTCTCACCGGTCAACTCGCCGAATTTCGCGACATTCGCCGCGAATCCGTCGAACTGCGGATCGACGACGGAATCGGGGCGATACGTGGTGACGACGCGGCCTCGCCAGCCGCTCTTGCGGATCGCCTGATGGTGGAGAAGTGGATCGAGCGGCGATTCGGTCGTCGCGATCACCTCGATGCCGAAGCGCTCGAACAGCGCGCGCGGACGATACGCATCTTCGCGAAGGCATGCGCTGATCCGATCGAAATACCGGTCGGCGCTATCCAGGGTCAGGCGCTCGTCGATGCCGAAGATCGTGTGGAACGCATGGTCGAGCCACAGCCGCGTCGGCGTCCCGCGAAAGAGCGGGTAGTGCGCAGCGAACAGGCGCCAGATCGCGCGCGCGTCGTACGGCGGCGTCGCCGCGGCATCGTCCCCTGGCGGCACGCCAAGCGACTCGAGCGGGATGCCCTGGCTGTACAGCATCCGGAAAACGTAGTGATCGGGAACGATGAAGAGCGCCGACGGATCCGGGAACGGCGCGTTGTCGGCGTACCACTGCGGATCGGTGTGTCCATGCGGACTGACGATCGGCAGGTCGCGCACCGCTTCGTAAAGCGATCGCGCGAGTCGTCGCGTGGCCGGATCGGCGGGAAAGAGGCGATCGGGATGGAGATCGAGCGGGATCATGAGACGGCGTGCGCGACGGTCTTCGCCGCGCCGGAAGCGAACAGCTCGGTCAGCCAGCGGATGACGGGTGTGGTGAAGCGCGGCTCGTTGTGCAGGTCCTCGTCGAAGATCGCCCGCATCGCGAAGAGGCCCTGCGCAAAAGCCGCCGGATCGCCGCGGTGCGCGGACGCGAGCGATGCGAACGCCGGTGCGAGCGGATCGGAGACGTCGATGCGCCTTCCCCGCTCGTCTTCGCCGTAGACGTAGCGCATCCATCCTGCGACCGCGAGCGTGGCCAGCTCGATGGGTCGATTGGCCGCGAGGTTGTCGCGGATCGTCGCGAGAATGCGTTGCGGCAGCTTCTGCGAGCCGTCCATCGCGATCTGCTGCGTGCGATGCGGGAGCGCCGGATTCGCGAAGCGGCGCACGAGCGCTTCGCGGTACGCGGCGAGGTCGACGCCCGGCGGCCTGACGAGCGATGGCGAGACTTCGTCGGCCGTGTAGCGGCGCATCCAGGCGATGAAATCCGGCTGCGCCGCGACTTGATAAATGAATTCGTACCCGGCGAGAAAGCCGAGATACGCGAGCGCCGAGTGGCTCGCATTGAGCAGCCGGAGCTTCATTGCCTCGTACGCCTCGACCTCGTGCACGAAGGTGGCGCCGGCAACATCCCACGCCGGCCGACCCGACGCGAAACGGTCCTCGATGACCCATTGGACGAACGGCTCGTGCACGACGGGTGCCGCATCCTCCACGCCGAGCGCAAGATCGTTTTCCGCGACATCGTCGTCGGTGGTGGCCGGCACGATGCGGTCGACCATCGTCGACGGAAACGCGATTTCGCGGCTGATCCAGTCGGCAAGCGATGCGTCGCGAAGACTCGCGAACGCGACGACGAGCCCGCAGACCAATGCGCCGTTTTGCGGCAGGTTGTCGCAGCAGAGAACGGTCAGCGGCGTGCCGTGCGTGCGCCGGCGTTCGGCGAACGCGGCGACCAGCAGTCCGACAACGCTGCGCGGCGCATCCGGCGATTGCAGGTCGTGCACGATGTCCGGATGGTCGACGTCGAGGCGCCCGGTCGACGGCTCGTGGCAATACCCTTTTTCGGTGACGGTCAGCGACACGATTCGCGTGTCGGGCGACGTGAGGCGCCGCCATATCTGCGCACGCTGGTCGCCGAGGAAAAGCACTTCGCGAACGCTGCCGACGACGCGGCGCCGCACACCTTCGCGGACTCTTCTCGATCGACGTGTACAGGCCATCCTGCGGCGCCATCCGGTCGCGCACGTCGGGCGAGCGCAGGCTCACGCCGCAGATACCCCAGCGGCCGCCGGCGCGCGCCAGCGCATCGTCGGTGTACATCGCCTGATGCGCGCGATGGAAGGCGCCGATGCCGAGGTGAACGATGCCGATGCCGACATCGGCGATCGGATACGCCGGCCGCGCGATGCTCTCCGGCAGCTGATCGAGCGTGGACAAGTTCAGTCGGCCAGTCATCGGGCGAGTCAAGCCGTCTGCGGCGGTTCCTTGACGCGCGAGACGAGTTGCGTCGGATTGACGAAGCGCAGCGCGATCAGCAGCCAGACGAGCGTCACGATCATGTAGATCATCGCCATCGCGTCGACCGATTGCGGCGCGCGCACGCCGGCCGCGAACACCGCGTAATAGAGCGCGACCACGAGCGTCTGCGAGTCGGGGCCGGCGGTGAGGAACGTGAGCTCGAACAGCGCGATCGTGCGCACGAGCACGAGCAAGGACGCAGCAAGAATGCCGGGGGCCAGCAGCGGAACGAGCACGTGCATGAACATCCGCGCGGTGTTCGCGCCGAACACGCGGGCGGCGGATTCGAGATTGGGGTCGATCTGCTCGATGAACGGCGTCATCACGAGGATCACGAACGGCGCGGCCGGGATCAGGTTCGCGAGGATGACGCCCGACAGCGTGCCGCCGAGATGCGTCTGGTACAGGACGGTGGCGAGCGGAATGCCGTAGGTGATCGGCGGCACCATCAGCGGCAGCAGGAACAGCAGCATCAGCGCGCGCTTGCCGCGGAAATTTCGCCGTGCGAGCGTGTACGCCGCGGGGACGCCGATCAGCAGCGACAGGAAGACGACCGCGAACACGACCTCGACGGTGACCCACAGGATGCGACGCGAGCTGGAATTCCTTCCACGCATCGGCGTACCAGCTCGTCGTCCAGCCAATCGGCAGCCACGTGCCGAGCCAGCGGCGCGCGAACGAGCTCGTCGCAACCGCGGCGATCATCAGCGCGACGTTGACGATGAACAGCGTCATCACGCCCCACAGCGTTCCGCGCCAGACGCGTTCGGCCCACGCCGCGCCGCGATAGCTGCGAACCGCCGGAACGGCAGCACCATCGCGCAGCGTTGCATTCATGATCTTCGCTAGCCCTTTCCGCCGGTAACCGGTCCCTTGTAGAACCAGCCGCGCAGCGACAGCGCGAAGGCGACGATCGCGAGCTGCACGGCGCCCATGATCATCGCGATCGCGGAGGCGAGCGAATAGTCGTATTGCTCGAATGCCGCCTCGTACGCCGCGATCGAGATGACGCGCGTCGGGCCCGCCGGCGCGCCGAGCAGTACGGCGGATGGAAACACCGAGAACGCCTGCACGAACGCGAGGCAGAAGCACATCGCGAGGCCCGGCCCGAGCAGCGGCAGGTAGATGTGCCGGAATTGCGCCTTCGGATCGGCGCCGAGCGTCGACGCCGCGCGCGCGAGCACGGGATCGATGCCGGTGACGTACGAGAGGATCAGCAGGAAGGCGAACGGGAAGCCGGAGATCACGAGCGAGATCAGCACGCCCCAGTAGTTGTGCGTGAGCCGGATCGACCCGTCGTAGAGATGCGTGACCTGCAGAAATTGCGCAAGCCAGCCCCTGGGGCCGAAATAGATCAGCATGCCTTCGGCGATGAGCACGGTACCGAGCGTGATCGGCACGACGAGAAGCGTCGTTGTCCAGCGCTGCCAGCGCGATTTGACGCGCATCCTGTAGGCGATCGGCAGCGCGACGAAGACGTTGATCAGCGTGGCCGGCAACGCGAGCTTCAGCGTCGTGCCGATCGTCGGCCACAGGTTCCCCGTCGTGAAGAACTTGTGGTAATTCGCGAGCCATCCGCCCTGCGCCGGCTCGAACGACAGCACGAGGCCGTACAGGAACGGATAGACGAAGAGCAGCAGCATGAACACCGCCGCCGGCGCGACGAGCAGCAACGCGCGGTCGAACGGCGCGCGCGGCGCCAACGCGCTCATGGAACCTCCACTTGCGATGGCGCCGCTCACCGCCTCGCTGACGCTCGACGCCCTCTCCGCTGCGGATAGACGAGCGACGCGCTCGACGCGCGCTACGATGCAGCACGCGTCGACGCTACGTCGCCGCGCCGAGGCTGACATTGCCCGCCGCCCGCACGTGCAGCCGCGTGCCGCCCGCCGTCACGACATCGACGAGCGAATCGCGACCGCCGTATTCGACGTTGTCGACACGCCCGGCGATGACGTTCTCGGCCGCTGGTTGCGTCGCGATCGCGATCTCCTCGGGCCGGATCGCGACTGACGCGCGCTGCCCGTCGAGCGGCAGCCTGGAGACGCCGGTGAGCTTGATGTCCGGCGCCTCGAGCGTCACGCGCCCGTCGCGCTCGCCGGTCACCGGCAGCTCGATGACGTTGCGATAGCCCATGAAGCGCGCGACGTGGAGGTTGGCCGGCTGCGCGTACACGTCCTGCGGCGTCCCGATCTGCTGGACGACGCCGTCCTTCATCACGACGATGCGATCGGCGAGCGACAGCGCTTCGTCCTGGTCGTGCGTGACATAAATGGTCGCGCGGCCGAGCTCGCGATGAATGCGACGGATTTCCGCGCGCGTCTCGAGCCGCAGCTTCGCGTCGAGGTTCGACAGCGGCTCGTCCATCAGGATCAGCGGCGGCTCGATCACGATCGCGCGCGCGATCGCGACGCGCTGCTGCTGGCCGCCGGAGAGCTGGCCCGGCAGCTTGTGCTCCTGCCCGGTCAGTTGCACGAGCTTCAGCGCGTTCGCGACGCGCGGCCTGATGGCCGATTGCGGCATGCCGCGCATCCGCAGTCCGAACCCGATGTTCTTCGCCACGCTCATGTGCGGAAAGAGCGCGTAATTCTGGAACACCATGCCGAAGCCGCGCCGCTCCGGCGGCAACGTGTCGATGCGGATTTCATCGAGCTGGATCGTGCCTCCCGACAACGGCAAGAGCCCGGCGATGCAATTGAGCGCCGTCGACTTGCCGCATCCGGAAGGTCCGAGCAGCGCGATGAATTCGCCGCGGCGGATCGTGAGCGTCAGCTCGGAGAGCGCGTTGAATGCGCGGCCGCCGGCGCCGGCAAAGCGCCGCGTGACGCGATCGAGACGCAGCTCGTTAAAGTCGTGCTTCGCAAGGCCACGATCATCATTCACGCGAGCAGAGTGAACGCGGTGACTGCGCAACAACCGACCGCGATGCAAGTGTTCCGCGGCGCGTTGAACGTCGGCAGCCGACGCTCGAACGCGCCGATTCCGCCGCGACGAGATCGAAGAACGTGCGCAACGCGACGTCTACTTGGTCTTCTGTGCGCCCACCTGCTGATCCCAGATCCGGAACATCTCGACCTGGCTCTTCGCCTCGAGCGATTGCGTGTGCGGAAATTCCTTCAGCCACTGGTCATACTCGGGACGTCCATATTCCTTGAGCAGCATCCTGGCTTTCCTTCGGCGCCATCGACAGCGTGACGCCCTTGACGGCGGGACCGGGGTAGAAATAGCCCTTGTCGTAGGTGTAGTGCCTGCGCTTCCGGTTTCAGCAGGTACGCCATCAGGTCGAGCACGACGTCGACTTTCTCCGGCGAAACGCCTTTCGGAATCACCATGTAATGCGCGTCGTTGACCCAGGTCATGTTCTTGAACGGCGCAACCTTGAACGACTTCGGCACGATGCCGAGGATGCGCGGATTCAAGTCCCAGCCGGTCATCGTGGGCGTCATGTCGCGCGAGCCCTCGCCGAGCTCCTTCATCACGGCGCCCGTGCCTGTCGGGTAATACTCGATGCAGCTATTGAGCTCCTTGAGATAGGCCCATGTCTTGTCCCAGCTTGCCGGATTTTTCGGATCCTTGTCGCCGAGGAGGTACGGCAAGCCCATCACGAACGTGCGGCCGGGGCCCGAATTGGCCGGCCGCGCATAGATCAGCCGGTTCGGATTCGCCTTGCACCATGCCAGCAGCTCCTGCGGCGTCGTCGGCACCTGCTTCACCTTGTCCGGGTTGTATTCGAGCAGCGGACCGGCCGGCATGAAGGTCACTTCGATGCCGTAATTACCGGCGAGCTCCTGCATCTTCGCGGCGGCAGGCTGGTAGTTGGCGATCAGGTCGGGAAACTTCGCCGAATGGTCGGGAAGGATCTTGATCAACAGGCCCTGCTCGATGCCGGCTGCGAGAAAATCGGTCCCCGTCAGCACGAGATCGATGTCGCTGCGGCCCGCGCCCTGCATGGCCTTCAGCTTGCCGGGCAATTCAGGCGCCGGCGCCTTCGTGAAGTTCACCTTGGCGACGAGCTTCGGATTCTTCGACACGAAATTCTGGATCGCGTCCTGCGTGAGCGCCAGATTGCCGGCGACGTCGACGACGTTGATCGTGACCGGACTCTTCGGCGCCTGCGCGCCGGCGCTGCCCGCTCCCAACGTGAAGAGCGCGGCGGCTGCAAGCGCGACCGTCGTGAGCCTGCGCGCCGCCCGGCGCCGTTCCTGCGAATGCCTGGTGCTGCGTTTCATGAACGTCCTCCTGTGGTTGAACAACCTGTCTGACGCGACTCGCGAAACGTCGCCGCTCGCTCGCGCTCTTTCGGCATCGCCCGATCGACGCCTCATCGTTCGCCCTTGCGCCTGCGCGTTACCCGCGGCGACGAACGCGCGCGCTCGCCGCGATCGGCCCGGGTCGTATTATCGACGCCCCGCTGGAATTCGCGCGTCACGCGTGCAAGGTGACGGTGCATCGCGGCGCGCGCCGCGTCGGAATCGCGATCGGCAACGGCGCCCGCGATCGCCGCATGGTCGCGAATGGTTCGCTCGGCGAGCTTGGCCGTGTGGAAGTGCTGCTGCAGCCGCCCCCACAACTCGGCGCGCTGATTCCACAGACCCTCGACGACGAGCTCGAGCGAGCCGTTGCCGGTCGCCTTGGCGAGCAGAACATGAAAGTCGCGATCCTCGGCCTCGCGCGCGGAAAAATCGGTCACCTTCGCTTCCAGCCGCTCGACACTCCGGCGCAACGCAGCGGCATCCGCGGGCGTCGCGTTTTTCGCTGCAAGCGCGGCGATCTCGCCCTCGACCAACTTGCGCGCGGCGAGCAGCTCGAAAGGACCGGGGCCGGCGTCGCCACCGGGGCGGGTTGCGCCCTCCGGCGGCGAGCTGACGAAAATGCCCGTCCCCACGCGCACTTCCACCAGTCCGTTCATCTCCAGCGAGATGATCGCCTCGCGCACCGATGCGCGGCTCACGCCGAGCGACGCGGCGAGCTCGCGTTCGGCGGGCAGCCGCGCACCGGCGGGGAATTCGCCGCTGGAGATGAGCTGCGCGAGCTGATCGGCGATCTGCCGGTACAACCGTTTCGGCTCGACGAGCTGCAGCGGCATGGGATGGTTCCAGGGGTGGTGCCGACCGATCGCCGGCGCGAGATCCGCGCGTTCCCGCGCGCTTGGAGGCGAGGCGAACCGACGAGCTCGACGCATGGTAGCCTCGTCGTTATACTGTGGTCAAGTGGTCCAGCCACCAGACCGCAGGCCCAAGGATCCTGACGTGACGCCCTCGCCTCGCCGTCGCATCGCCATTGTCGGCCTCGGCATGGCCGTCACGCCGCACGCGCAAAGCCTGCGCGACCTCTCCGAGCGCATCGACGTCGCCGGCGCGTTCAGTCCCACGCGCGAGCGACGCGACGCGTTCTTCGCACGTTTCGATTTCCCGATGACGGGCGACCTCGATGCGCTGGTGAGCGATCCGACGATCAGTGCGGCGCTGATTCTCACGCCGCCCCGCACGCATCTGCCGCTCGTTACGCGTTTTGCCGACGCGGGCAAGCACGTGCTGCTCGAAAAGCCGCTCGAAGTCGACACGCCGCGCGCCGAGGCCGTCGTCGACGCCTGTGAGCGCGCAGGCGTCGCGCTCGGCGTCGTCCTGCAGCATCGCTTCCGTCCGGCCGCACGCGCGCTCGCGCAATGCATTGCGCGCGAATCGGCTCGGCGAAATCGCCGCCGCGTCGGTTCACGTTCCGTGGTGGCGCCCGCAGACGTATTACGACGAGCCCGGGCGCGGCACGCTCGCGCGAGACGGCGGCGGCGTGCTGCTGACGCAGGCCATCCATACGCTCGATCTTTTTCTTTCCGTGGCGCCGCCGCTCGCCGAGGTGGCGGCGTTCGTCCGCACGACGCCGCTGCACCGGATGGAAACCGAAGATCTCGCCTGCGCGGCGCTGCGCTTCGAAAACGGCGCGCTCGGAACACTGAATGCGACGACAGCGAGCTATCCCGGCTTCCCGGAGCGCATCGAGATCACCGGCACGCGCGGCAGCGCAATCCTCTCCGGCGGCAAGCTCGACCTCTACTGGCACGACGGCCGCCACGAAACGGCCGGCGAGGAAGGCATGCAGGGCGGCGGCGCCGATCCGATGGCGTTCGCCAACGATGCGCATCGCGCCGTGCTCGCCGAATTCCTGGACGCGCTCGATGCCGGCCGCGCACCGTCCAACAGCGGCCGCGCAGCGCTCGCGGTCCACGATCTGATCGATGCGGTGCTCGCGTCGTCGCAGACGCACGCACCCGTCGCCGTTCGCCAACGTCCACGACCATGAAGATCACCGCCGCCCGCGTCGTCGTCTCCTGCCCCGGCCGCAACTTCGTCACGCTGAAGATCGAAACCGACGAGGGCATCTACGGCATCGGCGACGCCACGCTCAATGGCCGCGAGCGGGCCGTTGCCGCTTATCTCGCCGAGCACGTCGTTCCGGTGCTCATCGGCCGCGATCCGGCGCGCATCGAAGACACGTGGCAATACTTCTATCGCGGTGCCTACTGGCGCCGCGGTCCGGTGACGATGAGCGCGATCGCCGCCGTCGACACCGCGCTCTGGGACATCAAGGGCAAGGTCGCCGGGTTGCCGCTCTACGAGCTTCTGGGCGGCGCGAGCCGCAGCGGCGTCATGGTGTACGGCCATGCGAACGGCAACGACATCGCGGAAACCGCCGATGAAGTCGAGCGCTACATCGGTCTCGGCTACAAGGCGATTCGCGCGCAATGCGGTATTCCCGGATTGCCGTCGACGTACGGCGTGGCGAAAGACAAGCTCTATTACGAGCCGGCCGACGCCGCCATCCCGACCGAGAACACGTGGTCGACGGCGAAGTATCTCGATCATGTGCCGAAGCTGTTCGACGCGCTGCGCGCGCGCTTCGGATTCGATCCGCATCTGCTGCACGACGTCCATCATCGGCTGACGCCCATCGAGGCGGCGCGCCTCGGCCGCTCGCTCGAGCCGTATCGGCTGTTCTGGATGGAGGACCCGACCCCCGCCGAGAACCAGGAAGCGTTCCGCCTGATTCGCCGCCACACGGTGACGCCGATTGCCGTCGGCGAGATCTTCAACACGATCTACGACTGCCAGACGCTCATCGGCGAGCAGCTCATCGATTTCATTCGCGCGACCGTCGTGCACGCGGGCGGCATCACGCACCTGCGCCGGATCGCGCATCTCGCCGAGCTCTACCAGGTGCGCACCGGCTCCCACGGCGCCACCGATCTCTCGCCCGTGTGCATGGGTGCGGCGCTTCACTTCGACACCTGGGTGCACAACTTCGGCATCCAGGAATACATGCGCCACACGCCGGAAACCGACGCGGTGTTTCCGCACGCCTACTGGTTCGAGAACGGATACCTGCATCCGGGAACGGCGCCCGGACACGGCGTCGACCTCGACGAGGCGCTTGCGGCGCGCTACCCGTATCAGCCGAGCGCGCTGCCGGTGAATCGACTTGAAGACGGTACGATGTGGAACTGGTAGCGCGCCGCGGCGCCGTTTCCGGGCAACCTGTTGTTGTTATGGCGCCTTGAAGTGGCCCGAGCGCCCACCCGTTTTTTCGAGCAGCCGCACCGACTCGATATGCATCGCGCGATCGGCGGCCTTGCACATGTCGTAGATCGTGAGAAGCCCTGCCGCGACCGCCGTCAGCGCCTCCATCTCGACGCCGGTACGGTCGCGCGTCTCGACGATGACCTCGATGGCGACGCCGCCCGGCTCGTAAGCAAATGTGACGGCCACGCGCGTCAGCATCAGCGGATGCGCGAGCGGAATCAGATCGGACGTGCGCTTGGCCGCCTGGATGGCCGCGATGCGCGCGACGCCGAGCACGTCGCCCTTCGCGGCCGATCCGTCGCGCACCATCGCGAGCGTCGCCGCGCTCATCGCGATGCGTCCGCCGGCCCGCGCGACGCGCCTCGTCACATCCTTGCCGCCCACGTCGACCATGTGCGCCTGCCCGGATGCATCGAAATGGGTAAAATGCCGGTCACGCGTACGCTCGTTCCCGGCGCCGGTCGCAGAATCGGCTTGCCGCGCAGCATCGGCGGATGGGGTGCGAGAGCGCGGCATGGACAAGGGACACATCGCGTGAACTCGCTCGCGACGGCGGCATCTTAGCACCACCGCACACCGCTTACTCCCGTGTACGCACGCGCTCAATCATCCCGAAAACCGAACCGATGGATCGCCGTCGTCACGGCAGTGACGCTCGCTTGCGCGCCGCTCCCGGGAATCGCCGGGTCGGGGGGTGCGCCGGAGACACTGCCGCAATTCGGCGCGGTCGGTCCTCCGCCCCCAGCGCCCAATGCGCTGCTGCAGACCTTTCCGCAGCGCCTGCCCGATCTCGGTGACGTCTCGCAGACCGATTTTTCGCCGGCGCAGGAACGGAAGCTCGGCGAGACCGTCGTTCGGCAGCTTCGCGCGAGCGGCGGCTACATCAACGATCCCGAGGTCAACGACTACCTCAACGAGCTCGGCCACCGGTTGATCGCCGCGTCGACGGACGTGAAGCAGGACTTCGAATTCTTCGGCGTTCCCGACTCGCAGATCAACGCATTCGCGCTGCCCGGCGGGTTCATCGGCGTCAACACGGGGCTCATCCTGCTCACGCAGACCGAGTCCGAGCTCGCGAGCGTTCTCGCGCACGAGATCTCGCACGTCACGCAGCATCACATTGCGCGCGCGCTATCCGCGCAAAAGGATTCGATGCTGATGTCGCTTGCCGGACTGGCACTCGCCATCCTGGCCGCGCGCGGAAACAGCGCCTCGAGCGGCGACGCCGCCGCCGGCGCCATCGCGGCGACACAGGCGCTGACGATCCAGCACGAGATCAATTTCACGCGTGAAAACGAGTACGAGGCCGATCGACTCGGCTTCCAGCGGCTCGACGCGGCGGGCTTCGACGTGACGGCGATGGCGACGTTCATGCAGCGGTTGCAGACGGCGATGCGATTCGTGGAGGGCAACCTGCCGACTTACCTGCGCGACCACCCGGTCACCTACGAGCGGATTGCCGAGGCGCAGGCCCGCGCGTACGGGCATCCGTACCGGCAAGTCGTCGACTCGATCGATTTCCAGCTCGTGCGCGCGCTGCTGCGCAGCTATCAGGGCGAGCCGCGCGAAGCGGTCAAATGGTTCGACGACGCGCTTGCCGAGCACAAGTACAACAACGCGATCGCGACGCAATACGGCCTCGTCGCGGCGCTGTTGCGCACGACCGATCACGCGCGCGCGAAGAAGGAGCTCGCGAAGCTCGAGAAGATGGCGCCGGAGCATCCGATGATCGACGCGATCGCCGGTCACGTGCTGCTTGAATCCGGCGACGTCGACGGCGCGATCAAGCGGTTCGAGGCAGGCGTCGCCCGCTATCCGAACAAGATGCAGCTCGTCTACGACTATCCGGACGCGCTGCTGAAGGCGGGCCGCAACGCCGAAGCCGCGAAGTTTGTCGAGCAGCAGCTCGCGCGCTTTCCGCGCGATGGTCCGTTGCAGCTTCTCGCCGCGCGCGCCTACGCCGCGCAGAACGAGCAGATGCTCGCGCACCGGCATCAGGGCGAGTACTACGCATGGCAGGGCAACCTGAAAGGCGCGATCGAGCAGCTCGAAATCGCCTCCAAGGCCAAGGACGGCGACTTCTACCAGGCGTCCGTCGTCGATACGCGGATCAAGGCGCTGCGCCGCGAGGTGGCCGACGAAGGCAAGTCGGCGTTCGGACGCCCGGGATTCAGTTTCGAATCGACCGGGTCGGATGCGAATTTTCCCGCGATGACGCGCGATCGGTCGCTATTGCACGAAAGATCGGGTCTGACGTCGCATTGAATCCGCGCGGCCCCTGCCGCTTTTGACAGGTATGGCGACGCGGTTCTCCCCGTAGATTGATGGCGCGCGGAAACGCAACGCGTCACGTCACCGGGGAACGCCATGAAAATACTGGTCGTCGACGATCACCCGCTTATCCAGCAGGCACTCGCGCACGCGCTGCCGCAACTGCACGGCCCGCTCGATGTGCTGGGCGCCGTCGATCGCGATGAGGCGTTGACGGCGCTGGCGCGCCATCCCGACTGCGCGCTCATCCTGCTCGATCTCACCCTCCCTGGCGCGCACGGCCTCGATCTGCTCGTGCAGCTGCGGCGCGCGCACCCGCAACTGCCGATCGTCGTGCTGTCGGCGACGCACGATCGCGCCACCGTCGGCGCGGCGCTCGCCGCCGGCGCGCAGGGCTACATCGCAAAGACCTCCACCCCCGACGAATTGCTGGACGCCGTGCGCACCGTGCTTGGCGGCGGCAGCAGCGTCACGACCGATTTTGCGCCGCTCGCGCCGGTGATCGGCGGCGTGCCGGGGCAATCGCTCGGGCTCACGCACCGGCAGGCCGACGTGCTGCGCCTGCTCATCCAGGGCAAGCCCAACAAGCTCATTTGCCGCGACCTGCGGCTATCCGAAGGAACCGTCAAGGTCCACGTCAGCGCAATCCTGAAAGCACTGAATGTTCGATCGCGCGCGCAGGCGATCGCCGAGCTCACGCGGCGCGGCGTCGTCATCGAGGATGGATGGCGCGCGGAACGGCACTGATCCGTCTGCGGGAAAAACGCCACACGCTCGCGAGATGTCGCCCCTCGCTGCGATTTCGCCGGCGCTGATCGCGCGAGCGCGCGCCGACCAGGTCGCCACGCTCTACGCGCGTGGTCATCTGACATCCGTCTCGATGGGGCTCGGCGCAATCATCCTCTGCATCGCGATGTGGAGCGAAGTCGCCGCAACGTCGATGATCGCGTGGGGTGCATTGATCGCGCTCAACCAGTTGTGGCGGACGGCATTGATGCGCGCGTTCGAGCGCATGCGCCCGGGTGACGCTGCGGCGCCGCGCTGGGGCCGCTATTGGGCCACGGGTTCCACCGTCGCCGGTGCGTTGTGGGGCGGCGCCGCCGTCGCGATGTTTCCCGCATCGCCGGCGTACCAGTCGCTGCTGATCGTGTGCCTGTTCGGCGCGGCGCTCGGCGGCCTCAACCTCACGGCCGTCTACAAGCCGTCGTTCTACGGATTCGTGCTGCCGGCGCTCGTGCCGCTGATCGTGCGCGTCGCATGCGTCGGCGACGAGGTCCACTGGTTCATCGCCGGCGTGATGAGCGTCGTGCTCGCGTTCGTCGTCGGTTTCGGCCATCGGCTGAACGACGTGCTCACGCGCTCGCTCGCGATTCGCTACGAGAACATCGACCTGATCGGCGAGTTGAAGGATCGCACGCGAAGCGCGCTCGATGCGCGCGCGTCGGCGGAATCCGCGAATCGCGCGAAGAGCCAACTGCTGGCCGCCGCGAGCCACGACCTGCGCCAGCCGCTGCACGCGCTCGGCCTGTACGTCGCAGCGCTCGCCGCGCGGGCGCGGGATGCCGAGTGGCGTCCGCTCGTCGCGCATGTCGAATCGGCGGCGAACGCGCTCGAGATCCAGTTCGCGCAACTGCATCGATCTCTCGCGCCTCGACGCCGGTGTGCTGACCCCCGAGCCGATCGATGTCGCGCTGGCGCCGCTCTTCGCGCGCATTCGCGCCGAATTCGCGCCGCAGGCGGCCGCCCGCGGACTGTCGCTGACGATCGTTCCCACGCGCCTTGCGGTACACAGCGATCCGGCGCTGCTCGAACGCATCGTCGGCAACCTGGTCGCCAACGGCGTTCGCTACACCAACCGCGGCGGCGTGCTGGTCGGCGCGCGACGCCGCGGCGGGCGCGTCGCGATCGACGTCGTCGACACGGGCATCGGCATCGCGCCCGCGCACCGGCTGCGCATCTTCGAGGAGTTCTACCGGGTCAAGGACGACGAGCGATCGGCGCCGGGGCGCCGCGGGATGGGCCTGGGTCTCGCGATCGTGCGACGCTTCGCGGATTTGCTGGAGCACGAGATCGCGCTCGACTCGCGCGAAGACGCCGGATCGAGATTCCGCGTCCTGCTGCCCCCGTCGCGTGGCCGCGACGCCCCGACCGCAGCGGCTTCGGCCGGCGGCGTCCTGCGCCGAGCCGGCGGCTTTGCCGTGGTGCACCGGCCGCGTCGTCGCGGTCGTCGACGACGACGCGGCGACGCTCGATGCGATGCAGACGCTATTCGAAACGTGGGGCGCGGTGGTCGCCTGCGGCGACGCGATCGAATCGCTGATTGCCACGATCGGAGAGGTCGGACGCTACCCGGATCTGATCGTCGCCGATCTGCGCCTCGCCGACGGCCAGTCGGGCATCGACGCCGTGCGCCGGCTGCGCCACGAGCTCGGTGTGCCCATTCCCGCGATCATCGTATCCGGCGATACCGGAACGCTCGCCGATCGCGAGGCCCGCGCGGCCGGACTGATGCTGCTGCAAAAGCCGGTTGTGGGCGCGACGCTTCGCGCGACCGCGATGTCGCTGATGTCGCCGCGCGACGTAGCGCTGAACGTCACGTAGCGCCCGAAAAAACGGGCGCCACCCTGCGCGCCCGTCCGGAGGAGCCGGCCTCTCGCCGGCAACGAATCGTTCGGCCCGTCAGCCGCCCTGCGAGTGCCGCTGCAGCATCTTCTCGTGGAACTTCTCCATCCGCGCGAGCCGCTGCGAGAGCGCGTTCTTCACGACCGTCTTCTGGTCGGGCGTGAACGTGCTGTAGACGTTGAGCCACGCATCGCGAACCTGGCCATGCAGCGCCGCGTTCGCATTGCGCGCAACATCGGAGGCCGCGGCGACGGCCGCGAGGTCCGGCTCGGGCTTCGCGAGCTCGGCGCTCAGCGTGTCGTGCACCTTCTGCAGGTTGGCGCGCGCCGTTTGCCGCGCCGCCTTGCCGGCCGCAACCGCGTTGTCCCACATCGATTGTTGCGACGTATTGAGGTTGAGCTGGCCCTTGAGCGCCACGATGCTCATCACGGCATCGCCGCCGCCACCGCGATGGCCGTGATGGAACGGTTGCGCGAACGCCGCGCCGGTGAAGCCGATCAGCGCCGCTGTGGCGACGAGCGCGAGCCGTGAACCGATTCGAGTGGTCATGATCCGAAATTCTCCCGGGGAAGTCGATCTCTTCGCGCGACCGGCCGTTCCGGCGCGTCGATGATGGCTTTGGCGACATTGTGGCGCGCGCGTTCCTGGCGATCGAAGCCGATTGCAACGGGACATTGCGCCCGTCGCCCGAACGATACAATTCGTTACACGAACAGGGCAGACGTCGCCTCGCCGTCCCTATCTAATCGTTCGTCATGATCAAAGCGGCATCACCCAGGATTCTCGTCGTCGACGACGATGTCCGGCTGCGCGATCTGCTGTCGCGGTATCTCGCCGAGCAGGGCTTTCAGGTATCGGCGCTGCCGGACACGTCGCAACTCGACCGCAAGCTGCAGCGCGATCCGCCGCATCTGCTGGTGCTCGACCTGATGCTCCCCGGCGAGGATGGCCTCGCGGCGTGCCGGCGGCTGCGCGGCGCGGGCGAAACGGTGCCGATCATCATGCTGACGGCCAAGGGGGAGGACGTCGACCGAATCGTCGGACTGGAGATGGGCGCGGACGATTACCTGCCGAAGCCGTTCAATCCGCGCGAGCTCGTCGCGCGGATCCACGCGGTATTGCGCCGGCACGGCGAGCGCCCCACCCCCGGCGCGCCGACGAGCGAGGGCCGCATCCCGTTCGCCGGCCACCTGCTCGATCTCGCCGCGCGGACGCTCGAGCGCGATGGCGAGGTCAAGTCGCTCACGACCGGCGAGTTCTCGCTGATCAGCGTTTTCGCGCGGCATCCGCGGCAACCGCTCGCGCGCGAAAAGCTGATGCTGCTCGCGCGCGGGCGGGATCACGAGGTGTTCGATCGCGCGATCGACGTCCAGGTGTCGCGGCTGCGCAAGCTCATCGAGCCCGATCCCGCGGCGCCACGCTACATCCAGACCGTGTGGGGCTTCGGGTACGTCTATGTCCCGGAAGGCACCGATCCGGGGGCAGCGGCGACCCTTCCCGGTGGCGTGAATCGGGACGAGGCGCCGTGACGCTCTGGCCGCGCTCGCTCTTCGGGCGCCTCGTCCTGCTGCTCGTCACCGTCGTGGCGCTCGCCGCGCTGACGACGATCCTCGTTTTCAACCGCGACCGCGCGGCACTGATCGCGCACCAGTTCAACGATACGAAGGTCGTGCAGATGAAGGCGCTGCGCGCCTCGCTCGAAGGGGCCGACGGACCGTCGCGACGCGATACGCTGGCCCGGCTCGGTCGCGAATACGGCGTGCGGCATCATTCCGGAAAGCGAACGGCCGACGATCGGCGTGGCGCCCGATCGGCGCGACGATGCAGGCATTGCAGCAGCGCCTGCGCGAAGATCTCGGGCAAGGCACCGACGTACGCATCGCGCCTCACGCGCGGCAGCTCTTCGTTCGCGTGCAGGCGGGCGACGAGGGTTACTGGATCGGTTTTCCGCTGCCGCCGCGGCCATCCGCCGAAGACGTCCCCACGCGCGCGCTCGCCTGGGCGACGACGATCATCGTGCTGCTGCTGTCTGGCGGCGTTCGCGTTCGCGCGCTATCTGGCGCGTCCGCTGGGAGAATTGAAAGCCGCCGTCGAGCGCGTCGGACGCGGCGAAACGCCGGCGCCGTTGCCCGAATCCGGCACGTCGGAAATCGCAGCGGTGAATCGTGGCTTCAATGCGATGCTTTCGAACCTGCGCCAGATCGAGCGCGATCGCGCGATCCTGCTGGCCGGCGTCTCGCACGACTTGCGCACGCCGCTCGCACGACTGCGTCTTGGCATCGAGCTCCTCGAGGCCGATGAAACGACGCTCGCCGGCATGGTTTCGGACATCGAGGAGATGGACCGGATCATCGCCCAGTTCCTCGACTTCGCCCGCGACGACGCGGCCTCGTCCACGGAGCCGATCGACATCAACGCCGAGCTTGCCGTCTGCATCGATCGGTACGCGCGCGCGGGCAGCGACGTGCGCCTCGCGAAGGGACCACCGGCGATGGTACGCATCAAGCCCACCGCCGTCTCCCGTATCGCGAACAACCTGATCGACAACGCGCTGGCCTACGGGCGACCGCCGCTCGACGTGACGGCGGCACGGCGCGGCGATGACGTCGTCGTCGACATCGCCGACCGCGGGCCGGGCATTCCCCGCGGCGACGTCGAGCGACTCAAGCAACCGTTCACGCGTGCAGGCGAAGCACGGGCGCGCGACGATGGCGCGGCAGGTGCTGGCCTCGGCCTCGCGATCGTCGATCGGATCGCGCGGCTGCACGGCGGCAGCTTCGATCTGCTGCCGCGCGACGGGGGCGGCACGATTGCCCGCGTCATGCTGCCAGCCGCCGCGCTTTGATGCGGTGAACAAGCTGTTGTCGACAAATGACCGCCGCGGCGGTTCGATCTCGCTGTGAAAAAAAGCGACACGCGGGCGTTGCCGCGCGACAAAAGCCGTCCGCCGGACAACACCCGTGCGGCACGCAGGCGCATACTGATGACATTGGCATACTGACGGCTGCGCGAAGTGCGTGACGGCCGCGAGTTCGCCAACCACGTAGCCATAGACCTTTGCGGAACGATCATGTCGTCAAGCAAACACAAGCGAAAGTTGGCTGCCGCCCTCAAGAAGATGGGCACCGCGCTGGCAACGCATACCGAATCGACGTTCAAGCCGTCCGGCGTCGCGTCGAAGACGCTCGAGGAGTTCAAGGCCCGCCGTGCCGCCGAGAAACTGGGCCTCCTGCCTCCCACGACGCGTCCTGTCGCCGAGCGCTACGAAATCGACGCCGATACCGCGCAGGTGACGAAGCTTCCGGTGCGCACGAAGACGCGCTGATTCGCAACCCGTCCGCCGGTTCTCAATGTCCGGGGAACTCGCACAGCGCGAATACCGGATGCCCGAGCTTCTCCAGCCGGCGGCGACCGCCCAGATCGGGAAGCGCCACGATGAAGCCGCAGCCGGCGACCGACGCGCCGGCGAGGCCGATCAGCCGAAGCGCGGCTTCGGCAGTCCCTCCGGTGGCAACCAGGTCGTCGACGAGCGCCACGCGCTCGCCGCGTTGCAATGCGTCGACATGCATCTCGAGCCGGTCAGCGCCGTACTCGAGCGCGTAGTCCTGGCCGAAGTTTTCGGCCGGCAGCTTGCCTCGCTTCCGGATCGGCACGAACCCGGTATTCAATGCGTACGCAAGCGCTGCGCCGATGATGAAGCCGCGCGATTCGATCGCCGCCACCTGGTCGATGCGCCGATCGCGAAAGACGTTCGCCAACGCCTCGACCACCGCATGGAAGCCATCCGCCTGCTTCAGCAGCGTCGTGATGTCGCGAAACAGGATGCCCGGCCTCGGAAAGTCGGCGACCGTGCGGATCAACGTCGTGATGTCGAGCTCTCGCGTCATGATGGCTCCGATGCGCGCCGATGGCATTGCCTGCGTTAGCCGCTCGGGTTCTCCATCGCCACGAGCAGCACTGTCGCGAGCGCCGCGATGCCCTCGCCGCGCCCGGTGAAGCCGAGCCGATCGGTCGTCGTCGCCTTCACCGAAATCGACGCGGCCTCGCAGCCGAGGTCGGCCGCGATGTTGCCGCGCATCGTGTCGATGAATGGTGCGAGCCTCGGCGTCTCGGCGATCACCGTCGAGTCGACGTTGCCGATCCGGTAGCGCTGCGCCGCCGCCATGCCGGCGACTTCGCGCAGCAGCCGCCGGCTGTCGGCGTTCTTCCATCGCGGATCGGCATCGGGAAAATGCCGTCCAAGATCGCCGAGCGCCAGCGCACCGAGCATCGCATCGGCAATCGCATGCAACAGCACATCCGCGTCCGAATGACCCGCGAGACCCCGATCGCATGGAATCGTGACGCCGCCGATGACAAGCACCCGTCCGCTCGCGAGCGCGTGCGCGTCGAAGCCGTTGCCGATGCGGATCGTCATTGAATGCACCCTTGGCTCATGCCTCCCCCTGCGCCACGAGAATCGCCGCGGCGAGCGCGAGATCGCCCGGCCAGGTGACCTTGACGTTCATTGCGCTGCCTTCGACGAGCCGCGGCATCGCGCAGGCGCCGGTGGCCGCATGCGCCTCGATCGCCTGCGCGTCGTCGGTCGAATCCTCCGCGTGCTTCGAAGCATACGCGGCGCGAAGCAGTCCGCACCGGAACATCTGCGGCGTCTGCGCGCGCCACAATCGGCTGCGATCCTCGGTGCGCAGCACGCGCGGCGCCTCTTCGCTCGTCGCGGCGCGCTTCAGCGTATCGGTGAGCGGCAGCGCGAGCAGGCCGCCCACCGCGTCGCCGGTCAACTCGCGGACGAGCTTCGCGAGCGACGCCTGCGGCACGCAGGGACGCGCCGCATCGTGGACGAGAATCCAGTCGTCGTCATCGCACCGTGCAGCGAGCGCCTGCAGCGCATTGCGCACGGTCGCCGCGCGCGTGGCGCCGCCGCAGCGCAGTGCCTCGACGTTACGCCGGTGTCCTATCACGCGATCGAAATGCGCGTCATCGGGTGCGAGTGCCACGACGATCGCTTCTGCATCGAGCGCCGCCAGCCGGTCGAGCGTGCGCGAAAGCAGCGGCGATCCGGCGAGATCGACGTATTGCTTGGGCAGCCCCGCGGCGAACCGCGCGCCTCCGCCCGCCGCCGGCACGATGACCCAGGTGCGCACACGCAATCGTGCGGTCAATTCACCGACTTGCCGATGTACTTGTCGAGGAACTGCTCCATCGCCTCGTAGAAGGCGAACCGGTTTTCCTCGTTGTGGAAGCCGTGGCCCTCGTTGTCCTTGACGATGTACGGCACGTCGATGCCGCGCGCCTTCAACGCGGCCACCATCTGGTCCGACTCGTCCTTGTTGACGCGCGGGTCGCGCGCGCCCTGCGCAATCAGGAGCGGCGCCTTGATCCTGTCGGCATGCAGCGCCGGTGACGCCGCCGCGAGCCGCTCCTTGTCCTTCTCGGGGTCGCCGACCATTTCATGCATCATTCCGAGATACGGCTTCCAGTACGGCGGAATCGTGCTCATGAACGTGAACAGGTTCGACACGCCGACGTAATCCACGCCGCAGGCGTACAGATCCGGTGTTTTCACGAGGCCCTCGAGCGTCGCGTACCCCCCGTAGCTGCCGCCGTAGATGCCCACGCGCTTCGGGTCGGCGAGGCCTTCCTTCACCAGCCATTGGACAGCGTCGGTGATGTCGTCCTGCATCGCATAGCCCCACTGCTTGAACGAAGCTTCCCAGAACTTGCGGCCATAGCCGGTCGATCCGCGATAATTGATCTGGAGCACTGCATAGCCCCGGCTTGCGAGGAACTGCACTTCCGGATTGAAGCCCCAGCCGTCGCGATGCCAGGGGCCGCCGTGCGGATTGACGATCACGGGCAGATTCTTCGGCGCAACGCCGTTCGGCACCGTCAGATAGCCGTTGACGGTGAGACCATCGCGCGTCGTGTAACGGATCGGCTTCATGGCCGCCATCTTCGCTTCCGGCAGCCACGGCGCGACGTCGCCGAGCTTCGTCAGGTGATCGCGCTTGCGATCGTAAAGGTAGCGCGTGCCCTGCGTTCGGTCGTTCGTTGCCGCGACGATCAAGCCCGACTCGTCGTCGGTCGTCGACTGGACGATCACTTCGTAGCCGGGAAGCTTCTCCTCGAGCGCCTCGAAAACGTGCCGCGCGTCGTCGTCGAGATAGTGACGCTCGTTCTTCCACGTCTGGTACATCGCGTACGCCGGGCGCTTGCGTGCCTTCGACCATGCGAGCGCGCTGATGTCGACGTCATCGCGCGCGTAGATGAGCTTCTCCTCCTTCGCCGTCGCCGGATCGACGAGCACGATCGCCACCTTGTCGCGGCCGAGATTCGATGCGACGTACAGCTTGTGATTGTCGGCCGTGAAGAACTGCGGCGCGAACTGGTCGCGAAACGTCGTCGTGACCACCGGCTTGAACGATCCTGTCGCGCCATCGCGGTACAGGTAGGTCTGGTTCACGCCGTCGGTCGTGATCGCGTAGCGAAGATGTCCGGCATGGTCGGCGCCCCACGCGGTGACGTTGCCCGGGTTTTCGGCGACGAGCGTCAGCTTGCCGTTGGCAAGGTCGAGCTCGTAGACATCGAACACTTCCTTCACGCGCTGGTTGAGGCCGATCAGCATCCGGTCGGGGAACTCGACCAGCGGATCGACGATCGTCGCCTTGACGCCGGGGAACGGCGTCACGTCCTTCGGCTCGCCGCCGCGCCGGTCGACGACGACGATGTGGTCGTTCTCGTCGCCGCCGAAATCCTTCGTGTAGACGACGCGATCGGCACCCTTCCAGAAATAGTCGGGTATGTCGCGATCCTTCTCCGCGGTAATGCGAACCGGCTCGGCCGCGCTGTCCACGGGCTGCACGTAGATGTTCATTCGCCGCTCCCACGGCTGCATGAAGGAGAGCGTCTTGCCGTCGCCCGAAATGCGGAAATACGCACGCTCCGGGTGACGGAAAAAGTCGCGCATGGGAATCGCGTCGCCGGCTTGTCCGAAAGCAGCGGGCGTCGCGACGCCAAGCGACAGCACGAAACCGGCAAAAGGCAGCAGCTTGCTCATGTTCACCATTCCTTGCGACGATGTACAGCGGCCCGTGGATAGGCAGCGCGCAGTGGATTCTAAAGGAGCAGCGCGATGCGTTCCTCGTCGAGCGGCCGGAACCCCTGCCGCTCGTAGAAGTGCCAGGCAGCCGCATTCGCGCGATGGCATGCGGTATCGACCCGGCCAACGCCGAAGCGCACGCAGATGCGCCGTCAATGCCGACAGCATCGCCGCACCGATGCCCTGTCCCTGCCGGCGCGCGTCGATGGTGACGTCATCGAGCTTGGCGACGAGGCTGCCGCGCGACGTGGAGATCGCAAAGCAGACGACACACGCACCCGCGACGACGCCGTCGACGCGCGCGAGCCAGACGAAGCCGATCTCGGGCCTGGCGAGAAAGAGGTCGAGCGCGCGCTCGAGCGCCTCGGGGCCGCCGTCGCCGTAATGCGCGGCAGATGCCCGGTAATGCGTATCGTCGGCGAGAAAGCGGCCGAGAAGCTGCAGTGCCGCCGCACGCGTGGCCGCCGTCATCGTCTCGCATTCGACGATGGCGTTCACCGCGCGCTTGCCCGCGCTCGCTGCGAACGCGCGAGGCTCGCGTGCAGCGGCTCGAGCGCCGCGCGAATCGGCTCGGGCACCGGCACGGGACGCCGGCCTGCGCGATCGACCCAGACGTGGACGAAGCGGCCGGTCGCCGCGGCATCGTCGTCGCCCTGGCGAAAGAGCGCGATTTCATAATTCACCGACGAGCGGCCGATGTGCGCGACCCGCAATCCCGCGTCGATCCGTTCGGGAAACGACAGCGGCTTGTGGAAGCGGCACGCCGTCTCGACGACGACGCCGAGCGCCGGAGCGTTGCGAAAATCGAGGCCGCCGGCGCGCACGAGATGCTCGTTGACCACGGTGTCGAAGTACGAGTAGTACGTGACGTTGTTGACGTGACCATAGACGTCGTTGTCCATCCAGCGCGTCGGAATCGCGAGGAACGCCGGGTAGGCGTCGCGAAATGCGGGCGCAAGCGGCTGCGTCACCCGACGCTCGCGTTTGCGGCTGCTGCGCTGCCGATCGCTGTTGCGTTCCCGCGCGCCTGTCCGCGCGACGTCGCATCGTCGAGCAGCTCGATCCAGTGCCGGATCGGGATCCCGGTGCCCGACTGAAGATGCGTCATGCAGCCGATGTTGGCGGTCGCGATGACCTGCGGCCGGTGCGCTTCGAGCGCGTGCAGCTTGTTCGACCTCAGCGCATTGGCGAGGTCGGGCTGCAGGATCGAGTAGGTTCCCGCGGAGCCGCAGCACAAATGCGAATCCGTCACGGGCAGCAGCGTGAAGCCGGCCCCGGCAAGGAGGCGCTCGACTTCGCCGCGAATCTGCATGCCATGCTGCAGCGTGCACGGCGGATGGAACGCCACGCGCAGCGACGTGCCGGCGCGATCGACTTGCGGCGCGAGCTCGGCCCATGCTGCAGCGACGAGCTCGACCGGATCGCGAGCGAGCGCAGCGATGCGTTTGGCGCGCGGCGCGTACGCAGGATCCTGCGCGAGCAGGTGGTCGTATTCGCGCACCATCACGCCGCAGCCGCTCGCGGTGACGACGATCGCCTCGGCGCCGCGCTCGATGTACGGCCACCAGGCGTCGATGTTCCGTCGGGCGAGCGCGCGCGCCTCGTCGTGCTCCGACAGGTGATACGAAAGCGCGCCGCAGCAGCCGCCGCCTTCGACGGCAATCGCGGAAATGCCAACGCGATCGAGCACGCGCGCCGTTGCGGCGTCGATGTTCGGCGCGAGCGACGGCTGCACACAGCCCGCGGGAATCAGCACCTGGCGCGCATGCCGTGGCAGCGGCCACTCGCCGGCGCTTCGAGCTTCGGGTATCGATGCTGCAAGCCTGCGCGGCAGGAATGGCTTCGCCCAGCGCCCGAGCGTGAGTGCACTGCCGAAGAGCGACCGCGACAGAAGCCCGCGCCGCAGCGCGCCGCGACGTGCGCTGTCGACCGCCGTGCGTCCGACGCGATCGTCGACGAACTTGCGGCCGATATCGACGAGCCGCCCGTAGCGAACGCCCGAAGGACACGTCGTCTCGCAACTGCGGCAGGTGAGGCAGCGATCGAGGTGGAGCTGCGTCTTCGCCGTCACTTCCGCGCCCTCGAGCGCCTGCTTGATCAGGTAGATGCGCCCGCGCGGTCCGTCGAGCTCGTCGCCGAGCAGCTGGTACGTCGGACACGTCGCGGTGCAGAAACCGCAGTGCACGCACGCGCGCAGGATCGCTTCCGCCTCCTTGCCGTCGGGCGTGTTCGCGATGGCGGGCAGAAGCCGCGTCTCCATCACAGCCCCGCGTACATGCGGCCGGGATTCAGGATGCCGTGCGGGTCGAACACCTGCTTCAGCCGCTCGTGCAGCACGCGCATCGGCGGCGGCAACGGCTGGAACGCTTCCGCGGATTTGTTCCTGCCGCGGTAAAGCGTCGCGTGACCGCCGTGCTCCGACGCCCACGCGCGCAGCGATTCCGGCGCAATCGGCGTCGTGCATACGAGCCAGCGCAGCGCGCCGCCCCACTCGATCAGCACGTCCGCGGGCCAGGTCACCCAGGGCGCCGTCGAGCGCACCGAAAGCCGCCACAGCGTTGCATCGCCGTCGATCGCCGGATGGAAATAGTCGAGTGTCTGGTCGCGCAACGCGCGCCAGAACGCCGACCCGTCCACTTCCTCGCCGCCGATGACGGGCGCAGCGCTCAACACGGCGGCCGATGCGCCGGAAAGGCGAACGGACAATTTTCCCCGATGGAAACACGTCGCCGAGATCGGCAACGGCTTGCCGCCCCATTCGTTCATCAGCCGCAGCGCATCGCTCGCGTCGCATTCGACGACGCGCGTCATTTCGATTTTCGGACGCGGCAGGCATTTCAGCGATATTTCGGTCAATGCGCCCAGCGTTCCGAGCGCGCCGGTCATGAGGCGCGATACGTCGAATCCCGCCACGTTCTTGATCACCTGGCCGCCGAACGCGAGCAGCGTGCCGGTGCCGTCGATCACGCGCGTGCCGAGCACGAAGTCGCGCGCCGCGCCGGCGTGCGGCCGGCGCGGACCCGAGAAGCCCGTGGCCACGATGCCGCCGAGCGTCGTCCCTTCACCATGGTGCGGCGGCTCGAACGCGAGCATCTGCCGATGCGCCGCGAGCGCGTCCTCGATCTCGGCGAGGCGCGTTCCGCTGCGCGCGGTCAGCACCAGCTCGCCGGGTTCGTACGAAACGATGCCGTTCACCGCGCGCATGTCGAGTGCATCACCGGCGGGCGCCTCGCCATAGAAGTCCTTCGTCCCGCCGCCGCGGATGCACAACGCCCGCCGGTCCGCGGCTGCGGCGCGGATGCGATCCTGCAGGTCGGCGATCGCGCTATCTTCCATTCGGCGCGTCAGGCAGCCGCGATCCTGTCGCGATAGAGAATGCGCGGCTCGTCGGCTTCGACGATCGTCGTTTCGGCAAGCGCCGCCTGCTGCCATGCCTGCATGTCGGGATGCGCGAGCAATGCTTCGAGATAGGCGCCCGCCGCGCCCTGCGGCTTGACGCCGTACGTCTGAAATCGGAAGGCTACCGGACCGTAGAAGCAATCGGCGATCGAATAGCGGCCGCAGAGGAACGCGCCGCCGGCGCCGAAGCGACGCCGCGATTCGTCCCAGATCCGCGTGACCCGCTCGATGTCGGTGGCGAGTTTCGGCGACCACGGACGCACGTCGACGCGCTCGCGGATGCACATCGTCATGTCATTGCGCAGCGCGGCGAACCCGGAATGCATTTCGGCGCAAATCGAGCGTGCCCATGCGCGCGCGGCCGGATCAGCGGGCCACATCTCGTGCATGGCGCTCGGCAAGATGACCGGCGATCGCGAGCGAATCCCAGACGACGACATCGCCCTCGTGCAGGCACGGGACGAGCCCCGACGGCGAGAACGCGCGGTTGGCCGGATTCGGCGTGAATCCCGTGAGCGCCACCGGCACTTCGTCGAACGGCTCACCGGAGAGTTTCGCGACGAGCCAGCCGCGCAGCGACCACGAGGAGTAGTTCTTGTTGCCGATGTAGAGTTTGAACATGATGTCTCAATCGCGCGGGACCGTCTTGCCGGGATTCAGGATGTCGTTCGGATCGAGCGCGCGCTTGATCGCCTGCATCAGCGATACCGCCTCGCCATGCTCGGCGACGAGCGCGTCGAGCTTGTGCACGCCGATGCCGTGCTCGCCGGTGCACGTGCCGCCCATCCGGATCGCGCGCAGGCTGACGCGCGCGGCGAGCGCCTCCGCCTTCGCGCGCTCTTCCGGCCGCGAAGGGTCGAACAGCACGACGAGGTGGAAATTGCCGTCGCCGACGTGTCCGACGATCGGCGCGATGAGACCGGTCGCGACAACATCCGCCTGCGTTTCGAGCACGCATTCGGTCAACCGCGAAATCGGCACGCAGGCGTCGGTCGCGAACGCCTGCCTGCCGGGCGCCAGTGCCAGCGCCGCGTAGTACGCGTTGTGCCGCGCCTTCCACAGCCGCGACCGCTCTTCCTGCGCGATCGCCCACTGGAACCGGCTGCCGCCGTGCTCGGCGGCGATCGCCTCGATCGTTTCGGCTTGCTCGCGCACGCCGGCCTCGGTGCCGTGGAACTCGAAGAACAGCGTCGGCTTCGCTTCGAATCCGGTCAGCGCTGAAAAGCGGATGCACGCGTCCATCTGCACGTCGTCGAGCAGCTCGATGCGCGCGACCGGAATGCCGAGCTGCATCGCGACGATGACCGAATCGACCGCGCCCTGCGAGGTCGGCGAACTGGCACACGGCCGCCGACATCGCTTCCGGCAGGCCATACAGCCGAAGCTGCACCTCGGTGATGATGCCGAGCGTGCCTTCCGATCCCACGAACAGTCGCGTGAGATCGTAGCCGGCGCTCGATTTGCGCGCGCGGCTGCCGGTGCGGATGATCCGGCCGTCCGCGGTGACGACGGTCAGGCCGAGCACGTTCTCGCGCATCGTGCCGTAGCGCACGGCATTGGTGCCCGATGCCCGCGTCGCCGCCATGCCGCCCAGCGTCGCGTTCGCGCCCGGATCGATCGGAAAGAAAAGCCCCGTGCCCTTGAGCTCGGCGTTGAGCTGCTCGCGCGTGACGCCCGCCTGAACGCGGCAATCGAGATCGGCCTCGTTGACTTCCAGCACGCGGCTCATCTGCGACAAATCGATGCACACGCCGCCATAAAGTGCCGCGACGTGGCCTTCGAGCGAGGTGCCCACACCGAACGCGATCACCGGGATGCGCGCGGCGTTGCAGACGCGCACGATCGACGCGACCTCGTCATTCGTCTGCGGGAACACGACGATGTCGGGCATCCCGGCGTCGGCGAGGCCTTCGCCGTGCGAATGCTGTTCGCGGATCGCCGCGCTCGTCACCGCGCGCTCGCCGTATTCGCGCGTGAGGCGCTGCGTCAGCGCGGCGACGTCGGTGGACGATGGCTCGGACATGCGTTTCGGATCGGAGAATTCATGTCGACCATCCTAAAACCGCGGCAGCTCGGGATGCGGCAGCGCGCCGTGATGAACGTGCATGCGGCCGAACTCCGCGCAGCGCGCGAGCGTGGGCACGCCTTTGCCGGGATTCAGCAGCCCATGCTCGTCGAATGCACGCTTGATCGCCAGAAAGCGCTCGAGCGCCGCCGGCGCGAATTGCGCGCACATGCCGCGAATCTTCTCGACGCCCACCCCGTGCTCGCCGGTGATCGTGCCGCCGACGTTGATGCAGAGCTCGAGGATGCGATCGCCGAATTCGATCGTCCGCTCGCGGTCGCCCGACTTGTTCGCGTCGAACAGGATCAGCGGATGCAGATTGCCGTCGCCGGCGTGAAAGACGTTCGCGCACGGCAGGCCGAATTCGCGCGACCACGTTGCGATCTGCATCAGCACGCCGGGCAGCGCGGCGCGCGGGATCGTGCCGTCGATGCAGTAATAGTCGGGCGAGATGCGGCCGACCGCGGGAAACGCCGCCTTGCGGCCGGACCAGTACAAAAGGCGCTGCGCCTCATCCGCCGATACGCGAATCTCGGTCGCGCCGCTGGCCGTCAGCACGTCGCGGATCTCGGCCATCTCGGCTTCGACCTCGACCGGCGTGCCGTCCGCTTCGATCAACAGCACCGCGGCGGCGTCTGTCGGATAGCCGGCATGGACGAATTGCTCGACCGCGCGCGTCGCTTCGCGATCCATCATCTCGAGGCCGCCGGGAATGATGCCGGCCGCGATCACGTTGCCGACGGCGGCGCCCGCTTTCGCGATGTCGTCGAACGCGGCCAGCGCGACCTGCGCGAGCGCCGGTTTCGGCCAGCAGCTTGACCGTGATCTGCGTGATCACCGCGAGCAGGCCTTCGCTGCCCGTGACGAGGGCCAGCAGATCGTAGCCCGGCGCATCGAGCGCGTCGGCGCCGAATTCGACGACGTCGCCGGTGACGAGCACCGCGCGCACCTTGCGCACGTTGTGCACGGTGAGTCCGTATTTCAGGCAATGCACGCCGCCGGCGTTCTCCGCGACGTTGCCGCCGATCGAGCACGCGATCTGCGACGACGGATCGGGCGCATAAAACAACCCGTACGCGGCGGCCGCCTCCGAGATCGCGAGGTTGCGCACGCCCGGCTCGACGATGGCCGTTCGCGCGAGCGGATCGATCGCGACGATGCGACGAAGCTTCGCGAGCGACAGCACGATGCCATTCACGGCCGGCAATGCGCCGCCGGACAGGCTCGTTCCCGCGCCACGCGCGACCACCGGCACGCGCGCCGCGTGACAAAGCGTAAGGATCGCGACGACCTGCGCCTCGTCCTCGGGCAACACGACCGCGCCCGGCTGCTCGCGATACAGCGTGAGGCCGTCGCACTCGTACGGGCGCGTGTCCTCGGCCGCCGTCAGCAGCGCCGAGGGCGGCACGAGGGCGGCCAGCGCCGAAGTGAACGTCGGATCGAGCATGGATGCCGGCCTTTCGCAGGATTCGCGTGGGCCGTCGACGGATTATTTCATATCGCGCGGGAATCGCCCTGCTAGAATCGCGCGCTCGCCCGGAGCCGGCGTACCGCGCCTGCTCGCACTGGAGATTTCACATGCGTCCAATCCGATCGCTGTTCGCGGCATTCGCCGCGATGATTCCGCTCGTTGCCGCGCCGGCCATGGCGCAGACCGCGCTCAAGATGAATATCTCGCTCGCGCAGAACTCGCACTACGGCGTCGCGATCGACACGTTCGCGCGCGAGGTGGAGAAGCGCACCGACGGCCGCTACCACATCCAGAACTTTTATTCCGGCGCGCTCGGCGCCGAGCGCGAATCGATCGAGGCGCTGCAGCTCGGCACGCTCGACCTCACGATGACGTCCACCGGGCCGGTGCCCAATTTCGTTCCCGACATCGCGATCCTCGACATCCCGTTCCTGTTTCGCGATTACGCGCACGCGCGCGCGGTGCTCGACGGTCCGATCGGACAGGCGATGCTGAAGAAGTTCGAGCCGAAGGGCATCGAGGCGCTCGCGTGGGGCGAGAACGGCTTTCGCAACATGACGAACAGCAAGCATCCGGTGAACGTGCCCGCCGACCTCAAGGGCCTCAAGATGCGCACGATGGAAAACCCGGTGCACATCCAGGCGTATCGCGCGTTCGGCATCATTCCGACACCGATGGCGTTCACCGAGGTGTTCACGGCGCTCCAGCAGGGAACGGTCGACGGCCAGGAGAATCCGCTGTCCGTCATCGAGGCCGCGAAGCTCGACCAGGTGCAGAAGTACCTGACGCTGACGCGGCACGTGTATTCGCCGGCGCTGATCCTGATGAGCAAGGCGCAGTGGGACAAGCTCTCGCCCGCGGACAAGCAGGCGTTTCACGAGGCAGCGAAAGAAGCGGTGAAGGCGAACCGCGCGCGCATCGACGACGACGAGAAGAAAGCCGTCGCCGACCTGCGCAGCAAGGGCATGCAGATCGTCGAGCACGTCGACGAGGCGAAGTTCCAGGCCGTGCTGGCGCCGACGTTCAAGGAGCTCGGAAAAAAATTCGGCCAGGACAACATCGACCGGATCAAGAACTACAAGTAACGCGCGATCTACCGATACCCGAACGCGTTCGGCAGCCACGCCGAGATCGCCGGAAAGAGCGACAGCAGCGCCAGCACGGCGAGCTGCGCCCACAGGAACGGCCACAGCTCCTTCACGAGCCGCGCGAGCGACACCCGCGCGACGATCGACGTCACGAACAGCAGGCCGCCGACCGGCGGCGTGATCATCCCCATCGTCAGGTTGACGATCACGACGATGCCGAACTGCAAGTCGTCGATGCCGAGCGCGTGCGCGATCGGCGCAAGAATCGGGACCAGCACGACGATGCCCGGCAGCGGCTCGATGAAAATCCCGAAGGCGAGCAGCAGCACGTTGACGGCGAAGAGGAACGCCAGCGGCGACAGGTGCATCCCCACGATCCAGTCGGTCATGTTCTGCGGCACGCGCGAAACGGTCAGCACCCATGCGAACGCCGCCGACATGCCGACGATGATCAGCACCGACGCGGTCATCAGCGCGGAGCGCGCGAGGATTCCCGGCAGCTTGTTCCAGTCGAGCGTCCGGTAGATCACCCGGCCGGCGAAGAGCGCGTAGAACACCGCGACGACGGACGCTTCGGTCGGCGTGAAGGCGCCCGACGCGATGCCGCCGAGGATCAGCACCGGCAGCACGAGCGCCGGCACCGCGCGCCAGGTGTTCCGCAGGTAATCGCGCCAGCGCAATCGGAGTTGCGCGCCGCGGTAGTTCCGCCGCACCGAGATCACGTGATTGATCGTCGCCATTGCGGCAGCGATGACGATGCCGGGGACGACGCCCGCGATCAGCAATCCGACGAGATTGACGTCGGGATACGCGAGCGCGTAGATGATGACGCTGATCGACGGCGGAATGATGGGTCCGAGGATCGACGTCGCCGCCGTCAGCGCGGCCGCGTAGCCCGGATCGTAGCCGTCGTCGCGCATCATCCGGATCATGATCGCGCCGGGACCTGCGGCATCGGCAAGCGCCGACCCCGAGATGCCTGAGAAGAACGTCAGCGTCAGGATGTTCGTGTGACCGAGCCCGCCGCGGAAGCGGCCGACGAACTGCGACGCGAAGCGCAGCAGCACCGCCGAAAGCTCGCCGCCGGTCATCAATTCGGCGGTGAGGATGAAAAACGGCACCGCCTCGAGCGCGAAGAGATCGATCCCCGAGAACAGATACTTCGGCAGCGCGACGAGCGGCACGTGTTGCCACACCATCGCGAGCAGCGTTCCGCCGCCGAGCGCGAAGGCGACCGGCACGCCGAGCGCCAGCAGCGCGATGCAAGCGATGAAGAGGACCGTTACCACGTCAGTCGGGAAGGGCCGCCCCGACCGACTGACCAGCCCCCTGGGGGGCAGCGAGCGCAGCGAGCGTGGGGGGATGTTCCATTTCAGAACTTCGCGGCATCGGCGTCGAATTCGCCGTCGCCCAGCAATTCACGCCGGGCGACATAGCCGCGCGCCATCATCGCAAGGTGCACGATCATCAACGCGAACCCGACCGGCATCGCGAGGTAGATCGCGCCGATCGGGATTTCGAGCACCGGCGTCGTCTGCGCCCAGGTGAGCGCTGCGTAGCGAATGCCGATCACGACCATCGCCAGGAAGAAGGCGCCTAACAGGGCGAAGATCACCGCGCGGATCGGTTGCGCGAATCGCGGGATCCCCTGCTGCAGCGTATCGATGCCGATATGGCCGCCGTAACGCAATACGGGGCCGGCGCCGATGAACGTCAGCCACACCATCGTGTAACGCGACGCCTCCTCGACCCACAGGATCGAGTGATCGGTCAGGAACCGAAGCACGACGTTGGCGAAGACCATGATCGCCATCGCCGCGAGCAGCACGATGACGAGCAAGCGATTGACGGCGAGCAGGCGGCGATCGAAGGTTGCGAGCATGAGCTGGAGCCAGAGAACCAACTGGCACTATAATTGCTAAACCGCCTGCATGATGGATCTCCGCATCGCCGAGGCTGCGCCGATGGACCCATCCGAGATTTACGCGAAGACCGAGCTCGGCCTGCAGGAACTGAAGGAGCGCAAGCTCAATCTTCCGATCACGCTGCGCGGATTGCTGATCCTGATCGACGGCCATCGCACCGTCGCGCAGGTCCTGGTCAAGGCGAGAGTGCTGAAGCTCGACCTGCGGGCGATGACGGCGCTCGAGCGCGGCGGATTGATCGCGAAGCGTTTTTCAGCGCCTTCGGTTGCGCGCGGAGACCCTGCCGGCGCAACGCCGGAACGGTCGCAGGACGAAGTGGCGCGCTACGTTCAGGCGCAGCAGATGATCAGCGATGCGATCGACGCCCATCTCGGCTTTCGCGGCTACGGCTTGACGATGCGGCTGCAGAAAACCGCCAGCATTCGCGACCTCCACGATCTCCTTCCCGACTTCGCCAAGGCGCTCGTCAAGCGCGTCGGCATCGAGCCCGCTACGCCGATCGTCTCGTCGATCGAACGCCTGATTACCGGCGCCTGACGGCGATTTTTCAGATGCAGCGGCCGCCGTCGACTTCAAGACATGCGCCGGTAATGAACGATGCCTCGTCCGAGGCGAAGAACACCGCCGCGGTCGCGATGTCGCTCGGCTGCGACAGGCGTCCGAGGGGGATCGTCGCGACGAACTGCGCCCGTTTCTGCGGCGTATCCTCGCCCATGAACTCGGCGAGCAATCGCGTTTCTCCGGCGACCGGATTGATGATGTTGACGCGGATGTTGTCGGGCGCGAGCTCGGCAGCCATCGATCGCGACGTCACGATGGCGGCGCCCTTGCTGCCGTTGTACCAGGTGAGCCCGGGCCGCGGGCGAACGCCGGCCGTCGAGGCAATCGTGATGAACACGCCGTTGCGCCGTGCGCGAAAATGCGGCACCGCGTGCTTCGCCGTGAGATAGAGGCTCTTGACGTTGACCGCGTAGATGCGGTCGAACATCGCCTCCGGAACGTCGAGCATCGGCTGGTTGCGATGCGTCGTGCCGGCGTTGTTCACGACGATGTCGAGCCGGCCGAACCGTTCGATGGCCGAGGCGACGAGTCGCGCAACGTCGGCATCGCAGGATACGTCGCCTGCGCAGGCGACGGCTCTGCCGCCCGCGCCCTCTATTTCGTGAACCGTGCGCGCAGCGCCCGGCGCGTCGAGATCGTTGACGACGATCCGCGCGCCTTCCGCGGCGAACCGGCGCGCGATGCCGGCGCCGAATCCCGACGCCGCGCCGGTGACGATGGCGACCTTGTCCTCGAGTCTCATGTCAGTAGGTGTTCCCGCTGCGCCGGCGATGCGCGTGCCGCAACGTGCGGCGCGAGCGCGCCGGCGATGATCTTCGCCAGCCGTCGCTGGCTGTTCTCCGAAGGATGGAGTCCGTCATCGGAGAACATGTCCGGCCGCGGCGAAAAAGGGACCGGAATGTGGATTGCGTTCGGAATGCGCGCGAGCGCCGCGCGCGCAACGATATCGAAGCTGCGCACCCGGTAGCCGACGATCCAGCGCAACGGCCGTCGCAGCCTGGGAAACTCGTCGA
The DNA here is from genome assembly GCA_963706225.1 of uncultured Pseudomonadota bacterium. Lineage (GTDB taxonomy): Bacteria > Pseudomonadota > Gammaproteobacteria > Burkholderiales > Casimicrobiaceae > VBCG01. Next base: position 81,736 of record CAVPMH010000001.1, read on the forward strand.
GCGGCATCAACCCGATGTAACCGATCACTGCGTGCGGCGAATGCTTGCGCAAATCGTGGATCAGCTTCAGCAACTGGCGGCGAAAGCGGCCGCGCCGCTCGAGCTTCAGCACGTCGTTGACGCCGACCGAGACGAGGATCACGTCGAACGGCTGCGGCGGCAGGCCCGGCACGGCATCGCGGCGCACGCGTCTGGCGCCCGCGCCGATCGTTCCCGACGCGTGCCACCTTATCTCGCGCGAAAGGCGTCCCGACATGAAGCGCGCGACGTGGACCACCGTCGAGCGCTCGACGCGTCGCGCACCCACGCCGGCAATGATCGAATCGCCGATCGCGAGAAAGTGCAGGGGCTTGCCGCGACCGATCCTGCCCGTTGGCGGTCCCGCCGCGGGAACGAGTGTCAGGGCATGGCGCCGCAGCGCGAACGCTTGCGAGAACAGGACGGGAAAGAGCGCGTAAACGACGAGCCGGCCGACAAGCTTCTGCGCGATCTGAATGAGCGTCAGCGGCCGCTCGCCGAGCGCTTCAACCCGCCGCTCGACCAGCGCATCAGCCATGCCGCACGACGACGGTTTTCAGCGTGGTGAATCCGTACAGCGCCTCGAAGCCCTTTTCGCGGCCGTATCCCGAGTGCTTGACGCCGCCGAACGGCAACTCGACGCCGCCGCCGGCGCCGTAGTTGTTGATGAACACCTGGCCGCTTTGCACGGCGCGCGCCATACGCAGTTGCCGCCCGCCATCGCGCGTCCATACGCCCGCGACGAGCCCGTAGTCGTTCGCATTGGCGAGCGCAACGGCATCGGCCTCGTCGTCGAACGCCATCGCCGCGAGCACCGGTCCGAACACCTCGTCGCAGGCCAGACGATCGCCGGCCGGCACGTCGCGCAACAATGTCGGCGCCACGTAGTAGCCGCCGCCGGGCGCGTCGGCTGCAATCCGACCCTCGGCCACCGTCACGATGCCGCCGCGCTGCGCGTCGTCGAGAAAATCGCGCACGCGCGCAAGCTGCGACGCGCGAATCAGCGGTCCGCAATCGCGATCGGCCAGCGCGGGTCCTGCGATGAGCTGCGTGAATCGCTCGGCGAGGCGCTCGAGCAGCGGCTCGTAAGCCGACCGCTCGACGAGAAGACGCGAGCCGGCGCTGCAGGTCTGGCCGGCGTTCTGCACGATCGCATTGACGATCGCCGGCAGCGCCGCGTCGAGGTCGGCATCGGCGAACACGATCTGCGGTGACTTGCCGCCGAGCTCGAGCGTCACGGGACAATGGCGCCTCGCCGCCGTCGCGGCGACTGCAGCGCCTGTCGCCGGCGATCCGGTGAACGACAGGTGCTGGATGCCCTGATGGGCGACGAGCGCAGCGCCCGCCTCCGCGCCGAGGCCGGTCACGATGTTGAGCGCACCGTCGGGCAGTCCCGCGGCCGCCATGAGTTCCGCGACGCGCAGCAGCGACAGGCATGCGTCCTCGGCCGGCTTGACGACGCACGTGTTGCCGGCGGCCAGCGCGCCGCCGACAGAGCGCCCGAAGATCTGCAGCGGATAGTTCCACGGAATGACATGACCGGTGACGCCGTGCGGCTCGCGCCACGTGAGAACCGTGTAGCCGTCGGCGTATGGAATCGTCGCGCCGTGCAGCTTGTCCGGCGCGCCGGCATAGAACTCGAAATAGCGCGCGCACGCCGCGGCGTCGGCACGGGCCTGCGCAAGCGGCTTGCCGCAATCGCGCGCCTCGAGCAGCGCAAGCTCGTCCGCATGATCGGCGATGGCGCGCGCGACGGCCGCAAGGCGTCGCCCGCGCTCAGCAGGTGCCTGCCTGCCCCATGTTGTGTCGCGTGCGCGCTGCGCTTCGCGTACGGCGGTGTCCACGTCGGCCGCGTTGCCGCGCGCGATCGCCGCGAAGGGTGCGCCGTCGGAAGGATCGATCATCGGCAGCGTCGCGCCGTCGCTGGCAGCGACGAAGCGGTTGCCGATGAAATGGCGCGCGGGCACCTGTACAGCGGGCCAACGGCGGTCGGGGGCGTTCATGGACGTATTCGATGGCGATCGGTGTGGGCGAATATCCTACATCGGCGACATGCACTGTAACAAAGCGCTACCGGAGCGCGCTGTCCGTCAACGCGATCGCGACAGCCTGCGTTCATCGTGTTGACACCGCGCTACGCGGAACCCGAGCGTTCGGGCGGATGTCACACTTGGTTCGATTCAGGAGACTTGACATGCTACGTCGTACCACGCACATCGCTCTTGCAACGGCCCTCGTCGCCGCGGCCGCGGCTTTCGCGCCGGCGGCGCATGCGGATCGCATCGGCTTCAACGTATCGATCGGCGGTCCCGGCTATGGCGTCGCATTCGGCAACGCGCCGTACTGGGGACATCGGCACTATTACCGGCCCGCATGGCGTCCCGTCTACGTCGCGCCGCCTGTCGTCTATGCGCCGCCGCGCGTTGTTTACGTGGCGCCGCGTGTCGTGTATCGCGCGCCGTACGTACGGCACCACGTTGTCGTCCGCGAGCCGGTGTATTACCGCTATTGACGTCGACTAACCGCGATACCGGATCCTGTAAACCGCCCCGGCGGTATCGTCGGAAACCAGCAGCGATCCGTCGGGGGCTACGGCCACGTCTGCGGGCCGGCCCCACGCTTGCTGGCCCTGCAGCCAGCCCTGCGCAAATGGCTCGTACGCGACCGGCTTCCGGTTGGCGTCCAGCCTGACCATCGTCACCCGATAACCGACCTTCGAGCTCCGGTTCCAGGATCCATGCTCGGCAATGAAGATCTGGCCGCGGTACGCCGGTGGAAACTGCGTGCCCGTATAGAAACGCATGCCGAGCGAGGCCACGTGCGCGCCCAGGCGCTCGGCAGGCGCCGCGAAATCGCTGCACGGCTTCTTGCGGCCGAATTCCGGATCCGGAATCGTCCCCGCGTGGCAATAAGGGAAGCCGAAGTCGAGGCCCGGTTTCGGTGCATGGTTGAGCGTATCGGGCGGAACGTCGTCGCCCATGTTGTCGCGGCCGTTGTTCGTGAACCACAGCTCGCGCGTGGCCGGGTCCCAGTCGAAGCCGACCGTGTTGCGGATGCCGCGCGCATAGCGCTCGAGGTCCGAGCCGTCGGCATTCATCCGCATGATGTTCGCGTAACGCTCGGCGTCGGGCTCGCACACGTTGCACGGCGCACCCACCGGCACGTACAGCTTGCCGTCCGGGCCGAAGGCGATGAATTTCCAGCCGTGCTGGCCATCGGTCGGAAACTCGTCGGAGACGACGACAGGTTTCCCCGGATGATCGAGCCGCTGCTCGATATCGTCGAAGCGCAGGATGCGGCTCACCGCCGATACGTACAGCGCGCCACCGCGAAACGCGACGCCGACCGGCTCGCGCAGTCCCGACGCTATTTTTCGCACGCTCGCCTGCGAGCCTTGGCCGTCGAGTGCGACCGCGTGAACGTCGCCGTTTACCGAGCCGACGAACAACGTGCCGTGCGCGCCGAACGCCATTTCCCGCGCGCCGGGCACGCGCGCGACCAGCTCGATCGTGAAGCCGGGGGGCAGGCGGATGCGATCGAGCGGAAGCGGCTGCGCGAGCGCACCCGACGGCAGATACGCAGCGGCGAGCAGGAGCAACGGCGCGATGCGCGAGAACATGGAGTCTTCCTTCGCGGGGGTCGACGACCGGTCGGTGCCGGTTGGATGCCGCCGCGCCGCGATCGGTTCAGTCGGCCCATCGCCGCGCGGTGCTATCCTGCCTCTTTGCACAGGCGAAATCATGAACGCGCCCGAACCTGCACGGCATCTGAATCCGCCCGCGCCTCGTCCCGAAGACCTCGCAGGCTACGAGATGATCCGGCGCCTCGTCGCCTATCCGACGGTGAGCCGCGACTCGAATCTCGAATTGATCGAATGGGTGCGGCACTACCTCGAAGCGCTCGGCGCATCGACCACGCTCACGTTCGACGATGATCGGCGCAAGGCGAACCTTTTCGCCACGCTTCCGGCGCGCGACGGCAACGCGTCGCGAGGCGGCATCGTGCTGTCGGGCCATACCGATGTCGTGCCCGTCGACGGACAACCGTGGGACACGAATCCTTTCGAAGCGACGCTCGCCGGCGATCGCCTGTACGGGCGCGGCGTCGCCGACATGAAGAGCTTCTGCGCGATCGGCCTCGCGTTCGTTCCGCAGTTCCTCCGCCGCGGGCTTGCGCGGCCACTGCATTTCGCGCTGTCGTACGACGAGGAAATCGGCTGCATCGGCGTGCGCCGGCTGATCGCCGACGTCGTCGCGCGCGGCATTGCGCCAACCGGCTGCATCATCGGCGAGCCGACCGGCATGCAGCTCGTCGTCGCCAACAAGGGCCGCAAGACGTGGCGCTGCCGCGTGCGCGGACACGAAGCGCATTCGTCGCTCACCCCGCAGGGCGTGAATGCGGTGCAGATCGGCTGCGATCTCGTCGCGTGGATCACGAGGCGCGCGCAGGCCTGTCGCGAAGGCCAGCGCCAGGATCCGGCCTACGATGTTCCGTACACGACGCTGCACGTCGGCGTCATTCACGGGGGAACCGCGGTCAACATCGTTCCGCGCGACTGCACGTTCGAGTTCGAGATGCGGCATCTGCCGCAGGACGACACCGAAGCGTTCTTCACCGACCTGCGCCGCCACGCAGATTCGCTGCTGCCGGCGATGCAGGCCGTCGATCCCGCGACGTACATCGAGTTCGACGTGCTGTCCGAGATGCCGGGATTCGACAACGAGAGCCACAATCCGATGGTGGACATCGGCCACGCGTGCACGCGTTCCGATCTCGAGCACAAGGTCTCGTTCGGCACCGAGGCGGCGCTGTTCCATGGCGCGTCGATGCCGGCCGTGATCTGCGGTCCCGGACACATCGAGCAGGCCCACCAACCGAACGAATGGGTGAGCCTCGAGCAACTCGGGCGCTGCGAGGCATTCATGCAGCGGCTCGCGCAGCACCTGTGTCTGGCCTGAACGATCGATCGCGGCATGGTTGGGAAGCGCGCGCCGCAGCAGCGTGACCGGCGCGTGAGCGGCGTGAACCAACCCGCGCCGCGCGTCGATGTCGCCATTCCCGACATAGCGGTCTGGGCGTGCGGGAACACGGGAATTCCCTACGTATGGCGCTTCGACGGGCCGGCGAGCGGACCGCACGTCACGATCCAGGGTGTGACGCATGGCAACGAAGTGTGCGGCGCCATCGTCCTCGACTGGTTGCTGCGCAGGAAGGTGCGTCCCGTCCGCGGCACGCTGACGCTGATTTTCGCCAACGCCGCCGCATACGAATCGTTCGACGCGACCGATCCGTACGCTGCGCGCTGCCTCGACGAGGACTTCAACCGCGTCTGGGACGGCTGCGTGCTCGACAGCCCGCGGCGCACGCGTGAGCTCGACCGCGCGCGCGAGCTGCGGCCCTGCTACGACGCCACCGATTTCCTGCTCGACCTGCATTCGATGACCGATCCGTGCCCGGCCCTGGCGCTCGCCGGACGGCACGCGAAGGGGCAGCGCCTCGCACGCGCGCTCGGCATGCCGCCGTACATCATCGTCGATGCCGGTCATCGCGCCGGACGGCGCTTGCGCGACTATGCGCAGTTCGACGATCCTGCCGACGCGCGCAACGCACTGCTGATCGAATGCGGCCAGCACTGGGAGCGCGGCACGCCGCTCGTCGCGCAGCAGTCCGCGCTGCGGTTCCTGCGGCATTTCGAGGTTTGCGACCGCGCCTTCCTGGACGCATTCATCGAGCCGCGCGAGCTGCCGCCGCAGCGGACGATCGAGATCACCGACGTCGTCACGATCGCCAGCGCGTCGTTCTCGTTCGTGCTGCCGGTGCACGGGATGATGACGATTGCTCGCGCGGGCACGCTGCTCGCACGGGACGGCGAGCGCGACATCCGCACGCCGTACGACGATTGCGTGCTGATCATGCCGGCGCAGCGCCCCAAACAGGGCGAAACCGCCGTGCGGCTCGGGCGTTATCTCGACACGTCGTACCAGTAACGCTGATGGCGCTCGCGCTCGGCGATCGCCTCGATCGGCGTCCCCGCGGCGAGCGTCAGCGTGATTGCGCCCTGCAGGTCGGTGCGCGGACGCGCAGCGCCCGCACGCGCATAGCGCGCCAGTATTTCGGCGCGCGGATGGCCAAAGCGATTCCGATAGCCGGCCGCGATGACGGCAAAACGCGGCGACACGGCGCGCGATGAACGCGAGCGTCGACGACGTGCGCGAGCCATGATGCGGGACGACGAGGATTTCCGCAGCGGCGGTTGCGTCACGCGCGAGAATCTCCATTTCGGAAGCGGCCTCGATGTCACCGGTCAGCAGCACGCTGCCGCCGTCCGACGCGACGCGCAGGACGCACGAGAGATCGTTGGTCTTGCGCGCCGCCTCGCCATAGGCCGATGCTGCAGGATGCAGGATTTCGAACCGGACGCCGTCCCATTCCCAATGGTCGCCCGCCGCGCAGCGCGCGGGGCGATTCGTCGACAGTGCGCTCGTCACGATCGGATGATCTGCGGCGAGCGACGAGATCAGCCGGCCGACCGGAACCGCATGCAGGATCGACAGCGCGCCGCCGGAATGATCGCTGTCCGCGTGACTGACGATGAGCGCGTCGAGCTTCGCGATGCCGGCTGCGCGCAGGAACGGAACGACGATTCGCCCGCCGGCGTCGACCGTCTCGTTGAAGCGCGGCCCGGTATCGTAGACGAGCGCGTGGTGCGCGGTGGCGACGAGCACCGCGAGCCCCTGGCCGACGTCCAGCACGACGATGCGCGCGCCGCCCGCCGGAACGGCCGGCGGCAGCAGCAAGGCCATCGGCAGCGTCCACACTGCGCCAAGCGCGCGACCCGGTACTCCGCCGGGCGCGAGCAGCCACAGAATGCCCGCAATCGCGACGCCCACCGTCCATCCGATTGGCGCATGCGACGTCCATGCCGCCAGCGGCAATGCCGCGAGCCATTCGAGGTAGCGCATCAGCGCGGCGAGCACGGCGTGCGCGACGAGCCACGGTGCGTCGAGCGGAATCACGATGCCGAGCAGCGCGAGCGGAACGATTGCCAGCGTCACGACCGGAATCGCGATCGTGTTCGCCAGCGCCGACACGAGCGACACCTGCTGGAAGAGCGCCAGCGTGCCCGGTACGAGGCCGAGTGTCACCACCCATTGCGCATGCGCCGAGTCGCGGATCGATTCGCGAGCGCGCGCACGCCAGCCGCGTGGCGATGGCGCGCGCAGGCGCCCGCTCCCGGCGTACAGCAGCAAACCGACGGCGCCGAACGACAGCCAGAATCCCGGCGCAAGACCGGCCCACGGGTCCCATGCCAGCACGGCGACGAGGGACCACAGCCAGACGAGCGCCGCCGTGCCGGGGCGTCCGAGCCACAGGCCGAACGCGGCGACGACGAGCATCAACAGCGTGCGCACCGCCGGAACTTCGGCGCCCGCCAGCAGCACGTAAGCGAAGGCGGCCAGCGCGCCGACGAGCGCTGCGACCTTGCGCGCCGGAATGCGCGACGTCAGCGCCGCGCTGCGTCGCGCCAGCGCCAGCGCGCATGCGCCGGCGAGCGTGGCAAATACCGTCACGTGCAGGCCTGAAATCGAGACGAGGTGCGTGATGCCGGTTTTGCTGAACACGCGCCACTGCGCTTCCGGAATCGCGCGCTGATCGCCGATCGCAAGCGCGACCAGCACGCCCTCGTACGGCGCCGCAGGCAGTGCACGCGCGATGCGCTCGCGGATGCGCTCGCGCGCGCGTTGCACGTAATCGTCCGCGCGACCGGCGAAGGCGCTGACGCGGACGTTGGCCGGATCGTCGCGCACATAGCCGGTGGCGCGCAGGTCGTGCTCGAGCAGCCACGCCTCGAGATCGAACCCGTCCGGGTTGACGTTGCCGTGCGGCCGCTTGAGACGCACCGTCAGCGTCCAGCGCTCTCCGGCGTGAACGATCGGCGGATGCGCGGAGTTTCTTCGCGCGGTGCGCGCGGCGCATACCACGCGAGCGAGACGCGATGCGGGACGACGGCGCCCGCCGTGACGACCTGCTCGATCGCGAAGGCGAAGCGCGATCCGCTATCCGTGTTCTGCGGCAACTCGTCGACGATACCGGTGACGCGGAGGTCGGTTTCCTCCCAGGCCGGCGGCAGTGCATCGGCCAGCCGCGTGTCCGCACGCCACGCCGCATAGCAGAACCCGAAGAGGCACCCGGCCGCGACAACGATCGACTCCGCAAAGCCATCGATGCCGACGTGCCCTCGCGGCGACGAGCAGTGCGGCTGCCATCAGGACGAACATGATCGCCGCGAGCGCGCCCGGCGCAGGCGGCAGAGCGTGCGCAGAACTGCAAAAGCGTTGCGCCGCCGGCGAACGCCGCGAGCGCCGCGACAACGGGGAGATTCGGTCGCAATAACGCGGTCAGATTCGACTTTCGTGGCGACCTCCGGATTTCCGGAGTGCTGCAACAACGTCGAATCTGACCTGCGGCGAGCCGTCACGGCGATAGGCCGTTCGGCCGATGCGCGAAGTGCGTCAGCGGCACGGATAGCGAATCGTCACGACAAGACTGATCGGCCGCATGGCGCCTGGCTGCCAGCGGCTTGAGACAGAGCGAATTGACGCGTTGCCGGTGCTATCATCCCCGAGCCAAAGAAACGGCGTCGCGTTGCGCGTTCTTCTATTGGCGCTCGGCACAGGCCATCGTGCGGCGCGATATTCTTGAACCAGGGGATCAGGACGAGCCTGGACCCATTTGAACCCAAACGCGCACCGGATCAGCGGATCGATGGCGGTTCGGCGCAGATCACCCAGCCAGGAGGAACAAATGCTTTTCCGTCTTTCAAGCATTGTGCTCGCAATGACCGCAACGGCGGTGCTGGCAGGTCCCGCGCTCGCCCAGGAAACCATCAAGATCGGCGTGACGGAGCCGCTCACCGGCGCGTTCGCGGCTTCCGGCAACTACGTCACGCAGGGCGCGCGGATTGCCGAGGACGAGATCAACAAGGCTGGCGGCGTGCTCGGCAAGAAGATCCAGCTCGTCGTCGAGGACAACAAGTCGAATCCGACAGAGGCCGTCGCGACGGCCGAGAAGCTGATCAACAGCGACAAGGTGCCGGTGATGATGGGCGCCTGGAGTTCGACGCTGACGCTGGCCGTGATGCCGAAGCTGGAGGAGTACAAGATCCCGATGCTGGTCGAGACGTCGTCCTCCGACAAGATCACGACTTCAGGCAATCCGTATATCTTCCGCATCAGTCCGACGTCCGGGATGGAGGCGCGCGCGTTCACGCCGCTGGTCAAGAAGCTTGGCATCAAGAAGGCGGACTTCCTCGCGACCAACAACGACTTCGGCCTCGGCGCTTCCAAGGCGTTCTCCGAGATGGCGAAGAATGCGGGCGTGCAGATCGGGGTCGTCGAGACCATGGATCCCAAGGCGACCGACTTCTCCGCGCAACTTGCCAAGATCAAGGCCTCGGGCGGAGACACGCTGTTCGTGACGACCGCGGTCGAACAGATCACGCTGATCCTGAAGCAGGCGAACGACCTTCAGCTCAAGACGCGCATCATCACGACGGGCGGCTCGAATGCGCCCGACCAGCTGATCGAGCAGGCCGGCGCTGCGGCCAATGGGTCCATGCACCTCGTGTTCTTCACGCCCTGGTTCCCGGACGCCGTCAAGAACCCGGAGATCGCCAAGAAGTTCGTGTCGATCTGGAACGACAAGAAGTACAACGTCGGCGGTCTGACCGAGGGCTTCCGTGGCTGGGACGGGATTTACACGATCGTCGCGGGCATCAAGGCGGCTGGCTCGGCCGATCCGGCTGCGATCACCAAGGCGCTGTGGAACGTCAAGGTGAAGGGTATCAACGGCGACATTGCCTTCATCAAGCAAGGCCCCGCCGGCAAGGAAAGCGCGCAGAACGTACCGAGCGTCTACCTCGTCAAGATCGAGGGCGGCAAGGTCGTCAAGGACTAGCCCGCCGCCGATGTGAGGATGCCACGCCCGTCGGGAGCGCAACCCCGGCGGGCGTATCGCGCGTCTCGATTTCTCGCCACCAAGCCGATCCGACGTTGACTGCATAGGACGCGGACCCGCGCCCCGCGACCGAGGTAGTCCGCTGGAACAACTCCTGCAGCATGGCGCCAACGCCCTGATTCTGGGGGGAACGTACGCCCTGCTCGGCATCGGCCTCACGCTGATCTTCGGGATCATGCGGGTGGTCAATTTCACCCACGGCGAACTGTATGCGTTCGGCGCGTACATGATGTACCTGTGGGTGATGCGCTTGCACGTGAATTTCTTCGTCGCGCTGCTGCTCGCGGTGGCGCTTGGCGTGGCACTCGGCGCACTGATCGAGTACGTTCTGCTGCGCCGTTTGCGCAGCTCCGACATCGATACGACCATGCTCGTCATGATCGGTGCGTGGATCGCCATGCAGAACACCGAGCAGTTGATCTGGTCGGGCGTGGCCCAGTCGATCAATACGCCGTTCCCCTCGCAACCGTTGCAGATCGGCGCCGTCTCGATCGGCTGGGAGAGGCTGTTCGTGTTCGTGGTGGCCGTAGCGCTGATCGGGCTCACGTATTACCTCATCAACCGCACCAGGCTCGGCAAGGCGATGCGCGCGACCTTCCAGGATCGAGACACCGCGATGCTGATGGGCATCGACGTCAAGCGGGTCAACACGGCGACGTTCGCGCTGGGATCGGGGCTTGCGGCGGCGGCCGGCGCGCTGCTCGGCCCCGTGTTCGTCGTCCAGCCCAGCATGGGCGACCTTGCATCGCTCAAGGCATTCGCGATCGTGATTCTGGGCGGCCTCGGCAATATCACCGGCGCGACCATCGGCGGGTTCATCCTGGCGTTCATGGAGGAACTCGGCGCCGGCTACATCTCCTCCGGCTTCCGCGACGGCATGGGCTTTCTCGTCATCATCCTGATCCTGATCTTCAGGCCGACGGGCCTGTTCGCGCAGAAGGAGCGGATCGGTTGATGCGGCGCCTGGCAACGGCCGCCTGGCTGCTGGTTCTCGTTTCGGCGCCGCTGTGGCTTCGGAGCCCGTATTTCCTGCACGTCCTCATCATCACCGGCATCTTCACCATCGCCGCGATGAGCCTCAATCTGCTGCTCGGATACACCGGGCAGTTGAGCCTCGGCCACGTTGCGTTCTTCGGCATCGGCGCGTACACCAGCGCGCTGATGTCGCTCGGCTTCGACGTCGATCTGACCGACACCTTCAAGCTCGTCGTCGAACCGAAGCCGGTCGCGCTCTCCTTCGCAGCCGCGATCGCCGCGTCAGCGCTGTTCGGCTGGCTGATCGGCAGGCTGTCGTTCAAGGTGCGCGGCGCCTACTTTGTCATCGTCAGCCTGAGCTTTGCCGAGGTGGTGCGCCTTGTCGCGCTCAACTGGGTCTCCCTCACCCAGGGTCCGATGGCGTTGAACAACATTCCGCCGGTGTCGGTTTGGTTGCCGGGGATCGGCGAGTACCGGTTTCTCGGCAAAGTGCCGAATTACTACCTGATGCTGGCAGTGGCCGTCGTTTCCTACGTCGTCATCGCGCGCCTCGTGCGCTCGCGGGCGGGCCGCGCGATGATCGCGCTGCGCGAGAACGAGGCGCTGGCGACGTCGGTCGGCGTCGATGTCACGCGCTATCTCGTGCTGGCCACGATCGTGTCGGCGGCGATGGCGGGAGCGGCCGGCGCGCTCTACGCCCACTACGTCCGCATCGTCGATCCTGACATATTCCTCTTCATCTACACGGTGACGATGGTGATCATGGTGGTCACCGGCGGAAAGGGCACCCTCGCCGGGCCGATCGTCGGTGGCATCATCTTCGGTATCGTGCCGCAGGTCCTGCGCGACATGGCGGGACCCGAGGTGCAGTGGATCATCTACGGCATCCTGATGATCGTTATCGTCTACTTCCTGCCGAAGGGCATCGTGCCCGCGCTGCGCAACGGCTGGCAACGTCGTCGCGACGTTCGGGACGCACGCATCGACCCGCTGACATCCACGCCCGCGGCGCGCGACGGCGGAGCATGAGCGCACCCGCATCCGGCGTGGAGCTCGCCGGTGAATGCCCTGTCGATTCGCTTTGGCGGGCTCGTCGCGGTCGACGACATGACGTTCGAGGTATGCACCGGCGAGGTGTTGTCGCTGATCGGCCCCAACGGCGCCGGCAAGACGTCCGCCTTCAACGCCATCACCGGCTACCTGCACGCATCCTCCGGCGAGATCACGTACCGCGGCCAGCGCCTCAATGGCCTGCGACCCCACGAAATCGCGGCCATGGGGGTCGTGCGCACGTTTCAGAAAACCAGCGTGTTCGGCGGCCAGTCCGTTCTCGACAATGTGCTGATCGGCCTTCATTTGCGCTCGCGCCAGACGCCCGTTGCCATCATGCTCGGTCTGCCCTCCGTCAAGCGCGAAGAACGGACGTTGCAAGCCGCCGCCCGGGATATTCTGCGCTTCGTCGGGCTCGAGGCTCGCTCGCACGAACAAGGCGCCGCGCTGCCCTATGGCGAGCAGCGCCTGCTCGAGGTTGCGGTCGCGCTCGCGGCAAGCCCCCGGCTGCTCCTGCTCGACGAGCCCGTCTCCGGCATGAATCCCGTGGAGAAGGCCGACTTCATGAAAACGCTCGCGCGCATCCGCGCCCGCGACGTCACGGTGCTGCTGGTGGAACACGACATGCGCACGGTGATGGGCGTGTCCGATCGCGTCGTCGTCCTGGATCACGGCCGCATCATCGCCAACGGGCCGCCAGCCGACATCCAGCGCAATCCCGAGGTGATTCGCGCCTATCTCGGCGAGAGGTATGCGCGTGCTCACGGTTGAGAACCTCGAGTGCCGCTACGGCAAGGTTTCCGCCGTGCGCGGGCTATCGCTTACGGTAAGACAAGGAGAACTCGTCACGCTGATCGGCGCCAACGGCGCCGGCAAGACGACGACGCTGAAGGCGATCTCCGGCGTGCTGCGACCCGCGGCCGGTCGCATCCGGTTCGAAGGAGAGGACATCACAGGAATCCCGGCGAAGAAGATCATCGAGCGCGGGATTGCGCACTGCCCGGAAGGACGCCGCGTATTCCCCTACATGACGGTGCGCGAAAACCTGGAGATGGGCTGCTACCTGCGCCGCGACGGCAAGGCGATCGCAGCCGACATGGATCGCGTGTTCGGCCGCTTCCCGATTCTCGCCGAGCGACGCGATCAGGCGGCGGGCACGCTGTCGGGCGGCGAGCAGCAGATGCTCGCGATCAGCCGCGCGCTGATGTCGCGGCCCAGGCTGGTGCTGTTCGACGAGCCGTCGCTCGGGCTCGCGCCCAATATCGTCGAGCACACGTTCGAGATCATCAAGCAGATCCGCGGCCAGGGCATGACCGTGGTGATGGTCGAGCAGAACGCGTTCGCCGCGCTCGAGTTGTCGGATCGTTCCTACGTGCTCGAGCAGGGCCGCGTGACACTCTCCGGCACCGGAACGGAACTGCTGAACAATCCGCAAGTCAAGCGCGCCTACCTCGGCGCGTGAGGAGCCTCTGAAGCGCTCCCGCGCGGACGCATTTCAGAGCTCCCTGGTCGAACGCGAACTCCATGATGAGCGCATCGACCGCCACGACATCGCCAGCCTTCGCATGCACGCGGGTCACGATGCCGTCGCGTTCTGCACGCAAGGCGTTTTCCATCTTCATCGCCTCGATGATGCAGAGCACATCACCCGTTTTGACCTGCTTCACCGGGCGCCACCGCGATCGATACGATGACGCCGGGCATCGGGCAACGCAACTGCGTACCGGTATCGACCGAACGCTTGACGTGCATCAGCGCGGCAGCTTCCGCCTCGCGGCGCGAATAGACGCGCGCCGCAGCGGCAGTGCCCGCGTGCGCGAGCGTCACGCCGTTCTGCGTCGTGCGCACCTGCACGGCGATCGGCTCGCCGTCGACGATTCCGTGCCAGACGGGCTCGCCGGGACGCCAATGCGACACGACGGCAATGGCGTCACGCTGCCGGTTGCCTTCACCCGTAAAGCGGACGGTGAGCCCCTCGCTTGCGTGCTCGATCAGGATATCGAAGCGAAGCGAGCCCAGCAGCACGACGCGCTCGCGCTCCACCGTCATTGGACGCGATACGTGCGCTCGGCCGGATACCTGCCGCTGCCTCTCGGAGTGGAGATGGAAGATGGTCGCCGCAACGGCCGCGAGCTTTCGCGCCATCTCGCCTTTCGGCTCGGGCGGCGCGAAGCCGCCATTGAATTCCTCGGCGATGAAAGTCGTCGAAAGGTGTCCTGAACGCCACCGCGGGTGCTGCATCAGCGCGGACAGGAAGGGAACGTTGTGGCGGATGCCCTCGATCGCAAAGGCGTCGAGTGCGCGTGCCTGCGCGTCAATCGCTGCCTCGCGCGTACTTGCATGCGTCACGAGCTTGGCGATCAGCGGATCGTAGAAGATGGAAATCGCGTCGCCCTCGAAAACGCCCGTGTCGTTACGCACGGTGATCCCGGCACGCGTTTCCTCGGCCGGCGGACGGTAGGTCACGAGCCGGCCGGTCGACGGCAGAAAATCACGCGACGGGTCTTCCGCATAGACCCGGCTTTCGATGGCCCATCCTCGCAATTTCACCGCGGCTTGCGCGATGCGCAATGGCTCGCCGGCCGCGATCCGGATCATCTCCTCGACGATGTCGATTCCGGTGACGAGCTCGGTCACCGGATGCTCGACCTGCAGTCGCGTGTTCATTTCGAGGAAGTAGAAGGTCCGGTCCTGCGCGACGACGAACTCGACCGTTCCCGCCGAATCGTAGCCAATGGCCCTGGCAAGCGCGACCGCGCAATTCCCCATCGCGCTGCGCGTCGCGTCGTCGAGCAGCGGCGACGGCGCCTCTTCCACGACCTTCTGGTTACGGCGCTGGATCGAGCACTCGCGCTCGCCAAGGTGGATCACGTTGCCATGCCGGTCGCCCAGGATCTGCATCTCGACATGGCGTGCATCGACGATGTATTTCTCGATCAGCAGCCGGTCGTCTCCGAAGGAAGACCGCGCCTCCGACTTCGCGCGCGCGAAGCCTTCCGCGACATCGGCGGGCGAGTGCGCGATGCGCATGCCCTTGCCGCCGCCGCCGGCGCTGGCCTTGATCATCACCGGATAGCCGATCGCGTCGGCGATCCGCATGGCGTGCGCAGCGTCCCGTATGACGTCGAGGTGACCCGGCACGGTTGAGACTTTCGCCGCGTCGGCAAATTTCTTCGACGCGATCTTGTCGCCCATCGCTTCGATGGCTGCGGGGTTCGGCCCGATGAAGACGATACCGGCGGCGCCGAGCGCTTCGGCGAAGGCCGCGCGCTCGGAAAGGAAGCCATAGCCAGGATGCACGGCGTCGGCGCCGGTCGACTTGCACGCGCCCACGATTTTCTCGATGGCGAGATAGGATTCGGCAGGTTGCGCCGGCCCCAGGCGCACGGCCTCGTCCATCATCCTGACATGCAGCGCATTGCGATCCGCGTCGGAATAGACGGCGACGGTCGCGATGCCCATTCTCCGCGCCGTCCGCGCAATGCGGCAGGCGATCTCGCCGCGATTCGCAATCAGGAGTTTCTCGAACACCTTCGTGGGCTCCGGCGCCTGCGTTTCTGGCGCCGCGCGTGGACGAGTCGAGAAGGCAACTTGCCCGAATTTGGCCAGTTGCGCTCACTCCCCGCTTAATCATACTATCATCCAGCACATCGGTTCAGCGGAGACTTCATGCTCGATCGGACGGATAACGTCGATAACCAGAGCCTGCGCGGCTTCCTGCGGATGGTCGAAACCCGCTATCCCGAGGACATTGTCCGCATCCGCGAGACCGTCGATCCGAAGTTCGACATGACCGCACTGGTGTTCGAGCTGGAGCGGGCCGGCAAGAACCCGGTGGTGGTGCTCGAAAACGTCGCCGGCTACGACATTCCCGTCGTCACCAACGTCGCCGCCAATCGCAAGCTGCTGGCGGCCTGCCTCGGCGTCGCGCCGAATGACCTGCCGACGGCGTTCCGCGAGCGCTGCCAGAAATATATCCCCTGCGAATTGGTCGCGCAGGCGGCGTGGAACGACGTCGTCATCGAGGGCGACGATGTCGATCTGACCAAGCTGCCGATCCCGCTGCAGTTTTCCGTCGACGCCGCGCCCTACATCACCGCCGGGCAGATTTCCGCCCGCGATCCGGTCACCGGCGTCGACACCACCGGCTTCCACCGGTTGATGCTCAACGGCAGGAACCGCCTCGGCGTGTCGCTGCATTCGCGCCGCCGCATGTACGAATGCCATCGCCGCGCCGAGGAGCAGGGCAAGTCGCTGCCGGCGGCGATCACCATCGGTACGCATCCGCTGCATTACATGGGCTCGATGGTCTACGCCTATCCGCCGAACGTGCGCAAGTTCGAGATCATCGGCGGACTGTTCGGCGAGCCGTACCGGCTGGCGCGCTGCGGCGTCGACGACCTGGAGGTGCCGGCCAGTGCCGAGATCGTCATCGAGGGCGAAATTCTCGCCGGCGTGCACGAGCCGGAAGGACCGTTCGGCGAATTCACCGGCTATGCGTCCTATCGCAGCACGCAGAACGTGTTCGTCGCCAAGCGCATCCGCATGCGCGGCGACGCGATGTATCACGCCGTCACCTCGGGCATGTCGAAGGACCACATCCTGGTGTCCTGCATCACGCGCGAGGGCGAAATCCTCAACGCGCTGCAAGCGCAACCTGCCGAACGTGCGCGCGGTGCATGTGCCGCACACGACCTGCGGCGCCTTCATGGCGTTCATCTCGATGAAGAAGACCGCCGACGGCGAGCCGCAGATGGCGGTGATGGCGACGCTCGGCACCGAGCTTTATACGAAATACGTGATCGTCGTCGACGACGACGTCGACATTTTCGATCTCAACGACGTGATGTGGGCGGTGGCGACGCGGGTGCGGGCGGAGAAGGATATTTTCTTCATCCCCGGCGCCAAGGCGGCGATCCTCGACCCGACGTCCGACCCACAGGATTTCACCGTGACCAAGATGGGCATCGACGCTACCCGGCCGTCGGGCCGCGATTTTGCCGAACGGCTGGTCATCTCCGAAGAGCAGCGCGCCCGCGCCCGCAATCTGCTCGAAGCTGCCGGAATCAAGCTGTAATCAGGGCCACAGGCCGTCCTGCGGACGGACAACAGGCAACGGAGGGAAACATGAAACAAATTGGACGCTTGGCATTACTGGCTGTCGTCACGGCCTTGTGCGCGGCATCGATCGGCACTGCGCGCGCTGAAACCAAGGTGCGCTTTTCGCTGGATTGGATTCCCGGCTCGGTGCACTCGCCGTTCTTCATCGCGTATTACAAGGGTTACTACAAAGCCGAGGGCCTCGACGTCGTCATCGATCGCGGCAAGGGGACTGTCGGCCTGATCCAGCAGTTGGCGGCCGGCGTCTATGACATGGGTTACCCCGACATCAGCGTCCTGACCGACTTCGATTCGAAGAATCCCGACAAGGGATTTCCGGAACTGATGATGGGCTACGAGCAGGCGCCGGCCGGCGTCGTGTTCCTCAAGACCAGCAATATCAAGGAGCCCAGGCAGCTCGAGGGCAAGATCCTCGGCGCCTCGGCCAACGATGCCGGCTTCAAGCTGTTTCCGACGTTCGCCGCCCATACCGGCATCGACATGAACAAGGTCAAGATTCAGCTCATCGATCCGAAGCTGCGCGAAACGCTGCTGGCGAAGAAGGAGGTCGATGCGATCATCGGGCAAATCTTCAACACCACGCTGGAGCTCAAGGCCAAGGGCGTCGACCCGAAAGATGTCGGCTCGTTCCTCTACCGCGATCACGGCCTCGATCTCTACGGCAACGGCATCGCGGCCTCGCCGCAGTTCCTGAAGGAGCACCCTGACGCCGTGAAGGGCTTCATCCGCGCCACCATCAAGGGCTTTCAGGACATGGTGAAGAATCCCGAGGAGGCGGTGCAAATGACGCTGAAATACGAGCCGCTGCTCAATGCCGGCATCGAGCGCGACCGGCTCAAGCTGGCCATGGAATGCTGCATGGTGACGCCGAACGTGCTCGAAGAACGGGGTCGGCGACGTCGACAAGGCGCGGCTCGCACGCGCCATCGACATTCTCGTGAAGGGCTTCGGTCTTCCGAGCACGCCGAAGCCGGACGCGATCTTCAACTCCGCCTATCTGCCGCCCGAGAAGGACCGGATGGTGAAATAGGCAGTAGCCGAGGTCATTGCACGGTCGCGTCGCAATGGGTTTCATTGAAATCGACGACGTCGATTTGCGCTATGGCGGGCAGACCGGTGCTGACGACGGCACCGGGACGCTGGCGCTTGCCAATGCCAGCCTGACGGTTGGGCAGAACGAATTCGTCTCGATCGTCGGGCCGAGCGGCTGCGGCAAGTCGACGATGCTCAAGCTGATCTCGGGGCTGGTGCGGGCGACGCGTGGCGGCGTGCGCGTCGCCGGTGAGGAGGTCAGGAAACCGCTCAAGACGGTCGGCATGGCGTTCCAGAATTCGACGCTGCTGCCGTGGCGCAATGTGCGCGACAACGTGCTGCTGCCGCTCGAAATCGTCGAACCCTATCGCAGCCAGCCGAAAAGCGAGATGGCGGCCAAGCGCAAGCGCGCCGACGATCTGCTGGCGACCGTCGGCCTTGGCGATTTCGGCGGCCGCATGCCCTGGCAATTGTCCGGCGGCATGCAACAGCGGGCGCAGTTGTGTCGAGCGCTGATCCACGAGCCGGCGATCCTGCTGCTCGACGAGCCGTTCGGCGCACTCGATGCCTTCACGCGCGAGGAACTGTGGGGTGTCCTGCAGAACCTCTGGCTGCACAGCCCGTGCACGGTGATCCTGGTGACGCACGAACTGCGCGAGGCGGTCTATCTCTCCGACCTCGTGCATGTCGTCAGTCCGCGGCCCGGACGCGTTATCGCGTCGAGTGCGGTGCCGTTTGCCCGCCCACGCACGCTCGATATGACGTTCCAGGCCGACTTCGTCGATCTCGTGCACGCCTGCCGCCATCACATCAGCGTGGGGAACGCAACGTGAAGCGATCGACCGTCGAAAGGCTGGCGCCCTGGATCACGACCCTGGCGCTGTTCGCGCTGTGGCAGTTCGGAGTCATGGCGTTTCACATCGAGACCTTCGTGCTGCCGACGCCGATCGAGGCGATCGAGCAGATTTATATCAACCGCTATCCGCTGATGGTGCATGGCCTCGCCACCCTGGGTACGACGCTGCTGGGCTTCGCGTTTGCAGTGGTGTTCGGGCTGATGCTTGGAATCCTGGTCGGGTCGTTTCGCCTCGCCTATGTCTCGCTCTATCCGATCCTGATCGGCTTCAACAGCGTGCCGAAGGCGGCGATCATCCCGGTCCTGGTGATCTGGTTCGGCGTCGGAACCGTGCCGGCGGTGATCGCAGCGTTCCTGCTGTCTTTCTTCCCGGTCGTCGTCAACGTCTCCACCGGTTTTGCCACCATCGAGCCCGAGCTGCTCGACGTGCTGCGAGTGCTCGGCGCGACGCGCCGCGACATGATCATGAAGATCGGCATTCCGCGCGCGCTGCCGTACTTCTTCGCCTCGCTCAAGATCGCGATCACGCTGTCGTTCGTCGGCACCGTCATCGCCGAGATCATCGCCGGCAATAACGGCATCGGCAATGTGATGCTGATCGCGACCTCCAACTTCAACGTGCCGCTGGTGTTCGCCGCACTGCTGGTCGTCGGCGTCATGGGCGTCGGCATGTATGCGATCTTTGCGGCGCTGGAGACGCGTTTCACCTCATGGTCGGTGCGCGGCGCGGGCCTGGGCGTGGAATATGCGGGCGGCGGTTGAGGACGCGGACTGACTGACAGAGGAATGCCGATGCGCACGTCGATCAAGGCGAGTTGGATCGTAGGGCACGAGGCCGGCCATCACCGGCTGATCCGCGACGGCGTCGTCGTGTATGAGGGGAACAGGATCATTCATGTCGGCAAGACCTTTGACGGTCCGGTCGACAGCACGATCGACGCCACGGACAAGCTGGTGGCGCCGGGCTTCATCGACACCCACGTCCACACCGGGCACCGCGCCACGCACCGGCTGATCACCGATACCGGCCGGCCGATGTATTTCGGCCAACCCTTCCTCGAGATCAGCGTTCCCAGGGAAGGCGCGGTCGTCAAAGGCGATCCGCGCTATCTCAAGCACGGCGACGCCGGCTCCGAGGCCGCCTTTGCGCTCAACGCGATCTTCACCGTCGCCGAATTGCTGCGCAACGGCGTGACGACCTTCATCGAATTCGGCAGCCAGGCGCGCGTGCAGGACGCGCTGCTTGCGGAAGTGACGCGACTCGGCACTCGCGCCTATCTGGCGCCCGGCTACGATTGCGGCCGCTGGGTCGGCGACGACCAGGGCCGCCTCAAGCGTATCCGTAACGACCGGCTCGGCCTCGACGGCCTCGAGACCGCGCTCGGCTGGATCGAGAAAAATGACGGCGCCGCCGGGGGCCGCGTGCGCGGCATCCTGGTGCCGCGCGAGGTCGAGACGTCGAGTGTTGCGCTATTGCGCCGGACACGCGAGGCGGCGGACGCCAACAGTCTGCCGATGGCGACGCACGCCGCCTACAGCGTGCTCGAGTTCCACGACGTGGTGCGCGAGCACATGATGACGCCGATCGAGCTGTTGGACGACCTCGGCATGCTGCGGCCGACGATGAACATCGGCCACGGCAACTTCATCGCCGACAATCCGAACCTCAACTACGCCAGGTCCCGCGACCTCGAGCTGATGGGCAAGTCCGGCTCGACGATCTCGCACTGCCCCATCAACATCGTCCGGCGGGCGCGCGTGCTGGACAATTGGGCGAAATATCAGGACGCCGGCGTCAATATCTCGATCGGCTCGGACACCTATCCGCGCGACATGATCATGAACATGCGCACCGCCTCGTACATGGGCAAGGTGATGGGCCATTCCTATTTCGCCGCGACAGGGGGCGAGGTGTTCGAGGCCGCGACCCTGGGCGGCGCCAGATCGGTCGGCCGTGACGATCTCGGGCGCTTAGCACCCGGCGCGCTTGCCGACATCATCATCATCGATCTTTCCGGCGGCAACACGCTGCGCTACGGCCCGGTGCGCGATCCGGTCAGGAGCGTGGTCGATTGCGGCGTCGGCGACGACGTCGATACCGTCATCGTCGACGGCAAGGTCTGCATGCAGGGCGGCGTCATTCCCGGCGTCGACTTCCGCCAGATCAGGGCCGACACGCAGGCCGCGAGCGAGGCGATCTGGGCGACGCTGCCGGATTGGGACCCGCTCGGACGCACGGCCGACGAGGCCTGTCCGCATTGCTATCCCGACGGGTAAGCGTCTCGGCGCGCGTGGACGTTCAGAGCGGAATGTTGCCGTGCTTCTTCCATGGACGCTCGAGCGTCTTGTGCCGCAACATGACGAGCGCACGCGCAACGCTTCGGCGGGTCGCGTGCGGCATGATGACGGCGTCGACATAGCCGCGCTCGGCGGCAGGAAACGGCGAGAGGACGCGCTCCGCGTAGTCGCTCGTGCGCTCCGCCATTTGCGCCGCGTTGTCGTCGTCCTTCGGGAAGACGATCTGCGCAGCGCCCTTCGCGCCGATCACGGCGATCTGCGCGGTGGGCCACGCGAGATTGATGTCGCCGCACAGATGCTTCGAGGCCATGACGTCGTAGGCGCTGCCGAAAGCCTTGCGCGTGATGACCGTGACCTTCGGCACCGTCGCCTCGGCAAACGCGAACAGGAGTTTCGCGGCGTGCTTGATGATGCCGCGATGTTCCTGTGCAGTGCCCGGCACGAAGCCCGGCGTGTCGACGAACGTGACGATCGGAATGTTGAAGCAGTCGCAGAAGCGCACGAAGCGCGCGGCCTTGCGCGCGGCGTCCGAGTCGAGCGCGCCCGCGAGCACCTTCGGCTGATTGGCCACGAAACCCACGGTGTGGCCATCGATGCGCCCGAAGCCGGTGACGATATTGTTCGCGAAGGCCTCCTGGATCTCGAAAAAATCGCCCTCGTCCGCGACCTTGCGGATCAGCTCGTCGATGGCATAGGGCTCGTCCGGGTCGTCCGGCACCAGCGTGTCGAGCGACATGTCGACGCGTTCGCAGTCGTCGAACGAGGGCCGTTGCCGCATTTCGCCGGCGTTCGATTGCGGCAGGAAATCGAGAAGCCGGCGGATCTGCAGCAGCGCGTCGACGTCATTGTCGTAGGCGCCGTCGGCGATCGAAGACTTCGTCGTGTGCACCAGCGCGCCGCCGAGCTCTTCCGCCGTTACGCTCTCGCCGGTCACGCGCTGCACGATGTCGGGACCGCTCAGGAACAGGTGGCTCGTGTCGCGCACCATGAAGATGAAGTCGGTCAGTGCCGGCGAATGGACATCGCCTCCTTCGCACGCGCCCATGATGAGCGAGATTTGCGGGATCACGCCCGAGGCGAGCACGTTGCGCTGAAAGATCTCGCCGTAGCCGCCAAGTGCTGCGACGCCTTCCTCGACGCGTGCGCCGCGAGCGTCGAACAGGCCGACGATCGGCGCGCGGCTTCGCAGCGCCAGGTCCTGCACTTTCGTGATCTTCCGCGCATGCGCCTCGGCGAGCGACCCGCCGAAAACCGTGACATCCTTGGCAAACACGAACACCGGGCGGCCATTCACCGTGCCGCAACCGGTGACCACACCGTCGCCGGGGAGTTTCGATAATCCCGTTGCGCTTTCGTCGCCTTGATGCACGACGAGCATGTCGAGCTCCTCGAAGGAGTCCGGGTCGAGAAGGATCTCGACGCGCTCGCGCGCCGTCAGCTTGCCGTGCCGGTGCTGGGCTTCGATGCGGTCCCCTCCTCCGCCGTGCAACGCCTTCGCGCGCTGTTCCGCCAACCTGGCGCCGGCGTCTCGCATCGTGTCACGCCTGGAACGCCTTGAGTTGCGGGATGATTTCGTTGGCAATGATTTCGATCTGGCTCATCTCGTACTTGTACGGGACGAAGACCAGCTTTTGTACGCCGACCGCAAGGTGCTCCTTGAGCTGCGCAACGCACTCGTCCACCGTGCCGATGATCGCGCTGTCCTTGGTCGAATCGCTCCACGACGCATAGTCCCATTCCTTGCCGAGCCATTCCATCATCTGCGCTTCGACTGCTGCGCGGGACTTGCCGATCATGATCGGCAACTGCGCGCCGTTCATCAGCGTGTCCGGGTCCTTGCCGGCCTCCGTGGCGAAGTTGCGGATCTTCGCCCACGACGTGGCGAAACTCTCGGGGCGATAGAAATAGGTAAGCCAACCGTCGCCGGCGACCGCGGCGCGCTTGAGAACGCGATCGACGTAACCGCCGATCAGGAGCGGCGGACGCGGCTTTTGCACGGGCTTCGGATACATCACGCCGGCCGGGATCTTGTGCTGGCCCCACTCACCCTTGACGACGTCCTCGGTCCAGAAGCGCTTCAGGATGTCGAGATTCTCGTCCATGATCCTGCCGCGCTGCTCGAACGGCACGCCGACGGCGTCGAACTCGCGCTTGTACCAGCCCGAGGCCACCGCCAGCAGCAGGCGACCTTCCGAGAGCTGATCGATGCTCGAAAGCTGCTTCGCGAGCACCACGGGGTTGCGCAGCGGCAGGACCAGAATGCCGGTCGCGAGCTTGATCTTCGTCGTCCGCGCGGCGATGGCCGTCAGCAACGTGAGCGAGTCGACGATCGGAAAGGATGGCTCGACCCCGAGCAGGATGTGGTCCCAGACCCAGAGCGAGTCGAAGCCCATCTCCTCCATCCTGACGCCGTAGTCGACCAGCGCTCTGGGCGTTCGGCATTTCCGGATACGCGGTGAAGTTCCGGACCGCGATTCCGTAGGTGTTGTGCAGGTCAGTCATTCATGTCCCTTCCGCGATCGGTGCGATCGGATGACGCCGGCTCAGGCGATATAGAGACGCGCGGGATCGAGCTTGCGCAGCACGTCGAGCTCGCGCGCGGCGGGGCGCTCGGTCACCGCAATATCCGCTTCGACGGCAAGTTCGAACGCCGTGTTGTCGCGCAGCTTCTCGAGCGTGGCGCCCGGATGGAGCGCGACGACCTTCATGCGTTTCGTCGTATCGTCGAAACCGAAGATCCCGAGGTCGGTGACGACCCGATACATGCCGCCCGCGGGAAGGCCGGCGTCGCGGCGCGTCGTACCGCCGCGCAGGAATCCGGGGCTGGTGACGAAATCGACGGACTCGACGAAGCGACGCTTCTCGTGCTTCATCGCGACGATCATTTGCGTGAGGCTCGAGATATCGTTGCCGCCACCCGTTCCCGGCAGGCGGGCCTTCGGGTTCGCAGGATCGCCGATGTACGAGGAGTTGAGATTGCCGTACTGATCGATCTGCGCGCCGCCCATGAAACCGACATCGACATAGCCGCGCTGCAGGAGCAGCAGCACGTCGGTGCTGCCGAGCACCATGTTGGCGCGCTTGGTGCAACGCTGCTCGTTGGTGGAGGGAGGCAGCTTGCCGGGCTCGATGATCGGCCCGATCACGCCACCTTCGAACAGGATCGTGAGGCCCGGGCAATGCAGCGCTTGCGCAAGCGTCGCGGCAAGGAGCGGGATGCCGACGCCTGCGAACACGACCTGGCCATCCTTCAGGAGCCGCGAGCTCATCACCGCCAGCAGTTCGCTCGCCGTGTACTCCGTCGCTGCTACTCATTGGCGATGCTCCGGCCACGCCGCGCCGCATCGAGCAGGTCGTCGAGTCCGAGCAGGTCGAGGTAATCGATCCACGATTTCGGACCGTAGATGTAGCGATCGAGGTACTCGCCCATTCCGCTGACGGGGTCGGTGTTGACGAGCGACGTATAGTAGTCCATGTGCCGGAACAACGGCTCGTAGACGCCGCCGCATTCGTGCGGGGCGCAGCCGAACGGAACCTCGACGACCGCCTCGACCGCGAAGAACGGGATCTTGGTCTGGTCGGGGGCGCGCCGGATCTGGTCGTTGGATACGATCCGCTCGGTCGTCAGGATCACCCGATTCGCGGCCATGCGCGAGATCGATATCCATGAACTGCAGGCCATCGATCTGCGCGTTTCCATAGGCATCGCAGCGCTGGACGTGGATGATGCGCGACATCGGGATTGAGCGCCGGCACGAGCAGCAGCTTTTCCCCGGTGAACGGGCACGCCATCTCGCGCGGCTCGGGTCGCTCGCGCAGAACATCCGAGCCCAGCATCGATCGCATCGGCAGGAAAGGCAGGCCCATCGCGCCGGCGCGGAAGCGCAGTCCCATCGCCATGTGGCTCCACTCGTCGAAGCGCGCCTTGCGGCCCTCGACGTGATGGCGCATCACTTTCGAGATGCCCCACACGATGCCCTGGCTGAACCAGCTCGTCACGATGTGATCGCTGACGCCGGACGCGAACAGGAGGTCGCCCTCGCTCGAGACGATGCCGCGCGCGCACGAGAGCCGCTTCCTGCCGGCGCGGATCAGCGCCCAGATCATCGCCATCGGCGTGCGCGACAGCGTGCTGCCGCCGATGCCCACCGTCTCGCCATCCTTGACGAGGCGAAGCGGCCTCCTCGAGCGAAACGACTTTTTCGTGAAGGCTGCGATCGCGCTCGGCAAGCTTGCGCCGAAGATCGAGATAGGACTCTTCCACCTGCTTCCCCTTGAGTGCCCGGATGCGCCGCAGCGCGCCTTCTGGTGCGAACGCGCGCTAGCCGCATCGCCCCGGTTTCAGCGTTGAATTCTTCGATGAGCCTGTCCCACGCGGGAACGGACGCTTGCAGCTCCGACCAGAACGCGGCGTCCTTGCGCCGGTCGAAGTCGGCGACCGACACGCCCTGCTGCTCGACCCACGTGTAGTAGCCGAGATTGAAAATACGCCGTCGATCCACATGCGTGAGCTCGATCAGATGATCGTCGGCGACCGCTTGCAGATGCCGCCCGAAAATTTCGCCGGCGTTCGTCTCGTCGAACTCCGCCCGAATAATGCCGTGCGAGGTAGGACTTGCGCTCGCTGTCGTACAGCGTGGCCCGGTCGGTGGCGACGGTGATGATCGCGTCGGACGCACCGAGTTCGAGGTGCTTCGCGATCTTGATCGCAGCGATGATGTTGGCGTTTCCGGAGATGCCGATGTTGTCGAGCTGCTCGATCAGGAGCGGGTCGATCTTCTGCCGCCTGGCGAGATACGTCCGGCCCACGACATCGTTGAACAGCAGGTTGAGCGCGTCGGAGCTGCGGTCCGACACACCGACGACGAAGTCGGTGTTCATCACGTTGTGGATGAGCGGGATGTGCTTGTCGCCGATGCCCTGGATGTTGTGCTCGCCGTAGCCGTTGCAGAGCATCGTCGGGCATTCGACGGCTTCGACGGCCGCTATCCTCGTCCCGTGAACCGACTTGAGATAGTCGCCGGCGGCGAGCGTCCCCGCGGAGCCCGTGGCCGCGACGAACGCTGCGAGACGAAGCCCCGGCTCCGTTCGGCGCATGTCGTCGAACACGCGGTCCAGCGCGCGACCCGTGCAAAGGTAGTGGACGAGGTAATTGTTGAATTCGGCAAACTGATTGAGAATCAGATTGTGCGGGTCACGGGAAAGCTCGGCGCATTGGTCGTAGATTTCCTTGACGTTGCTTTCCGTCCCCGGGGTGCGGATGATGTCCGAATCATCCGCCACCCAACGCTCGAGCCAGGTGAAGCGCTCCTGGCTCATGCCGGCTGGCAAAACGGCGACGCCGCGGCAGCCGAGAATGCGCGAGATCGCCACTCCGCCGCGGCAATAGTTCCCCGTCGACGGCCAGATCGCCTTGTGCAGTGTCGGGTCGAAGCGGCCGGTCACGAGACGCGGCACGAGGCAGCCGTACGCGGCAAGAACCTTGTGCGCGCCGATCATCGGAAAGCGCCCGCCGAGCGCCACGACGATTTTTGTCTTTACGCCGGTGAGCGCCTCCGGCAACACCAGATATCCCGGCACGTCGACACGGCCGGTGCGGGCTTCATCGTTGAACCAATGCACGCGCCAGAGATTGGCCGGGTGCGAGTCGTCGGGATCGATGCCGGCAAGCGCCGCCCGGTGCCGCGCGGGAATGAGGTCGGGATCCGCGAGTTGGCTCAGCGTGGGTAGCGCGACGTTCAGTTCGCGCAGCCGTTCGAGCGCATTCCGGCGCAGCTTTGCGTCGACGATCTGCGGCGCGAGGGCGAGATGGCTCATGGCGATTTCACGAGACGGGCGACGCTTGATGGCCGACTCCTGCCTTCGATGCCATAGCGAAACATGTTTCGCGCAACCGCAGTTATTTCACAGGCGTTTTTTATCTGCGCACGCGCGGAAATCCGCGGTTCTCCCGCGATATTGACTACGGGGTTGTTGTGTATATCATTCCAACCATGATACCGCAAACGCCGCCCGGCACGAGAAGAACGAAAAGCGGTTTTCGGGAAGCGAGAGCAACGCACGGCATGCGCCCGAATTTCCGATGAGTTCGGCCGCAAGTTGCTGTCGCGTGCGCGGGTGAACGACGCAGCTCGTCACTGATCGCACGCACGATGTCCTCCGGCCGGCAACCTCGCTTAGTTGCAGGTCGGCCAGCCGCTCAGCGGAACATCCTGCGGGGAGAACGTAGCATGACGTCTCGCGAAAACGAATCGAATCGATCGACAACGAGCCTCGAGCCGGATTCGTCTCCGGCCCCGGGAGTGACCCGCCGGCGCTTCGTCGCATCCGCAGCCAAGCTCGGCCTCACCGTTTCCGCGACACGCTGGCTTGGAGCGTCACGCGACGCTCTTGCGGCCGATGCCTGCGGCGGACCAGCCGCGCCGTGGCGGCAGCCTCGTCATGGTGCTCTCGGGCGATCCGGCGATGATTACGCCCGACCTCACAACGGGCGTTCCCGAGGTGAGCGTTGGATCGCTTATTTATGAAGGGTTGACCAGGATCGACGAAAACTTCAAGCCATCTCCCAATCTTGCGGAATCATGGCAGGTATCGCCGGACAACACGCGCTACACGTTCAAGCTGGTCGCGACGAAATGGCACGATGGCCGCGATTTTACGTCGAGCGATGTGAAGTTCACGCTTGGAGGAAGTGAGCCGCAAGTACGGATCGAAGTTCGCCGCGGCAGCAAGCCACATCGTCGCCATCACGACGCCGGACGCCCGGACCGTGGTGATCGAGCTCGACCGGCCGTTCGGCCCACTTCTCTATTCGCTTTCGAATTACACCAATGCCGCCATCATGCCGGCGCATCTGTTCAGCGGGACCAATGCGCTGACGAACCCCGCCACGCTGACCCAGCCCGTAGGGACCGGGCCGTTCATGTTCAAGGAGTGGGTGCACGGCCAGTACATCAGGCTGGTGCGCAACCCGAATTATTGGCGACCGGGAAGGCCTTACCTCGGGGAGATCATCTTCAAGGAGATACCCGATCCCGCCTCTCGCGTGCTGGCGCTCAAGGCCGGGGAAATCGATTACAGCTACTTCTACTTCTTCCCGGTCAGCCAATATGCGGAGGTCGCGCAGGATGCGCAATTGCAAATCCGCGAGCACGGCGTTCCGGAGGACCACCTGATCATTCTGAATGTCCGCCGCGCTCCGTTCGACAACGTGAAAGTCCGACAGGCGCTCTACACGGCGCTCGATCGCGAGTACATCAGGAAGGCGGTGTACCGAGGTCTGGGCGCCGTGATGAAAAGCGCCATCAACACCAACCTCGGATGGGCGTACAACCCGGCAATCGACCTCGGCAAGATGTACCCCTACAGTGCCGAACGCGCCATGGCGATGCTGGACGAGGCCGGAGTCAAGCCTGGCGCCGACGGCAGGCGTTTCGACATCCATCTCGTTTACGACTCGACCGATCCTGGCAATGGCAGCCTCGCGCAGGTCCTGCAGAATATGTGGGGCAAGATCGGCGTGCGCGTGATTTTCGAGGGAAGCACCCGGAACGTCGAGTTGAAGCAGGTCTATACCGACTGGAACTTCGACGCGACGCTGCAGGCGTACAGCACGTCCGGCGATCCTGCGCTGGGCGTCGCCCGGCTCTACGTCACGTCAGCGATCAAGAAGGCACCGTTCGTCAACGCGTCGGGCTATTCCAATGCGGAAGTCGACAAGCTGTTCGACGACGGCGCCAATGCCACTGCGCTGGCAGACCGTGGCGACGCCTATAAAAAGGCGCAGGCGATCCTCGCTCGCGATCTTCCGGTATTCCCGTTGTGGCAGACGGCGCTGATCAATGTCGCGTCGAAGTCCGTCCGCGGCAAGTGGGCGTGGAGCACCGGCTACGACTATTGGGACGAGGTATGGATGGACAAGTAAAGGCCGACTCCGCCACACTCGACCAGCCGTCGCTGACGGAGGAGTTGGCGGCTATTGGAGCCGCGCGTCCTGCGAGGACTTGCCGGATTCCGTGCTCGAAATGGCCAAGAGCGTGCTTCTGGATACGCTCGCGGTCGGCGTGCGCGGCGCCACCAGCGAAGCGGCCGTGGCGACGCGCACCGGAATCGCCAACGCGCTCGAGTGCGACAGCGGCTCCGCCTCGATCTGGGGCACTTCCAGGTCGCTGCCGCCAAGCGCTGCTGCGCTCGTGAACGGGACGGCGGCTCATGCCTATGAGTTCGATGATTACGGCGGTTGCGGCCATTCCGGCGCGGTGGTTGTGCCCGCCGTTTGTGCGCTGGCGGAGAAGCATCGCATCGATGGCCGCCGCGTGCTCGTGGCGCTCGCGGCTGGCTACGATGTCGCCGCGCGCGTGACCGACGGTGCCGGCGGGTACAGGGCGCACAACGATCGCGGTTGGCATTCCACCGGAACCTGCGGATCGTTCGGTGCAGCCGCTGGCGCCGCCTCGATCCTGGGGCTCGATCGCAAGCGATTCACCTCCGCGCTCGGAATTGCCGGCTCATTTGCAGGCGGAACATGGGCGTTCCTGGCCGATGGCGCAATGACCAAGCGCTTTCACCCGGGGCGAGCCGCCGAGAACGGCGTGAGCTCGGCACTGCTCGCCGAAGCGGGTCTTGTCGGGCCGCGATATATCCTCGACGCGGCCTGGGGAGGCTTCTACGCGACCTATTCCGGACCGGTCGCGACACCGGAAGCGAGCATCGAGAACCTCGGACGCGAGTTTCGCATTCTTCGTTCCGGACAGAAGCCTTACGCCTGCTGCCGCGGCCTGCACAGCTCGGTTGAAGCACTGCTCGATCTCATGACCGAAGGCAAAGTGTGCGGTGACGATGTCGAGCGGATCACCGTGCACGGCGCCGAGCGCACGGTGCGTCAGTTCGCCAAGCGCGACGTGTGCACGCTGCTCGACGCGCAGTTCAGCATGCCCTACGCGCTCGCGGTGGCTGCGGTGACGGGACGCGCCGGGCTGGACGAGTTCCTGCCGCCGCGGACCGATGATGCGCGAACGCGCGCGCTCATGGATCGTGTAGAGGTTGTGGCCGATCGCGCGCTCGGGCCCTATGACGAACCGGAACTCGAGGTCCGGACGCGGGACGGTCACGTCTGGTTCCGCCACGTGCCCGTGCCGAGAGGCGCTCCGCAGCGGCCGCTCGAAGCCGAGCAACTCGTTCGCAAGGATGAGGCGTTGGCCGTGCCGATTATCGGGCAACGGCAGTTCGACGCCTTGCAAAAAGCCATCCGGACGCTGGAGACGCTTTCCGATTTCCGGCAGGTCGCCGCGCTACTCAGGCCAGCCTGATGGAAGACCGCAGGCGATGATGGGGCGTTATGTGCGCTCGAGGGTGATATGGGCTGCCCTCATGGTGCTGGGGATTGTCATTCTGGGCTTCCTCATCACGCACATCCTTCCGGGCGATCCGGTGGACGTACTCGTGGGCGATTACCCGGCGCCTCCCGAATACATAGCGCAGGTTCGCCATGAATTCGGACTGGATCAGTCGCTCGCCGCGCAGCTCTGGCTCTATCTCGCGAACCTTGCGCAAGGCAACCTCGGATTCTCGTTTCTGAACCGCCAGCCGGTACTCTCGCTCGTCGTGCATCGTGCGGGCGTGACGCTTTTGCTCATGATACCGTCGCTTGTCCTTGCCTCGGTACTCGGCGTGCTGATCGCCGTTCGGGCCGCCGCTCGCGCGGGTCGTGCGCTCGACAGCTTTCTCACTGGCCTGAGCTTGATCGGCTATTCGATCCCGGTGTTCTGGCTCGCGCAGATCCTGATCGTCATATTTGCCGTCCAGCTGGCATGGCTGCCTGCGCAGGGAATGACGTCGGTACGATCCTCGGGCACTGGCGCCGGCGCACTCGTCGATTTTCTGCGGCATCTCGCGCTGCCCGCGTTTTGCATCACGATCTATTACCTGGCCGTCGTGGCCCGGGTGACGCGATCCAGCATGATCGAAATGCTCCACCAGGATTTCGTGCTCACGGCGCGCGCGAAGGGATTGAGCGAGCGCGCAGTGCTATGGCGACACGTCCTTCGCAACGGCTTGATCCCGGTGATCACGGTGATCGGTTACAACTTCGGCTATTCATTGACCGGCGCCATCCTCACCGAAACCGTATTTGCGTGGCCCGGCCTCGGCGGTTTGTTCATCAGCTCGATCAGCAATCGTGATTATCCGGTTCTCGCCGGCATTTTCCTGCTGGCCGCCATCGCAGTGGTGCTGGCGAATCTGATCACCGATCTGCTTTATGCCGTTGCCGATCCGCGCGTGCGAATTTCTGCGGCCATTGCATGACGCGCGATCCAGGCGACCGAAACAGGAAGGGAAACGGCATCCGACGGATATCGCGATATCCCGCCGGCCTGGCGAGCGCATCGTTCATTCTGCTGCTGGCAGGCGTCGCGATCGCCGTTCCGATACTGTACCCCGGCGATCCACTGGCCATTTCGGAGCACACGCTGCTTCGCCCGGGCGGCGCTTATTGGCTTGGCACCGACGATCTCGGACGCGACGTATTGGCGGAACTCGTCTACGGTGTCCGGGTTTCGCTCTTCGTCGGCGTCGTCGCCGCATTCGCTGCAACCGTCGCCGGCACCGCCGTCGGTGCCGTTGCGGGTTATTTCGGCGGCTGGTTCGACACCGTCGTCATGCGCATTGCCGAGTTCTTCCAGGTGATGCCGACCTTCATTCTCGCCGTCGTGATCGTCGCGCTGGCAGGGCCCGGGCCTCACGCGCGTCATTGCAGTGATCGCCCTGCTCTCCTGGCCGCAGACCGCACGCGTGGCGCGTGGCGAAGTGCTGCGGGTGTCGAGGCTTGATTTTGTCGATGGCGCCCGCTGCCTGGGCATTCCGGAATGGCGAATCCTGTTCGGGGAAGTGCTGCCAAATGCGATCGGCCCGGTGATCGCGCTCGGCACGCTGGTCGTCGGTTACGCAATCCTGCTCGAGGCATCGCTCAGCTTCCTCGGATTGTCGAGCCCGGATACCGTCAGTTGGGGCCGTCTGTTGAGCGTCGGTCAGCGCTTTCTCTTTTCGGCGTGGTGGCTCTCGGCGTTTCCAGGGCTCGCGATTTTTCTCACGGTGCTCGCTTTCAACCTTCTGGGCGACACGTTGGGCGAGATGCTGAACCCGCGAAGATCGGGCAACTAATGGCAACGCCAGCCAGGCGTCTTATCCTCGAAGTCGACGGGCTGCACGTTACGTACGCATCGCGCGGTCGAACCGTGCATGCGCTGCAGGATGCAAGCCTTGTTGTAGCCGAAGGCGAAGTGGTGGGCCTTGCCGGTGAATCGGGCTCCGGGAAATCCACGCTGGCGCGTGCCGTGCTCGGACTGCTGCCGCAAGGGATAGCGCGGATCATCAATGGCCGCATCGTCATCGCCGGTGACGACGTCACGCACTACATCCCGCGGCAATGGGAAGGCGTTCGCGGCAATCCGGTCGCGATCGTCTTCCAGGATCCGCTGAGCTTTCTCAATCCTGTCATGCGCGTGGGCGACCAGATCGGCGAGAGCGTGCGACGGCACGACCCGGCGGCGAGGACGGCGGCTCGAAGCACGGAATTGCTGGAACTCGTGAAGCTGCAGCCTGCCGTACTGCGGCGCTACCCGCACGAACTTTCGGGTGGCATGCGGCAACGCGCGATGCTTGCCATTGCGTTGGGCTGCAAACCGCGGCTCCTCATCGCCGACGAGCCGACGACGGCGCTGGACGCGACGACACAGACCGAGATCCTTGCGCTGCTGCGGGAGCTCCGCGCCACGCTGGACATGAGCCTCCTCGTGATCAGCCATGATCTCGGCCTTCTGCGCTGGAATTGCGACCGCGTGTACGTGATGTATGCGGGACACACGCTGGAGTGGGGACCTACCGGTGACGTGCTCGCACGATCGGCGCACCCCTACACACGCGGGCTTGTCGATGCGTCGCGCTTGCGGCGCCTTCCCGATGACCATTTCGCCACCATCGGCGGCGACGTGCCCGATTTGCACGAGCGATACCGCTGCTGCCCATTCGTCTCCCGATGCACGCAGGCAATGGATATTTGCCGCCAGCAGATTCCACCGGCGCGAGGCAATCGCGATGGACACGGTGCTCGCTGCTGGCTGCTGCAAGATGACCGCGAATGAATCCGCCCGTTCTTGAGCTTTCGCGACTGTCGAAGACCTTCCGCCCACGCGACGCGATGCCGCTGCGCGCGGTCGATGATGTGAGTCTGCACATCGAGCGGGGTGAGTGCGTGGCACTCGTCGGTGAGAGCGGCTCGGGCAAGTCGACGCTCGCGCGCCTGGCGTTGCGGCTGATCGCGCCGGATAGCGGCACTGTAAGACTGCAGGGGCGCTCGCTGATGCAACTTTCGCCACAGGCGTTGCGCGCCGCGCGCCTGACGATGCAGCCGATCTTCCAGGATCCAGCAGCGTCATTCAATCCCAGGCGTACGGTCCGCGCGATTCTGAGCCAGGTACTCGTCCAGGCCGGTGCAACATCGGTCGGTGACGAGCAGCTCGGCGCACTCCTGGCACGCGTCGAACTACGCCCGGCACGGGACTATCTCAACCGCTACCCGCACGAATTGAGCGGCGGACAGAGGCAAAGGCTGGCGATTGCGCGAGCGATCGCTCCGCAGCCGGCGGTGATCATTGCCGACGAGCCGCTTTCAGGCGCCGACGTCTCCATCCGCGCGCAGATCCTGAACCTGCTCGTCGATCTGCAGCGCGACTCCGGCGTCGCGTACCTGCTGATTACGCATGACATGCTCGTGGCACGGGCGTTCTCGCACCGCGTCGCCGTCATGTATCGTGGCCGCATCATCGAGGAGGGACCGACGGGCGAGGTTCTCGCCGCGCCGCGTCATCCGTACACGCAAAAGTCTGATTGCCGCGGTCCAGTCGCTCGATCCGCCGTTTGCGCACGATGGGCCGGGCCCGGTCGGCGACGCGTTCCGGAAACGGCGTGCAACGCGGCGATGTGAAATCAGGGTCCGGTGCTTCGCACCTGACGCTCGACCGCTGACGGCATCGAGTGGAACCGCACGCCATGCTGACCGGGTCCGCCACCATGCGGCCTCGCGTCGCGCTCATTTTGACGGGGGGAACGATCCAGGCCGAAGGCAAGCATCGGCTGGACCTCTGCGCGTACATGGAAAATGGTCGTCGCCTTACGGCGGACGAGCTGTTGTGTCGCGTGCCCGAAGTGCGCGAGCTGGCCGAGATCGAGACGATTCAGTACTCCACCGGTCCGAGCACGGCGCTCGGCGAGGATGACTGGCTGAAGCTGCTGCGCACCGTGCACGAAATTGCGGCGAGCAGGCGCGCTGAAGCCGTGGTCATCACGCATGGGACGAATACGCTGGAAGAGACGGCGTACTTCCTCCACCTCACCCTGAAAACCCGCATACCGCTGATTCTGGTCGGTGCGATGCGTCCCGCCACGGCCATCGGATTCGACGGCGAAGCCAATCTCGTCCACGCGCTCGCGACAGCGCTCTGCGCCGATGTGGCCGAGATGGGCGTGCTGGTCGTGATGAATGGCGCGATCTACTCGGCCCGGGATGTCACCAAGGGCGCCACGTATCGCGTCGACGCGTTTTCCGGCGGTGAAATGGGTCCACTCGGCCTGATCGATGGCGGTTCGCGAGTCGCCTTCTATCATCGGCCTGCGAGGCCGCACACGACCGCCACCGAGTTCGATGCCCGACCGTTGACGGCACTTCCCCCGGTTGCCGTCATGCTGTCGTACACCGGCGCCGATGGCGCGCTGATCGACGCCGCAGTCGACGCAGGCGTTCAGGGGATCGTGATCGCGGGCTCCGGCGCCGCCGGCGTCACCCCGTCACAGAACGACGCGCTCAGCCGCGCCGCTGAGCGCAACGTCGTGGTATGCCTGTCGAGTCGCGTGGGCAGTGGTCGCGTGCTGCAGCGACCCGGCGTTGTCGGATAAAGGCTTCGTGACGACGGACAACCTGGTGCCGTGGAAAGCGAAAATCCTGCTGTCGCTGGCACTGACGATCACGCGCGAGCCGCAAGCGGTGCAGGTGTTGTTCGATCGATATTGAAGGCGCTGCCCGATCACTTTGAGGATTGCCACATGCTCAAGCAGAAATCGTCGGAGTACCGCGGTTATCGCACCGCCGGGATCCGCCTGTCCGAGGAAATGCTGCCGCAACTCGGACAACTGTACGGGGCGCGCACGCGCGCGATGCTGCCCGCCGTTCACGCCTTCGACAAGGCGCATACCGTGATGCTGGTCGAGGAAGGCGTGCTCGATCGCGCAGCGGGCGCGGCCATTCTGCGCGGGCTGCGGCAGATGGAGACCGAGGACGTCGTGGAGGCCCGCGCGCAGGTCGGTGGCGGCCTTCACTCCGGCGAGCAGTATCTGATCCGGCTGCTCGGCGAGGATATCGGCGGCCGGTTCCATCTGGCGCGCAGTTCCGGCGACCTGAGCTCGGTTGCGATCAATACGCTGCAGCGCGAGAAGCTCCTTTCGATCATGCGCGCGGTGAACGGTTTGCGGCGCGTCCTGATCGACCTCTCCCGCGGCCACACCGACACGATCCTGCCGGGGTACAGCTTCGGGCAGCACGCCCAGCCGATGACGCTCGCCCATCTCTGGCTATCGTGGGCGGCCAACCTCGCGCGCGACTTCGAGCGCCTTCACGGCGCCTATCGCCGCGTCAACGTCGAGCCCCGCCGGCGCCGCGATCATGGTCGGGTCCAACTTCCCCGTGAATCGCGCGCGGACCGCCGAGCTGCTCGGATTTGATTCGGTGCATGAAAACTGCGCTGACGCGATCCTCGAGCTCAACGCGGACGACAGCCTCGATACCCCGGCGGTGATCGCCATTCTTTATCATTCGATGGCGAAATGGGCCGATGACCTCATCCAGTGGAGCACGAGCGAGTACAACTTCGTCGCGATTCCCGATCGCTACTGCAACACGTCCTCGATCATGATGCAGAAGCGGAACGTGATCGGACCGGCCGAGGTCAAGGGTGCATCGGCCGAGGCGCTCGGCTGCTTCGTCACTTCCTATCACGCGTTGAAAGGCACGACGGGCCTCCCGATCACCGAACGTTACTACGCGCTGACGATGCTTTGGCGCGTTGCCGACAACGCCGTGCGCGATCTCGGCTGGTTCAGCGAGCTGCTGCCGGCGCTGCAGATCCACAAGGCGCACATGTACGAGCAGGCCTGGCGACACTGGGCGACCGCCACCGATCTTGCCGCGACGCTGGTGAGCCAGCGAGGCTTGCCCTGGAGGACCGCGCATCAGATCGTCGGCATCCTGGTGAGGCTATGCGAGGAACGCGGTCTGGGTCCGGCGGACGTCACGCCGGAGCTGCTGGACGAGGCGGCCGTTGCCTACCAGGATGCCCCGGTCGGCCTCGATCACAAGGCGATCCGCGATTCGCTCGACCCCGGACGATTCATTGCCGCACGCACGCTGCGCGGCGGTCCCGCGCAACCGGAGTCGCTGCGTCAAGCGACGCTTTTCGAAGACGCGACGGTGATGGACGAGACGATAGTGGCGGGAATCGACGAGCGGCTCGCGGAGGCCGCCCGCAAGCTCGAACAGGCAGTGGACGCGATCATCGCCAACGCAACGTGAGCGAATGCGCGCAGCGTTACTTCTGCGCGCGTGCGGCTGGACCGGAAAAGGCGACCCGCAGATCGAGCATGAGAAGCTCGGGCGGGGAATCGAACAGATAGCGCGGCCGCTCGCTCACCAGTTCCGCGCGTGATCCATGTCCCCAGAGGACGCCCGCTGCCTGCAGCCCATTGCGATGAGCTGCCACCATGTCGAGCGCACGATCACCGACCATGACGGTCGACGTGCTGACGCAGCGTTGCGACAGCAAACCTTCGATTTGCTGCCACTTGTGAACGCCGATATCACCGCCGTCGACGAACGAGAAGCAGGAACGAAGGCCGAACATCTCGAGAATGCGTTCGGCGAAGTCCCTGCGCTTCGACGTGCAAACGGCAAGTGGAACGCCGGCTTCGCTCAAGCTCGTCAACGCTTCGGCAATGCCTGGGTACAGAACGTTCTCGGCATAGCCGATGTCGGCGTAGCGCTCCCGGTACCTGGCGACCAGCGCATTGAGCTCGCTTGGCGACGTCGACCCCCGTGATGGACTTGAATGTCTCATCGAGCGGAGGGCCGACGTACATCGCAAGCTCCGACAGTTCGAGCGACGCATAGCCAAACGTCGAAAGGGCGTAGTTGATCGAACGGCCGATGCCGGGCAGCGGGTCGCTCAGCGTGCCGTCCAGATCGAACAGCACGAGGTCATGCGGCGCGGACATGTCCTGTGCGATTGAAAATTCAGCGGTGCAGCAGGCGCCGAAGAACGGTCCTGATACGGTCCCACAGCACCGAAAAGACCAGCGAGCCCGCATCGAGCGCGGCGGGCGCAGTCGCTTGCGGAGCGCCTGTTCCGCTATCGCCGCGATCGAGGCGCGCCTGAAGATTGCGAGCGAAAGTTTCGGTCATTCGCGCCGCGATCTCCTGGACGATTGCCGACCGGCCGAATTGCGCGAGCGGGCCGGTCAACGTGTAGCCGACCTCGACGTCGACGCGCGTGGCTGCCGCGTCCGCGTCTTCCAGCAAACGGTAGCGGATTTCGCCGCGCGTCATCGAGCTCGACCGCGTGTCGCGGGCGCTGCCGCGGATCGTGCCGGCATAGTGGGACGCGTCGCGGACGGCGTCGGCCACACCTTCGAATTCGGCGATGATCGGCCCGACCTTGATCCGGATTCTCGGCTCGACGTGATCGTCCGTCGGCGTGCCGATGAGCGACGTTCCTGGCAGACAGGTCGTGACGTCGCCCAGGCGACCGAAGAAGGCCCAGACATCGTCCCGACGGTGATCGACGCTGAACGATTGGCGCAATGTCGACTGGGGCTTGTCCATCACTCGGGCGCTGGCGACCGGGCTTGGCACCTTGGCCCCTTGCCCGGATGCGGATGACGCCGCTGCCGCCGGTCGCGGCACAGCGTGCGCGAGCGCGGTGCTGTCGGGCGCGATCGGTGTCGCAGGATTGGAGCCGGCAGGCCCCAAGGCCGTTCTCGGCTTGATCGGCGACGCCGCGCCCTTCGCCGCGCGCTCGGCGAGCACACGCTCGATCGCCCGGACGATTCCGACATAACCGGTGCAGCGGCACAGGTTGCCGCTCATCGCGACCCGGATATCCTGTGCGCGGGCATCCGGCATGCGCAACACGACGTCGCGCGCCGAAGCCAGCATGCCCGGGGTGCAATAGCCGCATTGCAGCGCATGCTCGCGCGAGAATGCCGCGCGCAGCTCCTGCATCACCGCGTCGTCGTCGAGTCCCTCGATCGTCGTGATGTCGGCGCCGTCGCAGGCAACGGCCAGCGTGATGCAGGAGCGTGCCGGCATCGCATCGATGATGAGCGTGCACGCGCCGCACACGCCGTGCTCGCAGCCGATATGCGTGCCGGTGAGGCCGAGCGTGTCGCGCAGGAAATCGGCGAGATTCGTGCGCGGCTCGACGTCGGCGGCGACGGCCTTCCCGTTGACGGTCAGGTTGATCGCCGTCATGCAAGGTTGGCCCGGTCGATGGCGCGCTTCAGGGCCGCGACGTGAATCTGGTTGTCGAAGCGATCGGTCATCCCCGCGGCGGTCAGCACGCGTGCGGCGGCGTTCGAATCGAAGGCACCTGGGCTTCCCACGCGCGCGTTGCCACCGAACAGCGACGCCGCATCGGCGATGACGATCGGCGTCGACCCCGTCGCGCCGAAGACGGCGCGGAACACGGAGCGGTCCGGGTCATGCAGAATCGCGCCGATGGCCTGTGCGAGCTCGCCCGGCTTGCGGCAGATCTTGTAATAGCCGAAGCGCGCGCTGCGCGACATTCGGGGAATGCGCACGGCCTCGACGATCTCGCCCGGTTGGAGCGACACCTCGAAGACACCGGTGATGAACTGCTCGATCGCCACCCGGCGTGCGCCGGCCGGACCGCGCAGGATCACGTCGGCGCCAATGGCCGCCAGGCTCGACGACCAGTCGGCGGAGGGATCGGCATGGGCGAGGCTCCCGCCGATCGTCCCGCGCGTGCGTACGGCCCGGTACGCGATGCCGCGCGCAACGTGCCGAAGCGCGCCGCCCATGACATCCGGCACGCGCCCATCCTCGAAGTCGGCATGGGTGACACAGGCGCCGACGATCATCGCGTCGTCACTCACATCAATGCGCTTGAGCTCGGGAATTCGCGTGATGTCCACCAGCATATCGGGCTGCGCCAGGCGGAAATTGAGCATCGGCACCAGCGATTGGCCGCCGGCCAGTATCTTGACCACCCGATCGTCGCGGCGATTGAGCGCGATCGCGCCGGCCAGGTCTGCCGGACGCTCGTACTCGAAGCGCGAGGGTTTCACCGTCGATCCTGCGTGACCGTTTCGCGCGGCGCATCGGTGGCCGCTTGTGCAATCGCCGCGAGAACGCGCCGGGGCGTGATCGGGGACTGCAACAATTCGGCGGCCCGCAGGGGTCTCAGCGCATCGTTCACGGCGTTGGCAATGGTGGCCGGTGGCGCGATGGCGCCGCCCTCGCCGATGCCCTTGACGCCGAACTCGGTGTAGGGCGACAGCGTTTCCATGTGCACGATGCGCAGTGCCGGAACCTCGGTGGGTCCCGGCAACAGATAATCGGACAACGTCGACGCGAGTGGCTGGCCCGATGCATCGAACGGCATTTCCTCATAGAGCGCGGTGCCGATGCCCTGCGCCACGCCGCCGTAGATCTGGCCATCGACGACCATTGGATTGACGAGCTTGCCGCCGTCCTCGACGATCACGTAGTCGAGGACCTCGACGTCGCCGATTTCCGGATCGACGGCCACCAGCGCTGCATGGGCGCCATAACTGAAGGTCCCGGAGTCGCGCATCGGCTTGTATCCGGCGGT
Organism: uncultured Pseudomonadota bacterium; assembly: GCA_963706225.1. GTDB lineage: Bacteria > Pseudomonadota > Gammaproteobacteria > Burkholderiales > Casimicrobiaceae > VBCG01. Next base: position 122,038 of record CAVPMH010000001.1, read on the forward strand.
GACCTCGAGGCCGGCCGGGTTGACGTGCGCCGGAAGATCCTGCGGGCGCAGATACCAGACGCGCGCAATTTCGCCCAGCGTGACGCTGCCCGAAGGACCGATCACCTGGCCATCGCGCACTTCAACCTGGGCGACATCGGTGTTCAGGAGAAAGGCGCCGATTGCCGCGGCGCGGCGCGCGATCTCCCGGCAGGCAAGCGACACCGCGCCGCCCGCCATCACCATCGAGCGCGAGCCCCAGGTTCCGGTCGAGTACGGGGTCAATGCCGTGTCGCCATGCACGAGACTGATCTTCGACGCGTCGATGCCGAGAATCTCGTGCGCGACCTGCGCGAGGGTCGTCTCGAGGCTCTGCCCGTGGGAGTGCAGGCCGACGCGCAGTTCGAGTCCGCCGTCCGGCGTGACGCGCGCTGTCGCCTGCTCGTATCCCGGCACCATGGGAATGCCCCAGCCGGCGTAGACCGACGTGCCGTGTGCCGCCTGCTCGCAGTAGACGGCGAAGCCCACGCCGATGCGCCGGCCGTCCGCCTCGCCATCCTTCTGGCGCGCACGAATGGCCGCTAGGTCGATCGCCGCCATCGCGCGGCGCAGGGCCTGCGGATAATCGCCGCTGTCGAAGTGCTTCTTCGTGATGTTGTCGAACGGCATTTGCTCGGGCCGCACGAGATTTTTCAGCCGCACCTCGGACGGTTCGAGGCCGGTTTCCCTTGCGACCGCATCGAGCATGAGCTCGAGCGCGAAGCAGACGCCCGTGCGCGCGACACCGCGGAAGGGCAGGATCGGGCATTTGTTGGTGGCGACCGAATACGTTCGACAACGATAGGCCGGAAAATCGTACGGCCCGGGGAGAATGCTTGCGACCTGCGCCGCTTCGAGGCAGGCCGAGAACGGATAGGCGGAATAGGCGCCCGAATCGACCGTCGCCTCGCAATCGATGCCGCGCAGGCGGCCGTCGCGGTCCGCATAGGCGGTGATACGGTAATGGTGTTCGCGGCAATCGGCGGAGGCCGTGAGATGCTCCCGGCGATCCTCGATCCAGCGCACCGGATGCCCGCAATGCAGTGCGAGCCAGCCGAGTGCTACCTCTTCCGGCAACAGGATGCCCTTGTAGCCGAATCCGCCGCCGACGTCCGGCGTGATGACCCGAATGCGGCCGTGATCGAGACCGAGACATTCGGACAGGCCGGTGCGCACGATGTGCGGCATCTGCGTCGCCGTGTAGACGATGAGCTGTTCGACGCGGCTGTCCCAGTGCGCGACGACCCCGCGCCCTTCGATCGGCGCCATGCACTGGCGCGCCGTGTTGATCTCCCGCGTGACCTTGATCGGAGCGTCCAGCGCCTTGGCGATGCCGACTTCGACGTTGGTCTCGAGAAAGACGTTGTCGCCCCAGGATTCGTGCAGCAGCGGCGCGTCGGCCGCGCGGCCCGCCAGCATGTCGAAAACGGCAGGCAGTTCGTCGAGATCGAGCCGAACCGAAGCGGCGAGGTCCTCCGCTTCGGCGCGCGTTGTGGCGACGCACATGGCAACGAGTTCGCCAACGTGACGGATCTTTCCCGACGCGAGCGCCGGCTGCTCCGAGATCTTGAAGCCCGGAAGACCCGAAACGGCGCGTATCGGCTTGACGCCGACGAGGTCTTCCGCCGTGAAGATGGCACCGCGATGCGCCGGAGGAATGACGACGCCGCGGATGTTCGCGTGCGCAACCGGGCTGCGCACGAACGCGACGTCGCGCATCCCGGCGAAACGCAGATCGGCGACGAACTGCCCTCGTCCCCGCATCAGGCGATCGTCTTCCTTGCGCAGCACGCTGGCACCGACACCCTGCTCAGACATTTCCAGTGACTCCGGTGAACTCGCGGCGCGCCTTGCGAACGCGGGTCATCTTGCTTCGGCCGCCGAAGCCGCGCGCGTGGCGGATTTCGTCTTCGTGCCGTCGACCGTGACGCGCTTCGCGCGGGACCCGGACCGGTCGAGCAGATCGATATGGAGCTTCACGCAATCGTTGCGGTAGACGATTTCGGCGACGTAAATCGCCACGCCCTCACGATCGATCACGACGCAGTGGCACTCGGCAGTGGGCGCGCCCAGCGGCACCTGAAGCAAGCTCGCGGTGCCGGGGTCGGCGCTGCCGATGACGAGCGTCTGATGTGCCTGCTCGATGGGCACTCCGTCGAGCGCGGCCACGACGGACAGAGCCGTACGCGTTCGGAACGCTTGCGGATCACGTTCGTAGACGCTGCGCTCGAGATGAAGATTGACGAGCGCATAGGGCGCGTCGTCCTTGAGCTGCACGCTGCGCAGGAAAACGTATTCCGTTGCGAGCTTGCCTTCATCCGGAGCCAACTTCGGCCACGCCGGAGGGTCGCCGACCTTGATCGTCCTGAGCACGTTGTCCTTGATGGGTGCAATGAACGATTCCCAGGTCGTCTCGAGCTTCAGCCAGTGCTTGTCCTTCAAACGATCGGCGACAAAGGTGCCGCGTCCCTGCCGCCGGTGCACGAGCCCTTCGTGCTGGAGCAGCTCGACGGCCTGCCGGACGGTGACGCGCGCGACCTCGAATTCCCGCTCGAGCGCTTCGAGCGTCGATATCTTCTGTCTCGGCAACCATTGGCCCGTTTCGATCCGCCGCCGCAACGTCGACGCGACCTGAATGTAGAGGGGAACCGGGCTGCGGGCGTAAGTGACCTTGAGTTTCGACATCGAGGTAATCCTTTCTTGCGCAGCGAGCTTCAGTCCAAAGCGCTCGCGACTCCGCTGACCAGATTCTCCGTGTAGAGCGCCGCCAGATCGATTTCGCCGATTTTCGCAACGCGGCGAAAATTCTCGATATCCCGCCGAATGGCCGCTTCCTGCTCTGTGCGCAGCCGCAGCGCGGCCGGTACATCGACCGCAACGAAGCGAATCGCCCGGCCGGGCTTGCGGCGGCCGACGACGGGAATGTCGGCGGAAATCACCGTCGCGATTTTGGGATAGCCGCCGGTCGTCTGATTGTCGACCATGAGAATGATCGGCTGGCCTGAACCCGGCACCTGGATCGCGCCCACGACGGTGCCGTCGGAGACGATGTTGTAGCCTTTGGCGTGCGCCAGCGCAGGCCCTTCGAGACGGTAGCCCATCCGATCGGCCTGGTTGGAAATGACATAGTCCGAGGACAGCAACGTCGCTACGGCATCGTCGGTGAAATAATCCCGTTGCGGCCCCAGCACCACGCGGACCGGCTGCTCGAGCGCGAGGTCGACGGGACGCGAAAGCGCATGCTCGTCGCGAACGTCAACGGTGGCGAGTGCAAGCGGCACGCGGTCGCCCGAGCCGGAGCGTTCGACCGTGAAAGCCGCCGATGCCGCTACGAACATACGTGGAGGCGCTGCCCAGCAGCGGCGAAATGTCCGGCCCGCCCTCGATGGCGAGATAGGCACAGACCGAATCGCCAAACCCGCGCACGCGAAACACGTCGCCGCGCACGAGCCGCACGCTCCGGCCGGCGGGAACGACCCGCGCACGATCGGAGCCGATCGCGATATCCGCATCGCCGCCGACGATCGCGATGCGCACGGAATCGGCAAGAACCGCGAGTGTCGGCCCCTGCAGAAGCATTTCCAGCGCCGGCATGCCCGGTGCATTACCGACGAGCGCATTCGCAAGACGCAGGCTTATCCGATCGAGCGGACCGGAAGCGGGCAGGCCGACGTCCTGAAAACCGATCCGCCCCGCGTCCTGAACGGTCGTGTGCAGGCCAGGTGCGATCACCTCGAGTTCCGGTGTCATGCGGTGACGCTTTCGCACGGGACCTCGTAGCTGCCGACCGCGATCGCCGCGCGAATCGCATCGAATTCGTGCACGCTGATCGGCTCGAAGCGGACCGCATCGCCGGGGTTGAACAATGCCGGGCGAGGCCAGCGGGGATCGAACAGGCGAATGGGCGTCGCGCCGATCAAGTGCCATCCACCGGGGCTCTCCACCGGATATACGGCGGTCATTGCGCCGGCGATGGCGATGGATCCGGCCGGCACGCGGGTTCGCGGATCGGTGCGCCGCGGCAACGCCATCGCTTCCGGAAGGTCTCCCATGTAGGGATATCCGGGCGCGAAGCCCAGCATGTAAATGTGGAAGCGTGTCGTGCTGTGGAGCCGGACGATTTCGTCGGTGGCAAGGCCGGTACGGTGTGCCACGTCCGCGAGGTCGGGGGCATGGCTCGTCGCGTAGCAGGCCGGAACCCGCCACAGTTTCGGTGGCTTCGCTTCGCCGCGACCATGATCGACCAGTTTTTCGATCTCGGGAATCAGGCTCGCGGTGTCTGCGGCGAGAGGATCGTAGTGAACCGTAAGCGAGCGAAACGTCGGGACCGTCTCGACAACGCCAGGCAGATTTGCCGCACGCACGAACGCATTGAGGCGCAGGACCGCTTCGCTCACGACACGATCGATGCGATCTCCGAATTCAACCGTCACCGCGGTATCGCCGCAGGGAAGAAATCGCACCGTCATCCTGTGATGGCTCCGCATCAGCCCCGCGCGACAGCGCGCATCCGGGCGACGCCAAGTCGTATTGTCATACTACAAATAGAATCGTACCATGGACGCTCAACCAGGAACTGAAGGCGGATGATGGCGACACAGGTCAACCTCAATGCGGACATGGGCGAAGGTTTCGGCGCCTATGACATCGGCGATGACGAGGCCCTCCTCAAGATCATTCGCTCTGCGAGCATTGCCTGCGGCTTTCACGCCGGCGATCCGCTCACGATGCATCGCGTCGTGCGGCGCGCGAAAGAGGAAGGCGTGAGCATCGGCGCGCATCCGGGCTTCAACGACCTCTGGGGCTTCGGTCGCCGCCGCATCGACATGAAGCCGGACCACCTCGAGTACCTCGTCGCGTATCAAATCGGCGCGTTGCAGGCGATGGCTGCCTACGCAGGCGAGCGCGTCACGCATGTGAAGCCGCACGGCGCGCTGAACAATATGGCGGCGGAGAATGCCGAATACGCCATGGCGATCGGCCGCGCCATCAAGCACGGTCGATCGCGACCTTATCTACGTGGCGCTGTCGGGATCGGAGATGGAGACGGCGGGCCGCAAGCTTGGCCTTCGGGTCGCGCGCGAAGGCTTCTGCGACCGCCTTTATGACGACGACGGCAACCTGACCTCGCGCAGCATTCCAGGATCCGTGATCAAGGATCCGGCGGTTGCAACGAAGCGTGTCGTCGACATGGTGCGCAACGGGGAAATCATTTCACGCAACGGAAAGCGGATTGCGCGAACCATCGACACGCTGTGTGTCCATGGCGATGAACCGACGGCGATCGCGCTTGCGAGTGCCGTGCGCACAGGCCTCGAGGCGGCGGGGGTCGAGATCGTGCCGCTCACCGCGATGTCATTCGACTGAGTGGAAGCGACCTCACACGGTCGACCTGACGCTGGCGATCATCGGCGGCACGGGTGCGCTCGGCATGGGCCTTGCGATGCGCTGGGCTGCGGCAGGATATCCGGTGGTGCTCGGGTCGCGCTCGAGCGACAAGGCCAAGGCGGCCGCGCGGGGCATCGAACCCGCGAATGGCGCGCCGCCGGTGCGCGGCGATGACAATGCCGGTGCGGCGCGCGCGGGCGACATCGTGGTGATCGCGGTGCCGTTCGCGAGCCACGATGCGATTCTCGACGAGATCAGCGATGCTGTCGCCGGCAGGATTGTCGTCGATGCCGTGGTGCCGCTCGTGCCGCCCAGGGTGTCTCTCGTGCAACTCCCGGCGCAGGGCTCGGCCGCACAGATCGCGCACGAGCGCATCGGCGACAAGGCGCTGGTCGTGTCGGCATTTCACAACGTCAGCGCCGCGAAACTGCGGGCCGGCGGTACCGTCGATTGCGATGTCCTGGTATTCGGAAATGACCGCGTGGCACGCGAGCGCGTGATCGCCCTCGCCGACGCCATCGGCACGCGCGGCATCGATGGGGGCCCCATTGCCAATTCGGTGGCCGCCGAAGCGCTCACCTCCATTCTCATCGGCATCAACAGGCGGTACAAGGTGGACGGCGCGGGACTCCGGATCACCGGCGACATCGGTACTTCGGAAAAGACTTGAGCAGTGGCACCGCAGGACAAGGTCGTCACGTTGACTGCCGTCGCAGGCCTTCCGCTGATCGAGCCTGGAGCCGATCTCGGCGCGATCCTGATCGAGGGCATCCGACGCGCCGGCATTATTCCGCACGATCGGGACGTGCTGGTCATCGCACAGAAAATCGTGTCCAAGGCGGAGGGCCGGTATGTCGAGCTGCGCGACGTGGTGCCGTCTGTGCGCGCGATCGAACTTGCGACGAGCGTGCAAAAGGACCCGCGCATCGTCGAGGTCATTCTCTCCGAGGCGCAGGAAATCGTCCGCTATCGCAAGGACGTGTTGATCGTCGCGCATCGGCTGGGGTTCGTCATGGCGAACGCCGGCGTCGATCAATCCAACATCGAGCCTCGGGACGGAAACGAACGCGTCCTGCTCCTGCCGCTGAACCCTGACGCTTCGTGCGCCATGCTGAAGACCCGGATGGACCAGGCCTTTTCCGCCGATCTCGGCATCGTGATCAACGACAGTTTCGGCCGCCCGTGGCGCAATGGCGTGGTGGGCGTCGCGCTCGGGGCCGCCGGCCTGCCTTCGCTGCTGAGCCTGATTGGCGCGCCGGACCTCTTTGGCAGGGCGATGCGTGTCACCGAAGTCGCCGTCGCCGACGAGATCGCCGCGGCCGCGTCGATGCTGATGGGCCAGGCCGACGAACGCCTGCCGCTCGTGCATGTGCGTGGGCTCGACTGGGATGCGTCTCCCCGAAACGCAGCCGCGCTCCTGCGACCCAGGGAACTGGACATGTTCCGGTAAGACTTCGAGACGTAGCGATGACAACGCAGCGCACCGGATCGGACGTGGCGCAACCGGACGCGAACCGGGTCCTGGCATTGTCTGGCGGCGTCGGGGGCGCGAAGCTCGCACTGGGTCTCAGTGCCGTGCTCAACGCCGGCGCGCTGGCGGTCGCGGTCAATACGGCAGACGATTTCGAGCATCTTGGCCTCCATGTCTCGCCCGACCTCGACACGGTGCTGTACACGCTCGCCGGTTTGAGCGACCCCGTGCGCGGTTGGGGTCGCGCCGAAGAGAGCTGGAACTTCATGGGCGCGCTCGCCTCGCTTGGCGGCGAAACCTGGTTCGCGCTGGGCGACCGGGACCTCGCCGTCCACATCGAGCGCACGCGGCGCTTGCGGGCCGGAGAATCGCTCACGTCCATCGTCGCGGACATGGCCTGCGCGCCTGAACGTCGCGGTTCGAATCGTGCCGATGACCGACAGTCCGGTGCGCACCGTGGTTCATACGCGCGACGGTCCGCTGCCCTTTCAGGACTATTTCGTCAGACATCGCTGCGCGCCGGTCGTCACGGCGGTCTCTTTCGCGGGCATCGCCGAGGCGCGACCGAGCCCGGCATTCGTCGACGCCATCGCGGATCCCGGACTGACCGCGATCGTGATAACGCCATCCAATCCCTGGCTCAGCATCGATCCCATCCTCGCCGTGCCCGGCGTGCGCGAAGCGCTCGAACGCGTGAGCATTCCCGTAGTCGCGGTGTCGCCGATCATCCACGGCAAAGCGGTCAAGGGGCCGACTGCGAAAATCATGAACGAGCTCGGCATCGACGTCACACCGAGCGCAATTGCGCACCATTACAGGGGCCTCATCGACGGCCTCGTCATCGACGAATCCGATGCAGCGGTCGCGGATCGGGTCGGCGTTCCGGTGGCGGTCACCCGAACGCTGATGAACGACCTCGATGACCGACGCCATCTCGCACGGGCCGTGCTTGCATTCGCCGAGACGCTTGCCGGCACCGTGAGAGCCGCATGAATTCGGTCGAGACGCGACGCATGGACGGGAACGGAGGCCTCTGGGCGGTGGTGCCCGTCAAGCTGTTCGCCCACACGAAACGACGCCTGATGCCGGTGCTGTCTTGCGATGAACGCAGGACGTTGACGGGCGCAATGCTCGAAGACGTCCTGTCCGCACTCATGCGTGCGCCCTGTCTTGCTGGCGTGATCGTCGTCACGAGCGAGCGCAACGCGGGGGCCATGGCGCACGCGGCAGGCGCAGTCGTCATGAACGACGGCGAAAACACGGGGATGAACGCAGCAGTCGCCAAAGGGGCGCGTCGTCTTGCCGAAATGGGCCGAAGCGGCATGCTCGTGATTCCAGCCGACGTGCCGTTGATCACGGTTGCGGATGTCGAGGCGATCGTGCTCGCCCATCGTGCCGCGCCGTCGGTCACGCTGGTGCCGGCCAGCAAGGATGGCGGGAACGAACGCGCTCGCCTGCTCGCCGCCCCTCGCCATTCCGTGTCGTTTCGGCGAGGACAGCCTGCGCGAGCACCGGGAGGCTGCGCGTGCCGCGGGGCATCACTGCCGGGCGTTGTGCGGCTCGAGCGGGTCGGGTCATGACATCGACCGGCCCGACGATCTCGCCGAGCTTTCTCCTGCGTCCATCGCCGACACAAAGCTACGCTTACCTGATATCGAGCGGGATCGCGCAACGGCTGCGCAGCGTCGATCGATGCCGGGAGTCTCGTGCCGGGCAACCGCCGCCATGATTGAAGAGACCATCCGCTCATGACAATCTTCCCCGCGTCGACCCTCACGCCTGATCGTCGCCTTTCCCGCGACGATGCGTTGACGCTCGCAGACCTTGCCGATCTCAGCGGGCTGATGCAAGCGGCGGCGGCGCGGCGCGACGCCGCGCACGGCGGCGTCATCACCTGGTCCCGCAAGGTCTTCATTCCGCTGACCCAGCTCTGCAGGGACGTTTGCCACTACTGCACATTTGCGCATCCGCCGCGGAAAGGCGAGCGAGCCTATCTCACGCGCGATCAGGTGCTTCGCATCGCGCGCGCCGGAGCCGCGGCGAATTGCAAGGAGGCGCTGTTCACGCTCGGCGACAAGCCGGAACTGCGCTATCGCGTGGCGCGGGAGGAACTTTGCCGGCTCGGGCACGAGACGACCCTGTCGTATCTCGCCGAGGTCGCGAGCCTCGTGATGGAGGAAACGGGACTCCTTCCGCACGTGAATCCCGGACTGCTCGACGCCGGCGACATCGCGGCATTGCGCAAGGTTTCGGTTTCGCAAGGGATCATGCTGGAAAGCGCGGCGCGAGCGTCTGTGCGAGCGCGGCGGACCTCATCACGGGTCGCCTGACAAAGCGCCGGCAGCGCGCCTCGCGACCATAAGGCTCGCGGGTGAAGCGGGCGTGCCGTTCACGAGCGGCATCCTGATCGGCATCGGCGAAACGCGCGCGGAACGCATCGAGGCGCTTCTGGCGTTGCGCGAGCTTCACGATCGCTACGGCCACATCCAGGAGATCATCGTCCAGAACTTCCGGCCAAAGTCCGGAACGCGCATGGCCGATGCTCCCGCGCCCTCGCTCGCGGAGCACCTGTGGACCATCGCCGTTGCGCGCCTGCTGTTCGAGCCTGCGATGAATATTCAGGCACCGCCAAACCTAAGCCCCGGGTCGTTGCGGTCGCTGATCGACGCGGGCATCAACGATTGGGGTGGCGTGTCGCCGGTGACTCCCGATCACGTCAATCCGGAAGCGCCCTGGCCGCAACTGACCGTGCTCGCAGACGCGACGAAATCCGCGGGCAAGGAGCTTGTCGAGCGACTGGCAATCTATCCTGCCTATGTGCGGCAGATGGAGCGCTGGGTCGATCCGGGATTGCGCACGGCGCTCCTGCGTCGCGTCGACAGCGATGGATTCCCCCGCACCGACGGTTGGTCACCGGGCACCACCGATGCTCCTCCGATGTCGGCGGTTGCGTTGACTGGCGCGTCTGGCCGGGCAACGCCGCGCAGTGAGCTCAATGCGATCCTGATGAAAGCCAGGCGCGGCGAAACGCTGCGCGAGGGAGAAATCGTCGAGCTCTTTCGGGCGCGCGGGAACGATTTCTCGGCTGTCTGCGCCGCGGCCGACGAGATGCGCGAGCGGATGAACGGCGACATCGTGAGCTATGTCGTCAATCGCAACATCAACTACACGAACATCTGCGGTTACCGGTGCCAGTTCTGCGCGTTCGCGAAAGGCAAGGCGAGCGAAAACCTGCGCGGCAAGCCCTACGATCTGCCATTGGAAGAGATCCAGCGCCGCACGCGCGAGGCGTGGGAGCGCGGGGCGACCGAAGTCTGCATGCAGGGCGGGATCCACCCGGCCTATACCGGTGCGACCTATCTCGACATCTGCCGCAGTGTGAAGGCCGCTGTTCCGGAAATGCACGTCCACGCGTTCTCGCCGCTCGAAGTGTGGCAGGGGGCGCATACGCTGGGCGTTTCGCTCGAGGAATTCCTGATCGAGCTGAAGCGCGTCGGCCTCGGAACGCTGCCGGGGACGGCCGCGGAGATTCTGGACGATGAAGTCCGCGCCACCCTGTGTCCCGACAAGATCAGGACCGGGGAATGGCTCGAGGTGATGCGAACTGCGCACAGGATCGGGTTCCGCACGACGGCGACCATCATGTTCGGCCACATGGAAAAGCCCGTGCACTGGGCGCGCCATCTTCTGCGCATCCGTGCGCTCCAGGCTGAAACCGGCGGCTTCACGGAGTTCGTGCCCCTTCCGTTCGTGCACATGGAGGCGCCGATCTATCTCAAGGGCAGAGCGCGCTGCGGACCGACATTTCGCGAAGCCATGCTCATGCACGCGGTGGCGCGTCTTGCTCTGCACCCGCTCATTCCGAACATCCAGGCATCCTGGGTCAAGCTGGGCCCGGAAGGTGTTGCGGTCTGCCTGCGTGCGGGTGTCAACGATCTCGGCGGCACGCTCATGAACGAGTCGATCTCTCGCGCAGCGGGCGCGGCGCACGGCCAGGAGATGACGCCGGCGATGATGGAAGACCTCATTCACTCGGTCGGTCGCAGGCCGCGCCAACGGACGACGCTCTACGCCACGAGCATGCGCCGCGCTGCTGCAGTCTCGCCCATCGCAATGTCCGGATGACGCGTGAATCGATCCCGGTCGCGACCGTTACCGGTCGTAACGACAGGCTGCAGCGATCCACCGATGACGCGGACAGCGCCCACTTCAGGTCCGCGAGCAGCCGATCGACCGCTTCGGCCGACGTGTCCCACGCGCACATCAGCCGCGCGCCCGTCTCGCCGATGAACACATAGAATCGCCATCCCTTGTCGTGCAGCGCGTCGATCGCGTGCTTCGGGAGGTCGACGAAGACGCCGTTCGCTTCGACGGGCGCGAGCAGGCGCGCCTGGGGCATCGCGGCGAGCCCGTCCGCGAGCCGCCTCGCCATCGCGTTCGCGTGCGCGGCGTGACGCAGCCATGCGCCGCTCTTCGAGGATGCCGAGCCACGGTGCGGCGAGAAAGCGCATCTTCGACGCGAGCTGTCCGGCCTGCTTGCGCCGGCGCGCGAATTCTTCCGCGAGATCGCGATCGAAGAAGACGATCGCCTCTCCGGCAGGCAGTCCGTTCTTGGTGCCGCCGAGGCAGAGAACGTCGACGCCGGCACGCCAGCTCAGATCGGCCGGGATGGCAACCGAGTGCTGCGACCGCGTTCGCAAAGCGGGCGCCGTCCATCTGCACGCGCATCTTTCGCGCATGCGCCGACCTCGCACAGCGCCGCAATCTCCGCCTGCGTGTAGACCGTGCCGAGCTCGGTCGCCTGCGAGAGCGCAAGCGCACGCGGCCGCGACGAATGCTCGTCGTGCGGCGTCACGGCCGCCGCGACGACGGCCGCGGGAGCGAGTTTCGCGTGCGGCGAATCGATCGTCAGCAGCTTCGCGCCGCCGCTCATGAACTCGGGCGCGCCGCATTCGTCGACGTTGATGTGCGCCATCGCGTGACACACGATCGCGTCGGTGTTGCGGCAGATCGCGGCGAGCGCAAGCGCGTTGGCGGCCGTGCCGTTGAAGACGAAGTAGACGTCGCAGTCGGTGTCGAACGCGCGCCGGATCGCGTCGCTCGCGGCACGCGTCCAGTCGTCGGCGCCGTACCCGGGCGCGTGGCCGGCGTTCGCCGCTTCGAGCGCGCGCCAGGCTTCCGGACAGATACCCGAATAGTTGTCGCTCGCGAACTGCGGCGGGTGTGGTCCCCCCACGCTTGCGGCTGTCGCCGCTGCGCTGCCCCCGGTGGGGGCGGGATTCGCGGCTCGGGGCGGCCCTTCGCCGCTCATGGTCCCCCCACGCTTGCGGCTGTCGCCGCTGCGCTGCCCCCGGTGGGGGCGGGATTCGCGGCTCGGGGCGGCCCTTCGCCGCTCATGGCGCGCGTGCCGTCACAACCGCTGCTCGACGAAGCCGCGCACCGACTGCAGCGCCTCCGGCAACGCCGCGGGATTCGAGCCGCCGGCTTGCGCCATGTCGGCGCGGCCGCCGCCCTTGCCGCCGACCTGTTTCGCGACGTGATTGACGAGCTCGCCCGCCTTCACCTTGCCGGTCAGGTCGTTCGTCACGCCGGCGATCAGCGTCACGCGTCCATCCGACACGCTGGCGAGCACGATCGCGGCGCTCTTCAGCTTGTCCTTCAGCTTGTCGATCGTCTCGCGCAGCGTCGCAGCGTCGCTGCCGTCGAGCGCGGCGGCGACGACTTTCGCACCCTTGACGTCGATCGCGCCGCCGGCGAGATCATCGCCCGCGCTCGCCGCCGCTTTCGCCTTGAGCCGCGCGAGCTCCCGCTCGGCCGCCCGCGCGTTCTCCTGCAATTGCGCGATCCGCGACTCGAGCTCGGCGATCGGCGCTTTCAGAAGCTGCGCTGCGCCGGTGAGTTTCGCTTCCTGCTGCTGCACGTGCTCGAGCGCGCCTTTGCCGGTGACGGCCTCGATGCGGCGAATGCCCGCCGCGACGCCGCTTTCCGCGACGATCTTGAAGAGCCCGATGTCGCCGGTGCGCGAAACGTGCGTGCCGCCGCACAGCTCGCGCGAGCTGCCGATGTCGAGGACGCGGACCTCGTCGCCGTATTTTTCGCCGAAGAGCATGACGGCGCCTGTCTTCTGCGCCTCGGCGATCGGCATCGTGCGCGCGGCAACGGCGGCGTTGTCGAGGATTTCCGCATTGACGATCGCCTCGATACGACGGATCTGCTCGTCGGTGACCGGCGCGTCGTGCGCGAAATCGAACCGCGTCCTGTCCGGATCGACCAGCGAGCCTTTCTGCTGGACGTGCGCGCCGAGCACCTCGCGCAGTGCCTTGTGCATCAAATGCGTCGCCGAGTGATTCCGCATCGTGCGCCCGCGCGCCTCGTAGTCGACGCTCGCCGCGACGCGATCCCCCTCGCGCAGTTCGCCGGTCTTCATTTCGCCGACGTGCCCGATCACGTCCGGCTGGATTTTCTGCGTGTCCTCGACGCCGAAGAGCGTGAGGCACGCGCCGCCCTTCGACAACTCGCCGCGGTCGCCGACCTGCCCGCCCGACTCCGCGTAGAACGGCGTGCGATCGAGCACGACGACACCGCGCTCGCCGGTCGACAGCGACATCGATGCGCGCGCCGTCCTTGTAGAGCGCGACGACGCGCCCTTCCTCCGACAAGGTGTCGTAGCCGCGAAACGTCGTCTTCGCCCCGCTGTACGCGAGCGCGTCGCCGGTCTTGAACTGCGACGCGGCGCGCGCCCGTTCGCGCTGCGCGTCCATCGCGCGATCGAAGCCCTGCTCGTCGACGGCGACGCCGCGCTCGCGGGCGACGTCGGCCGTGAGGTCGAGCGGAAAGCCGAACGTGTCGTAGAGCGCGAACGCGGTTTCGCCGTCGAGCACGCGCCTGCCGCCGCGCAACGCCTGGTCGAGCATCTTCATGCCGTTCTCGAGCGTTTCGCCGAAGCGCTCTTCCTCGGCCTTCAGTACCTGCGCGACGCGCGCCTTGTCGCGCGAAAGCTCGGGATAGGCCTCGCCCATCTGCCGGTCGAGGTCATCGACCAGCCGATAAAAGAAGGGCTGCTTCTGCCCGAGCTGATAGCCATGCCGGATCGCGCGCCGGATGATGCGGCGCAGGACGTAGCCGCGGCCATCGCTGGCGGGCATCACGCCGTCGACGATCAGGAACGCGCAGGCGCGAATGTGATCGGCGATCACCTTGAGCGACGGACTGTCGCGGTCGGACGCGCGCGTCTCGCGCGCCGCCGCCGCGATCAGTGCGACGAAAAGGTCGATCTCGTAGTTCGAATGCACGCGCTGCAGCACGGCTGCCAGCCGCTCGAGCCCCATGCCGGTATCCACGCAGGGTTTCGGCAACGGCGTCATCGTGAATCCGTCACCCGCCTTCTGGCGATCGAACTGCATGAACACCAGGTTCCAGATCTCGATGTAGCGGTCGCCTTCCGCATCCGGCGATCCCGGCGGGCCGCCGAAGACGTCGGGACCGTGGTCGTAGAAGATTTCCGAGCAGGGGCCGCAGGGACCCGTGTCGGCCATCTGCCAGAAGTTGTCGCTCGCGTATGCGGCACCCTTGTTGTCGCCGATCCGGATGCAGCGCTCGGGCGGAAGCCCGACGTCGCGCGTCCAGATGTCGTACGCCTCGTCATCGTCGATGTAGACCGTTGCCCACAGCCGGTCGGGCGGCAATCGGTAATGCGCCGTCAACAGTTCCCACGCGTAGCGAATGGCGTCGCACTTGAAGTAATCGCCGAAGCTGAAGTTGCCGAGCATCTCGAAGAACGTGTGGTGGCGCGCCGTATAGCCGACGTTCTCGAGATCGTTGTGCTTGCCGCCGGCACGCACGCATCGCTGCGCGGTGGTCGCGCGCGTGTAAGGACGCTTCTCATGCCCGGTGAAGACGTCCTTGAATTGCACCATGCCCGAATTCGTGAAGAGCAGCGTCGGGTCGTTCGCCGGCACGAGCGGCGAGCTCGCGACGCGCGCGTGACCCTTCGTGACGAAGTAGTCGATGAACTGGCGGCGGATGTCGGCTACTTGCATGCGGTGCTCGGAAAACGCTCGGGATCGCAGGACCCGGAGTTCCGTCAAATCAAAACCTTGGAGTATATCGCGAACGCCGCACGCTGCCTTGCGCGGCGCTCGGGATTGCCATCCATCGTTCGCATGCCGTGCGCGCCACGCGATGCCATTGGCGCCGTCTCGCAATGGCTCGTTACAAAAGTCAACGCGACAAACGCATCGGCGCGATGTTCAACTATCGCACCGCATATCACGGAGGCGCGGATGAAGCTTCACGACGACGAGCGCGAACCGGCGCGCGTGCATCTCGTGAATCCCCTGTGGGACGCAAGCGGCGGATCGGATTGGCGGACGATCGATACGTGGCGGGTATTGCGGCCGCATGCCGACGTGCATCTCTGGAGCGAATATTCGCCCGCTTCGGCATTCGCGCAATATCCGGTCGAACGCCTGCGTCCATTGCGGTTACGCTTTCCGCGGAGCGGAACGCTCGTCTTCGTCGGGACGTACTTTCGCATCGGACACTGGACCCGGCTTGCGTCCTTCGAACGCGTCGTGCTGATCTACAACACCGACCAGCCGGACCGGCTTGCCCGGAACGTCGAGCGTCTGGAGCGCGCCGGACACCGTGTCGAGATCGTCTATACGTCGCGGGCATTGCGCCGGCGCCATTGCGGCCGGGGCCGCGTGCTGGAGAGCCCGATCGACGTGACACGGTTCCGGCCATGGCGAATCGTCCGTCCCGCGCGGCCGTTTACCGTCGGGCGCCTGTCTCGCGACATCCGCTCCAAGCATCACGAGGACGATCCGCGCTTGTGGCGCGCGCTGGCGCAGGCGGGCTGTCGCGTGCGGCTGATGGGCGCCACCTGCCTTTCGAATGAGATCGGCGATGTTCCGAACATCGAGGTGCTGGTGGCGGGCGCCGAAGACCCGGCGACATTCCTGCGCTCGCTCGACTGTTTCGTTTACCGCACGAGCGCGCGGTGGTTCGAGGCGTACGGCCGCGTCGTCATGGAAGCGATGGCGACCGGATTGCCGATCGTCGCCGGCGGACGAGGCGGTTACACGGATCATCTGCGCGACGGCGTCAATGCCATGCTGATCGGCAGCGACGACGAGGCGGTCGAGCGCGTCATGGCGCTTCGGGCCGACAGCGCTGATGCGCTTCGCCTGGGCTCGGCCGCGCGCCGCGATGCCGTCGCGCTCAATACCGAGGATTTGCCACGGCGAACCATTGCGCTGCTGACCGCCCGCCGGTCGACCGCCGATCGCGCGATCGAGGCCGAAGCGGTGACCGTCTGACGGTCAATCGTCAGTATCGCCGTCTGCAGCCGGTCGGCCCACGACCTTCAGCGCGATCGCCAGGTTGTAGCCCCGCGCGATCAGGAAGCGGATCTGACGCGCGCGCTCGCGCTCGTCCCTGGGCAGGCTTCCAAAGCGCCGTTCCCACAGGGCGCCCGCGTCGGCGAGCTCGTCGACATTCTTCAACGCATCGAGCGCCGTCTGCGCCGCCGGCGATGCAACGCGCCGCTGCGTCAACGCATGCGCGATCGCCCGCTTGCCGTAGCGCCCGGCCCTTTGCGTGACGAGCATCTGCGCGAATCGCACGTCGGAAAGGTAGCCGAGCTGCTCGAGCTCATCGAGCACGCGGGTCACCTCGGTGGCGTCGGCGCCGCGATGCATGAGTCGTTCACCGAGCTCGGCGCGCGCATATTCGCGCCGCGCGAGCATGCGAATGGCCGTCGCGCGTATCGAGACGATCGGCTTGCGGCGCGCGTCGCGCAACGAACGCTTCAGCTGCGCCTGCGAACGCGTCGTCGCGGCTTACGCATCCGCGCCGTTGCCGTTGGCCTCGCCCTTGATCCGCGTGGGCGCGGGGATGCCGACGGTTTCGCGAATCTTCGCTTCGATCTCCGCGGCGGTGTCGGGATGCTCGCGCAGGAACTCGCGGGCGTTGTCCTTTCCCTGCCCGATCTTGTCGCCCGCATACGCATACCAGGCGCCGGATTTTTCGACGATCCGGTGATTGACGCCAAGCTCGATGATCTCGCCCTCGCGGCTGATGCCCTCGCCGTACAGGATGTCGAAGAGCGCTTCGCGAAACGGCGGCGAAACCTTGTTCTTGACGACCTTGACGCGCGTTTCGTTGCCGACGACTTCCTCGCCGCGCTTGATCGAGCCGATGCGGCGGATGTCGAGGCGCACCGACGCATAGAACTTGAGCGCGTTGCCGCCGGTGGTGGTTTCGGGATTGCCGAACATCACGCCGATCTTCATCCGGATCTGGTTGATGAATATGACCAGCACGTTGGCGCGCTTGATGTTCGACGTGAGCTTGCGCAGCGCCTGGCTCATCAGCCGCGCCTGCAGGCCCGGTAGCTGGTCACCCATCTCGCCTTCGATTTCCGCTTTCGGCACCAGCGCCGCGACCGAATCGATGACGATGATGTCGACGCCGCCTGAGCGCACCAGCATGTCGGCGATTTCCAGTCCCTGCTCACCGTGATCGGGTTGCGAGATCAGGAGCTCACCGACGTTGACGCCGAGCTTGCCGGCGTACACGGGATCGAGCGCATTTTCGGCGTCGATGTACGCCGCGGTACCGCCGGCCTTCTGAACCTGGGCGACGACCTGCAGGCAGAGCGTGGTCTTGCCCGAGGATTCGGGACCGTAGATCTCGACGACGCGCCCGCGCGGCAGCCCGCCGACGCCGAGCGCGATGTCGAGGCCGAGCGATCCCGTCGAGACGACGGTGAGATCGTTCTGGATCTGCGCCTCGCCCATTTTCATGATCGAGCCCTTGCCGAATTGCTTCTCGATCTGCACCAGTGCGGCGGCGAGCGCCTTGCCTTTGTTGTCGTCCATTGTCTGTCCGGAAATCATGGGGGTCCTCCGAGAGTGGCGGCGATTATGGCACGAACGATCGTTCGATGGAAGCGGTCGAAATGCCTAGGCCGCAGGGCTGATCGACGAACTGCCGAGGGCCGTGCGGCTCATTTTGCGGGGCGGGACTGCCGCTCGAGGAAGTCGATGAGGCCGGCGAGCGCCACATCGACCGCCGCCGCGCGCACTGCTTCGCGGTCCCCGGAAAAGCGCCGGGTCGCAACCACGGGCTGCCCGTCGATGGCCGCCCATCCGAAGCACACCATCCCGACCGGCTTCGCAGGCGTTCCGCCGCCGGGTCCGGCAACGCCGGTGACCGAGACGGCGCAATGGGCGGTGCTGTTCGCGAGGGTGCCTTCGGCCATCGCGCGTGCGACGGCGTCGGAAACCGCGCCGTGAGCCTCGATCAGCGCGCAGGGAACGCCGAGCATTTCGTGCTTCGCTTCGTTCGAATAAGTGACGAACCCCCGCTCGAACCAGTCGGAGCTGCCCGCGATCGAGGTGATTGCACCGGCGACGAGCCCGCCGGTGCACGACTCCGCCGTTGCCACACGCCAGCCGCGCGCGCGCAACGCTCGACCAACCTCTGCGGCGAGACGGATTGACGCGGCTTTGACATCGGCGATCATCCGAACAACCGCAGCGCGACGGCGAGCACGAGCAGTGTGTAGCCGGCGGCGAGAAAATCGTCGGCCATGACGCCGACGGCATTCTTCATCGCGCGATCCAACTGACGGATCGGCGGCGGCTTCACGATGTCGAAAAACCGGAAAAGGACAAACGCGACGCCCTGGCGGAGCGGACCCGGGCCCGCGAAGAACAGCACGAGCAGGAACGCGGCGATTTCGTCGATGACGATGCTGCCATGATCGGCAACGCCGAGGTCACGCGACGTGACGTGCGCGGCCCAGCCGCCAACGATCGTGATGGCGGCGATCGTGACGAGCCACGCGGCCGTGCCCGCATATGCATCGAGCGCCCAGGCGATCGGCAGCGCAACGAGCGTCCCGATCGTTCCCGGCGCCACCGGCGACAGGCCGGTGCCGAATCCCAGCGCGATCAGATGCGCCGGATGACTGAAGAGAAAGGCGAACGTCGGCGATGCCATTCGCATGCCGGCGATGCTCATGCGAAATGATCGAACGCGCGCGGCAACGATGGCAGCGGCCGACCGTGCTCGTCGCGAATCGTGAGTCCCGATTCGGCGGTAATCGCACCGATCGCGGTCAGCGGTATTCCCAGCACGAGCGCGAGCGCATCGACGCGTTCGCGCATCGCGGGTTGCGCCGTGAAGCACAGCTCGTAATCGTCCCCGCCGGCGAGCAGGCACCCGAGCGCGGTAGGGCGTTCGATGCCTTTTTTCGCGCGCAACGCGTCGCTGCACGGAATGGCGGCGAGATCGATCGTCGCGCCCACGCGCGATGCCGCGAGGATGTGCCCCAAATCGCCGGTCAGCCCATCGGACAGATCGATCGCGGACGAAGCAATCCCGCGCAACGCCACGCCGAGCGCGATCCGCGGCTCGGGCCTGTCGAGCCTTCGTTGCAGCGCCGGCAACGCCGCTTCGTCGACATCGGTTCGACCGGCGGCGAAGGCAAGCGCCAGGGCGGCGTCGCCAAGCGTCCCGGAGACAAAAATCGTATCACCCGGCGTAGCGCCCGAGCGGGTGAGCGCGGTGCCGGCCGGCACTTCGCCAATCGCCGTGACGCACAGCGTGCGCGGTCCGCGCGTGGTGTCGCCGCCGATCAGCTCGACGTCGTATTGCGCGGCGAGCGCGTCGAAGCCGCGCATGAATCCCGCCAGCCATTCCGGATCGGGCGTCGGCAATGCGCCGGCGAGGAGCACGAAGCGTGGCAGCGCGCCCATCGCCGCGAGATCGGACAGGTTGACCGCCAGCGTCTTGTGGCCAAGCAACACGGGATTCGTCTCCGGCGCGAAATGCCGGCCTTCGACGAGCATATCGACGGAGATCACGTATTCCATGCCGGCGGCCGGCGCGACGACCGCGCCATCGTCGCCGATGCCGATGCGGACGTCCGCGTTGCGCGGCGCGCGACGAAAAAACCGCCCGATCAGCTCGAACTCGTTCACGGGTTGCCGGACGCGCGGGTCTCGCCGGCGCGCAATCGGGGCGCCAGCTTGTCGAGCACGCCGTTCACGAACTTGTGGCCGTCGGTGCCGCCGTAGCTCTTCGCGATCTCGACTGCTTCGTCGATGACGACGCGATAAGGGATGTCGAGCCGGTGCGAAAGCTCCCATGCGCCGATCACGATCACCGCGCGCTCGATCGGCGCCAGCGTTTCCATCCGGCGGTCGACGGCAGGAGCGAGCGTTTCGAGCAGCGCCGGATATTGCGACGTAACACCGCGCCAGAGCTCCAGGAAATACGCGGCGTCGGCGCGTGCATGGCCGGGACTTTCGGCGAGCGACGCGGCGATCGCGTCGTCGGAGCCGCCGGACACCTGACGCTCGTACAGGCCCTGGAGAACCAGCTCGCGCGCGCGTCGCCGCGGCGTAACGGCGCTCATGACGCACGCTTGCGGCTGGCGCGCGGCGCTGCCAGGGGGCGCAGTTCGCGTCTTGGAGCGGTCCGGCGACGCTCACGAACCCTCGATCGCATCGAGGAGATTGGCGAGCTCGAGCGCGGCTTGCACCGCCTCGGCGCCCTTCGCGCTCATTCGCGCCTCCGCCTGGGCGTCGGTGTCGCAGGTGAGGATGCCGTTGCCGATCGGCACGCCGAATTCGAGCGCGACGCTCGAAACACCGGCCGCCGATTCGTTGGCGACAATGTCGAAGTGGTACGTGTCCCCGCGAATCACAGCGCCCAGTGCGACGAGCGCGTCGTACTTGCCCGTTTGCGCGAGCCGCTGCAGCGCGATCGGGATTTCGAGCGCGCCCGGAACGGTCACGAGCGTGATGCGATCGTCGGCGACCCCGGCCCCGCCGAGCGCCCGAAGCGCCCCCGCGAGCAAGCCCTTGCCGATCGGCGGATTGAATCGCGACTGCACGATCGCGACACGGCGCGTATCGCCGCGGGCGCCGGGTTCGATGCGGGTGATCGGCATGGCGGTCATCAAACGACGGTTATCGGTGGTCGAGCGAGCCGTTGAGCGTGGCAGCGCCGCGCAAGGGCTACGGCGCGTGACGCGCGTTCGGCGCTTCCTCGTAACCGGTCACTTCGAGATCGAACCCCGCCATGCTCGGCATTTTGCGCTGCCGCGCGAGCAGCCGCATCTTGCCGACGTGCAGATCGCGCAGGATCTGCGCGCCGATGCCATAGTTGCGCAGATCCATTTTCGTCCCCGGCAGGCGCCTCCCCCGCGATCGCGCGCCGGCGCAGTTCCTGCGCGCTTTCCGCGCGATGCAGCAGCACGATGACGCCGCGCCCGGCGGCGGCGATCGCCCGCTCCGCTTCCAGGATGCTCCATGCGTGCGACTCGCTTTCGGTGTCGAGCAGGTCGATGATCGACAGCGGCTCGTGAACGCGCACCAGCGTTTCGACGTCGGGCGAGATCGGCCCGCGCGTCAGCGCGAGGTGCGTCGCATCGGAGAGCTTGTCGCGGTAGACGACGAGGCGGAATGCGCCGGCGGGCGTCATCAGCGGCCGTTCGGCCACGCGCTCGATCAGCCGCTCGGTGCGGCTGCGGTGATGGATGAGATCCGTGATCGCGCCGATCTTCAAGCCATGCTCGCGCGCGAAGATCTCGAGATCCGGCAAGCGCGCCATCGTGCCGTCGTCCTTCATGATCTCGCACAGCACGGCCGACGACGATCCTCCGGCAAGCCGCGCGAGATCGCAACACGCCTCCGTATGACCGGCGCGCGCGAGCACGCCGCCGGGCTGCGCGATCAGCGGAAACACGTGTCCGGGCTCCACGATGTCGTCGGGCGTTGCGTGGGGCGCGGCGGCGACGCGGATCGTGCGCGCCCGGTCGGCCGCGGAAATCCCGGTGGTAACCCCATGTGCGGCCTCGATCGACACGGTGAAGTTCGTGCCGTGCACCGACCGGTTCACCGGCGTCATCGGGGCGAGATTCAACTGACGCGCGCGATCCTCGGTGATCGGCATGCAGACGAGGCCGCGACCGAAGCGCGCCATGAAATTGATCGCCTCGGGCGTGACGTGATCGGCCGCGAGCACCAGATCGCCTTCGTTCTCGCGGTCCTCCTCATCGACGAGGATGACCATCCGCCCGGCCTTGATTTCGGCGACGATTTCGACGATCGGAGCGATCGGCATGGTGTCAATCGGCAGCGGGATGCAACATGCGTCGCATTTTACCGTAGCGGCCGAACGGTTCCGCGTCTCATCGCAGCGCCGCGGCGACAGCCGCAAGCGTGGGGGTACACAACCCCTTCAGCGCGGAAACAGCGCGAGCGTCGCCTGCGTCAGCGCGCTTGCCGGGTCGGCGTAATCGAGCACGACGCTGTAGTGGTGGCGGTTGGCAATCCGTAGCGGCGCCGTGACGCCGGCCGGATGATTCTGCGGCCATGCGTCCCACAGCAGGTCCGTCTGGCGCAGGAATTCGGACGTCTCGTCGGCGCCGACCGCCAGCAACAGCGGCGCATCGGTCAACGGCGTGCGATCGATCGGGGACAGGCGACGAGCTTCGGCATCGTCGAGGCGAAAATCGACGTTGTGCGAAAACTGCACCAGTGGCCCGAGGTCGTGAACGCCGGACAGCGAAAAACCGCCGGCGAACGGCGTTTGCGAGAGGCCGCGTCCCCGCCAGTTGGTCGTGTACATCATCGCCGTCAGGTGACCGCCCGCCGAGTGGCCGCCGATCACGAGCGGGGTCGGCGCGCCGCGCGACGGTCCATCGCGCATGACCCAGAGGACCGCATGGCGGCATTGCTCGATGATCGTCGCGATCGGAACGCCGGGACACAGATCGTAATTGATGACCGCGACGGCGAAGCCGGCGGCGACGAACGCCGGCGCGACGAAACCATGGTCCGACTTGTCGAGGCTGCGCCACCAGCCGCCGTGGATGAACATCAACGTTCCGCGCGCCGGTGTCGCCGGCAGATACAGATCCAGCGTCTCCTTCGGACCGGACCCATAGCGGATATCGGTCGACGGCCGCAGCGCTTCCTTCGCACTTTCGGAGCGCGCGAGAAATTGATCGAACCACTGCTGATGCTCGGGAACCGCCGCGCGATTGTTGTAGCCGCGCTCGATCGCCTCGGGGGTCAACGTCGCACTGGAGACCATGATCAATCCACCCCCGCGACGATGTCGATGGCGAGCGGCGTCAGGCCGTCGATGCGGCCCTCGAGGCGATCGCCGACGACGACCGGACCCACGCCGGACGGCGTGCCGGTGAAGATGAGGTCGCCCGGCTCGAGCCGGTAGAGCCGCGACAGGAATTCGATCATGTGCGCAACGTCCCACACCATGTCGGAAAGGTCGCCGTGCTGGCGCCGCTCGCCATTGACCAGGAGCGTGATTTCCCCGCGCGTCAGCGGTCCGGTTTGCGCGACCGGATGGATCGGCGCAATCGGCGCGGCCTGCGCGAACGACTTGCCGATGTCCCATGGCCGCTTCTTCTCGCGCATGTCGTTCTGCAAGTCGCGGCGCGTCATGTCGAGGCCGACCGCATAGCCGAAGATCAGCCCATGCGCATCGCCGGCCGCGACGTTTGCGCCGCTCTTGCCGATCGCCACGACGAGCTCGAGCTCGTAATGCAGATTGCGCGTCGCCATCGGGTACGCGACACGGCCCACGGCGGGCGGGACCACCGGCACGACGGCATCGGCCGGTTTCGTGAAGAAGAACGGCGGCTCCTTCGTCGCGTCTCCGCCCATTTCCTTCGCGTGCTCGGCGTAATTGCGCCCGACGCAATAGATGTGACGGACCGGAAAGAGCTGATTGCCGCCGACGGCCGGAACGGCCGGCAAATCCCAGGCGGGCACGGCGTATTGCATGCGAGTCACTCCTCGTCTCTTGTCGGGCATTGGCCGACGAACGAACGGAACCGCCGGTCAGTCATTCGGCATCGGGCTGACGCGCGGGCGCCGCGTCGGCGAATGCGGGCAGTGCGTTGCACGCCGATTCGATGCGGACCAGCGTGGGGTACGGCGACAGGTCGATGTCGAAGCGGCGGGCGTTCGCGAGTTGCGGCACGGCGCAGATGTCGGCGAGCGTCGGCGAATCGCCGTGACAGAAGCGACCGGTCGCGCGATCGCGCGCAAGCATCTTCTCCAACGCGTCGAAGCCGACGTCGATCCAGTGACGATACCAGTCGTCCTTCTGTTCCCTCGATGCGCCCACCGTGCCGATCAGGTAATTCAGCACGCGCAGGTTATCGAGCGGATGAATGTCGCAGGCGATCTGCAACGCAATCGCGCGCACGCGGGCGCGGTCCGCGGGATCGCGCGGCAGCAACGGCGGCTCGGGATGCGTCTCCTCCAGGTACTCGATGATGGCCAGCGACTGCGTAAGCGCCCGGCCGTCATCGAGCACCAACGCCGGAACGAGTCCCTGCGGATTGAATGCCAGGTAATCCTGCGCGCGCTGGCTGCCCTTTCTCAGGTGGACATGCGTGCGCGCGTCCGGCGTGATGCCCTTGAGGTTCAGCGCGATGCGGACCCGATACGCGGCGGACGACCGGAAGTAATCGTAAAGTCGCATGACCGCGAATGGTTCGTCGTCAGAAAGCGGAGATGCCGGTTTGCGCGCGGCCGAGGATCAGCGCGTGGATGTCGTGCGTGCCCTCGTAGGTGTTCACGGTTTCGAGGTTCAGCACGTGCCGGATCACGTGGAACTCGTCGACGATGCCGTTCCCGCCGTGCATGTCCCTCGCGACGCGCGCGATATCGAGCGCCTTGCCGCAACTGTTGCGCTTCATGATCGACGTGATTTCGGGCGCGGCGCGATGTTCGTCCTTCAGCCGTCCGAGACGCAGGCAACCCTGAAGGCCGAGCGCGATCTCCGTCTGCATGTCCGCGAGCTTCTTCTGCACGAGCTGATTAGCGGCGAGCGGGCGGCCGAACTGCTTGCGGTCCATCACGTACTGGCGCGCCGCCTGCCAGCAGAATTCCGCCGCGCCGAGCGCGCCCCAGGCGATACCGTAGCGCGCGCTGTCGAGGCAACCCATCGGTCCTTTCAGGCCCTGCACGTTGGGCAGCATGTTCTCGGCGGGCACGAAGACGTCATCCATGACGATCTCGCCGGTGATCGACGTGCGCAGCGAAAACTTGCCTTCGATCTTCGGCGCCGAAAGGCCTTGCATGCCCTTTTCGAGAATGAACCCGCGAACAACTCCGTCGAGCTTCGCCCACACGACGAACACGTCGGCGATGGGCGAATTCGAAATCCACGTCTTCGCGCCGTTCAGCCGGAATCCGCCGTCGACGCGGAGCGCGCGGCTTTCCATCGACCCGGGGTCGGATCCGTGATCCGGTTCGGTCAACCCGAAGCAGCCGATCCACTCGCCGCGCGCAAGCGCAGGCAGGTATTTCGTGCGCTGCGCGTTGCTGCCGTACGCGTGGATCGGGAACATGACGAGCGAGCTTTGTACGCTCATCATCGAGCGGTAGCCCGAATCGACGCGCTCGATCTCGCGCGCGACGAGGCCGTAGCAGACGTAATTGAGGCCGGCGCCGCCGCACTCCGGCGGCAGCGTCGACCCGAGCAGTCCGAGCGCGCCCATCTCCGCGAAGATCGCCGGCTCGCTCGTCTCGTTGCGGAATGCGTCGCGCACGCGCGGCATCAGCTTGTCCTGCGCATAGGCCCGCGCGGTATCGCGGACCATCCGCTCCTCTGCGGTGAGCTGCTCGTCGAGCAGCAGCGGATCGTCCCACTGGAAAGCGGGCTTGCGCGCTGCGGTGGGGTCGGGGGCGTTCATGGGAGATGCTGCGGAAAAGCGTGCGGCGCGGACGCCGGAATGCGGGTGAAGCGCAGTAACAGGCGCGTGATCTGGATGAGCTGCGCGGCGAAAGGGAATTATCGCGCGTCCGCTTCGAGCCGTCCAACGCAGGGCGGTCAGCGAACGGGAACCCCGCGCGCCTCCAGCGCGTGCCCCGTCAGCGATTGAACGGCGTTGCCGCAGTGCCCCTGCGCGGGGCTCCCCAATGCGAACAGGTTAGCGATCCAATAGTCGATGTCAAGCGGCAATAGCGCCAATGGCCTAGACCCTCTTGCCGATATCCCCGCCCGGGCGGCCTTCGCAGAATGCCTCGCATGCGATCCGCACCCCGACGGCACGGCTTCACGCTCCTCGAGTTGATGGTGGCGCTTGCGATCGCCGGCGTCGTTCTCGCGCTGGGCGTTCCCGGGCTGGGCGCGTGGATGACCGAGCAGGCGCTGCAGGATCGCGCCGATGCGCTGCTGCATGCGCTCGATCTCGCGCGAAGCGAGGCGGTCAAGCGCGGCGCGCGCGTCGATGTCTGTCCGGGCGCCACCGCCTGCGCCGGCGGCGGCGCGCTGGCATGGGAGGGCGGATGGGCGATCATCGCCGACGCCGATCGCGGCGGAGCATCGACGATTGCCCGCGAGCGCGCCGCGGCGGCGGGCATCACGATCCGCGGCAATCGGCCGGTCGCCGATTACGTTTCGTACACGAGCGCAGGACACGCGCGACGCTTCGACGGCGCGTTGCAGATGGGCACGTTCACCGTATGCCGCCCGGGCCACCGGGCGCGCAAGGTGATTCTCGCGAACAGCGGCCGCGCCCGGATCGAAACGTCGCCGGACGCATGTCCATGAGCGCGGGCGGACATATGATCGGCGCTCGTCGCGGGGGCTTCACGCTGCTCGAGACGATGGTGGTCGTCACGATCGTCGCCACGCTGGCGTCGATTGCGTTGCCGTCGTACGCCGGCTACGTCAAGCGCAGCCGCATCCTCGAAGCCGTCGCACGCCTGTCCGACGCGCGTGCGCGGATGGAGGAGTACTACCTCGATCAGCGCACGTATCTCGATGACGCCGGCCTTTGCGGCGTGGCGCCGCCGCCTTCGCAAGCCGCCGACGCATTCGCGCTCGCCTGCGATGCAACGGCGACCACGTTCCGCTACAAGGCCACCGGACTCTCCGGCAAGGGGATGGACACGTTCGTCTATGCGATCGACCACACCGGTGCCCGATCGACGGTGTCATTACCGCCCGGCTGGTCGGTCACGGCCGATTGCTGGACGATCCGCGCCGACGGCCTGTGCGTATGAGTGACGCAAGGCCGAAAGCCGGTGGCGTGTTCCTGCTCGAAGCATTGCTCGCACTCGTCGTCTTTTCGTTGGCCATGCTCGGCCTGCTCGGTCTGCTCACCCATGCATTGCGAGACAGCGGCAGCGCGCGTTGGCGAGGTGAAGCGTTCGACGTGGCTGCGGGCGCGCTCTCGCGGATGTGGGCGGAAGACCCGGCCGCGCTTGCGGCGCGCTACGATGGCGCAGCAGACGGCCCCGGCTATCGGGCGCTGCTCGCGGCGGCGATGCGCTTGCCCGGCGTGAGTGCGGCCTCCAACGCCCCGCGCGTCACAATCGACGATTCGGCGAGCGCCAGTCGTCGGGTGTCCGTCACGGTCTACTGGCAATTGCCCGCTGAAGCGAACGCGCATCACGCCTCCGTCGCCGGCGTGTTACCGAGCCATTGAATCATGCCGCGATCGATCCACGTCAACGTCATCGAGCGCGGCGCAACGCTCCTCGATGTGCTCGTCGGCCTTGGCGTTGGACTGCTGGCGATGGTCATCGTCCATCAGGCATTCGTCGCCGTCGACAAGGTGCGGCGAGATGCCGCGTCGGTTGCGGACGCGCAAAGCAGCGGCGCGTTCGCGCTGTACGCGATGACCTCGCAGATCGGCAACGCGGGCGCCGGGACGGCGGCCGCTGCGCAATGGCTCGATACCTGTCCCGCAACCGCCAATATCGCCACCACGTTGCGTCCGCTCGACGTGCTGATCACGGACGGCGGCGCCGCCGATCGCTCCGACAGCCTCGTCGTACGGCAGGCGACGGCGCCGGTCATCGCGACGCCGGCCGCATTCGCAGCCCCGGCCGCGGCGGGTACGAGCTTTCACGTCGAAAGTGTCGACGGGGTTTTCGCGGTCGGCGATCGCGTTGTCGCAATCAGCCGCACGGGCGCGTGCGCGATGGCGCAGCTCACCGCCGTCGGCGCGGCCGTAGCCGGCGTGGTCGATCTCGCACATTCGGCGATAACGGTCGACTTGCCGGTGACGAGCGTGCTGCTCAATCTCGGGCCCGCTGCGCGCGCCTCGGTCCTGCGCTACGACGTCTCGGCCGACGTGCTGCGAAGCACCGATCTTGCCAACGCCGACGCACCCGTTCCGCTCACCTCGAACGTCATCAACGTGAAATTCCAGTACGGCATCGACAGCGACGGTGACGGCATGCTCGACACCTGGGCGAGTGCCGGCTCATCGGGTAGCTGGACGCCTGCCGTGCTGCTCGCGGCGCCGCGCGCAACACTCGAGCGCATCAAAGCCGTTCGCATTGGCGTCATCGTACGCGCCGACCGCATCGATCGCGCGCTGACCCGCGCCTATCACTGGGTGCTCTTCGATTGCGAGCTCGACGACAAGTCGGCGTGTCCGGGCCGTCTCGAAGGAACGATCGCCGGATCGGCGAGCGGCGGCTATCGGTATCGCGCATTCGAAACCATTGTGCCGCTGCGCAACGTGATCTGGAATCGCGGTACATGAGCGATACGCAACGTGGCATCATCCTGCTGGTCGCGATGGTGGCGGCCGTCGCGCTGGCCTTCGTCGGCATGTCGCTCGTGCGCGCGGTGGCCACCGGGGTTGCAATCGGCGGCAACCTCGATGCGCGCCAGCGCGCGATGCTCGCCGCATCGGCGGCCCTTGAACGCGATGTCGCCGCGCTGTTCGCAGACGCTGCGATCGCTCCGGCGAGTGACGATCTTTCGCGCAACTACTTCGCTTCGCGGCACGCCGGCGAAGATGCGCGCGGTGTCCCGAGCGTGCTGCGCACGATCGCCGACTATCCGGCCGCGTTACCGATCCTCGACGCAGGCGACGGTCACCTGGCGCGCCATGTCATCGAACGCCTGTGCCTTGCCCCAGGCGACGCCTCGGTCGCGAACTGCATCCTGTCTCCACCGAGTGTTGCGGCAGCTTCCGGAACACCGCCGCCGGGCGAGCCGGCGCGTACGCCGTACTATCGAATCACGGTCCGAGTCGACGGCCCGGCGGCCGCCGCCACGTTCGTGCAGAGCATCGTGTCCGATTACGCACGCCAATCCTCGACTGTCATGGCGCGTGCTCGACGAATAGCGCACCGCGGCGCGCTCCGCTTCATCGCCCGATGCCGGCGCGCCGCGATGCCGGGCGTTCTATCCCATCACCGGCATATGGAACCCGGGTGCAGCGCTGCCGTCGTCCGGCCAGCGCGATGTCACCGCCTTGAGCCGCGTATAGAAGCGAACGCCGTCCACGCCGTGCACGTGCAAATCGCCGAACAACGAATTGCGCCATCCGCCGAACGAGTAGAACGACATCGGCACGGGTATCGGCACGTTGATGCCCACCATGCCAACCTCGGCATCCTGCTCGAATCGCCGTGCGGCATGCCCAGATCGCGTGAAAATCGCGGCGCCGTTGGCGAACGGGTTGGCATTGACCATCGCGATGGCGTCCGTCAAGGAGTCGACGCGCAGAACCGTCAGCACGGGACCGAAAATCTCTTCGCGGTACACCGTCATGTCGGGCTTCACGCCATCGAACAGCGTCGGACCGACAAAGAAGCCGTCCGCGTGACCTTCGACGGTCGGCTTGCGGCCATCGACAACCAGCGATGCGCCTTCGTCGACACCACGGTCGATGAGGCCGGTAATGCGATCGCGCGCCGCGCAGGTAATGACCGGGCCCATTTCGATGTCCGGCGCATCGCCCGGGCCCGTTGTCACCCGGCGTGCGCGCGCGGCGAGCTTGGCAACGAGCGTATCCGCAACATCACCGACGGCAACCACCGCCGATATCGCCATGCAGCGCTCGCCGGCGGATCCATACCCCGCGCCGATGATCGCTTCCGTCGCGTAGTCGACATCGGCATCCGGCATGATCACCGCGTGGTTCTTCGCGCCGCCGAGCGCCTGGACGCGCTTGCCATGCCGCGCGCCGGTCTCATAGATGTATTTCGCGATCGGCGTCGAGCCGACGAACGATACGGCGCGCACGGCGGGATGCGCGAGCAGTGCGTCGACGGCCTCCTTGTCGCCGTGCACCACGTTGAACACGCCGTCGGGCAGTCCGGCCTCCTGCAGCAACTCCGCCAGCCGCAGCGACAGCGTCGGATCGCGCTCGGAGGGCTTCAGCACGAACGTATTGCCGCAGCCGATCGCGATCGGAAACATCCACATCGGCACCATCGCCGGGAAATTGAACGGCGTGATGCCGGCACAAACGCCGACCGGCACGCGGATCGACCAGCTATCGACGTCGGTGCCGACACTTTCGCTGTGCTCGCCTTTCAAAAGATGCGGGATGCCGGTCGCGAACTCGACCACTTCCATGCCGCGCATCACCGAGCCCTCCGCATCGGCCAGCGTCTTGCCGTGCTCCTGCGTCACGATCCGCGCGAGATCCTTGCGGTGCCGGTCGAGCAGGTCGCGAAACTTCATCAGCACGCGCGCGCGCCGCAGTGACGGCATCGCCGACCATGACGCAAACGCGGCAGCCGCCGATTGCACCGCGGCATCCACGTCCGCGGCGTTCGCGAACGGCACGTGCCGGATCACTTCGCCGGTGGCGGGGTTCGTCACTTCGCCATACCGCGTGGTCGAAGGCGAAAAAGCGCGGCCGCCGATCCACAGTGGAAGCCGCTCGAGTGTCGTCAGGTCCATCGTCATTCCTCCTTGCGGGCGATCGCACCGGCGATCGCCTCATCGATTGCATGGTCGCCACGGACTGGCCGTGCCGGTCCCTTGAAGCTCATTCGACGGCGCGCAGGCGCTCGACGTACCGCGCAATCATGTCGACTTCGAGATTGACCCTGGCACCCGCATGAAGGTTGCGCAGCGTCGTCACGGCCAGTGTATGCGGGATCACGTTGACGGTAAATCGGGTGCCGGCAATCGCGTTTGTCGTGAGGCTCACGCCGTCGATGGCGACAGAACCCTTCGGTGCGATGTAGCGGGCAAGCGCGGCCGGCACGTCGATTTCCAGATGCCGGTTCGCATGCGATCCGCTCGCCTTCGCCTGACAAGCGACTATCGTGGCCACGGCGTCGACATGGCCGCTCACGAGATGGCCGCCCAGCCGATCCGAGAGCCGCAGCGCCTTTTCGAGGTTGACTTCCGCATCGACATCGAAGCCGACCGTGCAGCGCAGCGTTTCGTCGGACACGTCGAATTCGAGCGCGGGCGGTTCCGCGCGCACCACCGTCAGGCAGCAGCCGGCCACCGCAACGCTGTCGCCGACTGCGACATCGCGCAGATCGAGCGCGCCCGCGTCGATGCGAACGCGCACGCCGTCACCGCTGCGCGTCTGCGCGATGACGCGACCGACCGCCTCGACGATGCCCGTGAACATCAGGCTTTCACGCGCGCCACGATGCGAAGGTCGCCGCCGAGTCGCTCGATCGACGACCATTCCAGATCGATCCGTTGCCCGAGCGACGCGAGCGGGGTCGTGAATTCGAACATTCCGCGCGCGGGATCGCCGATCAGCGCGCCTGCGAAGTAGATCAGCAGCTCGTCGATCAATCCCGCCCGCAGCAGCGCACCATTCAGCTTGGCGCCCGCTTCGACATGCAGCTCGTTGATGCCTCGTCCGGCCAGCGTGCGAAGCAGTGCCTGCGAGATCGACGCGTCCCTTGTCGTCGGCCAGCGCGAGCCATTCGAGCGTCGCCGGCCATTGCGCGTTGCGGCTGCCCGCCGTGACGACCAGCGCATTGGCGTCGGCCAGCACGCGGGCGTTCGCCGGTGTGTCGGCATGCCGATCGATGACCACGCGTAACGGCTGGCGCGTCGTCGCCACATCGCGCACGGTGAGCTGCGGATCGTCGTGCAGCACCGTCCCGACACCCGTCATGACGGCGCAGGCGCGCGCCCGCCACGCATGTCCGTCGGCGCGCGCCGGCGCGCCGGTGATCCACCGGCTCTCGCCGCTCGCCAGCGCCGTTCTTCCATCGAGGCTTGCGGCAAGCTTGGTTCGCACCCACGGACGACCGCGCGTCATTCGCGACACGAACCCCACGTTCTGCGCGGATGCTTCGGCGTCGAGCAAGCCCATGTCGATGCGCAGGCCTGCGCGCTGCAGGCGCTCGGCGCCGCCGCCTTGCGCAGGGTTCGGATCGCGCATCGCGGCAACGACACGTGCGATCCCGGCGTCGATAACGGCATCTGCGCACGCCGGCGTTCGTCCCTGGCGCGCGCAGGGCTCGAGCGTCACGTAAAGCGTCGCGCCGTGCGGGTCGTGTCCGCGCGCACGCGCATCGGCGAGCGCCGCCACTTCCGCATGCGCTTCGCCGGCGACTGCATGCCAGCCTTCGCCGATCACGTTCCCATTTTTCACGATCACGCAGCCGACGCGCGGGTTCGGCGTCGTCGTGTAGAGGCCGCGCTCGGCAAGCGCGAGCGCGCGCGCCATGTGGCGCCGGTCGTCATCGGAAAAATCGGGCTCCGTCACGCCGGCCGGCGGAGCGGCTTGCGCGGCGCGCGCACGGCCTCGACTTCCTTCAGCGCGTCGCGAAAATCGGATACATCCTGGAACGACCGGTACACGGAGGCGAATCGGATGTAAGCCACCTTGTCGAGCTTGTAGAGCTCTTCCATCACCATCTCGCCGAGCTGACGCGATGCGATTTCGCGCTCGCCCAGCGACAGCACGCGCTGGACGATGCGGTCGATCGCCGCGTCGACGAACTCGGTCGGCACCGGCCGCTTGTGCAGGGCGCGGGCGAAACCGACCCGCAGGCGGCTCGTGTCGAAGTCGGCGCGGTTCCCGTTGGTCTTCACCACCTGCGGCAGGCGCAACTCGACCGTCTCGTACGTCGTGAAGCGTTTCTGGCATGCGGCACATCGCCGGCGACGCCGGATCGAGTCGCCCGGCTCGGATACGCGTGAATCGATGACCTGTGTGTCGGCGCTACCGCAGAACGGGCATTTCATGCCCGATAGACCGGAAATTTGCGCGTGAGCGCCGCAACGCTGTTGCGCGTGCGCGTCAGCACCGCCTCATCGGCCGGCGCGTCGAGCACGTCGGCGATCAGATGCCCAAGCTCCTCGCATTCGATCTCCCCGAAGCCGCGCGTCGTTGCCGCAGGACTGCCGATGCGAATTCCCGACGTGACGAACGGCTTTTCGGGATCGTTCGGGATCGCGTTCTTGTTGACGGTGATGTGCGCGCGCGACAATGCCGCCTCGGCCTCCTTGCCGGTCACCCGCTTGGCGCGCAGATCGACGAGGAACATGTGGCAGTCGGTTCCTCCCGACACGATTCTCAAGCCCCGTTCCTGGAGCACCTTGGCCAGCACGCGCGCATTTTCGAGAACGCGCTCCTGGTAGACCTTGAACTCGCGCGTCATCGCCTCGCCGAACGCCACGGCCTTGGCGGCGATGACATGCATCAGCGGGCCGCCCTGCAGCCCCGGGAACACCGCCGAGTTGATCGCCTTGGCGCGCTCCTCCTTCATCAGGATGAACCCGCCACGGGGACCGCGCAGCGTCTTGTGCGTCGTGCTCGTGACGAAATCGGCGATGCCGACGGGGGTCGGATAGACGCCGCCCGCGATCAGCCCCGCGTAGTGCGCCATGTCGACCATGAACAGCGCCCCGATCTCGTCGGCGATCGCGCGAAACCGCCTCCATTCGATCACGCGCGAGTAGGCCGATGCGCCGGCGATGATGAGCTTGGGCTTGTGCTCGCGCGCGAGCCGCTCGGCTTCCGCGTAATCGATCAGCTCGGTTTCCGGCTCGAGCCCGTAGGCGACGACCTTGAACCACTTGCCCGACAGGTTGACCGGCGAGCCGTGCGTCAGGTGCCCGCCATGCGGCAGGCTCATGCCGAGGATCGTGTCGCCGGGCGAAAGCGCCGCGAAAAAGACCGCCTGGTTGGCCTGGGCGCCCGAATGCGGCTGGACATTCGCGGCCTCCGCATGGAAGAGCCTTCGCACGCGGTCGATGGCGAGCTGTTCGACGATATCGACATACTCGCAGCCGCCGTAATAGCGCTTGCCGGGGTAGCCCTCGGCGTACTTGTTGGTGAGCTGGGTGCCCTGCGCCGCCATGACCGCGGGGCTCGCGTAGTTCTCCGACGCGATCAGCTCGATGTGCTCTTCCTGGCGGCGATTCTCGGCGGTGATCGCCTGCCACAGGTCGGGGTCCGACTGCGCCAGCGTGATGGAGCGGCTGAACATGAAGAGACGGCCGGAAAAACGTCGATTCTAGCATTGCGCGCATCGACTCCCGGCCCGCGCCTGACGCGCCGCCGTATGACGCGCGCCGCCCGAAATCGCGCCCGCGAGCGCCGCTTCGCGGAACCCGCATCGATGCCGGCTTCGCCTATAATTCGGCGTCCGACGCTCGCCCCCGCGTCTTCGCAGCAGCGGCCGCGGGACATCACGAAATCGGAAACGAAGGGCGCGCGCGCCCCGAGGAGGAATCGTGAACGCCCTGCTCGCGCTCTCGCGCGCCATCGACGCTTTCACCGAGCGCGTCGGCCGCCTCGTCTACTGGCTGGTGCTGATCGTCGTGCTGATCAGCGCGGCCAACGCCTCGGTGCGCAAGATATTCAACTACAGCTCGAACTCGTACCTCGAAATCCAGTGGTACCTGTTCTCGGTGATCTTCCTGTTCGGCGCCGGCTATACGCTGCTGCGCAACGAGCACGTGCGCATCGACATCATCCAGGGCAAGCTTTCGGCGCGCGCGCAGAACTGGATCGACGTCGTCGGCATCGTGCTGTTCCTGATGCCGATGTCGCTCATCATCATGTGGCTGTCGTGGCCGCTCTTCACGGATTCGCTCGCGCGCCACGAGGTGTCGACGAACGCCGGCGGCCTCATCATCTGGCCCGCGCGCCTGATGGTGCCGGTCGGCTTTGCGCTGCTGATCATCCAGGGCGCCTCCGAGCTCATCAAGCGCGTCGGATTCCTGACCGGACGAATTCCCGATCCGCTCGAGAAGCATCACGGCAAATCGGCCGAAGAGGAGCTCGCCGAGGAAATGGCGCGCGCGCGCGGCATCGAAGCGCCGATCCTCGAGAAGGGAAACGGCCGTGAGCATCCGAGGCGCGCCGCGGCGACAGCGGGAGCGTCCGGCAATGACGGCCTGGATCATCGCGAACATGGCGCCGCTGATGTTCTGCGGGCTGATCGTCACGCTGCTGATCGGCTTTCCAGTCGCATTTTCGCTTGGCGCCGTCGGTATCTTCTTCGGCCTGCTCGGCATCCACCTGGGATTGCTGAACACGTCGCTTTTGCAGGCGCTGCCCGAGCGCGTCTTCGGCGTGATGTCGAACGACACGCTGCTCGCCGTGCCGTTCTTCACGTTCATGGGGCTGATCCTCGAGCGCTCCGGCATGGCGGAGGACCTGCTCGACACGATCGGCCAGCTCTTCGGACCGCTGCGCGGCGGGCTTGCTTACGCCGTCGTCTTCGTCGGCGCGCTGCTTGCGGCCACGACCGGCGTCGTCGCGGCGAGCGTCATCTCGATGGGTCTCATCTCGCTGCCGATCATGCTGCGCTACGGCTACGACCGAAGGCTCGCGACCGGCGTCATCGCCGCATCGGGAACGCTGGCGCAGATCATTCCGCCGTCGCTCGTGCTCATCATCATGGCCGACCAGCTCGGCCGCTCGGTCGGCGACATGTACGCCGGCGCGTTCATCCCCGGGATCACGCTCGCCGGCATCTATGCGGTGTACGTGCTCGGGACGACGCTCTTCAGGCCGCACTGGGCGCCGGCGCTGCCGGCCGAAGCGAGGACGATGCGCGAGCCGAACGGCAGCAGCGGCACGCCCTCGCTGATCGTGCTCGTCGTGATCGCGATCGTGGCCGCGGTGCTGTACGCGAAGCTGCGGATGGCCGATCGCGCGCTCGACGAAACGCTCGTGATCGCGACGAGTGTGGGCACCGGCGTCGCCTTCTTCGCGGCGGTGCTGAATCGCATGCTGAAGTTCGGCCTGCTGTCGAAGATCGCCGAGCGCGTCGTGTTCGTGCTGATCCCGCCGCTGGCACTCATCTTCCTCGTGCTCGGCACGATCTTCCTCGGCGTCGCGACGCCGACGGAGGGCGGTGCGATGGGCGCGTCCGGCGCATTGATCATGGCGCTCGCGCGTCGCCGCCTCTCGTGGAAGCTGCTCAAGCAGGCGATGGACACGACGGCGAAGCTGTCGACGTTCGTCGTGTTCATCCTCGTCGGCGCGCGCGTGTTCAGCCTCACGTTCTACGGCGTGAGCGGGCACATCTGGGTCGAGCATCTGTTGACGAGCCTGCCCGGCGGCCAGCTCGGGTTCCTGGTCGTCGTCAACCTGCTCATCTTCTTTCTCGCCTTCTTCCTCGATTTCTTCGAGCTGTCGTTCATCGTCATTCCGCTGATCGGTCCGGCAGCAGACAAGCTCGGCATCGACCTGATCTGGCTTGGCGTGCTGCTCGGCGTCAACATGCAGACGTCGTTCATGCACCCGCCGTTCGGCTTCGCGCTCTTCTACCTGCGCAGCGTCGCGCCGGCGAAGGATTACCTCGACCGCCTGACCAGGAAAGTCACGAAGGGTGTCTCGACCGGGCAGATCTACTGGGGCGCCGTGCCCTTCGTCATCATTCAGGTGATCATGATCGGCATCGTCATCGCGTTTCCGCAGATGGTGATGGTCTACAAGGCAGGCGAGAAGGCGTACGACATCAACAAGATCCAGATCATCGTTCCCGAAGAAGCGCCACTCCTCCCCGGCGCGCCGGGCACGAAGGGCAGCGATCAGCCGCCCTCGGGTGCGCAGGAGCAGGATGCGGCGGAAAAGGCGCTCGAGCGCGCATTCGGCGGCGGTTCGGACGAGGCCGCGCCAAAGGACGAGTCGAAAACGCCCGGTGGCGCGGCGAACGAAAGCGCGCCAGCACCCGTCGAAGAAGAGGATCAGACGAAAGCGTTCGAGCGCGCGCTACGCGAACAAATGGGAAACGGGAAGGGACGCCCGCGCCACCGAAATGATCACGAAGGCACGCAGCCGATCACGCCGAGGGGCCCCATTCCCTCCGCGATCCACCCCCGCCCAAGCATCGCCGTGCGCACCTCGAGTACCGTCGTGTAGCGATGGTTGGGCGCTCCGCCGTTGCCATTGTTGTAAACCCGGTAAAGCGGTGCCAACGAGGACGCACAATTCCCGGCGTCATCGGGCAGGTTCACCGAGAACACCATCGCTGTAATACTCGATCGCGCGCTCGCGCGCCGCGGACCCGGCCGGCGAGTCCTGTCGTGCAATGGCGCCCTGCAGCGTGCACGGCATGCCTATATCGCAAAGGATCCGGGCATCGAGTTCCGAAACGGTGTACCGGATGCCCTCGTAAACCGTGCGCCCATTCATGACTTCGGCGGCGGCAACAGCGAAAAGACGCGGATCGGCATCGCTTCCGAGGTGACCGCGCTCGTTCGCCGTCAGGGGAACGGGACCCCCGTAAAGTGCCATGGCAAGCGGACCGTTGAATTGCGACGCGCCGTTTGCGGCCCATGTGATGTAGTGATCGAACGTCGATTGCAGATTCTCGGCATCGAATGTTCCGTCGCCGCGATAGAAGCCGTTGATTCCCAGCGCGTGGCCAAGCTCGTGAACGAAGCGTCCGAATGCCTCCGTCTTGTCCGCGGGCACCGGGCTCGTGCGATCGAACGGGTCAAGATCGAAGTACAGCATCTCCTTCACGTAGCGTTCACCCAATCGGATCGTCACGTCGGGTTCGCCCGCGCCGTGGATTGCACGGCCCGTGCGAATCCTGTACGCGGGCGCGAATTCCACGATGCTCGATCCGTTATCGATGCCGACGACGGCCCTCCGATCGCGAAAGCTGCTCGGTGTGTCAGCGAGGAGTTGCGGATTGTCGGCGGGAAGATTGTCCTGCGGATAGAGCATCACGCGCACCGAAATGACCGCGGTGCCGGCGAGATAACGTCCCCAGGCGGCGCCAGCCGCGACGACGTGCCGGATGATCGTGTCGCGATAGGCGTCGAACGGCGCGACGCCTGGTAACTGCGCACCCGGGACCTCGTCGACCGACACGTCGAATGTAACTTCCGCGTGCGCAATTTGAAACAGCAGCAATCCCGTCAGGAAGAAGGCCGAACGAAAGAAGGTGTTTGTCCTACCCTTCCGGGTTATCCGGACGCCTGTGCGAAACGCGCATCGCGTGCTTCGAGGAACAGCGCTGCCAGGTGAGAGCGACGAAATGGGTTGCTAGCAGAAACGCGCTTGCGCAGGCGATGGCATGTGCCGTTCCCGGACGAGCGCGCATCAGCAAAAAGCCCCGCCGAAACGGGGCTTTTCGCTTTCGGGCGGTTACCGTTTCGCTACTTGCTGCCGCCGCGCTGCGACAGCCGGCCGGCCGCGATCATGAAGTTGTCGAAGCGATTCTCGGCCACCTGGAACCACGACACCTGGTCGTTGCGGAACGTCTTCCACGGTCCGTAGATCTTCTTGAATTTGGCGTTCTTGGCTCGCGATGTCGTCGTACACCTCGGTCGTCGCCTTGTAGCACGCCGCCATGATCTCGTTGCTGAAAACGGTTGCAGGTTCACGCCGCCGGCGATCAGGCGCTTCAGCGCGGCCGGGATTGAGCGCGTCGTATTTCGCGACCATATCAACATTCGCCTCGTAGCAGGCCGCTTCGAGGATCGCCTGGTAATCCTTCGGCAGATCGTCGAACGCCTTGATGTTGACGTAGAGGTCGAGCTCCGGCCCGCCTTCCCACCATCCCGGGTAGTAGTAGTTCTTCGCGACCTTGTAGAGCCCGAGCTTCTCGTCGTCGTACGGGCCGACCCATTCGGCCGCGTCGATCGTGCCTTTTTCGAGCGCCGGATAGATGTCGCCGCCGGGAATCTGCTGCGGAATCACGCCGAGCTTCTGCAGCGGCAGTCCGCCGGTGCCGCCGATGCGCATTTTCAGGCCCTTGAAGTCGGCCGGCGTCTTGATTTCCTTGCGAAAGAAGCCGCCCATCTGCGCGCCCGTATTGCCGGCGGGAAAATTGATGATGTTGTAGTCCTTGTAGAACTCGCGCATCAGTTGCATGCCGCCGCCGTGGTACATCCACGCGTTCTGCTGGCGGTAGTTCATGCCGAACGGTATTGCGCAGCCGAATGCAAATGTCGGATCCTTGCCGAAGAAGTAATACGGCGCCGTGTGCGCGCACTGGATCGTCGCATTCTGCACGGCATCGACGACGCCGAACGCCGGGACGATTTCACCGCCCGCAAACGTCTGGATCTGGAACTTGTTGTTGGTCGACGCCGCAACGCGCTTGCTGATCGTTTCGGCGCCACCGAAAATCGTGTCGAGGCTGCGCGGGAAGCTCGAGGCCATCCGCCATTTGACTTCCGGTGCGGCTTGCGCGAATGCGGGCGCCGAACCCGCCGCCAGAATGCCGGCGAGGCCGGTGTGCTTGATGAACGAACGACGCTCCATCCCGTTTCTCCTCTGATTGCCGGCGTGCCCGGCGGTTGTCCGCAGGATTCTAGCAGGCGATGCGCGGCGCGTCAGGATCCGGTGGAAAGCTTGCGAACCGCGTTGAAAAGCGTCCATGTCCACCCGGTTTGCCGCTCCAGCGTCTGCGTGAAGCGGATCAGGTAGCGCGCGCTGCCGGTGTCGAGCTCGATCATGCCGCCGGGCGTGAACCGGTCGTCGGGACCGATCAGGCTCCGTTGCGACGATTGGCGATTTTCCGGCGCCGCCGGGAGATAGATGCCGAAGAAGGGTCGATCGTGCACGGCGCGCGAGGTCTCGACCGGTGCCGCCCAGCTTCGCATCAGCACGCGCACGAGGCGACGCGCGATGATCTCGACACCGACAGTCATTTCGTCGACCTGCTGCCGCTGCATCCGGCGCACGACGCCGAGAATCCAGTTGTCGCCATCCTTGATCGCGAGCAATTCGCCGAGCTTCGCCGGCGCTTCCTTGGCCGGCGCCACGAGCCGGCAGCCGCTCTCGCTGCGATCGACCATCTTCCAGCGCGTTCCGCGCACGCGCCGCTCGATCGACGCCGGGTTGATCCCGGGATTCATCAGCGTCGCCTCGTCGAAGCTCGCGAGTATGCCGGGGGTGCGCGCCGCATCGGGCAGCCGGTCGATCTCCGCCACGGCTCGGGTCAGCGCGTGCAATCCGCTGACGACGCGCACATGCTCGTCGGCAGACTGGCGCGTCGCGCGTGGCGCATGGGCGAGCGCATCGGGACCGAACAGCGCCGCAAGGCGCATCAGCAGCAGCCGCTGCTCGCGCGCCGGCAAGTCGCCGGGCGCCGGCTTCTCGGCGTCGGTCTCGGGCAGCCAGCGCAGCCGCTCGACGATCCGCGTGTACACGGGCCCGGTGTCGACATACAGGACATGGCCGCCGACGATGGGCTTGTCGCGCCGGCGGAGGCCCTGCGAGCCGGTCAGCTCGACATAGAAGCCCGCGCTGTCGGACGCGACCGGCGTCAGCACCAGCGACGGCGCCCAGTCCTCGAGCTGAGTGGCGACCCACTCGACCTGGTCGGGCGTGAAGTTGCCCGAATCGAGACGCATCAGCAGCAGCATGTCGAGATAGACCTGCTCGACGCAGATGCCCGGCTTCGAAAACCCGCCGGCGCCGAATACGAGCTGCTCGCGGTGCCACGAGCGTGCGCGCGCGAGCTCGTACGTTTCGTGGAAGTCGCGCCACTGCGCGGGAATCCAGTGGCTGTAGCGGAACAGCCGGAACTTGCCGTCGAGGCCACGAAAATGCGCGAGACGCACGAGCGCCCATGGCAGGATCGCCCGCCAGCGCCGGTTTTCCGCATGCGGAAAACCGCCTTGCAGCGTCGCGTTGTACGCGCCGATGAACGCTTTCACGAGGTCGAATACCGCGTGCCATAGCCGCGATTCGACCGTGGAGCTCTTCTGGTAATTGATCGTGTATTGCCGGGTCAGATCCTTGATGATCGGCTCGAGCCGCGCATCGAGCTTCATCAGCGCCTCGAGCTGCGGTGCGGTAACCTCGCGGCCGCCGATCGGGAAATTCGCGAGCAGCTCGAGCGCTTCGTGCTGGACCTCGAGCACGTCGCCGGCCGGCAGGCGCGCGATGAAGCGGCGCACCTGCGCGGGATTGCGCAGCGGATCCCGGAGGTGCCGCAGCCAGTCGAGGACGGGGTCGATCATCGCGGAATCGGCAGGGACCGCGAACGGGCGCCGAAGTCAGCTGCCCGCGATCGTCATTTGCGCGACGAGCACCGAGCCGATGTGCCGCGACCCGCGCAGGTCGATGTCCGTGCCGAGCGCAACGATGTCGCGGAACATCCGCTTCAGGTTGCCCGCGATCGTGATTTCCTCGACCGGATACGCGAGCGCGCCATTCTCGACCCAGAAACCGGCCGCGCCGCGCGAAAAGTCGCCGGTGACCGGGTTAACACCTTGCCCGAGCTGCTCGGTGACGAAGAGTCCCCTGCCCATCCGGCGCAGCAACGCGGCAAGGTCTTCGGTGCCCGGAACGACCAGGTTGTGCGACCCGCCCGCATTGCCGGTCGATTGCATGCCGAGCTTGCGCGCCGAATAGCTGCCCAGGAAATAACCGCGCAGCATGCCGGCGGCGACGACGTCGCGCGGCTGCGTTTTCACGCCTTCGCTGTCGAACGGCGCGCTGCCGCGCGCACGAGGAAGATGCGGTTCCTCGCGGATGTCGACATGCGATGCGAATACCTGCGTTCCGAGCGAGTCGAGCAGGAACGATGACTTGCGATACAGGCTGCCGCCTGATACGGCATGGACGAACGAGCCGAGCAGGTCGCCCGCTTCCGGCGCGTCGAAGAGTACCGGGCATTCGAGCGTGCCGAGCTGGCGTCCGCCGAGCCTTCGCACGGTGCGCTCGCCGGCGATGCGCCCGACGTCGGCGGCCGACTGCAAATCCTCGGGCGCGCGCGCCGCCGTGTACCAGTAATCGCGCTGCATCGCGCCATCGGCTTCGGCGATGACCGAGCAGTCGATGTGATGGCGCGATGTGCGATAGCCGCCGGCGAAACCCTCGGTGTTCGCATAGACGAAGTCCGATTCGCCGCGCGCCACCGTCGAGCCCTCGCTGTTCGAGATGCGCGGATCGACGCGCAGCGCCGCCGCTTCCGTCTCGCGCGCGAGCTCGATCGCATCATCGACGGAAAGCGCCCACGGGTGGTAAAGGTCGAGGTCGGGCCACGCCTTCGCGAGCCGATCCGGATCCGCGAGGCCCGCGGCGGGATCTTCGGCCGTGTAGCGTGCGATCGCAAGCGCCTTGTCGACCGTCGCGCGGAGCGATTCGTCGGAGAAATCGGCCGAGCTCGCGTGGCCGCGGCGGGCGCCCACGTAAACGGTCACGCCGATGCCCTTGTCGCGGTTGTACGTGATCGTTTCCACTTCGCCCTTGCGCACGCTGACGCTTTGGCCGACCGCCTGCGACACTTCGGTCTCGGCCGATGTCGCACCGCCCGCGCGCGCCGCATCGAGCACCGCGGCGGCGACGCGATCGAGCGTCTCCCGGGTTACGGGAAAATGCGTATCGGCGGATGCATCGTCGGGCATGCGGGCAGTGGAAAGGTCGCGATCGGCGTTCGTGGAAATCGTCATCGGCGAAGCGTGGAAGAAGCGTCGGCTATCATAGCAAAGGCGTCGTTTCGTGCCCTTTTGCACGCGGCGGCGCATACCCGATAGCGCAAAGCGTCGACTTATGGCGCGGCGCCACGCGACCCGATGCCTCGCCCGCAATCTCTGCCGCCCCGCGACGATCCGTACCAGGCGCCGTCGAAGACGCGGCGCAAGCACGAAATGCACGAGCTGCAGGAGCTCGGTGTCGCGCTCGTCGCGCTCGATCCCGAACGTCTCGCCACGCTTCAACTTCCCGAGAAGCTCGTCGATGCGATCGCGCTCGCACGCACGATCACCCGGCACGAAGCTCGACGGCGCCAGATGCAGTTCATCGGCCGCCTGATGCGCGATATCGATGCTGCGCCGCTGCGCGCCGCGCTGGTCACGTGGGCGGAAGGCCCGCAGCGCGAGCGCGCGCGCTTCGCGTTGCTCGAACGCTGGCGCGACCGCATCCTCGACGAAGCCGGCGGACTCGACGCCTTCATCGAGGCGTACCCGAGCGCACCGCGCGACGCGCTGGCAGCGCTCGTCGCCGACGTGCGCGCCGAGCGTGCGCACGGCGCGCCGCCGCGCAAGTCGCGCGCGCTGTTTCGCGAGCTCACGCGAATCGTCGGCGAGGCATGACGCTCACCCCCTTGCACGTCAACCATCACGCTCCATTCACGCCATGCCTGACGATCGCGCACTCCTCATTGGCCTCGTTTCGATCTCCGATCGCGCCTCCCGGGGCGTGTACGCCGACCAGGGGCTGCCCGGACTCACCGCATGGTTCGAAGCGGCGTTGTCGACGCCGTGGCGCTTCGAGACGCGGCTGATCCCGGACGAACAGCCGATCATCGAACGCACGCTCATCGAGCTCGTCGATACGATCGGTTGCCATCTCGTCCTGACGACGGGCGGCACGGGTCCGGCGCCGCGCGACGTGACGCCCGAAGCAACGCTCGCCGTCGCGCACAAGGTGTTGCCGGGATTCGGCGAGCAGATGCGCCAGGTGAGTCTGCGCTACGTGCCGACGGCGATTCTGTCGCGACAGGTCGGCGTCGTGCGCGGTCAGGCGCTGATCCTCAACCTCCCCGGGCAACCGAAGGCGATCAAGGAAACGCTCGACGGCATCTTTCCGGCCGTGCCTTATTGCCTCGATCTGATCGGCGGGCCGTACGTCGAGACGCACGAGGAGGTGTGCAAGGTGTTCCGGCCGAAATCGGCAATCCGCCCGACGCAGGCGCCGACCGCCTGAAGCGTGCGTTTGTCACGGCTTGCCGCGCGCATTGACGACGATGACATCACCGGGCTTTCCCAACCAGCCGCCGCCGTTCGAAGGCCGCAATCTGTTCGCGATCGACGAGGCGTTGCAGCATGCGGTCGAGTGTCATTGCGCCGCGTGGGCCAATCCCGAATTGATGCAATGGGGTGCGACACTCGGCGCAGCGGAGACGTATGCGCTCGCCGATGCCGCGAACCGGAATCCACCGACACTGCGCGCTTACGATCGGCGCGGCGAACGTGTCGACGACGTCGTGTTTCATCCGGCATGGGATGCGCTGATGCGGCTCGCGATGGCGGCCGGCGAGCACTGCGCGCCCTGGCGCACGCCGCGATCAGGCGCGCAAGTCGCGCGCGCGGCGATGTACTACCTGCATGCGCAAGTGGAAAACGGCACGCAGTGCCCGCTGACGATGACGTATGCGAGCGTGCCGGTGCTGACGCGGCACGCGGCCGAATTGCCCCGGGACGCTGGCCCGTGGCTGACGAAGGTTCTCGCGACCGATTACGATCCGCGCGCGCTGCCGATCGCAGAGAAACGCTCGGCGCTGATCGGCATGGGCATGACCGAGCGGCAAGGCGGGTCGGATCTGCGCGCCAATGTCACGCGCGCCGTGCCGGATGCCGAAGGCGCGTGGACCATCACCGGCCACAAGTGGTTCTTCTCGGCACCGCAATGCGACGCGCATCTCGTGCTCGCACAAACGGACGCAGGCCTTGGCTGTTTCCTGATGCCGCGCGTGCGTCCGGACGGCACGCGCAATGCAATTCGGATCAACCGGCTGAAGGACAAGGTCGGCAATCGCTCGAATGCGTCATCCGAAGTGGAATTCGAACGCGCGCTCGCGTGGCCGATCGGCGCCACGAATCGCGGCATCGCGACGATCCTCGAAATGGTCCAGTACACGCGGCTCGATTGCGTCATCGCGAGCGCAGGGATCATGCGCGCAGCAACGACGCACGCAATTCATCACGCGCGGCACCGCAGCGCGTTTTCACGCCTCCTCGCCGACCAGCCGCTGATGACCAACGTGCTGGCCGACGTCGCGCTGGAAAG
The DNA here is from genome assembly GCA_963706225.1 of uncultured Pseudomonadota bacterium. Classification (GTDB taxonomy): domain Bacteria; phylum Pseudomonadota; class Gammaproteobacteria; order Burkholderiales; family Casimicrobiaceae; genus VBCG01. The sequence goes on from CAVPMH010000001.1 coordinate 166,872, forward strand.
CGAAGCGTCGCTGTGGCTTGCGTTGCATCTCGCGCGCGCCTGCGAAGCGGACGCCGGCGCCGCAGCGCGCGCCGCGGCGCGCATCGTCACGCCGGCCGCGAAGTACTGGGTATGCAAGCGCGCGATCGCCGTCACCGCCGAAGCGATGGAAGCGCTGGGCGGCAACGGCTACGTCGAGGAGAATCCGTTGCCGCGCTTCTACCGCGAGGCGCCGGTCAATTCGATCTGGGAAGGATCGGGCAACGTCGTGTGCCTCGACGTCGCGCGCGCCGCGCGCAAGGAGCCCGACGCGGTCGACGCGTTGCTCGACGGGCTTGCTTCGGTGCGCGGCGCCCACGCATCGCTCGATCGCCATGCCGCGTCGCTCGCGCCGCTGCTGCGCGGCGTCGCCGATGACCCCGCCACGGCCCGCCGCGTCGCGCAGGCTGTCGCGCTCGCCGTCTCGGCAGCGGAGCTCGTCCGGCATGCGCCCGATTACGTGGCCGACGCTTACTGCGCGTCGCGGCTCACCCCGGACATTTATGCGGGCGCGGCATTCGGATCACTGTCTGCGTGCAGCGGACACCAGAAGGATCGTCGAGCGTGCCTTGACGGGTTGACCGCAGCGCGCGATTCATTCCGCGCGGCGGTCCTCGTCGAGCGCGATGTCGACCATCATTTCGCTCGCCAGCGCAGCGAGCGCGCGCCGCAATGCGTCGTTCGGCAGCGAGTCGGGAACCGCGAGCAGCGCCTTCACCTGGAAGCGATGCTCGGCCGATGCGCCGTCGCTGACGATTTCGGTGTGCAGGTCGTCGATGCTGACGCCGCGCAGGGCCAGGTCGCGCGACAGATCGCGGACGATTCCCGGCCGGTCGATTCCCGTCAATTCGAGCTTGACGAGCCGCCGTCCCGCCGGGGCCGGACGCGTCTCGCTGCTCGCGATGACGACGCGCAATCCGGACGATTCGAGGCCGCGCAGCGCCTGCGCGAGCGGCTCCGCATTCTGCGCGGGCACTTCGAGGTGCACCATGCCGGCAAACTGTCCGGCGAGATTCGCCATGCGGCTTCCCGCCCAGTTCGCGCCGAATCCCTGCGCGCGCTCGGAGAGAAGGCTCACGATGCCGGGGCGGTCGGCGCCGATCGCCGTGACGACCAGTGACGTGTGCGCCGCCTTGCCTTCCTCGGTGAGCGATATCGTCGGCCGGATCATCGGCGCCTTCGTCGCGAAGCGCTCGTCCTGCGGATGTGCCGGCAGCTCGCCATGCTGCGTGGCATGGCGCACGACACGCTTCAACAGCTCGAGGCCCATCGGCGCGAGCGCGCGCTCCCATAATTCACGCGCCGTCTCGCCTTTCGCGACAAAGCACCAGTCCTGCGCGGCGATCGCGCCCGCATCCCAGCCCTGCGCAAGGTGGTAGACCGATCCGCCGGCGATCGGATCGCCGGAAAGAATCGTCCATTCGACGGCGGCGATGCCGCGATGCCGCGGCAACAGCGACGGGTGATAGCCGACGCCGCCGAGGCGCGAGCGGGCGAGCGCGTCGTCGCTGACGCGCGCATGCGTATGCGCCGCGACGATCAGGTCGGTGTCGTCCGCAATCGCAGCGGCGGGCACGAGCTTCGGGTTGTCGAGGACGCGCACCGGCACGCCGGCCGCCTGCGCCGCAACAGCGAGCCGATCGTCCGCCGCCGGTACGATGACCCGCGCAATCTCGACGCCGTCATTGTGCAGCGCCTCGAACACGCTGGCGCCGAAGTAGCGGGATCCAACCAGCGTGCACTTCATGGCGATCTCCCTTTCATTGATTGGGGACCAGCGGGGTCCTGGCGATAGAAGCGCGCGAATTCGCGATAGACCGAAGGATATTCTTCCTGCAGCAGTAACGGCTCGGCGAAGAAAACTTCGGAGAGCACCGCGAAGAACTCGCCGGGGCTTTCCGCCGCGTACGGATCGATCGCCGTGTCCTCTCCCCGCTCCACGCGCTTCGCGAAATCATCGTACGCCGCGCGCATGACGCGCTGCCACGTCATTCGCGACGCGTTGTCCGGCAGCGGCGGACAGCCGTTGGCGCTGCCGTCCTGCATGTCGATCTTGTGCGCGAACTCGTGGATGACGAGATTCATCTGCGACGCGTCCCAGTCGGCCGATGCCGCGACGTCCGGCCACGAAAGCACGACGGGGCCGCGCTCCATCGCCTCGCCGGCAAGCGCCGCATCCTGGCGATGCACGACACCGTATTCGTCCTCGTATTCCCAGCCGGGGATGAATTCGCCGGGATAGACGACGACGTTCTCGAAGCCGTCGTAGAGCGAGAGATCGAGATTCAATACGAGCACGCAGGCCTGTATCGCGATGATCGTCCGCTGCAACGGCGTGACCGCGTGTCCCTGCGCCCCGACGATGCTTTTCGCGTCGAGGAACAGCACGACGAGATCGCGCAGGCGCGCACGTTCGTCGCCGGTGTAAATCGCGAGAAACGGCAGCGCGTCGCAGGCGGCGCGCCAAAGCGAATCGGGAAGCGCGGCAGTGCGCAGAATCCGCTTCCGTCGCAGGCGCCGCAGCGCGTCGAACAAGGAATACCTTCGTATGCGGCGGCGCTACATTATGGTATCGGGCGGCAGCGCCAGGGCGAGCGTGTCGACGTCGTCCTCGACGTCGATGATCCGACCGGCCTCGCCCGTCAGCAAGCGGTCCGCCTCGTCCTCGGGCAGCGCCTCGACGTCGCGCAGCTTGCGCGCGATCGTCGTGCTTTTCTTTCCCGCCTCGTCCAGCGTATTGCTGACCTGCACCAGCTTGTCCTTCGTCTTGGCGAGCAGCGCGCCGAAGCGGTCGAATTCGGTCTTGACCGCACCCAGCACCCGCCAGACCTCGGTGGAGCGTTTCTGAACGGCGAGCGTACGAAAACCGAGCTGGAAGCTGTTCAGCAACGCCTGCAGCGTCGTCGGACCCGCGATCGTGACGCGAAACTCGCGCTGCAGCGTGTCGGCGAGCCCCGGCCGGGACATCGCCTCGGCGAACAGGCTTTCCGTCGGCACGAACAGGATCGCGAAGTCGGTGGTGTGCGGCGCCTGCACGTATTTGTCGCGGATCATCCGCGCCTGCGTCTTGAAGAACTGCTCGAGCGCGCGCCGGCTCGACTCGACGGCGTCGACGTCGGCGTTCTCGATCGCCGCCTGCAGGCGCTGCCAGTCCTCGAGTGGAAACTTGGCGTCGATCGGCAGCCAGCACGGCGTGCCGTCCTCGCTGTGCCCCGGAAACCGAACTGCATATTCGACGCGCTCCTTCGAGTCCGGTCGCGTCGCGATGTTCTGCGCGTACTGCCCCGGCGGCAGCAGGTCGCCGAGCAACGCACCGAGTTGCACCTCGCCCCACGTGCCCCGCGATTTCACGTTCGTCAGCACGCGCTTCAGATCGCCCACACCGGTGGCAAGGGTCTGCATCTCGCCCAGTCCCTTGTGCACCTGCTCGAGCCGCTCGGACACCTGCTTGAACGAAGCGCCGAGCCGCTGCTCGAGCGTCGCCTGCAGCTTCTCGTCGACCGTCGCGCGCATCTGCTCGAGCTTCTGCGCGTTCTCGCCGCGCAGCAGGTCGAGCCGCTCCTCGAGCGTCTTGCGCAGCGCCTCGATCCGCGATTCGGACACCTGGGTCAGTTGCGCCAGACGTTCGGCGAAGGCCTTCAACTGCTCCTGCTGCGACGTGCTCATGCCGCCGAGCTGCTGGGTCGTCGCCTGCTGCTGGCGCGCGAGCGTGCCGGCGAGCTCCTCGCGCAACGCCGTCCACGCCGCAGCGGTTTCGTTGCGCGCGCCCGCGAGATCGCCGCGAACGTCGCGCTCGTGGTCCGCGACAGCGCGTCCAAACGCTTCGAGCCGTCCGCGCAGGTCCGCCATGTCGCGCGCCGCGGTGTCGCGTTCGCGAGCAAGCGCGATCACCCGTACGAGCGTCATCACTGCAAGCGCTGCGAGGATGACAAATCCGATGACGACGCCGATCAGAAACGATTCATTCATGGCCGGCGAGTTTAGCAGGCGATGTCAGCTTCGAGCGCCAGCATCGCGAAGCTTGCAAGCCAGTGCGCGCCGACGAAATCACCGCTGGCCAGCCCCTGCCAGCCGGCGGCGAGGTGACGCTCCGCGGCGTCACGCGCCACGTCGATTCGTGGATCGCCCGCGGGCAGCGCCGCGGCGATCCCTGCAAAGCACCATGCGCGCGAGAGATTGAGACCGTCGAGGTGCACGAGTTGCGCGTCGGCGCGATCGATGACATCGACGGGCGCGAACAGCGAGGCCGGCGCACGATCGGCGAAGCGAGGCAGCAATCCCGCGAGCCATTCGGCGAACGTCCGGCGATCGAGAATGCGCCGCATCAGCTCGGCCTCGATCAGCGTCGGCGAAAGGAAGTCGACGCCCGAAGGCTCCCAGCGCGGCCGGCGCATCGCGATCCATTGCATACCATTCGCGCGCCTTCGCCGCGCACGCATCGTGGAGCGCGTGGTCGTTCGCGACCCGCGCGTAATCGAGCGCGAAGGCAAGCGCGAACGCGCTGTTCGGATGCAGGCCATAGCGGAACGGATAATGCGCGCGGGGAAGAAAATCGAGATAGCGCGCGGCGAAGGCGTCGGCGAGTGGTTGCAACGCAGCCGACCAGCGCGCCGAATCGGGTGCATCGTGCAACTCGGCGGCGAGCTTCAGCAACCACGCCCAGCCATAGGGCCGCTCGAACGAGCCGCTGTCCGGGCGCGCGAGATAAGCCACTTCCGCGGCAATCGCGTCGGGCGCGAAATGGCGGTCGAAGAGCGCGTCGACCGCGAATCGGCTGGGCAGATCGGGAAAGCGGCGGCGCAGCCGCACGAGCAGCCAGTGCATGTGCACGCACGAATGCCAGTCGTAGCTGCCGTGGAAGGCCGGATGAAGTCGCCGCGGCGCGAGCGCATCGGCGTCGGTCGCCATGACGTGATCGAGCTTGTGCGGATACTCGCGGTCGATGTTCGCGAGCGCCAGTTCCGCGAGGCGCGCGACGTTGGGAAGTCAAGCGTCGGGCGGGATCCACTGGCTGTGCCGAAAGTGGGGTCAGACACGCATTTCGCGACGGGCCTTTCGCAATCGATGCAGCGCGCACGCGAAATGCGTATCTGACCCCTACGCGGCTTCGCGGCTTGCGCGCTTCCGCTCGTGTTCCTTGAGGTGGCGCTTGCGGATGCGGATCGACTTTGGCGTGATCTCGACGAGCTCGTCGTCGGCGATGAACTCGACCGCGTATTCGAGCGTCAGCGCGATCGGCGGCGTCAGCATGATCGCATCGTCCTTGCCGGACGCGCGAACGTTGGTGAGCTGCTTGCCCTTGATCGGGTTGACGACAAGGTCGTTGTCGCGGCTGTGGATGCCGATCACCATCCCTTCGTAGAGCTTTTCGCCGGGCGACACGAACATCCGTCCGCGCTCCTGCAGCTTCCACAGCGCGTAGGCGACGGCATCGCCGTCTTCCTGCGAGATCAGCACGCCGTTGCGCCGCTCGGGAAGATCGCCCTTCATCGGCGCGAACGCGTCGAAGACGTGGCTAAGGAGTCCCGTCCCGCGCGTCAGGTTCATGAACTCGCCCTGGAACCCGATCAACCCGCGCGCCGGAATCCGGTACTCGAGCCGTGCGCGTCCGAGCGAATCGGATTCCATGTTCGTGAGGTCGCCGCGGCGCACACCGAGCGCTTCCATCACCGCGCCCTGGTGCTGCACCTCGACGTCGACGGACAGCAGCTCGTACGGCTCGCAGGTCTCGCCGGCGATTTCCTTCAACACGACGCGCGGCCGCGACACGGCGAGCTCGTAGCCTTCGCGGCGCATGTTTTCGAGCAGTATCGTGAGGTGCAGCTCGCCGCGGCCCGAGACGAGAAACGCGTCGGTGTCGCCGGTATCGTCGACGCGCAGCGCCATGTTCGTCAGCAGCTCGCGCGCAAGCCGGTCGCGCAGATTGCGCGACGTCACGTATTTGCCTTCGCGACCCGCGAGCGGCGACGTGTTGACCTGGAAATACATCGACAACGTCGGCTCGTCGACCGAAATCGGCGGCAGCGCTTGCGGCGCATCGACTGCGGCGAGCGTCGTGCCGATCGTGAGGTCGTCGATGCCGGTGACGAGCACGATGTCGCCGGCGCCGGCGCGCTCGACGGGAACGCGATTGAGCCCCTCGAACATGAATACCTGGCCCACGCGTCCGCGCACCGGGACTTCACCGTTCGCGAGCGGATGATTGAGGATCGCGACTTCCTGTCCGGGACACACGCTGCCGCGACGAATGCGGCCGATCCCGAGCCGTCCGACGTAGCTCGAATAGTCGAGCGCGCTCACCTGGAACTGCAGCGGCGCATCGATTTCGCCGGCTGGCGCTGGCACGTGCGCGAGAATGGTCTCGAACAGCGGGCGCATGTCGCGGCCCTCACCCACGTCTTCGGCGCTTCCCTCTGGCGCAACCGGGAGAGAAATTGCGGGTAACGGCGATTTCGCAGCATTCACATCGAGCGTCGACCAGCCCTGGAGCGCCGATGCATAAACGACCGGAAAATCAAGTTGCGCATCGGTGGCACCCAGCCGATCGAACAGCTCGAACGTCTGGTTGACCACCCATTCGGGGCGCGCGCCGACCCGATCGACCTTGTTCACGACGACGATCGGCTGCAGTCCCTTCGCAAGCGCCTTCATCGTGACGAAACGCGTCTGCGGCATCGGCCCTTCGACGGCATCGACGAGCAACAGCACGCCGTCGACCATCCCGAGCACGCGCTCGACCTCGCCGCCGAAATCCGCGTGGCCGGGGGTGTCGACGATATTGATGTGGATGATCCTGCCGTCCCGCAGATACCGGACCGCGCAGTTCTTCGAGAAGATCGTGATGCCGCGCTCGCGCTCGATGTCGTTGTTGTCCATCATCCGCTCGCCGACATGAAAGTGCTTGGCGAACGTCCCCGCCTGCACCAGCAGCTTGTCGACGAGCGTCGTCTTGCCGTGGTCGACGTGGGCGATGATCGCGATGTTTCGAAGGTCGTTGCGGACGGCGGGCATGGCAGATCTCGATGCCGCGTGCGCGCGCGGCAAAACAGTCGATTATAGCCTTCCGAAGACCCTCTCGACCGAAAAATTTTGGAAAATCCGGTGCTTAGGCTATAATGCGTCCTCGGGCGGCCGTTCCGGTCACCGCCCACTCCGCTTAAGAGCCGAAGCCTTCGCAGTCGAGCCGCAAGCGACCCTAAGCAAACGACATTTCGCTGCCTGGACCGGAAACCGCCTTAGCGGTAGGCCGCGCACCAGGAGCATGCATGCAAGTAACGAGCTTTGACGAGCTCGGCTTGCGACCCGAGATCCTGCGGGCCGTGACCGAGTCAGGCTACACCACACCCACGCCCATCCAGGCGCAAGCCATTCCCGAAATCCTTGCCGGCCACGACATCATGGGCGGCGCGCAGACCGGCACCGGCAAGACCGCGGGCTTCGGCCTGCCGATCCTCCACAAGCTGATGCAATACGCGAACGCGAGCCCGTCCCCGGCGCGCCACGTGGTGCGCGCGCTGATCATCGCGCCGACGCGCGAGCTCGCGATCCAGGTCGAGGCGCAGATCAAGGAATACGGCAAGCACACGAACCTGCGCTCGACCTGCGTCTTCGGCGGCGTCGACATCCGCCAGCAGTTGCCGATCGTTCGCGCCGGCGTCGAAATCCTCGTCGCCACGCCGGGTCGCCTGCTCGATCACGTCGAACAGAAAAGCATCAACCTGGGCCAGGTCGAAATCCTGGTGCTGGACGAAGCCGACCGGATGCTCGACATGGGCTTCATTCCGGACATCAAGCGGATCATGGCGCTGCTGCCCACCAAGCGGCAGAACCTGCTCTTCTCGGCGACGTTCAACAACGAGATCAAGAAGCTCGCCGACGAGCTGTTGAACGCGCCGCGGCTGATCGAAGTGGCGCGGCGCAATACCGCCGCCGAAACGGTCTCGCAAAGCGCGTACAAGCTGCCGCAGGAAGCCAAGCGGCCGCTGCTCGTACATCTCGTGAAATCGCGCAACGTCTGGCAGGTGCTCTGTTTCGTGCGCACCAAGCACGGCGCATCGCGGCTCGCGCGCCAGCTCGAAAAGGACGGGCTCGCCACGTCCGCGATCCACGGCGACAAGACGCAGATCGCGCGGCTCGAGGCGCTGTCGATGTTCAAGGAAGGCAAGCTGCAGGTGCTCGTCGCCACCGACGTCGCTGCGCGCGGGCTCGACATCGACGACATGCCGCTCGTCGTGAACTACGAATTGCCGCACGTGCCCGAGGACTACATTCACCGGATCGGACGCACGGGCCGCGCCGGACAAACCGGCGAAGCGATTTCGCTGGTAGCCCCCGAGGAAGAAAAGTACCTCGCCGAGATCGAAAAGCTTCTGAAGAAGAAAATCGTCATCGAAACCGCCGACGGGTTCGATGCCGCCGCCGCTGCGAGCGTTTCTCGCGAGCGTCCGCCGCGCAGCGCGAGCGCAACCCGCGACGCGCGGCCCGCGGCGCACGGCAAGCGCGCCGGCAATGGCGATGCGCGAAGCGAGCGGCGCCCGAGCGGCGACGAAGGACGCGACCGCGCGGCGAAGGGTTACGTGCGAGGTGAACCGGCGACGAACGGCGATGCACGCCGCGCCGAGCGCGACGCGGCGTACGCGAAGAACCCGGATCAGCCGATCGCGAGGCGCCCGCACGACGATTCGGCGCCGGCGCACCCTCACGCTCACATCCACGCGGCTCACCGAACGGTGAAACCGGTCCC
>CAVPMH010000002.1:0-151170 GCA_963706225.1 uncultured Pseudomonadota bacterium
GGCTTGCCGAAGAAATCGTCCTTCTTGGCGTCCTCGACGATCTTGCCCGGTCCATGAAGATCACGCGGTGCGCGACCTTGCGCGCGAAGCCCATCTCGTGCGTGACGACCATCATCGTCATGCCTTCCTGCGCGAGCTCGACCATCACGTCGAGCACCTCGTTGATCATCTCCGGGTCGAGCGCGGAGGTGGGCTCGTCGAAGAGCATCGCGATCGGGTCCATCGACGAGCGCGCGCGCGATCGCCACGCGCTGCTGCTGGCCGCCCGAGAGCTGGCCCGGAAACTTGTCCTTGTGCGCGAGCAGGCCCACGCGGTCGAGGAGCTTGAGGCCCTTGTCGCGCGCCTCCTCCTCGCTGCGGCCGAGCACCTTCACCTGCGCGAGCGTGAGGTTCTCGGTCACCGTCATGTGCGGGAAGAGCTCGAAGTTCTGGAACACCATGCCGATGCGCGAGCGCAGCTTCGACAGGTTGGTCTTCGGGTCGCCCACCGAGACGCCGTCGACGGTGATCTCGCCCTTCTGGAAGGGCTCGAGGCCGTTCACGCTCTTGATGAGCGTCGACTTGCCGCTGCCCGAGGGGCCGCAGACCACGACCACCTCGCCCTTGTCGACCTCGGTCGTGCAGTCGGTGAGCACCTGGAAGGTGCCGTACCACTTGCTCACGTCTCGATTTCGATCATGGGCATGGCAGGGTCCTCAGTCGGATGACGGCGATCTCTGTCCTGCAGCCGCTTCACGACCGACGCGAGCAGACGAGGTGAAGCGAGATGACGAAGTAGACGACCGCGACGAACGTGTACATCTCGACCAGGCGGTAGTCGCGGTTGGCGATCTTGGAGGCGGCGCCGAGGAAGTCGGTGGCCGAGATCACGTACACGAGCGAGGTGTCCTGGAACAGGATGATCGTCTGCGTGAGCAGCACCGGCAGCATGTTGCGGAAGGCCTGCGGCAGCACGATGTGGCCCATCGTCTGCCAGTAGTTGAGGCCGAGCGCGTAGCCCGACCAGACCTGCCCGCGCGGGATCGACTGGATGCCGGCGCGCATGATCTCGCAGTAGTACGCGGCCTCGAACATCGTGAAGGTGATGACGCGCCGAGTAGAACGCGCCGACCTGGACCGGCGTTCGGCGCGCGATGATCCACGCGCCGATGTAGGGCACGAGGAAGAAGAACCAGAAGATCACGAGCACGAGCGGGATCGAGCGCATCAGGTTCACGTAGGCGCCCGCGAGCGATCGAGAGCGGCTTGAAGCGTCGACAGCCGCATCATCGCGAGCAGCGTGCCGAAGATGATGCCGCCCGTCATGGCGAGCACCGTGAGCGTGACCGTGAAGGTCATGCCCTCCTGGAAGAGGTAGGGCAGCGAGCGCTGGATGACGTCGAAGTCGAAGCCGGCACGGCATCAGTGCCCGGCCTGCGGAGCGGTTCGCCCGGCCGCGATGAAGCCCGGGAACGCGCACGCTGCCGCTCGAGCACAGCGCATGCCGAGCACGACGGTCGAGGTTGGTGAGGAGGTAGATCACCGTCGCCGCGGCGAACGCCTCGAACACCTGGAAGCTGAACTCCTGCATCGCGCGCGCGCGCCGCGGTGAGCTCGAGCAGCGCCGATGGTGAGCGCGACCGACGAGTTCTTGATGATGTTCATGAACTCGGAGGTGAGCGGCGGCAGGATGATGCGGAAGGCCTGCGGCAGGATCACGTAGCGGTAGGTCTGCGGCAGCGTGAGGCCCATCGCGGTGCCGGCCATGCGCTGGCCGCGCGGCAGCGACTGGATGCCGGCGCGCACCTGCTCGGCGACGCGCACCGAGGTGAAGATGCCGAGGCACAGCACCGCCGGCACGAACGACGCCCACGGCGGCGGCATCTGCTTGATCGCATCGCCGAGCCGGCCGCGGCAGCAGCTCCGGCATCACGAAGAACCACAGGAACATCTGCACGAGCAGCGGGATGTTGCGGAAGATCTCGACGTAGCCGTTGCCGACGCGCACGACCCACTTGCGTGGCGTCGTGCGCATGGCGCCGACGATCGAGCCGACCACGAGCGCGATGACCCACGCGGCGAGCGCGTGGCGAGCGTCCAGCAGCAGCCCGACCAGCAGGTATGCAGGTAGGTGCCCGTCCCCCCGGGCTCAGATCCCAGAGGATCGTCCAGTTCCAGTGGTAGTTCACGCTATCGCCTCAGTTTCGCATGCGCGCTGCGCACCCGTTGATGGCCGACGGGGGGCCGCAGCCCCCCGCCCCTCGCCGTGACCGACCGTCCAACGTTACTTGTAGGCGTTCGGATCGCCCGAGTCGGTCGGATTCGCGAACACCTTCTTCAGCGCGTCGCTCATCGGCACGTTCAGGTTGATGTTCTTCGGCGGGATCGGCCTCAGGAACCACTTGTCGTAGATCTCGTTGATCTCGCCGGACTTGTAGAGCTTCGTCATCGCGTCGTCGACGACCTTCTTGAACTGCGGGGTCGTCCTTGCGCAGCATGATGCCGTACGGCTCGAGCCGAGGCTCGCTCGACGAGATGTCGAACTCGGCCGGATTGCGCGAGTTGGCGACCAGGCCGGCGAGCAGGATGTCGTCCATCACGAACGCCACGGCGCGGCCGGTCTCGACCATCTGGAACGCTTCCGGGTGGCCGTTGGCCGAGATGATGTTCATGCCCAGGTTCTTCGCGGCGTTGATCTCGTTGATCTGCTTGATGTTGGTCGTGCCCGCCGTCGAGACGATCGTCTTGCCCTTCAGGTCGGCGAGCGTCTTCAGCTTCGACGACTTCTTCGCGACCCAGCGGTTGGCGGTCACGAAGTACGTGATGGTGAAGTCGACCTGCTTCTGGCGCTCGAGGTTGTTCGTCGTCGAGCCGCACTCGAGGTCGATCGTGCCGTTCGCCATCAGCGGGATGCGGTTGGCCGAGGTGACCGGATTGCAGGTTGACCTTGAGGTTCGGCATCTTGAGCTCCGTCTTCACCGCGTCGACGATCCGGCATGCAGAGGTCCATCGCGTAGCCGATCGGCTGCTGCTTGTCGTCGAGTACGAGAACGGGATCGACGCGTCGCGGTGGCCGATGGTGATCGTCCCGGTGTCCTTGATCTTCTTCAGCGTGCCGGACTCCTGCGCAAGGACCGGTGCGGCGGCGAACGCCAGCAGCGCGAGCGCGAACGGAAGCCTGGAAGTACGCATGCAGTTCACTCCTGGAAAAATTGGGGCGCACCTCCCCGGCGGCACCCGGCGGCAGGATTCTACGGGCGGAGAGAGCGGAAAGTCCAAGCATTGGTGACTGGATTACACTTTCCGCGTCGGATGCCGATCCGACCCGCGAGCCCGCCGCGCGAGCGGATGCCGGTTCCCCGAACCCCTCTCATGCCCGTGCCTCACGACGCCAACGCGATGCCGCTGCTGCCGGTACTGGCCATTCCTGAATTGCGCGAAATCGAACAGCAGCACGCACGCGAGCCGCTGATGGCGCGCGCCGGCGCTGCGGCCGCCGATATCGCCGCAGCCATGGTCGCCGGACGCACCGGTCAGGTTGTCGTGCTGGCCGGTCCCGGCAACAACGGCGGCGATGCGTTCGTCGTGCGCGCGCCATTTGCGCGAGCGCGGACTCGCCGTCACGATCGTATCGACAGGCGCGCCCTCGCCGCCGGGAGATGCCGCCGACGCGCTCGTCGCGCTGGAAGGATGCGGCGTTGTCTTCGTTGATGCGCCGCCGTCGCACGCGCCGGCGCTGATCGTCGACGGACTCTTCGGCGTCGGGCTGTCGCGGCCGCCGGGAACGCCGCATGCGATGTGGATCGAATGGGCGAATGCCAGCGGAGCGCCGATTCTCGCGCTCGATGTGCCAAGCGGCCTCGATGCCGGCACCGGAGTCGCCCATGCGCCGACGATCGTCGCGACGGCGACCGCGACGTTCATCGCGTTGAAGCCCGGCCTTCTGACCGGCGACGGTCCCGACCATTGCGGCGAGCTCTCGGTGCACACGCTCGGCCTCGACGCGGATATTCGCAGCACCGGTGTGCGACTCGAATGGCGCGGGCTGCAGCCGCAGTTGCCCGCCATTCTCGCGCGACGGGTCCGGAAGACGCACAAGGGCACGTTCGGACGCGCGTGCATCGTCGGCGGCGCCGAAGGCCTGGTCGGCGCCGCGCTGCTGGCGGCGCATGCCGCGCTGCGTCTCGGCGCCGGGCGCGTCGTCGTCGGGCTCGCCGCGCGCAATCCGCCGCTCGTCGACTGGTCCTCGCCCGAGCTGATGCTGCGCGAAGCGAGCGCGGTCGGCACCGACCATGACGCGTGGGTCGTGGGCCCCGGCCTCGGCGGCGGCGAGCGCGCGCAGGCGCTCGTCGAGAAGGCGGTAGCACTCGCGCAACCGCTCGTCCTCGACGCCGACGCGCTCAATGCGATCGCGGCCGACGCGGCGCTGTTCGAGAGCGTCGCGCGGCGCAATGCACCCACGATTGCGACGCCGCATCCCGCCGAAGCGGCGCGGCTTCTGAAATGCGCGACGTCGGACGTGCAGGCCGATCGCGTCGGCGCGGCGACACGGCTCGCGTCGGCATTGCACGCGCACGTCGTGCTCAAGGGCGCCGGCAGCATCGTCGCGCGGCCCGACGCAACGTTCGACATCAATGCCAGCGGCAACCCGGCGCTCGCGACCGCCGGCTCGCGGAGACGTGCTCGCGGGCCTGCTCGGCGCGCTGCTCGCGCAGGGCATCGACGCCGGCCTGGCGCTGCGCATCGGCGTCTGCCTGCACGGCGCCGCGGCCGACGCGCTCGTCGCGCGCGGCGTCGGACCGCTCGGCGTCACGGCGTCGGAGGTGATCGATGCCGCGCGCGCGCTGATCAACGAGGCGACGCGCGCGCCGGCGCAACGCTGACTACGGCAACAGCAACGTCGCGCCGGTCGTGCGCCGCGATTCGAGCGCGCGATGCGCGTCGGCCGCATCCTTCAGCGCGAACGTCTGCCGCGCGTCGGGCTTGATCTTGCCGGCCTTCACCAGCGCAAACAGCTCCGACGCCATCGCGTTCAGCTTGTCGTGGCTCGACGCATACGTGAAGAGCGTCGGCCGCGTCGCGTACAGCGAGCCTTTCTGCGAGAGCAGCATGATGTTGAACGGCGGCACCGCGCCCGACGAGCTGCCGAAGCTGACGAACATGCCGCGCGGCGACAGGCAATCGAGCGAACGCCGGAAACGTGTCCTTGCCGACCGAGTCGTAGACGACCGGCACGCCTTTGCCGCCGGTGATTTCCTTCACGCGGTCGACGAAATTCTCGCGCGTGTAGACGATCGTGTGCGCACAGCCGTGCTCGCGCGCGAGCTCGGCCTTCGCATCGGAGCTCACGGTGCCGATCATCGTGACGCCGAGCGCGCGCGCCCATTGACATGCGATGAGCCCGACGCCACCCGCCGCCGCGTGAAAGAGGATCGTCTCCGAGCCCTTCAGCGGAAACGTCTGCCGCAACAGGTACTGGACGGTGAGGCCCTTCAGCATCATCGCCGCTGCCGTCTTGTCCTCGATGCCGTCGGGCAGCTTGACCAGCCGGTCGGCAGGCACGACGCGCTCGGTGCTGTAGGCGCCGAGCGGCGCGGTGCAGCTCGCGACGCGATCGCCCGGACGAAGTCCATCGACACCCGGGCCGACCGCTTCGACGACGCCGGCGGCTTCGGTTCCGAGGCCCGATGGCAACGTCAGCGGATAGAGGCCGCTGCGCTGGTACGTGTCGATGAAATTGACGCCGATCGCCGTATGGCGAACGCGCACCTCGCCCTTGCCGGGCGCGCCGACATCGACGGACTCCCACGTGAGCACTTCGGGTCCACCGGTCTTGTGAATGCGAATCGCATGTGGCATGTCGTCACTCCATGGTCATGGTCATTGGCCGCGCTATTTCCGGCCTCGCTTGTGTTGCATGCTGCAAGGATACTCACTTCCGCGGCGCGGCCGCGGCAACCGGTGACTCCGCCGATTCGGGCAAGTCGCGACGAAACCCATCGCGTTCCGCGAAGTCAGTGATCGCCTTCGACGGTGCCGTACTCGATCGGTATGCGCACGTAAAAGATGCTGATCCGCTCGGCGGCGAGGCGATCGATCAGTCGCTGCGCGTCGTCGTCGCTGACGGCGAAATCGATCTCGACCGTGAGATCGCCCGCGAGCTCGAAGAAATGCTCCTCGTGCAGCACGCCGTGGCGACCGAATCCGGCGATCGCGCGGAACGCGGAGCCGCCATGAATGCCAAGCTGCTTCGCCTGCTCGAGCAGCCATTCATAGAGCAGGCGACGGCGATGCTTGCGATTCTCGTGGACATAAAAGCGCAGCAACGTGCCTTTCATGACGAGGCCCCCCAGGCAAACAACGCGCGCATCAGCAGGATGCCGATCACCGTCAGCAGCAGCGAGCCGACGAGATGCGCCGCGATGCCGATCGCGCTCCAGAGCCACTCGCCTCGCAGCAGCAATGTCGTGATTTCTGCGGAGAACGTCGAAAAGGTCGTCAGACCGCCCAGAAATCCCGTCGTGACGAGCAGTCGGATCTCGGGAGACATCACCGAATGGCGGACGATCAGCTCCATCGCGAAGCCCATGATCAATCCGCCGGCGAGGTTGGCGGCGAGCGTGCCGAGCGGCAACGTCGGGAAGAGCGGATTGAGCGCCGCACCGAGGCCCCAGCGAATCCAGGCGCCGATCGCGGCACCGCCTCCGACCGCAACGAGCGACCCCCACGCAAGCATGCACAACCTCCTGCGATCGCTTTACGGCCCAGGCTGCTTGGGCTCCGGTTGCTGCTTCGGCCCCGGCGGTGGCTGCAGCTTCAACATCGTCACCAGCGCGTCGATTTCCACGCTCGCGTCGCGCTCGCGGGGAAAGGGCCGGCCGGCGCGCCGGAACCAGTAGCGCGCATTGCCGAGATCGCCTTCGAGCATGTGTACGATTCCGTGCGCCCAGCAGCCCAGTTCGGTGTTGTCGTTTTGCACGATCGCGTGCGCCTTTTGCCAATCGCCATGCCGCAGATGCCGGATTGCCGTGCTGAGTGCCATCGCGTTCCTCCGAGTGCCATGCGATCAGGTAACCCCCATCTACCGGAACGATCGTCGCCACGCGCCGCAACGGGCGCAAGTGTCGCGGGCTTGGCGCGTTGCAGCGCATCGTACCCGTGCGATCGACCGAAATCACGTCCTCTCACGCCGCGATGCCGATACGGCCGCAAGCCGCTCGACGTCCGCCGTGCGCGGCAACGGCGCGACGGCGCCATAGCCGGTGGTCGCGAGGGCGGCGGCCGCGTTCGCATACCGCGCCGCGGCGAAGCAGTCGTCGCCGGCAACCATGCGCGCGGCGAACGCGCCGTCGAAGCAATCGCCGGCGCCCGTCGCATCGAGTGCCGCAACACGCACGCCCTCGATACGCTCGCGGCGCACGCCGTCCGAGACGACGCATCCGTCACGACCGCAGCTTCACGACGACGATCGCCGAACCCAGCGCATGACACGCGTCGACGATCCGCGAAGGGTCGTCGTGACCGAACAGAAGCTTCGCGTCGTCGAGACCCGGCAGCGCCCAATCGGCCATCCGCAGCGTTTCGACGATGATCGCCCGCGCACGCGCGAGCGGCCACAGCTTGAGCCGCAGGTTCGTGTCGTAGCAAACGTGCGCGCCGCCTGCATGTGCGGCATCGATCGCGGCAAAGCACGCGTCGCAGGCCGACGCCGATATCGCCTGGCTGATCGCCGAGAGATGCAGCACGCGCGTCGCGCGAAGCATGGCGAGCGGCAGCGACGCCGGCGTCAGCCGCGACGCGGCCGATCCGCTGCGCAGGTACGAGAACGCGTGCCCTTCCGCGCCATGCGAGACGAAATAGACGCCGGTCGGCGCATCCTCGTCGACCGCAACGCCTTCGGTCGACACGCCTTCGCCGTTCCACAGCGCGACGAGCCGACGGCCGAAGTCATCGTTGCCGACACGCGTGACGTACGCGCAACGCGCGCCGAGCCGCGCCGCCGCGATCGCCATGTTCGACGTATCGCCGCCGAATCCCTGCAGCCACGTGCGCGAGTCGTCGTCGCGCGCCTCGTTGAACTCGATCATCGCCTCGCCGAGCGCGACGATGTCGAAGCGGGCGCTTGCGCGATTCTCGCGCGCTTGCGGCGTCGTCATCGCGTCAGCGCACGAAACGCGCTCGCATACGCGGCGGCGCCCGCGCGAACCTGCGCAGGATCGGCGCCCGGCTTGTACAGGTTGGAGCCGGTGCCGAATCCGGCGGCGCCCTCGGCCCACCACGGCGCCATGTTGTCGGGCCGGATGCCGCCGACGGCGAACACGCGCGTCGTCTTCGGCAGCACCGCGCGCCACGCGCGCAAAACGGCGGGAACCATCGCTTCGGCGGGAAACATCTTCAGCGCGTCGGCACCCGCCGCGAGCGCTGCGAATGCTTCCGTCGGCGTCGCGACACCCGGCAGGCACACCATGCCGTGGCGCTTCGCTTCGCGAATGACCGCGGTATCGGCGTGCGGCATCACGATCAGATCGCCGCGCGCATCGCGTACGCGCGCGACGTCGGCCGGATCGATCACGGTGCCGGCGCCGACGAGACAACGATCGCCACAGCGCTCGGCGAGCAGCCGAATCGATTCGAACGGCCGCGGCGAGTTGAGCGGCACCTCGAGGATGCGAAAGCCTTCGCCGTACAGCGCATCGGCGATGGCGGGAATTTCCTCGGGCGTAATGCCGCGCAGCACCGCGACGAGCGGCAGCGGCGACAGGTAATCGTCGAGCTTCATCGGATGAACATGGTCGCGGCCGGCTCCGCGGCGCCGTAAATCGGTGTCGGAGGTGTAATTCGCGTTGGAGATGCGCACATTGGCGCATACCGATGCCGCGAATTACACCTCCGACACCGATTTACGGCGCGACACCGATTTACCGCACTCATGCCGGCACGCCGGCAGGCATCGCGCTGACGAGTCCTGCGCGCTCGCGCGATCCGCCACAATCCGCACGCGGCGGCGTCGTCGCTCGCGCGTTGCGTCAGCACGCCCGCATCGCCGAGCGCGAGCGCATAACGTTCGGCGAGCGCATTGCTGCCGATGATGCGCACGATCGACGCATCGATGCCGGCACGCAGCGCCCATGCGCGCGCCGCACGGATTTCGCGGCCGATCAGCAGCCCCGACAGCCAGTCGGCGACGTCGTCCGACGCCAGCTCCCCGCAAAGCGACAGCGTGCGAGCGCCGAACAGGTCGTGCGAAAGCTCGCCGTCGTCGAGGCCGCGCGCGACGCCGCGTGAAAACGGCTCGCGCGCGAAGCGGCCGGGCTCGTGACCTGCGAGCCGGCCGAGCATGCTGTGATCGAGCAGCACGGCGTAAAGCTCGCCGGTCATGAACGTCGTGAAGTCGACGATGCGGCCGAGCTCGACGCGCGCCCACTTGCTGTGCGTGCCCGGCAGCACGGCGAGCACACCCGGCTCGTCGGGCGCGACCGCGCCGAGCAATTGCGTCTCCTCGCCGCGCATGACGTCGGGGGTGCCGGCAACGTCGCGCGTCGTCACGCCGGGAACGATCGCGAGCGCGTCGAGCGGCGCCTGAACGAGGCGATCGGACAGCGCCGTCAGCGACGCGGGGCAGTCGACGTACGGCGCCTCGACCCATCCCTGGCGGCTGCCGATCATCCCGCACGCGACGCGCGGCGCGCTTTTCGCGGACCAGTCGCCGAGGAGTGTGGCCAGGGCCGTCTCGAACCGTCCGTCGCGCACGTGCCGCACGCCGAGCGGCACGCTGCGCCGATCGAGCACGCCTCCGTTGGCGTCGACGCAATACGCACGCGCTGCCGATGTGCCCCAATCGATCGCGACGAGCGCCGTGGCCGCCAAGTCGTCTCTACCAGCGCTGCGCGGCTTCGTCGTCGCTCGCGCGCGCCTCGACCCAGCGCTCGCCGTCCGGCAAGCGCTCCTTTTTCCAGAACGGCGCGCGCGTCTTGAGGATGTCCATCACGAACGCGCAGGCGTCGAACGCCATGCCGCGATGCGCGCTCGTGACGACGACGAGCACGATCTGGTCGCCCGGCGCAAGCGCGCCGACGCGATGGACGACGAGCGCATCGCGGATGTCGAAGCGGCGCTTCGCTTCGTCGACGATGGCCTCGAGCGCCGTCTCGGTCATCCCGGGATAGTGCTCGAGCGTGAGCCCGGTGACGGTCGCGTCGTCGTTGATGTCGCGAACGGTGCCGATGAACGCGGCGATGGCGCCGACCGACTTGTCGTCTGCGCGCAGCCGCGCGATTTCCGCGCCAACATCGAAATCCTCGGTCTGGACGCGAACGGTCATCGGATGGCCTTGCGGCTCAGCATCAACCGCCGGTGACCGGCGGGAAGATCGCGACTTCGTCGCCGTCCGACACCGCCTGACTTGCGCGCGCCAGCCGGTGGTTCACGGCGAAGCGCACCGCGCGGCCGGGTGCGAGCTCGCAGGCCCAGGGATCACCGCGCCGGCGCAGCGCATCGACAACCGTTTCCACGGTCGGCGCGTCGTCGCCGGATAGCTCGAGCGTTTCGCCCGCGCTCGCGAACGCCTCGCGCAGCCGCGCGAGGTAGACGAGCCGGACGCAGACGACAGTGGAAACGGTATCGCGCATGAGATAGCCCCAAAGCAAAAGCGCCGGACCTCGTCGAAAGGACCGGCGCTTCGATTGTACGACTGTGCTCTGGACGGTGCCGCTAGAACCTGAACTGCATGCCGAACTGCACCTGATCCGAATCGGGCAAGGGGCCCGTCACCGACTCGCCGGCGAAGCGCGGGAAGCGCGCGTATTCGAGGCGTAGCCCGAGCGCGGGCGTGATGTCGTAGCGAACGCCGACGCCGTAATTGACGCCGTCACGCAGCCGCCGCGGATCGCTCGGCGGCAAGGACGCGAGCGCGTACGCGGGAACCGATTCGCTTTGCGCATAGCCCAGGCGCCCGTAGAGCGAGAAGCGATTGCGGAACGACCAGCTCGTGAACACGTTGGCGTTCCACGTGTGCGTCGCGACGTCGGGCGAGCCGGTCAGCGACAAGCCCACGCCGCGCCGAGTCGAGGCATCGAACGGCCGCAGCGCGTAGCTGGCCGCACTCGACAGCGACCCCTCGACCGCCAGGTCGTTGGCCCACCGGTAGCCGCCGAACACGAGCGAGCGCTGGCTGTTGGCGTCGTCGGTGACCGGCGAGACGTAACGGCCCCACGTCGACGCCAGTTGACCGAAGTTGACGCCGGCCGCCTCGGCGCCGGCATCCCGCAGCGCAACCCCGCCATAGAAGCCCGCCTTCGCGGGCTGCTCGTCGGCGAATACCAGCGGCGCGGCGAACAGGGCTCCGAGGGCGAAAGCGGCAAGTAGCTGTTTCTTCATCATTTATTTAAACACGCTTCGGACACGCTCCGCGGTGGCCGGGCATTGGGCAACGCGTCCGCCTGCAGGTTCAACGTACGCCGCCGACCGCGATTCGTCAATCGGCGACAGGCCAGGCGGCGGCCTTTTCGGTGACGAATGTGGCGATCGCGCCGGCATCCCGCAAGTCGAACGTCGGCAGCGCAAAGATCGACTGGCTCGGCGAGTCCGTCGCGATTCCGACGATCCGGGCGTCACCGGGGTGCAGCGGCGGCTTCGCCAGCGTCGCCCGCCATACCTCCAGCTTGGGAATCGCGGCCCGCTTCCAGCCTTCGACCAGCACGAGGTCGCACGCAGAAAGTCGGGCAATGGCGCCGGCGAGACCGAGCTCCGGCGTCCCGCGCAACTCGTGCATCAGCGCCCAGCGAACGGCCGACGTCACCAGCACCTCCGTGCAGCCGGCCATCCGGTGTCGATGCGAATCCTTCCCCGGCTGATCGACGTCGAAATCGTGATGCGCATGCTTCACCAGCGAAACGCGCAATCCGGTTGCGGTGAGCCGCGGCACGAGCGTCTCGATCAGCGTCGTCTTGCCGCTCCCGGACCAGCCTGCGAATCCGAATACGCGCATCAGCGTTGTCTGAGCTTACGCGAGGAGGAGTGCGATGAAGAATTGTAGTCTGCGCACCGCACCTGCCCTGCGGCGGCGCGCCGCCTGGCCGGATGTAGACTGCGGCCGTGGTCGTCCCCATATAGCGCAGATGAAGCATCCGCCGGTTCCGTCCGCGCCCATGCCGAACGACGCGGGCCATGGTCCGATCATCGCGGCGCTCGAGCGGGTCCTGGCCGAGATTCCCGCGCCGGAAGCCGGTCGCGCCGACCTGCCCGACAGCGCCGCCAGGGCGATCGCCCGCCGCGCTGCCAAGCGCGCGGCGCTGCTGTCCGGCTCGCTCGCGCTGCCGCCGGGGCCGCTCGGCATGCATGACGCTGCTGCCGGATCTCTACCTCATCTGGCAGACGCAGCGGCAGATGGTCGCCGACATCTTCGGCGTCTACGGCCGCAGCGCGGAGCTGACGCGCACGCACATGCTGTATTGCCTGTTCCGCCACGCGGCGAGCCACGTCCTG
The DNA here is from genome assembly GCA_963706225.1 of uncultured Pseudomonadota bacterium. GTDB lineage: Bacteria > Pseudomonadota > Gammaproteobacteria > Burkholderiales > Casimicrobiaceae > VBCG01. Next base: position 12,463 of record CAVPMH010000002.1, read on the forward strand.
CGCGACGTCGCCGTCCGCGGCGGCCAGCGGCTCGTCGTCCGGCAGCTTTCCGGCAGGCGCGCTTCGCAGCGCGCTCGGCGGCGTCGGCGTCTCGGTCTCGCAAGCGCCTCGCCGGCAACGCCGCCGGCCGCTGGATACCGCTCGCCGGCGCCGCGGCGGTCGGCGCCTATGCGTACTGGGACACGATGCAGGTCGCGAAGACCGCGCAGCGGCTGCTGACGCACCGGCGCTCGAAGTCGACGCGGTCGAGGCCTGATGCGATGTGCGGCCGCTACGAGCTGTCGAGCCATCCGGCGGCGATCGCGCTCGCGTTCGGGCTGCCGCATCCGCCGGACATTCGTCCGCGCTACAACATCGCGCCGACGCAGCAGGTGCCGATCATCCGGCAGAACGCCGCGGGCGAGCGCGAGCTCGTCGCAGGTGCGCTGGGGCCTCGTGCCGCGCTGGGCGAAGGATCCGTCGATCGGCGCGCGGATGATCAACGCGCGCGCCGAAACGCTCGCCAGCCGAGCCGCGCGTTCCGCAACGCGTTCGCGCGCCATCGCTGCCTCGTTGCCGGCGAACGGCTTCTACGAGTGGCAGCAGCGGCGCGCAGGCAAGCAGCCGATGCACATCGGCATGCCGGACGGACAGCCGTTCGGGCTCGCCGGACTCTACGAGCGCTGGCTGTCGCCCGAAGGCGAGGTGCTCGACACTTGCACGATCGTCACGACATCGGCCTGCGAGCCGCTGCGGCACATGCACGACCGCATGCCCGTGATCGTGCCCGACGCGGAGTACGCGCGCTGGCTCGACTGCTCGAATCGCGATGACGTCGCCGATCTGCTCGGCACGTGGTCCGGCGAGCCGCTGCGTGCGTATCCGGTGTCGACGCGCGTCAACGCGGTGCGCAACGACGACGCGCAATTGTGCGAGCCGGTCGCAGCCACCGCCCGATGACGCGTCGTTAGCCCGCCGATGCGCCGGAAGCCGCTGTCGCCGAAGCGGTCGTCGAAGACGAGCCGGACCAGTTGCCGCTGCTTTACGGGCCGGCGCGCCGGCGTCGATCCACGCGCCGAGCCGCGCGCGCTCGTCATCGGTCATCTGCGTCAGGTTGCCGAGCGGCATCGCCCGCGAGGTGACCGCCTGCTGGCGGATCGCTGCCGCGTTGCGCGACGATCTGCGCGGGCGTTTCGAGCACGATTCCCTTCGGCGCGGCCGCGATGCCCTGCTGTCGCGGTTCTGCCGCATGGCACGTCGCGCAGCGCGCTGCGATGATCGATTGCACGTCGGCGAAGCACACGCTGCACGCCGGCGCGCCGGCTTCGGCGGCGCGATCGCGACGGCCAGCGCCAGCGCGCCGAGCGCTGCGGTGACCGGAATCGCCCACACGGTGCGGCCGCGATGCCGCAGGTTGAAGAAATGGCGGACGTACGCGGCGAGCAGCAGCAGGACGACGAGCACGAGCCACGCGTGCGGATGCCCGAACGTCATCGGATAGTGGTTGCTGATCATCGTCAGCAGCACCGGCAGCGTGAAGTAGTTGTTGTGCACCGAGCGCTGCTTGCCGCGCAGGCCGTACACCGGGTCCGGCGCGCGACCCTGCTCCTTCGCCTCGACCAGCTTGCGCTGCGACGGGATGATGACGAAGCAGCACGTTCGCACGCCATCATCGTGCCGAGCATCGCGCCGATCTGCAGGTACATCGCGCGGCCGCTGTAACACGTGCGACAGGCCGAACGCGACGCCGGTCGATGAACAGCGACCATCAGCGACCGCGAGCAGACGTTCGTGCGCGAAGCCGAGCGCGCTTGCACAGCTGGTCGTAGAAGATCCAGCCGCCGGCGAGCAACGCGGCGCTGAGCGACACGGCCTGCCAGCGGCGTGATCGCCGCGACGTTGCGGTCGATCATGTAGATGTCCGCATGCCGCAGTACAGCGCGACGAACAGCGCGAATCCCGACAGCCACGTCCAGTACGCTTCCCACTTGAACCAGTGCAGGGGCGCGGCAGCTCGGCCGGCGCGACGCGGTACTTCTGCACGTGATAGAAGCCGCCGCCATGGATGGCCCACAGCTCGCCGCCGACGCCGTCGTCCGCATCGCGCGCGTCGCGCGGCGCGCGCAGGCTGTTGTCGAGCCAGACGAAATAGAACGACGCGCCGATCCACGCGATGCCGGTGATGAGATGCACCCAGCGGATCAGCAAGCTGCAACCACTCGCCTGCGTAGGCCTCCATGCGCTCCGGCCCGTTGGTTCAGATCGTTCGCGATGACGCCGCGTCGCGCGCCTCGCATGCGGCGCGCGCGCGTTTGCCCGTTGCGGACGCGGCATTGTATGCTCGCCGCACCCCATGCCGACACGGCTGTTGCATGATCGACGAAACGATCGATCCCTCCTATCCGCGCGACCTCGCCGGCTACGGCGCGCATCCGCCGCATCCGCGGTGGCCGGGCGGCGCGCGCATCGCGCTGCAGTTCGTCCTCAACTACGAGGAAGGCGCGCGAGAACTGCGTGCTGCACGGCGACCCCGCGTCGGAGACGTTCCTGTCGGAGATCATCGGCGCGGCGGCGTTCCCCGCCCGCCACCTGTCGATGGAGTCGCTGTACGAGTACGGCGCGCGCGCCGGCGTGTGGCGCGTGCTGCGCGCCTTCGCCGAGCGCGCAACTGCCGCTGACGATCTTCGGCGTCGCGCATGGCGCTGGCGCGCAATCCCGCCGTCGTCGACGCATGCCTTGCCGCCGGCCACGAGATCGCGAGCCACGGCTGGCGCTGGATCAGCTACCAGGACGTCGACGAGGCGGTCGAGCGCGAGCACATCGCGCGCGCCGTCGACACGATCACGCGCCTCACCGGCGCGCCGCCCGCACGGCTGGTACACCGGACGCGACAGCCCGAACACGCGACGGCTCGTCGTCGAGCACGGCGGCTTCGTCTACGACGCCGACAGCTACGCCGACGACCTGCCGTACTGGACGCGACGGTCGACACGCGGCGCGGCATCGAAGCCGCATCTCGTCGTCCCGTACACGCTCGACACCAACGACATGCGCTTCGCGACGCCGCAGGGCTTCAACAGCGGCGAGCAGTTCTTCGCGTATCTGCGCGACGCGTTCGACACGCTGTACGCGCGAAGGCGATCCGCGCGGGCTCGACGCGCCGAAGATGCTGTCGGTCGGCCTGCACTGCCGCATCGTCGGGCGCCCCGGCCGGATCGCGGCGCTCGCGCGCTTTCTCGATTACGTGCAGCGGCACGACGACGTCTGGGTCGCGCGGCGCATCGACATCGCGCGGCACTGGATCGCGACGCATCCGTACGCGGCGGGCAAAAAGGCGACTCGCCGGCGCCAAGCGGGATGACGCTCGCCGAGCTCAACGCGCTCGACGCGCGCGCGTTCGTCGCGGCGCTCGGCGGCGTCTTCGAGCATTCGCCGTGGGTCGTCGAGCGCGACGTATGCGTCGCGACCGTTCGCATCGATCGACGCGTTGCACGCGCGCGATGGTCGATACCGTGACGCGCGCGACCGACGACGAGCGACTCGCGCTGCTGCGCGCGCATCCGGAGCTCGCCGGCAAGGCCGCGATCGCGGGCGAGCTGACCGCCGCGTCCGTCGACGAGCAGGCATCGGCGGGTCTTGCCGCATGCACGCCGGAAGAATTCGCGCGACTCAACGAGCTGAATCGCGCGCTACAACGCGCGCTTCGGCTTTCCGTTCATCCTCGCCGTGCGCGGCCTCGATCGACGACAGATCCTCGACGAGTTCGCGCGGCGCGTCGAACGCGAGCACCACGTCGAGTTTGCGGAATGCCTCGCACAGGTCGCGCGAATCTCACGGCTGCGATTGGACGCGCTGTTCATAACCTGACGCGTTGCCACAACGAGAACTTCGGCTTCCCGTTCACAGCTGCCGTGCGCGGGCGTAGTCGAAGGTATATCCGCTGGATCGCGCATCGAAGAAGGTCAAGGCGTCGAATCGCCGCGATAGCCGCGCTCGATCTCTTCGATCATTTGGTCGAAATCCGGCGCCGGAAATTCATGACGCGCCGCTGCGCGCACGATTTCCAGTTTCTTGCGGGCGTCGACACGCGGCTCCGCTCGTCGCGCCGCCCGGAGGGCTTGGCGTACCCATTCCGCGATGGTCATCTTCCGCTTTCGCGCTTTCGAGGACTTCTTTCGTAAGAGACGAGCAGGGCCTCCGACCCGACCGGTTACTGCCTGCCCGTCTACCGCCCGAACAGCTTACCGAGCGCCTTGCCGACGTCTCCGGGAATGGCCGGATTGGTCGCCTGCTGCCCCTTGCGCGCGGGCGCAGCTTCCCGCGGGACCTTACCGGTCATCGCGACCGTACACGGCGCCGACGAGCTGCCCGTCGCGCCCAGCAACGCACCACCGATGACCGCGGCCGTCCCGCCGGTGGCGGCCAAGGCGCCGATCTTCGCGAGCATCTCGCCGGACTGCGCGGCATCGATTCCCACCGAGGGCTTGTCGAAGCGGCCGCGAATGCGCACGAGGCTCGCGAATTGCGACACGTCGATCTTGACGCCGGCGCGGATTTGCGGCTGCACCGAAAGGTCGAGCGTTTCGTCGCGGAAATTGAGCGTTCCGCTGGCTGAACCGGCGACCTTCCCGGTCTCGATCGCGATCGAGCGGTCGACATGCGCGATGCCGTCGGCGAGCGGCAGTCGGAACACCGCGCAGCGCAGATCGGTGGTGGGATCCACCGTTTGCATCGGATCGAGTGCCCCCGCCAGTTGCGCGAGCGCCGATTCCCCCTGCACGGCGGAGCGGCCGAGCGACGCCGGCCCGGACACGACGAGCATCGTGCCGCTCATCGTGCTCGCAACGCGGTGCGGCGTCGCTCCGCGGCCGCTGATGTCGACATTCGCGCGCACCTTGCCGCCATGGATGTCGCGCCGGATGCCCGCGACCGCGGCGAGCGCCGGAAGGTCGAGCTCCTGCGCGTCGAGTGACAGGTGCACGCCGGGAGCCTCGGCGTTTCGTCCGTCGAATTGCAGTTCGCCATGCATCGAGCCGCCGAGGATGCGGTCGGTCGTGAACCTGGCGTCGAGCCGCCCGTCACGCGACGTGAATTGCGTGCCGACGCCCTGCAGCAGCTGGCCGCTGCGCAACGTCAGCTTGGCGATGGTGATCGATCCTTCGCTGTCGACCGCGACGAGCGGCGCGAGCGGCAACGGCGTGTCCGGAATGATCCAATGCGCGGCCGGCGCCGGCGCGGGTGCTGCGGCTTTGCCCGGCGGCAATGCGGATTTCCCGCCGAGATCGGCCACCGCCAGCGCGGGCACGCTCAGTTCGATCGCGTAGCGCGTACGCGCGCCGTCGTTGATCACGCGAATCGAGCCGCTCCCGGCGAGCGCGCCGTAGGCGACGTCGAGATTGTCGAGGCTCGTCGTCGTACCCGTGCGCGCGAGCTTCGTGCCGAGCTTGACGGCGTTGCCGTCGATGTCGCCTTTGAGCGCGATCGGAATCGGCCATCGCTGCGCCAGCCATTGATCCGGCGCGCCGACATCGCCGCTGAGCGCCACCGGCACATCTTCGACCTTGCCGCGAAAATCCACGGCGACGGGCGCCTGCATGTCACGCGCATGCAGCGTCATCCGCTCGATCGACGCGGTCGTGAGCTTGCCGGTCGCACCGTTGCGATACGACAGCGTTCCATTGCGGATCTCGAAATTTGCGACGCCGATCGCGGGCGCCGACCCGCTGAAAGCGGTCGATGCGCCGGGCGCGCTCGCATTGGCGGCGCCGAATTCCCAGTTGCCGCGCCCGCTCGCGTCCGTCTCGAGCGTGATCACCGGATCGACGAGCGTGAACTGCACGACCTCGAAGCGGCGCGACAGCAACGGCAGCAGCGCAATCTGCGCTTCGATCCGCTTCGCGGTGAGCATCTGCGGCGTCTTCGACCACGGCGCGTTGTCGAATGCGACGTCGGGCAACACGACGCTCGGCTCGAGCGAGAGCTTGATGCCGACCGGTCCCTTGACCGTGAGATTGCGGCCGGTCGAAGCCTTGATGCGGGCAGCGAGCGGTGCGACGAAGCGGTTCGGATCGACGGTCGCGATGGCGATCGCGACGCCGATCAGCAACAGCGCGACGAGTCCGCCGGCGACACCGAGGATGATCAATGCGGTGCGGCGCATGCCGCCATTCTAGACCGCTGGCGGCGCACTCGGATCGAGCAACAACGCTACGCGGGAACCTCGCCCAGCACCGTGCAGCGCCGGATGACGCGGCCTTCGGTGACCGGATCGTACGGCGTTGCGCGGTGCATCGTGCAGCGGTTGTCCCACACGAGCAACTGGCCGGGTTGCCAGCGATGCTCGTACGTGAGGTCGGGATGCGGCGCGAGCGCGTTCAGCTCTTCGATGAGCGCGCGCCCGTCCGCGTACGCCATGCCGACGATCGATTCGGCGTGATCGCCGAGAAAGAGGCACTTGCGGCCCGTTTCCGGATGCGTGCGCACGACCGGATGATCGACCGGCGGCGTCGCGCGACGCTGCTCTTCGGTCATCGGATCTTCGCCGTGGCGCCGGTTGCGCGAAAAATCGAGGCTGTGCACGGCGCGCAGGCTCGCGATGCGCGCCTTCCATGTCGCATCGAGCCGCTCGTACGCGCCGTACATGTCGCAGAAGTGCGTCTCGCCGCCGGTGCGCGGCATGACTTCGCCGTAGATGATCGTCGCTTGCCCCGCGCGCCGGCGCCACGAGCCGTCGGTGTGCCACACGAGCGTTCCCTTGTCGGGATGCCGGCCGTTCGGCTTGCCGTCCGCATCCAGATTGGAAAGCCGGTAGAGCTCCGGATAGCCATCCGCGTGATACTGATTCATCACGTGGATCTGCACTTCGCCGAAACGGCGCGCCAGCGCGACCTGGCGTCCGGGCGGCACCTCCTGCGCGGGGAACAGCAATACCTGATAGCGCAGGAACGCCTCGCGGATCGCTGCGAACGTTTCGTCCGACATTTCGTCGGCGAGCGTCACGTCGACGATTTCTGCGCCAAGTTTCGCGCGTCAGCGGGCGCACGGCAAAGGGCCAACGAGACTCGCTCATATTCATGGCCTGATCAGGGACAGATATATCCTGGGCCGGTCGGACTCCTGAAGCAACCGACCGATTCGGGGAGCAGCGTCTTCGGCAGCCAGAGCACGATGTCGGGGAAAAGCACGGTGAAGGCGATCGTCAGGAAGAACACGACGTACAGCGGCAGCGAGCGCACGACCGACTTGCCGAAGCCGACGCCGACGTACTTCGACGCGACGAGCAGCGACAAGCCGTAGGGCGGCGTGATCAGGCCGAACACCAGCGTCGTGATGATCACCACGCCCATGTGCAGCGGATTGATCTCGCCCAGCGCGGTCAGCTTGATGATGATCGGCATGAAGATGATGATCGCCGGAACGGCGTCGATGAAGTCGCCGACGATCACGAACATCGCGACGAGCAGGAACATGATTCTCGGGCCGTCGGTGCCCGCGAACGCGCTGATGTAGCTCGCGACGATGTCGGGACCGCGCAGGTACGCCACCATCCACCCGAACGCCGACGCGCCCGCGACAGCCGCGAGCGGCAGCGAGTAGAGCAACCCCGCGTACATGAAGTCGCGCGGAAGCTCCTTGACGTGGACCGGCCGCAGCACCGGGATCAGGACGATGATGATGTAGACCGCCGCGACCATGCCCGCCTCGGTCGGCGTAAAGAATCCGCTCAGGATGCCGCCCATGATGATCACCGGGATCACCAGCGGCAGCGCCGAGCCGCGGGCGGCGATCGCAATCTCGGCGAACGGCGCGCGCGCCTTCTTGATGCCCACCGGCCCCCAGAAGTAGCTGTAGATCATCAGGCCGATACCGATCATCACGCCGGGCACGACGCCGGCGAGGAACAGGCCGCCGATCGACACGTTGCCGGTCGCGCCGTAGACCACCGCCATGATGCTCGGTGGAATCAGGTTCGCCATCGTCGATGCGGACGCGATCAGCGCTGCCGTGAACGCGCGGTCGTAGCCTTCGCGGTCCATGTCGCGCGCGATCGTGCGGCTCAGCACGGCGACATCCGCCGTCGACGAGCCGGAAATGCCCGCGAAGAACATGCTGAACAGCGTGACGACCTGCGCAAGTCCGCCGCGCAGGTGTCCGACGAGCGTCTGCGACAGGCGGATCATCCGATGCGCGACGTCGGACGAGGCCATCAATTCGCCGACCAGCAGGAAGAACGGCACGGCAAGCAACGCCTCGGAATCGATGCCGTGGAAGAGCTGACCCACCATCGACTGCATGCTGATCTGCGTGAACGCGGTCGCGGTCAGCACGCCGGCGATCAGCGCGAACGACACCGGCACGCCCATGTAACCGAAGACGAGGAAGAGGATCGTCATCAGCAGCGAGCTCACCGCGGGGCGCGGCGTGCAGGCAATCGCTTGACCATTCTGACCCCTCACAGCACCGCCTCCCGCGTGTCGTCCTGGTCCTCGGGCCCGGCGAACCCGTGCTTCCAGCCGTTGACGAGCTGCTCGACGCTGAACAGCGCGATCAGCACGCCGGCAATGGGCACGATCGCCGTGTAGACGGTCAGCGGAATCAGCGACGGCATGCGATAGCTGCCGAGGTCGAGAACCGCGTTCTGCCACCCGCAGATGACCAGCAGCACGGCGACGACGAGGACAATCACGCGATTCGTGATCTCGATCGCGTTGCGCGGCTTCCCTGTCATCCGCTTCGTGATCTCCGTCAGGTAGAAGTGATCGTTGCGGCGCGTCGCGGCCGCCATGCCGATGAACACGCCCCAGGCGAAGAACGCGGTCGTCACCTGCTGCAACCAGAGCCACGGCGCGCCGATCAGCCGCGTCGCGACATCGCACAGGACGGTCAACGTGAACATCGCGATGCAGACGCCGCACAGGATCATCAGCAGCGCCTCCAGCGGATCGAACGCCTTCCACTTGAGATGGCGATGCCGCTGCAGGATCAGCGCTCGGAAGTCGGCCATGCCATTCCCGGTGCGTCGCGTTCGACGGACAACAGGCCGGACAGGGCGTGCTGCAGCACCCCCGTCCGACCGCGGATCACGAATTACTTCTCGTCGCGCACCATCTTCAGCAGCTTCACGGCGTGCGGGCCGAGCTCGGCGGCAAGCTCGTCCTGCACCGGCTGCGCGGCCTTGATGAAGCCCGACTTGTCGACGCCGTCGACGATCTTGACGCCCATCTTGGAAAGCTTCGCGGCCGAGTCCTTCTCGAGCTGCAGCGCCTTCGCCGGCTCGGTCGTGCTCACCTCCGTCGCCGCCGCCTGCACCCACTTCTGCTGCTCGGGGGTGAGGCTGTTCCAGGTCTTGTCGCTCACCCACAGGCAATTGTTGTTCGCCTCGTGCTCGGTCATCGACAGGATCGGCGCGACCTCGTAGTGCTTGTTGGCCATGTAGACGTTGACGCCGTTCTCGGCGACGTTCACGACGCCGGTCTGCAGCGATGTATAGACGTCACCGAACGGCATGTGCACCGTCTGCGCGCCATACGCGGGGAACAGCGTGTCCTCGGTCTTCGTCGCCTGGACGCGCACCTTCTCGCCCTTGATGTCGGCGATCGACGTGATCGCCTTCTTGCTGTACATGTTGCGCATGCCCATCGTGAGCAGCCCCAGCACTTGCGCGCCCTGCACGGAATCGTGCACCATGTCCCGGAATTCCTTCGCGATCGCGGGATCGGCGAGCACATGCCGCAGGTGATCCTGATCGCGGAAGATGAAGTGCAGCGAGAACACGCCGGCCTGCGGCGCGACGGTCGAGGCATTCGCCGTCGACGTGATGACGAAGTCGATGTCGCCCGCGCGCATCTTCTGCAGCATCTGCGGCTCCTGGCCGAGTTGCGCGCCGGGGAACTGATTGATGCTCATCGTGCCGCCGGAGAGCTCCTTCAGCTTCGCGTCGAATATGTTCGCCGCGATGCCGTAGGCGGTGGAGGTCGGTTGATCGTAGGCGAAGCTGAACGTGCGCTTCGCCTGCCCGCTGGCGACGGACGCGGAAAGCGCGGCGATGCATAGGACGAGGACACGGAATGCGTTGTTGCCGATGACGTGCTTCATTGCAACTCCTCCTGTTGTGCGGCGAAACCTCGATCGCTTCGGATGCGAAGCGGGAATACCGTGCGCCCCGATATTCGTTTCGTTGATCGCCGCACCTCGACGTCGGTGGGCGATGGGCACGTGGGGCTGGAGTATTGAAGGTTTGGACCGGCGGGTCAATCGCGCGCGTCGGCCCGCCGCTTCGCGACGCGCCAGCCTGGTGCAGTCGAATCGCATCTGACAGGGAGGATTCGCCATGTCCGAAACCGGTTGCCTCGCGCCGGACGCCGTCGTGCATCCGGTTCGCTTCCGGGTGCCGCCCGGCGCCTGGGACACGCATATCCATGCGATCGGCGCCGTCGAGCGCTTCCCGCTGGCGCCCAACCGCTCCTACACGCCCGCGCAGGTGCCGATCGAAGCGTACGTCGCGCTGATGGATCGACTCGGCATCGCGCATGCGGTGCTGGTGCAGCCGAGCATCTACGGCACCGACAACCGGGCGATGATCGATGCGCTGTCGCGCTATCCGGAGCGCTTTCGCGGCGTCGCCGTCGTCGACCCCGGCATCGACGATCGCGAATTGGCTGCGCTGCATGAGGCTGGCGTGCGCGGCGTGCGCGCGAATCTGCTCAATCGCGGCGGCATTTCGTTCGCGGACGCGTGCGCGCTCGCCGGGCGATTCGCCGATCTCGGCTGGCACCTGCAACTGCAGATCGACGTCTCGACGTTCGATCGGTTCGACGCGATCGCGGAACTGCCCGTCGACGTCGTCATCGATCACATGGGGTACATGCCAGCCGACAAGGGAGCGGCGAATCCGGGCTTCCTGCGACTGTTGAAGCTCGTCGAAGCGGGCCGTTGCTGGGTGAAGCTTTCGGCGCCGTATCGCCTGACCGACTGGCAACGCTTCGGTTACGGGGCAGTTGCGCCCCTTGCGCGCGCGCTCGCTCGCGCGAACCCGCAGCGCATGCTGTGGGGTAGCGACTGGCCGCACACCGACCTGCGCAGCGGCATGCCGAACGACGGCGACCTCCTCGATCTGCTCGGCGCGTGGATCGACGACGACGCGACGCGCGAGGCGATTCTCGTCACGAACCCGGCATCGCTCTACGGCGCGTGATGTCCGCGCAAGGATCGTCGCGCGCGATGCGGCGGGTGAACCAGAGGTAATCGAAGCCCGGGTATTCGGCAACGATGCGCCGCGGGAAATCGCCGGCGCGCTCGTCGCTCGGGCCGACTTCCACCAAGCCCACGCTGACCGAGCGCGCGTCGGCATCGGGAAGTCCCGGCGCATGCAGGTAGACGGGAACGCCGCGATCGGCGCGCACGTGACCGTTGCCGGCGATGAGAATGGCGCCGTCGATCGTTGCGTCGTCGATGAGCGCCTGCGCCATGGCGGCGTCCCGCTCGCGTTGCGCAAGCACGAGGCGCGGCACGACGGCTTCGGGCAGCATTCCGCAATGGCTTTCGACGATCTCGGCGCGCAGGTCCCGCGCCTGCGCCTCGGTCCAGTGGGCGGCGACAAGGCGCGCACCCCCGATCGCGTTCCCGCTGCCGGCAACGGCCGCCGGTCCATCGGCACGAAGCTCGGCGCGCGACAGGTTTCCGGCGCGCACGGGGAGCCCCATCGCAAGCGCGGCCTCGATAACCGGCTTGTGCAGCGGCCAGCGCCATCCTTTGCGATCGAGCCGACCGGCGTCAGCCAGCCGCTCCGCGTCGCCACCGGCCGCTTGCGCCGCCATCAGAGCATCGTCGTGATCGAGATCGAACTGCTCGAAGACCACGGCGGGATGCGCGCCGCGCGCGGCGATCTCGCGGATCAGCCGCGCGCGAATCGCATGGTGCGCCGGATTATCGTGGACCTCGCCGAGCAGGCGGTAACGCGCGGTCGCGAGATCGGCCACGAGGCGCGCCTCGCTGACGAATCGTCCGGCGCGGACATCCCATATTCGCGATGCGGCTGTCGATTCGGCGAGTGGCTGTTGCAGGGAGCATGCAGCCAACGCGGCGACAATGACGACGCAAATAGTGCAGCGGATGCCAACGCCCCCTTACCGCAAAGACGCGTTGACCGCCGCGAGCGCCGCTGCACCGGCACCAGTTCCGCGTCGCCGAGCGCGTTGAGCGGCACGTCGACCGTCTTCAGCGCCGCGTGCATGTCGTCGGCTGCCGGCATCGACGTACAGCAGTCCGGTGACGACTTCGCCCTGCGCGCGCCGCGACTCGAGATACGTCATCGCGGCGACCTTGTCGGACGCGTCGTACGCGGCATCCAGCTTGCGCAGCCGGACGGTGCCGCCGTCGTGCAGCACGACGTCGCGCACGCTGCCTGCCGGATAGTCGGTCGTGATCGCCGCGCGCTCCGGCATGAAATCGAGGCGATTCACCGCGTCGTTGTGCTCGCGCACGTAGTCGTAGCTCTTCGTCGAGCCGGGATGGTTGTTGAACGCGACGCAGGGGCTGACGACGTCGATGAACGCGGCGCCGCGATGCGCGACCGCCGCCTTGATCAGCGGCACGAGCTGCGCCTTGTCGCCGGAGAAGCCGCGCGCGACGAACGTCGCGCCGAGCGCCAGCGCCAGCAGCACGAGATCGATCGGCTCGTCGCTGTTGACCGCGCCGCGCTTGCTCTTGCTGCCCTTGTCGGCGGTGGCCGAGAACTGGCCCTTGGTCAGGCCGTAGACGCCGTTGTTCTCGACGATGTAGACCATGTTCACGCCGCGGCGCAGCACGTGCGCGAACTGGCCGAGTCCGATCGACGCCGAATCGCCGTCGCCCGACACGCCGAGGTAGATGAGGTCGCGATTGGCGAGCGCGGCGCCGGTCAGCACCGACGGCATGCGTCCATGCACGCTGTTGAAGCCGTGCGAGTTGCCGAGGAAATACGTCGGCGTCTTCGACGAGCAGCCGATGCCGGACAGCTTGGCGACGCGATGCGGCGCGATGTCGAGCTCGAAGAACGCCTGGATGATCGCCGGCGGAGATCGAGTCGTGGCCGCAGCCGGCGCACAGCGTCGAGATCGCGCCTTCGTAGTCGCGGCGCGTGTAGCCGAGCGCGTTTTTCGGCAGGCCGGGATGGTGCAGCTTCGGTTTGGCGAGGTAGGTCATGCGGCCGTTCCGCCAGTCTTCCTGATTCCTGACACGCCTGCCCGTCAACGGCGTCACGTTGTACAGCCGCGCCTTCTCGCCGATCTCGCGCGTGATGAAGCGCTCGGTGATCGGCGTGCCGTCGTAGTGCAGCACCGACGTCAGCTTGGCGGGATCGATGCCGCATTCGTTGACGAGCAGCATCTTCAGTTGCGCGTCGCGGTTCTGCTCGACGACGAACACGTGCTCGTGCGCGGCGACGAAATCGGCGATCGCGTCGTCGAACGGAAAGGCGCGAATGCGCAGTCGGTCGAGATGAATGTCCTGCCGCTCGAGCTCCGCGAGCGACTCGGCCATCGCGGCGCCCGTCGAGCCGAACCAGATGACGCCGGCCGTCGTCGGCTGCGCGGCGCGCGTCATCGACGGGCTTGGGCACGCAGCGCCTTCGCCGTCTCGAACTTGCGCAGCAGCCGCTGCATGTTGTCGACGTACGCCGGACCCTCCTCGGTGTAGCGCGCGTAGCGGTCCTTCGTCGTGCCGCGCGTGAAGTAGCTGCCCTTCGATGCGTGCGTACCGGGATACGTGCGGTACGGCGATGCCGTCGCCGTCGACGTCGAGATAGCGGCCGAAATCGCGGCCCGCATCGAGCTCCGCAGCGCGTCATCACCTTGCCGCGGTCCAATCGCCTGCGCGTCGTCCCACGCGAGCGGCTCGGTCAGCCAGTCCTGCATGCCGATGTCGAGGTCGAGCATCACGAACATCGGCGTCTGCAGGCGATCGGCGAGGTCGAACGCCAGCGCGCGCGAACTCGAAGCATTCGCGCGGATCCTCGGGCAGCAGCAGCACGTGCTTCGTGTCGCCGTGCGACGCGTACGCGCATGACACGAGGTCGGCCTGCTGCGTGCGCGTCGGCATGCCGGTCGACGGACTGCCACGCTGCACGTCGAAGATCACCGCGGGGATCTCGGCGAAATACGCGAGGCCGAGGAACTCCTGCATCAGCGAAATGCCCGGACCCGACGTCGCCGTGAACGCGCGCGCGCCGTTCCACGCCGCGCCGATCACCATGCCGATCGACGCGAGCTCGTCCTCGGCCTGCACGATCGCGTAGCGCCGCTCGCCGGTCGCCGGATCGGTGCGGAACTTGCGGCACCATTTCGCGAAGCTTTCGGCGAGCGACGACGACGGCGTGATCGGATACCACGCGGCGACCGTCGCGCCGCCGTACACGGCGCCGAGCGCCGCCGCGTCGTTGCCGTCGATGAAGATGCGATCGCCGACGGCGTCGCGGCGCGCGATCGACAAGCCGATCGGGCATGCGAAATTCGCGAGCGCGTATTCGCGCCCCATCGCGAGCGCCTTGCGGTTCGATTCGAGCAGCGCCTCCTTGCCGCGGTACTGCTCGGAGAACAGCCGCTCGATCTCGGCCGCGGTCGATGTCGAGCAGCGCTGCACAGCGCACCGAGGTAGATGATGTTCTTGAAGAGCTGCCGCTGCCGGACATCGCTGTATTCGGCGTTGCAGATCGCCGTCAGCGGCACGCCGAGCAGCGTCACGTCTTCGCGGAACTTCGACGGCGGCAGCGGCTTCGTCGAATCGTAGAAGAGGTAGCCGCCCGGCTCGATCTCCGCGACGTCCTTGTCCCAGGTCTGCGGATTCATCGCGACCATCAGATCGACGCCGCCGCGCCGGCCGCGCCAGCCCGCCTCGACGACGCGCACTTCGTACCACGTGGGCAATCCCTGGATGTTCGACGGGAAGATGTTGCGCGCGGCGACCGGCACGCCCATGCGCAGGATCGCGCGCGCGAACAGGCCGTTCGCCGACGCCGAACCGGAGCCGTTGACGTTTGCGAACTTGACGACGAAGTCGTTGATGCGGGCGAGCGGTTTCACGCGTGCGTCCATCGCGATCAGTCGGGAAGGGCCGCCCCGACCGACTGGCCAGCCCCCGGGGGGCAGCGAGCGGAGCGAGCGTGGGG
The DNA here is from genome assembly GCA_963706225.1 of uncultured Pseudomonadota bacterium. Taxonomy (GTDB): domain Bacteria; phylum Pseudomonadota; class Gammaproteobacteria; order Burkholderiales; family Casimicrobiaceae; genus VBCG01. Next base: position 27,584 of record CAVPMH010000002.1, read on the forward strand.
GGATGTTTCATCCTAATCCGCCGCCATTCCCGCAATCGGCTGCGCGCGCACGCGATCGTCGGCCTGCGCCATGTCGAGCAGGAATTTCTGCATGTCCCAGGCGCCGGTCGGGCAGCGCTCGGCGCACAGCCCGCAGTGCAGGCAGACGTCCTCGTCCTTGACCATGATGCGGCCGGTCTTCACGGGCGCCGATACGTAAAGCGCCTGGTCGGTGTGCAGCGCCGGCGCCATCAGCCGCGTGCGCAGGTCCGCTTCGTCGCCGTTCGCCGTGAACGTGATGCAGTCCATCGGACAGATGTCGACGCAGGCATCGCATTCGATGCACAGCCTGTCGGCGAAGATCGTCTGCACGTCGCAGTTGAGGCAGCGCTGCGCCTCGGCGTACGCGAGCTTCGGATCGAAGCCGAGCTCGACTTCGGCGCGAATGTCCTTCAGCGCGATCGTGACGTCCTTCAGCGGCACGCGATAGCGGCGATCGCCGTGGATGCCGTTGTCGTAGCTCCACTCGTGGATGCCCATCTTCTGCGACAGCAGGTTGACGTGCGGCGGCGGGCGGCTCGTCAACGGTTCGCCGCGGCACTGCAGGTCGATCGAGATCGCCGCGTCGTGACCGTGCGCGACGGCCCAGATGATGTTCTTCGGCCCGAACGCCGCGTCGCCGCCGAAATAGACGCCCGGACGCGTGGACGCCATCGTCGTGCGATCGACGATCGGCATGCCCCATTCGTCGAACGCGATGCCGATGTCGCGCTCGATCCAGGGAAACGCATTTTCCTGGCCGATCGCGAGCAGCACGTCGTCGCAGGGGAAATGCACGTGCGGGCTCGCCGGTCGGCAGCAGCTGCCGGCGGCCGCGCGCGTCGCGTTGCGCCGCCACCTTCTCGAACGTGACACCGGTGAGACGTCCGTTGTCGTGCGTGAATTCGAGCGGCACGAGGAAGTTGTGGATCGGAATCCCCTCGTGCATCGCGTCTTCCTTCTCCCACGGCGACGCCTTCATCTCGTCGAAGCCCGAGCGTACGACGACGCTGACCTCATCGCCGCCAAGGCGTCGCGAGCTGCGGCAACAGTCCATCGCGGTGTTGCCGCCGCCCAGCACGACGACGCGCTTGCCGATCGCGCTCGTGTGCCCGAACGACACCGACGACAGCCAGTCGATGCCGATATGGATGTTGGCTGCCGCCTCGCGCCGGCCCGGAATATCGAGATCGCGCCCGCGCGGTGCGCCGCTGCCGATGAACACGGCATCCCATTGCTCGGGGGCATCGTGGGCGAGCAGCTTCGCGAGCGAGTCGATGCGCGCGCCGCCGCGAAATTCGATGCCCATGTCGAGGATGTAGCCCACCTCCTCGTCGATGACGCGATCGGGCAGCCGAAACTTCGGGATCTGCGTGCGCATCATGCCGCCCGCCTGCGGATCGGCGTCGAACACGACGCATTCGTAGCCAAGCGGCAACAGGTCGCGGGCGACGGTGAGCGACGCGGGACCGGCGCCGACCAGCGCAATCCGCTTGCCGTTCGCGTGCCGAGCGGGCTTCGGCAGCCGCGGGCGGATATCCTCCTTGTAATCCGCCGCGACGCGCTTCAGGCGGCAAATGGCCACCGGCTCCGGCGCAGCACTCGCCTTGCGATGCTCGCCCGAGCCTTCCTCGACGCGCCGGCGCCGGCACGCCGGCTCGCAGGGCCGGTCGCAGGTGCGCCCGAGAATGCCCGGGAAGACGTTCGACTGCCAGTTGACGAGATAGGCGTCGCCGTAACGGCCGGCGGCGATCAACCGGATGTATTCGGGAACGGGGGTGTGGGCCGGACATGCCCACTGACAATCGACGACTTTGTGGAAATAGTCGGGATGCTTGATGTCCGTCGGTTTCATTGGGATCAAAGCTGCAAGTATTTCGGCGAGGGCCGATGGGATCAGACTGCAAGTATTTCGGCGAAAGGTCGTCCTGATCGCGAGAGCCGGGGCCGAAATACTTGCAGCTCCGACCCTAGCTCTGACCCCATCGGCTGCCATTCGCTCCCGGATGCTACGCCTGCCCGGAGAGCAAGAACAGCGCCGGTAACGCAAGCGTTTGAAAGACGTCGATATTTTGCAACACGACCGCGAAATTCGCGAGGCTGCTGCGCCGCGTGGCTGCGTTAGAATGACCTTTTGTGGCGCCTGCGCCAGAACGTGCGCTGCCACCATCCTTCGCGCATGAACGCTCCGGAACGTCCCCCGATTCGCCTCACCGAGTTTTCACACGGCGGCGGCTGCGGCTGCAAGATCGCACCGGGCGTGCTCCAACGCATCCTCGGCGGCATCGATCGGACGCTCGTCCCGAAAGCGCTGCTCGTCGGCATCGAGACGGCCGACGACGCCGCCGTCTACCAGTTGAACGAGCGGCAGGCCATCGTGGCGACGACGGATTTTTTCATGCCGATCGTCGACGACCCGTTCGACTTCGGCGCGATCGCCGCGACGAACGCGCTGTCCGACGTGTATGCGATGGGCGCCACGCCGCTTTTCGCGCTGGCGATCGTCGGCATGCCGGTCGAAGCGCTGCCGCTCGACGTGATCAAGCGGATTCTCGAAGGCGGCGAAGCGGTTTGCGCGCGCGCCGGCATTCCGGTCGCCGGCGGCCACACGATCGACACGGTCGAGCCGATTTACGGCCTCGTCGCGATCGGCGTTCTCGATCCGCGCCATCTGAAGCGCAACGCCGGCGCGCGTGATGGCGACGCGATCATCCTCGGCAAGCCGCTCGGCGTCGGGATCTACAGCGCAGCGCTGAAGCGCGGGGCGCTGTCGGCCGACCGGTACGAGACGCTACGCGCCAGCGCGACGAAGCTCAACACGCCGGGTGTAGCACTCGGCGCCCTCGACGACGTGCATGCATTGACCGACGTCACCGGGTTCGGATTACTCGGACATCTGCTCGAAATGTGCCGCGGCGCGCGCATGGGTGCTGCAATCGAATTCGCCCGCATTCCCTTGCACCCGGGCGTCCTCGATCTCGCCGGTCAGGGATTCGTCACCGGCGCATCGCGGCGCAATTTCGACGCGTATGGCAACGAGGTCACGCTCGCGCCGGAAATCGGCGGGGCCGAACGCGCGCTGCTGACCGACCCGCAGACGTCCGGTGGACTGCTCGTCGCGTGCGCGCCGGAAGCGGTCGACTCGGTGCTCGCGATCTTTCGCAACGAGGGATTCGCCGAGGCAGCGCCGATCGGCCACTTCGCCGCCGGCGCGCCGCGGATCAGCGTGATGTAATGAGTTCGCCTGCGCGCGTGGAAACGCTCGATGCACCGACGCAGCATCGGCTGCGCCGTTATCGTGACGTTCGCGCCCGTACCGAAGCGCTGGTCGCGCCGTTGTCGGCGGAAGACTGCGCGCTGCAGTCGATGCCGGATGCGAGTCCCGCGAAGTGGCATCTCGCGCATACGACGTGGTTCTTCGAGACGTTCGTCATCGCGTCGCGCATCGGCGGCTATCGTCCGTTCGATCGCGCGTTCAAGGTGCTTTTCAATTCGTACTACAAGGGTGTCGGCGACCAGCATCCGCGTCCCGAGCGCGGGCTGCTGTCCCGCCCGTCACTCGATGCGGTGCTCGCTTACCGCGCGCACGTGGACGAGGCGATGCGCGAATGCCTCGAGCGCGCGCGATCGGATGCAGCGCTCGCGTCGCTGATCGAGCTCGGTTTCAATCACGAGGAGCAGCATCAGGAATTGATCCTGACCGACATCCTTCACCTGCTGTCGCGCAATCCGGCTCGACCCGCGTACGACCCGGCGTGGCCGTGCGCGCAGCATCCGCCGACGGAAGTGCCGCTGGCTGCGCTATCGCGCCGGGATCGCGAACATCGGCTACGCCGGCGACGGTTTCGCATTCGACAACGAAGCGCCCCGTCATCACGTCTGGCTCGAGCCGTTCGAGCTCGCGTCAAGGCCGGTCACGAACGCCGAGTACGCCGCATTCATCGACGACGGCGGCTATCGGCGCTCCGAGCTGTGGCTATCGCTCGGCTTCGACGCGGTGACCGCGCACGGATGGATCGCCCCGCTCTACTGGGAGCGCCACGGCGAGCGCTGGCGAACATTCACCCTTTCCGGCGTCGCGGATGTCGATCCGCATGCGCCCGTTTCGCATGTGAGCTTATTCGAGGCGGACGCCTATGCGCGCTGGGCCGGCGCGCGGCTGCCGACCGAATTCGAGTGGGAGGCCGTTGCGGCCCGCGGGAAATCCGCGAGCGGAAAGTCCGGATCGGAGACGAATTCCGCGGAATATTCGACATCCGTCTCCGACCCGGATGTCCCGGCGCTGCCGCACGGCGACGTCTGGGAATGGACGTCGTCGAGCTACGCGCCGTACCCGGGCTTTCGTCCCGCGGCCGGCGCAGTCGGCGAATACAACGGCAAGTTCATGTGCAACCAGTACGTGCTGCGCGGCGGATCGTGCGCAACGCCGCGCGGCCATTCACGCGTCACGTATCGCAATTTCTTCCCGCCGGACGCACGCTGGCAATTCAGCGGCGTGCGGCTCGCGCGCGATCACGCCGCGTAATAGACGGCGAAGTCGCCGGCGTCGTCCTGCCAGCGGCGAACGTCGGCGAAACCCGCGCGCTCGAGCATCGCGATGAATTCCTGCGGCGCGTACTTGTACGAATTCTCGGTGTGGATGCGCTCGCCTGCGGCGAACGTTCGCGCGATGCCTTCGACAACGACCGTTTGCGCCGTGCGCGCCTCGAGGTGCATCTCGATGCGCGAGCACGCCTCGTTGTAGAACGCCCGGTGCGCGAACGCCTCCGGGACGAAACGCGTTCCCAGAATGGCATTGATATTCGCGAGCGCATTGCGGTTGAACGCAGCGGTGATCCCCGCGGCGTCGTTGTAGGCCGCGTCGAGCCGCGCGGGATCCTTCCGCGTATCGACGCCGATCAGCAGTCCGCTTTCGCCGTGGCTTCCGCAATGTCGGCGAATCGCATGCAGGAACCGCGTCGCGTCGGCCGGGACGAAATTGCCGATCGACGAGCCGGGATAGAAAAACGTCGTCGCGCCTTCGTCGATATCGCGCGAGAGGTCGAGGCCGCGCGCGAAATCGGCGAGCACGCCGCGCACGTCGATGTGCGGGTGCAGGACCGCAAGCTGCGACAGCGCGCGCGCGAGCGCGTCGTGCGCGATGTCGACGGCCACGTATCGCCACGGCGCGAGGAACGGCAGCCAGCGTTGCGGCCTTGCGGCAGTCGCCGGCGCCGAGATCGACGAGCTGCTTGCCCGTTCCGGCGGCAGCGACGATCTCTTCGCGGTAGCGTTCGAATATCGCCGCTTCCGTTCGCGTCGGGTAGTACTCCGGTGATCGGCAAATGGCCGCGAAGAGCGCGCATCCCTTCGCGTCGTAGAAGTATTTGGGCGCGATGGACGCGGGCATCGACAGGAGTCCCGCCACGAGCGCGCGCCGCTCCGCCGCGGCGTCGTGAACGAGCCGGTCGCTCAGTGGGCATTCGGTCATGAGCGCGTCGACCGAATTCGCGGCGTCGCTCGCGTCTATCCGCCGTGGTGAGACGTGCATGCAGGGTTCCCCTTTCGATCGGTGAAGGATACGACAATCGCCTTGCCGCCAATAAGCGAGAGCGTGCGAAGCGCGAAAGAGTTCCGTCGCAAGGCAATGCTGCGTTGCGTCGCCTGGCAGTCCTACCACCAGTAGCTCGCGAGATTCGCGAGCCATTCCTCCACGCGTTGTGCAATGGATCGGCGCCTCCAGGTTTCGGCAACGATGCGCCTCGAGTGCGCCATATCCCGCGCGAACGAGCTTTCCATTTGCTGCGCGAATTCGCTGCCCAGCATGATCGCGTTGACCTCGCGATTGAACAGAAAGCTGCGGCGGTCGAGATTCGTCGATCCGACCGTCGACCATACACCGTCGATGACCGCCGTCTTTGCGTGCAGCCACGCATGCTGGCGCTCGCGGATATCGACGCCGGCATCGAGCAGCTCCTGGTAATGAAAACGCGCGGCGGCCAGCGCCGGCGGAAAATCGCTGAAGCTCGGCAGCACGAGCTTCACGTCCACGCCGCGGATCGAAGCGGCCTCGATGACGGCAAGGAGCGCAGCGTCGGGGGCGAAGTACGGCGTGGTGAGGTAGACGGACTTCCGGGACGCCGCGATGGCGGAGATCAGCGTGCTGTAGATCGGGCTCGTCTCGCCGGTGCTGCCGAGCACGCGCACCACCTGATCGCCGCTTGTCCGGCACCATCGGGAAATAATCGGCGTCGGCCAGCGGCTCGCCTCCCTGCTCGCGCCAGGTCTGCATGAACAGCGTCTGCAGTTGAGCCACCGCGGGGCCATCGAGCCGAATGTCCGTATCGCGCCAATACGTTTCGCGGTTGACCGCATACGGATGCTCGATATTGGCACCGCCGATGATCGCCACCGCGCCGTCGACGATGAAGATCTTGCGATGATCGCGATGGTTCGGCATCCAGCGCAGGCGGGCATTGAATGGATTGATCGGATTGGTTTCGAGCACGTGAACGCCGGCGTTGCGCAGCCGATCGAAGAACGGTTTCGGCGTATAGCGCGAAGCGAAGCTGTCGTACATCAGCGTGACCGGCACGTGCTCCGCGCACTTTCGGACGAGCAGGTCGGCGAAGCGGCGGCCGACCTCGTCGTCGGCCAGGATGTATGTCTCGACGTTGACGTGCTTCTTCGCGCCGGCGACGATCTCGCGGATCGCCGCCTCGATCGCCGGACCGTCCTCGAGCAGCGTCACGCGATTGCCCACGACCAGCGGTTCGGTCGAGATGGCCGCCGCGACGGGCAGGTGCCGGGCGAGCATGCCCGGTGCGGGGCCTGCGTCCAGCAGTTGTTGCAGCAACGCCTGGCGCCGCTGCCCGGGAACCGGTCCACGGGCGTCGACGACGGCGGGAGCATTGCCGCTGCGCGATGCGCCGATCAGCGCCGTCACATCGGGCAACGGCTTGCATCCGCCCAGAATCAGCACGGCGATGCCTGCAGCAACGGGGAATGCGTTTCTGGTCTGCATGGTCGAGCGCGAATCCTGGCATAGCGTACCCGCTCGATGCATCCGGCGCGTAATGCTTACCATCGCGTTCGGTACGCCTTTCACATACAACGCTGCCCCGGACTGGCCTGTCGAGTCATCAGCTTCGGCACGACATTTGCGCCATGGCGCGCATGCCCTGGCGCCGACGCGTACCGATGCTGGCCGATTACGCCGTCCGCCACGGTGCCGCAGCGCCATCGGCGCGGGCACGGGTCGTCGTAGCACTCGCGCTGCTCGGCGCGGCGGCTTTGTCGACGAGCGCATGGGCGCAGATCGATCCGACGCGCCGCGACCTCGTCGAATTCGGCTACGACCAGCCGCTCGAGGGACACGCGCCGGTGTCCGCTTATCTCTTCTACGACTTCAGTCGCCCGCAGTTCGGCGACGCGGAGCATGCGCTGCGCCTGACGGTATCGCCCGTCTACCTGGACGGCGAATGGGACATTCGCGGCGTCTTCGGAGCGGACACCGATGTCGGCATCGGCGTCAACGGCGGCGGCTTCGCTTACGACTACGACGAGCTTCGCGCCGGCCGCTGGCTGCGCGACCAATCGTTCACCGGACACGGCGGCGGCGCCGACGTCAGCGTCTATCATCTCTTCAATCCGGGCGCACGGATTCCGCTCAACGGCATCCTGCGCGGCGCGTTCCGCTACGTCGCCTATCTGCGCGACAGCCACAACCCTTCCGACTTCGCATTGCCCTCGAATCAGCCGATCGCAAGCGTGCGCGCCGGCCTGCGCTTCGGGGGCGTCGAGCCCGTGCTGCGGCCGGATCTCGCTGCGGAAGTGTCGGGCTGGTACGAGGGGCAGGTCCGATTCGACCCGGGCACCTACGGATTCGCCGGCGATCGCAACGTGCAATCGACCGTGCATCTGTTCTGGGCGCGTGCGCTGTTGATCTACACGATGCCGAAGTCGGGACAACGGCTGTCGCTGCACGTGATCGGCGGCACGTCGGTGCATCCGGACCGCTTCAGCGCCTACCGCATCGGCGGCACGTTCACGCTCGCGTCCGAGTTCCCGTTGGTCCTGCCGGGATATTACGAAGGCGAGCTCAGCGCGCGCAAGTTCGTGCTGGTGGGCGCCGCTTACGCGATTCCCCTCGATGCCGGCCAACATTGGCAGATGGGCTTCGGCGCGAGCAGCGCGCGGATCGCGTACACGCCGGGACTCGAGCAGCCTCGAGCGTGGAATTCAGGCGCCAGCGCCGAGCTCGACTATGCGTCGACGGCGAAATCGTGGAAGGTGTCGCTCGTTTACGGCCACGCGCTTGATGCGGTTCGCAGCGGGCATCGCGGGGCCGACAGCGTGAGCGTGCTGATGCAATTCGACCTCGAGAAGATGTGATACCGGCAAGCAAATGGGGTGCTTGCCCCGCTACCACCAGTAGCTGAAGACATTGGCGATCCATTCCAGCAATCGCTCGACGACGGAACGCCGTTGCCATTCGCCGCCGACAATCCGGTGCGAATGCGACACGTCCTGCGCGAACAACGCCTCCATCCGCTCGGCAAATGCGGCGCCAAGCACGATTGCGTTGACTTCGCGGTTGAAAAGAAAGCTCCGCCGATCGAGATTCGTCGTGCCGATCGTCGACCACACGCCGTCGATGACCGCTGTCTTCGCATGCAGCCACGCGTGCTCGCGCTCGTAGATTTCCACGCCTGCATCCAGCAACGCCTGATAATGGAAGCGTCCGGCGAAATACGCCGGCGGGAAGTTGCTGCGGCTCGGCAGCATCATCTTGACGTGCACGCCGCGACGCGCGGCCGCCTCGATTGCAGCCAGAAGCTGCGCGTCCGGCGCGAAGTACGACGTCGTGAGCTCGACGGCGCTTCGCGACGCGCCAATCGCCGAAACCAGCGTGCTGTAGATCGGGCTCCTTGCCGTGCTGCCCAGCACCCGCACGACCTCGTCGCCGGCATCGTGCAGCGGCGGGAAATAGTCGGCATCGACCAGCGGATCGCCGCCCTGCTCGTTCCATGTCTGCATGAACAGCGCCTGGAACTGCGCCACCGCGGGACCTTCGACGCGAATGTCGGTGTCGCGCCAGGTTTCGCCCTCGACTTCCGTCGGCAGCTCGACGTTCGCGCCGCCGATGATCGCCAACGAACCGTCAGCGATGAAAACCTTGCGATGATCGCGCGCGTTCGGAGACCACTTGACCCGCGTGCCGAACGGATCGATCGGATTGAATTCGAGCAGGTGCACGCCCGCGCTGCGGAGGCGCTCGAAGAATGCATTCGACGTGCCGCGCGATGCCAGACCGTCGTAGATCAGGTTGACGGCGACGTGCTGGGCGCGCTTGCGGATGAGGAGATCGGCGAACTCGCGCCCCACGGCGTCGTCGGCGAGGATGTACGTTTCGATGTCGATATGGTCCCTCGCACCGCTGACGGCTTCGCGAATGGCCCGCTCGATCGCATGTCCGTCCGCCAGCAGCGTCACGCGGTTGCCGAGCACCAGCGGCGCGGGCGAGATCGCCGCGGCAACGGGCAGTTGCCGCGCCAGCATCCCCGGCGCGGGCCCCGCGGATAGCAGCTCGCGCAAAACCGCATGCTGTCGCTCGTCGGATACCGCACCATTCGCATCAATTACGGTGGGCATTCTGCCACTGGTGGACGCCGCTGCGACGAGCGCGGCGACGTCCGGCAAGCGGCCACACGCGCCGAGGGCGAGCGCGACCAGCGCGAGGCCGGCGAGTGCGCAGCTTCGCAGCATCCGGTGGATCAGCATCGGCGCACCGCGACGATCAGCGCGCCTGACGATTCCGCCGGCTCCGACCGCGAATGGCCGCGCGGTACGCGAGCAACGCCGCGATGCCCGCGCCGGCGAGCGTATAGAGTGCGACGCGGCGCGCGTCGCCCAATGCAAACAGCAGCGTGACGGCAACCGGCGCAAATGACTTCAGGATGAACTGCGGCTGCGCGAGCCGACCGAGCAGCGCACCGTAGTCGCGCGAGCCGAACAGCACACCGGGAACGGTCCCGCGCACGATCGTCATCACGCCGTTGCTCCAGCCGTACAGCAGCGCGAACGCCAGTGCCAGTATCCATACGCCGCGCACGAAGCACAGCATGATCAGCGCCGACGCGAGCAGCGTGAACGCGAGCGTGCCAACCGTGAGGGGAGACCAGCGGCTCGAGAAGGCGAATTCCATCACCCGTCCGGCGACCTGCATCGGACCGATCAACGCGCCGACGAGCACGGCGTCGCGTGCAGCGAGTCCGCCCGCCGCCAGCAGCACGACGAGATGCGCGGACACCGCGGACGAAAGGAACGCCGCAATCGATAGCGCGGCGGCAAGCAGGATGAACGTCGACGGCCGCGCGCGCTCGGCGTCGGCCGGTTGAACGGCCGCGTGCATGGCGGAGCGATGCGACGGCGAAGGCACGAACGCGAGATGCAGCGTCATGCCGACGCACGCGTTGAGCGCCGCATGCACGGCAAATGCCGCGCGCCAGCCGTGGCTTTCCAGCAGATATTGCGACAGCGGCCAGAAGACCGTGCTCGCGAAGCCGCCGAACAATGTCAGCGCGGTCACCGCGCGACGATAGGACGTGCCCGACACGCGATAGAGCGTCGCGAACGCGGGATCGTACAGGCACGCGGCCATCGCGACGCCGGCGACGAGCCAGCCCGCAAGCATCATCGCGCCGTTGACCGAAGACGCGAGAAGCGTGCACGCGAGCGCGCCGAGCGCCGAGCCGCCGGCGAGGACCGCGCGCCCGCCGCGCCGGTCGATGCGCCTGCCGACCCATGGCGACGCGATGCCCGACACGAACAGCCCCGCGGTGAAGCTGCCGTAGAGCATGACGTCGCTGACGCCGAGCGCGTGCGCCATCGGCGGCCCGAGCACGGCGATCGAATAGAACAGCGTGCCCCACGAAATGATTTGCGCGATCCCGAGCGCGCTCACCAGCGGCCGCAGCGCGAGCGGCGACGACGCGTCGTCCACCGTCAGCGGGCTTCCACCGATCCGTGCAGCAGGTCGGCCAACGCAAGCGCGACGATGCCGGTCGCGCGATGCAGGTCGCCAAGGCACAGTCGCTCGTCGGCGCGATGGCCGTTGGCTTCGGCGAGCGTGCGCGGCCCTGCGCCATAGAGCACCGTCGGCACGCCGGCCGCCGTGTAATGCCGTGCGTCGGTATAGATCGGCACGCCGTGCAGCGGAAGTTCGCCGCCGATGCATTCCTGTGCAGCGCGCTCGATCGCGGCGACGAGCCTGTCCTGGCCCGCGATCGGGACGAACGGTGTCGCGAGCAGCACGCGGCGCACGCGCACCTGCACGCCGGGCCATCCGCGCGCAGAATCCGCGATCGCCGCGCGAAGCGTCGCTTCGACCGTCGCCGGATCCTCTTCGGGGATGATTCGCCGATCGAGCCGAAAGCGCACGTTGTCGGGCACGACGTTCGTGTTGATGCCGCCCTCGATCAAGCCGACGACGAGCGTGGGATGCGTGATGCCCGGGACTTCGGAGCGTATCGCGGTGTAGCGCTTGCGCAGCGCGTAGAGGTCGCTCAACAGCCCGTTGGCGGCTTCGAGCGCATCGATGCCGCGCTCGGGCTCCGCCGCATGTCCCGAGCGTCCGACGATCTCGACTTCGAGATGCAGGCAGCCGTTGTGCGCCGTGGTGATGCCGTAGGCAAAGCCGGCGCTGATCGCGTAATCCGGCTTCGTCAGGCCGTGCGCCAGGAGCCACGCCGGACCGATTTCGCCGCCCGTCTCCTCGTCGTACGTGAAGTGCAGCTCGATCGTGCCGTCGAGGGACGATCCGCGATCGGCGGCCGCCAGCAGCGCGCGCAGCGCAAACGTGTAGGTTGCGAAATCCGACTTCGACACGGCGACGCCGCGGCCGTACATCGTGCCGTCGCGCACCTCGGCGCCGTACGGATCGGCGGTCCAGTGCTCGCCCGGCGGCACGACGTCGCCGTGCGCGTTCAGGGCGATCGTCGGGCCCTGGCCGCTGCCAAACCTCGCACGCACGATCAGGTTCGTGCAGGACGCCATGCCGTGCGCACGCACTTCGTCGTCCGGCACGCGGTGCTGCTCGACGGCAAGGCCCATCGCTTCGAGCAATGCCGCCGTTTTGGCCGCGTGCGGCGCGCAATCGCCGGGCGGATTGTCGGACGGTTGCCGGACGAGCTGCGGCGAGAAACGCTTCGGCGTCACCGCGATGCTCCGCGAGCCAGCCGAGGATCTGACCCGTATCGGCAGTCATCGCGCGTCCGGCGGCTGGAAATGGCGGATGAATCGCAACAGCACGCGCGCGCCGGCGTCGACGTCGGCGACGTCGACCGCTTCGGCCGGATTGTGGCTGATGCCGCCCTTGCAGCGCACGAACAGCATGCCGATCGGCGCGATGTCGATGAGCGCCATGCCGTCGTGCCCGGCACCCGACGGCAGCCGGTGCACGCGCAGCCCTTCGGCTTCGACGGCCGCCGCGAACTGCTGCTGCAGGTGCGCGTCGCACGCGGATGTGCGCGCATCCCACAACGGCGCCATCGCGATACTCGACGCCGCGGCGCTTGCGCGATGGCGCGGCATTCGGATTCCATCGCCGCGCGGGCCGCGTGCCGCGCGTCGTCGGTCGGCGCACGCACGTCGAGCGTGAGGCGAACGTGGCCGGGAATGACATTCACGGCACCCGGCGAGACGACGAGGCGACCGACCGTTGCGACGACATCCGCCGCGCTGCCTGCCAAGCCGCTCGATCGCGAGCACGCATTCCGACGCGGCGGCCAGCGCATCGCGACGAAGCGTCATCGGCACCGTTCCCGCATGGCCCGCGCTGCCGGTGATTTCGATGCTGACGCGGTTGCCGCCGTTGATGGCGGTCACCACCCCAACCGGCAGGTCGAGCGACTCCAGCACCGGTCCCTGCTCGATATGGAGCTCCGCGTACGCGAGGACGTCCGGTCGGCGATGCGCCGCATCGGCGATGCGCGCGGGAGCAAGACCGAACGCCGTCATCGCATCGCGCATCGACACGCCGTCCGCGTCGACTGCGTCGAGCGCCGCAGGGTCGAAGGTCCCGGCGACGGCGCGACTGCCGAGCAGCGTCGCGCCGAACCGCACGCCTTCCTCGTCGGCGAATCCGACGACTTCGATCGCGAATGGCAAGCGCGTGCCGGCGGAATGCAGTTCGGCAACGCATTCGATCGCGGTCACCACACCCAGCATGCCGTCGTACTTGCCCGCGTCGCGCACGGTGTCGAGATGCGAGCCGAGCATCAGGCATGGCCGGCCAGGCTCGGTCGCCTCGTAGCGGCCGACGCAATTGCCGATCGCATCGAGGCGCGCCTCCATGCCGGCCTCGCGCATCCAGCCGAGGACGAGCTCGTCGACTGCGCGTTGCTCGGGGGACAGGAAAACGCGCGTCAGTCCATCCGGCTGCTCGGAGTGGCGCGCAAGCGCTTCGCAGCGATCGTAGATGCGTCGAGCGTCGGTCACGGCGGGAAGCTCAACGGTGACGGAATTGTGGCTTGCGCTTCTCGATGAACGCGCGCATGCCTTCCTTCTGGTCCTCGAGCGCGAACGTCGAGTGGAATTCACGGCGCTCGAACGCGAGGCCGTCCGTCAGCGACGATTCGTACGCGCGATTGATCGCTTCCTTGATCTTCATCACGACCGGCAACGAGAACGACGCGATTTTCGCGGCGGTGGCGAACGCCTCCTGCTCGAGGTCGGCAGCGGGCACGACACGCGCGACGAGTCCGGCGCGCTCCGCTTCCGCAGCATCGATCATCCGGCCAGTCAGGCACCATTCCATCGCTTTCGACTTGCCGACGGCGCGCGGCAGGCGCTGCGTGCCGCCGAAGCCCGGCATCGTGCCGATCGTGATTTCCGGCTGGCCGAAGCGCGCCGTATCGGCGGCGATGATGAGGTCGCAGGCCATCGCCAGCTCGCATCCGCCGCCGAGCGCATAACCGGCAACGGCGGCGATCACCGGCTTGCGCACGCGCCGCAAGCCCTCCCAATCGCGCGTGATGTAGTCCTCGCTGTAGACCTTGGCGTAATCCCAGTCGGCCATCGCGCCGATGTCGGCACCCGCAGCGAACGCCTTGTCGTTGCCGGTGATGATCGAGCAGCCGATTGCGGGATCGGCATCGTAGGCGACGAGCGCTTCGCCGATCTCGCGCGCGAGATCGTTGTTGAGCGCGTTCATGCGCTGCGGGCGGTTGATGCGAACGAGCCCGACGCGTTCGCGCGTTTCGAGTAGGAGGTGTTCCGGCATCGTGATCGCTTTCGTGAGGAACGGCGCTGACGCATAATAACGAATTGCGGCACTGCCGCGTGCGGCTCACGCGAGGATTCCCGATGACGAAGGCGTTTGCGTCCCGCGCCGACCTGCAGGAAAAGACGATCACTTTCGATCGCCTGTCCGAGCATGCTTACGCGTACACGGCCGAGGGCGATCCCAATACCGGCATCGTGATCGGCGACAACGCGGTGCTCGTCGCCGACGCGCAGGCGACGCCCGTGATGGCGCAGGACGTCGTGCGGCGCATCCGCGGCGTCACCGACAAGCCCATCCGCTACGTCGTGCTCACGCATTACCACGCGGTGCGCGTGCTCGGCGCGTCCGGCTACGCACCGCAGGAAATCATCGCCAGCGAAGACACGCGCGACCTCATCGTCGAGCGCGGCGCGCAGGACATGCAAAGCGAGATCGAGCGCTTTCCACGCCTCTTTCAGGCCGTGGAGAGCGTGCCGGGATTGACGTGGCCGACGATGACGTTTCGCGGCGAGATGACGCTGTGGCTCGGCAAGCTGCAGGTAAAGCTGATGCAGGTCGGCCGCGGACATACGAAGGGCGACACGATCGTCTGGCTGCCGCAGGAGCGCACGCTCTTCTCGGGCGACCTTGTCGAATACGATGCGACACCGTATGCGGGCGACGCGTACTTCGCCGACTGGCCGCGCACGCTGGATGCGCTTGCGTCGCTGCAGCCGGAAAAGCTCGTCCCCGGCCGGGGACCTGCGCTGACCGATCGCAAACAGATTGCCGAGGGCCTCGCGAGTACGCGCGCCTTCATCAGCGAGCTCTTCGCCGCTGTCGCGAGCGGCGCGCGCGAAGGCAAGGATCTTCGCGCGATCTACCGCGATGCGCATGCCGCGTTGCGGCCGAAATACGGCCACTGGGTGATCTTCGATCATTGCCTCCCCTTCGACGTGACGCGCGCGTACGACGAAGCGACCGCGCACCCCGATCCGCGCATCTGGACCGCCGCGCGCGACCAGGAGATGTGGCAGGCGCTCGCCGACTGATGTCGATCGACTACCAGAAGCTCGCGCTGCCATACGCGGCGCCCGCGGAGTGCCATTCGACGGAGGTCGCGCACCGGCCGGTGATCGTCGTCGGTGGGGGGCCGGTGGGGCTCACGCTCGCGATCGATCTCGCGCGCTACGGCACGCCGGTGCTGCTGCTCGACGAAGACGACAAGCTGTCGACCGGCTCGCGCGCCATCTGCTTCGCGAAGCGCTCGCTCGAAATCTGGGACCGGCTGGGCTGCGGTGAAGCGATCGCCAGCAAGGGCGTGTCGTGGAAGGTCGGCAAGGTGTTCTTCGGCGACCGTCTCGTCTATGCATTCGACCTCTTGCCGGAAGCGGGACATCGCCGTCCGGCGTTCGTCAACCTGCAGCAGTATTACGTCGAAGGCCTGCTCTACGACCACGCGCTCGCGCAGCCGAGTCTCGAGCTGCGATGGAAGCACAAGGTGGTCGGGGTCGAACCGTCGGACGAATGCGTCACCGTCACCGTCGATACACCCGACGGCACCTACCGATTGCGCTGCGATTACCTCGTTGCCTGTGATGGATCGCACTCGCCGGTCCGCGCGATGCTGGGGCTCGAAGCCCGCGGGCAGGTCTTCCGCGACCGCTTCCTGATCGCCGACGTGAAAATGGATTCCGACCTGCCGACCGAGCGGCGATTCTGGTTCGACCCGCCGTTTCATCGTCATGGCTCGGCGCTGATGCACCGCCAGCCCGACAACGTATGGCGGCTGGATTTCCAGCTCGGATGGGACGCCGACCCGGTGGCCGAGCGGCAACCGGAGCGCGTCATTCCGCGCGTGCGCGCGATGCTGGGCGAAGCCGCCGCCTTCGAGCTGGTCTGGTGCAGCGTCTACACGTTTTCGTGCATGCGAATGGAGCGATTCAGGCACGGGCGAGTCCTGTTCGCCGGCGACGCCGCGCACTGCGTTTCACCGTTCGGCGCGCGCGGCGCGAACAGCGGCGTCGAGGATGCGGCCAATCTCGCGTGGAAGCTGCACTACGTCCTGCGCGGCCATGCGCCGGATCGACTGCTCGACACCTACTGCAGCGAGTGCGAGCGCGCCGCGGACGAGAACATCGCACATTCGACGCGCAGCGCCGACTTTCTGACCCCGAAGAGCGAGACGAGCCGCGTCTTTCGCGATGCGGTGCTCGACCTTGCGCGCGAGCATCCGTTCGCGCGCAAGGTCGTCAATTCGGGGCGACTGTCGACCGCGTCGATGCTTGCCGATTCGCCGCTCAATACACCGGATGCCGATCCGTTCGACGGCGCGATGGCGCCCGGTACAGCCGCGACCGATGCCCCGATCGAAGTCGACGATCAAGCGGATTGGCTGCTGAATCGGATTGGCGGACGATTCGTCGTAATGCATTTTCCCGATGTCATCGATCGAAACGCCGCGCGCGCATTAACCGAAGCGTTTGGAGATGATATGCGGCTGTCGCGAGGCGATGCTCTGCATGTCGATTCGCTGCTCGTGCATCCTGCCAATGTCTCGGCAAGTGCCGTGAACGGCGTACCGGCGGTCACGGATGCCGAACACGTTCTTGCCGCGCGCTACGATGCGAGACCCGGCACGACGTACCTGTTCCGCCCCGACCAGCATGTCTGCGCGCGCTGGCGAAGCTTCGATGCCGAAGCCGTACGTCACGCGGTGGTACGCGCCACCTGCAATGAGGTCGTATGACCGAGCTCAATATCGAGGCCAATCTCGCGTTGCCCGACGATTTCTACGAGGCGCTGATCGATGCGCATCGCGACCTCGATGCTGCGCAAAGCGCCAGGGTGAACGCGCGATTGATTCTGCTGCTCGCCAACCATATCGGCGATCTCGACGTGCTGCGCGAGGCGATGCGTCACGCGCGCGCCGGCATCGATGCCGAGTGCGGCGACATTCCCTGAACCGCTTGACGAGACAAGGACTCATGCGATGAAAAAGGTTTACGCGAACGCAACGGAAGCGCTGCAGGGACTGCTGCGCAACGACATCACGATCGCCGCCGGCGGGTTCGGCCTGTGCGGGATTCCGGAAAACCTCATCCAGGCGATCGTGGCGAGCGGCGTCAAGGGGCTCACGATCGTCGGCAACAACGCGGGTGTGGACGACTTCGGAATGGGGCTGCTGCTCAAAGGGCACCAGGTGAAGAAGGTGATCGCGTCGTATGTCGGCGAGAACAAGGAATTCGAGCGGCAGGTGCTGGCGCGCGAGCTCGAATTGCAATTGACGCCGCAAGGCACGCTCGCGGAAAAGCTTCGCGCCGGCGGCGCCGGCATTCCCGGGTTCTACACGCGCACCGCCGCCGGAACGCTGCTGGCCGAAGGCAAGGAGGTGAAGTCGTTCGATGGCAAGGACTACGTGCTCGAGGAGAGCATTCGTTCCGACGTGTCGGTCGTCAAGG
Source organism: uncultured Pseudomonadota bacterium (assembly GCA_963706225.1). GTDB lineage: Bacteria > Pseudomonadota > Gammaproteobacteria > Burkholderiales > Casimicrobiaceae > VBCG01. The sequence goes on from CAVPMH010000002.1 coordinate 45,308, forward strand.
CATGGAAGGGCGACAAGTCCGGGAACCTCGTCTATCGCGAGACCGCGCGCAACTTCAATCCGATGATCGCCACCTGCGGCAAGGTGACGGTCGCCGAAGTGGAGGAGCTCGTCGACGTCGGGCAACTCGATCCGAATTCGATCCACACGCCGGGCATCTACATCGACCGCATCATCCAGGGGGCCGCGTACGAAAAGCGCATCGAGTTCCGCACGGTGGCCGGGACCGCCGGGAAGAAGGATTCACCGGTGCGCGAGCGGATGGCGCGCCGCGCCGCACGCGAGCTGCAGGACGGCTACTACGTCAACCTCGGCATCGGCATCCCGACGCTGGTCGCGAATTTCATTCCGCAGAGCATCAACGTCACGCTGCAATCGGAGAACGGGCTACTCGGCATCGGCCCGTTTCCGGCCGACGATCAGGTCGACCCCGACCTCATCAATGCCGGCAAGCAGACGATCACGACGATTCCCGGCAGCAGCTTTTTCTCGAGCGCCGATTCGTTCGCGATGATCCGCGGCGGTCACATCGATCTGTCGATTCTCGGCGGCCTCGAAGTGGCACAGAACGGCGACCTCGCGAACTGGATGGTGCCCGGCAAGATGGTGAAGGGTCCCGGCGGGGCGATGGATCTCGTCTCCGGCGTGCGGCGCGTGATCGTGCTGATGGAGCACGCTGCGCGCGATGGCAGCCCGAAGATTCTCGAGCGCTGCACGCTGCCGATCACCGGCAAAGGTGTCGTCAACATGATCATCACCGATCTTTGCGTGTTCGACGTGCTGCCGCACGGCGAAGGTCTCGTGCTGCGCGAGTTGCACAACGGCGTTACGCTCGAAGACGTGAAGGCGAAGACGGGCTGCGCGTTCCAGGTGTCGCTCGACCGCTGAGTGACGCCAATCAGTGGTCTGAACCATTGCGCCGACAAATTGGCCAATTTGGCTCTTTTGTCCGGAGCGGTGTAAAATGAATGGGTCTGGACCTGGAGTAGAGACTCGCGATGCCTGCCGTAATCCGCCGTATTCGCTCTTCCCGCCCGCAAGTCGCGGGGGCGCCGCAAATCTCGGCCAGCGACGCCAAGAACAACTTCGGACGCATCCTCGACCGTGTCGCCAGGGAGGGGCGGCTCGCCATTACCAAGCATGACGAACCCTGCGCGGTGCTGATCTCGATTGACGAGTACCGGGCGCTGGTCGGGGCGCAAGCCGTCACCCTCGACACGCTCTCCGACGAATTCGATGCGCTGTTCGAGCGCATGCAGAAGCCGGGTGCTGCCGCTGCCATGCAAAAGGCCTTTGCGCTGACACCGGTCCAACTCGGTCGTGCGGCCGTCAAGGATGCGGCGGTTACGGCAGCCGGCCGCGCAGTTCCCAAGCGTGCGCGCCGCGCGCGTGGCTAGCGCACTACGCGCCGCACGAACAGCCAACATCTATGTCCTGGCCGGCTGCAACGGTGCCGGCAAGAGCAGTATCGGTGGCGCCGCCCTCCGACAATCCGGAAGCCAGTTCTTCAATCCGGATGAAGCGGCGGAACGCATCGCCGCGGCCAATGCCGCGCGTAGTCTGCCGCTGACGCAAACGCAGATCAATGCGGCGGCCTGGGACGAGGGGCATCGACTCCTGCAGCGCGCAATCGACGAGCACGCGGATTTCGCCTTTGAAACGACGCTCGGCGGCAAGACGATGACTGCGCTGCTCGAGCAGGCGGCGCGGGCAGGCGCCTCGGTGCACATCTGGTTCGCGGGTCTCACCGGCATCGACTTGCATATCGATCGTGTGCGGCGCCGGGTGGCCAAGGGTGGCCACGATATTCCGGCAGCGAAGATACGAGCGCGTTTCAGGAATGGTCGCATCAATCTGATCCGGTTGTTGCCGCACTTGACCGAGCTTTATCTGTACGACAATTCCGTGGAGGCCGACCCGGATAGTGGAGTGGTTCCTTTGCCCCGACGGCTGCTGTATTGCCGCAAGCGCCGGATCGTATTTCCGACCCATCTCAAGACATTGCTGCAAGCGACGCCGGCGTGGGCCAAACCGATCGTTGCTGCCGCTCTCAAGCTGCACCTGTCGCAACGCAGATACACCGAGCTGTAGCGGTCATGCCGCAAATGCCGCCTCCAATACAGCGATGTCGATCTTGACCATCTTCATCATCGCGTCCGATGCTCGCTTCGCCCTGGCGCGATCCGGCGCGGCCATCATCTTGCCGAGAACGGTCGGAACGCTCAGCCGATCGCCCGCTTGTCCACCACGCGCTTCGCCTTGCCGAGCGAGCGCTCGATGCCGCCGCTCTGCAACACGCGCACGACGCAGCTCACGCCGATCAGGTTCTTGACCCGCTGCGCGAGCCGTTCGCCGGCGGCGTCGCCGTCGGCGCTTGCAGCCGACAACGCGCGCTCGACGAGCACGGTCATTTCATCGAGGTTACGCGGCCGCGTGATCTCCACCTGGTAGTGCGGCGCGAGCATCGGATCGCGCAGGATCAGTTCCTCGATCTGCGTCGGAAACACGTTCACGCCGCGGATGATCATCATGTCGTCGGAGCGGCCGGTGATCTTCTCGATGCGGCGCATCGTGCGCGCGGTGCCGGGCAGCAGGCGCGTGAGATCGCGCGTGCGGTAGCGAATGACCGGCATCGCCTCCTTCGTGAGCGACGTGAAGACGAGTTCGCCCTTCTCGCCTTCGGGCAACACGGCACCGGTTGTGGGATCGATGATCTCGGGATAGAAGTGATCTTCCCAGACGGTCAACCCGTCCTTCGTCTCGATGCATTCCTGCGCCACCCCCGGTCCGATCACCTCGGACAGGCCGTAGATGTCGATCGCATCCATGTTCATCACCTGCTCGATCGCCGTGCGCATCGTCGGCGTCCACGGCTCGGCGCCGAAGATGCCGATCGAAAGCGACGTTGAGCGCGGGTCGATGCCCTGCCGTTGCATTGCCTCGGCGATCGCCAGCATGTACGACGGCGTCACCATGATGATGTCGGGCTTGAAATCGCAGATGAGCTGCACCTGCTTCTCGGTCTGGCCGCCGGACATCGGAATGACGGTGCAGCCCAGTTTTTCCGCGCCGTAGTGCGCGCCGAGGCCGCCGGTGAAAAGCCCGTAGCCGTACGCGACGTGCACGATGTCGCCGGCGCGGCCGCCCGCCGCGCGGATCGAGCGCGCCATCACCGTCGCCCACGTGTCGATGTCGTTGCGCGTGTAGCCGACGACGGTCGGCTTGCCGGTCGTTCCCGACGATGCGTGCACGCGAACGACGTCGGTTCGCGGCACGGCGAACATGCCGAACGGATAGTTGTCACGCAGGTCCGTCTTGACCGTGAAGGGGAATCGCGCGAGATCCTCGAGTCCGTGCAGTTCGTCCGGGTGGACGCCCGCATCACCGAACGCTTTGCGGTAATGCGGAACATTCGCGTAGGCATGACGCAACGTCCACTGCAGCCGTTCGAGCTGCAATGACGCGAGCTCGTCGCGGCTCGCCGTCTCGATGGGCTCGAGATCGCCGGGACGAGGCGCTTTGGCCGGCATGGCGTTTCCCCCTCGGATGCGGTTACGACGGCTCGTCGACGACGTGCCCGTCGATGCGGTAGCTCTTCCCGCGGAACAGCGCGACGGTCTTGCCGTCCTGGTTGCGGACCTCGATGTCGTAGACGCCCGTGCGTCCGGTCCGGGAGCGCTCGACACCGGTCGCGTGCAGCACATCGCCGGCATGCACGGGTGCTACGTAATCGATCGAGCAGCCCTGCGCGACCGTGTTGCGGTTGTAGCTGTTGCAGGCAAACGCAAAGGTGCTGTCGGCGAGCAGGAAAATGTAGCCGCCGTGGCAGATCGCGTGCCCGTTGACCATGTCGTCGCGCACGGTCATCGTCATCTGCGCGTGCCCGGGCCCGATGCTTTCGACGCGCATTCCGAGCGCGCGCGAAGCGCGGTCGCTCGCCAGCATGCTCGCGCCGACACGTTCGGCAAGCGCCTGCGCGTCGCGTCAGGCGTCCGCTCGCTTGCAGGGCGTGTTCGCGCTCATGGCTCGCGCTGTCGCTCAATGGCGCGCCCACCGCGTGCCGGCGCGCGATCAGCGGCGAAAGCCGGTAACGATCCTCGCCGTAATGCGCTTCGAGGTTCACGAGCGCGTTTCGCACACGCGCGACGCCGATCTCGTCCGCCCAGCGCAACGGCCCGCGCGGGTAATTCACGCCCTTTTGCATCGCGAGATCGACGTCGCGCGCCGACGCGATGCCGTGCGTCACGGCGTCGGCCGCCTCGTTGGCGAGCGCGACGACGGTTCGCAGGACGGCGAGACCCGCGACATCGTCCAGCGGCGAAACCGCGATGCCCGCCGCCTGCAGCGCGCCCGCCGCAGCATCGAATGCGCTCGTCGCGCACGAGTCGGCGCGCGCAAGTGCCAAGCGCGTGCACGCCGAGTAATCGAGCGCGAGGTCGAACAGCACGAGGTTGCGTGCCCCCGTCGCCGCTGCACGCGCGGTGGCGGTTCGGCCGTCCGACAGCGCCAGCACCGCATCGCCGACATCGATGGCGCCGTCGGGAAAACCCTCGCGCGATTGGTCATGCGCAAGCGCGATACCCGCTTGCGCCAACCGCGCGAGCAACGGCGCCGCAATGCCGGCATCGCCGCGCACCGCGATTCGCGCCGGCGCGGGACGCGCGGGCACTGTTGCGGGCGCGGGTCGCGCTGCGTCGTCCGAATAATCGAAAAAGCCGCGCCCGCTCTTGCGCCCGAAATGGCCGGCCGCGACCCGCTCCTCCTGCAGCACCGACGGCGCGTAGCGCGGATCGTAATAGCACGCCTGCCACACGGTGCGCGTGACGGCGAAGTTCACGTCATTGCCGATGAGATCCATCAGCTCGAACGCGCCCATCCGGAAGCCGCCGGCCTCGCGCAGCAGCGCGTCGATCGTCGCGGCGTCGGCGGCGCGCTCGGCCAGCAGGCGCAGCGCCTCGCCGTAGAAAGGGCGAGCGCAGCGATTGACGATGAAGCCCGGCGTCGATGTCGCGCGCACCGGCTGCTTGCCCCACGAAGCCGCCGTGGCCGCGACGGTTTCGGCGGTCGCATCGTCGGTCGCGAGGCCGCTCACGACCTCGACGAGCTGCATCAGCGGCACCGGGTTGAAGAAATGCATGCCGACGATGCGATTCGGAAACCGGCAGCCGGCCGCCAGCGCGGTGATGGACAGCGACGACGTGTTCGACGCGAGGATCGTCGTTGCCGGAACGATTTTCTCGAGCTCGCGCAGCAGCGAGCGCTTCTCCGCGAGATCCTCGACGATCGCCTCGATGACGAGACGCGCGCTGACGCAATCGCCGAGTGCATGAACGGCGGCGATGCGCGAAGCCGCCGCATCGGCCGCCGCCCGTTCGAGCTTGCCCTTCGCGGCAAGGCCGTTCAACGTCAGCGCGATCGCCGCCCGCGCTTTTTCGGCGATGCCGAGACGCGTGTCGAACAGCCGCACCGGGTGACCGGCTTGCGCGGCGATCTGCGCGATCCCGCAACCCATCGCGCCGGCGCCGATGACGGCAATCGTCGCATCGCGCGGGATTGCGCCGGCGCTCGTCATCGGCGGCTAATGCCCGGTGAAGGTCGGGGCTCGTTTGGCGAGAAATGCGGCGACGCCTTCGCGGTAGTCATCGCCGTGGCCGAGCGTGCGCTGCACATCGCGTTCCAGCGTGAGCTGCTGCTCGAGCGAGTTGTCGGCCGACGCATGCATCGCGCGCTTGATGGCCGCAAGCCCGCCGGTGGGCGCGTGCGCGAAATGCTCGAGCAATGCGTCGACGGTGGGCATCAACTGGTCGTCGTCGACGCATTTCCAGATCAGCCCCCACGCTTCCGCCTGCTCGGCGGTCAGCTTGTCGCCGAGCAGCGCGAGTCCCATCGCGCGCGCGGTGCCGACGAGGCGCGGCAGGAAGTAGGTGCCGCCCGAATCGGGAACGAGGCCGATCTTGCAGAACGCCTGGATGAAGCTGGCCGAGCGGCAGGCGATGACGACATCGCAGGCGAGCGCGATGTTGGCGCCTGCACCGGCCGCGACACCGTTGACCGCACAGACGACCGGCAGCGCCAGACCGCGCAGCGCAAGCACCAGCGGCCGGTAGTTGTTCTCGATCGATGCGCCGAGATCGACCGGCGTGTCGCCCGGCGCTACGGCGCGATCGGCAAGGTCCTGCCCGGCGCAAAAGCCACGCCCGGCACCCGTCAGCAGGAGCACGCGCGCACGATCGTCATCGGCGACGCGGGCAAGCGCGTCGCGCAGCTCCGCGTGCATCTGCGTCGTGAAGCTGTTCAACCGGTCGGGGCGATCGAGCGTGATGCGCGCGACGCCGTTTGCGGTTTCAAACCGGATCTGTTCGAAATTTGTGGTCATGTCACCTGTTGCCTTGCTATGCGGTTGAACGCGTCGTTGAACCGATCTGATCCCGGATACCTGTTCCCTGATACCTGGTCAGACATGCGCCCGATGCTGCACGATCCGGAAGCGGTTCGCGACATAACCGGCATCGGTCAGCGCCGCGTTCGCAGCCGGATTGGCGCCGGTGCCGTGGAAGTCGGAGAACGCCGCGGACTGATTGACGAACACGCCGCCGGTGAGATTGATCGACAGCGCGACGCCGACATCCTCGGCGACGTCGATCGCCTGCGCGATGACGTCGTCGCGCGTCGAATAGACCGACATCGTCAGCGCGCCATGGCCGACGACCGCGTCGCGCGCGATCGCGAGGCTGTCGGCGGTGTCGTCGGTCGCGATGACGAACGCAATCGGCCCGAACCATTCGTTGAGATACGTCGCACGATCCGCCTTGCCGAGCTTGACGATCAACGGCGTGCGAATCGTCGCGTCAGGGAACTGCGCATGCCGGATCGTTCGCGTATCGAGCGCGATGTCGCCGAGCGAGCGGGCGGCCTCGAGCCGGCGCAGCACACCCTCGTTCGAGACGGCGCCGAGCACTTCCACCGCCCGCGCGTCGTCGGCGAGAAGGCTGTCGACGCCCTGCGCGAGCGCGGCCGCGACGTCATCGAACGACAGGTGGCCTTCCGCGGTGTCGATGCCGCCCTTCGGCACGTAGATGTTCTGCGGCGCCGTGCACATCTGCCCGGCGTAAAGCGCGAGCGAGAACGCGAGGTTGCGCACGAGCCCCTTGATGTCCGCGGTGGAGTCGATGATCACCTGATTCACGCCGGCCTTCTCGGTGTACACCTGCGCCTGGCGCGCGTGCTCCTCGAGCCAGCGGCCGTTCGCGGTGCTGCCGGTGAAATCGACGATCTTGATCTCGGGACGAAGTGCCAGCGTCTGCGCGATGTTGTCGCCCGCTTCGTGCGCGACCAGCGTGACGACGTTCGGGTCGAAGCCGCCTTCGGCCAGCACGTCGCGCGCGATGCGCACGGTGATCGCGAGCGGAAGGATCGCGTTCGGGTGCGGCTTGACGATCACCGCGTTACCGGTTGCAAGACTCGCGAAAATGGCCGGATAGCCGTTCCACGTCGGAAACGTGCTGCAGCCGATGACGAGCGCCACGCCGCGCGGCACGATGCGGAAGCGCTTTTCCATCCGCAGCGGCTCGTTCCTGCCCTGCGGCTTTTCCCACATCGCCTTCGCGGGCACGCGGCGCATCTGATCCCATGCATAGGCGACGGCCTCGAGACCGCGATCCTGCGCGTGCGGGCCGCCGGCCTGGAACGCCATCACGAACGCCTGCCCCGTCGTATGCATGACGGCGTTCGCCATCTCGAAGCTCGCCTTGTTGATCCGATCGAGGATTTCGAGGCTGACGCCGACCCACGTTTCGGGACCCGCCTTGCGCCATCCGGCCTCCGCGGCCTCGACCGCGGACATCAATCCGTCGATGTCGGGCTTCGGATACGTGATGCCGAGCGTGATCCCGTACGGCGAGCGCTCGGCGCCGACCTGGCCGATCGTCGCCGATTGCGTCAGCGGAAAGCGCTGGTTCGCGAGCCTGTGGAAGGCTGCCTTGCCGGCATCCGCCGCGCCTTCACCGTAATTCTTCGGGCTCGGCGATTCGGGAAACGGCGTCCAGTAGCCGCGGTCGGCGATCGCGTCGACGGCGCGATCGAGCGTTGCGCGATGTTTTTCGAAAAAGGGATGCGACACGGGACCCACTCTTCGGGCTTCTGCAATGCGTTTACTCTAGCACGCACGATCGCTCGCGTGCGCCTCGATCGCCGCCACCGGTGGCGCAATCGCCGCCATGCGAATGACGCCCGGCCGCAACGTCAGCCGGTGCCGGTCTGGTCGAAGTCGACCGTCACGCGGTCGGTGACCGGATAGCTCTGGCAGGCGAGCACGAAGCCGCGCGCGACCTCGTAGTCCTCGAGCGCGAAATTGACGTCCATGTCGACCTCGCCTTCGACGAGCTTGCAGCGGCAGGTCGAGCATACGCCTCCCTTGCACGAGAAAGGCAATTCGACACCGTTGCGCAAGCCCGCGTCGATGATGCTCTCGCGCCCCTTTTCGAGCAGGAATGTCCGCTGCGAGCCGTCGATGATCACGTTCACTTCGCACTCCGTCTGCGCCGCCGCCGGCAGCGGCCGGGGCACATGCGCGTGCTTCGGAATGCTCGCGGCGAAGCGCTCGATCCGTATGCGCTCGGCGGGAAATGCATGCGCGACCAGCGACGCGCGCACCGCGTCCATCATCCCCTCCGGCCCGCAGAGGAATGCATGGTCGACGTCGTCGATCGGTACCCAGCGCTCGAACAGCGCGTCGGCCTTCGCGCGGTCGATCCGGCCGTGCAGAAGCTCGATGTCCTGCGGCTCCCGCGACAGCACGTGCACGAGGTTGAAGCGAGAAAGGTAGCGATCCTTGAGCCCTGCAAGCTCGTCGCGAAACATCACCGTCGCCGATGCGCGGTTGCCGTAGATGAGCGTGAATCGGGATCGTGGCTCGGTCGCCAGCGCAGTCGCGATCATCGACAGCAGCGGCGTGATTCCGCTTCCTGCCGCGACGCCGAGATAATGGCGCGAAGCGCGCGCGTCGCGCGCGACGTTGAAGCGTCCCATCGGCGCCATGACGCCGAGCTGCGCGCCGGGTCGCAGCGCATCGTTCGCCCACAGCGAGAACCGGCCGCCGGGCGTGCGCTTCACGGCGATGCGCAGCGGCTCGCCTTCGGGGGCGCAAATCGAATACGAGCGGCGCACGGCTTCGCCGCCGATGTCGGCTTCCAGCGTCAGATGCTGGCCGGCCTCGAACCGGAAATGGTTGCGCAGCGCGTGCGGGACGTCGAACGTAATGGCGATCGCGTCGCGCGTTTCACGATCGACTTTCGCGATCGGCAGCGCATGGAATTTGGTCAATGGACCCCCACGCTTGCGGCTCTCGCCGCTGCGCTGCAAATCGGTGTCGGAGGTGTAATTCGCGGCATCTGCATCCGGCATCCCCCCGAACCGTTGACGCGAATTACACCTCCGACACCGATTTGCAGCGTCAATGCGGCTTGAAGTAGTCGAACGGCTCGAGACAATCCACGCAGCGGTATTGCGACTTGCATGCCGTCGAGCCGAATCGCGAGAGTTCCTGCGTACGCAACGAGCCGCAGTTCGGACATTTGACGACGGCGCGGCGAAACAGGAGCGGCCGCGTCTCGTTCGCCGGCAGCTTGCCGGAACCCGGTGGCGCGATGCCGGCGTCGGCAAGCTTGCGTCGCGCTTCCGGTGCAATCCAGTCGGTGCTCCACGGCGGCGATAATGCGGTGACGATACGCACCGAGCCGTCGACGACGCGCGCCACGGCCGCACGCACGTCCGCTTCGATCACGCGGGTGGCCGGACAGCCGGAATAGGTCGGTGTCAACGTGATTACCCATTCGCCACCGGCACGCGCCACGTCGCGCACGATGCCGAGCTCGACAATCGATACCACCGGAATTTCGGGGTCGACGATCGAACCGAGCGCGCGCCAGATCGACGCCATCGCATCGTCGTTGCCGGCATGCGGCGATGACACGGCGCGCGTGTCCAGGATGCGTGTGTCGCCAGGCATGATCGCCGGCACCCTCACCAGATTGCTTCCGGATACGAGCGCGGCACGATCTGCATCTCGGCGAGCAGCCGCGAAAGATGCTCGGTGTGCCGGCCCTGTTTGCCTCCGCGCGCGTGGGCGCCCTGCATCCAGTCATCGCGCGGCACCGCGAGCGTCGCTTCGGCAAATACCGCGCGGACGGCCTCGATCCACGGTGACTGCAGCGCTTGCGCATCGGCGGCGATGCCGCTGTCGACCAGCGCGCGTTCGGTTGCATCGACGGCGAACATCTCGCCCGTGTACATCCACAGCGCATCCATCGCGTCCTGCATCCGCGCGTGCGATTCGGCGGTTCCATCGCCGAGCCGGATCACCCAGTCGGCCGAACGCTCGACGTGATAGCGCGCTTCCTTGACGGCCTTCGCGGCGATGGCGGCGATGCGCGCGTCGCACGACGCGGTCAACGCCGCGAGCAGCAGCACGTGCCACTGATCGAACAGGTACTGCCGTGCGATCGTGTCGGCGTAGTTGCCGTTCGGTTGCTCGACGAGCAGCAGATTGCGGAACTCGCCGGCATCGCGGAAGTACGCCAGCCGATCCTCGGTGCGTACGGGCGGTGCATCGCCCGCGTCGATCTCGCAGGCGTAGGCGAGCCACAGCCGCGCCTGGCCGAGGAGGTCCAGCCCGACGTTGGTCGACGCGATGTCTTCCTCGAGCACCGGCGCCCTGCCGACCCACTCGCCGAGCCGCTGCGCGAGCACGAGCCCGTTGTCGGCAAGACGCAGGAGATAGTCGAAGAGCATAGCCAAGCTTAAATATGCTTCACTTCCTCCGGCATCGGAAAGAACGTCGGATGCCGGTACACCTTGTCGTTGGAAGGCTCGAAAAACGCCGCGCGGTCACCCGGCGACGACGCGTGAATGTCGGACGAGCGAGCGACCCAGATCGAGATGCCTTCGTTGCGGCGCGTGTAGACGTCGCGCGCGTTCCTGACCGCCATCTCCGCGTCCGGCGCGTGCAGGCTGCCCACGTGCTTGTGGGCAAGCCCGTGCTGCGAGCGGATGAAGACTTCCCACAACGGCCATTCAGTGCTCATGCTGCCGCCTGCTCGCGCGCCGCCCGCTTTTCCGCGTACGCGACCGCCGCTTCGCGGACCCACGCACCGTCTTCCCACGCCTTGACGCGCGTACGCATGCGGTCGCGGTTGCATGGCCCGTGGCCCTTCAGCACGTCGTGGAATTCCTGCCAGTCGATTTCGCCGAAATCGTAGTGTCCGCGCTCCTCGTTCCACGCGAGCCTGTCGTCGGGAATCCGCAAACCGAGATATTCCGCCTGCGGCACCGTCTGATCGACGAAGCGCTGGCGCAACTCGTCGTTCGACAGGAGCTTGATCTTCCAGCGCGCCGATTGCGCGCTGTGCACGCTCGCCGCGTCCGGCGGCCCGAACATCATCAGCGACGGCCACCACCACCGGTCGAGCGCATCCTGCGCCATCGCCTTCTGCTCGGGCGTGCCACGACAAAGCGTCATCATGATGTCGAAGCCCTGCCGCTGGTGGAACGACTCTTCCTTGCACACGCGGATCATCGCCCGCGCATACGGCCCGAAGCTGCAGCGGCACAGCGGAATCTGGTTCATGATCGCCGCGCCGTCGACGAGCCAGCCGATCGTCCCGATGTCGGCCCAGGTCAGCGTCGGGTAATTGAAGATCGACGAGTACTTGACCTTGCCCGCGTGGAGGTCGGCGATCATCCCGTCGCGCGACACGCCGAGCGTCTCGGCGGCGCAATACAGGTACAGGCCGTGGCCCGCCTCGTCCTGCACCTTCGCCATCAGGATCGCCTTGCGCTGCAATGACGGCGCCCGCGTGATCCAGTTGCCCTCCGGCAGCATCCCGACGATCTCCGAATGCGCATGCTGCTGAATCTGCCGGATCAGCGTGCGCCGGTACGCCTCGGGCATCCAGTCCTTCGGCTCGACCTTGACGTCAGCGTCGATGCGGGCCTGAAACGCGCGCTCCTCGGGCGTCATGTCGGCGACGTCCTGGACCTGCTTCAAGCCCGTTTCGACCATCTGCGCGTACATCGAAACCTCCTGTCCGCATCAGCGACCCCGTGCGCGCATCAGCGACCCGTGCGCCAAGCGCTCTTCCCGTTCATCATACCGCCGCGTTGCGGCCGTCGCACGGCGGCGTTCTGATTGCGCGCACGCGGCTCGAGCCCCGGAATCACGTGCGCCGGAATGCTGGCGCCCGTATAGCGCTCGATCTGGCGCAGCGTGCCGCGCTCCATCGGATTTGCCAGCGACACGGCGATGCCCGCCGCACCCGCGCGTCCGGTGCGGCCGATCCGGTGCACGTAGTTCTCGGCCTGCCGCGGCAAGTCGAAATTGATCACGTGCGTGACGCCCGGCACGTCGAGCCCCCGCGCCGCGACGTCGGTGGCGACCAGCGTGCGCACGCCGCCGCGGCGCATGCGCGTCAGCGTCCGGTCGCGGTCGCGCTGGTTCATGTCGCCGTGCAATGCGGCCGCGGTATGGCCTTCGTCCTGCAGCTTGTTCGCGAGCGCTTCGGCATCGCGCTTCGTCGCGATGAAGATGATGCTCTGGCCGCCGCCGACGTTGCCCAGCACGTGATCGAGCAGCCGGTATTTGTGCGCGCGGTCATCGGCAAAGTGCACGCGCTGCTCGATGGCGATCGGCGCTGTGCGCTCGGCGCTGATCTCGATGCGCACCGCGTCGCGTGTCAGGCGCGCGGCGAGGCGCCCGATGGCGCCGTCGATCGTCGCGGAGAACAGCACCGTCTGGCGAGCCGCGGGTGCCTGTGCGCACACGCGATCGACGTCTTCCGCGAAACCCATGTCGAGCATCCGGTCCGCTTCGTCGAGGACGAGTATCCGCAAGCGCGACAGATCGACGCGCCCGCGCTCGATGTGGTCGAGCAGGCGGCCCGGCGTCGCGACGAGGATGTCGACGCCGCACTCCAGCTCGCGGTATTGCGGCGGGTACGGTGCGCCGCCGAACAGGCAGACGGTGCGCAGGCGCAGGTTCTGCCCATAGCGCGATGCCTGTGTCGCCACCTGCTGCGCGAGCTCGCGCGTTGGCGCGAGCACCAGCACGCGCGGCACGCCGGCGCCACGCCGCTTCGGCGCGGGCCGGGAACCATGCGCGGCGAGCAGTTGCAACGCGGGCAGAACGAACGCCGCGGTCTTGCCGGTCCCGGTTTGCGCGGAGGCGATGACATCCCGCCCGGCGAGCATCACCGGAATCGTCTGCGCCTGGATCGGCGTCGGCTGCGCGTAGCCGCATTCGGTGAGCGCCTGCAACAGCGGCTGCACCAGCTTCAATTCTTCGAATCGCATCAATGTTCCCATCATCGGACAACGTGCCGCGCGCGTTTGCCGCGCGGACAACAGGGAGCGGCGCCCATCTGTCCCTGATGGGCGCCACGGTCCGGCTATCGCAGATGAAGGACGCGCGCAAGGCCGATCCCGTGGACGCGAGAGCGCCACGGTGGATTTGCGATCGCGAAAACAGCCGCTACCGGTTCGACGTCACTGCAAAGCCATCGTCGCTAACCGGAAGCATCGGCATCGATGATCGGGCTGCCTGAAGAAACAAAACCGTCGCAGCGGGCAACCGACGATACCTCGCAGATCACCGCAACGGGACACACTATACCACGTTTCGCGTTTATTGTGCAGCGCAGCATGCCGCATGGAACTTCGTGCGCCGGGACGGGCCGAATCGTAACCCGTTTGGCGCGAGGACGACGATGACACGACCCACGCAAACTCATCCGCGGAAAGGCCATTCACGGCAGGAGCGATCGATCGACAAAATGGTCGAGGATACGTTTCCGGCCAGCGATGCGACACAGCTTCCGGGGCGCGCGGCGGACGCTGCCGATCACCGTATCGAACCCCATGATCCGAAGCACGACGCGATCCCGGCACCCCGCACGATCGGCAACCAGGGCGTGGTTCCCGCGACGCGAATGCACGAAGAATCGGTACCCTTGAGCGGCGCCGGCGTCGTCACGTTTCGCTTCAACCCCACCGCGCGGCGGCTTGTCGCTGCACTTCAGCGACGAAGGAATGTGGCTCGACTCGGAAGCGCTCGACCGCCTGATCGCCGCGCTGTCGGCGAAACGCGCACAGATGGGCGAGTAGCTTCGCAGCGGCGCTAACGGCCGACCATCGCCAGCACGTCGGCCTTGAGGAAGCGTTCGACAACGAGCATGAAGCCGATCGACGGCACGAGCAGCAGCAGCGCCGTGATCGACGCGATCTGGTAATTGCCGCCCATGCTCGCGTTGAACATCAACAGCGGCAGCGTCGTCACGTCGGGCACGCCGACAAAGTACGTGCCGGTGAATTCATCCAGCGATTCGAGGAACACGAAGATCGCGCTCGCCATCAGCCCCGGCGCCGCGAGCGGCAGCGTGATCGTCCGAAAGCACGTCCACGCCGATGCGCCGATGTTGCGCGCCGCTTCCTCGAGCGAGCCATCGATCGACGCGAACGCCGCCGACGCGATCCATACGGCCAGCACGAGTCCGTGCGAGGCGTGCACGAGCACGACGCCCGTGACGGTCCCCGCGAGCCCGATCTGATAGAACACCTGCGCAATGTTCACGTAGACCGGCAAATTGGGTACCGCCTGCGGCAGCAGAAACGCGAGCAGGATAAATCCGCGCCACGGCAGCTTCAGCCGGCCGAGCGCGTAGCCGGCGGGAATGGCTACCGCGAGGCTGAACGCGACAGTCAACACCGCGATCCAGACGCTCGTGCCGAGCGACGCGATCGCATTTCCGCGCGGCGCGAATACGCGTTGCCAGAACGTGAAGCCGTATTGCAGCGGCAGCTTGTTCGGGAAATACCACCGCTCGGCGAACGCCCACAGCACGAGGTTGAGCAGCGGCCCGAAAATGACGAACGCGATCAGCGCGAGCACGAGCGCGCGCAGCAGGTTGGGGCCGATGCGCGCGAACAAACGGGTGGCTGCGCTCCTCTCCCCTGCGCGGCGAGGAAGGGAGTTGGCCGGTGTCATCCTTTCACTTCCACGCGCTGCACCGCATGGCGCAGGTAGAACGCCGCGCCGAATGCGGCGAGCAGCAACGACAGCAGGCACAACGCGTTGGCCACCGCGTAATCGCCAAAGGTGCTGATCCGGTAAGCGACATCGACGGTGATCATCGTCGGCGAATTCGGGTTGATCATCAGCGGCACCGAGAGCACCGACAGCATCGTGACGAACGACAGCACGAGTCCCACGAGCAACGTGCCGCGCGCCTGCGGCAGCACGATGTCGATCAGCACGCGCCAGCGCGGCGCGCCAAGGTTGCGCGCTGCTTCGATATGCTGGCGCTCGAGGGACGCCATCGCCCCGGCGAGCAGCAGCGTCACGAACGGCGCCTGCTTCCAGACGAATGCGATGACGATTCCCCGCCAGTCGAGCATCGACTGCGCGGATAGCGGATCGATGAGCCCGGTGCCGATCAGGACGTGATTGAGCATGCCGTTCTTCGCGAGGAACGTCCGCATGATCTGACCGGCGACGACGAACGGAATGAACAGCGGCCATCGATACAGCCAGCGCAGCAGCGCGACGGAGCGCGGGTTCTCGCCGAGCGTCAGGTAGCCGGCGATCGCGATGGCGACGCACGCGATCAGCAGCGTCGACAATACGACGATCGCGACGGTGAAGATCAGGTCGCGGCCGTAGAAATCGAGCGCCTTCGCGAAATGGGCGAGCGTGAACGCGCCGTCCGCGCTGCGAAACGCGCCCACCGCCGATAGCAGGAGCGGAAGCACGAAGAAGAGACCCACGACGACGAGCGCCGGGATGACCAGCGCCACGCCCGCCCAGCGGCGCTCGCCGCCGGGCGGTGCATCGACGATGGCATCGTTCGCAACCGTCGCCATCGACATGTCCCTATTTCAGGACGACGCGCTCGTAGCCTTCGACGATATCGGTGAAGTAATCCGACAGCGGGAACGGGCGGCCCTTGCTCGCGAGATCGGCGGGCGAGATGTCGGTGAAGAGCTTGTTCCACGCCGCCGGCTCCATCTTCGATTGCACGTACTGCGGATCGATGCCGGGATACCAGTTGAACTGCTTGACGATGCCCTGTGCCTGCACTTCCGGGCTCTCGGCGAAGTCGATGAACTTCTTCGCGAGCGCGGCGTTCGCGGCCTTCGCCGGAATCACGTAGTACATCGGCTGCCCGGGCAGTCCCGGCGCGGGCAGCTCGAGCTTCACCTTCGGATTCATCTTGCCATCGGCCATCCACGTGTAGAACATGTCGACCCAGACCGGCCCCATCGCGATCTCGCCGCGGTTCAGCATGTCGAGCGTGCCCTGCGTTGCCCGGCGTCATCACGACGTACTGGTTGAAGTCCTTCAGGCCGGCGAGCGACTTGTCGATCGTCGGCTTCATGTTCGGATCGTATGGACCCTTCTCGAGCTGGTCGCGCATCCCGCTGTTCGCCTCGACCCAGCCCATGACGAAGCCCACGCCGGACATGCCGCCCTTGACGCCGTTATAGCCGAACTGCTTCGGGTTCTTCTTCACCCATTCGGCGAGCTCGCTGAAGCTCTTCGGCGGCGCCTTCACGAGATCGGGGTTGTACGCGAACGCGATCTGGCTGTGGAACATGGGCAACACATATCCGTCGACGTTGGCGCCGAGCGCATTCTTCGCGGTGTCGCGCGAAACGAGCTTGCCGGCCGCGATGTCGTTGCGATACGGCATCAGCAGCTTGTCGTTGACCATCGTCGCAGCGCCGCGCTGATGCACGACGGCGACGTCGATGTCCCACGTCGCAGCGACCCGGCCTTCTGCTGCGCCTCGAGCTTCTCGTAGATCTTCTGCGAGCCGGAATCGCCGGGACCGGTGCCGACGGCGCGCACCTTGACCCCGGGATTCATCTGCTCGAACTTCGGTCCGAGGTAGTTGTTGACGTAGTCGACCATGTTCTGGTCGCCTGCCGAAACGACATTCAGCATCGTTTCCGCGACGGCGGGCGCGGCGGACGCCAGCCCAAGCGCCGCGATGGACAAAAGACTGCGAACTTTCATGATCTCTCCCGGGTCGTGTAATCGCTGATCGCGTTGATTGACGCGTCGCCGCCGGATCAGCTTGGGGTGGCGAAGGCAGCGCGCGGAAACAGCAACAAGGCATCGCGCGGAACGACGACCGCAACGGGCGCCCCCTCGTCGATGCGCTGCGAAGCATGCGCCCAGACGTCCGCGCCGTCGGTGCGCACGCGATACCGATAGCCTTGTCCGACGTAGAGCGTCTGGATGATGTGTCCCTGCAATCGCAAATCCGCGTCGCCGTCCGAACGGCGGGACGCGTCGATCCACGCGACGTCGCTGCGGAAATGCGCTGTCACCGGCTCGCCGGACGCGCCGTCGGCGCCCGCGGCGCGGAGACGGCCATCGTTGCCACGGGTCAATTCGATCGCGTTGTCCGCGCCCATGAAACCGGCAACGAACGCCGACGCCGGCTGATGGAAAATCTGCTCGGGCGACGCGTACTGGACCACGTGACCGGCGTCGAGCACGGCGATGCGATCGGCGAGTGTCAGCGCCTCTTCGCGGTCGTGCGTCACGTAGACGGCGGTAATGCCGATTCGCTTCTGCAGTGCGCGAAGCTCGTGGCGCAATTCGATGCGTACCTTGTAATCGAGGTTCGACATCGGCTCGTCGAGCAGCAGCAATTTCGGATCGACGGCCAGCGCCCGCGCGAGCGCCACGCGCTGCCGCTGGCCGCCCGAGAGCTGCGCCACGGAACGCGCCGCGAATCCCTGCATCTGCATCAACGCGAGCAGTTCGTCCACGCGTCGCGCAATCACGTCGCGCGCCGCGCCGCGCATCTTGAGGCCGTAGCCGATATTGGCGGCAACACTCATGTGCGGCCACAGCGCATACGACTGGAACATCATCGCCGTGCCGCGCTTTTCCGGCGGCAACCCGGTGATGTCGCGACCATCGACGCGGATGCGGCCCGCCTGCGGTCTTACAAAGCCGGCAATCGAGCGCAAAAGCGTCGTCTTGCCGCATCCGGAACTGCCGAGCAGCGCGACGAGCTCGCCGCGCGCGACGTCGAGCGTGACGTCGGACAGCACCCGCGTGCCGTCGTAGGCAACGGACACGTTCTCGATGGCGAGGTAAGTGTCGGAGGTCAGAGGTCAGATGACAGGTAACAGAGGACAGACGCGAAGTCGCGCCGACGATGAGGACCGGGGTGCGCCGCGGGGCGACATTGTGCCGCGATGCGAGCGCCGTGGCGATGTTGCGACGCAGCAACGCACCTGGAGGGGCTCCTCGTCGTCGTCGTCCTCGTCGTCCTCGTCGTCTTCATCGTCCCAGTCGTCGCCTTCGTCGTCGTCCGGCGGGTCGCCGATCGGAACTTCGTCGTCATCGTCGTCGTCGCCCGGTCCGGCGCCACACCGGAGGGCGATTTTTTTGAACCGGGTCGGCGACGTTTCGAGCCGCTCGCCAGGCGCGCGCAATTTCATGCCGGCGGAATACGCAGATTCTGCCCGGGATAGATCCGGTCGGGCGATTTGAGCATCGGCTCGTTCGCCTCGAAGAAGTCGATCAAACTCATGGGCACCTCTTGCGTGTCAACGATTGATTTCACATTCCGGCGGTCCAATCGGTCGTGCGTGCGCGGCGCGCCGGTTCGCCCAGCATACACCCCCAACGACGTCGATTCTCGATGCGCGCGAAGGCGCGCGGACGGCGAGACAACCGGCGGATGAGGCTATCTCAATGCAGCTTGACGTGCGGCTCGGTGCGCCGGGTGATAAGGCGCGCCACCGTGTCGAGCGCCGTCTTCCAGAAACCGTGCAGCGCGAGCTCGTGCATCTTGTAGAGCGACAGGTACATCATTCGCGCAAACCAGCCCTCGAGCCAGATGTTGCCGCCGGTGAGGCTCCCCATCAGATTGCCGACGGTCGAGAACTCGCCGAGCGAGACGAGCGAGCCGAAGTCGCGGTAGCGCCACGGCAGTAGCGGCTTGCCGTGCAATCGGCGCCGCATCTGCTTCACCATGTGCGACGCCTGCTGATGCGCGGCCTGCGCACGCGGCGGCACGATCGCGCCTTCCTTGCCCAACCACGGGCATGCGGCGCAATCGCCGATCGCGAAGACATCGTCGTCGCGCGTCGTCTGCAGCGTCGGCCGCACGACGAGCTGGTGCGTCCGGTTCGTCTCGAGGCCATCGAGATCGCTCAGGAAATCCGGCGCGATCACGCCGGCGGCCCAGACGACGAGCTCGGCGGGGATCACCTCGCCGCTCGCGAGCCGCACGCCGTTCGGCAACACCTCGGCGACAAGCGCCGACGTGCGCACGGTGATGCGCATGCTTTCGAGCAGGTGCAACGCGGCATCCGCGATGCGTTGCGGCAACGCCGGCAGCACGCGGTCGGCCGCTTCGATCAGGATAAGGCGCATGTCCTTGTCCGGATCGATGCGGTCGAGGCCGTACGACACCAGCGTGCGCGTCGTATTGTGCAATTCGGCGGCAAGCTCGACGCCGGTTGCGCCGGCGCCGATGATCGCCACCTGAAGCTGTTCGGGTCGCAGCGATTCCGCTTGCGTATGCGCGCGAATGTAGGCGTTGACGAGCCGCCGGTGGAAGCGCCCGGCCTCGGCCGGGTCGTCGAGGGCAATCGCAAATTCGCGCGCACCCGGCGTGCCGAAGTCGTTCGTCCGGCTGCCCACGGCGATGACGAGCGTGTCGTATTCGATGATGCGGGAGGCCGTGACACGGTCGCCGTCCTCGTCGACGAACGGCGCCACCTCGATCGCGCGCCGCTTGCGGTCGAGCCCGCGCATCTCGCCGATGCGGTACCGGAAGCAATGCCAGTGCGATTGCGCGAGGTAGTCGGTCTCGTAGACGCGCACATCCATGCTGCCCGCGGCAAGCTCGTGCAGATGCGGCTTCCAGAAGTGCGTGCGCGCGTGCTCGACCAGCGTGATGTCGGCCTGCCGCCGGCGGCCGAGCGTGTCGCCGAGCTTCGTCGCGAGCTCGAGCCCGCCCGCGCCGCCTCCGACGATGACGATGCGATGCATGATTGGACGACCTTCGTGCTGCGCACGCCGGTGTTCGCCCTTGGGGCGTCCCTGCGGGCTCACGCTGACGTCTTGTTCTTCTTCGCCGGCGGCAGGTCCGTGCACACGCCTTCGAAGAGCTCGGCGGCCATGCCGATCGATTCGGAGAGCGTGGGATGCGGATGGATCGTCTTGCCGATGTCGACTGCGTCGCAGCCCATCTCGATCGCGAGCCCGATTTCGCTGATCAGGTCGCCCGCGTGCATGCCGACGACACCGCCGCCGATGATCCGATGCGTCGCTGCGTCGAACAGAAGCTTCGTGAAGCCTTCGTCGCGCCCGTTTGCGATCGCGCGGCCCGATGCGGCCCACGGAAACACCGCCTTCGCATACCCGATGCCCTGCGCCTTGCACTCGTCCTCGCTGACGCCGGTCCATGCGACCTCGGGATCGGTATAGGCCACCGACGGAATCTGCCGCGCATCGAAGTACGACTTCATTCCGGACGCGGCCTCGGCGGCGACGTGTCCTTCGTGCACCGCCTTGTGCGCGAGCATCGGCTGCGCGGCGATGTCGCCTATCGCGAAAATATGCGCGACGTTGGTGCGCATCTGCTTGTCGACGTCGATATAGCCGCGATCGGTGACAGCGATGCCCGCCTTCGCGGCGTCGATCGCGCCGCCGTTCGGCTTTCGTCCCACGGCAACCAGCACGAGGTCGTACGTCTGCGGCTCGGCCGGCGCCGCAGCGCCCTCGAAGGCGACCTTGATGCCTGCATTGGTCGCTTCCGCGGATACCGTCTTCGTCTTCAGCATGAGCTTGTCGAAACGCCCTGCATTCTTTTTCTCCCACACCTTCACGAGATCGCGGTCCGCGCCCATCATGACGCCGTCCAGCATTTCGACGACGTCGATGCGGCTGCCGAGCGACGAGTAGACGTTCGCCATCTCGAGCCCGATGATGCCGCCGCCGACGACAAGCATGCGCTTCGGGATCGACGGCAGCTCGAGCGCGCCGGTCGAATCGACGACGCGCGGATCGTCCGGCATGAACGGCAGCTTCACCGCTTCGCTCCCCGCCGCGACGATCGCCTTCTCGAAGCGGATCGTCTTCTTCGCGGCCGTCGCTTCGCGGCCGTCGCCGCTCGTAAGCTGCACCTCGAGGTGATGCGGATCGACGAAGCGCCCGATGCCGCGGACGACATCGACCTTGCGCGCCTTCGCCATGCCCGCAAGCCCCCCGGTCAGCCGCTTCACGACGCCGTCCTTGAAGCTTCGCACCTTGTCGAGATCGATGGTCGGCGCGGCGTAACTGATGCCGTGCTCGCCCATCGTCTTCACTTCATCCATCACGGACGCCGTATGCAGCAGCGCCTTCGATGGAATGCAGCCAACGTTGAGGCACACGCCGCCGAGCGTGGCGTAGCGCTCGACGAGGACCGATTTCAGACCGAGATCCGCGGCACGGAACGCGGCGGAATAGCCGCCGGGACCGGAGCCGAGCACGAGCATCTCGCATTCGATGTCGGCACGCCCGGTGTAGCGACCGGTCGTCGCCGGATCCCGCCGCAGGCGCCTTGCTCGCCCCTGTCGCAGATTGCTGTGGCGGTTGTTTCGCGGCTGCAGGTGACGGTGTCGGCGAGGCCGGTTTCGCTGGCGCCGGTGTCGCCGAGACCGGTTTCGACGCGGCCGCGGCTTGCGCCGGCGCACCGCTTTCCAGCGTCAACAGCGCGTGGCCTTCCGACACCTTGTCGCCGATCTTCACGGTGATCGTCTTGACCACGCCTTCCGCCGGCGACGGAATATCCATCGTCGCCTTCTCGGACTCGACGGTTACGAGCGGATCCTCGCGTTTCACGGCGTCGCCCGGCTTCACGAGCACGTCGATCACCGGAACATCGCTGAAGTCTCCGATGTCGGGTACCTTCACGTCGACGAGAGGCATTCGCAACTCCTTCTTGTTATGGCTAGTCGCGTACCGCCGCCAGTATCGGCCGCGGTCGCGTCAGCACGTCGGGCTGCAGGATTTCGTCGAGCTGCTCCTTCGACAGCAGCTTCCGTTCGAGCACGAGCTCGTAGACGCTGCGACCGGTCGCGAGCGCCTCCTGCGCGATCTGCGGTCGCATTCGCGTAGCCGATGTACGGATTGAGCGCGGTCACGACGCCGATCGAATTCTCGACGATCGCGCGCAGCCGCTCGCGATTGGCGGTGATGCCCTCGACGCACCGTTCGGCGAGCGTCAGGCAGCCGTTGCGCAAATGGGTGACGCTCTTGAACAGGCTGTGCGCGATGATCGGCTCGAACGCGTTGAGCTGAAGCTGGCCCGCTTCGGCGGCGAAGCTCACGGTCATGTCGTTGCCGATCACTTCGAACGCGATCTGGTTGACGACCTCCGGAATCACCGGATTCACCTTGCCCGGCATGATGCTCGAGCCCGCCTGCACCGGCGGCAGGTTGATTTCGCCGAGGCCGGCGCGCGGCCCGCTCGACAGCAGCCGCAGGTCGTTGCAGGTCTTCGAGAGCTTGACCGCGACGCGCTTCAGCACGCCGGAAAGCTGCACGAACGCGCCGCAGTCCTGCGTCGCTTCGATCAGGTTCGGCGACGTGATGAGCGGAATGCCGGTGATCGCCGAGAGCCGGCGGCAAACGAGCTGCCGCGTAGTCCGGATGCGCGTTGATGCCGGTGCCGATCGCCGTCGCGCCGAGGTTGATCTCGCGGATCAGCATCGCGGCTTCCTTGAGCCGCTCCTCGTCTTCGCCGAGCATCACCGCGTACGTCGTGAACTCCTGTCCGAGCGTCATCGGCACGGCGTCCTGCAGCTGCGTGCGTCCCATCTTCAGCACGTCGCGGAACTCCTCGGCCTTCGCTTCGAACGCGTGGCGCAGCACGCCATCGCATCGACGAGTCGGAAGATGCCGAAGTAGGTGGCGATCTTCAGCGCCGTCGGGTAGACGTCGTTGGTGCTCTGGCTCATGTTCACGTGCTCGTTCGGATGCAGGAACTGGTATTCGCCGCGCTCGTGGCCCAGCAGCTCGAGCGCGAGGTTGGCGATCACCTCGTTCGCATTCATGTTCGTCGACGTGCCGGCGCCGCCCTGGATGACATCGACGACGAACTGGTCGTGCAGCTTGCCGGCGCGAATCTGCTCGCATGCCTGCACGATCGCGTCGGTCTTCGCTCGGCTCGAGCAGTCCGAGCTCGTGGTTGGCCAGCGCCGCGGCCTCCTTGACGCACGCCAGCGCGTTGATGAGGTCGGGATAGATCGAGATCGGGATGCCGGTGATCGGGAAATTCTCGACCGCGCGCAGCGTGTGGACGCCGTAGTAGGCGTCGGCGGGCACGGCGACGGTCGCCGAGAAGGTCGTGTTCGAGACGGGTCGTAGCTTCAGTCATGGGGATGGGCCCGCCGTATCGCGGGGCGCTTGGGCGGTGTCCCGCCGGAAAGGGAAATGTACGCGATTCGGCGCTCGTCCGAGCGCCACCGCGTGCAATTCTTGCAATCTGGCCAAGGTGCCTGCGATGCGCGCAGAATATTCGACTCTCATTTCATCGACAGGAGCCTTCGATGATCGCCGATTCGCTGATCCGCGCAGCCACGCTGTTGACAACGGTGAGCCTCGCCGCAGGCACCGCCGAGGCGCAGTTCCGGCTCACCAGCCGCGACTTCCAGCCGGGCGGGACGATCCACGACGAGCAGACGTACAACGCATCCGGATGCACCGGACAGAACGTGTCGCCGGACGCTGCGCTGGTCGGGTGCGCCGGCCGGCACGAAAAGCTTCGCATTGCTGCTGCACGACCCCGACGCGCCAACCGGCGGCGCAGGCTGGTGGCACTGGATCGTCTACAACATTCCCGCAGGCACCACCGAGTTGCGCAAAGGTGCCGGGAAATCGGACGGCACGGCGTTGCCCGCCGGTGCGGCAAGCGTCGCCAACGACTACGGCACGCAAGGCTACGGAGGCCCGTGTCCTCCCGCGGGCGACAAGCCGCACCGGTATGTGTTCACCGTGTACGCGCTGAAAGTCGACAGGCTCGACGTGCCGAAGGACGCCAACGCCTCGGTCGCCGGATTCATGATCAACGCGAACGCGATCGGAAAGGCGACGTTGACCGGCATGTACGGCCGCAGAAAACCGTGACCGCATCGCCGCATTGAAAGGGTTCAGCGCCGTCGCGTGCGCCGCGATCGTTGCGTTCTGATCGACCGCGCGCAACGCTGACGCGCGCCGAACCCCTGGCGAACGACGTCAGCCGTGCGGTTTGCTCTGCCACAGCGCGATCGGCGCACCCGTTGGATCGCGGATGACGCTCATCGTGCCGAAGTCGCCGACTTCCATGATGTCCTGCAGCACGGTGGCGCCCAGCGATTTCGCCTGTGCCGTCTTCGCGCGTACATCGTCGACGCCGACATAGGCGAGCCAACTCGGCGGCGCGGTCGTGTCCGCCATCATGCCGCCGCCGACGCCTTCGCCGACGCCGATCATCGTGTAGCTGCCGCTGCCGCCCGGCATCGGCATGTCCTTCAACTCCCATCCGAACAGGCTCTGGTAGAACTGGCGCGCCTTCGGTAGATCCTTGGTGTGCAATTCGACGTGCACGAACGGGTTTGCCATGTCGATCTCCTTTCGCTCGAGACTGAAAAAGGCGCCTTGCCGGCGCCGCGCTTCACGTCGGCGCAAATGCCGAATCGCGGCAACAAATGCCGACGTTGCGTTGGGCGTCGGTCTGACACGGCGCTCGGCGAACGGCCGCTGGCGATAATGGACACCGACGCCCACAGTCGTACTGTACGGCGAAATGGCCGGCCAGCGAGGATTTGCACATGACGACGAAACTGACATTGACGCTGTTCGCCGCCGCATTGCTGGGTGGGTGCGCGATCGTTCCGATCGGTTATGACGACGGCGGTTACCGCGGATATTATCGCGACCGCCATTACCGTGGCGACCGCTATGACCGGGACGATTACTACCGGCGGGATCGATGGCAGGGTCAATCATGGCGTGACTACGATCGTGACCGCTTTTACTCGAGCGGCGGCTACTATCTCAACCGGGAGCACGGCCAGTAACTCCGGAGCACAGTTACGATTGCGGTGCGGCAGCAGCGGGCCGGCGTCCGCAGCGGCTGAACGAGTCAGGCCCCGGCAAGCTCGCGCGTCAGTTGCCCGGCGGGGATCTCGCGGCAACCGCTCGCATTCTGCCCTGACCAGAGCGGCGAAAAATCGCCCGAGCCGCGACGCTCCGCTTCGGCGCGCAACGGCGCGAGCGCCGCAGGCGCCAGCGGAAATGCGGGCGCGTTCGCGCTGATCGGACCGACTTCGCGCACGATGCGGTTGACGATGCCGCGTGCGGGCCGCCCGGTGAACACGTTCGTCAGCGCGGTGTGCCGCGCCGCATCGCTTTTCAGCGCGTCGCGGTGAACGCGCGTCGTCGTCGCTTCCGGGCACAGCAGGAACGCGGTGCCGACCTGCACGGCGGTTGCACCGAGCGTCAGCATCGCCGTAACGCCTTGCGCATCCGCGATGCCGCCCGCGGCGATCACCGGCACGCGGACGGCGCGCACGATCTGCGGCACGAGCGCCAGCGTGCCGACTTGCGTCGTCAGGTCGTCGGAAAGGAAGATGCCGCGATGCCCGCCTGCCTCCAGTCCCTGCGCGATGATCGCGTCGACGCCGCGGGATTCGAGCCAGCGCGCCTCGTCGAGGGTGGTTGCCGATGCGATGATGCGCGCGCCGAGCGCTCGCACGCGCGCCATCAGGTCATCGGTCGGGCAATCCGAAATGGAAGCTCACCACCGCGGGCCTCGCCGCCTCGAGGATCGCCGCCGCTTCGTCGTTGAACGGCGCGCGTCCGGCGCCCGGCTTGATTGTCGCGACGTCGATGCCGAACTCGCGATAATAAGGGCCCAGCGTCGCGCGCCAGTTGGCTTCGCGGTCGGGATCGGGCGTCGGCGATGCGTGACAGAAGAAATTGACGTTGAACGGTTTCGCCGTTTGCGCCCTGATCGCGGCGAGCTCCTGGCGGATGCCGTCGGGCGTGAGCATCGCGCAGGGCAATGCGCCGAGGCCGCCGGCGTTCGAGACGGCAATCGCCAGCGCGCTGCCTTGCACGCCGGCCATCGGCGCCTGGATGATCGGCACGTCGATGCCGAATAGTTGTCGCACTGTCATCGCTCAATCCCTCCACGCCTTGGCTTCGACATGCCGCACGACGTCATTTATACCGTAGGCCACTCCACGCGCGGCGCGGACGCGTTCATCGGGCTGCTCGAGGCGCACGGCGTCACGAGCCTCGCCGATGTGCGCACCGTGCCGCGCTCGCGGCACAATCCGCAGTTCAATGGCGAAACGCTCGCCGCTTCGCTCGCGGCGCGCGGCATCGGCTACGTGCATCTTCCGGGACTCGGCGGCTTTCGACGCACGAGCGCCGATTCGCCGAATGCCGGCTGGCGCAACGTGTCGTTCCGGGGCTACGCCGACTACATGCAGACGCCTGCGTTCGCGGACAATCTGACGATGCTGCTCGCGCTGGCGGCCGAGGAAACCGTGGCGGTGATGTGCGCGGAGGCGGTGCCCTGGCGCTGCCACCGCTCGCTCATCGCCGACGCGCTCGTGGTGCGCGGCATACGCAGTGAGGAAATCGTCAGCGAAACGAAGACGGCGGCGCACAAGCTGACGCCGTTCGCGCACGTCGACGGACATGCCATCACCTATCCCGCGCTGACGTAGATCGTTTCCGACGGCGCATGAAAGGCGTGGAATGATCGAATACGGCACGTTGAAAATGGTCCATGAATCGGCGGTGGCGGTGTCTTTCGCCGGCTTTTTCGCACGCGGCGTCGGCATGCTGCGCAACGCCGGATGGGTGCGGCACCGCGCGGCGAGGACGTTGCCGCATCTTGTCGATACCGTACTGATCGTCTCCGCGCTGTGGCTTGCGTGGATCCTCAGGCTTACGCCGATGAATGCCCCGTGGATCGCCGCCAAAATCATCGGGCTTTTCGCGTATATCGCGCTCGGAATGGTGGCGTTGCGCTTTGGTCGCACGAAAGCGGTACGTGCGACGGCATGGATCGCCGCGATGCTGACGTTCGGTTACATCGTCTCCGTCGCTGTCACGAAAGACCCGCGCGGGATTCTGTCGACCCTCATTGGATAATGTATCGTCCGCATTTCTGCTGAAGGACGATCGCATGAGCGACGACCGCGAAAAGACCGAAATTCACCGCGGCCTGAAAGGCGTCTACTTCGATCGCTCGCAGGTCTGCTTCATCGACGGCCGCGCGGGCGAGCTGCTGTACCGCGGCTATTCGATTCACGATCTCGCCGAACGATCGACGTTCGAGGAAACGTGCTACCTGCTGCTGTACGGTGAGCTGCCGTCGCGCGACGCGCTTGCGCGCTTCGACGCGGAGCTCAAGGCCGCACGTACGCTTCCCCCCGCGATCTACGACATCATCCGTGCCGTGCGGCACGCGCATCCGATGGACGTGCTGCGCACGGCGACTTCAGCCATCGCCGCATTCGACCCGGACGTCGACGACAATTCCCGGGCGGCGACGCTGCGCAAGGGCGTGCGGCTCACGTCGCAGGTGCCGATGATCGTCGCAGCGCACGAGCACATCCGCAACGGCCGCGAGCCGGTGCCGCCCGATGCCCACTCGGGTCATGCGGCGAATTTCCTGAAGATGCTGAAAGGCGCTACGCCGGGAGCCGATGCCGCCCGGCTGATGGACATCGACATGATCCTGCACGCCGAGCACGGGTCGAACGCGTCGGCGTTCACCGCGCGCGTCGTCGCGGGCACCGACGCGAACCTGCACGCGGCGATCACCGCGGCGATCGCCGCGCTGTCGGGCCCGGCGCACGGCGGCGCCGCGGAAAACGTCATGCGGATGGCGCAGGAGATCGGCGATCCCGGTAACGCAGCGGATTACGTGAAGCGCAAGCGCGCGAACAGGGAAGCGGTGATGGGCTTCGGCCACCGCGTGTATCGCGCCGAGGACCCGCGCGCGCGCCACATGCGCGCCGGCGTGGAGGAGCTCTCGCGCGCGATGGGCGAGCCGAAGTGGTACCAGATCCTGGCGGCGCTCGTCGAGGCGATGAAGCCGTACGCGCGCCACGGCGTGAACGTCAACGTCGATTTCTATGCCGGGGTGGTGTATTTCCTGAACGGAATCGCCGAGGACCTGTTCGTGCCGATCTTCGCCGCGGGCCGCGTCCCCGGCTGGACGGTGCAGGTGGCAGAGCAGCTCGAGAACAACATCCTGATTCGCCCGCTCACGCTGTACGACGGTCCCGCGGCGCGCGCGTACGTGCCGATCGACGCGCGCTGATTACCCCATCGCCAGCACGATCGTCGCCGTCGCGACGATATCGTCGACACTCGCGCCGCGGGAAAGATCGCTGATCGGCCGCGCGAAACCCTGCAGCACCGGCCCGATCGCCTGCGCACCCGCGAGATGTTGCGTGAGCTTGTAGGCGATGTTGCCGGCATCGAGATCGGGAAACACGAGCACGTTGGCGCTTCCCGCGACCGGTCCGGGATCCTTCAGCTTCTTCGCGGCCACCGCGGGAACGAGCGCCGTATCGGCCTGCAACTCGCCGTCGATATCGAGCCCCGGCTCGCGCTCGCGCGCGATCGCGAGCGCGCGGATCACCTTGTCGACATCCGCGTGCCGGGCGCTTCCCTTGGTGGAGAACGACAGCAGGGCCACCCGCGGCGTCTCGTTCAACAGCCGCCGAGCGGTTTCGGCCGATGCGAGCGCAATGTCGGCAAGAATCTCGGCGGTGGGCTGCGCATTCACCGCGCAGTCGGCGTAGATCAGCACGCGCCCCGGCAATACGATCAGGAAAAAGCTCGATGGCGTCGCGATGCCGGGGGCGAGGCCGATCGTCATCATCCCCGCCTCGATGACACGCGCCGTCGGATGGGCGACGCCGGCAACCATCGCGTCGGCAT
Organism: uncultured Pseudomonadota bacterium; assembly: GCA_963706225.1. Classification (GTDB taxonomy): domain Bacteria; phylum Pseudomonadota; class Gammaproteobacteria; order Burkholderiales; family Casimicrobiaceae; genus VBCG01. The sequence goes on from CAVPMH010000002.1 coordinate 74,324, forward strand.
CGCCCGCCTTGACCATCAACCCGGCATGGAACAGCGGCTTCGCGGCGAGGCGGCGCGCGATTCCGGCACGGGTGCCGGGGCGATGCTGCAGGTATTGCGCCGCGTAGCGATCGACGCGCTCGGCCGCCAGCGTATCGCCCAGCACGATCGGCTCCGCGAGACCCTCGTCGCGCAAGCGACGCGCCGCCGCCACGATCCGGTCGTCGGTCCCCTCGGGAAAGACCACCTTGAGTCCGCGCCCGCGGATGCGCACGCGGGCTTCTGCCAGAACGTCCATGATCTCGCCAGCCTCGCGTTGCGCGCCCCGACGCCTATCCTGCCGATCGCGCTGCACATGCTACCTTGCCGCGGGTCGCGACAGGATTCCGACCATCGCGACTCGAACAAGGGCCGCTGGACGAAGCGTGCCGAAAGGCGCCGCATCGCGGCGTAGGAGCGCATCCGACCCGAAAATCCGCGTGCCGCTGCTTGGCGTCCGGCGCACCGCTGTCCATTGTTCCATCGGGCACAAGCGGACCGGCAACGATGTCCGCCAAGCCCGCCGCGAGATCACCCATCAATGGAGTCGACCATGCCCGAAAGGAAAACGCTGAAGCGCGCCGCGGAAGACAAGCGTGAAGGAAAGGCACCGACCACGCAGGCGGGAGAATTCGTCCGCGAGGAAATGGACCATGTCCGTGAAGGCAAGCACGGCGCCCGCTCGACCAAGCAGGCGATTGCGATAGGGCTTTCGAAAGCGCGCCGCGCGGGCGTCGATCTGCCCCCGCCGAAAAAAGGCGCGACATCGGAGAAAACCAGGACGAGTGCCGCGCGCGCGTACCAGGCGGGCCACGAGGGCGGGAAAAAGCCTGTATCCGCCAGGCGCTCGCGCGCCGTGGAGTCGGCGCTGAAGCGCGAGCCGCACGCCGCCGCGTCGAAATCCGCCTTGTCGAAACAGGCGACGACGGCCGCGCGCAAGCGCAGCGCGTCCGATCGCTCGGCGGCGGCGCGCAAGGCTGCGGAAACCAAAGGTGCCGCCGGACGTTCCGCGGCGGCGCGCAAGGCCGCGGCAACCCGCGCAAGGCGCGGTCACTGAAGCCTCGCGCCGCAGATCGGTGCCGGGGCGGATTTTTCGCGTTCAGGCGCTGCCGGCGGCGGATGCCGGCGCCGCGACGTCGCCCAGATAGGCGCGCTGCACTTCGGGATCGGCTTCCAGCGCCCGCGCGGTTCCTTCGCGCACGATCTCGCCGGTCTCCATGACGTACCCGCGATCGGCGATCGACAGCGCGGCATGCACGTCCTGCTCGACGAGCAGCACGGTGACGCCCTGCCCGCGAATCTGCGTCATCGTTTCCAGCAGCAGATCGACCACGACGGGGGCGAGACCGAGACTCATCTCGTCCACCATCATGAGGCGCGGCCGCGCCATCAGCGCGCGCGCCATCGCGCACATCTGCTGCTCGCCACCTGACATGCTGCCGGCCAGTTGCCGGCGCCGATCGGCGAGCCGCGGAAAAATGCCGTACATGCGATCGAGGTCGGCGGCGATCGCCGATTTGTCGCCGCGCTTGTACGCGCCCATTCGCAGGTTCTCCTCGACGCTCATATGGTCGAAAAGCTGGCGACCCTCCGGAACCTGGACGAGACCCATGCCGAAAACCTCGTCCGCAGTGGCGTCCTGGAGCAAACGACCGTCGAAGCGGATGTCGCCGCGCGACGGTATGAGCCGAGACAGCGCGCGAAGCAATGTCGTCTTGCCCGCGCCATTGCTGCCGACGATCGCGACAATCTCCGGTGAGCGGATGACGAGGTCGACGTCGCGCAGCACCTGCATTTCGCCATAGCCGCCGCAAAGGCCCGCGACCTCCAGCAAGCGCGTCGCTCATCGCCGCTTCTTCCCCAGGTAGGCTTCGACCACCCGCGCATCCTTCAGCACGTCGTCGGTGGCGCCTTCGATGATCTTCTCGCCGTGATGCAGCACGAAAACGCGATCCGAAAGGCTGGTGATCGCCTTCATGACGTGCTCGATCACGAGGATGCTGATGCCCTGGTCACGCACCTTCCGGATGTCCTCGATCACTTCCTCGATCTCGACGTGGTTGAGCCCCGCCATCACCTCGTCGAGCAACAGCAGGCGCGGCTTCATCGCGAGCGCCTTGGCGAGCTCGAGGCGCTTGCGGTCCGGTCCGCCGAGCGCATCCGCGCGCTGCGCCGTGCGCTTGCCGAGACCCACGAACTCGAGGCATTCGCGCGCCTGCTCGCGCGCACGGCGGATATTGCGCTCGCCGCCTTTCGCGCCGAACAGCGCGCCCACCGACGCGTTCTCGAGCACGCTCATGCCCGGAAACGGCTTCATGACCTGGAACGTGCGGCCGATGCCGAGATGCGCGCGCCGGAAGGCCGGCAGCGCGCGCACGGATCGCCCTTCGAACACGATGTCGCCGGCCGTGGGCGCGACGGTGCCGTTCACCATGCCGACCAGCGTCGTCTTGCCCGCGCCGTTCGGCCCGATCAAGCCGAGAATCTCGCCACGCTGCACGTGAAAGCTGACGTCGTTGACGGCGACGAGACCGTGAAAGCGCTTCGTGAGGCCGCTGACTTCGAGAATGTTGTCCATCTAAAGCCGGTGCGTCCGGACGTTCTCGATGAAATAGCGCCAGCCCGCGCGCCTGCCGTTCCTGACCAGATCGGCGATCCCGCGCGGCATGAAGACCACCGCGATCACGATGACCACGCCGAAGAACATGCTCGCGACGCTCGTGAGCTTCGTCGCGAGAACCTCCGAGATCGTCGACAGGATGAACGCGCCGACGACCGGACCGAGCACGCTCCCCGGGCCGCCGAACACGGCCATGATGATCATCTTGACGTTGAGCGAGATGTCGAATGCGCCGGCCGGATCGATGAACGTGATGTAGTAGGCATAGATGCCGCCGGCAAGCGCCGTGAACACCGCCGACAGCATGAACGCGAGCACCTTGTAGAGCGTCGTGTTGACGCCCATGACCGCAGCACCCTCCTCGTTCTCGCGAATCGCGATCAAGCCGAGCCCGAAGCGGCTGCGCGACAGCCAGAAGATGGTCAGCGTGACGAGCACGAGCAAGCCGAGCGCCAGCTCGTAGAACAGCACTTCGCTCCGGAGCAGCGGCAATACGAGGCCGATGTTGCTGCCGGCGATCTCGAGGTTGGACACGATCGCCGTCATGATGAACGCGAGGCCCAGCGTGCAAATCGCGAAATAGTGACCCTTGAGCCGCAGCACCGCCACGCCGAGCAATGCGGCGAACAGGACCGCCAGGAACGCCCCGAGAAGCATGCCGCTCCAGAACGGCAGCTTCAACTGAACCATCGCGATGGCCACGCCGTACGCGCCGAGTCCATAGAACACCGAATTGCCGAACGACGGATACCCGGTGAACCCGCCGATGATGTTCCAGCCCTGCGCGAGGGTTGCCAGCAGAAGCACACTGATGCCGAACTGCAGCAATACGGTGTTGCCGGTTGCCGGCAGTGCCGCCAGCAACACGACGACGATCACGACGATCGCAATCCTCATGTCGTCCGGCCCAGCAGGCCGCTCGGCCGCACGATCAGCACCAGCACGAGGATGCCGAAGCTCGCCACATCGCGGTACGTGGGTCCGATGTAGAGCGCCGTCAGCGATTCGACGATGCCGAGGCATAAGCCGCCGACGATGACGCCGAGCGGATTGTCGAGGCCGCCGATGATCGCGATCGCGAACGACTTGGCGGTGAGCGGTCCGCCGATGTACGGATTGATCTGCGACACCGTGCCGTACAGCCCGCCTGCAACGCCCGCGAGCGCCGCCCCGAGCCCGAACGTCACCGCGTAGATGCGCTTCGGATCGACGCCGTAAAGCCGAGCCGCCACGAGATTCTGCGCGGCGGCGCGAATGCCGCGCCCGATGCGCGTATGCAGCAGGAACAGCCACATCGCCACCGTGAGCCCGATCGCGATCGCGAACGAAATCACCTGCACGAGCGGAATCGTGATCCCGCCGACGGCAAAGTTCGATCCCGCGTACCCCGGATTGATCGCGCGAAAGTCCGCCGAAAACCAGAGCTGCGCCAGGTACGTGAGGATCACTTCGATGCCGAACGTGATCAGCAGCGTGTTGAACATCGGCCCGCGGATGACGAGGTTCAGGATGCCGCGCTGGATGACATAGCCGACGACGAACAGAACGACGGCCGTGATCGGCAGCGCGGCGAACGGATCGATGTGCGCGCCGGTGAACAGGAAATACGTCGCGTAGGCGCCCAGCATGATGAGCGCGCCATGCGAGAGATTGACGATGTTGAGCACGCCCCATACGAGCGCGAGCCCGAGCGCCATCAGCGCGTACAGCCCGCCCAGCAGGACGCCGCTCGCCAGGACTTGCAGGAGTAGCTGCACCTACGCGTCGCCCATGCTGCGTCGGCTCCCGAAGATGGGAATTTCAGGACCTCGCGCGATGGCGAGTGTGCATCGCGCGCGGCTCGCGGAACGGAAATGCTAGCGCTGACTCCAGGGTGGCAGTGGGTACTCCAGCTTGTTGATGAAGTCCTTGCTGGCGAAGATCGGGACGACCTTGTCGTTCTGGATCTGGATCATGATCTGCGGCAGGCTGATCTGGCCCTTGTCATTGAACGCGATGCGGCCGTAAAGACTGTCGAAGCTGACCTTCGCGAGCGCGTCGCGCACCTTCTTCGGATCGGTGCTCCCGGCGGCCTCGATCGCCTTGACGAAGGCTTCGACCGCGGCGACGCCCGCCGCGGCGTGATAGTCGGGATCGTAGCCGAACTTGCCCTTCCAGTCACGGGCAAACGTCTCGGCATCGCCGAACCACGTGTCCTTGAGCGACGTCGACGGCAGCCATGCCGTCATCCCGCTCGCGCCGTTCGCGTCCTTGCCGAGCGCATGGCGAAAGTCGGCGCTCGGAACGCCCACCGTGAACGAATACAGCTTCGGGCTCACGCCGAGGCTTTTCGCCTGCCGGATGAAGTTCAGCACCTCGGTCTCGTGCCCGGCGACGAGCACCGCATCGGCATTCGCGCTCTTGATCTGCGACAGCACCACCGAGAAGTCCGACGCGTTGCTGCTGTAGCGCTGGTCGAGCACTGCCTTGATGCCCGCTTTCTGCAGCAGCTCGCGCGTGCCCTTCGCGACCGACACGTCGAACGAATCGTCGGCGTAGAGGAGCGCGACCGTCTTCGGCGCGGGGCTGAGCTTCGCCATCGCGTCGATCGTGCTGCCGAAGTAATCGCTTGCCGCGGGCAGCGTTCCGAAGATGTATTTATAGCCGCGCGTGTAGATCTCGTCGGACGCACCGCCGCCCTGCACCATCGGCACCTGCGACTTTTCGGCGATCGACGAATCGGCGAGCACGAAGTTGCTCGCGAACGGCCCGAGCAGGAAGTTCACCTTGTCCTGCGACAGAAGCTGCGCATACTGCCGCACGCTCAGGTTGACGTCCGACTGGTTGTCGAGGAGCTTCAGCGCAATCTTGCTCTGCGCCCCGCCGACCTTCACGCCGCCTGCGGCGTTGATCTTGTCGACCGCGAACTCGTAGGCATCCTTGTAGTAGCGTCCCGTATTGGCCACGGGGCCCGTGAGTTGCACCGACGCGCCGAACGTGATCGTCTGCGCGCTGGTTGCCGCGGCGAAGCAAAGGGTCGCGGCGAGGAAAACAAAACGAAACATGATGACCTCCATCCTGGACTACGCGTTCTTGTTCGTCGCCCCTCACCTCATGCGGGGCGCCTTCCGCATTCCACTACTCCTCAATACATTACAACACGGGACACCGAGCGTCAGGCGAGCGTGTACGCCGTCTTCACCGTCGTATAGAACTCCGCCGCGTAGCGGCCCTGCTCGCGCGGCCCGTAGCTCGAGCCCTTGCGCCCGCCGAACGGCACGTGATAATCCACACCCGCGGTCGGCAGGTTGACCATCACCATGCCGGCCTCCGCGTTGCGCTTGAAATGCGTCGCGTGCTTGAGGCTCGTCGTGCAGATGCCGGCGCAGAGGCCGAACGCCGTATCGTTCGCGATCGCGAGCGCCGTTTCATAGTCCCTGGCGCGAATGACGGCCGCGACCGGGCCGAAAATTTCCTCGCGCGCGATCCGCATGTCGTTGCGTACGTCGGTGAAGAGCGCCGGCGCCACGTAGAAGCCGGGCGCGTCGCGCGAGAGGCGATCGCCGCCGGCGACGAGCTTCGCACCCTCCTGCCGGCCGATGTCGACGTAGCGAAGGTCCTGGTCGAGCTGCGATTGATCGACGGCCGGCCCGATCTGCGTGCCGGGCGCCAACGCGTCGCCGATCACGAGCGATCGCATCCGGTCGGTGAGCGCCTGCACGAACCGGTCGTGAATGCCTTCGGTGACGATGAGGCGCGACGACGCCGTGCAGCGCTGGCCGGTGGAGAAGAACGCGCCGTTCGCCGCGCATTCGACGGCGATGCCGAGGTCGGCATCGTCGAGCACGACGAGCGGATTCTTGCCGCCCATCTCGAGCTGGAATTTCTTCATGCCGGCCACACACTGGGCGGCGATGCTGCGTCCGGTGGCGACCGAGCCGGTAAACGAGATCGCGTCGACATGAGGGTGCTCGAGCAGCGCCTTGCCGACGACCGATCCGCGTCCCATGACGAGATTGAAGACGCCGGGCGGAATGCCCGACCCCGCGATGATCTTCGACAGCGCATGCGCGGTGCCGGGAACGAGGTCGGCGGGCTTGAACACGACGCAGTTGCCGTAGGCCAGTGCGGGCGCGATCTTCCACGCCGGAATGGCGATCGGGAAATTCCACGGCGTGATCACGCCGACGACACCGAGCGGCTCGCGCGTGATCTCGATGTCGATGCCCGGCCGCACCGAAGCGAGCTTCTCGCCTGCGAGACGCACGCATTCCCCGGCGAAGAACAGGAAGATCTGGCCGGCGCGCGCCGCCTCGCCGACGCCCTCGGCCAGTGTCTTGCCTTCTTCGCGCGCGAGGAGGCGCCCGAGCTCGTCCTTGCGCGCGAGAATTTCGTCGCCGACGCGCTTCAGGATGTCATGCCGCTGCTGGATTCCGCTGCGCGACCACGCGGGAAACGCCTGCCTTGCCGCCTCGATCGCGTCCTCTGTCGCCTTCGCGTCCGCGCGGGCGAAGAGTCCGACGACGTCGGCCGTGTTGGACGGATTGATGTCCTCGGCCGCCTGCGTGGCTCGAAGCCACTCGCCCGCGATGAAATTGCCCGCTGCCTCCATTGCCATACCCTTCCCTGCGCTCGGTGAAGCGATGTTACCGCCTGGGCCCGCGTGCAGCACGCCATGCGATGAAGTCCCGCGTCGTCTGCTCGTCGGTCGCGGGGTAGAGGCCGAGGATCGAGCGGCCCTTCAGCACTTCTTCGGTCACGAAATCCTCGAACGCCGTCATCTCCACGGCCTCATCGGCAATTTCGTCCGCCAGATGCGCGGGAACGATGACCACACCTTCCGCGTCGCCGACGACGACGTCGCCCGGAAACACCGGCGCGTCGCCGCAGCCGATCGGCACATTGATGTCGACCGCCTGGTGCACGGTAAGGTTCGTCGGCGCCGCGGGACGATGATGGTAGGCCGGGATCGCGAGCTTCGCGATTTCAGGCGAATCGCGAAACCCGCCGTCGGTGACGACACCCGCTCCGCCGCGCTTCATGAGCCGCGCGACGAGGATCGATCCGGCCGACGCGGCGCGCGCGTCCTTGCGGCTGTCGATGACGAGCACCGCACCCGCCGGGCACTCCTCGATCGCCCTGCGTTGCGGATGCGCGCGGTCGCGAAACACGGTAATCGGATTCAGATCCTCGCGCGCCGGGATGTAGCGCAAGCGTGTACGCCTCGCCGACCATCGGGCCGGCATCGGGATTGAGCGGCCGCACGTCCTGCACGAACTGGTTGCGCAGTCCGCGCCTGAACAGCGCCGTCGTCAACGTCGCGGTGCTGGTCGTCCGAAGACTGGCGCGCGTCGCGTCGCTAAGTGCCACGTCAGTTGCCAGGAAGGTCCGCCGTGATCGGCAGGTAGTAATCGGTCCATGCGTTCGGCATCGTCTTCAGCGTGCCGACCTTGTGCAGATGCGCGGCAAACTTCATCGTCCCCTGCGGGGCGGCAGTCCACTCCATCATGCCCGGCTGCTTCAGCATGTCGAGGATTTCGTCGGCGGGCATCTTGTCGTGCGTGATCTCGCGATAGATGTCGACGGCGGCCGGCGTGTCCTTGCGGATGAACGCGATCGCCTCGAACGTCGCCGCCTTGATCGCGGCGATCACCTTCGGATTCGCTTCGGCGAACTTCGTCGTCGTGAAGAATTGCGACTGCGTCAGCGGCCCGCCGATCACGTCCGGCGACGTCAGCACGACGTGCGCCCCCTTGACATTCTTCAGCTCGAAATACGAATACGGCGGCGCGGCGAAGTGGCTCGTGATCTCGCTTTGCGGATTGGACATCGCGATCGCGGCGTCGGGATGGCCGAGCTGAACGGTATTCGCGTCCAGCTTCGTCATCTGGCCGGCGCCGAACGTCTTCTCGCTCGCCATCTGCAGCAGGATCGCCTGCGTCGACACCTTGAGCGTCGGCACGGCGATGCGATCGTTCGCGCCGTAATCCTTCAACGTTTTGATATTCGGGTTGCGCGTGATCAGCGTCAGCGGCAGCGCCGAGTTGGCGACGATGCCCTTCACGCCGCCCCTGGTTCGGTCCCACAACAGCAGCAGGTTGCCCACGCCCGTGTTGACGATGTCGACGCTGCCGGACAGCAGCGCGTCGGTCTGCGCACCGCCGCTGTTCAGGTTCGCCCATGTCACCGTCAGGTTCGGGATGCCGAGCTTGGCGGCCTCCTTCTCGATCAGGTGCTGCTTCTCCATCACGTGCGACGGCAGGTACAGGATGCCCGGCTGGCGGGTGATGGAGATGTCGGTCTTCTGCTGGGCGCTCGCAGCAACCGACAGTGCCAGCGCACCGGCTGCAACGATCACGGCGGAAAGCATTCCTTGCAAACGAATCACGCTGGCTCCTCGAAGCGGTCCGCACGGGATCGCGTGGCCTTAATATAGCCGATGAGGCCAGGTCGAGATCGAACCCGTGCGCCAAACGATGGCATCCCCGCGAAATCCACCGGTCATTCCGCGCGATGCCGACGACATCGCGTTGACGATCGCCGGCAAAACCGTGCATCTGACGAACCTTCGCAAGCCGTTCTGGCGCGCGCGCGGCATCACCAAAGGCGATCTGCTGCGGTACTACGCGGAAGTAGCGCCCGCGTTGCTGCCGCACATCGCCGGCCGGGCGATGGTGATGAAGCGCTATCCGAACGGCGCGGACGGCCAATGCTTCTTCATGAAGCGCGCGCCGGAACCGCGTCCCGCCTGGATTCCGACATGCGCGATCACGCACGGGTCCGGCAGCGTCATCGACTTTCCGGTGGTGAACGATCTGCCGTCGCTGCTGTGGCTCGTCAACCTCGGCTGCATCGATCTCAATCCGTGGTATTCGCGCTGCGACGACATCGATCGTCCCGATTACCTGCATTTCGATCTCGACCCGGTACCCGATGCGACGTTCGAGGACGTGCGCGCGAGCGCGCTGATCGTCCACGACGAGCTGTCGCCGCTCGGCCTGCCGATGTACGTCAAGACGACCGGCTCGAAGGGCGTGCACGTCTACGTGCCGATCGTCCGCGGGCCGCGGCAGAAGGAGGTATGGACGTTCGCCAAACGCTGTGCGGTGGCGCTCGCGAAGCGGCATCCGCAGCACCTCACCGCCGAATACCGGATCGCGAAGCGGCCCGCCGGACGCGTGCTCGTCGATTACAACCAGAACGCGTGGGGACGAACGCTCGCGTCGGTCTATTCGCCGCGTCCGCGGCCACTCGCGAGCGTCTCCACGCCGCTCACGTGGGAGGAGCTCGCGGACGGTGCGGCGATCGACGATTTTCGCATCGACAACGTCCCGGCGCGGATTGCCGCGCGCGGCGACCTGTGGGCGCCGGTCGACGCGAAGCGTGGGCGCTTCGATCTCGCGCCGCTGCTTGCGCAGGTCGCCTGATGGCGCTTCCGCTGCCTCTCGACTATCCGCCGATGGAGGCGAAGCCGGTCGACGCCTTGCCGGAGGGACCGCAGTGGCGATACGAGCCGAAATGGGACGGCTTCCGTTGTCTGGCGTTTCGGGACGGCGCCGATGTCCATTTGCGCTCGAAGGCGGGCCAGCCGCTCGAGCGCTATTTCCCCGAGATCGTCGCCGCGCTGCAGGCGCTGCCCGTCACGCGCTGCGTTCTCGATGGCGAGCTCGTCGTCCCCGAAGGCAGCACGCTGTCGTTCGATGAATTGCTGATGCGCATTCATCCCGCTGCAAGCCGCGTGCAGACGCTCGCGCGGACGCATCCCGCCGTCTACGTGGTGTTCGATCTGCTCGTGGATGCGCGCGGCAAGTCGCTCGTCGATGCGCCGCTCGGAGAGCGCCGCGCCGCGCTCGAGCATTTCGCCGCGCATGCGTTCGCCGATGCGCCGGCATTCCGGTTATCGCCGATGACGCGCTCGCGTGCCGACGTCGACGCATGGCTCGCAGCACTCGGCTCCGACATCGACGGCGCGATCGCCAAGCGCGCCGACCTTGCCTACCGGTCGGGCGAGCGTACCGGCATGCAGAAGTACAAGCGGATGCGCACGGCCGATTGCGTCGTCGGCGGGTTTCGCTACGGTGCGAAGACGAGCGTCGTGGGTTCACTGCTGCTCGGTCTCTACGACGACGAAGGGCTGCTGCACCACGTGGGCTTCACGTCGAACATTCCGCCGCGCGATCGCGCGGCGTTGACGAAGACGCTCGAAGCGCTCGTCGCGAAGCCCGGCTTCACCGGCCGCGCGCCCGGCGGGCCCAGCCGCTGGAGCACCGAGCGGAGCGGCGAGTGGCAGCCGCTACGGCCGAAGCTCGTCGCGGAAGTCCGCTACGATCACTTCAGCGGCGGACGCTTTCGTCACGGCACGAATTTCCTGCGCTGGCGTCCGGACAAGGCGCCGCGCCAGTGCACGTTCGAGCAGGTGGCGCGCAAGTAGGCAGGCCGCTTACGCGCTCGCGAACGACGTCATAAGCAGTCGACCCGCTCGGGACGCTACGCCGCGCGGTTCGACGCTCACCGGCGACAACGCCGTTGCCAACGCGTCGTCGACCTGCTCCATCCAGACGAAGTTGAGTTGCGCGCGCGCATCGGCCGGGATGTCCTCGAGGTCGCGCTGATTGCGGGCCGGCAGCATCACGGTGTTGATGCCCGCGCGCAACGCCGCGAGCACCTTTTCCTTGACGCCGCCGATCGGCAGCACGAGGCCGCGCAGGCTGATCTCGCCCGTCATCGCGACGTCGCTGCGCACCGCGCGTCCGGTCAAAAGCGACGTCAGCGCGACGAACATCGCGACCCCGGCGCTCGGTCCGTCCTTCGGCGTCGCCCCGGCCGGCACGTGCACGTGAATGTCGGACTTGTCGAGCAATTGCGCATCGACGCCGAGCTGCGACGCGCGCGCCTTCACCAGCGACAACGCGGCCTGCGCGCTCTCCTTCATCACGTCGCCGAGCTGGCCGGTGAGGATCAGCCTGCCGCTGCCGGGGGTGCGCGCCGCCTCGATGAACAGGATGTCGCCGCCGAACGGCGTCCAGGCAAGCCCGGTGGCGACGCCCGGGATGCCGCCGCGCATCGCGACTTCGGCCTCGAACTTGCGTGCGCCGAGAATCGCGTGCAGATCGTCGGGACCGATGACGCCCTTCTGCGTGGTGCCTTCGGCGATCCGGACGGCGACATTCCGGAACACGCTTCCGATCTCGCGCTCGAGATTGCGCACGCCCGCCTCGCGCGTGTAGTCGTGGATGATCGTCAGCAGCGCCTCGTCGGTGATCTCGCACTGCTCGCTCGAAAGGCCGGTGGCCTCGAGCCGCCGCGGCACGAGGTAGCGGCGCGCGATCTGCAGCTTTTCCTGCGCGGTATAGCCAGGCAGATTGATGATCTCCATCCGGTCGCGCAGCGGCCCCGGGATCGTGTCCAGCACGTTGGCCGTGCAGATGAACATCACGCGCGACAGGTCGTACGGCACGGCGACATAGTTGTCGCGAAACGTCGAGTTCTGCTCGGGATCGAGGACTTCGAGCAGCGCCGACGATGGATCGCCATGGAAGCCGCCCGCGCCGAGCTTGTCGACTTCGTCGAGCATCATCACGCAATTGCGCGTTCCCGCCTTGCGCATGTTCTGGAGGATGTTGCCCGGCAGCGCGCCGATATACGTTCTGCGGTGCCCGCGAATTTCGGCCTCGTCGTGCACACCGCCGAGGCTCACGCGCACGAACTTGCGCCCGGTGGCCCGCGCGATGCTCTGCCCGAGCGACGTCTTGCCCACGCCGGGCGCGCCGACGAAGCACAGGATCGGGCTGCGGCCTTCGGGATTGAGCTTGCGCACCGCGAGATATTCGAGAATGCGGCGCTTGATCTTCTCGAGGCCGAAGTGATCCTCGTCGAGGATGCGCCGCGCCTCCGCGATGTCGATCGGTGCGCCGGGATCGTTCGCCCAGGGCAATTCGGTCAGCCATTCGAGGTACGTGCGCACCATCGAATACTCGCCGGCAGCCTCGGGCATCCGTTCGAGGCGCTTCAGCTCCTTGCGCGCGGCCTTGTCGACTTCCTCGGGCATGTGCGCGTCGGTGACGGCGCGCTCGAGCTCGGCGATATCCGCGTTGCCCTCGTCGCCCTCGCCGAGCTCCTTCTGGATCTGGCGCATCTGCTCGCGCAGCAGGTGCTTGCGATTCACGTCGGTGATCGACTCGCGCGTGCGCTCGTCGATTTCGCGCGAGACCTTCAGCACCTCGATCCGGTGCGACAGGAGCTGGAGCACCTTGTCGAGCCGCGTCTTCAGGTCGAACGTCTCGAGCAGCGCCTGCTTTTCCTCGGCGCTCACGTCCATCAGACCGGCGATGAAATCGGCAAGGCGCGCGGGGCCTTCGACCGCCTGCAGCGCCGCGACCATTTCCTCCGGCACCTGCGGCAGGAGCTGCAGGATCTCGATGGCGCGCTCCTTCAGCGTACGCGCGCGGCCTTCGATCTCGGCGTCGTCTTCCGCCGCATCCTCGATGAACTGAACGCGCGCGACGGCAAACGGATAACCGTCGAGGAATTGCAGCACGCGAAAGCGCCGCAGCCCCCTGGCGATCGCGTGATGCAGGCCGTCGGGCGTGGTGATGTAGCGAATGACGCTCGCACTCGTGCCGACCCAGTGCAGATCGTCGGGCCCGGGCTCGTCGACGTCCGGCTTGCTCTGCAGCAGCACGCCGAGCGGGCGCTCGAGACGCACGGCCTCCTGCGCCGCCGTGCGCGAGCGCTCGCGCCCGACGGTGAGCGGGAACACCGCGCCGGGGAACATCACGACGTTGCGCACCGGCAGGATGATGAGCGCGTCGTCGGGAAGCGCGCGCGACGCGGCTTCCGGGCGCGACGGTGCCTGGGCCGACGGCGTGCCATCGGGCGTCCGGCTTTCGGCGGACAGCGGGTCGTTCGTGTTCGTGGTCTCGTCGTTCATCGCAGGGGTCTAGCCGATCCTTCGCAACCTCAGCAGCAGGCAGCCGTGCGTCAGTTGCGGCGCATCGGCCTCGAAGCGTCCGTTCGGCAGGGAAATGCGCCTTTCGAACGCGCCATAAGGGATTTCCAGATGCCGCACGGCGAGCGGCATGCCGGTGAACGGCAGCGGGCGCTCGCCGCGGACGGTCAGCGCGCCGGGCTCGTCGACAATCTCGATCCGCTCGCGGGGGACGCCCGGCATCGCGACGACGATGACGAGCTCGCGCTCGTTTTCGAACATGTCGACCGGCGGCTCCCATCCGGGCTTTCGTCCGCGCCGACGTGTTGAGGCGAAAGAAACGCCGATGCAGGCGCTCCGCCTCATCGATCAGGTCGCAGGCCTCGGCCCACATCCAGTCGCTCGGATCAGATCGGCGCATGCGTCGTAATCCACTGTATCAATTGCGGGAGCGGCAACGCACCCGACTGGCGTGCGATCTCGCGGCCGTTGCGAAAGGCGATCAGCGTCGGGATGCTGCGAATGCCGAAGCGCTGCGCGATTTCCGGCTCGGCCTCGGTGTCGAGCTTGCCGAGATGGATGCCGGGCCCGACGCGCGCGGCCGCCTCTTCGTACGCCGGCGCCATCATCTTGCACGGACCGCACCACGCCGCCCAGAAATCGACGACGATCGGGACGTCGGCCTCCACGTGACGCGCGAAATTCGGCCTTGGTCAACGCGAACGGCCGGCCGGGAAAGAGCGGCTGCTTGCAACTGCCGCAGGACGGCGCGTCACCGAGGCGCTCGCGCGCGACCCGGTTGGTCGTGGCGCAGTGCGGGCAGACGACGTGCAGGGCTCCCGCGGCGGGGGAGGCGTTCGCGACTCACGCTCGCGACGCCGCTGCGCTGCCGTCGGGGCGGATTCGGCCTGGACGGCCGACGAGTGCGCATGGCCCCAACGATTAGGGCCGAAACTCTGCAGAGCGTGATTCAAGGTGAGGCAGCGCTCGACCGGTGGAGCATCCGCCGCCGGATTATCCGCACAGGCCGAGCACGCGCTCCTGCTGCGAGCAAGCTTCGGCTGCGTGCGACCGGCGTTGCGCGCGCCGCCATGCACGCGCGGATTTCGCTCGCGGTGGGACGGTAATACAGCCAGCCGCGACCGAGCTCGGGCAGCGAGAAGTCCACTTCGCGCCATTTGGGATGGCCGCTCGCCTGCAGCAGCGATGCGTTCCGGCAGAGCGAGCGGACCAGCGCTCGCGAGATGTTCTCGCGTGCTGGCCGAGGTTGAAATCGTAGGTGACGAGGTACGCCCTCACCGCCAGCGACGGAAGATCCTCGGTCAGAAGATTGGGATAATTCCTGGCGTACACCATCGTCTGGAAATACGTCTCGAGCGCCGCAGCACTCGACGCGTGACCGGGATCGAACTTCAACAACTTGATGTACTGCCTCGACTCGGGCTTCATGTCGACAGCAGCTTGGCGGGCTGGCCGGCGATCATCGCCACAACGTCGATCGTCTTGTCGGTCACGAGCTTCGCGAGCGCATCCTCGTTCGACAGGAAAGCTCGCCTTCGCGTCGGCGAATCGGCTCGCCGAACATCGACCGATAAAGCGTCGTCGTCGTGAGCGCCGTACCGCTTCCGATCGGACCGGTATTGATGCGCGCACCGCGGATATCGTGCACGTACTGGAGCGGCGAATCCGCGCGCACGACGAAATAGATCTCCTCGTTGTAGAGGGGCATGATGACGCGCAGCGGACGAATCATGTCGGCCGCCTCGGCGTTGCCTGCGCTCGCCTGGTCGAGGAAACGCCTGATAGACGTCGGACTGCACCATTGCGAGCTTCACGCCCGGCTCGTAGCGCAGCCGCCGTACGTTCTCGGCCGATCCGGCGGAAGGAAGCACCTCGAGCTTGATGTCGGCCAGCGGTGCGATGTATCGCGCGATGTCGCGGCCGATCTGGATGTAGGTGCCGCGTTCGGACGCGGTGACGATCTTGTATTCGGCGGGCGCATTGGATTTGCGCTCCGCCGCGTCGGCGACGCTACCGTGAATCATCAACGCGATGGCGCACAATCCGGCCGCCAAGCGAAGGAGCAAGTCAGCCGCCACTGGAGGCATCTTGTTTGTTGCAAAGACCAAGTGCTGCGACACCGTCACTGCACGTGCCGGACCGCGTTCGATATTGCGGTGGCTCGAAGCTGGACGATGGAAGATCATCGCTCGGGAACGTCGCCCGCGTGGACGCCGAAGCGCGGACCGGACTGGTGATGCCTGCATGTCTCGATACCGGCGATCGTTTGGCGCGGCGTGCCTCTGCAGGCTCGCCTTCCTTAGCGGCGCTCGAAGGCATTATGGCGGGTAGCGAATCGGCGGGTAGCGAATCGTTGCCCGTGTTCACCGGATTGCTCGTGGCTTCGCTTTGCGTGACGTGCAGCACGGTGATCGGCTTGGTTAGTGGCAACTGAGGTGACGTTGCAGACACCATGCGGGCGACGGCGACTGGCGCAGAGAAACGCGTGATGGTCGGCGTGCCGATCGGCATGCTTTCGCGATCGCCATCGAAGACTGCACCACCGGCGCCGATCAGGACCACGCCCGCGAGTATCACGCGAGCGTGCTGGGCGAATTTCGGGCCATCGCGTCGAGCAAATCTTCGGAGATCGCGGTCAATCGTCTCCACCGCCCGCACGACCGATGAGCGTCCCTGCGCTTCCTGTTCAGCGGCCGTTGAAGTGACCGTGGCGGCGGTGGACGGCGACTGCGTGAAATCGCCGCCGCAGTGATGGCACTGCGTCGCGTCCTGAGCGTTGATGGCGTCGCAACGAACGCACGGCTTCAGTCGCAATGCGCCGCCGCATTCGTTGCAGTATTTTGCGTCCGCCGGGTTGGCGTGCTGACAGAAGGAGCAGCAAAGCGACAACATGGGAACCCCTGGGAAAGCGGATTTTGCGGCTTTCCCGTTGGTTCGTGTTGTCTGATTGTTCAACGTCCGTGAACACCGCCCTGCCCGCCGGCTGGCCGGACGTTAGCCACCGCGATGCGTTGTCGCCGGTCGCATTGCGCCGCTGCTGACTACCCCGTGCACTCGACGACGTCGCCGACGCGCGTCTCGCCCTCCCACGTTTCGAGCCGCACCGCGAAGCCCCACAGGCGCCGCAGATGCGCGACGACCTGCGCCGCCGCCTCGGTCAGCGGCCGGCCGCGACGGCGCAGGTGGCGCAGCGTCAGCGAGCGATCGCCGTCGCGGTCGTAGCGAAGCGACCTGCACGTCGGGCACGCGCATCTCCTGCGCGTGCTGCTGCGCGAGCAGCTTGCGCACGCGCCGGTAGCCGCGCTCGTCGTGGATGCTGTCGACGACGAGCTCGCTTTCGTCCGCATGGTCGGCGATCGCGAACAGGTGGAAGTCGCGGATCAGCCGCGGCGACAGGTACTGGCGCGATGAACGACTCGTCCTTGAAGTTGCGCATCGCGAAGTCGAGCGTCTTGCGCCAGTCGCTGCCGGCGATCTCGCGGGAACCACGCGCGATCCTCGGCGTCGGGCCGCTCGCAGATGCGCCGCAGGTCGGAGAACAGCGCGAAGCCCAGCGCGTACGGATTGAGTCCGCTGTACGCCTTCGAGTCGAACGCCGGCTGCGCGATGACGTTGGTGTGGCTCTTCAGGAACTCGAGCATGAAGCCGTCGTCGACCAGGCCCTTCTCGTGCAGCCGGTTGAGGATCGTGTAGTGCCAGAACGTCGCCCAGCCTTCGTTCATCACCTTCGTCTGGCGCCTGCGGATCGAAATACTGCGCGAGCTTGCGCACGATGCGCACGAGCTCGCGCTGCCACGGCTCGAGCTTCGGCGAGTACTTCTCGACGAAATAGAGGATGTTCTCCTGCGGCTCCGCCGGGAAGCGACTTCGGTCGACGCCGCTGCGGATCTGCGCGTTGCGTCTCCGGCAGCGTGCGCCACAGGTCGTTGAACTGCCGCTCGCGATGCGCCTCGCGCGCGGCGAGCCGCGCGGTCTCGGCCTTGAGCGTCGGCGCCGCGGGCCGCCGGTAGCGATCGACGCCGTGCGCCATCAGCGCGTGGCACGCGTCGAGCACTTCCTCGACCGCGTCGGCGCCGTGGCGCTCCTCGCATTCCATCACGTAGCGGCGCGCGAACACGAGGTAGTCGAGGATCGCGTCGGCATCCGTCCACTGCCGGAACAGGTGATTGCCCTTGAAGAACGAGTTGTGGCCGTAGCACGCGTGCGCGATGACGAGCGCCTGCGTCGCCATCGTGTTCTCCTCCATCAGGTACGCGATGCACGGGATCGAATTGATGACGATCTCGTAGGCGAGCCCCTGCATGCCGCGCCGGTACGCCTGCTCGTTGCGGATGAACTCCTTGCCGTACGACCAGTGCGGATAGCCGATCGGCAGCCCGCTCGACGCGTACGCGTCGAGCATCTGCTCGGACGTGATGATCTCGATCTGGTTCGGATAGGTGTCGAGGCCGAACTCGGCCGCGACCTCGCGCGATCGCGACGTCGTAGCGCTCGATCAGGTCGAAATCCCAGTCGGCGCCATGCGAGATGGGGCTCGCGGCATCAGCGCGTTCATGGTCCGCTGCTCATTGCGCTTCCTTCCGGAACAGCTCGCGGAACACCGGGTAGATCTGGTCGCGCTCCGACGCGCGGCGCATCGCGAAGTTGTCGGTGGCCTCCGCCACGCGCTCGTATTCGGCCCACAGCGACGACGGATGATCGCTCGGAGTGCGGCGGCGCCAGCTCGAGGTAGGCGTAATAGCGCGTGGCCGGCAGCAGCTTCTCGCGCAGGAAGCGCGCGCTGCGCGCCGGATCGGCGCCGAACGCGTCGCCGTCGGACGCCTGCGCGACGTAGACGTTCCAGCCGCGCGCATAGCGCTCGGCGCGGATCTTGTCGGCGAGCTCGAGCGCCGAGAAGACGACGGTGCCGCCGGAGCGCGTGTCGTGGAAGAACGTGTCCTCGTCGACTTCCTCGGCGTCGTCGGTGTGGCGGATGAAGACGAGGTCGACTTCGCCGTACTTGCGCGTCAGGAACAGGTACAGCAGCGTGAAGAAGCGCTTGGCGAGGTCCTTCTTCTCCTCGTCCATCGACGCCGACACGTCCATCAGGCAGAACATCACGGCGCGCGCGATCGGCTCGGGGCGCCAGACGCGATTGCGATAGCGCAGGTCCGGCTCGTCGATGAACGGCAGCGTCGCCGCGCCGGCGCGTCGATGCGCTCGAGCTCGCTCGTAGATGTCGGCCGCGCTGTCGCGCCTCGCCGACGGCGACCGCCACGGCGAATTCGGCTTCGAGCGCCTGCAGCTCGCGCGCCAAGGCTGCCGCCGAGCGCGATCCGCCGCGCGAGCGATTGCCGCAGCGTGCGGACGATCGCGAGGTTCGCCGGCACGCCGGTCTTCGCGAAGCCGGCGCGCACGCTCTTCTTCTGCTCGGTGCGGCCGAACTCGGTGCGCGCGAGATTGGGCAGCTCGAGGTCGTCGAAGAAGATCTGCATGAACTCTTCGCGCGACAGCGAGAACACGAACGCGTCCTCGCTGTCGCCCTCGCCGCGCGTTGCCGTTGCCGCCGCCGCCCGCCGCCACCCTGCGGGCCGCGGGATGCGGTCGCCGGCGACGTACTCGCGATTGCCCGGCAGCACGAATTCGCGGTCGCCGCCGCGCCCGAAGCCGAACGACGGCTCCGAGATGTCCTTCTTCGGCACGCGCACCTCGCCGCCCTGCTCCATGTCGGCGAGGCTGCCGCTCGCCGACCATCTTCTTGACCGCGTCCTGGATGTGCGACTTGTAGCGGCGCAGGAAGCGCTCGCGGTTGACGGCGCTCTTGCCGCGGCTGCTGGGTCGGCGATCGATCAGATGAAGCATGTGCGTGATCTCCGTCGCATGTCGGCGCCTACGAGGACTTGTGCACGCGCAGGTACCACTCGGCGAGCAGGCGCACCTGCTTCTCGGTGTAGCCCTTCGCGACCATGCGCGCGACGAAGTTCTGGTGCTTCTCCTTCTCGTCGGCCGATGCCTTCGCGTTGAACGAGATGACCGGCAGCAGGTCCTCGGTGTTCGAGAACATCTTCTTCTCGATCACCTCGCGCAGCTTCTCGTAGCTGCTCCACGCCGGGTTGCGGCCGTTGTTGTTGGCGCGCGCGCGCAGCACGAAGTTGACGATCTCGTTGCGGAAATCCTTCGGGTTGGCGATGCCCGCCGGCTTTTCGATCTTCTCGAGCTCGGCGTTCAGCGCCGCGCGGTCGAAGCTCTCGCCGGTTTCCGGATCGCGGTAGTCCTCTTCCTGGATCCAGCAGTCGGCGTACGTCACGTAGCGGTCGAAGATGTTCTGGCCGTACTCGGAGTACGACTCGAGATAGGCGGTCTGGATCTCCTTGCCGATGAACTCGGCGTAGCGCGGCGCGAGGTAGCCCTTGATGTGCTCGACGTAGCGCCGGCGCGTGTCGTCGGGCAGGTCCTCGCGCGCGAGCCGCTGCTCGAGCACGTACATCAGATGCACCGGGTTGGCGGCGATCTCGGTCTGGTCGTAGTTGAACACGGCCGACAGGATCTTGTAGGCGAAGCGCGTCGACATGCCGGTCATGCCTTCGTCGGGGCCGGCGTAGTCGCGGTATTCCTGCAGCGTCTTCGCCTTCGGATCGACGTCCTTCAGCGTCTCGCCGTCGTAGACGCGCATCTTCGAGTAGATGCTCGAGTTCTCCGGCTCCTTGAGGCGCGTCAGCACCGAGAACTGCGCCATCATCTCGAGCGTGCCGGGCGCGCACGGCGCGCCGGACAGCGACGAGTTGCGCGAGCAGCTTGTCGTAGATCTTCACTTCCTCCGACACGCGCAGGCAGTACGGCACCTTGACGATGAAGATGCGGTCGAGGAACGCCTCGTTGTTCTTGTTGTTGCGGAAGCGTGTGCCACTCGGACTCGTTCGAGTGCGCGACGATGAGGCCGTTGAACGGGATCGCCGAGAAGCCTTCGGTGCCCTTGAAGTTGCCTTCCTGCGTCGCCGTCAGCAGCGGGTGCAGCATCTTGATCGGCGCCTTGAACATCTCGACGAACTCGAGCAGGCCCTGGTTCGCGAGGCACAGGCCGCCGGAGTAGCTGTAGGCGTCCGGATCGTTCTGCGACAGGCTCTCGAGCTTGCGGATGTCGACCTTGCCGACCAGCGACGAGATGTCCTGGTTGTTCTCGTCGCCGGGCTCCGTCTTGGTGATCGCCACCTGGCGCAGCACCGACGGCTGGATGCGCACGACGCGGAACTTGCGACGAGGTCGCCGTCGTATTCCTGCAGGCGCTTGACCGCCCACGGCGACATGATGCCGGTCAGGTAGCGGCGCGGGATGCCGTAGTCCTGCTCGAGCATCGCGCCGTAGCGCTCGGGCGCGAACAGGCCGAGCGGCGATTCGTTGACCGGCGAGCCCTTGAGCGCGTAGATCGGCCGCGATTCCATCACGACCTTGAGCCGCTCGGCGATCGACGACTTGCCGCCGCCGACCGGCCCCAGCAGGTAGAGGATCTGCTTCTTCTCCTCGAGCCCCTGCGCGGCATGCTTGAAGAACGACGACGATCTGCTCGATCGCGTCCTCCATGCCGTAGAACTCGCGAAACGCCGGATAGCGCCGGATCACGCGGTTGCCGAAGATCCGGCCGAGGCGCTGGTCGTTGCGCGTGTCGACGAGCTCGGGCTCGCCGATGCCGGCGATCATGCGCTCGGCGGCGGTCGCGTACGTCTGCGGGCTCGCGCTTGCACAGGTCGAGAAATTCTTCGACGCCCATTTCCTCCGCCTGCGTGGCGGAATAAGCTCGAGCGAAACTGCTCCAGAACCTTTGCCATCATCGTTTCCCAAAAAGAGTGCAAACCAACCGGATGCCGAACTACTAGTGTCACTCCGTGCCGCTTTTGGGCGCCCGCAGCGACTGACAGCTTGGTATTTTTGGGAATTGCCTCGGCAACTCTTCTTCTGGCGCCATCCGTCACAGAAAAGGCGTGACGGCGGCATTCGGCATCTGCGATGACGTACGGCCCTTCGACTCGCTACGTCACTGCAGGTCCGCGTACTTTCTGTGGTGCATAACGCGTGCCAGTCAATGTCGTTGACACGCTGCAAACTTAGCTCGCGTTGTTCGCTTGCTTTGTCAGCAATCACGACAGCTCGCCGCTAACGATCAGCCGATCGAAAAACATCCCCACGCTCGCTCTGCTCGCTGCCCCGGGGACCGATCTCGTCGGTCGAGACGGCCCTTCCCGCTTCAGCGACGATCGGGCGCGACATTGTCGGTCTCGGCAAAGTGTGCGGACGCTGGTGCAATCGGGTGGGCCGGCATCGGATGCGCACCTACACGACGGGCTACCACGCCGCTACTCCGCCGTCGGAGCGCGGGTCGCTGCCGCCGCGCAGCGCGCCGCTCGCGTCGCGCAGGACGGCGCCCGCATGGCCGACGGCCGCGTCGTACGGGCCGAGCAGCTCCACGTCGTGGCCGCGTGCCCGCAAATCCTCGATGACGGCAGGGTCGAAGCGCGATTCCAGCTTCAGCGTGTCGCTCGTCTCGCCCCAGGTGCGCCCGAGGAGCCACCGCGGCGCCGCGATCGCCGCCTGCGGATCCATGCCGAAGACCGCACAGCGCGTGAATACCGCGCTTTGCGTCTGCGGCTGCCCGTCGCCGCCCATGTTGCCGTAAACCATCGTCGTGCCGTCGCGAAGCAGCGCCAGCGCCGGATTCAACGTGTGGAACGGCTTGCGGCCCGGGCACAGAGGATTGCGCGCGCGCGCATCGAGCGAAAAGCTGCAGCCGCGATTCTGCCAGTTGATGCCCGATTCGCGCAGGACGATGCCGGCGCCATATTCGTGATACAGGCTCTGGATGAAGCTCACCGCGCGACCTGCGCCGTCGATGACGCCCATCCAGACGGTATCCGCGGGACCGTGGCCCGCGCCCCACGGCGCCGCGCGCCGGGGATCGATGCGCGTCGCGAGCGATTCGATTGACCCGGCCGACAGCAAATCCTGCGCATCGAGCGTCATGTACGCCGGATCGGTGACGTGGCGGTCGCGCACGCCGAACGCCTGCTTCGCCGCCTCGACGCAAAGGTGGATGTAGTCGGCGCCCATCGGATCCGTCGCGCCGACGTCGAGCGTGTCGAGAATGCCGAGGATCAGCAGCGACACGACGCCTTGCGTCGGCGGCGGCAGGTTGTAGACGCTGCCGAGCGAATGCGCGAGTGCGAGCGGCTTGCGCCATCCGGCGCGGTGACCGGAGAGATCGTCGCTCGTGAGCGGACTGCCCGCCGCCGCGAGATCGCGCACGATCGAGCGCGCCAGGTCGCCGCGATAGAAATCGTCGAGGCCGGCGCTCGCAAGCTGCTGGAACGTCGCCGCCAGCCGCGGCTGCAGGAATGGCGTACCGACCGCCGGCACGTCGCCGGCGGCAAGAAATGTCTCGTCGAATCCCGGTTGCCCGCGCAGGCCGTCGAGCTTGGCGGTGGTCGTCGCATGCTGGCTGTGCGTCACCGGAATGCCGTGACGCGCGTAGTGGATCGCATCGGCGAGCAGGCGCGAAAGCGGCAGGCGGCCGCCGAGCGCGTCCTTGCTGCACTCGAGCGCCAGCGACCAACCCGACAGCGTGCCGGCAACGGTGTTCGCCGCGACACCGCCGCGAAACGGGATCGCATCGACGCCGAGCTCGCGATAGAACGCCGGCGTCGCGCGGGCGCCGGCGGCGCCGCACGCATCGATCGCACGCGGCGTTTCGCCGGGAATGTGGATCAGCCAGAACGCATCGCCGCCAATCGAGTTCATGTGCGGGTAGACGACGGCGATCGATGCCGCGGCGGCCACCATGGCCTCGATCGCATTGCCTCCGTCGCGGAGGACCGCCACCGCCGATTGCGCCGCGAGCGAATGCGGCGCCACTGCCATGCCGCGCATGCCCCACGCGGCGGTCTCGCTTGCCATCAGATGCGTTGGCCCATGTTCGACCGGCAAAGTGTACCGTGCGTGATTGCCGCATTGGCGAAAGTCGACGACGTTTTTGCGCGCGATCGCGAAACGTGGCGGTCGATACAACAGCCCGCTTCAGATGCGCCCGCAACCTGAACGCCGATCGCTCCGGCGTGTCTAATTTTTTCGCCTTCCCGGCTCGCACGCGCGGCGCCGGGAATCGCCAATCCATCGGCACGGAGGACATCGCCATGCAACAATTGAAAGACGTCATGAGCCGGGACGTGAAAATGGTCACGCCCGAAACGACCATCCGGGAAGCCGCGCAGCAAATGCGCGACGGCGACTTCGGCATGCTGCCCGTCGCCGAGAACGACCGCATGGTGGGCGCGATTTCCGATCGCGACATCGCGGTGCGCGCCGTCGCTGACGACAAGGGCCCCGAAACGCCGGTGCGCGACGTCATGTCGCCCGGCATCTGCTGGGCCTACGAGGAGGATTCGGTGGAGCGGGCTGCGCAGCTCATGAGCGAGCGGCAGGTCCGTCGTTTGCCCATCGTGAACAAGGCCAAGCGCCTCGTCGGCATCGTGTCGCTCGGCGACTTCGCCGTCGAGACAGAGGAGATCGAGCCGGCCGCGGAAGCGCTGTCCGGAATATCGCAGCACTGAGCAAGACGGCGATCCTCGCTCGCGGCAGTGCCAGAACCAAGGTCAGACTCGACTCGGCCGGAGCCTGCGTTCGATCCGAACGCTCGGGCGGAAAGTCGAATCGACGCCGCGGCGCTAGGCGGGCAGGCGCCTGCATCTGCAGCATCAGCGCGTTGATCCGCCTCACGAACGCGGCCGGATCGTCGAGCTGACCGCCCTCGGCCAGCAACGCCTGGTCGAACAGAACGGATGCCCAGTCGTCGAAATGCCGCGCTTCGTCCTTGAGCCGCAACACCACCGGGTGCCGCGGATTGATCTCGAGGATGGGCCTTGCCGCCGGCGCCGGCTGGCCGGCGGCCTTCAGCATGCGCGCGAGATTGCCGCTTACGTCGTGCTCGTCGGCGATGAGGCATGCCGGTGAATCGGTGAGCCGGCGGGTGGCGCGGACCTCCTTCACGCGATCGCCGAGGCTTTTCCTGATTTTCTCGATGAACGGCGCGAGCTCGCCCGCTTCCCGCTCGCCTTCCTTCTTCTCCGCCTCGTCCTCGAGCGCGCCAAGATCGAGTCCGCCCTTCGCGACCGACACGAGCGCCTTGCCGTCGAATTCGGTCACGTGGCTCACGACCCACTCGTCGACGCGCTCCGACATCAGCAGCACCTCAACGCCTTTGCTGCGAAACACCTCGAGATGCGGGCTGTTGCGCGCGGCATTGAACGTATCGGCCGTGACGTAATAGATCCTGTCCTGTCCTTCCTTCATGCGCGCGATGTAATCGCCGAACGACACCGTCTCGTCCGCGGTGTCGGCATGCGTGGACGCAAAGCGCAGCAGCGCCGCGATCTTCTCCTTGTTCGCCGGGTCCTCGCCCGCGCCTTCCTTCAGCACGCGGCCGAACTGCGACCAGAACTTCGCGTACTTGTCCTGCTCGTTCGCGGCCAGCGTCCCGAGAAGGTCGAGGATCTTCTTCGTGCTGCCTGCGCGAAGCGCCTCGATGTCCTTCGACTCCTGCAGGATTTCGCGCGAGACGTTGAGCGGCAGGTCGCTCGAGTCGACGATCCCGCGCACGAACCGCAGGTACGGCGGCAACAGCTGCTCGGCGTCGTCCATGATGAAGACGCGGCGCACGTAGAGCTTCACGCCGTGGCGCGCGTCGCGGTCCCACAGATCGAACGGCGCGCGCGCCGGGATGTAGAGCAGCAGCGTGTATTCGTGGCGTCCCTCGACGCGCGCATGGACCCATGCCAGCGGATCCTCGAAGTCGTGCCCGACGTGCTTGTAGAACGCCTGGTACTGCTCGTCGGTGATGTCGTTGCGCGGCCGCGCCCACAGCGCCGACGCCTGGTTCACCGTTTCCTCGTCGGCGACCTTCTGCGGCTTGCCGTCCTTCCACTCCTCCTTCGGCATCAGGATCGGCTGCACGATGTGATCCGAATAGCGGCGGATGATGGAGCGCAGCTTCGCGCCGGAAAGGAGATCGTCCTGGCCTTCGCGCAGGTGCAGCGTGACCGTCGTGCCGTGCGCAGGCTGATCCGCCATCTCGATCGTGAACTCGCCGCCGCCATCCGACTCCCAGCGCACGCCCTGGTTCGCCTCTTCGCCGGCGCGCCGCGTGCGCACCGTCACCGTGTCGGCAACGATGAACGACGAGTAGAAGCCGACGCCGAATTGTCCGATGAGCTGCGCGTCCTTCTGCTGGTCGCCGGTGAGCTGCCGGAAGAATTCGCGAGTCCCGGACTTCGCGATCGTGCCCAGATTGGAGATGACCTCGTCGCGGTTCATGCCGATGCCGTTGTCGACAACCGTGATCGTTCGCGCCGCGACGTCGTAATCGATGCGAATGCGCGGATCGGAATCGCCCTCGAAGAGCGCGGGGTTCCCGAGCGCCTCGAAGCGCAGCTTGTCGCAGGCGTCGGACGCATTCGAAACCAGCTCGCGCAGAAAGATTTCGCGGTTCGAGTACAGCGAGTGGATCATCAAGCCGAGCAGTTCCTTGACCTCGGCCTGAAACCCCAGCGTTTCGCGCGTCGCGCGCGGGCTCGATGTGTCGCTCACGGTATCGATTTTACGGCAGGCGGGAACGCGCGTTCCAGCGCATCAGCCCGCCGCGATGAGGGTCGCCGGCGATGCGCCGAACGTTGCGATCGCCTGATCCAGCCGCTCGACGGTGATCGGCTTCACGAGGTGCAGATCGAATCCCGCGGCGAGCGCGCGCCGCTGATCCGCCGGCTGCCCGTAGCCGGTCAGCGCGATCAACGCAATCGGTCGGCTCGTTTGCGACCGGATGCGGCGCGCGACTTCGTAGCCGTCGACGTCCGGAAGGCCGATGTCGATGATCGCGACCTCGGGCATCACCTGCGCTGCCAGGACAATGCCTTCGGCGCCGTCGGCGGCTTCGCAGACGTCGTGTCCCTGCATCGCGAGCACCTCCCGAAGCATATCCCGCGCGTCGGCATTGTCCTCGACGATCAGTATCGAGCGGGCCGATGCCGTGTGCGCGACCGGCGTCGACGGCACGATCGGCAACAGGCTGACCGTCGCCGGGAGGCGCACGGTCAGCGTCGCGCCGCGACCGATGCCGCTGCTCGACGCCCGCACCGAGCCGCCCTGCAATTCGGCGAGACGCTTCACGAGCGTAAGACCAACGCCAATGCCGCCCTTGGTGCGTCCGGCGTCCTGGTCGCCCTGGACGAACACGTCGAATACGCGATCGACGAGCGCGGCCGGCATCCCCTCGCCTTCATCGACGACCGACAACACGGCATCGTTGCCCTCGCGAAAGACGCGCACCGCGATCGTTTTCCCCGATGCCGTGAACTTGACCGCGTTGTCGAGCAGGTTCGACACGATCTGCTCCATTCGCGTGCGATCGGCGATCACCCACACGCTTTGCGCATCGACGTCGACGACCTGGCCCGCGAAGCGACCCGCGGAGCGCCACGCGTCGACGGTGCTCGCCACGAGCGGCCCGGCATCGAAAGTTTCGAGCATCAGGTTCGCCTTGCCCGCGATGAGGCGGCTCATGTCGAGCAGATCCTCGACGATGGCCGCCGGAATCGCGAGGCCGATGCTCCAGTGGCTGAAGTCGGAGCGCTCGTGCGCCGTGAACGTGTCCATGCCCTCCACGGTGAGGCCTCGATACCAGCCCTCGGGCGCGCTGTGAACGGCCGCACGAAACGCCGGCGAGGAGAACTCTCCGGCCGGCTTGGCCGGGATCCGCGCGACGAATTTCCCGCTCGCGTCCACGATGCCGCTGACCCAACCGTGCGGCATCCGCTGCTCGCGAATCAGGTTCTGGAACGATTCGGGACGAACGAGCGCGGTGAGGACATAGACAACGGCGCCGTTGCGTATGACGGGAACCCGTATCGGTACGCCAGGCGCAGACCCCGCATCGCGCTGGTCGACATTGCCGACGACCACCTGCCGCGTGCCGACGGCGCGCGCAACGCTCGCAGGATCGAGCACGCGCTGGGCCGGATGCATGACCCCCTGCAACGCATCGAGCACCTTCTCGCCCGATGGCCGCGACAGCGTGATGTCGAGCCAGCTCGGCTGCGTGACGAGCACGCGCAGCGCTTCGGCCCGGAAAGCGGGAAGGTCGTCGGCCTGCAACGTCGGCGACGCGGTGATCGCCTCGATCGTGGTGATCGAGCCGCGCAGCTCCGCGTCGACGGCGCTCATCATCGCGCGCGCCTGATCGGTCGCGCCGCGCTGAACGCTCATCCGGTCCTGCTCGACCAGCACGATCGAGAGCAGGATGGCAAACGCGAGAACCGGCAGCGCCGCGCCAATCGCAAGCAGGATCAATTGCGAGCGGATCGTCATGCCCGATAAGGTCGACCGGCGCGAGAGGAAAGAATGCGGTATCGCCGTTCCGCCGAATCGTCCAGCAGCCGGCGGCGCGGAACCGCGACGTTATCATGGCGCGCAAATGTCCGCCACGCGCGACGCCCAAGACGCCAATAGCGCCCCCCGCGGAGGCAGCGCAGCGGCGCAGCCGCATGCTGCGAGTGACACCGGCATCCCGCCATGGGTCGCGGCGCTTTTGCTGTGGCTTGCCGGCAATGGATTGCGCCTGACAATCCTTGCCGTTCCGCCGGTCATCGCGATGATCCGCGACGATCTGCGCCTTAGCGCTACCGAAGTGGGACTGCTGAGCAGCATTCCGCCGGCGATGTTCGCGATCGCGGCGCTCGCCGGGTCGCTGCTCGTCGCGCGTCTCGGCGTCACCGTTGCGCTGGTGGGCGGTCTCGTTCTCGTAGCCGTCGGCTCGGCTCTGCGTGGATTGAGCCCGAATTACATCGTCCTGCTGGTGACGACGATCGTGATGTCGGCCGGGGTCGCGCTGATGCAGCCCATCATGCCCACGGCCGTGCGGCAGTGGCTGCCGAAACGGATCGGGCTCGGCACGGCGCTTTACACCAACGGTCTTCTCGTCGGCGAAATCCTCGCGGTTCTCTTGACGATTCCCGTGGTGCTCCCGCTCGTGCACGGCAACTGGCGGTTGTCGCTGGTCGTGTGGTCGGTGCCGATCGCGATCATCGCGATCATCGTGTACGCGTTCGCGCCGCGCGCGCCGTTTGCGCATGCCGCAAACGCGGCGCTGCCGAGGAAGTGGCTTCCCGACTGGCACATCGGCCTCGTCTGGCGGCTCGGCGCGCTGTTCTGCTGCATCAACGCGATCTACTTCAGCGCGAACGCTTTCATGCCGATCTATCTTGCGAGCAAGGGACGTTCCGATCTGATCGGCGGCGCGTTGCTCGCATTGAATCTCGGGCAGCTGCCGGCCTCGCTGCTGCTGCTCGTCGTCGCGGGAAAGCTCGAGCGCCGCGCATGGCCGTACGTCGCTTCCGGGCTGGTATCGCTGATCAGCATCGGCGGCATCGTATGGATGGTGGGACCGGCGACGATGTTCTGGGCCGCGCTGCTCGGCTTTTCGGACGCCGCCGCGCTGATCCTCGGCCTCACGCTGCCGCCGCTGCTGTGCCGTCCCGAAGACGTCGCGCGGACGTCGGCCGGCACATTCACGCTGAGTTACGGCGGCGCGGTCGTGCTCGCGCTGCTCTCCGGAGCCGCGTGGGATTTGAGCGGAACGCCGGCGCTCGCGTTCGTGCCGCTCGCCGCCTGCGCCGTGGCGTTTGCCGTCATCACGGTCAAAATGTGGCGCAGCCACGAATTGCGTTAGCGTTTGGAGAGATAAAGCGATGGCCGGAGAATCGACCAGGGCCGTCATTGCCGCCATCGCCGGCAATTTCGCGATCGCCGTCTGCAAATTCGTTGCGGCCGGTTTTTCGGGCAGCGCGGCCATGCTCGCGGAAGCGATCCACTCGCTGGTCGACACCGGCAACGACGGCTTGATGCTCTACGGCCTTCGTCGCAGCACCAAGCCTGCCGACGAGGACCATCCGTTCGGCTACGGGCACGAGCTGTACTTCTGGACGCTCGTCGTCGGCATCCTGATATTCGGTCTCGGCGGCGGCATGTCCGTTCTTACCGGCATCCTCCACGTCATGAATGAAACGACGACCGAAGCGAGCGTCTGGAGCTACGCCGTGCTCGCGATCGCGGCCGTGTTCGAAGGCATCTCGTGGTGGTTCGGCTACCGTGCGTTCCACAGCGAGCAGCAAGGACGCGGCGTCGTCGAGACGATCCAGATCAGCAAGGATCCGACCACGTTTTCGGTGCTGCTCGAAGACTCGGCAGCGCTCGCGGGACTGGCGATTGCATTCGCCGGCATTTTCATGAGCCACCGACTCGGCATGCCGTGGATCGACGGGGCATCGTCGATCGTGATCGGCGTCCTGCTGTGCCTGATCGCGCTCGTCATGGTCTACGAGAGCAAGGGCCTGCTGATCGGCGAAGGCGTCACGAAGGAGACGGCGCACGGCGTGCGCGCCCTCATTTCGGCCGAATCCGAGGTCGAGTCGATCGGAAAGCTCGGCACGCTGTATCTCGGACCCGAGGATGTCATGCTGGCGGTCGAGGTGCGTTTCCGGCGCGATGGATCCGTCGCGGATACGCGGCATGCGATCGGCCGCATGTCGAGCGCGATTCGTGCAAAATATCCGCGCATCCGCCATGTGTTCCTCGACGCATCGTCGATCGGCGAATGAGCGGCAGTCCGGCCGCCGCGGCGGCGGCGACGCGGGGCGCCTTTCGGGAATTGTGCGTCGGAATGGCTGTCGATCCGGAAGCGGCGCCTTCGACGCATGGGGTGGCTTGCGTCTCGCATTCCACGACGCGAAGGGTCATGCGCCGCGATAATTCCGGACTCGACTGCGAGGAAACATGATGAATTCCGAATGGGAACCGCGCCACGAATGGGCAAAGCTGCTCGGCGGCGCCGCGCTCGGGGCGGCCGCCATGTACGTGTTCGATCCTGACAAGGGCAAGCGCCGGCGCGCGCTCGTCCGCGACAAGACGCGCGGGCTCGCGCCGGTACGCGCGACGCATTCGGCGTCGCCGCACGCGATGCGACGCACCGGATCGAGGGCATGCGGGCGCGCGCGAGGCGCCTGCTCACGCACGCTCCGGTGCCCGACGATCTGCAGCTGATCGAGCGCGTTCGTGCACGAATGGGTCGTCTGGTGTCGCATCCGCATGCGATCCAGGTCGGTGCGAACAACGGGCGCGTCACGTTGAGCGGCCCGGTTCTGCGATACGAAATGCAGCGGCTGCTCGATGCGATACGGTCGGTGTGGGGGGTTGCCGAGGTCGAGGATCGACTGGTCGCCCATGATCATGCGGACGCCATATCGAGCCTGCAGGGCGGCGTGGACAAGCACTATGCGCAGCCGCTGTTCATGCGCGAGAGCTGGGCGCCCGGGATTCGGGGCGTCGCGCTGCTGGGAGGTGCCATGCTTTCGCTTTACGGAATGCGGCAACGCTCGCTCGCCGGGTGCGCGCTGACCGGTGCGGGTCTGGCACTCGCGCTGCGCGCTGCATTGAACCAGCCGATCACTCGGCTGGCGGGTCTCCCAAGCCACGAACCCTGGAGCGGCTCGCCCACGACGGGCGAAAGCGTGCATGCGGAAACGGGCGAGCCGTCGACGACCGCGGACGGCTTCACGCCGTGAACCGCTAGGCGCGCCGGCGTGGACGCAATCGAGGCCCTGACGACGCGCGCAAGTCCCGCGGGTCTCGTCGCACCGGCGCCCGATTCCGCAGCACTCGATCGAATGCTGCGCGCGGCGATGCGCGCGCCCGACCACGGCAGGC
The DNA here is from genome assembly GCA_963706225.1 of uncultured Pseudomonadota bacterium. GTDB lineage: Bacteria > Pseudomonadota > Gammaproteobacteria > Burkholderiales > Casimicrobiaceae > VBCG01. The sequence continues at coordinate 105,661 of CAVPMH010000002.1, forward strand.
TGCGGCCATGGCATTTCATCGTCATCGACGGTGCGGCGCGCGCAGCGCTTGGCGACGTGCTGGCCGGTGCGCTCCGCCTGCGCGATCCGGACCTGACGGAAGCAGCGTTCGCGAAGGAGCGCGCGAAGCCGATGCGCGCGCCGCTGCTCGTCGTCGTCGCAGCGAGGCTGCGCGAGCATCGCGGCGTGCCGGCCATCGAGCAGATCGTCGCGGCGGGCGCTGCCGCACAGAACATCCTCGTCGCGGCGCATGCGCTTGGCTTCGGCGGCTTCTGGCGTACCGGTGCAGCCGCGTACGACGAGCGCGTCAAGCACGCGCTGGGATTGCGCGCGGTCGATGCGATCGTCGGCTTCCTGTATCTCGGTACGCCATCGGCTGCCGCGGCGCCGGCGGCCTCATCGGACGCCGCGTCGCACGTGTCGCACTGGACCGGGCCCATGCATGATGCCGGAGAGACTGCTTGAACCGCCGTCGCGCATTGCGCGCGCTCGGCGCATTGCCCGGCGCCATGGCGGCAACGGCGTTCGGCGCGGCCGACGAGGCGAGCATCGTCACCGCACCGATTCGCGCGTTCTACGATGCGCTGCTGGACGTGATGCGACGCGCCAGGGCGCTCGGCGTTCATGGCCGCTACGATGCGCTCGCTCCGGTGATCCGCGCGACGTTCGACCTCGCGGCGATGACGCGGATCTCCGTCGGGCCGCGCTGGAACGCGATCCCGCCGGAACAGCAGGCAGCGTTGATCGACGGATTCACGCGGATGACGATCGCCACGTACGCGAGCCGCTTCGACGGCTATTCCGGCGAACGGTTCGAGGTGGATCCCGCGGTCGAGACGCGCAAGACGGGAAGCGTCGTCCACACGCGCCTCGTCCAGTCGAACGGAGAGCCGATAGCAATCAATTACCTGATGCGCCACGCCGCGCCAGGATGGAAGGTCGTCGATGTCTACCTGACCGGCACAATCAGCGAGCTTGCGACCCGGCGCTCCGAGTTCAGCGCGATTCTCGATGCGGGCGGGCCGACGAAACTCATCGACACGCTGAAACAGCAGACCGATCAGCTCCTGCAGCCAACGCCTGCGAAGTGATCATCGTCACGCCGATGCCTTGCGATTTACGGCTCGTCCGGCGGCGCGTTCGGATCGATGAGCTCGGGCGGCGCGGCTTCGAGTCCGCGCGCCTCGCGAAGCTCCGCCGCGCGGTGCTGCCTCGTGACGCTCTTGAGATGCGCGTAGAAATCCAGCGCGCTGGCCTTGATTTCGTCGAGCGTCTCGATGTTCCGCGAGCGAAGATCGATGCCGTCCACCAGGCCAACCACGATGCTCGCCGTCTTGTCGGAATGGCCGGTGGCAAGGAGCGCCGGCGGTGTCGTCACGAGATCGACGCCCAAACCGAACGCATCCCGGACGTTGGAAGGACCGAAAAACGGCAATACGAGATACGGCCCGTCGGCAGCGCCCCACGCATACAGCGTCTGGCCGAAATCGCCGCTCTGCTTCGCCAACCCATGCGTACCGGCGAAATCGAACATGCCGCCGACGCCCGCGATCGTATTGACAAAGAAACGTGCGAACGTGAAGCCGGCGGCATTGAATCGGCCTTGCAGCACGTCATTGACGAAGATTCGCGGCTCCGCGAAGTTGTCGATGACCGAGCGGATGCGATCGCGGACGAACGCGGGTATCGCCGCCCGGTACGCTTCGGCCGCCGGCTTGATCACCGCATCGTCGAGCGCAGTGTTGAAGTCGAACACCGTGCGGTTCAGCGGCTCGAGCGGATCATCGGGTGCGGTTTCGCCCGCGGGAACGCTGGCGCAGGCGACCAGCACGAAGCACAGCGCCAGCGGCAGTTGCCAACGGTTTCGTGAAGGCAGGCGCATCAATGCCGATTATTGCACTCGTACGCCGCACGCAAAAAGCGGGATCGCGCTAGCCGATGGCCGATGCATTCGCCTACTGGCTCGCGCTCGCCTGTTTCGCGGTGGCGGCGCTCGGCTGCGTCTACGCGCTCGCGGCAACCGTGCTGGTGCGTCGACTCACCCGCACAGGCGCGCCTGCGCGATCGAGCTCGCCCGGCGTCACGATCCTGAAGCCGCTGCACGGTGCGGAAACGGGTCTTTACGACAACCTCGCGTCCTTTTGCGACCAGGATTATCCGGGACCGGTGCAACTGCTGTTCGGCGTACAGGATCCCAATGACACCGCCGTCGCGGTCGTGCGGCAATTGATGGCCGACCGGCCCGGACGTGAGCTCACCCTCTGTGTCAGCGGCGGACCTTACGGCGCGAATCCCAAGGTCGCCAACCTGATCGGCATGCAGCCGCACATCCGGCACGACGTCGTGGTGCTTTCGGACAGCGACATCGCGGTGGAACGCGACTATCTGACGCGAACGATCGGCGCGCTCGAGGGTCCGGGTGTCGGCCTCGTCACGTACCTTTACCGCGGCGACGCGCGCGCCGGCCTGTGGGCGCGGTTGTCGGCGATGGCGATCGATTATCACTTCCTGCCGAGCGTCCTCGTCGGCCTGGCGCTCGGACTTGCGCAGCCGTGTTTCGGATCGACGATTGCGCTGCGCCGCGAGACGCTTCACGCGATCGGCGGCTTCGAGGCGTTCCTCGGCCAGCTCGCCGATGACGAGGCGATGGGCGTCGCCGTGCGCGCCGCCGGCATGTCCGTCGCGATCCCGCCTTCGGTCGTTTCCCACGAATGCGCCGAGCGCAGCGCGGGCGAGTTGCTGCGCCACGAGCTGCGCTGGGCACGAACGCTGCGCGCGGCGAGTCCCGTCGGCTACGCGGGCCTCTTCGTGACGCATCCGCTGCCGTTTGCGATCGCGGGTGCGGCGATCGCCGGATTTCCGGTGGCCGGCGCCACCGCGATCGCCGCGGCGATCGCCTGTCGCCTTGTCCTGCAGCGTCAGGTTGATCATACTTTGGGCGTGCGCAGGACGTCCGGGTGGCTCGGCCCCGCGCGCGACCTGCTTGCCTTCGCGGTCTATGTCGCGAGCTTTTTCGTCGGCGTCGTGAGCTGGCGCGGTCACCGCTACCGGGTGCGCGCCGACGGCACGCTGGCGCGACTCGGAGAACCCAGGAGATGATGCGTACGCTGTTCCTGCAGGCGCCTTCGTTCGACGGATTCGACGGCGGCGCCGGCTCGCGCTACCAGGCGCGCCGCGAGATCCGCTCGTTCTGGTATCCGACGTGGCTCGCGCAGCCCGCGGCGCTGGTCGAGGCCAGCACGCTGATCGACGCGCCGCCACACGGCATCACGCTCGCCGACGTCCTCGCGCGGGCGCGCGAATTCGATCTCGCCGTCCTGCATACATCGGCGCCCTCCTTCGCGTCGGATATCAAGACGATCGACGCGATGAAATCCGTCAATCCGGCTCTCAAGGCGGGCCTCATCGGCGCGAAGGTCGCCGTCGATCCCGCGGGAAGCCTCGGCGCATCGACGGCGATCGACTTCGTCGCGGGCAACGAGTTCGACTTCACGATCCGCGAAGTCGCGCAGGGACGCGCACTGTCGGACATCACCGGGCTCTCGTGGCGCAACGGCGCCGGGCGCATCGTCCACAACGCGCCGCGCGCCGTGCTCGAGAACATGGACGCGCTGCCGTTCGTCACGCCGGTCTACAAGCGCGACCTCACGATCGAAAAATACTTCATCGGCTACCTCAAGCACCCGTACGTCTCGCTCTACACCGGACGCGGCTGCAAGTCGCACTGCACGTTCTGCCTGTGGCCGCAGACGGTCGGCGGCCACCGTTACCGCACGCGCAGCGTCGGGCACGTCGTCGAGGAGATCGCGTGGGCGCAAAAGGCGCTGCCGCAGGTGAAGGAATTCTTCTTCGACGACGACACGTTCACCGACGATCTGCCGCGCGCCGAGGCGATCGCGAAGGCGCTCGGCAAGCTCGGCGTCACCTGGTCGTGCAACGCCAAGGCGAACGTCCCGCGCGACACGCTGAAGGTGATGCGCGACAACGGCCTGCGCCTGCTGCTCGTCGGCTACGAGACCGGCAATCAGCAGATCCTGTTCAACATCAAGAAGGGCATGCGCATCGAGTTCGCGCGCCGGTTCACGAAGGACTGCCACGACCTCGGCATCACGATTCACGGCACGTTCATCATGGGCTTGCCCGGCGAGACGAAGGAGACGATCGAGGAAACGATCCGGTTCGCGACCGAGATCGATCCGCACACGATCCAGGTGTCGCTCGCGGCGCCGTATCCCGGCACGTATCTGTACCGGCAGGCGCTCGACAACGGCTGGCTCGACGACGCGAATGCCGAGCTCGTCGATGCCCACGGCGTGCAGATCGCGCCGCTGCACTATCCGCACCTGGCGCACACCGAGATCTTCGACTCGGTGGAGACGTTCTACCGGCGCTTCTATTTCCGCAGCGGCAAGATCGCGTCGATCGTCGGCGAGATGGTGCGAAGTCCGCAGATGATGAAGCGGCGCCTGCGCGAGGGGTCGAGTTCTTCCATTTCCTGCGCGAGCGGCGGGCGGCGCACTGAAGGGCCTGATCGTCACGGCCGACGATTTCGGCGCTCGCACCCGAAGTCAACGAGGCCGTCGAGCTCGCGCATGAAGACGGCATCCTCACCGCCGCGAGTCTGATGGTGGGCGGTGCCGCAGCGGCAGATGCAGTCGCCCGGGCGCGCCGCTTGCCGCACGCTCCGCGTCGGGCTGCATCTGGTGCTCGTCGACGGCGAGCCGCTGCTGCCGCCCGCCGCGATTCCCGATCTCGTCGATGCCGATGGCTACCTCCGCCGGGACCTCGCAGCGGCCGGACGAGCCATCTTCTTCCGCCCGGCGGCGCGCCGGCAGCTCGCCGCGGAAATCGAGGCGCAATTCGCTGCGTTCGCGGCGACCGGCCTGCCGCTCGATCACGTCAATGCGCATCATCACTTCCACGTGCATCCGAGCATCGCGCGGCCTTTGCTCGCCATCGGCAAGCGCTACGGGATGCGCGCGGTGCGCGTGCCCGTGGAGCCGACGGCGATCCTGCATCGCATCGATCCTGCCGGCGCTCATCGTCGCGACTGGCTTGCCGAACCGTGGGCGCGGTTGCTCGGCATTCGCCTGCGTCAAGCCGGCGTGACGACGCCCGCGCAGGTTTTCGGACGCGCCTGGTCGGGCGCGATGACCCGATCGCGGATGGCGGGCGTGCTTCGGCATCTTCCCGACGGCTTGACCGAGATGTACGCGCATCCGGCCACCACGGAGCGCTTTAGCGGGGCGGCTGGCGCCGGCGCCCATCGGGTAGAATTGGAAGCATTGACCGCGCCCGGCATGGGCGATCTGGTACGCGCCGTCGGCGTGCGGACCGGCGGCTATTCGGACTTTCCCACGCAATGAAACGCATCGCGCGCGTGCTGGCGCTGGCGGGACTCGTTCTTGCCGCAGCGCTTTACGCACACGAAAATGTCGGGCGGATCGTCGGTGTCGTCATGGCGGCTGCACCCGGCCTGGCATTGGCGGGCTCTCTCCACGTCGCGCCGATGCTCGCCAATGCCGCCGCGTGGCAGCGGCTGTTTCCGGTGCGCCTGCGCCCGCCGCTGCGTGCGCTCGCGCGCGCGGTCTGGATTCGCGAATCGGTCAATGGCGTGCTGCCGGTCGCCCGCATCGGCGGCGAGATCGCCGCGTACCGGATCCTGCGCCACCACGTCGCATCGCGCGCGGCAGCGGGCGCGAGCCTCGCCGCCGACATGGCGCTGTCCGTCGTCAGTCAATCGGTGTTCGCGTCGCTCGGTCTTTGCATTCTGTTGTCGGCCGGCGATGCGTCGGGACTGGCCACGCCGCTGTTGGCCGGTGTCGGCGGCATGGTCGTCTTCGGCAGCGGATTCGTGTATTTCCAGCGCGCCGGCGCCGTTGCGCGCATCACCGCGTTCATCGAGCGTCGCTTTGCGGGCCGCCTCCGTGCCGCGATCCATCAGTGGCTGCGGCTCGATCGCGCGCTTCGCGCCGTCTACGAGCGGCCGGCGGACGTCGCTGCCTGCATTGCGTGGCAGCTCGCTGCCTGGGTTCTCGCCGCAGGAGAGATCTGGCTCGCGCTGTACTTTCTCGGCCATCCGCGCCCGCTGCAGGACGCGATCGCGATCGAGGCGCTGGTCCAGGCGGTCAGCAGCGCGGCGTTCATCGTGCCCGGTGCGCTCGGCATCCAGGAGGGCGCATTCGTGGTGATCGGCGCCGCGCTCGGGCTCGACGCCACGACGTCGCTGGCGCTCGCGTCGGCGCGGAGGCTCCGCGATCTCATCATCTACCTTCCCGGGCTCGTCGCGTGGCACCGGGCCGAAACCCGGTCACCGGCGGCTCCGCGGCTCGCCTAGCAGCGCCGGCAGGAACAGCAGCGCCGACACGAGCGTCCAGGCGAGCGACAACGCCAGCAGCTCGCCCATGCTCGCGGTCCCCGGATGATGCGAGAACCACAGGCTGCCGAATGCCGTGCCGGTGGTGAGCCCGCTCATCACCACGGCGCGCGCCAGGCTCGATTGCAGCGGCTGTCCTCTGCCCGCTCGCCACGCCATCACGAAGTAGATGTTGAACGCGACGCCGATGCCGAACAGCAGCGGCAGCGCGATGATGTTCTCGAAGTTGAGCGGCAGGCCGATCAGCACGCAGGTCGCGAGCGTGCCGAGCGCCGAAAGAACGAGCGGGGCCAGCGTGAGCGCGACATCGCTCGCGCGGCGCAGCGCGACGGCCAGCAGCACCGTGATCGACACGAGCGCCCACAGGCCGGCCTGGATGAATGCGCCGATGATCGTCCGGCTCGACGCCTCGATCGACACCGGCGCACCGGTCGCACCGGGTGCTAGCGTCTCGACCGCCGCGACAAAGCGCCGCAGCGCGGCGTTGGCGCCGACCTCGCCCTTGGGGAACACTTCGATCCGGGCACGTCCGTCCGGCGTTACCCAATCGCGGACGAGGCTTGCGGGCAGCGTCGCGAGCGTCACCGGCGCCGCCTGCAGCGCCGCGCGCAGTTGGTCGAGCGTCGTCAGGAGGCCAGGAATCAGCACCGAGCGCGCATGCGCCCGCTGCGTCGGCGTGGCGTTCGCGAGCGCGCGCAGCGCACGCGCCAGTCGCTCCGCGGCGGCCGCGAAGGGACCGCCCGGATGCGCGGCGCGGACATCGTCCAGCGTACGCGCCGTGTCCGCCATCGCCCGTGCGATTTCGGCGTCGCCCGGCGTCGGTTTGACCGATTCGGGATCGAGCGTCGGCTCGAGCAGCAGCGCGGCATCGTCGATCAGCGCAAGCTTCTCCGACTGCGCTTCCGGGACGAAGCTCGCAATCGTCACCGCGTGATCGACTTCGGGCAGTTGCGAAAGCCGTTGCGCCAACGCCGTCGCGGCGGATACCGAAGGTGCGAGCACGTCGATCGTGTCGGGCGACGTCGATGCGTCCTTCATGAGGTCGAGCAGCGTCGCGACGGATTGCGCTTCGGGGCTGCGCAGGTGCAGCGGGTTGAAATCGAAGCGCAACCGCGGCAGCAGCACGAGTCCCAGCACGACGATCGCCGCGGCCACGGCGAGCATCCGAGGGCGATGGCGCACGAGAAGTCTGTCCACGCCGGCGAGCGCGGCGTAGCCGACCACTGCGCGCTCCGCGCCGGGCTTCAACCACACGAGAAGCGCCGGCAGCAGCGTGATGCTCGCCAGGAACGCGATGATCATGCCGGTGCCGGCAATGACGCCCAACTCGGATACGCCGCGATAATCGGTGGGCAGAAACGCGAGAAAGCCCGCCGCGGTGGAAGCGGCTGCGAGCGCCAGCGCGCCGCCGACCTCGAAGCCGCCGTCGCGTAGCGCCCGATGGAGCTCGCCGCTCGCGTGCCGGCGCGCGCGATACGCCATGCAGAACTGAATGCCGAAGTCGACGCCGAGGCCGACGAACAGAATCGCGAACGCGATGGAGATCAGGTTGAACGCCCGATACGCGAACAGCCCGAACGCCGCCGTGACGATCAATCCGACGGCAAGACTCAGCAGCACGGCCACGATCAGCCGCCATGAGCGCAGCGCGATCCATAACAACGCGATCACCGCGAGCATCGTCGCCGTGGCGTTCAGCGCGGCGCCCTCCGCGAGTGTTGCGAACTCCTCGTCGGCGAGCGGGACCGAACCCGTGAGCCGTACGCGCACGCGCGAATCGGCATCGAGCCGAAGATCGTGCGCCACGTGCCGAATGGCGCTGCTCGCGGCCTCGCCGGGCTGCAGCGCCCCGTAGTCGAGAACCGGCTGCACGAGAATGAAGCGGCGCAGCGCACGCGGCTCGGGCGGCTCCCCGGTGAACAGCGCTTGCCAGGAGAACGCGGGCGTTCCTCCGGCGGCGAGCGCTTCGAAGGCCGCGCCGAGCGCATCGAGCGGCTGCACAAGCGAGTCGACCGGCGCGCGGTTCTGCGCCACACCTTCCAGCACCAGCGCCAGCGCATCCATCAGTCCGCGCAGGCTCGGGTCCACCGCGAGCGTCCCGAGCAACGGCTGCGCCGAGACGAGGCGCTGCATCGTCTGTCTCACTTCGTCCGTCGAGTCGAACAGCAGGCCCGTCCGGTCGAAGAACGGGCCCCCGTCGGGGCGCCACACCGCGCGAAAGTGCCGGCCGTCGCCGGCAAGCCGCTCGGCGAGGCTCGCGGTTGCCTGCTCGGCGAGCTCGGGCGTCGCGCCGTCGACGACGACGGCGATGAGATCCACGCGCCGGGGAAAGGCGGCCGCGAACGCCAGCTCGCGCTGGCGCCAGGGAACGGTTTCGGCAATGAGCTTCGAGCTGTCGGTGTCGATCGCGAAATGCGCGGCGACGTACGCGTAGCCGCCCGCGCACAGCAGCGCCGCGATGGCGATCACGATCGCAGGACGGTGGATGCACGCCGATACCACGCGCATCACGAGCCACGACAAGCGCCGATCCCGCTGATCCGCGTCGATCCCGGAATGGCTCATGCGGAAAAGCCGCAGCGAACCCCGCGGCGGGCCGCCTTGTCTGCCAACGTACAATGGTGGCTCACGCCCGCCGAAATCCGAATGTCTTCCACCCTTTCGTCCTGCCCGTTCCCGCTCACGAGGCCGCGCCAATGCGTGTGATGCTTGCGCAGCCGCGGGGATTCTGCGCCGGCGTGATCCGCGCGATCGACATCGTCGAAGAGGCGCTTGCCCGCTTTGGCGCGCCCGTCTATGTCCGCCACGAGATCGTGCACAATCGGCATGTCGTCGAGAGCCTGCGCGCAAAAGGCGCGCGCTTCGTCGAGCACCTGTCGGAAGTTCCCGCCGGCGCGATCACGATCTTCAGCGCGCATGGCGTCGCCCGGGTTGTCGAGGACGACGCGCGCAAGCGCGAGCTGCGACGTCCTCGATGCAACCTGCCCGCTCGTGGCGAAGGTGCACGGCCAGGGCAAGCGCTACGTCGCGCAAGGTCGCGTGGTGATCCTCATCGGTCACGCGGGTCATCCCGAAGTCGAGGGAACGATGGGCCAGGTGCCAGGACCGGTGCTGCTGGTGCAAGACGAGCAGGACGTGAGCCGTCTCGAACTCGCGACCGATACGCCTGTCGCATATGTGACACAGACGACACTGAGCGTCGACGATACGCGCAGCGTCATCGCGGCCCTGAAGCGCCGCTTTACCGACATCGTCGGCCCCGACATCCATGACATCTGCTATGCCACGCAGAACCGCCAATCGGCCGTGCGCGCGCTTGCGAAGGTCGCCGACGTGATTCTCGTCGTCGGGGCCAAGAACAGCTCCAATTCGAATCGGTTGCGCGAGATCGGGATCGAGTCGGGCGTGGCGAGCTACCTGGTTGCCGATGGCAGCGAGCTCGATCTGTCCTGGGTTCGCGACGCCGGCGTGATCGGCATCACGGCCGGTGCGTCGGCGCCCGAAACGCTGGTCGACGGAGTGATCGACGCACTGGGCGCGCTCGGTCCTGTCGACGTCTCGACCTTGCCGGGAATCGAGGAAAAAGTGGAGTTTCGACTTCCGGCCGAACTGCTGCGCGCGCGGCCGAAAGCCGCCAGCGCACGCTGACCGGACCCGCACCTCATGGCGATCCCGTTTCTGCAAAAAGCGCGCATCGGCGCTTACATCCTGCGTCAGCAACTCGCGCGGCACCGGCGCTATCCGCTGGTGCTGATGCTGGAGCCGTTGTTTCGCTGCAACCTTGCCTGCGCAGGCTGCGGGAAAATCGATTATCCGACCGACATCCTCGACCGGCGGCTCTCGGTCGACGAATGCCTCGCGGCGGTCGATGAATGCGGCGCCCCTGTCGTGTCGATCGCCGGCGGCGAGCCGCTGCTGCACAAGGAGATCGCGGCGATCGCCGCCGGCATCGTCGCGCGGCGCAAGTTCGTCTACCTGTGCACGAACGCGCTGCTGATGAAAAAGCGGCTCGCGCTGTTCGAGCCCAGCCCGTACTTCATCTGGTCGGTGCATCTCGACGGCGACCAGTCGATGCACGACAAGTCGGTGTGCGAAGGCGGCGTGTTCGATCGCGCCGTCGCCGCGATCCGCGAGGCGAAAGCGCGCGGCTTTCGCGTCAACATCAACTGCACGCTCTTCAACAACGCCGAGCCCGAACGCGTGGCGCGCTTCTTCGACGACATCGCAGCGATCGGCATCGACGGCATGACGGTGTCGCCCGGCTATGCGTACGAGCGCGCGCCCGACCAGGCGCACTTCCTCACGCGAACGCGCACGAAGGAACTGTTCCGCGACATCCTGCGGCGCGGCCGCGGCGGACGCGCATGGTCGTTCAGCCAATCGGGCCTGTTCCTCGATTTCCTCGCCGGCAACCAGGAGTACCGCTGCACGCCGTGGGGCAATCCGACGCGCAACGTCTTCGGCTGGCAGCGCCCCTGTTACCTGCTCGGCGAAGGCTACGCGGCGACCTTTCGCGAGCTGATGGAAACGACCGACTGGGACAGCTACGGCACGGGCAATTACGAGAAGTGCGCCGATTGCATGGTGCACAGCGGCTACGAGGCAACGGCGGTCACCGACGCGGTCCGCCATCCGCTGAAGGCGCTCGCCGTCAGCCTGCGCGGCGTGCGCACCGACGGGCCGATGGCGCCGGAAATTCCGCTCGGCGGCCAGCGTCCCGCGCAGTACGTCTTCTCACACAACGTCGAGCTCGAGCGATCGAACTCCGGCGCAGCCAAGGCGCGCTCCCAGGCGTCGACGTCCGCGTAGCAGCGCGCGAAACGCGGTGCGCGCGTCGATCGTCGTGCGCAGCAGCAGCGGAAGCTGGCTCGGCGTTCGCGCGATCGATCGCATCACCGCCGTGACGTCGATCGTCCCTCCCGGTCGAAGCGCCGCCGCTGCGGCAGGCGGCAGCGCGCGTTCGGCGGGATCGGCGATCACGCGGAAGGCCGCGAACGGAAGGCCGTGCGCGGCGGCGACGGCAGCGGCGACGTGCGATTCGGTGTCGACGGCGACGCGCCGACGTCGCGCGGTGCAGCGCGCGCTTGGCGTCGGCGTCGATCACCGGCGCATCGGCGGCGGCGATATCGGCGAAGCACGCGCCGGGAAGCCGCTCGCGCACAGGTCGCGTCCACGCCGCGATCGCAGGGCCGATACGCGCCGGACGTCACGATGCCCCGGCCGACGAGCCAGGTCCCCGGCAGCATCCCGGGCACGAGGCCGCCCGCGATGCCGAAGCTGATGATGCCGCACGCGCCACGATTCACCTCGCGTTCGAGCGCCGCCGCAAGTGCGCGCGGCATCGAGCCCGCCAGCGATTGCGCGTACGTCTCGGCCCGCGGCGATGCGCGCCTCGATCGCGAGGCCGCTCGCGGCGACGACCTCGAGGCCGCGAGGCGTCCCGTGAGGCCTGCACCGCTCACACGGCGGAATGCACGCCGGGCTGCCGCTGCAGCGCGCGATAGCGGGCAAGCGCCCACACGGGGAAGAACTTCGCGTACCCGTGGTAGCGGAGGAAGAACACGCGCGGAAACCCGGTGGCGGTGAACTGCGGCTCGGGCCAGAACCCGGTAGCACCCTGCGTGCGCAGCAGGTAGTCGACGCCGCGCGCGACCGGCGGGTAATGCGTGGCGCCCGCCGCCATCAGTCCCAGCAACGCCCACGCCGTCTGCGAGGCCGTCGAGGGTCCGCCTTTGTCGCCGGCGTAGCCGATGTCGTACGTGTCGGCGGTCTCGCCCCAGCCGCCATCCGGATTCTGCGCGCCGATCAACCAGTCGACGGCACGCCGCACTTCGGGCGCTTGCACGCTCTCGCCAACTTCCGCGAGCGCCCACAGCACCGACCACGTGCCGTAGATGTAATTCATGCCCCAACGGCCGTACCACGTGCCGTCCGCCTCCTGGCTTCGACGCAGAAATGCGAGCGCTGCCGCGAGTGCCGGCCGATCGGCGTCTTCCCCGAGCTGCGCGATCATGGCCGCGCAGCGCGCGGTCACGTCCGCGGTCGGCGGATCGAGCAGCGCGCCATGGTCGGCGAACGGGATGTCGTTCAGGTATTCGCTGACGTTGTCGGCGTCGAAGGCGCCCCAGCCGCCGTTCGCGCTCTGCATGCCCAATACCCATTCGCGCCCGCGACGGATCGCGTTGCGCAACAGCGGCTCGTCGCGGACTCCCGGAAGATGCGCATGGCGGTCCATCGCCATCACGACCACCGCGGTGTCGTCGAGGTCGGGATAGTGCGGGTTCGCGTACTGGAACGCCCAGCCGCCCGGTCGCACGTGCGGGCGCTGATCCTTCCAGTCGCCCGCCGTATCGAGCACCTGCCGCTGCGCGAGCCAGAGCAGGCCCTTGCGCGCGGCCGACAGCGCCTGCCGGTCGCCGACATCGAGCAACGCCATGCACGCGAGCGCCGTGTCCCACACCGGAGAGACGCAAGGCTGGCAATAGGCCTCGTCGGCGCCGATGACGAGCAGCCGGTCGATCGCGCCGCGGGCCATCGAGAACTGCGCGTGCTCGCGCGGATAGCCGAGCGCCTCGAACATCATCACCGCGTTCGCCATCGCCGGAAAGATGGCACCGAGGCCGTCCTCGCCGTTGAGTCGCTCGACGACGAATGCCACGGCGCGCTCGATCGCGCGCCGGCGCAGCCGCTTCGGGAACGAACGGCTCCGCCCAATGCAGCATCACGTCGATTGCGGCGGATAGCGCAAAGCGCATGCGCGACTGGTGCGGCGCGCGCACCGATCGACGCGCGTGCGGCCGGGATTGCGGAAAGAGCTCGTCGATGCGCACGGCTTGCGGATTGCGCGCGCGCGGCTTCAACGCCTGCAGGACGAGCAGCGGCACGAGCACCGTGCGCGTCCAGTAGGAAACCCGCGACAGGTGAAACGGGAACCACCGCGGCAACAGCATCAGCTCGACGGGAACGACCGGCACGGTGCCCCACGACAGGATGCCGTGGAGTGCGAGCAGGATGCGCGTGAAGACGTTGACGTTGCCGGCGCCGCCGGCCGCGAGGATCGCGTCGCGCGCACGGCGCATGTGCTCGGCGTCCGGTGAATCGCCGACGAGCTTCAGCGCGAAGTACGCCTTGACGCTCGCGCTGTTGTTGACCGGACCGCCATGGACCAGCGGCCAGCCGCCGTGCGCGCCCTGCAGCCGGCGCAGATAGCGCGCGATTCTCGCTTCGAGCGCCGGATCGCGTTCGCCGAGGAAACGCTGCAGCGCGATGTACTCGGCCGAGATCGTCGCATCGGCCTCGAGCTCGAACACCCAGTGGCCATCCGGTCGCTGCGCCGTCAGCAATGCCGCGGTCGCCGTGTCGATGCAGCGATCGAGATCCGGCTCGGACTCGCGCTCCAGCGCTTGCCGTGCGACGCCTTCGTAACCCGGCATCACGCGCTCCCGTCCCGACAGCCGCCGTCGCAGCCGGTGATCGTCACGGCTGGCCGTCCGGTTTCAGCAAACCGTAGCGCAGCAGGATCCACAGCAGCGTGATGCGATCGGCGTGTACCGGTCTGCGCGGCGGCGCAAAGCCACGCGATTCCAGTCGAGCGAGCATCGTCTGGTAGACCTTCGCCATCAAAAGCGGCGCGCGGACGATCCGCAGCGGGTAGGCCGACATGACGCGAGACGCCGCGCCGAACCGATCTCGCGCATCGTTCGCGAGCGCAGCACACGCCAGGCGCAGTGCGGGGTGCCCGAGGACGGCTTTCGGCTCGGTCGCAGCGATTCCCGCCGCGAGCAGCGATTCGCGCGGAAGGTACAGCCGCCCCTTCGCGGCGTCCTCGTCGAGGTCGCGCAGGATGTTCGTAAGCTGCAACGCGCGGCCGAGATGCAAGGCGAGCGCATCGCCATCGGGCGCGGGCATGCCGAAGACGCGTACCGACAGCCGGCCGACGGCGCCTGCGACGCGATCGCAGTAAAGGTCGAGCGTCGCGCGCGACGGAGCGCGGATGTCGGCGGTGGTATCCATCTCCATGCCGTCGATGACCGCGAGAAAATCGTCGCGCCGCAAATCGAACGCACGGACCGGCTCGGCCAGCGGCCGAATGCGCGCCGGAGGCGACCTGCGCGAACAGCGCGTCGATGTCCGCCCGCCAATGCCGAAGCTCCGCGAGCCGCGCTTCGCGCGCGCCGTCGCCATCCGCCACGTCGTCGACCGCGCGGCAAAAGTCGTAGATCGCGAACATCGCGCGGCGCTGCGGAAGCGGCAGCACCCGCATCGCGGTATAGAACGAGCTGCCGGTCGCCGCCGGTGGCGCGTTTACGGACGAGGGGTCGCCGACAGGCGTTTGCATGGCGCTCAACCGCGCGATCGCGAAGCCGGATGCAAGTCGCGCCCGCGAATGCGCCCTTTCCATTCGCCGCCGCGACCGCGCAGGTGCAGCCACGCCGACTCGAGCGTCAGCAGCAGATATGTCGCGGCAATTGCCGGCAACGCGATACCCCACCACGGCGCTACGCGATAAAGACGCAGCGTCGGTACGAACGCGCCGGCCATGCCGATCCATGCCAGCGCGGCCAAAAAGCGGGCGGCGCTGTCGCCGGACAGCACAATGACGGGCGGTGCGACGAACACGACGAGCATCGCCGCGCTCGTGACGGCGAGCCACGCGGGCGAGCATCGCAGTTGCGTGTACGCGCAGCGGGCGATCATGCGCCGCATCTCGCCGAACGATCGATAGGCACGCGTACTTCGCACACGTTCCGTCAGTCCAATCCAGATCGGGCCCTCTTTCTTGAGCAGTCGCGCCAACGCGCAATCATCGATCAGCTCGCCGCGGATGGATGCCATGCCGCCCGCCATCCGGAGCGATTGCCGGTGTACGAGCATACAACCCCCGGCCGCGGCGGCCGTGGCATGCTGAACACTGTTGACCCATGCGAACGGGTAAAGCATCCGGAAAAAGAATATGAACGCCGGGATGAGCGCGCGTTCAGCGAAGCTTTCGCAGTTGAGCCTGGCCATCAGGGATGCCAGCACGAGGCGATCGCGTAAGGCGCGGCCGACGAGGCTCGTCAGCGTGTCGGGCGCGTGCCGGATGTCCGCGTCGGTCAGCAGCAGGAACTCGGGCGGTTCGGGCAGCGCCTCGGCGTATCGGATGCCATGGTCGAGCGCCCACAGCTTGCCGGTCCATCCGTCGGGAAGGCCGGGGGCAGCCAGAAGGGTCAGCCGACCGGGCGGCTCCGTGGCCGCGGCGCCCTCGACCGCGGCCACGGTATTGTCGGCGCTATGGTCATCGACGACGATCAGCGAGAAGGCGCCCGGGTAATCCTGCGCCAGCAGCGAACGCACGTTCGTGCCAATGACGTCGGCCTCGTCGCGCGCGGGTATCACGACGGCCACGCACGGCCATGCGGTCGTTTCGGGCGCCGGTTGCAGCATCCCGTCGCGCTGCGCCGTCCGCCAGAACCCGCCGCGCGCCGTCAGCAGATAGACCCACGCGCCAAGCGCCAGCGCGGCGCATGACAAGAAGCGTCAAGGCGTGACCCCCACGCTCGCGGCTGCGCTCACCGCAAATACCCCGCATCGCGGAACCAGTCGACGGCATCGCGCAGTCCTTCGCCGTACGGACGGGCGCGAAAGCCGAGGTCGCGCTCGGCCTTCGCACTCGTGAAGAACATCCGATGCCGCGACAGGCGCAACCCGTCGAGCGTCAGGAACGGCTCTCGCTTCGTCGCAAGCGCGATCATTTCCGCCGCGGCCGCGATCGGATAGAGCGGCGCTCGCGGAAGCTTCAGCCGTGGAGCCGGCCGGCCGACCAGCGCGGCGATGTCGGAAAGCATCGCCACGAGCGGAACGTTCTCGCCGCCGAGGATGTATCGCTCGCCGATTGTGCCGCGCACGAGCGCCGCGACATGGCCGGCGGCGACGTCGTCGACATGCACGAGGTTGAGTCCCGTGTCGACGAACGCCGGCATGCGTCCGCGCGCGGCCTCGACGATGATCCGGCCGGTCGGCGTCGGCCTGATATCGCGCGCGCCGATCGGCGTCGACGGATTGACGATGACCGCGGGCAGCGCGTCGCGCGCGACCATCGCTTCGACGACGCGCTCGGCGGCAATCTTGCTGCGCTTGTAAGCGCCGATCGCCGTGCGCTCGTCGAGCGGCATCGTCTCGTCGGCCGGCTCGCCATCGGCGCGGGACGCCAGCGTGGCGACGCTGCTGGTATGTACGATTCGCTCGACGCCGGCGCGCAACGCCGCCTCCATCACCGTGCGCGTGCCCTCGACGTTGGTTTGCATGAGCGCGGCAGGATCGCGCGTCCACAGGCGGTAATCGGCCGCCGCATGAACGACGTAGCGGATGCCGATCATCGCGCGCGCGACCGAGCTCGCGTCGCGCAGGTCGCCTTCGGCGATTTCGACATCGAGGCCGGCGAGGTTCGCGCGCACGGCCGATGCGCGAACGAGCGCGCGAACCCGGTATCCCGCGGCGAGCAGCGCGCGCGCAATGGCTGAGCCGACGAATCCCGTTGCGCCGGTCACGAGCACGTTCGCCGCTGCCGTTGTCATGTCGCCGTCACCGATCGGGAATCACCCAGCCATCCACCAGTGCGAGATGGATGATCGCGCCGCGCTCACAGGCTTCGCTCGACTGCAGCGAAAGGCTGAGCGTCGTGTCCGGGTCGAGTTCCGGCGTTGCCTCCACGACGGTGCGCCCGCCTTGAAAGAGCACGCGCGCGACGCTCGCCGCGAAGCCCTGCCCGGGCTCGACAATGCGCAGGTCCTCGGGTCGTATGCACACCTGCGCCGGGCCGATCACCTGACCCGGGCTCGAGCGAAGCTGCCATTGCCGGCCGAACAGCGCGACGGCGGCGTGGCCGTTCGCGTACGTCGCCGTCACATCGCCGCGCGCGACGGCGCCGGCGCCGACGAAACGGCTGACGATGCCATCGCGCGGCGACCGATACAACTCGGCCGGCGGCGCGACCTGAAGCACGCGTCCCGCCTCCATCACCGCGACGCGATCGGCGACGCCGAGCGCCTCGGCCTGGTCGTGCGTGACGTAGATCAGCGTCGCGCGCGACAGGCTGCGGAACGCGGCGATTTCGGCGAGCATCCGCGCGCGCAGATGCACGTCGAGATTCGCCAGCGGCTCGTCGAGCAACACGATGCGCGCCTTCATCGCGAGACAGCGCGCCAGCGCCACGCGCTGGCGCTGCCCACCCGACAGGTCGGCGGGCCGGCGCTCCGCCGACCCGGCAAGGCCCACGGCGTCGAGCGCCGCGTGCACTTCGCGGGCAAGCGCGCGGCCAGAGAGCTTCTGCACGCGCAGCGGGTAGCCGATATTCTCCGCCACGCTCATGTGCGGCCAGAGCGCGTACGACTGGAACACCATGCCGACATGGCGATCCTCGGGCGCCACGTAAACGTCCGGTCCGCTCACCTGGCGCTCGCCAAGCGAAATCGTGCCGTGCTCGGGCCGCTCGAAGCCGGCGATGAGCCGCAGCAGCGTGCTCTTGCCGCAGCCGGACGGACCGAGCACCGCGATGAACTCGCCGTCGGCGACGTCAAGCGACACGCCGTCGACCGCAGCGATCGCGCCGAAGCGTTTGACGATGTCTTCGAGCGTTACGGCTGCCACGGCAGCACCCCTCGCGCGACGCGCGACGCGAGCGCGTTGGCCATCACCATCATCGCGAGCGTCACGAGGACGGCGATGACGGCCACGGCCGCCGCGGATACCGAATCGCCCGCCTGCTCGAGACTGAACAGGACAACGCCGACGGTTTCGCTGCCGGATGACCACAGCAGCGCCGACACGGTGAGCTCGTTGAACGCCATCATGAACACCAGCATGCCGCCAGCGACCGCGGAAGGCGCGACCATCGGCATGATGACCGTCGCCATGCGGCGCGCGAATCGCGCCCCGCTCATTCGCGCGGCTTCATCGAGGCTGGGATCGATTTGCCGCAGCGCGTTCGTGACCGGCCGCAGCGCGAGCAGCATGAACCGCGACAGATACGCGACGAGAATGATCCAGATGGTGCTGTAAAGGCTGAACCCGAGCACCGGCAACGGCCGCAGCAGGCAAAGAATCATCGCGATCGCGAGCACGACGCCCGGAACGGCGTACGGCAGCTCGGCAACGAAGCCCACCGCGTGCCGCACGCCGGCGCGCCGTGTCGCGAGCGAATAGCCGAGCGGCACCGAGACGATGACGAGCATCACCGCCGCCGCGGCCGCCAGCGATGCGCTGTTGAAGAACGCGCGACGCGTCGCGGCGTAGTCGAACAGCACGAAGTGAAAATTGCCGAGCGTTACGCTGCGCGGCGTGAGCGAGACGCCGATCGCGGGGACGAGGGCCGTCGCGAGCAGTGCGAAGAACGGCAGCGCGAGCACGACGAACAGCACGCCCCAGCAGGCGCCTTCGACGAGACGGCGCCAGCGCCCGAGCGACCACTGCGGCGCGGCCGTCGTCCATGCCATCACGCGGACGTCGCGGCGCCGCGCAAGCCAGCCGTTCAGCGCCAGTCCGCACAGCGCGATCAACGCGAGCAGCAGCGACAACGCGGCGACTTCGCTCAGGACACTCGTGCCGAACCCGGCCAGCCGCTGATAGATCAACGTGACGAGCACGGTGAAGCCCGCCGGGATGCCGAGAAATGCGGGAATGCCGAAGTTGCCGATGCTGCCGACGAAGGCCAGCATGCCGCCCGCGGCAACGCTCGGCATCATCAGCGGCAGCACGATCGTGCGCACGATCCGCCACGGTTGCGCGCCGGCCGCCTGCGCCGCTTCGACGAGGTCGCGCGGCAACGCCCGCAGTCCGGCGCGAACCGCGAGAAACACGACCGGCGCCTGCTCGATCCCCAGCAGCAGCACGATGCCGCCCGGCCCGTAGAGCGGGTGCGGGCTGCCCGGCGCGGGTGCTAGTCCGAGCGCGCGGAGCAACGTGCTGTTCGGTCCGAGCAGGTTGATCCACGCGAGCGCCGTCACTTGCGGCGCGATCATCAGCGGCATCATGAAGCAGAAGACGAGCGGCTTCTTCGCCCGCACATCGGTCAGCGTGACGAGCAGCGCGAAAGCGCCGCCGAGCGCCACCGCGAGCGCGCCGCCGCCAAGCGATACGGCAAGCGTGTTGCGCGCCGCGCGCCAGACGACCGGGCTTTCCAGCACGCCGGCCATCATCGTCGAATCGAACCTGCCGTGCGGGGCCAGCGCTTCCTGCGCGAGTCGGCCGATCGGCACGACGGCGAGCAGGATGACAACCCCGAGCAGCGTGAGGAACGTCAGTCGCTCGCCACGCCGGGCAGGGATCCGCGGCATCCGGATGCGCGCCGTCAGCCGCCGAACAGATCGGCAAACCGCTTCTTGTTCTGCTCGTCCTGCGAAAGGAGCGCTGCGATGTCGACGGGAAGAATGTGAAGCCCCGCCACGTCGGGGAATCCCGCCGGCGGCTTCACGTCCTTGCGCGCCGGAAAATAGCCCTGCGAAACGGCCAGCGCCTGCCCCTCTTTCGACAGCACGAAATCGACGAATGCGCGCGCCGCCTCGGGATTCTTCGTCGCGCGCAGGATCGCCGTCGGCTCCGTCACGACCGAAACGCCTTCGGCGGGAAACACGAAGTCGACCGGCGAGCCCTTGGCCTTGGCGTTCAGCGCCATGAACTCGACGATGATGCCGTACATCTTCTGCCCGCCCGCGACAGCGTTGAGAACGGCGCCGTTGCCGCGCAGCGCGACCGCGCCGTTCTGCGCGAGCTTCTCGTAGTAACCGGGCCCGAGCGCCGGATCGGCGCTCAATGCGGCCATGTGGATTGCCGCGGCGCCGGAATAGAGCGGACTCGGCAGGACCACCTGGCCCTTCGCTTCGGGTTTCAGCAAGTCGGCCCACGACGCGGGCTTCATCGGCGCCTGTCGATTCACGATGATGCCCGTCGTGATCAGCTTCGTGCCGAAGTACGTCTTGTCCTTGTCATAGGCATCGGGCGGCAATTCGCGCACGTCGGCTTGCGGGTACGCCTGCAACTGGCCCGCGGCCTTGAGGCGCTCCATCGACAGCGCGTCGGCGATCAGGAGCACATCCGCGCGCGGCTGGCCGGCGGCGATCTCGGCCATGAGCTTGCTCATCACCTCGGTCGTTCCCGACCGGAAGATCTCGACGTCGACGCCGGGATTCTTCTTGCGGAAGCCTTCGATCGTCCGCTGCGCATCGCGGTCGGGCTGCGACGTGTACAGCACCAGCTTGCCGCCGGGTTGCGCGGCGACGCCGCCGGCAAAGAGGGCCAGCGCGAAGGCGGCGATCAGCCACGAAATGCATCTAACCTTGATCATTCGGCGTTTCATCCCTGCTCCGTCGGAGCGTGATTGCGTTCTCGTTGTCGCGCCGCGATGAGCGCGTTGCGCCAATGCGACGACACATCCGCGATCCGTTGCGGAGGATCGGCGACCAGCGGACGCGCCGTTTCGCGCACCAGCCGCCGGTCGCGTTCCTCCGTAATGTATTCGACCGGCGATTTGCCGTCGACCCGCGCGAGAAACAACGCCGGGAGAAGGCTCGCGATGCGCGACTCGATCGCGGCGCGCGGCTCCCAGGTGACGCCGGCCCGATACGCCGCTGCGAATGCATCGAAGCAGTCGAGGTAATCCTGCGTCGATCGCGGTCTCGCGACGCATTTCAGCAGGAAATGGTTGAGGCAGAACGCGGCGTCGAACGCCGGGTCGCCGTACCACGCGCATTCTGCGTCGAGGAACACGGGCCCCTGCGGGCCGAGCAGGATGTTCTTCGGGCTCACGTCCCCGTGTACCAGCGCGAGCCGTGTCGCCGCCGTGCGCTCCGCCAGCGCGCGCAGCCGCGGCGCGAGGTCGGGATGGACGAAAGCGGTCGCAAGCAGGTAGGGCTCGAGCCTGATCGCGTGGAAGATCGCGTCCGTCGCGAAGCGACGCTCAACCTCGGCATCGCCGGCGCTCGCCGCATGAAGCTGCGCGATGATCGCGCCGACTTGCGCGGCGATGCCTGGCTGCGCGATACCGTCGAGCAGCAACTGCTTCCACACCGGATAGCGATCGGGCGCGAGAAAGCGCATCGCGAAAACGCCCTGCACGGGATCGCTCGCGATCGGCTCGGGCACCGCGTCCGGACAGTGCGCGGCGGCGAACCCGATCCACGCCCATTCGTACGCGTTGCGCTCGATCGGCGCGTTCCACGGCTGCGCGACCTTGAGCTGCGGCAGCGCGCGCTTGATGCAGAGCGATTGCCGCGGCAGGTCGACGCGCCAGATGTCCGAGGAAATGCCGCCGGCCAGCGGCGCCCACACCGCCTCGTCGTCGCGGCGCACGAGGCGCTGATCTCGCAGGAAGTCGCGCAAACACGGATCCGGTTCGCGGACTGCAATCATCGATGATGGCGCGCCAGCGCGGACGCGCCGGCAAACGGCGCGTGCGCATGCTCGTCGATGCGCAGGAGCTGGTTGTATTTCGCGACCGCGTTCGACGTTCGCAGCGAGCCGATCTTGATCTGCCCCGCTGCCGCGCCGACGGCAAGATCGGACATGAACGCGTCCTCGGTCTCGCCCGAGCGCGCGGACACGATCGTCGCGTAACCTGCCGCCTTCGCCTGCGCGATCACGTCGAGCGTCCCGGTGAGCGTGCCGTTCTGGTTCGCCTTGACGAGCACGCCGTTCGCGATGCCCTCGCGCACGCCGCGCGTCATGCGTTCCGGATTCGTCGCGAAAAGATCATCGCCGACGAGTTGCACGGTCCGACCGAGACGTTCGGTGAAGCGCTTCCAGCCGGCCCAGTCGTCTTCCGCGAGGCCGTCCTCGACGGACACGATGGGAAATTCGCGCACCCAGCCTTCGATCATGTCGATCAGCGCGTCGCTGTCGAGCTCGCGGCGCTCGCGCGGAAGCCCGTAGCGTCCCTTCGATTTTTGCAACATCGTCGCTGCGACATCGATGGCAATCGCCATGTCGACGCCGGGTGCCAAGCCGGCGCACGCGATCGATTCCATCATCAATGCGAGCGCCGCGTGCGCCGATTCGCATCCGGGGCCGAGGCCGCCTTCGTCGGCGAGCAGCGTCGGCAGGCCGTGCGCGCGCATCACGTCGGTGGCGGCCGAGCGCACCCGGGCGATCAGGCGGATCGCCTCGTCGATCGACGACGCCTGCAACGGCACGACGAGAAAATCCTGCACGTCCATGCCGCCGTTCGCGTGCAGCCCACCGCTCAGGATGTTGGTCATCGGCAGCGGCAGGAGCGGCTTCGCGCCCGCGAGCTCGGCGATTCGCTCGTACAGCATCTGTCCGCGCGACGCGGCAACGGCGCGACATGCGGCGAGCGAGACGCCGAGCGTCGCGTTCGCGCCCAGCCGCTGCAATCGCGGCGTGCCGTCGAGCGCGCGCAGGCGATCATCGAGCCCGCGCTGATCGGCTGCGTCCGTGCCGCGCAGCGCGCGATCGATCTCACCGTCGACGTTCGCAACCGCCGTAAGGACGCCGAGACCGGCATGGCGGGTCGCGTCGCCGTCGCGTAGCTCGTGCGCTTCCGCCGCACCCGTCGAGGCGCCGGAGGGCACGCTCGCGCGACCGACGCTGCCGTCGTCGAGGATCGCGTCGACCTCGACCGTCGGCCGTCCGCGCGAATCGAGGATCTCGCGAGCGTGCAGCGCGCGAAGCGTCGTCGGCGGCTTCATCGCGATGGAGCGAATGCCCTCATGGGTTCCATGATTGCACAGGTGCGGCGGATACCGGGAAACGACGCCGCGCTCGCCAACGGCGGAACGTCAGGCGATGCGCGGCAACAGCATCTGCAGCAGCCACAGCGTCCCCATTCCGGCGATCAACGTCTTCAGCGTGCTGCCGCTCGTGAAGGCCACCGCGCCGGCCACGAGCGCGGCCAGCACGCGCAGGTCCGCATGAACCTGCTCGGCGGGCTGCAGCGACGGCGCCACGATCATCGGCACGATGAGGGCCGTCAGCATCGCCGCCGGTACGTAACGAAGTGCGCGCAGCAGCCACGGCGGAATGGTCCGCCGCGCGAAAAGCGCGATGAATGACAGGCGCGACAGATAATTCAGCGCACCGACGGCGCCGATGACGAGCCAGAGCTTCAACGGCGCGTCCATCGCTCTCGCACGATTTCGGCCACCGTTCCTGCAACAATGCCGATCAGGCCCGCGGCAATCAGGTTGAGCTTCATCGGCAAGCCCTTGAGCGCCAGGACCGCTGCGCCTGCGACAACCGCGGCCAACAGCGACGGCGTGGTACGCAAGCCCGGTGCGAGCAGCGCCACGAAGCACAACGGGACCGCGAATTCGAGCGACCACGACGCCGGGATCGACGCGCCGGCCGCGAATCCTGCCATGTTCGTGCACTGCCAGGACAGGTAGAGCGCAAGGCCGCCGCCCAGCGCCTGCGATACGCCGGCGCGCGCATCGTCCGCGATGTCGAAGCGGCGAATCGCCGCCGCGAATACCTGGTCGGTCAGCAGGAAGGCAACGCCCCGCTGCCAGCGTGCGGGCACGGACTGGAGGTACGGCGCCATCGCGGCGCTGTACATCAGGAAGCGCAGTCCCGCGACAAAGCACGTGAGAATGATGACCGCCGCCGGCGCGCCGACGGCGAAAAGCTGCGCCGCGATGATCTGCGCGGCGCCCGAGAACATGATGGCGCTCATGCCGAGCGCGCCCGCCCAGTTCGCGCCCGCGGCGGCCGCGCCGATGCCGGTGACGAGGCCGAACGGAATGAGTCCGACGCACGCCGGCAGCATGTCGACGAAACCGACGCGAAAATCGAACGAGCGAAATCGTGCGCGACATCTCAGATAGCGAGCACGGCGCAGCGTCGCGGTGCACGTCGCTCGGGCGTACGCGCGCCGAGCGCTTCAACTGCCGCTAAGCGAGTACAAATTGTCCCAGAAATAGTCCTTCCAGCTCTCCGGTTTCCTCGCCAGCAGTTTGTCCTTGTACATGTATTCGGCGAGCATCAGGCTGCGGCTCGGAGCAGCGTTGTAATCGTTGAGAAGCCTTCCCTTTGCGTCCTTTTGTTGCAGCCATCGGGCGACCTGCTCCGCGCCGAGTTTCGACTTCGTGTGCTCGACGTAGATTCTTGCCGCAGCGATGTTGTCCTTGTCGATGAAGGCCATCGCATCTTCCAGGGCAGCCACGGTTGCCTCGTAAACCTTCGGATTTTCCGTCTTCCATTTGTGCGTCGTATACGCGACGATCAGCGTTTGCCTGCCTCCGACGATGTCGTAGGAGTCATAGACGACATGCACGCGCGGGTTTTCAAGCTCCTGGAACAGGAAGGGAACCGTCGACGAATGCGTTCTCGGCTCGCGATCATTGAGCAGCGCGACCGTTGCATCGGGATGGCGCATGCCGACGGCGAGCACATCCAACTTGTGCCGGTTTTCCCAGCCCAGCGCCTGCGCGGCGGCCAGCTCGAAAATGAACGAATGCGTCGTCCCCTTCGCAGCGGGCATGGAGACGCGGTCTGTGTCGGTAAAGTCGGTGATCGACTTTATCCGCGGATTGATCGTTGTCAGGTAGATCGGAGAATCGCTGATCGCCATGGCCCCGCGCACCTCGAGGGGCGTGCCGCGCGTCTTGTCGGCAAGTATGAACATTCCGGTCAGTCCGCCGAGCACCAGGTCCGCATTTTCCGACAGCAACGCGTCATTCGCGGCGGAGCCGCTCGCAATCTTGAGCTCCGTCACTTTCACGTCTCTCAGTCCGGCAGCCTCGAAGCGTTTGCGGAACATCTGCTCGCTCAGCGCCACGTACACCGGAAGATAGGAAAGCCCGAACTGGTCCGCGATCCGGACCTCGCGTGTTTCTGCGCCTGCGGCATTGCCGAAAGCGGTCAATGACAACGCGACCGTCATCGCCACGACCATGTTCCGTGCGTGCATCGTTCCCATCCCGACCCTCCCTCTCCGTTTGATGACGGGGCGTGACCCGTTATCGCCTCGCAACATGGACCGTGGCAACGGCCTTCAAAGCAGTCGCGCTGCAGCCGGTGTACTCACGGGGATTTCCATTCGATCCTCGCCAAAGAAAATGTTCCCCTTGAAAACCGTGGACATTTCGGCGATCACTCGCTCGCGAACGCCTGGCTGGTCTATCTGTTCCGTCACATGGGTGACGACGATATTCCTGACCGCCGCGTCAGCGCCGAGCCGTGCGAGCTCCATGTGTCCCATGCACGACTTCGCGAAGTCGCTTCCGAGTTGTGTGCCGGTCAGGTAATGGCACATGTGAATCAGCACGTCGCAGTGCTTCGCGAGCTTTGCCATGGCAGCGCAAGGGCCGGAGTCTCCGGAATAGACGACGGAGCCCTCGGAACTATCGAGTCGGAAGGCAAGCGGCACGAGGTGCGGCTGGAAATGGGCGGCCGCGCCTGCGGTGACACTCCAGGAGCCCTTCTCGACGATGTCTCCCGCGTTCAGTTCCGTCACGGCAGGTCGCGGCATCGTGCGCGGCAATACGCCGCCGCGCGCTCGATAGATGTCCAGACTGCACGGATGTTCGGTCCTCGAAACCAGATCCGGACCGAAGACACCATCACGATCGAAGAGCTGACGGGTCATCCGCGCAAGCGGCGGCGGTCCGAACACTTCGAGCTCCGGAATCTTTCCTGCGCCCTGATCCCACCGGGTCAACACGAGGCGGGCGTAATCGCCGCAGTGGTCATAGTGCAGATGGCTGAGAAAGAGATGCGTGATCGCGGTGGCACCCACGCCGAGCTCGAGCAATCGATGATGCGACCCGAAGCCGTGGTCGAGCACGATGCGATCGTCGCCAATGTCGATCAGGTACCCCGAGCACATTCGCTTCAACGAAGGTGTTGGCGTACCGGTTCCGAGAAGGTGAATTTTCATGAGAGCTTCGAAATCGACATCGGGCATCCACTGTACCCGGCATTATCGATGCCGGACAACAACAAGAGCGCGACATTGCAGGAGAACTACGTTTTCAACCGGTATCCGGTCCTGAAGATCCAGGCGACGATGGCGACGCATATTGCCATGAACACCACGGTCATCATCAGGCTGATCGGCACGCTGACGTCCGCAATGCCGTAAAAGCTCCAGCGAAAGCCGCTGATCAGATAGACGACGGGATTGAACAAGGTGACCTTCTGCCAGACCGGCGGCAGCATGTCGATCGAATAGAAGCTGCCGCCGAGAAACGTGAGCGGCGTGATGAACAGCAGCGGCACGACCTGCAGCTTCTCGAAACCATCGGCCCAGATGCCGATGATGAAACCGAGGAGACTGAACGTTACCGCCGTCAACACCAGGAACAGGATCATCCACGCGGGATGGTCGATGTGCAGCGGCACGAAGAGGCCGGCAGTTGCCAGGATGATGGCGCCGAGGATGATGGACTTCGTCGCCGCCGCGCCGACGTAGCTGACGACGATTTCCAGATAGGAAACGGGCGCCGACAGCAGCTCGTAGATCGTCCCCGTGAATTTCGGAAAGTAGATGCCGAACGACGCGTTGGCGACGCTTTGCGTCAGCAGCGACAGCATGACGAGCCCCGGCACGATGAACGAGCCGTAGCCGACGCCGCCGACCTGCTGGATGCGCGATCCGATCGCCGAGCCGAAGACGACGAAATACAACGATGTCGAGATCACCGGCGAGACGATGCTTTGCAGCAGCGTGCGCCGCGTCCGCGCCATTTCGAAGCGGTAGATCGCCCGCATCGCGTGCACGTTCATCGCTTGTCCTTCACGAGACTGACGAAGATGTCCTCGAGCGAGCTTTGCGTCGTCCGCAGGTCCTTGAACCGGATGCCCGCGGCATCGAGGTCCTCGAGCAACGCGGCGATGCCGGTATGTTCGTGCTCGGCGTCGTACGTGTACGTGAGCTCGGTGCCGTCGCCGGACAATTCCAGGTGGTGGCGCGCGAGCGCGGCCGGAACGGTTTTCAACGCGTCGGGTAGCTGCAGCGTCAACTGCTTTCGCCCGAGCTTGCGCATGAGCTCGATCTTGTCTTCGACGAGGATCAGCTCGCCTTTGCTGATCACGCCGATGCGGTCGGCCATCTCTTCGGCCTCGTCGATGTAGTGCGTGGTCAGGATGATCGTCACGCCGCTGTCGCGCAGCGCGCGCACCAGTCGCCACATGTCGCGCCGCAGCTCGACGTCGACGCCGGCAGTCGGCTCGTCGAGAAAGAGGATCCGCGGCTCGTGCGACAGCGCCTTGGCGATCAGCAGCCGGCGCTTCATGCCGCCCGACAGCGTCATGATCCGGCTGTCCTTTCTGCTCCACAGCGACAGGTCCTTGAGCACCTTCTCGATGTGGGCCGGTTTGGCCGACTTGCCGAACAGTCCACGGCTGAACGACACGGCGCCCCACGGCGTTTCGAAGGCGTCCGTCGTCAATTCCTGCGGTACGAGGCCGATCATCGCGCGCGCGGCGCGGTACTCGGTCCTTATGTCGTGGCCGTCGACGAGAACCCTGCCGTCGCTCGCATTGACGATGCCGCACACGATGCTGATGAGCGTCGTCTTCCCCGCGCCGTTCGGGCCGAGCAACGCGAATATCTCTCCGCGGCGTATGTCGAGATCGACGCTTTTCAGCGCCTCGAAGCCGGATGCGTAGGTCTTCGAGAGCTTCGTAATGGAGATGATGGGCGACATGGCCGCGGCATTATCGCAGCGTGCACTTTCGCCCGCGCGCCGCCGTGCGCTTGCCCGGCCGGTATCCGGCTGCAACGACGTCAGAACTTCGGCTTCGGCACCGTCGTTGCGGCCAGCGCGCCGATGCCCGTGATCGCCGCGATGCTGAAGAATACGATGCGGAACGTGCGATCGAGTTGCTCGCCAATCGCCGAGCGGTCGAGCGCGGGCAATTGGTCGAGATACTCGGGCCCCGTCTGCAACACATGCGCAAGGACGGCGCTTGATGCACTTTGCGAGCGTCCGATCGACACGAAGATGATGGCGCCGATGATCGCGACGCCGATCGCGCCGCCGATCGAGCGGCACAACGACATCGACCCGATTGCAGCACCCAGCGCCTCACGGCCCGCGGCTTGCTGCACCGCGACCTGCATCGCCGGCATCACCATCCCGAGCCCCGCACCGGTCAGCGCCGTCAGGCAGAGCACCCCGATCGTCGGCGCGAAGGTAATCGTGGCGCCGAGCGCAATCAGCGACGCGGTGGCGAGCGATAGTCCGATGATCGGAAAGATCGTGACCTTGCCGGTTCGAGACACGAGGCGTCCGGTGAGTGTCGCGCCCGTTACCATCGAAAGGGTAATCGGAAGAAGCAACGTTCCCGAGGTGCCGATGGCGAACCCGCGTCCGATCTGAAGGTAGAGCGGCAGGTAGAGCACGCTTGCGAAGAGTGTCGCCGCAAAGCAGATCACAACCGCATCGGGTCGCCATATGTCGGGTCTTCGCAGCAGGCGCACCGGAATCACGGGATGTTCGCTGTGCCGTTCCCATCGATACAGCGCCGCATAGCCTGCGACGACGAGGACGATCAGCGCGTACAGCACCCATGAGCCGAACGCCAACCCGTGTCCGGCGGATGACAGCGTCACGAGCAATCCGAACGTTGCGAGGCAGAAGAGCATCGTGCCGACGACATCGGGCCGATACGTTCCGCGGCGCGGCGGTGCGCCGCCCGGAATCCTTCGCGCAAGGAAGGCCGCGAGCACGCCGAGCGGAAGATTGATCGCGAACACCGAGCGCCAGCTCACGTGCTCGGTGAGATAAGCGCCCAGGATCGGGCCCGATGTGGAAGCCAGCGCGAATACGCCGGCAAAATAGCCCTGGAAGCGTCCTCGATCGCGCGGCGGAACGTTCTCGCCGATCAGCGCCTGCGCGAGCGTCATCAGGCCGCCGCCGCCCAAGCCCTGCACGCCGCGCGCGATGACGAGCGTCAGCAGCGTGGGCGCCGCCGCGCAGGCCGCCGACGCGACGGTGAAAACGGCCAATGCGACCAGCAGCATCCGCTTGCGCCCGAAGAGATCGCCGAGGTGACCGTACAACGGCGCCGCGATCGTTGCGGCCAGCAGGTAAGCCACGACGACCCACGACACGTACTCGAAACCGCCGAGGTGGCTTGCGATGGTCGGCAACGCGCTCGCCAGAATCGTCTGGTCGGCTGCGGCCAGGAACATCGCCACCATGACGCCGGGAAAGACTTGCCGGAACGCTTCTCGTACGCTTAGTTGCAGTTCGGCAGCAGCCGTCGTTGGCGTCCCGGAGGCGCCCGATAGCGGGACGCGGCGCTGCACCGACGTCATCGATTGTCGTGAACTGCGAAGGGATACGGCGGCGTAATCGGGACGAATTCCGACGGCGCCAACCTAACCGTTGGGCGTTGGTCGCTCGAGCGGTTGGCGTTGTTCGGATTCGGCCAGTCGGGTTACGCGTGTTTCTGCGCCTCCGCCCGGCTGCGCGACGGAAACGGCGTCACTTGCCGGAAAGGTGTCTGCCAGTGCTTGATCGAGCATATTCTCGCGATGGGTTTCGTACATTCCGCCTCCGGATTCTGCGACAGCGCGTGAACCCGGCAGCGTTGCCAGGATCGCAGCGATGGCGATTGCGTTTTGCATCCGAGCCCTCTATTTGATCAGCGTCACCGGTAGATCGGAGAAGTTGATCACCTGCCGCGCAATGGATCCCAACACCTCGTCGCTCGACCCCATGCCGCGTGTGCCCATGACGATGCCATCGCAGTTCATCGACTTGGCGCACTGGGCGATCACGGATGGTACATAACCGTTTCGCACGTCGCTACTGCACGGAACGCCCGCCCGCATGAGTAACGCTGCCGCGGATTCCAGCGCTCGATTTCCCGTTTCAGGCGCATCATCGCGAGTCCGTTCATCGAGCATCGTCGAAGGTACGGCGTCGTCTACCTGCACGTACAGCAACCGAACTTCGATCGGTGCGAGCCGCGGATACGAGCGGGCCACCATTTGCACCGCCCGGGCAGAACTTTCCGAGCCGTCCACCGGCAGAAGCACTCTGATCATCGACATCTTTCGCGAACTGTGCGTTCCTTCGACTCGCCCGACTCTCCGGGCTTCATCGGTCGCTGGTTTTTACCGAGGCCGGCGAAACCGCTTCCGCATGCGCCGACCGCTTCCCCGCCGCGAGCGCACCGTCGACCATCGCCTGCGCCTCTTCGAGAACACGGTTGAGGTGCTGCTCGCCGCGAAAGCTCTCGGCATAGATCTTGTAAATGTCCTCGGTGCCCGAGGGACGCGCCGCGAACCAGCTGCTGTCGGTCATCACTTTCAGGCCGCCGATGGCGGCGCCGTTGCCCGGTGCGCGGTCGAGTATGCACCGGATAGTCTCGCCCGCCAGATCGGTGTGGCGAAACGCGCTCGGCGAAAGCCGGGCGAGACGTCGCTTCTGTTGCGCCGTGGCGCTCGCCTGCACGCGGCGCTCGGCCGGCTCGCCCAGGTCGCGCGTGATTGCACGGTAGATTTCGCCAGGATCGCGTCCCATGCGCTGCGTGATTTCCACCGCGAGCAACGCAGGCACGATGCCGTCCTTGTCGGTGGTCCACACGTTGCCGTCGACGCGCAGGAAGCTCGCGCCCGCACTTTCTTCGCCGGCGAAACCGAGCGAGCCGTTGCCAAGTCCCTCGACGAACCATTTGAATCCCACCGGGACTTCGCATACGGCGCGACCAAGCCTTGCCGCCACGCGGTCGATCATCTGCGTGCTGACGATGGTCTTGCCGACCGCGGACCGCTTGCGCCAGCGCGGCCGGTGCGCAAAAAGGTAGTCGATCATCACCGTCAGGTAGTGATTCGGCGGCAGCAGCCCCGCGCTTCGGGTGACGATGCCGTGGCGATCGTGATCGGTATCGCAGGCGAACGCGATGTCGAACCGGTCCTTCAGCGCGATCAGCGGCTGCATCGCGTACGGCGAGGACGGGTCCATGCGAATGCGCCCGTCCCAATCGACCGCCATGAACCGGAACGTGGGATCGACATCCGGATTGACGATGTCGAGGTTCAGGCGATAACGCTCGGCGATCGGTGCCCAGTAGTGGACACCTGCGCCGCCCATCGGGTCGACGGCGACACGAATCTTCGCGCCGCGAAGCGCGTCCATGTCGATGACGCGAGCCAGGTCGCGGACATAATGGTTCAGGAAATCGTGCCGGTGCGTCGTCGCGGCAGCGCGCGCCTTGCCGAGCGCGACGCGCTTCACGCCCTTCAACTTGCGCGTAAGGAAGGCGTTGGCTCGTATTTCGATCCACCCGGTTACCTGTTCGTCCGCCGGCCCGCCGTCCGGCGGGTTGTACTTGAAGCCGCCGTTGTCCGGCGGGTTATGCGAAGGCGTGACGATGATGCCGTCCGCGAGGCCCGCGGTGCGGCCGCGGTTGTGGGTGAGAATCGCATGCGACACGGCCGGCGTGGGCGTGTATTCGTCGTTGTGCGCGAGCATGACGTCGACGCCATTGGCAGCCAGCACCGCAAGGGCGCTGGCCTGCGCGGGCGCGGAAAGCGCGTGCGTGTCGACGCCGAGAAAGAGCGGACCGTCGATGCGCTGCCGCTTGCGGTAATCGCACACGGCCTGGCTGATGGCAAGGATGTGCCATTCGTTGAAGCTCGTCTCGAAAGCGGAGCCGCGATGTCCCGACGTGCCGAATGCCACCCGCTGGCCGGGCAGCGCCGGATCGGGTACCTCGGTGTAGTACGCGGTGACGAGCCTCGGCACGTCGACCAGCAATTCCGGCGGCGCCAGCTTGCCGGCCAACGGACTCGGCGTCACCATTGCTTCAGCTTACGGTAGCGCCGGATCAATGCGTTGGTCGAGCTGTCGTGCGTAAGCGGCGGCTCCGCACGGCTCGCGAGTTCGGGAATGGTTTGCTTCGCCAGCACCTTCCCGAGCTCGACGCCCCATTGATCGAACGAATCGATGTCCCAGATCACGCCTTGCGTAAACACGCTGTGCTCATACAGTGCGACGAGGGCTCCCAGTGTCGCAGGCGTCAGACGTTCGGCGAGGATCGTGTTGCTGGGCCGGTTGCCGTCGAAGCTGCGATGCGGTGCGAGCCAAGCCGGAACACCCTCGGCCCTCACTTCATCGTCCGTCTTGCCGAACGCCAGCGCCTCGGTCTGCGCGAACAGGTTCGCCATCAGCAGATCGTGCTGGTTGCCGAGCGGA
Organism: uncultured Pseudomonadota bacterium; assembly: GCA_963706225.1. Classification (GTDB taxonomy): domain Bacteria; phylum Pseudomonadota; class Gammaproteobacteria; order Burkholderiales; family Casimicrobiaceae; genus VBCG01. Next base: position 138,177 of record CAVPMH010000002.1, read on the forward strand.
TTCAGCGTCTGGCAAAACCCGATGAAGTCGCAGGGCACCAATTTGGTGCCCTGATGAATGAGCTGGTAGAACGAATGCTGGCCGTTGGTGCCGCGCTGGCCCCAGTAGATGGGTGCCGTCTGATAGTCCACGCGCGCTCCCGCGAGCGTGACGTGCTTGCCGTTGCTCTCCATCGTCAGTTGCTGAAGGTAAGCCGGCAGGTATTCCAGATATTGGTCGTAGGGCAGCACGGCCACGGTTTGCGCATCGAAGAAGTTGTTGTACCAGACGCCAAGCAATCCCATCAGCACCGGCAGGTTGCGCTCGAACGGTGCGGTACGGAAATGCTCGTCCATCGCATGAAAGCCGGCGAGCATTGCCCGGAAATGTTCCGGGCCGATGGCGATCATCGTCGACAGGCCGATCGCGGAATCCATCGAATAGCGGCCGCCGACCCAGTCCCAGAAGCCGAACATGTTGTCCGGACTGATGCCGAATTTCGCCACCTCCGCCGCGTTGGTCGACACGGCGACGAAGTGGCGGCTGACGGCGTGTTCGTCGCCGAGCTTGCGCAAGCTCCACGCGCGAGCGGCATGGGCATTCGTCACCGTTTCGAGCGTCGTGAACGTCTTCGACGAGATGATGAACAGCGTTTCTTCGGGATCGAGGTCGCGGGTCGCTTCCACGAAATCGGTGGCGTCGACGTTCGAAACGAAGCGAAACCGCAGATCGCGCTGGCTGTAATGGCGCAACGCCTGATACGCCATCACCGGGCCGAGGTCGGAGCCCCCGAGGCCGATGTTGACGACGTTGCGAATGCGCTTGCCGGTATGGCCGAGCCATTCGACCGCTGCGAATCTGGTCGGCGAACGCGGCCATCCGGTCGAGCACGGCATGCACGCCCGGGACGACATCGGCGCCGTCGACGACAATCCGCTCGCCCTTCGGCGCACGCAAGGCGACGTGGAGGACGGCACGCTGTTCGGTCACGTTGATCTTTTCGCCGCTGAACATCGCACCGATGCGCGCGCGCAGGCCGCACTCGCTCGGCAAGGTCCAGCAGGAGTCGCAGCGTTTCGTCGGTGATGCGATTCTTCGAGTAATCGAGGTAGAGGCCGGCCGCTTCGGCAGCGAATCGCTCGCCGCGCCGGGGATCATCGGCGAAAAGTTCCCGCAGGTGCCGGTGGCGCACCGTTTCACAATGCGTCTCCAATGCTTTCCACGCCGGGCGTTGCGTCAGCCCAGCCGGGCGCATTTCGGGCTTTTCCATCGACGATTTCCCTGTGCAATGATTGTCGCCGGTGCATCGCGCGGCGGCGTGCAGTGCAGCGCCATTACCCTCGAGCGGGCGCGACCTTTTCGAGCGCTTCGCTTTTTGCCGCGATGCAATCGAGCAGGTCGCGCCACGCCTTGTCGAATGTTTGCGCGCCTTCGACCTGGAGTTGATCGGCGACCGCCGCGTCGTCCACCCCCGCGCGCCGGAATTCGTCGATCACCTGCTCGGCGTCGCCGCCGTCGACCGGCAGCACGCCTTTCACCTGCCCATGATCGGCAAACGCGAGCAACGTCTTGTCGGGGATCGTGTTGATCGTGTCCGGGGCCGCGAGCGCTTCGATGTAGAGCGTATCCGGCGCCGCGGGATCCTTGGTACCGGTGCTGGCCCAGAGCAGGCGTTGCAGCCTCGCACCCGCACCTTCCAATGCTCGCCACCGCGGCGACGCCAACAGTTCGCGGTAAGCCTTGTAGGTGCGCTTGGCAATGGCGATTCCGAGGCGATTGCGAAGCTCGCGCGGCACCTTGTCCTTGACCGCGACGTCCCAGCGGCTCACGAACAGCGACGCTGCCGAGTCGACCTTCGGATCGAGGCCCGCGGCGATCCGCCGCTCGATGCCGGCGAGGTAGGCATTCGCCGCGGCCAGGTACTGTTCGCGCGAAAACAGCAGCGTGACGTTGATCGGCACACCGGCGAAGATCGCCTCCTCGATCGCGGGAACGCCTGCACGCGTTCCCGGAATCTTGATGAACAGGTTGGCGCGTCGCGCGCGCGCATGCAGTCGCCTGGCTTCGCGGATGCTGCCCGCCGTATCGTCCGCCAGCAACGGCGACACTTCCATCGACACCCATCCGTCGACGCCGCCGGTCGCCTCGTGCGCCGGACGGAACAGATCCGCCGCCTGCGCCAGGTCTTCGAGCGCCAGATCGATGAACAGGTCCTCGCCCGACTGGCCCGCGGCCGTCTTTCGGCGAATCGAATCGTCATAGAAGCTGCCGTTGCGAATGGCGTGATCGAAAATCGTCGGATTGGAGGTGAGCCCCGTGACGTCGAACTCATCGATGTAGCGTTGCAGGGTGCCGTTGACCAGCATCTCGCGCGTGATGTTGTCGAGCCAGAGGCTCTGCCCAAGCTCGTGCAGTCGTTGCGTCGCTTTCATCGTTGCTCCTTTTCCGTGCATTCGGCATCGCGGCTGCCGAGGAATGCCGCGAGGGAATGGTTGACCAGATCGCCAATGCGATCGACCGTCAATGCCGCCGGCGGATAAGTGGCGATGTTGACGGGATCGAACGCGTAATGACCCTGCCGCGCAAAAACCGTCGTCAGCCGCTCTCGCCACGCGTTTTTCATCGCCGCAAGGATGCGCAGCTTGTCGTCGATCATGACGTAATGGCGCGCCGGATAGCGTTGTGCGACGGCGTCGAGCATCTGTTCCTTGTGGATGTAGATCAGCACGCGGCCGTCGACCGCTTCCCACAGTCCTGACCGCTGGATCTTGCGCGGCTGAAAGACGACATCGCCGTCCGAAAGGATGACCGTCGGGCCGAGGCGGCGCAGATGCGCGAGCGCGGCGAGCGCGCCTTCGTACAACCGGTCGGCGAACGGGTAATCCACCAGGTACGACGACATCAGCAGCAGCCGCGGATCGTTCATGTCGCCGAGCCGGTAGCGTTGCAAGGCACCGAGATAATCGGCGTAGCCGAGCTCGGAGCGAAGCGCCTCGAAGATCGCCCAGTAACGGTCGCGGCTGTCGGCGCCGAACTCGCGCGCGAGATGATCGCGCAGATCGCTTTGCACGCGATCGTTGTCGAGCAGCGTGTTGTCGCAATCGACGAGGAATACGATGTCGTTTTGCGATTTCATGCGCCCCCTGCATCCGGCACCGGGTCGTGCCAACCGCTTTCGCCCGCCAGTCATGCGTGCCGCATCCGCGGGTCCCCAGCTATTCGGCTCGTAGGGCTCGACCGGTGTGGCGTTGCCCAATATCGGATCGACGATGCGCCAGGCCGCTTCCACGGCTGCAGCGCTCGTGAACAGCGACGCATCGCCGTGAATCGCATCGTGCAGCAGTCGCTCGTAGGGCATCATGTCCGCGCAGGGATCGCGATGCACGACGAGCTCGCTCTGCTGTCCAGCCATGACCGCTCCGGGCAGTTTGACGCGCGCTCCCAACGAAATGGATACGTCGGGACTCAACCGGAAGCGGAAGTAATTCGGCGCGCTCTGCCCGTCGTCCGCGAAGACCGCTTGCGGAGGCTTCTTGAGCCTCACGGTGATTTCGGTGGTCGTTTCCGGGAGCCGCTTGCCGGCGCGGATGTAGAACGGGACGCCGGACCAGCGCCACGTGTCGAGATGAAGGCGCACGGCCGCAAAGGTTTCGACCTGCGAATCGGGTGCTACACCCGGCTCGTTGCGGTAGCCAGCGAACTGTCCGCGCACCACGTCGCAGGGTCGAGCGGCCGCATCGCACGCAACGCACGCAGCTTTTCGTCCCGGACCGCGTCGGAACTGCATCCCACCGGCGCATCCATCGCGAGCAACGCCATCACTTGCAGCATGTGGTTCTGCACGACGTCGCGGATCGCGCCCACTTCGTCGTAGAAGCGCCCGCGGCCCTGCACGCCGAAGGACTCCGCCATCGTGATCTGCACGCTCGCGACGTAATTGCGATTCCAGATCGGTTCGAGAAATGCGTTGGCGAACCGGAAGTAGAGCAGGTTCTCGACCGCTTCCTTCGCGAGGTAATGGTCGATGCGAAAGATGGCGGACTCGGGAAAGACCTGTGCGCAGGCGGCGGTTGAGGTCCTGCGCAGAGGCGAGATCGCGGCCGAACGGCTTTTCGACGATGACGCGCGCGTCGTGCGCACATCCTGACGCCGCCAGACCCTCGACGACCGTGGCAAACATGCTCGGCGGAATCGCCAGGTAATGCAGTGGCCGTACCGCTGCACCCAGCGCCTGTCGCAGGCGTTCGTACGTCGACGCTTCGCCATAATCGCCGCGGATGTACTGCAGCCGGGCGGAGAGCTTCGCGAATGCGTCCGCGTCGACGCCGCCGTGCTGCTCAAGGCTTTGCCGCACATGCGCGCGCAGCTCGTCGACGTTTTCCGCCGATCGCGCGATGCCGATGATTGGCAGGTCGAGAGATCCGTGCCGGATCATCGACTGCAGCGCCGGGAAAATCTGCTTGCGCGCAAGGTCGCCGGTGGCGCCGAAAAATACGAGCGCGTCCGAACACGGTACCGGTGTGGTTGCACGCGTCATCGGGACGCCGCAGGCTTTTCCACGTGGCCGCCGAACGCGTGCCGCATCGCCGACAGCACCCGATCGGCAAACTCGGCGTTCCCGCGCGAGCTGAAGCGCTGATAGAGCGCGGCACTAAGTACCGGCGCCGGCACGCCCTCGTCGATCGCCGCCGCGATCGTCCATCGCCCTTCACCCGAATCGGACACGCGCCCCGCGTAGTTCGCCAGCTCGCCGTCGTCCGCGAGCGCTGCCGCGGTGAGATCGAGCAGCCACGAGCTGATGACGCTTCCGTGCCGCCATACTTCGGCGATCCGCGGCAGGTCGAGCTCGTACTGGTAGTACTCCGGATTGCGCAACGGCGTCGTTTCGGCGTCGCTTGCGCGCGGCCGCGTGCCGGCGTTGGCATTGCGCAGGATGTTGAGTCCCTCGGCGTACGCCGCCATCAGCCCGTACTCGATGCCGTTGTGGACCATCTTGACGAAGTGACCCGCGCCGTGCGGTCCGCAGTGCAGGTAACCGCGCTCCGCGGTTCCGCTGTCGCCCGACCCGGTGCGCGCGGCGATGCTTCGCCGCCCGGTGCAAGCGTGGCGAAAATCGGATCGAGCCGCGCGACAACGTCGCGTTTCGCCGCCGATCATCAGGCAATAGCCGCGCACGAGGCCCGCGACGCCGCCACTCGTTCCGACATCGACGTAATGGAGGCCTCGCGATTTCAATGCGTCCGCGCGGCGCAGATCGTCGCGGTAATACGAGTTGCCGCCGTCGATGACGATGTCGCCGGCTTCGAGCAACGGGGTCAGCAGCGCAAGTTCCTCGTCGACGACCGCGGCGGGCACCATCAGCCAGACGACGCGCGGCTTGGCGAGCTGCGCGACCAGATCTTTCAGCGTCGCGGCGCCGGCGACGCCGGACTGCAGCGCCTCGGCGATGGCACTCGCGTGCACGTCGTGCACCACGCACGCATGGCCTCCGGCGACGAGCCGGCGCACCATCGCCGACCCCATGCGTCCGAGTCCGATCATGCCGATCTGCATCAGGCTTCTCCCATGTTGGTGTTGCGCGAACGATGTATCGTCACCGCGACGCGGTGGTCCCGCCGATCGTCGACGAGGTGAACGAGCGGATCGCGCGCATCGACGCCGTCCACGTTCACCTGCTGCTCGCGCGTCTCCATCGATCGTTTGCGTGACCGTGATGCGGTAAACCGTCTCGCGATACCGGTATTCGCAGCTTGACAGGTCGCCCAGTCCAGCGGCAGGCATGGCGTAATTCTCAGCGTGTCGCCTTCGACGCCGCAAACCGAGCAGGGATTCCACGAGCAGCCGGTACATCCACCCGGCGGAGCCCGTGTACCACGTCCAACCGCCGCGGCCGGTGTGCGGCGCAAGCGCATAGACGTCGGCGGCAATCACGTACGGCTCCGTCGTGAACACCGCGCTCGCCTGCGGCGTACTGGCGTGATTGACGGGATTGATCATCGTCGCGATTTCCCACGCTCGCGCGCCGTCGCCGATCGCGACGAAGGCCATCGCCGCCCAGACCGCGGCGTGCGTGTACTGGCCGCCATTCTCGCGCACGCCTCGCAGGTAACCCTGTATGTAGCCGGGGTTGGGGTTCGATTGATTGAAGGGAGGTGCCAGCAACCGAACGAGCGCGGCGTCACGCTCGACGAGTTGCCGATCGACCGCATCCATCGCCATTCGCATCCGCTGCGGATCGCCTGCCCCGGAAAGCGCCGCCCAGCTTTGCGCAATCGAATCGATCCGGCACTCGGCGTTCGCCGACGTGCCGAGCGGCGAGCCATCGTCGAACCACGCGCGGCGATACCAGGCGCCGTCCCACGCGCTCTCGTCGATATTGGCGCGCAGCCGCGCGGCTTCGCTGTCGCAGCGTGCGGCGAAGTCGACATCGTTGCGCAGGCGCGCGAGCTCGCTGAACTGCGTCAGCACCGCGTACAGGAAGAAGCCGAGCCAGACGCTTTCTCCCTTGCCGAGGGCGCCGACGAGATTCATGCCGTCGTTCCAGTCGCCCGATCCCATCAGCGGGATGCCATGCGCGCCGAAGCGCAATCCGTGCTCGATCGCGCGCACGCAGTGATCGTAGAGGCTCGCCGCCTGATTCGACGCCGTAGGCAGGTCGTAGTACGACTCTTCGCCGTCGGCAAGCGGGCGCCCGTCGAGGAAGGCCACCGACTCGTCGAGCACGCCGCTGTCACCGGTCGTGCGCACGTAGCGGCACACCGCAAACGGCAGCCACAGAAAGTCATCCGAGCAACGCGTGCGCACGCCGCGCCCTTGCGGCGGATGCCACCAGTGCTGGACGTCGCCCTCGGGGAACTGCCGCGACGCGCACCGCAGCAGATGCTCGCGCACGAGGAGCGGCTCGGCGTGAACGAGCGCCATCACGTCCTGCAACTGGTCGCGAAACCCGAACGCGCCTCCGGGCTGATAGAACGCGTTGCGTCCCCACAGGCGGCACGACAGCACCTGGTAGACCAGCCATCCGTTCGCCAGCACGTCGAGCGCCTTGTCCGGCGTTTCGACCTGCACGGCGCCGAGCGAGTGCTGCCACCAGGCATTGACCGCGGCGAGCGCATCCTGCGCGGGCGCGATTCCGCGACAGCGCCGCACGAGGTCGCGCGCCGCATCGTCGCTGTCCGCTGCGCCTAGCAGGAAAACGACGGTGCGCGCCTGACCGGCGGGGAGATCGACTCCGACGCGAAGCGCCGCGCACGGATCGAGTGCCAAGCCCACGGTGCCGCAAAGATGCGGCTCCCGCATCGCGGCCGGATCGCGCAGCGTGCCGTTGCGTCCGATGAATGCTGCACGGTCGCCGCAGACGGTACGCGTCGCGTCGTCGACGTCGAAGAATGCGACACGTCCGGGGAACCCGGTGTTGTACGCATTGCGCGCGAAGAGCGCGCCGGTGGCCGCATCGATTTCCGTGGTCACGTGCATCGCTGTTTTGGCGCGAGAATCGCCCAGCACCCATTCGACGTAACCGGTGGCCGACAACCGGCGCGCGCGACGCGAACGATTGGCAAGCTTCAGGACCGCGAACTTGACCGGCGCGTCGATTGCGACGTAGACGGTGAGCTCGGATTCGATGCCGTCTTCGACGTGCTCGAACACGCTGTAGCCGAAGCCGTGACGTGTCACGTACGGCGCCGCGCCGCCGCTCGGCAGCAGCGTCGGCGACCAGACACGGCCGTCCTCTTCGTCGCGCAGATAGAACGCCTCGGTGTTCGGATCGCAGACCGGATCGTTCGACCACGGCGTCAGGCGAAACTCATGCGCGTTCTCGCTCCACGTGGCAGCGCTGCCGCTCTCGGAGATCAGCGTGCCGAACTGCGGGTTCGCGATGACGTTGACCCAGGGTGCGGGCGTCATCCGCTCGGACGTGACGGTGATGACGTATTCGCGTCCATCGGGCGTGAAGCCGCCGGTCCCGTTGGGAAAGAGGAGCTCGCGATGCGGCAATTCGGTCGCCGGCACAGCGTCGCCGCGTTCACTGCGCGCCACGATGCGAGGCGCGCTCGATGGCGACGCCGCGACTGGTCGATCGAGTTGCTGCTCGAACGTTCCGTCAGTGGCGTTCAGGACCACGCGGGCCACCGTTTGCAGCAGGACCCGGTCGGCGTCCTGCAGAGCGCTTGCGGCAAGCACGAAGACGTCGCCGGGCAGGTCGACCGTGTCGGCATCGCGCGCTGCGACGATCAGCTTGTCGATGGATTCGCGCAGCGGCGAATCGCCGCCATTGCGACTTTCGTCGAGGATCACGAGATCGGCCGCCAATCCGTGCAGCCGCCAATACGCGCGTGCTTGCAGCAGATGGCGCGCCCACGCGATATTGGCGGCGTCCGCAATGCGCAGCAGCACGATCGGCAGGTCGCCGGAGATCCGGTGGCCCCACAGACCGGGCTGGCCTTCGGTATTCCGGCCGAGAATGGCGGGGTCGGCGCGGAGCGCTGCGTTGGCGTAGATAATGGAAGCCGCGATCCGCTGGAACCGTTTCGCGTCCGCATCGGTGGCGCCGATCGCGCGGAGCATCGCCTGCGCATGCGCCGTTGCCGCATCGAGCGCGCGATCGACGAAACCCCGCTCGCGGCATTTGGCCGCCAGCGCGAGACAGGCCTCGCGTGTCTCTCCGACGCCGGTAATCAGGTCGACGGTGGCGGTTTCGCCCGGCGCGAGCGACACGCCATGCCGGATTGCCGCTACCGGATCGAGTACGGACCCCACACTCCCGGACAACGGCGCATCGATCTGCATGGCGCGTGGATCGGCAAGTGTTCGGCCACGGCCGATGAAGCGCATGCGATCCGTCTCGTACGAAACATCCGCGGCGTCGTCCGACGACGCGGACAGGAGGTGAAACAGCCACGGCGTGACTTCGTCATCGGTGCGCGGTCGGCGTTTGCACAGGATCGCCTGCTGCTCGCGCACGATCCCGGTTTCGACAAAGAGCTTGGCAAATGCCGGATGCGCCGCGTCGGCGGCGGCCGGCGCCAGCACGATTTCAGCGTAGCTCGTGACATCGAGCGTCCGGCGCTCTTTGGAAGCGTTGGTAATGGCGACTCGACGCACCTCGACGTCATCGTCCGGCGCAACGGCGATCTCCGTGCGCGTCTCGATCCCGTGGTCGCGACGGTGGAACACCGCGCGCCCGGTCGAGAACACCGTTTCCGAAGTGTCCGGTCGCTTACGCGTCGGCTGATAGGCGGTTGACCAGAAATTCCCGCTCGCGAGGTCGCGCAGATAGCAGAAGGCGCCCCAGTTGTCGCGGGTGGCGTCTTCATGCCAGCGCGTGAGGGCCAGGTGACGCCAGGAACTGTAGCCGCCGCCCGCACTCGTAACCATCACGTGGTAGCGACCGTTCGACAGCAGTTGGACGACGGGCAGCACGGCGTCGTCGTTTCCGATGATCACACGCCCCTCCTGTGCCGGGTTATCGTAATCGGTGCGCCGCGTGCAATCATGCGTTCCTGCCAGGAGTCTCCTGCAACAAGCGTCTGACCGCGAAAACACGCCGAGGTGCACCTGCCCATGAACTCAACGACTTCCACCCTGCCCGCGGCCGCCGCCCTCGATGAATTGTGCATCAATACGCTGCGCTTCCTTTCGATCGACGCGGTGCAGAAAGCCAACAGCGGCCATCCGGGCCTGCCGATGGGCGCGGCACCCATGGCGTATGTCTTGTGGACGCATTTCCTGAAGCACAATCCCGCCAACCCCGGCTTTGACCGACCGTGATCGCTTCGTCCTCTCGGCAGGGCACGGCTCGATGCTGCTCTATAGCCTGCTCCACTTGACGGGTTACGACGTTTCGCTCGATCAGATCCGGCAGTTCCGGCAATGGGGCAGCATCACGCCCGGCCACCCGGAACGCGGTCTCACGCCCGGCGTCGAGGTGACGACCGGGCCTCTGGGGCAGGGATTCGGCAACGGTGTCGGCATGGCGATCGCCGAAGCGCATCTTGCTGCGCGTTACAACCGCGCCGGCTTCGACATCATCGATCATTTCACGTACGCGATCGTGAGCGACGGCGACCTCATGGAGGGCGTCGCGTCGGAGGCCGCGTCGCTGGCCGGTCATCTGAAGCTCGGCAAACTGATTTATCTGTACGACGACAATCAAGTCACGCTGTCGGCTGGCACCGACATCACCTTCAGCGAGGATCGCGCTCGCCGATTCGAAGCGTACGGCTGGCACACGCAATCGGTCGGCGACGGCAACGACCTCGTCGCCATCGACGGCGCGCTGCGCGCCGCCCGCGCTGAAACGATGCGTCCGTCGCTGATTCTCGTGCGCACGCACCTCGGCTACGGCTCGCCCGAGCAAGCAGGACACGTTCGAAGCGCATGGTTCGCCGCTCGGCGTCGACGAAGTGCGCGCGACCAAGCAGAATCTGCGCTGGCCCGAGGAACCGGCGTTTTTCATTCCCGAAACGGCGCTCGCGCACTTTCGCGAGGCGATCGGACGGGGCGAACGCGCGGAAACCGCATGGAACCGTCGATTGGCCGAGTACGCGAAAGCGTTTCCCGATCTCGCCCGCGAGCTCGAGCAGGCGCTTCGCGGCGATTTGCCGGCGAACTGGGAAAAGGACATTCCGAGCTTCCCCGCGGACGCCAAGGGTATGGCCACACGCGTCGCCTCGGGAAAAGTGATGAACGCCGTCGCTTCGCGCGTGCCGGCGTTGATCGGCGGTTCGGCCGATCTCGATCCGTCCACCTTCACCGCACTCACGGGATTGGGCGACTTCGAGCCGGCCGGCGCGAGTGCCCGCGATCGCCAGGGCTCGGACGGCGGCGGGTGGAGCCTGGCGGGGCGCAATCTGCACTTCGGCGTGCGCGAGCACGCGATGGGCGCGATCCTGAATGGTCTCGCCGCGCATGGCGGAACGGTGCCGTTCGGCGCGACGTTCCTGATTTTCTCCGATTACATGCGGCCGCCGATGCGCCTTGCCGCACTGATGGGACTGCACGTGATCTACGTGTTCACGCACGACAGCATTGCATTGGGCGAGGACGGCTCGACGCATCAACCGGTCGAACAGCTCGCGGGCTTGCGTTCGGTTCCCCGCCTCGTCGTCATCCGGCCCTGCGATGCGAACGAGACGGCCGTCGCCTGGCGCGTCGCACTGGAAACGCGCGACCGCCCGATCGCGCTGATATTGACGCGCCAGCACGTGCCCACGCTCGATCGCAGTCAGTTTGCCGGCTGCCGACGGCCTGCGGCGCGGCGCGCTACGTATTGGCCGATGCACCGAACGCGAAGCCCGATCTGATCCTGATCGCGACGGGGTCCGAGGTCGGTCTGATCGTCGCGGCAGCGCGGGAGTTGCTCGCACGGAACGTCCACGCGCGCGTCGTTTCGATGCCGAGTTGGGAGCTGTTCGATGCGCAGCCCGTGCGAGTACCGCGACGCGGTCCTGTCGCCGTCGATCGGTGCACGGCTTGCGGTCGAAGCCGGCGCGCCACAGGGCTGGCATCGCTACGTCGGCGATCGTGGCGACGTACTGGGCGTCGAGCGTTTCGGCGCCTCGGCGCCCGGCGATGTTCTGCTGCGCGAGTATGGCTTTACGGTCGAGAACGTGTGCAGGCGCGCGCTCGCCATGCTGCGATAGCTGCCGGGGGCGGGATCATCGCGGCGGCTGCCGAGCGCTTCGCGCAAACCCGTGCGCGCGATCGTCATTCCGGAAGCGTGTAACGAGTCTCGATCGCTGCACGGACCAGCGCGCGGGTCTGCGCCGGTTCCAGATCGACGCGTCGCTCGATGTCCTCGACAGCCGCGGCGAGATCCCGGTTCTTGATCACGTCGCGCATCCAGCGCGAGTAGTCGTGGCGGCGCAGGTGGTACATCCACGTTTCCTCGCCGATGCCTTCGGCGATCTGGCAGAACACGCTCAGGTTCTGCGCCTTCAGGTTGTGCTTGCCCGCCGGACCGCGGAAGTAGAAGCTCTGGTAGCGTACGTCACCCTCGGCGTACTTGCGATAGTGTCGAATGCGCTCCGCCTGCCCCGGTATGGTCGACATCGGAAAGGGGCCCTCGCCGGAGTGCACGAACCAGCAGGCGACCTGATCCTTTTCAGTGCGTAAGGCGTGCACTTGGTCCAGCGGACGTTTGCTCGCTGCCGCAAACTCGTGCAACGTTTTGTCGGGGGATGCCCCCACTGCAATGACAACGTCGACCCATGCGAGGATTGACGGAGCGAGGCGCTCGGGATGCACGGTCACCAGGATGCTTTCGTTGAAGCGCTCCGTCGGGTGACCCCACGCCTTTGGCAGCAGATGGTGCGCCTCGTCGATCAGCAGCCAATGCGGCCGGCCGGTTCGCATTCGCATCGATCGGAGGTGCGGCAGGAGGTCCGCGAAATAGGCAGGCCGATCCGCGAGCGGAACACCGAGCAGGTTTGCATTTGCGTGCACATAAGGGTCTCGCAACACGGCCATGATCTCGGCGATGCCGGGCGCGCGCTGCTGGTCGCCTATCGTGACCAGCATCTGCAGATTGACATAGTCGCCTTCCGGATCGATCACGCACACCTGGTAGAGATGCTCGGCGAAGCGCTCGAGGAGGCCGCTCGCCAGAGTCGACTTGCCGCTGCCGGAAGGACCCGCTACCAGCAGGTTGTGGCCATACGGCGGCAGCCATACCGTCTTGCCGTCGAGCCGCGTGCCGAGCGCGACATGGCGGCGCGCAAGCCGCACATCGACGGGAGCGAGGTCGTTCGCGATCAGTTGGTCGATCAACTCGATCACGCCCTGACCAGCCGCTCCCGCCGTCACGAAGGCCGCCATGGCCTTGATTGAATCGACCGCGTTCGCGACCGCTACCGGGCATTCGGCGAGGCGCATGAAGGAATGATCGTTCTCCGCGTCGCCGATCGCAACCAGTTCGTGTGGCGACATGCCGAGGTTGCGCAGTGCGAGCTTCGTTCCGGAGGCTTTGTTGATGCCGGCGGGCAGCACCATCACCGCTTCGCGATTGAAGATT
>CAVPMH010000003.1:0-29843 GCA_963706225.1 uncultured Pseudomonadota bacterium
CACGGCATGCGGGAAATTCGCTCGAAATGCGCTATCAACGTGACGCTGCGCTGATGGCCGCGCGCGGAAAGGCGACGCGCAAGGAACCCGTACCGGTGCCGCGTGCGGTCGCGGGCCCCTCTTTAGGCGCACTGGCGTCGCGCAAGATATTCCTGTCGCGGTTCCGGCGTGTCGCGACTTACGCCTTCGCGCTCGTCGCGATCACGCTCGTTGTCGGCATGATCGGCTATCGCGGGTTCGAGCACCTGAGCTGGCTCGATGCGTTCCATCAGGCGGCGCTGCTGCTGTCCGGCATGGGGCCGGTGGTCGAGATCAAATCGACGGCCGGCAAGCTGTTCGACGGCATTTATGCGCTGTTTTGCGGCGTGATTCTCCTCGCGTCGACCGCGCTGCTGTTCGCGCCGGTCATCCACCGCCTGCTGCACCGATTCCATATCGAGGATGCCGGCGAACGATGAGCATTGGATGGCGTTCGCGCTGGCGCTGGGCCGGGAGGCGGGCGCGCGCGGCGAGGTTCCCGTCGGTGCGATCGTCGTGTGCGACGGCGCGATCGTCGGTCGCGGCGGCAACGCGCCGATCGCCGGCAATGATCCCACCGCGCACGCCGAAATCGCGGCGTTGCGCGAAGCAGCCACGCGGCTTGGCAATTACCGGTTGCCGGGCTGCGCGCTGTACGTGACGCTGGAACCGTGCGCGATGTGCGCCGGCGCCGATCCTGCATGCGCGGCTTTCGCGGCTCGTGTTCGGTGCGCGCGATCCGAAGACGGGCGCCTGCGGCTCGGTGATCGATCTCTTCGCCGAGCGGCGCCTCAATCATCACACGCACGCGATCGGCGGCATTGCGGCGGACGAGTGCGGGCGCCTCCTGACGCAATTCTTCGCCGAGCGCCGGCAGCGCGCGCAGCAATGAAACCAGCGCTCGAATTCACGATCGTCGCGCCGGCGGGGTTCGCGACCGATCCCGCGGCGCTCGATCGCGCGGAGGCGCTGCTCACGCGGCTTGGTCATCGCGTTCGCGTCGATACGACCGCGCGCAGCCGCTGGCAACGCTTTTCGGCGCCCGACGACGAGCGGCTCGCGGCCATCGCCCGCGTCGCGGCCGATCCCGACACGGACGTCGCGCTGATGCTCCGCGGCGGCTATGGCTTCACGCGTCTCATCGACCGGCTCGACTTCGCTTCGCTGGCGCGCGCGGGGAAGCGCTGGATGGGTCATTCGGACTTCACCGCCTTCCAGCTTGCGGCGCTCGCGCGCGCCGGAATGGTGACGTACGCCGGGCCGATGGCGTCGTACGATTTCGGCGCGCAGGCGCCATCGCCGTTCACGCTCGCGAACTGTTTCGGCGTGCTTGAGAACGATGAATGGACGATCGAATGCGCGCTCGACGGGCCGGCGCATCGGTGCGAAGGGACACTGTGGGGCGGCAATCTCGCGATGGTCGCGCACCTCGTCGGCACGCCGTATTTCCCGGACGTCGATGGCGGGATCCTGTTTCTCGAGGATGTCGGCGAGCATCCGTACCGCGTCGAGCGGATGCTCCATCAGCTTTTGCATGCGGGCGTGCTCGCGCGGCAGCGCGCGGTGCTGTTCGGTGCCTTCACCGAATATCAGCTCAACGCGAACGATGCCGGTTACGACCTCGCGCGCCGCGATCGCGCAGCTTCGCGCGCGGCTGGCCGTGCCGATCTACACGGGGCTGCCGTTCGGACACGTGCCCGACAAGGTGACGCTGCCGGTCGGTGGACGCTGCGAAATGGCGGTGGCCGGCGCCCGCACGCTGCTGCGGCTTTCGCACTACCGGTGAACGGCGAGCGCATGTTTACCGTTCATGCCTGCCGTTGGGCGGACGCGGCGCCGCAGTTGCGCCAGGTACGCCGCGACGTGTTCGTCATCGAGCAGCGCGTGCCCGAGACGCTCGAGTGGGACGACGCCGATGTGCAGTCGCTGCATGCGCTCGCCGTCGATGCTTCCGGCAATGCAATCGGCTGCGCGCGCCTCCTGCCGGACGGACGTATCGGCCGCGTCGCCGTGCTCGCACCCTGGCGCCGATGCGGCGTGGGCAGCGCGCTCGTGTCGCGTCTCATCGACGAAGCCCGTGGCCGCGGCGACGCGCGCGTGATCCTCAACGCGCAGATCGCGGCGATGCCGTTCTATGCGCGCCACGGATTCGTCGCGAGCGGCGACGTGTTCGACGAGGCCGGCATTGCGCATCGCGTGATGGAACGGCCGCTCTGATCGTCCAGCCATCGGCGCACGGAGCCGGCCGGCGCACGGCGGCGAGACGCAGGAAGCGGATGTCGATGCAGGCGCGAGCCGTGGTGTCAACGGCTCGACGCCTCGAAGCGAAGCGGAAGGTGACCTCGCCGGTGGCAGTCCCCGTGCGTCGAAGCTGCGCTCGACGAAGCGCGCCTCGCCATCGCGTGCCAATGCGACGAGCGTCGAGCACCGCGTGCCATAGCTTTCGCTGACGATGAATGGCGACGAGAGGAGGCGTTCGCGTTCCCGCGAAATTCCGGTGTCCGGGAGCTCATCGTCGCCCGCGGGCGCGCGGTCGTCGAGCACGGGCCAGAGTCGATCAAGTTCTTCATCGCTCGACGCCACCCACGCCGCGAGCCCCGTCTTGGCGCGGACGAGCTTCGGCCACGGCGTGTCGAGACCGGCGTTGGAAATGCCGTGAATGCCGCGGACGAGCGCCTGCGCGCGCGGGCCGCGATTGGAGCCGAACGCGGCCGTTGCAGCATCGCCTGCGACGAGATTGAAGCCGTTGTAGCCGCGCGCGCCGCCGACGATCGCTTCGAACGCCACAGCGAGCGGACGCGGATCGCGCAGCAACGCGGGCACGAGGCTTCCGCGCGACGGCGCCAGCGGGTCAAAGCGCGAAGGCTCACGCACATTGGTGACGAACGCCCATCGTCCGTCGCGCGCAAGGCCGAGCCACGTGCCGCCTTGCGCGAGGTCGCGGCCGGCGAGGATCGGTGCGCCGCCGGCATCGTTCCACCAGTGCGCAACCTTCGCCGGGCGCGCATGGAACTCGTCGCGGTTCGCGGCAAGCACCACCGCGTAGCGCGGATGCGCGTCGAGTGCGATCACGGCCAGGCACATGGCCGAATCAGGGCGTCACGATCGGAGCGTCCGGCACGTCATACGGCAGCGGCCGGCGCGCGAGTCGCGGGCCGCCCGGCGCGCCGAGCATCAGGTCGTCGGCGCCGGCAGCGGCAAGTTGCGCGACCGCGAGCAGCGCCGTCCCGCCGACCGGATCCGGCGCCGCATCGACGACGGTTCCGCACGCCTGTTCGCCGAACGCAGCCGAATACAGGCGTGTTGCGGGCGCCACGTCGCGAACGTCGACATGGAACGCGAAAAGCCGCTCCTTGAGGCGGCCGAGGTATTGCATGCGCGCGATGATTTCCTGGCCGGTATAACAACCCTTCCGGAAATCGACGCCGCCGAGGAGATCCCAGTTCGCCGTCTGCGGCACGAAAAGGCCGGACGTCGCTGCCGTGATCCAGGGCACACCTGCGGCAATGCCATACCATCGCCACACGTCGTTTTCGACGATGCTCGCGTGGCGCGCGATCGCCGCGTGCAGGATGGGCGCGGTCGCGATCGCGGCTACGATCGCGACGCGTCGATCGGGAAGCATGAATGCCGTGGCGCCGTCGCCAAACGGCGCCGCGACGAGCGGTGCGGGCACGACGCCGAATGCGTCGCGCGCCGCGGCGGCATTGCCGTTGCCGGCGAGTCCGATCAGCGCATGGCGTGCGGTCGCGTCGTCGATCCTTACCCGGGCGCGCAGCACGAACATCGCGAGTCGGCGCCGAATGGTCTCGGCGAGATCGGCCGCGAGCAGCAAGACGATCCCGGCGTCCGGCGTGTCCGCCGGCGAGCGCCACAGCACGCCGTTGGCGAGCATGCGGCCTTTCGGCGAGTTGCAACTCCAGTATTGACCTTCGCCCGCGCGAAGCGCGCTGACGTCGCTCGACAACTGCCCCTGGAGGAACGCCGGCGCATCCTCGCCGGTCACGTGCAGCACACCCCAGCCGACATGCGCGCAGGCAACGGGTGCGGGCGCTACGCCGGAGGGCGGGAAAGAGACGCTGGTCGTTCGACTGTTCATCGGGTCAGGGCGGGGCGCGCGGGTGGCTGCGCGAAGGTATGCCGTGCTAGAATAACGAGTTACCGCGGGCGCCCGTTTACGTGGATTGTACGAGAGACGATACCGGCGCCGCGGCCGATGCGCAGGGCCGCGTGACGACTCGTCATTCGCTCCGGCGCAATCCGGGACGATGCTGCTCGCGGCATCGTCCACACCGCACACCGGCGTTTCAGGGTGTCGGGCCGCGCAAGATACGCCGGCCCGAACGCAATCCGCCGGTGGAGGCCCAACCCTGAGGAGCTCGGCATGTCCGTAACCATGCGTCAAATGCTGGAGGCCGGCGTCCATTTCGGCCACCAGACCCGCTACTGGAATCCGAAGATGGCCGATTACATCTTCGGCCAGCGCAACAAGATTCACATCGTCAACCTCGAAAAGACGCTGGCGATGTACAACGACGCGATGAAATACGTGCGTCAGCTCGCGAGCAACCGCGGCACGATCCTCTTCGTCGGCACCAAGCGCCAGGCGCGCGAGATCGTCGCCGAGGAAGCGCAGCGCTGCGGGATGCCCTACGTCGACCACCGCTGGCTCGGCGGCATGCTGTCGAACTTCAAGACGGTCAAGCAGTCCGTCAAGCGCCTCAAGGATCTCGACGCGATGAAGGAGGACGGCACGTTCGACCGGATGTCGAAACGCGAGGCGCTGTCGCTGACGCGCGAGCAGGACAAGCTGCAGAAGAGTCTCGGCGGGATCAAGAACATGGGCGCGCTGCCGGATGCGGTTTTCGTCATTGACATCGGCTATCACAAGATTGCCGTCACCGAGGCGAAGAAGCTCGGCATCCCGATCGTCGCCGTCGTCGACACGAATCACAATCCTGACCCGATCGCTTACATCATTCCCGGCAACGATGACTCCAGCCGCGCCATCCGGCTCTACGCGCGCGGCGTCGCCGATGCCGTGCTCGAAGGCAAGACCAACACGATCCAGGAGATCGTTGCCACCGGCGACGAGTTCGTCGACGAAGCGTCGGCCTGATCGAGCGGAGCGCGAAATGCCGGAAATTTCAGCGAGCAGGGTGATGGAGTTGCGCCAGCGCACCGGTCATCCGATGATGGAATGCAAGAAGGCCCTGACCGAAGCGAGCGGCGATCTCGTCAAGGCCGAGGAATTGCTGCGTATCAGAAGCGGCGCGAAGGCGAGCAAGGCCGCCGCGCGCGTGGCGGCCGAAGGCGTCGTCGGGATCGCCGTAACGCAGGACGCGAAAACCGCCGCGATGGTCGAGCTCAACTGCGAGACGGACTTCGTCGCGAAGAACGAGGCATTTCGCGCGTTCGCGAACGAGATCGCGCAACTCGTCGTGCGCGAGCATGCCGGCGACGTCGCGGCGCTTTCGGGGCGCACGCTCGCTTCCGGCGAAACGATCGAGGCGCGCCGCGTGGCGCTCGTGCAGAAGATCGGCGAGAACATCACGTTGCGCCGTTTCGTCCGTCTCGACGCCCAAGGTCGCGTCGCGTCGTACGTTCACGGAACCCGCATCGGCGTGCTGGTCGACTACACCGGCGGCAACGAAGCGCTCGGCAAGGATCTCGCGATGCATATCGCCGCGACGAAGCCGCTCGCCGTCTCGCGCGAGCAGGTGCCGTCCGACGTCGTCGAGAAGGAACGCTCGATCGCGGCCGCGCGCGCCGCCGAGTCGGGCAAGCCTGCCAACATCGTCGAAAAAATGGTAGAAGGTGCGCTCAACAAGTTCCTCACCGAGGTCACGTTGCTGCCGCAGCCATTCGTGAAGAACGACAAGGAGACCGTCGCGGCGCTCGTCGCTTCGCAGGGCGCGCGCGTGAACGGCTTCGTCCTTTACGTCGTCGGCGAAGGCATCGAAAGGCGCAAGGACGATTTCGCGGCCGAAGTGGCCGCGATGACACGCGGCTGACCGGGCGCAGCGCCCAAGGCAACGCCTGAGCCCCTCGATGAGCCCACCCGAAAGCGCGGCAACCGCGGCCGTTACGCCGTTACCCGGAATCGCAGCGACACCGGCGCCGGCGTATCGGCGAATCCTGCTCAAGCTGTCCGGCGAGGCGCTGATGGGCAGCGACAGCTACGGCATCGAGCGCGAGACGATCGATCGCATTGTCGCCGAGGTCGCCGAAGTGGTGCGCCTTGGCGTGCAGGTCGCGATCGTCATCGGCGGCGGCAACATCTTTCGCGGCGTGGCGCCCGGTGCGGCGGGGATGGATCGCGCGACCGCCGACTACATGGGCATGCTGGCGACGCTGATGAATGCGCTCGCGCTGCAGGATGCGCTGCGCCGCGCCGGCGTCGAGTCGCGCGTGCAGTCCGCGCTGCGGATCGACCAGGTCGCCGAGCCGTACATACGCGGCCGCGCGCTGCGCCACCTCGAAGAGCACAAGGTCGTCATATTCGCGGCGGGCACCGGCAATCCGTTCTTCACCACCGACACTGCAGCGGCGCTGCGGGGCCGCGAGATGGGCGTCGATATCGTGCTGAAGGCGACGAAGGTCGACGGCGTCTACACGTCCGATCCGCTGAAGGACGAGGCGGCGCGCCGCTATTCGACATTGACGTTCGACGAGGCGATCGTGAGGAATCTCAAGGTGATGGACGCGACGGCGCTCGCGCTGTGTCGCGACCAGAACATGCTGCTCAAGGTATTCTCGATCTTCGTGCCCGGTGCGCTGAGGCGCGTCGTCATGGGCGAGGACGAGGGTACGCTCGTGCATTGTTAGGAGAATCCATGATCAGCGACGTCAGGAAATCCGCCGAGCAGAAGATGAATCGGTCGATCGAGACGTTCACGGCCGACCTTGCCAAGGTGCGCACCGGGCGCGCGCATACCGGGTTGCTCGACCACATTCATGTCGATTACTACGGGACATCGATGCCGCTTTCGCAGGTGGCGAACGTGACGCTCGCCGATCCGCGGACGATCGGCGTCACCCCGTGGGAAAAAAAGATGATCCCGGTCGTCGAGAAGGCGATCCGCGATTCGGACCTCGGCCTGAATCCCGCGACGTCCGGCGAGATGATCCGCGTCCCGATGCCCCCGCTCACCGAGGAGCGCCGCAAGGAACTGACCAAGGTCGTGCACAAGGAGGCGGAAGCGGCGAAGATCGCCGTGCGCAACGTGCGGCGCGACGCGAACGAGCATCTGAAGAAGCTGCTGAAGGACAAGGAGTGCTCGGAAGACGAGGAACGGCGCGCGCACGACGACCTGCAGAAGCTGACCGATCGCTTCATCGCCGAGGTCGACCGCCTGCTGCAGGCGAAAGAAGCCGACCTGATGGCGATCTGATGCGCCGCCGCCCCGCACGCGTTTTACCCGCCTCGCCAAGCGAGTAGCGATGTTCGCCAGCTCAACGCGCATCATTCCCGAGCCGCGAATCGTCCCGCGGCATATCGCCATCATCATGGACGGCAACGGCCGCTGGGCGAACAAGCGGCTGCTTCCGCGCGTCGCCGGCCATCGCAAAGGCGTCGAATCGGTGCGCGCGTCCGTGCGCGCCGCGATCGAGCAGGGCGTCGAATTCCTGACGCTCTTCGCGTTCTCGAGCGAGAACTGGCGCCGGCCCGCCGACGAAGTGTCGATCCTGATGGACCTCTTCGCGCGCGCCCTCGACCAGGAGGTCGCGAAGCTGCATTCCAACGGCATCCGCTTCAAGGTCGTCGGCGACACGTCGCGCTTCGACCGGCGCATTCGCGATCTCGTCTCGGCCGGCGAAGCGCTCACGGCCGCCAACACCCGGCTCACGCTCACCGTCGCCGCCAATTACGGCGGCCGCTGGGACATCGGGCAGGCGGCGCGGAGGTATTTCGCCGCGCATCCCGATGCACTCGCCAACGCGCGCCGCGTTCCTGCCCGAAGCGCTGGAGCCTTATCTCGCGATGGCCTATGCGCCCGAGCCGGACCTCTTCATCCGCACCGGCGGCGAAAAGCGGATCTCGAATTTCCTCCTCTGGCAACTCGCGTACACCGAACTGTATTTCACCGACACGCTGTGGCCCGATTTCGACGCTGCAGCCCTTTCCGCGGCGATCGACTCGTACGCGACGCGCGAGCGGCGCTTCGGCCGTACGAGCGCGCAAGTGCAGGCGGAAATCGAGGCGCAGGCGCAGGACGCGTGAGCGCTGCCGGGCCGCCCCAAGGCGCGAATTCCGCCCCCGCGGGGGGCAGCGCAGCGGCGAAGCCGCAAGCGTGGGGGGATCATACAAGCGCCGCCGCGGCTGCGCAGCCTCCGGGGTCCGCATTGGCTTCCGCACTGGCCACGCGCGTCGTCACCGGCGCAGCACTTGTCGTCGCCGTGCTGGCCGCGCTGTTCCTGCTGCGGCCGGCGGGCTGGGGCATCGTCGTGTTGCTGGTCGTCGTACTCGCCGCACGCGAATGGGCGAGGCTGATCGGGCTCGCGGGCGCCGCGCGCATGCTCTTCGTCGGCGTCACGCTGGTCATCGGCGCGGCACTGTTGTGGAGCGCCGCGCGGCGCGGCTGGCACGATATCGCCATCGTCGTCTGCGGCATCGCAACGCTCTACTGGATCGTGATCGGAACGCCGGCCGTGCTCATGCGTCGGCAGCCCGCGTCGCCGGTCATGTGCGCGATCGCCGGCTGGATCGTCTTGCTCGGCGCGTTCGTGGCGATCGCTGCGCTGCAGTCGCGCTCGCCCTGGCTGGCGCTCGGCGCGATGGCGATCGTGTGGATCGCCGATATCGCCGCCTATTTCACCGGGCGCCGTTTCGGCCGGCACAAGCTCGCGCCGCAGATCAGTCCCGGCAAGACGTGGGAAGGGGCGTATGGCGGCGTCGCCGCGGTTGTCGTCTATGCGCTGGCGTTGCTGCTCGTTGCGCCGCGAGCCGGGTTCGGCGCCCCGCTCGATTCCGGATCGGTTGCGCTGTGGATCGTTTTCAGTGCCGCGCTCGCCGCATTGTCGATCGTCGGCGATCTGCACGAGTCGCTGCTGAAGCGCCGCGCCGGCGTGAAGGACAGCGGCACGCTTTTGCCGGGACATGGCGGCATGCTCGATCGCATCGACGCGCTGCTTGCCGCGATGCCGCCTGTCGCGCTCGCGTTCGCGCTGCTTCAGGGCGCGTGATGCGCACGCTGACGCTGCTCGGCGCGACGGGATCGATCGGCGACTCGGCGCTCGACGTCGTCGCGCGGCATCCTGATCGGTTCACCGTCGCCGCACTCGCCGCGCATCGCAACGGCGCCAAGCTGCTGGCGCTTTGTCGGCGTTTCCGTCCGCGCGTTGCCGCACTGCACGACGCGGATGCGGCGAGCGTGCTCGCACGCGCGCTTGCCGCGGAATCGATACCGACGCGCGTCGTCGCCGGCGCGGCGGGCCTGGTCGAGGTCGCATCGTTGCCGGAGGTCGACACCGTGCTCGCGGCCATCGTCGGCGCCGCCGGGCTTCCGGCGACGCTCGCGGCGGCGCGTGCCGGCAAGCGGATCCTGCTCGCAAACAAGGAAGCGCTCGTGATCGGCGGCCGCCTGTTCATGGAAGCGGTCGATGCAGGCGGCGCGACGCTGGTCCCGATCGACAGCGAGCACAACGCCGTGCATCAGTGCCTGCCGCCGCTTTATGCGCGACGTCCCGATGCTGCCGGCATTCGGCGCATCCTGCTGACGGCATCCGGGGGGCCGTTCCACCCGCATCCGAACGTCGATTTCGACGGCGTGACGCCCGAGCAGGCGTGCATGCATCCGAACTGGTCGATGGGCCGCAAGATTTCGGTCGATTCCGCGACGATGATGAACAAGGGCCTCGAAGTGATCGAGGCGCACTGGCTGTTCGGCATCGCGCCGTCGCGAATCGAGGTCGTCGTGCATCGGCAGAGCATCGTCCATTCGCTCGTCGAATACGTCGATGGCTCGGTGCTCGCGCAGCTCTCGCATCCGGACATGCGCACGCCGATCGCCCACGCGCTGGGGGCGCCCGACCGGCTGGAGAGCGGCGCGGTCCCTCTCGACCTCGCGCGACTTGCCGCGCTCACGTTCGAGGCACCCGACCGGGACCGTTTTCCGTGCATCGGGTTGGCCTACGATGCGCTCGCCGCGGACGCCGGCGCGCCGGCCGCGCTTTCCGCCGCGAACGAAGTGGCGGTCGCCGCGTTTCTCGCCGGCCGTGCGCGTTTCAGCGATATCCCGCGCGCATGCAGCGCGGCGCTCGAGCGGCGCACGCCACGCGCGATCGCCACACTCGACGATGCGCTCGCCGCCGATGCCGAGGCGCGCGACATCGCCCGCGCCGCGCTCGGGATCCGATCATGATCGACGCGCTCTACAAGATCGTCGCGTTCGCCGTCACGCTCGGCGTGCTCGTCGTCTTCCACGAGCTCGGACATTACGCCGTCGCGCGCCTCGCCGGCGTCAAGGTCGTGCGCTTTTCGGTGGGCTTCGGCAGGATGATCTGGTCGCGCCGTTTCGGCCGCGACCGCACCGAATGGGCGCTATCCGCGATCCCGCTCGGCGGCTACGTGAAGATGGCCGACGAGCGCGAGGGCGCGGTGCCGCTCGCCGACCTGCCGCGCGCATTCAACCGCCAGTCGGTATGGCGGCGCATCGCGATTGTCGCGGCCGGTCCGATCGCCAACCTGCTGCTCGCCGTCGTGCTGTTCGGCGGAACTTACGTTGCGGGCATCCCGGGCCAGCGCGCGTTGCTCGCCGACCCGCCGCCGTCGAGCGCCGCGGCGGCTGCGGATGTGCGCGCGGGCGACCTCGTCGTCGCGGTCGACGGTGAGCCGGTCGGCAGCTGGCAGGAGCTGCGCTGGCGGGTCGTTCGCGCGCAAGGGCACGACACGCTGAATCTGACGCTCGCGCGCGACGAAGCGACGAGCGCCCCGGTTCAGCGCGAACTGTCGCTTGCCGGCATGGATACGGCCGACTGGGAAGGCAATCCGCTGGCGGTGCTCGGATTGCGCGCGGATCTCGGCGCGCCGCTGGTCGATCAGGTATTGCCGGGCAAGCCGGCCGAACGCGCGGGCCTCGCGAAGGGCGATCGCATCGTCTCGATCGACGGCAGGCCGATGAGCTCGCCCTCCGACGTTGCCGAACTTACCAACGCGCACCCCGGCGGCACGCTCGTGTATCGCGTGTTGCGCAATGGCGCGACACTCGACGTGCCGATCACCGTCGAGGCCGTCGACCAGAATGGACGCCGGGTGGGTCAGGCCGGCGTGCGGCTGCGCGTCGATCCGCAGGCCGCACAGCGCGCGGCCGTCGTCGTGCGATACGGTGTGGGCGAAGCGCTCGCGCAGGGCGCGCGCAAGACGTGGGAGCTGTCGGCGTTCACGGTGCGCATGCTGGGACGCATCGTCACCGGCGATGCATCGCTGAAGAACATCAGCGGCCCGTTGACGATGGCCGACATCGCGGGGCAATCAGCGCAGGCCGGCCCGCTGGTGTTCGTCAGCTATCTCGCGTTGATCAGCATCAGTCTCGGCGTGCTGAACCTGTTGCCGGTGCCGTTACTGGATGGCGGACATTTACTGTATTATCTCGCCGAACTTATCAAAGGCAGTCCCGTATCCGACCGTGCATTCGAGGTCGGTCAGCGCATCGGAATGGCGATGCTCGCCGTCCTGATGGCCTTGGCACTCTTCAATGACGTTTCCCGCCTGTTCTGATCGCACTCGTGTGAAGCGCGCGACCGCTGTCGGGGCACTCTTCCTCGCCTGCGCGTTGCCCTGTGCCGCGTGGGCGGTCGAGCCGTTCGTCGTGCGCGATATCCGCGTCGAAGGCGTGCAGCGCACGGAAGCGGGTACGATCTTCAGCTACCTGCCGATCAAGGTCGGCGATCGCGTCACCGACGAGAAAATCTCCGACGCCGTGAAGGCGCTTTACGCGACCGGATTCTTTCGCGACGTTCGGCTCGAAGCGCAGGGTGACGTGCTGGTCGTCGCCGTGCAGGAGCGTCCGACGATCAGCTCGCTCACGTTCGTCGGCAACAAGGAATTCGACACCGACACGATCAAGAAGGCGCTGAAGGACGTGGGCATCGCCGAAGCGCGCATCTTCGATCGTTCCGCGCTCGAGCGCGCCGAGCAGGAATTGAAGCGGCAGTACATCACGCGCGGCAAGTATGCGGCGAGCATTCAGACGACGGTCACGCCGCAGGAGCGCAACCGGGTCGCGATCAATTTCACGATCGTCGAAGGCGAGTCGGCGAAGATCACGCGGATCAACATCGTCGGCACGAAGGCGTTCACCGAGAAGGAGCTGCTCTCCGAGATGACGCTGACGACGCCGGGCTGGCTCACCTGGTACACGAAGAACGACCAGTACTCGAAGCAGAAGCTGTCCGCCGACCTCGAAGCGCTGCGAAGCTTCTACCAGAACCGCGGCTACCTCGAATTCAACGTCGACTCGACGCAGGTGTCGATCACGCCCGACAAGGAAGACATCTACATCACGCTCGACATCACCGAGGGTCCGCGGTTCACCGTCGGCGCCGTGCACATCGCGGGCGATCTCGTCGTGCCGGCGAGCGAGCTCGAGCAGCTCGTCCGCATCAAGTCGGGAGACGTGTTCTCGCGCGAGAAGCTGCAGGCGTCGGCGAAGGACATCAGCGACCGCCTGGGGGCCGAGGGGTACGCATTCGCCAACGTCAATGCCGTGCCCGACCTCGACCGCGACAAGGCGCAGGCATCGTTCACTTTCTACGTCGATCCGGGCCGGCGGGCGTACGTGCGCAAGATCAACATCACCGGCGATTCGAAGACGAAGGACGAGGTGATCCGCCGCGAGTTCCGCCAGCTCGAGGATGCCTGGTATGACGGGCCGCGGATCGAACGGTCGAAGGTGCGCGTGAAGCGCCTCGGCTACTTCGACGACGTGAATGTCGAGACGCCGCCGGTGCCGGGCAGCGCCGACCAGGTGGATCTCGAAGTCTCGGTCACCGAAAAGTCGACCGGCAGCCTGCTCGCCGGCGTCGGGTATTCGAGCGACGAGGGGATCGTGCTCAGTGCATCGATCTCGCAGCAGAACATCTTCGGCACGGGCAACGCGTTGTCGCTCGGCGTGAACACGAGCCGCTTCAACCGGACGTACTCGACCGTGTTCTCGCGAACCGTATTACACGGTCGACGGCATCTCGCGAACGATCGAGGCATACGACAAGAGCCTCGATCCGACCGGTCTCGCGATATCGCAGTACGCATCCGACACGATCGGCACGGCACTCGGCTTCGGCGTGCCGATCACCGAGACCGACACGATCAACTTCGGCGGCCGCTTCGAGCACACGCGCATCACGCTGTTCGACAACAGTCCGCCGGTCTACCAGGATTTCGTCAACCAGTTCGGCGTCGCATCGAACGCGTACATCATGACGGCCGGCTGGTCCCGTGACACGCGTGACGACATCCTCTATCCTACGAAGGGCCGGTTGCAAAGCGTGCTGCTCGAAAGCGGCTTGCCTTTCGGCGATCTCGCCTATTACAAGCTGCAGTACATTCACTCGGTTTACTGGCCGGTGTACGGCAACCTCGTGCTGATGGCGCGCGCCGATCTCGGCTACGGCAACGGCCTGTCGGGCAAGCCGCTGCCGTTCTTCAAGGCGTTTTTCGCCGGAGGGTCGGACTCGGTGCGCGGTTACGACACGGCGTCGCTCGGTCCGCAGGACCAGTTCGGCAACGCGCTTGGTGGCCGGCGCAAGATCGTCGGCAATCTCGAGGCGTTCTATCCGATACTGAAGGGCGAGAAGGGCGTGCGCGGCAGCGTGTTTCTCGATGCCGGGCAGATTTACGCGAACGGCCAGCAGTCGCAATTCGAATCGTTCCGTTACTCGGCAGGAGTCGGTGTCGCATGGAGCTCGCCGATCGGACCGCTCAAGTTCAGCTACGCCATTCCATTGAACGCCCGCGAAGGGGATCGCCAGCAGCGCTTCCAGTTCCAGGCGGGCGCCGCCTTCTAGAAAACAGGTCACCGGTGTTCACGCGCAAAAGCCACTGCCCGCCACGCACTGCATCCGCACGCTCGCTGCAGGCATTCGTCGCGGTCGCGCTCCTCGTCGTCGCCGCCGGGGCCGCGGCCGCCGAGTACAAGATCGGCTTCGTCAACACCGAGCGGCTGTTCCGCGAGGCGGCACCCGCGAAGCGCGCGCAGGCGAAGATCGAAAAGGAATTCGCGGCGCGCGACGCCGAGATCCAGAAGCTCGCCAAACAGGTGCGCGACCTGCAGGCTGTGCTCGACAAGGACGGCGCGACGATGGCCGATACCGACCGGCGCAACAAGGAACGCGATCTCGCGAACCAGTCGCGCGACCTGCAGCGGATGCAGCGCGAGTTCCGCGAGGATCTCAACTTGCGCCGCAACGAGGAGCTCGCCGGCATCCAGGAGCGTGCGAACAAGGTGATCCAGCAGATCGCCGGCGCCGAGAAGTTCGACCTGATCCTGCAGGACCCCGTCGTTTACGCCAGCCAGCGCATCGACATCACCGACAAGGTGATCAAGTCGCTGGCGGACAAGTAGCGGCAGCACCTGCCTCGCGTGCCCGGCCCGCCACGATGGCGCCCTTGCGCGAGCACGATGGCATGAGCGCCGCCGGGCCGTCCCAAGGTGCGAATTGCGCCCCCTCGGGGGGCAGCGCAGCGGCGACAGCCGCAAGCGTGGGGGGCACACCAATAAGTCTGGAAGAGCTCGCGCGGCAGGTCGGCGCGCGGATCGACGGCGATGGCGCGGTCATCGTCGAGCGCGTCGCCACGCTCGAGCATGCGGGACCGCGCGACATCGCGTTCCTCGCGAATCCCAGGTACCGCGCGCAACTCGCGACCACTCGCGCCGGCGCCGTCATCGTCGGTCCCGATGCCGCGAGCGTTACGGCGGCGGCGAAGCTCGTCTCGGCCAACCCGTACGCGACGTACGCGACGCGTCGCGACGATCCTGCACCCGGCGCGCACGCCGTCTCGCGGAATCCATCCGAGCGCATGCATCGACGCTTCCGCGACGGTTGCAGCGACGGCGTCGATCGGGCCGTACGCGGTGATCGACGCGCAGGCGTCGATCGGCGAGCGCGCGTTATCGGCGCGCATTGCGCCATCGGCGACTCCGCGCGCGTGGGCGACGACGTCGTGCTCGATGCGCAGGTCACGATCTATCCGCGTTGCGTGATCGGCGCGCGCTCGCTCGTGCACAGCGGCGCCGTCATCGGCGCCGACGGCTTCGGCCTGGCCGACGACGGCGGTCGCTGGCGCAAGATTCCGCAGATCGGCCGCGTCCTGGTGGGCGCCGACGTCGAGATCGGCGCGAACACGACGATCGACCGCGGCGCGATCGACGATACGATCATCGAGGACGACGTCAAGCTCGACAACCAGATCCAGATCGCGCACAACTGCATCATCGGTGCGCATACGGCGATCGCGGGCTGCGTCGGCATCGCGGGGTCCACGCGAATCGGCGCGCACTGCCGCATCGGCGGTGCGGCAATGATCTCGGGCCACCTCGACATCGCCGCCGGCACCGTCATCTCGGCGGCGACGCAGGTTTACGATTCGATTCGCGAGGCCGGCGTCTACACCAGCGCCTTTCCCGCACTGGCGCACCGCGAATGGAAGCACGTCGCATCGCAGACGCGCCGGCTGCGCGAGCTGGCCGACCGCGTGAAAAAGCTGGAAGACGCGCTGGCGCAGGCGCGATCGAACGATGATGGCGACAAGGGGAGGATCGTATGAGCGCGAAGGGCCGCCCCGAGCGCGAATTAGTCCCGCAGCGCGAAGCGCGGAGGGTAGTCCAATGAGCGAGCTCGATATCGGCATGATCGAGCGGCTGCTGCCGCATCGCTATCCGATGCTGCTCGTCGATCGCGTGCTCGATTGGGAAGCCGGCAAGTTCATTCGCGGCGTGAAAAACGTGACCGTGAACGAGCCCTTCTTCCAGGGTCACTTTCCCGGCTATCCGGTCATGCCGGGCGTACTCGTGATCGAGGCGATGGCGCAGGTCGCCGGTCTTCTGACGATGCTCTCGAACGTCGCGCGTCGCGACGGCAGCCAGATCGTGCTCTTCGCCGGCATCGATGCGGCACGCTTCAAGCGGCCGGTCGTTCCAGGCGACACGCTGACGCTCGAGGCGCATCTCGAGCGCGCGGTGCGCGGGATCGGCCGCTTCAGGACGAGCGCGATGGTGGGCGGCGAGCTCGTGTGCGAGGCGCAACTCCTGGCGGCGATCCGCAGCGTGCCGCCGCTGCCGGAACTGCCGATCTGATGAAACATCCCCCACGCTCGCTGCCGCTGCCGTCGGTCGGGGCGGCCCGACTGACGTGCCGATGATCCACGCAACCGCGCTGGTCGAGCCCGGCGCGCGGATCGCCGACGACGTCGAGGTGGGCGCGTATTCGATCATCGGTCCCGGCGTCACGCTTGGCGCCGGCACGCGCATCGGCCCGCATGCGGTGGTCACCGGGCGCACGTCGATCGGCGCGCGCAATCGCATCTTCCAGTTTGCGTCCGTCGGCGACATTCCGCAGGATCGCAAGTACGGCGGCGAGCCGACGTCGACCACGCTCGGCGACGACAACGTCATCCGCGAATTCGTCTCGATCCACGCCGGCACCGCGCAGGATCGCGGCACGACGACGATCGGCAACGGCAACCTGTTCCTCGCGTACACGCACGTCGCGCACGATTGCGTCGTCGGCGACTTCACGACGTTCTCGAACAACGCGCAGATCGCCGGGCACGTGACGATCGGCGACTTTGCCGTGCTCGGCGCGTATGCGGGCGTCCATCAGTTCTGCCGCATCGGCGCGCATGCGATGATCGCGGCCGGCGCAATCGTGCTGCAGGACGTGCCGCCGTACGTCACCGCGGCCGGTTATCCGGCGAAGCCCGCGGGAACGAACAACGAAGGCTTGCGCCGGCGCGGGTTCTCGACGGACGACATCGCCGCGGTGCGCCGCGCGTACAAGATGCTGTACCGGCGCGGCCTGTCGCTCGAGGATGCGCGTGCAGCGCTGGCCAACGCCGCCGCCGAGGCGCCGCTGCTGGCGACGCTCGTGGCGTTCCTCTCGACAAGCGAACGCGGCATCGTCCGGTGAGCGCCGCCGGGCCGCCCCAAGGCGCGAACGAGCCCCCCCGGGGGGCAGCGCAGCGACGACAGTCGCAAGCGTGGGGGGATCATACAAGCTCGCCCGTCACGATCGGCATCGTCGCCGGCGAAGCGTCGGGTGATGCGCTCGGCGCCACGCTGATCGAGGCCGTGCGCCGCCGATGTCCGGCGGTGTCGTTCGCCGGCATCGCCGGTCCGAAGATGCAGGCAGCAGGGTGCGAGATCTGGGCGCCGCTCGAGCAGCTTGCGGTGCGCGGCTTCTCGGAAGTCATCGCGCATCTGCCGGCGCTCGTGGCGCTGCGGCGCGACATCGCGCGCCGCTTCGTCGCGGCCCGTGTGCCGGTTTTTGTCGGCGTCGACGCGCCCGACTTCAATCTGGGGCTCGAGCGACGGTTGAAGCGCAAGCGAATCCGTACCGTGCATTTCGTGAGTCCGTCGGTCTGGGCGTGGCGCCGCGAGCGGCTGCAGTCGATCGGGCGCGCCGTCGACCGGATGCTGGCGCTGTTCCCCTTCGAGCCGCCGCTCTACGAGGCGGCCGGCATCGCGGTCAGCTATGTCGGCCATCCGCTCGCGCTGCAGGCAGCGGGGAGCCGGCGCGCGGCGGGCGGCGCGCGAAACGCTGAAGCAGAAGCCGGCCACGCCGCTGTTTGCGCTGCTGCCCGGCAGCCGTCTGTCCGAAATCGAGATGCACGGCGGCCTCGTGCTCGATGCCGCGGCGCGCATTCTCGAAGCGCGGCCGGATGCGCGCTTCATCGTCCCGCTCGTGTCGCGCACGACGCGCGACGCGTTCCTCGAAGCGCGGCATCGCGGCGGACACGATGCGCTGCCGGTGACGGTCCTCTACGGTCATGCGGGCGACGCGCTGCGCGCCGCGGACGTGGGGCTCGTTGCATCCGGCACCGCGACGCTCGAGGCGGCACTCGCGCGCTGTCCGCACGTGATCTTCTATCGCGTCAGCGCGCTGACGGCGCGCATCGTTCGCCGCAAGCTGCTCGTGCCGTGGGTCGGACTGCCCAACGTGCTGGCCGGACGCTTCGTCGTGCCGGAACTCTTGCAGGACGACGCCACTCCGGGCAATCTTGCGCAGGCTGCATTGAATCTGTTCGACGATACCGTGACGCGCAGACGCATCGAAACCCTGTTCGGCAAGCTCCGTGACGCGCTCGCCGTCGATACCGGCGCGCTGGCGGCCGACGCGGTGCTGGCCGAGCTCCGCCGGGCGCACGCAGCGGCCGGCGGCCGCGACGCGGTTCGCAGCGCAGCGTGCTGATCGCCGGCATCGACGAGGCGGGGCGCGGTCCACTGGCGGGGCCGGTCATCGCCGCCGCGGTCATTCTCGATCCGGCGCGCAAGATCCGCGGACTGCGCGACTCGAAGGTGATGACGCCCGAGCAGCGGACGCACGTCGCCGCCGAGATTCGCGCGAAGGCGATCGCGTGGGCGTTCGCCGCGAGCGACGTCGGCGAAATCGACGCGCTCAACATCCTGCGCGCGACGCTGCTTGCGATGCGCCGTGCCGTCGAAGCGCTCGCCATCCAGCCGATCGAAGCGCTGATCGACGGCGACCATTGCCCGCAGCTCGCCTGCCCGGCGTACGCGATCATCAAGGGCGACCGCGATGTGCCGGCGATCTCCGCCGCGTCGATCATCGCGAAGACGGCGCGCGACGCCATGCTGGTGGCGCTCGATCGCGAGTATCCGATGTACGGATTCGCCCGCCACAAGGGCTATGGCACGCCGGAGCATCTGGCGGCGCTGGACCTGCACGGGCCGTGTCCCGCGCATCGACGGTCGTTCGCGCCGGTTCTGCAGGCGTCCTTCGAGTTCTGGTAGCCGGCAGCGCGCGGCGCTCGCCGCGACGGCGCGGACCTTTTCGCCGGGGAGAAGGTCCGACGAGTGTCCTGATTCGGGCCAGAATCTACCCGGCGGGGTCCATGTCGTTCAACTGGCTGTCCGACGCCGAACTCGATCCCCATCCGCCCTTTACCTGGCTGACGGCGTGCTGCTTCGACCTCGCGGTACGCGCGCTGGTCCGCAACGCGGAGATCATTCCGCCGGACTTTCGGCTGGAACCCGGAACGCTCGTCGTATCCAACCATCTGCGCGACTGCGATGTCCCGGTGCTGACCGCCGCGCTCTGTCGCCGGCGCGGCGTGCGCATTCTGAATCCGCTGCCGTTCTGCGCGGCGCGCGAAGACCTGTTTCGCCGCGGCTTCGTCAGCGACCTGCTGGGCACATGGCCGCGGCCGGTGGCATGGCTGCTCGGCCGCGTTCCGCTCGAGGGCCTGTTTCGCATCCTGCGCGTGCAGCCGATCCGGCGCATTCGCGAATTCACCTGGGGCGAAACGTTGTCGGCGCTGCGCGCTGCCGGATTCGCGGATGCGGACCCGGCGCAGGTGTTCCACGCGCGCGGGCTGCGCGAGATTGCGGACGCGCTCGGATCGCTGCCACGACGAGTGGATGCGATCGACTCCGGCCGTCTCGGCGCGCTGCGCCTTCGGCATTGGGGGCTGCGCCGACTGCACCCGGCCGTCCTGCGCGCGCTCGTGCCCGGATTCCGGGCGACGATCTCGGCACAGATCGGGCGCCTGGTCGAGTTGATCGCGACCGGTCGCGTCGTGTATCTCGCCCCCGAGGGCGTCACGTCGCGCAGCGGCCGCTTCGGTTGCGTGCGCGCCGGCGCCTGGGAAGTGTACCGTCGCTGCGCGATGCCGCCGCCGGTGCTGCCGGTTGCGCTCAGCTACGATCCGCTTCGCCGGGGACGGGTGCGCGCGGTCGTGCGCATCGGACCGACGCTGCCGCCGATCCACGTGCAATCCCGCAGCGACTTCGACGCGCGCCTGCGCGTCGAGATCCTGCGGCTTTCGGCGGTCACCTGCAGTCACCTCGTCAGCCGCTTCATCGCCGCGGGCCCACGCCTGTTCACGACGATGACCTTGGCGCGCTGGCTGCAGCACGCGGGCGACGCCGCGCGCGATGCGGGTCTCACGCTCGACCCGCTTCTGAGGAACGCGGGTCCCGCGCGGCTTGCGCACGAGCGGCTCGCCTGGCTCGCCAGCCGTTCGCTGGTCGCGCCCTCCGGAGCCGGCTGGCGTAACCGCTGGCCATCGGATGCGAAGCCCGCGTGGGGCACCGCTGCTGCGATCGTTCCGTACCTTCATAACGCGCTCGACGATCTGGCGACGCTCGATTCCGGGCTTGCCGGCAAGCTTGCCCCGTGAGAATCGGCAAGGCGGCGGCGGTGATCGCCCCCGTCGCGCTGGCCGGTACGCTGTTCTTCGTCGCGCTCAAGCTCGGCGATCCGGGCCGCGCGCTGGCAGAGATTCGTCGGCTGCCGCTGTCGGTGGTGGCCGCCGCCATCTGCATGGCGGTGGTCTACCTCGGACTCAAGGCCTGGCAGCTCCATCTGCTTCTCGCCAATCTCGGCATCCGACCCGACTGGCGGCGGCTCGGACTGGCCTTCGCGGTCGGCGAGCTGGCGCTCACGCTGCCGTTCGGTCTCTTCGCTCAGAACTGGGTGCTTGCGCGGACGGGAAGGTCGCATTTCGCGCAGAGCGCGGCAGCCACCGTGATGATGCTGCTCGTCGAGATCATCGTCGTCCTGTCGTGGCTCGCAGTCTTCGGCATTCGCGGCTGGCCGGCGATCCGGCCCGCCGCCGTGGCGGCCGCCGTGGCGCTGTGCCTGCTGCTGGCGTTCGTGCTGCATTTCGAGGGGGCCGCGCGGCGGCTCGCGCGACGATTCAGGCGGCCCGCGCTGCACCGAGCGCTCAACGCGGCGATCGACCTCATCAGCGGCCTGCATCGCCTGTCGAACGTGCACATTCTCGGCATCAATTTCGTCGTCGCCACGGCCTATCTCGGCGCGCTGGTCCTCGCGTTCATGCTCGTCGGCCGGCACGCCGGCCTCGCGTACTTCGGATACCTCGAGGCTGCGACGACGTACGCGTTCGCGCTTGCCGTCGTCTTCCTGACCGGCGGTCTCATCAGCCAGATCGGCACCGTCGAGGTGCTCGGCATGAGTGCTGCGCAGGCCGGATGGGGCGTGCCCTACGCGGAAGGCCTGACGCTGATGCTCGGCTTTCGCGTCGTCTGGACCGGTGCGATGTGGCTTTGCAATCTGCCCATCGTCGCGCTGCTGTGGCGGACGTAAATGGCTCTGACCCCATTTACAGCAGCGCGAGAAAGCGCGGCACGGCGGTGTCGGTGCGAAGCCGCGGCAAGCCGGCGGCTGCTTCCGCGCGGCGCAAGTCGCTCGGGATATCGAGCGCCGATTGCGCGGTGCTGAACACATGGCCGCGCTCGCGATGCAGGCGCGCGAGGTACTCCTGCTCGCTCTGGCCCGGTGTGGGAATGAACAAGGCGCGCTTGCCGAGGCCGGCGAGCTCCATCAGCGTGGTGTAGCCCGAGCGGCTCGACGACGACGCGGGCGCGCGCCAACATTTCGCCCTGCGCGCGGCGATCGAGGTAGCCGTGGACCGTCGCGCCGCCGATTCGGCGGGACTCGCCGGCAGCGCTCGGGCGGCCGAGCGCCACGACGCCGCGCCCCGGCAGGAATGGCAACGCGGCGAGTACGCGCGTTTCGAGCATCGTCAGATGCGGCTCGACACCGGAAATCGAGAAGAAGTAATCGATGTCCTCCGCGGCGCCTTCGCGACCGATCTCGGAAAGCGGACCGAGGTAGACAACCCTTCGCAGGCCCCAGTCGAAATCGAGGTCGTGGGCAAGATCCCCGGCGAGCGCATCGTCGGTGTCGACATCGGGGACGAGAATCGCGCGATAGCTGCGCAGCAGGTGCCGCTGCGCGCGCTCGACCAGCCGCTCGAGCGCCGCCGGCCGCCCGGGAATGATCTGGCGCAGCGAGTGAAAAAGGCAGTAGCTCGGCGCCGCGCGCGACCACACGCCGAGCCGGCTGTCGGAAACGACGGCGTCGATCCGGCGCTCGCGCACCAGCTTTTCGGTCAGCCGCTGCTCGAGCTCGAAGCGCAGCCACACCCGCGGCGTGGCGAGGCTCATGCGGAGGTAGAACAGCGCGGGGTAGCGGCTGAAGGGCTTCGGAAGGTCGCCGTAGCAGTGGTATTCGCACGCGTCGCCGAGCTCCGCGCGCAGCAGTTGCAGGCCGGGACTTTCCGCCATCAGGACGAGGACCCGGTCGCCGCGCGCGACGAGCGCGCGGATCAGCACCAGGCTTCGTGTCGCGTGACCGAGTCCCCAGTCGTGTACGGCGAAGAGAATCCGACGCGCCATTTTCCCGTGAATTTCCGGCCGGTTTCGATAACACGTAACATGACAGACATCCGCGGACAAGGAATGTCGGCCCTGAAACATCCCCCCACGCTCGCTCCGCTCGCTGCCCCCCGACTAATGCAAACTTCTGACGCGCCGCGAAGCCTCGAGCTGATCCGGCAACTGCTGCGGTTCGACACGACGAGCCGGCGCTCGAATCTCGCGCTGATCGACTGGGTGCGCGAGTACCTCGGGTCGCACGGCATTTCGTCCCGGCTGACGCACGACGACGACAAGGCCAAGGCGAACCTGTTCGCGACGATCGGCGATCCGCGCCGTCCCGGGCATCGTGCTCTCCGGGCACACCGACGTGGTGCCCGTGGACGGCCAGGCGTGGACGGTCGACCCCTGGTCCGGCGTGGTGAAGGACGATCGGCTGCTCGGACGCGGCGCCGCCGACATGAAATCGTTCCTCGGCGTGGTGCTTGCGGCCGTGCCCGAAATGCTCGGCAAGCCGCTCGCGACGCCGATCCATCTCGCGTTCTCCTATGACGAGGAAGTCGGCTGCATCGGCGTGGGCCGGATGATCCGCGACATGCAGGACAGCGGCGTCGCCCCGGGCCTTTGCATCGTCGGCGAGCCGACGAGCATGAAGGTCGTCACCGGGCACAAGGGCAAGCTCGCGGCGCGCGCGCATGTCTGCGGGCGCGAGGCGCATTCGGCGCTCGCGCCGTATGCCGTCAACGCGCTCGAATACGCAGCCGAGATCATCGTCGAGCTTCGCCGCATGCAGCGCCAGGTCGCCGAGAACGGCCCGTTCAACCGCGAGTACGATCCACCGTACTCGACGCTGCACGCCGGTGTGCTGCACGCCGGCACCGCGCTCAACATCGTGCCCCGGGAATGCACGCTCGAGTTCGAGTTTCGCACCGTGCCCGACGATGATCCGCATCGTCTGCTGGGCCGGTTGGAAGCTTACTGCAGGCAGGCGCTGCTGCCGCAGATGCAGCGCGTAGCGCCCGAGAGCCGCATCGCCTTCGAGACGAAGTCGGACAACCCCGGACTGCACACGGAAGAGAGCGCACCGATCGTCGGGCGCATCGAGCGTCTCGCCGGCGGCGGACGCGGCGGCAAGGTCGCCTTCGCGTCGGAGGCGGGACAGTTCCAGCGCGCGGGCTTCGATGCCGTCATCTGCGGACCGGGCTCGATCGCCGACGCGCACAAGCCGGACGAATTCATCACGCTCGACCAGATTCGCATGGGCGAGGCGTTCATCGCCCGCGTCATCGGCGAGGCCAGGTGCTGACGCCAGCCATTCGCCGAGGCGGCGGTTCCATTGTGTTCACGAGGAGGTTGTTCCCATGCGGCTGATTCGATTCGCGCAACGCGTCGCGCTGTTGGGCGGCATCGCGGCGCTGGCGCTCTGCGGCCTGCCGGGCAATGCCGGCGCGCAGGAGATCAAGGTCACGCGCCAGTACGGGCTGCCTTACCTGCCGCTGATGGTGATGGAGCACGAGCAACTGCTCGAGAAGCACCTCGCGCAACTCGGCGTGCAGGACGCGAAGGTGACGTGGGCGACGATGAGCACGACCACGGCGACCGTCGACGGGCTTCTCTCCGGCAGCGTCGACTTCGCGTCGTCGGGCATCACCGGTCTCCTCACGCTGTGGGACAAGACACAGGGCACGCCGAACGAAATCAAGGCAATCTCGGGAATCTCGTCGTTTCCGTACCCGCTCGTCACCAACGATCCGGCGGTGAAGACGCTGAAGGACTTCTCCGACAAGGACCGCATCGCGGTTCCCGCCGTGAAGATCTCGGTGCAGGCGATCGTGCTGCAGATGGCCGCGGCGCGGGCGTTCGGTGCCGACAGGCGCACCGCGCTCGATGCGCTGACCGTGTCGATGGGACACCCGACCGCGGCAGTGGCCGTGATGTCCGGCAAGAGCGAGGTGAACGCGCATTTCAGCTACCCGCCGTACAGCCTGGAAGAGTTGCGTACGCCCGGCGTACACGCGGTGCTGTGGGCGAACGACGTCACCAACGGTCCCGCGACGACGATCGAGGTCGTGACGCCCGCCCGCGTGCTGAAGGACCATCCGAAATGGGTCGACGCCTGGCTCGCCGCGCAGACCGAGGCCAGCGACTTCATCAACCAGCATCATCGCGAAGCCGCGCAGATGTACATCGCGATGACGAAGGAGAAGAAGCTCACGCCCGAGGATCTGACCCGGATCCTGGCCGATCCGCAGGTGCGCATCAGCGTGACGCCGTTCAATACAATGGTCTTCGCGCAATACATGCACGACGTCGGCAGCATCAGGCATCTGCCGGCGAGCTGGAGGGAATACTTCTGGCCGGTCGCGCATGGCTTCAAGGGAAGCTGAAGACGCCCGGTGTTATCCACCGTTGCAGTGGATAACCCATGTGCATTTCGACGAAGACGCGCGTGCGCATTGGCCGGCGCAGGATCGCCTCGATTCCGGGCAGTGCGCGGGAACCTGCGTCACGTGTGACGCGTGGCAGAATGCGCGTTTGCTTCCTGAAGCGCCGGAGCACACGTGATGACTGCATCGCCAATCAGCCGATTCGGCAGCGGGAGGTCGGTCAAGCGCGTCGAGGATGACGCGCTTCTTCGTGGCAGGGGACAGTTCTCCGACAACCTGCCGGCCGCGGGACAACTCTATGCGTGCTTCGTGCGCTCGCCCCATCCGCACGCACGTATCACGCGCATCGACAGCGACGCCGCGGCTGCGATGCCGGGCGTCGCCAACGTTTTCACCGGCCGCGATCTGATCCGCGCCGGCGTCAAGCCGATTCCGAACTCGGCTGATTTCAGGCGGGGCGACGGCACGCCGACCGCGACGCCGCTTCATCACGCACTCGCTGTCGACACGGTGCGCTTTGTTGGCGAGGCGGTGGCTGCGGTTATCGCGCTGTCACCGCACGTCGCGCGCGACGCCGCGGAAAGGATCGAGGTCGATTACGCGCCGCTGCCGGCGGTGGTCGATACGCTTGCCGCGATCGCGCCCGGTGCACCGAAGGTGATGGAAGACGCGCCGGACAACGTTGCGTGCGAGGCTCGCCACGGTGACCCCGCGGCTACCGAAGCAGCGTTCAGGCGCGCCGCGCACGTCGTAACGCTCGACCTCGTCAACCCGCGCGTCGCGCCGTGTCCGATCGAGCCGCGCTCGACACTCGCCACCTGGGACGAAGCGAGCGAGCGTCTCACGCTACGCGTCAGTTGCCAGACGCCGACCGGGTTGCGCGACGAGCTGTGCGATGTTCTCGGCATTCCGAAGGAGAACGTGCGCGTGGTCGTCGGCGATGTCGGCGGCGGCTTCGGCATGAAGACGAGCCTGTACCCGGAGGACGTCGTCGTGGCACTTGCCGCGCGAGCGCTGAAGCGACCGGTGCGTTTTACCGCCGAGCGCATCGAGGAATTTCTGGCGGCGAGCCACGGGCGCGACGTGACGAGCAAAGCCGAGTTGGCCCTCGATGCCGACGGCCGCATCCTGGCGTTGCGGATCGCGACGCTCGCCAACGTCGGCGCCTACGCGACACCCGCGGGTGTGGTCATCCAGCTTCTGATCGGGCCGTGGGTGTCCACGAGCATCTACGACATCGCGACGATCGACATCGGCATCAAGGCCGTGCTCACGCACACGTTGCCCACCGGTCCGTATCGCGGCGCGGGCCGACCCGAGGCGATCTACATCATCGAGCGGCTGATGGATGCTGCCGCCCGCGAAATCGGCATGGACCGCACGGAATTGCGCCGGCGCAACATGATCCGGCCCGAGCAGATGCCGTACGCCAATGCGATGGGCAAGACGTATGACAGCGGCCAGTTCGCGAAAGTGATGGACCAGGCGATGGCACTCGCGGACTGGGCAGGCTTCGATGCCCGCGCCGCTGCCGCTACGCGCCGCGGCCGGCTGCGCGGACAAGGCATCGCAACGTTCCTCGAATGGACCGGCGCCGACGTTTTCGAAGAAACGGTCGACGTGACCGTCACGGCGGCGGGGCGGATCGAGATCTTCTGCGCCGCGCAACCGATGGGCCAGAGTCTTGCCACGACGTTCACGCAACTGGCAGTGGACGTGTTCGGCGTGCCGGGCGATCGCATCGACGTGCGCTTTGGCGATACCGATCGGGCGACAGGCTTCGGCAGCGCCGGCTCGCGATCGCTGTTCGTCGTCGGCTCGGCCGTGCAGGTCGCTTCGCAGCGTACCGTCGCCAAGGCGCACGAGCTCGCCGCGGAAGCGCTCGAAGCCGCGGCAGGCGACATCGATTACCACGAGGGCACCTTCGGCATCGCAGGCACGGATCGGCGCATCGGCCTGTTCGATCTGGCGCAGCGCCAGGCCGGCGAACGCATTGCGCTGCAATCGACGAGCGCCGTCGGCGCACCGAGCTGGCCCAATGGCTGTCACGTCTGCGAAGTGGAAATCGATCCGGACACGGGCGCCGTGACGCTCGACGGCTACTGGTCGGTGAACGATGTCGGCCGCGTGGTGAACCCGATGGTCGTGATCGGACAACTGGAAGGCGGCGCCGCGCAGGGCATCGGTCAGGCGCTGTGCGAACGCTTCGTGTACGACGCCGAATCGGGGCAGGCGCAAACAGCGAGCTTCATGGACTACGCGGTGCCTCACGCGCGGATGATCCGGCACTTCGAGATGACGATGGACGAATCGACGCCTTGCCTCACCAATCCCATGGGCGTGAAAGGCGTCGGGGAGCTGGGCGCGATCGGCGCGACGCCGGCGGTCGTCAACGCGGTGATCGACGCGCTGGCGCGCAATGGCTTCGGGCGACCGGCGGACGCGCTGCAGATGCCGCTGACTTCCGAGCGGGTGTGGCGGGCGATGCACACGCACGGCTGATGCACATACGGCTGAAAGCCGACATTACCGACTGGATCGTCCGCGCGGCGCTCGCCGGTGTGGGCGAAGTCGCGATCCTCACCGGCGTGTGCGAGCGGCTTGCAGCGGCAGGAATCGAACTGATGCGCGCGTCCATCGCCAACGATCTGCTCGACCCGACGTTCGACGGACGCGGCGTGCGCTGGGTCCAGGGCCAGGGCGGCATCGAGGAGGCGTTCCCCCGCGCGGCTGGCGAGGTCGTCAACGAGACGTGGGCGCGCAGCCCGTTTTACGCCGTCACCGAAGGCGGCCGTGAACGACTGCGCCGTCATCTCGATTCGCGCTATCAGCGCGGGGAGTTTCCGCTCCTCGACCGATTTGCCGACCAGGGCGCGACCGACTATGTTGCGTTCGCCACGCGCGTCGACGAGAGCATGCGCCTGGGCGAGGGCCAGGGAATGGTTTCGTCGTGGATGACCGCCGCGCCCGACGGCTTTTCGGAAGCGGATGTCGAATTGCTTGCCGGCATCCTGCCGACGCTGGCGCTTGCGTTCATGCTATGGACGACCAACCGCACCGCGCGCACGGCGATCACGACGTATCTTGGCAGCGACGCGGCTGAACGCGTGCATTGCCGGCAACATCGTGCGCGGCCGCGCCACGCAGATCAGCGCAGTCGTCTGGTTCAGCGATCTCGTCGGCTTCACGCGGATCACCGACGCCGTGACGCCCGATGTCGTGCTGGCGCTGCTGAACGACTATGCCGAAGTCGCAGGTCGAGGCGATCGAGGCCAATGGCGGCCACGTGCTGAAGTTCATCGGCGACGGAATCCTCGCGATCTTTTCCGATGAAGACACGAAGCGCGCCTGCGTCCGCGCGCTGGATGCGGCCGCCGATCAGCATCGCCGCATCGCGGCGCTGAATGAGCGGCGCACGGCGTCGGGGCTTCCGGTTACGGCGACTCACCTCGCGCTGCACGTCGGAGAGCTGCTCTACGGCAACGTCGGAAGCCCGCGCCGCCTCGATTTCACCGTACTGGGTCCTGCCGTCAACGAGGCGTCGCGCATCGAAGCGCTATGCGTCTCGCTCGACCAGGCCGTCATCGTATCGTCGGCGTTCGCCGATGCGTCGGGCGACGCGCGTTCCCGGCTGGTGAGCCTTGGCCGCTATGCGATGAAGGGCGTCGCGCGGCCGCAGGAGTTGTTCACGCTCGATCCCGGGTAGATCGGGTTCGCGAAGACCGGACAGCGAGCGTTCGCGGCAAATGCGATAGTCGCCGGGCGTATAGTGCGATTTCGACGCATTTCGCTTGCAAATCCGTCGCTTCGCACCCATACTGTAAACAAGCGATTTTCAAGTAGCTGTTGCTGGTCCGGTACCCGCAGTCCTGCGGTACTTCTGTTCATCACCCGCCGTCTTGACTTTCGCCCCACCCGAGGGGCTATCCCCTTTTTATTGTTCTTTCAGGATATTTCAAGACATGGCAACAGGTACCGTGAAGTGGTTCAACGATTCAAAGGGCTTCGGCTTCGTCACCCCCGAAGACGGCGGCAAGGATCTCTTTGCCCATTTTTCCGCGATCCAGGAGCAGGGCTTCAAGACGCTCAAGGAAGGCCAGCGCGTCAGCTTCGACGTGACGACCGGCCCCAAAGGGCAGCAGGCGTCGAACATTCGCTCGGTGGAATAAGGGATGCAGGCGGACGTCGGCATGCTCGGCGCAGTCGTCGCGTCAGTCCTCGTTCGACAAGCCCGGCACTGCCGGGCTTTTTTCATCCGACTTTCTGCAAGGGACGTACATGGCCAAGGAAGAACTACTCGAAATGAATGGCGTCGTCGCTGAAGTGTTGCCCGATTCCCGCTACCGCGTCACGCTCGACAACGGCCACAAGCTCGTCGCCTACAGCGCGGGCAAGATGCGCAAGCATCACATCCGCATCATCGCCGGCGACAAGGTTTCGCTCGAGCTGTCCCCGTACGATCTGACCAAGGGACGAATCACGTTCCGCCATATCGAAGGCCGCGGCCCGATCGCGCCGCCGCGCCCGCGACACTGACCGCTATTCGTCGACGCGGCCGCGCGCTGCCTTGATCCTGCCGCGCTGCACCTTGCTGTCGACGCGACGTCGCTGCGAGCTGCGGCTCGGCCGGGTGGGCCTGCGAGGCGCGGAAACCGCCGCCGCGGCATCGACGAGTTGCTGCAGGCGCGCGAGCGCGTCATCGCGGTTCCGATCCTGGCTGCGATAGCGCTGCGCCTTGATGACGACAATGCCATCGCTGCTGATCCTCTGATCGCCGTGCGCGAGCAGGCGCGCTTTGACCGCGTCGGGCAAGCGGGAAGCCGCGATGTCGAAGCGCAGATGCACGGCGCTCGATACCTTGTTGACGTTC
Source organism: uncultured Pseudomonadota bacterium (assembly GCA_963706225.1). GTDB lineage: Bacteria > Pseudomonadota > Gammaproteobacteria > Burkholderiales > Casimicrobiaceae > VBCG01. The sequence continues at coordinate 29,637 of CAVPMH010000003.1, forward strand.
TGCCCGCCAGCGCCTTGCGCGCGAATGGCCGACCATTCGATGTCGGCCGGATCGACGGTGACCGTCACCGTGCCGATCGCGGATTGCGCAGCATCTGCGTCACGCGCCGATTTCCGCCCAGTATTCGTGGCGCTCGGTGTTGACGAGCGACACGCGATGCTCGACGGGCGCATCGCGGTAGGTGAGCGCCACGCGGCGAATCTGCAG
>CAVPMH010000004.1:0-79409 GCA_963706225.1 uncultured Pseudomonadota bacterium
CAACTGCAGGCGCTCGGTACGCGATTCGAGGTTGGCCGGCGTCGGATGAACGTTTCGCCGGCGGCCACCGGCGCTTCGCCCTTGTAGTTCTGCACGAGCGCGGGGATGTGATCGGGGCCGGCAGCGGCGCGCGGTCGGGGACCGCCTCGGGCAGGAAGGTGCCGACGGTCAGGTTCGACGCCTTCAGGTAGTTGGTGCCCACGCGCGTGACGTCGGCGGGCGTCAGCTTTTGCCAGCGGTCGCGGTGGATGAAGAAGAGCCGCCAGTCGCCTTCTGCGATCGACTCGGCGAGCGCCACCGCCATTTGCTGCGGGTCGTTGATCGTGTCGTCGAAATCCTTTTGCGCCTTGATGCGCACGCGGTCGAGCTCCGCCGCGGTGATCGGATGCGCAGTGACGTCGTAGAGCGTTGCGAGCAGCGTGTCGCGCGCCGCGTCGACCGATTGGCCCTGCGGCACCTGCGCCCAGAAGATGACGAATCCCGGGTCGTGCTGCTCGAACATCCAGTTCTCGACCGACGACGCCTTCCTGCCCTCGACCAGCGCCTTGTAGAGTCGACCCGCGGGCTCGACCGTCATGATTTCGGCGAGCGCCTCGAACGCCGTCGTATCGGGATTGGCGCCCTGCGGCAGGTGGAACAGCGCGCCTAGCCACTGCGCGCTCGCGACGCGGCGCACGTTCACCGTGCGCTCGCCGTCCTGCACCGGCTCCATCGGTGTAAGCCTGGGCAGCGAGCTGACGCGTCGGCCTGGGGATCGCGCCGAAGTACTTCGCACCGACGCCAGCGTCCTTCCTCGTCGAACTTGCCGGCGACGATCAGCACGGCGTTGTCGGGCTGGTAGTACGTCTGGTAGAAGGCGCGCAGCCGCGGGATCGGCACGTGCTCGATGTCGGAGCGCTTGCCGATCGTGGACTTGCCGTAGTTGTGCCAGTCGTAGGCGACGGCGGCCATCCGCTTCGCAGAGCACGCCTGCGGCTTGTTCTCGCCGCTCTCGAATTCGTTGCGCACGACGGTCATCTCGGACTCGAGCTCGGCCTTGCTGAGACGTCGAGCGTCGTCATGCGGTCGGCTTCGAGCATCGAGCGCCCAGTCGAGCGCGTCGGTGACGCGGGCAACGTCTCGAAGTAGTTCGTGCGATCGAACGAGGTGGTGCCGTTGAACTGCATGCCGCGCCGGCGCGAGCTCGGCCGGACACGTCGGATGCGTCGGCGTGCCCTTGAAGAGCATGTGCTCGAGGAGGTGCGCCATGCCGGTCTCGCCGTAGCCCTCCATGCGCGAGCCGACCTTGTAGGTGACGTCGACGGTCGTCGTCGGCTTCGTCGCGTCGACGAACAGAAGCACCTGGAGGCCGTTCTGCAGGCTGTATTCGTCGACGCCCTCGACGCTCGGCCCGCGCGTGACGCCCGCAGGCAGCGCGGCGAAGGCGACGGCGGGAAGAAGGGCAAGCGCGACAACGAACCGGCGAATCGTCAGGAGGAGCATGGTGGCGGAAGATGGAGGGGGCGGCCCGTGCCGCGCGACGGGCGACGATGGGACAGCGCGCAGGCGGCGAAAGTGCCGAAGCGCGGGTGGCTGCTGTCGCGCAGGGTCGGCCGACATTGACGTTTACGTAAACGTCATGTAGCGTGCCAGGGTGCAGTTGACGTCCGACGCGCGCAGACCGCGGGGGTCGCGCGCCGGCGCTCGGTCCCCGAGGCGTTCGCCGCGATCGATCGCATCCCGGGTTCCGGTAAGCTTTCATTCGCCTGCACGCAGCACTTTCCTTCGTGCGCATCCGGGGTATCCAACGCGAGGCTCCACGATGACCGATCTTTCCACGCGCCGATCACTCGTTTACAAGCCGCTCGCCAAGGTCAGGTTCGTCACCGCGGCGAGCCTGTTCGACGGGCACGACGCATCGATCAACATCATGCGGCGCATCCTGCAGGCGACCGGCTGCGAGGTGATTCACCTCGGCCACAACCGGTCGGTGGAGGACATCGTCGAATGCGCGATCGAAGAGGACGCGCACGGCATCGCGATCTCATCGTATCAGGGCGGGCACGTCGAGTTCTTCACGTACATGCTCGACCTGCTGCGCGAGCGCGGCGCCGGCCACATCAAGGTTTTCGGCGGCGGCGGCGGCGTCATCATACCCGCCGAAATCAAGGCGCTGCACGATTACGGCGTGACGCGCATCTTCGCGCCCGAGGACGGGCAGAGGCTCGGCCTGCAGGGCATGATCAACGAGATCGTCGCGGCGGCGGATGCCGATCTCGCGCAGGCGATTCCGCAGTCGATCGAGCGCGCTTCGCGATGGCGACCGCTATGCGCGCACGCGCGCGCTGGCTCGCGCGATCACCGCACTGGAAGCCGGTGTCGCGCCTCCCGAGTTCCGGCAGGCGTTGCTCGATGCCGCCGCGAACGCGAAGACGCCGGTGCTCGGAATCACCGGTACCGGCGGCGCCGGCAAGAGCTCGCTCACCGACGAGCTGGTGCGCCGTTTTCGGCTCGATCAGGGCGACCGCCTGAAAATCGCGATCGTGTCGATCGACCCGTCGCGCCGCAAGTCCGGCGGCGCGCTTCTGGGCGACCGGATCCGGATGAACGCGATCGACACGCCGAACGTCTACATGCGCTCGCTCGCGACGCGCGACGCCGGAAGCGAGATCTCCAAGGCGCTCCCCGATGCCGTGGCCGCGTGCAAGGCGGCCGGGTTCGATCTCGTGATCGTCGAGACGTCCGGCATCGGCCAGGGTGACGCCGCGATCGTCCCGCACGTCGACGTGTCGCTCTACGTGATGACGCCGGAGTTCGGCGCCGCGTCGCAGCTCGAGAAGATCGACATGCTCGACTTCGCCGACTTCGTCGCCATCAACAAGTTCGATCGCAAGGGTGCGCAGGATGCGCTTCGCGACGTGCGCAAGCAGTACCAGCGCAACCGTGAATTGTTCCGCGTGGCGCCCGAGGAAATGCCGGTCTACGGCACGATCGCGTCGCGCTTCAACGACGACGGCGTGACGGCGCTGTACCAGGCGATCGTGCGCGAGCTGCGGACCCACGGGTTGACGATGGACGAGGGTCGGCTGGCGAGCGTGTCGACGCGCTGCTCGACGCGCCAGCATGCGATCGTCCCGGCGGCGCGCGTGCGCTACCTGGCCGAGATCGCCGAGACGGTGCGCGGCTATCACGCGTGGGCGCGCGCGCAGGCGCGGGTGGCGCGCGAGCGACAGCAGTTGCGCGCGGCGAAGGCGATGCTTGCGGCTGCCGTCGCCCCTAGCCCCTCTCCCGCAAGCGGGCGAGGGGAGGAAGCTTCTGACGGAGGAGCGGGCACAACCGGGGAAGTTCCTTGGTCTCCCGCAAGCGGGCGAGGGGAGGAAGCTTCAGGCATCCGGCCACAATCGCGCTCCCTCTCCCCCGCGAGCGGGAACGGATGGGGCGAGGGGCGGAGCGCTCGACAAGCTGATCGGCGAGCGCGACGCCAAGCTCGATGCGCGATCGAAGAAGCTCCTCGACATGTGGCCGCGCACGAAGGCCGCGTACGGCGGCGACGAGTATGTCGTGAAGATTCGCGACCGCGAAATTCGCACCGCGCTTACGACGGCGTCGCTGTCCGGCACGAAAGTGCGCAAGGTCGCGCTGCCGCGCTACGAGGACGACGGCGAAATCCTGCGCTGGCAGTTGACCGAGAACGTTCCCGGCAGCTTCCCGTTCACCGCCGGCGTATTCGCGTTCAAGCGCGAGAACGAGGACCCGACGCGCATGTTCGCCGGCGAAGGCGATGCGTTTCGCACCAACAGGCGATTTCATCTGCTCGCGGACGGCATGCCGGCGAAGCGCCTGTCGACGGCATTCGACTCGGTCACGCTGTACGGCAACGATCCGGACCGGCGCCCCGACATCTACGGCAAGGTGGGCAATTCGGGCGTGTCGATCGCGACGCTCGACGACATGAAGGTGCTGTACGCGGGGTTCGACCTGTGCGCGCCGAACAATTCGGTGTCGATGACGATCAACGGGCCCGCCCCGACGATTCTCGCGATGTTCATGAACACCGCGATCGACCGGCAGCTCGAGCAGTTCGCGCAGGACAACGGTCGCGAGCCGACCGACGACGAGGCGGCGAAAATCCGCGCGTGGACCCTTTCCACCGTGCGCGGCACCGTGCAGGCCGATATCCTGAAGGAGGACCAGGGCCAGAACACCTGCATCTTCTCGACCGAATTCAGCCTCAAGGTGATGGGCGACATCCAGCAGTATTTCGTCCATCACAACGTGCGCAATTTCTATTCGGTGTCCATCTCGGGCTACCACATCGCCGAGGCGGGCGCCAATCCGATCTCGCAGCTCGCGTTCACGCTCGCCAACGGCTTTACGTTCGTCGAGGCCTATCTCGCGCGCGGCATGCACGTCGACGACTTCGCGCCGAACCTGTCGTTCTTCTTCAGCTATGGCATGGATCCCGAATACGCGGTGATCGGACGCGTCGCGCGGCGCATCTGGGCGATCGCGATGCGCGAGCGCTACGGCGCGAACGAGCGCAGCCAGAAGCTCAAGTTCCATTCGCAGACGAGCGGCCGGTCGCTCCACGCGCAGGAGATCGCGTTCAACGACATCCGCACGACGCTGCAGGCGCTGATCTCGACGTACGACAACACGAACTCGCTGCACACGAACGCGTACGACGAGGCGATCACGACGCCGACCGAGGAGAGCGTGCGCCGCGCGATGGCGATTCAGATGATCATCAACCGTGAATGGGGTCTCGGCAAGAACGAGAATCCGAACCAGGGCGCGTTCATCATCGACGAGCTCACGTCGCTCGTCGAGGAGGCGGTGCTGAAGGAATTCGAGGCGCTGTCCGAGCGCGGCGGCGTGCTGGGCGCGATGGAAACCGGCTATCAGCGCGGCAAGATTCAGGAAGAGTCGCTCTATTACGAGCACCGCAAGCACGACGGCAGCTATCCGATCGTCGGCGTGAACGTGTTTCGCAATCCGCACGCCGAAGCCGTCGCCGCAGAAAGTGGAGCTCGCGCGCTCGACCGCGGAAGAGAAGGAATCGCAGCTCGCGCGCCTTGCCGAATTCCATGCGCGCCATGCCGATGAAGCGCCGGCGGCGCTCGCGCGTCTTGCGAAGGTGGTGATGGACGACGGCAACGTGTTCGAGGAGCTGATGAACACGGTGCGCGTGTGCTCGCTCGGGCAGATCACGAACGCGCTCTTCGAGGTCGGCGGCCAGTATCGGCGCAGCATGTAGCATCGGCTGAACGGCCGATGGCGCGCTATACTCGTGTCGTCGATGATCTCTTCGCGATGTCGACACTCGCCATAGACACCTACAAGCTCCTCACGGCGCTCAAGGGAACCGGCAAGAGCGCGAATTTCACTGCGGACGACATCGCGAACGCGATCAATGTCGCGCAGGAAGGCGCGGAGCTGCTCACGAAGTCCGTATTCGACACGCGCATGGCGGCGTTCGAGGTGGCGTTCGGCGCCGGAATGGAAGCCTTGCGGGCCGACATCAAGGCCGAAGTGAAGGCGAGCCAGTCTGGTCGAACATCTTCTTCTCACGGCGCTCGAAGCGCGCGGCGAAGGCATTTCGGAGACGATGCTCGCGCACGCCGCCGAGTACGCACGGCGAAACGGTGCGCGCATACTCGAAGCATACCCTGTCGACAAGCCGGTTCGCGATCGGGACGAGTCGATGTGGTTCGGCGCGAAATCGATGTACGATCGCGCCGGCTTCAGCGAAGTCGCGCGGCGCAAGCCCACTCGCCGGTCGTCCGCAAGACGCTTCGCGGACGATGCCCGGCGGAGCGCGGCGTCGGTTCGAGCGTGCCCGGAACGATCGGCGGACGCGCATGCCAAACGGCGCGAGAGCCGGCCGCAGTCGCGTAACATGGCGATACTGCAGCGCCGCTTCGATACCGACGCAACCCGATTTCTTCGTGGGTCATGGCCGAACAAACGCACTGGGCGTTCCCTGCAGAGCTTCAACCGAAGAGCAGCGACGTCGCGTTCGACCTCGAGCGCGCACTCGACGCCGTCGTCGCCATGCGCGTCGAGGTGTCCGAGGATGCGTTCACCGCGTCGGTGCTCGGCACCGAGCGCACGGGCAACGGCGTCGTCATCGACGCCGACGGGCTCGTATTGACGATCGGCTACCTGATCACCGAGGCCGAATCCATCTGGCTGACGACCCATTCGGGCAACGTCGTTCCCGGACATGCGCTCGCTTACGACGCGGTTACCGGCCTTGGCCTGGTGATGCCGCTCGGCAAGCTCGGCGTGTCCGCGATACCCCGCACCGATCTCGAGTCCGCCGATCTCGACGATGATGTGTATGTCATCGGCAGCGGCGGGCGCGGCCATGCGCTGCGCGCGCGGCTTTTCGCACGACGCGAGTTCGCGGGCTACTGGGAATACCTGCTCGACGAAGCGCTGTTCACCACACCGCCGCATCCCGAGTGGAGCGGCGCTGCATTGCTCGATGCGAACGGCCGGCTGATCGGCGTCGGCTCGTTGTTCGTGCAGGAAGCCGACGGCGACGAAACGGTGAAGGGCAACATGTTCGTCCCGAGCGAGCTGATCGACCCGATTCTCGATGACATGCTGAAACTCGGCCGCGTCGATCGGCCGCCCCGTCCGTGGCTCGGCATCTACACCGCCGAAACCGGGGACGGCATCGCCATCCAGGGCCTGGCGCACGGCGGTCCTGCTGAACGCGCGGGCGTGCACTTGGGCGATATCGTCCGCGACGTCGGCGGCTCGCCGGTGAGCGGGCTCGGCGACTTCTACCGCAGTCTCTGGATGCGCGGCCCCGCCGGCACGGCCATACCCCTCACCGTTGCGCGCGAGGGCGGATTGAAGAGAGTCAGCGTGCAGTCGGTCGATCGCAACGCGCTGCTGAAGAAGCCGCAGCTCCAGTAAATGGGGTCAGAGCGAAAATCGGTGTCGGAGGTGTAATTATTGGCAGGCGAATCGCCTGGCCCGAGTAATTCCCTCCGCACCCGATTTCGCGAATTAAACAGGCCAGGCGAATCTCGCCTGGCCTGTTTAATTTTAATTCGCTCTGACCCCATGAGAGACGCCGTGAATGACCGTTTACTGGAGTTTGGCCGCCGCTGTCGTCGGCGGGTCCACCGCGTGCTCGTAATCCCAGCCGCCGCCCAGCGCCTTCGCGAGGTCGACGAGCGCGAGGCGCACGTCGCGCGCGGCGAGGATCTGCAGCGTCTGCGCCTGCAGCAGCTGGCGCTGCGCGTCGAGCACTTCGAGGTACGGCGAATACCCGGCCTTGTAGCGGAGTCGGACAGGTCGTACGCCTGCTGCAGGTTCTCGCGGCGCGTCGTCTGCGCGGCGAGCGCCGTCGCGCGTCGTCTCGTTCGCGGCGAGCGCGTCGTGCGCGTCCTTGAACGCCGACTGCACCGTCTGGACGGTAGCTGACCGACGAGCTCCGCGCCGGCGCGCCGTTTGCGCATCGACGTTGGCCTCGATCGCCTTCAGGCCGATCAGCGGCTGCACGAGGCCGGCGCCGAGCGACCAGATCAGCGCCGGTCCGCTGAAGAGATTGCGCAGCGCTGCCGACTCGGTGCCGAGCGCGCCGGTCAGCGACACCGACGGAAAGTAATCGGCGCGCGCGCGGTCGATCCGCAGGCTTGCCGCGACGAGCTGACTTTTCGATCTGGCGCATGTCGGGACGGCGCTCGAGCAGGTCCGACGGCAGGCCCGGCGGCACCGTCGGCACGCGTCAACAGCTTCGCGAGCGACGGTTCGCGCCCGACCTGCGGCGTGAACACGTCGCGCGGCGAGCGCCCGGTCAGCACCGCCAGCGCCGATTCGAACTGGCTGACGGCGCGCTGCGCGGTCGCGATGTCGGCGGCGACCGCGTCGCGCTCCGCCTTGGCCTGCGCGAGGTCGTACTCGCCGATCACGCCCGGCCTGCGCGCGGTCGGTCTGCAGCGCGACCGTCTGCTCGCGCAGCGCCGAGCGTGTTCTTCAGCAGCTGCAACTGCGCGTCGGCCGCGAGCAGCCCGAAATAGGTTCGCGCCACCTCGGCGGCGACGACGGTGCGCACCGTTTCGCGCGCGAATTCCGTGGCGAGCAGGTCGTTCTGCGCGGCGCGCGTGGCGGTGCGGTACTTGCCCCACAGGTCCACCTCGTACGACGCATTGAGGCCCGAGCCGAAAGTCGTTGGTCGTCGGCGGGAAGCCCGGCGGAATCGGAATGCTGCCGACTTCGCGTCGACCTTGCTGCGCGCCGGCGTTCACGCCGAGATTCAGGCTCGGGATAAAGATCGGCCGAGGCGAGCTTGACCTGCGCACGCGCGGTATCGACGCGCGCCATCGCGGCCTGCAGGTCGAGGTTGTTCGCGAGCGCCTCGTCGATCAGCGCGTCGAGCGCAGGCTCGTCGAAGTTCGTCCACCAGCGCTCGAGCTCGAGCGTCGCCGGTCGGCGGTGCGCCGGCAGTTCGACGCGCCGGCGGCGCCGTCGGCGTCGTCGTGCAGCCGGCCAGCGCAGCGCGATGCGACGAGCACGCGCTGGCGATCGAGCGTCGTGAGCGTGATGCGTCAGTCATCGCTAGTCTCCATGCGCCGGGACCGGCGGATGGCCCGGCGTGTGCGGCACGTGGTGCGTCGCCGCGCGCAGATGCTTCACCTCGTCGAGCAGCTCGTCGTGGCTGCGATGCTCGATCAGGCGCCGCTCGGCGATGACGCGGTAGAAGAGCGGCACGAAGAAGATCGCGAGGAACGTCGCCGCGAGCATGCCGCCCATCACGCCGGTGCCCGTCGAATGCCGCGCGCCGGCGCCCGCGCCGGTCGAGATCGCCAGCGGCGTCACGCCGAGGATGAACGCCAGCGACGTCATCAGGATCGGCCGGAAGCGCAGTCGCGACGCTTCGATCGCCGCCGCGGACGGCGACAGGCCCTCGTGCGTTTTCAGCACGGCGAACTCGACGATCAGGATCGCGTTCTTCGCGGCGAGGCCGAGCAGCGTCACGAGGCCGATCTGGAAGTACACGTCGTTCGTGAGGCCGCGCAGCCAGATCGCGGCCAGCGCGCCGAACGTGCCGAACGGCAGCGCGAGCAGCACCGACAGCGGCAGCGACAGTCGCTCGTACTGCGCGGCGAGGATCAGGAACACCATGACGACGGCGAGCCCGAGCGAGAACGTCGCGGCGCCGCTCGATTTCTTTTCCTGGTACGACGTGCCGCCCCAGTCGAAGCTGAAGTCGGACGGCAGCACTTCGGCGGCGATGCGCTCGACGCGCGCGATCGCCTGGCCGGAGCTGTACCCCGGCGCCGCCTGGCCGATGATCTTCACCGCCGGCAGGTTGTTGAAGCGATCGAGCGCGTCGGGGCCGGACGAGTAGCGAACGGTGGCGACCGACGACAGCGGGATCATTTCGCCCTTCGCCGAGCGCACGTAGACGGCGCCGATGTCGTCGGGACGATTGCGATAGCTCGGGCTCCGCGGACATCAGCACCTGCCACGCGCGGCCGTACTTGTTGAAGTCGTTGACGTAGTAGTTGCCGAGCGTCGCCGACAGCGCGGCGAAGATGTCGGAGATCGGAATGCCGAGCGTCTTCGCCTTCTCGCGGTCGACGTCGACGTTGAGCTGCGGCACGGTCGCGCGCCACAGCGTCTGCGCGCCGGCGAGCACGGGATCGTGATTCGCGCGGGCGAGGAACGCCTGCGTCACCTCGCCCAGCCGCTTGGCGCCGCCGTCACCGCGGTTCTGGATGTAGAACTCGAAGCCGCCGGCGGTGCCGAGGCCGAAGATCGGCGGCGGATTGAACGCGAGCACCAGCGCTTCCTTGATGCCCGCCGTCTTCGCCGAACAGCTCGCCGACGAGCTGCGGCGCGGTGACCGTTGCGCTGGTCCCACGGCTTTTGCGTGACGAAGATCGTCGCCGCGTTGTTGCGAAAGCCGCCGCCGATGAAATCGAAGCCGGTGAACGCGATGATGTCCTGGTTGTTGGGGTTCGAGCGGATCGCCTTCGCGACCTCGGTGACGACCTTGTCCGTGCGCTCGAGCGTCGCGCCGTCGGGCAGGATCACCGCGCTGATGTAGAAGCCCTGGTCCTCGTCCGGGACCAGGCTTCCGGGCGTCGTCCGCCACAGCCACGCCGTCAGCGCGACCATGCCGATGAACAGGATCGCGCCGATGACGCCGCGGCGCAGCATCCAGACGACGCCGTCGTTGTAGCGCGCGGTCACGCGCGCGAACCAGTCGTTGAACCAGGCGAAGAAACGGTTCGGCGGCTCGTGCGGCTTGCAGGATCAGCGCGCACAGCGCCGGCGACAGCGTCAGCGCGACGAAGCCCGAGATCACGACCGACATCGCGATCGTCACCGCGAACTGCCGGTACAGCTCGCCGGTGAGTCCGCCGAGGAACGCGATCGGCACGAACACCGCGGTCAGCGTCAGCACGATCGCGATGATCGGGCCCGGTCACCTCGCGCATCGCCTTGAGCGCCGCATCGCGCGCCGGCAGGCGATCCTCGCGCATGTGGCGCTCGACGTTCTCGAGCACGACGATCGCATCGTCGACGACGATGCCGATCGCGAGCACCATCGCGAACAGCGTCAGCGTGTTGATCGAGTAGCCGAGCGCGTAGATGCCCGGCGAACGCGCCGATCAGCGACACCGGCACCGCGGCGAACGGGATGATCGCCGCGCGCCAGCTCTGCAGGAACAGGTAGACGACGAGGAACACGAGAATCATCGCCTCGCCGAGCGTCTTCAGCACCTCGCGGATCGACACTTCGACGAAGCGCGTCGTGTCGTACGGCACCGCGTACGAGAGGCCCTCCGGGAACCGCTTCGCGAGCTGCGCCATTTCGGTGCGCACGGTATTCGCGACGTCGAGCGCGTTGGCGCCCGGCGACAGGAAGATGCCGACGAGCGTCGCGTCGCTTGCCGTTGAAGCGGCCGATGAACTCGTAGTCCTTCGAGCCGAGCTCGACACGCGCGACGTCGCCCAGGCGCACCGTCGAGCCGTCGGGATTCGCGCGGACGATGATCTGCTCGAATTCCTTCGGGTCGGTGAGGCGGCCGCGCGTCGTCACCGTGTAGACGAGCGCCTGGTTGGTCGGCGCCGGCGATTGCCCGACCTTGCCGGCGGCGAACTGCGCGTTCTGCTCGTTGACCGCGGCGATGATGTCGGTCGGCGTGAGGTGAAGCTGCGCCATCCGGTCGGGCTTCAGCCAGATGCGCATCGCATAGTCGTGCGCGCCGAAGATCTGGACGTTCGTCGTGCCCGGCAGCCGCTTCAACTGGTCGAGCACGTTCAGCGTGACGTAGTTCGACGTGAAGAGGTCGTTGTAGCGTCCGTCGGGCGAATAGAACGCCAGCACCTGCAGGAACGCCGAGCTGCCGCGCTCGACCGTCACGCCCTGGCGCCGCACTTCCTCGGGCAGCCGCGGCAGCACTTCGTTGACGCGGTTGTTGACGTTGACCGACGCGATGTCGACGTTCGTGCCGATGTCGAACGTCACCTGGATCTGCACGATGCCGTTCGACGCCGACGACGAGCTCATGTAGATCATGCCCGGCACGCCGTTGATCGAATTTTCGATCGGCGACGCGACCGTCTGCTCGAGCGTTTGCGCGGATGCGCCGGGATAGACCGCCTGCACGGTGACGACGGGCGGCGCGATTTCCGGATATTGCGCGATCGGCAGCGAGCGCATCGCCGCGAGACCGGCGAGCACGATGAACGTCGAGATGACGATCGCGAAGATCGGGCGGTCGATGAAGAAGCGCGAGAGCATGGGTTATTTCCCGGCCGGCGATTGCTTGGCCGGCGGTGCGCTGGCCGCCGGCGCGGCGCCGGTCGCCGGGCCTTCCCTGGCCGGCCCGGCCGCCGGCGCTGCCGGAACCGCCGCACCGGGCGCGCCTGGCGCCGTGCCCGCCGCGGCCGGTGCCGTGCCGATCTTGATCGGACCGCCGCCCATCAGCTTGGCGACGCCGTTGACGATGACCGGGTCGCCGGCCTTCAGCCCCGACTCGATCACCCACTCGTTGGAGCCGTTGGCCCCGACCCAGTCGCCGACGACGACGGGCCGCGGCGCCGCGACGTCCTTGCCGTCCTTGTCCTTGCCGGCAACGTAGACGAACTTGCCCTGCGGTCCGTCGAGCACCGCGACCTGCGGCACCGCGAGCACGTTGACGCGCTTCGCGCCCTGCAGGATCACGCGCACGAACTGGCCGGGCTTGAGCGCGCCGTCGCCATTCGGAATTTCGGCGCGCATCTCGTAGGTGCCGGTCGTCGGATTGACGCGCGTGTCCGCGAAGTTGATGTGGCCGCGGCGCGGAAAGGCGGAGCCGTCCGACAACTGCACCGTGACGTCGTACGCATTGTCCTTCGGCAGCTCGAGCTGGCCGTCGGCCATCGCGCGGTTGAGCCGGAGCTGCTCGTTCTCGGACACGTTGAACACGATCCAGATCGGATCGATCTGCGAAATCGTCGTCAGCAGCGTGTCGTTCGCCGTCGCGAGGCTGCCTTCCGATTTCTGCGCGCGGCTCGAAAGGCCCGAGATCGGCGCGATGACCTTCGTGTAGCCGAGATTGAGGTTCAGCTCGGCGAGCTTCGCCTGCGCCGACTTGACGGCCGCCGCGGCGAAGTCGGCGTTCGACGCGGCGTCGTCGGCCTCCTTCTGTCCGATCGCCTTGCGTTCGGCGAGCGGCTTCAGGCGCGCGAGCTCGCGGTCGGCTTGCGCCTTTTGCGCCTGCGCGCGCGCGAGGTCGGCGTTCGCCGCGTTGACCTGCGCCTGGTACTGGCGCGCATCGATGATGAACAGCGTCTGGCCGGCCTTGACGAACGAGCCTTCCTGGTAAAGGCGCTTCTCGATGATGCCGGTGACGCGCGCGCGCACCTCGACGTCCTTCGAGCCCTGCGTCTGCCCGACGTACTCGAAGCGCACGGGAAAGGTCTGCGGCTCGACGGTCTGCACCGTGACCTCGGCCGGCGGGAATCCGTGAAAGCCGCCCGCCTGCTGCTGCGATTTGCCGCACGCGGCGAGAACGAGGGCCAATGCTACCGGCCAATAACGGAACGATCGACGTAACGCGACGGACATCATGCGGCTCCCGGGGATCGGCGGCGCGGATTGCTGCGGTGCGCCTTGTGCGAACGGCGGAGGATACATACAATCGCGACTGTTTGTAAAGAGGACGGTTGCGGTGGCACGAAGGACGAAGGAGGAAGCGGCGGTCACCCGCGAGCAGCTGCTCGACGCGGCCGAGCGCGTGTTCCGCGAGCGCGGCGTCGCCGGCAGCACGCTGGCGGAGGTCGCGGCGGCGGCCGGCGTGACGCGCGGGGCGGTGTACTGGCATTTTCGCGACAAGGCCGATCTCTACGCGGCGATGTGCGAGCGCGCGACGCTGCCGCTCGAGACGATGGTCGAGGACGCCGGGGCCACCGTGCATGCCGACCCGATGGCCGCGCTGCGCGAGCTCGCATTGACGGCGTTGCTCGCGGCTTGCCGACGATCCGCGATCGCAGGCGGTGTTCGAGGTGATGTTCCACAAATGCGAGCGCGCCGACGAGTTGGCGCCGCGTCGCCGCGCGCAAGCAGCGCGAGCGCCGGCATTGCCTCGTTCACGTCGAGCGCGTGCTCGAGCAGGCCGTGCGCAAGGGGCAGCTTCCGACGGATACCGATACGGCGCTCGCGACGCAGGCGCTGCATGCCTACATCGCCGGCATCATGCACGCGTGGGTGCTCGATCGCGCCGCCTTCGATCTGGCCGGGAGGGCGCCCGCGCTCATCGACGTGATTCTCGCCGGCTTGCGCGACTCGCCGCCGCGACGTCGCCAGCGCGCAAAGACGCGGCCCCTGCGCATACTTGCCCGGCATGCCGGAGAGACGCAGCATCGGCAAGGCATAATGCGCGAACGTCATTCGTGAGGCGGAATTCGCGATGCAGATCGAGCGCGTCGGCGTCATCGGCGCCGGGACCATGGGCAGCGGCATCGCGCAGGCGTGCGCCGTCGCCGGCGTCGACGTCGTCATGGTCGACGTGGCGCAAGCCGCCGTCGAGCGCGGCCTCGCGACGATCGGCGCCAGCCTCGAGCGGCTGCAGAAGAAGGACAAGATCAGTGACGACGCGCGCACGTCGGCGCTTGCGCGCGTGCGCGGCAGCACCGATTACGCCGAGCTCGCCGGCGCCGGCCTCATCATCGAGGCCGCGACCGAAAACCTCGAGCTCAAGCTGCGCATACTGAAAGCCGTCGACGCGCTCGCAGCGCCCGACGCGGTGCTCGCCTCGAACACGTCGTCGATCTCGATCACGGCGCTCGCCGCGGTCGTTCGCCGGCCCGAGCGATTCCTCGGCATGCATTTCTTCAACCCGGTGCCGATGATGACGCTCGTCGAGCTGATTCGCGGGCTGCAGACGTCCGACGAGACGGTCGCGATCGTGCGCGGCGTTTGCAAAGCGGCTCGGCAAGACGCCGATCGTCGTGAAGAACAGCCCCGGTTTCGTCGTCAACCGGATCCTCTGCCCGATGATCAACGAAGCGATCTTCGCGCTGCAGGAAGGCCTTGCTAGCGCCGAGGACATCGACAACGGCATGCGGCTCGGCTGCAATCACCCGATCGGACCGCTGGCGCTCGCCGACATGATCGGTCTCGACGTGATGCTCGCGGTGATGAACGTGTTCTACGCCGATTTCAACGATCCGAAGTATCGGCCGGCGCCGCTGTTGAAGGAGATGGTCGCGGCGGGCTATCTCGGCCGCAAGACGAAGCGCGGGTTCTATCGCTACGAGTGAATTTCGTGTCGACCTAAGCACTGACGGTTTTCCGCCCGGCGTCGTGCCCGCGACCTGACCTTTCGACGCAGGCGTCGGGCGTCGAACCCGCGCCGGAGAACGTTCCCGTCAGCGATGGATTGGGCTGATCCCCGACCGAAGGGCGGCGTATGAGCGCGCCGTGCCGCCCCAAGCGCGAATCAGCCTCGAAGCGCGAAGGCCAATACAATGAGCCGCCCTCGAGGCGACCCTCAGACGTTGAGTCTCGAGATCTTCGTGCCCTGCAGCGAGAGACCCGCCATCAACCCTGCGTTGGTCACGACGAAACCGACGATCGGCTGCTGCGCGGTGTTGGTGTCGAGCACGCCGTTCGCGCCGATCTTTGCCACCGCCACGGTCGCGTCCGCGCCGACCGCCCAGCCGTTGCTGTTGCGGAATTTGTCGAGGGCGTCGGACGTCATGAACGCGAGAATCAGCGCCTTGGACTGCGCGCCGGCCTGCCAGCCGACCGAAATGGAACCCACCTGGTAGTAGCCGCTGGTGCGGTCGCCCACGCGCAGGGCGCCTTCACCGTACGAGCCGCCCACGACGAAGGCCGCGTTCAGCACCTCGGGGAAGACCAGCACGCCTCGTGCACGCCTGATCAGGTCGCGCGATCCGGGCACGGTCGAGTACAGCCGGGACAACGCCCCGTCGACCTCGCCATTGATCTTCTCGCGCTTGCTTGCCGTGGAACCGCCTTCGGCACGCGACGGCGGCGTCGTCGTACAACCGGCGAGGCCCAGCGGGCCGATGATGAGACTGCCCGTCGCGAGCGCGGCGGACCCCAGCATGAAGTGTCTTCGTTGCATTCCAGTCTCCTGTGCGTTATTGACTGCTTGCGAAGCGATGGATGCGCGCGCCGTAGTGGCTGCGAGTCGAGTCTACCGCAGTCACGAACAACGCCTTCCGCAAGCTTTGATCCCCAAGCGGGGCGCGGAGTTGCACGATTACCGGTAGCGGGACGTTCCGGCCCGGAAGGATCGGGGGGCTTCAGCGCGTAAGGCGCAGAATTGCGAAAGCCGATACGATAGCGGTCGCCCGCATGCCACAGCGAGGCACGACCCGATCGCCGTGCAGCGATGCGGCGCGTGCCAGCATCCGTGGGCCGGAAGGGAGACGGCTTTGGAGGAGAGGACGGACACGTTTCCGCGGCTCCTGCTGCACCACGCCCGCGTGCGCCCGGATCATCCGGCCACCCGCGAGAAGGACCTCGGCATCTGGCAGACGTGGACGTGGCGCGAGGTCGCCGCCGAAGTCCGCGCGCTTGCCTGCGGCCTCGCGGCCGAGGGATTCCGGCGCGGCATGCATCTCGCGATCGTCGGCGACAACCGGCCGCGGCTCTACTGGGCGATGATCGCCGCGCAGGCGCTCGGCGGCGTTCCGGTGCCGATGTACCAGGACGCGCCGGCCGCCGAGTTCGTCTTCGTGCTGAACGACGCGGAAATCGACTACGCGCTCGTCGAGGACCAGGAGCAGGTCGACAAGCTGCTGGAGGCGGCGCCCAGCGTGCCCACGCTCGGCCACGTCTACTACGACGACGCGCGGGGGCTGCACAACTACGAAGGCGTGACGAGCTACGAGCGGCTCATCGAAAGCGGCCGCGAATACGACCGGGCGCATCCCGGCTTTTTCGACGAGCAGGTGGCGCAGGGCCGCGGCGACGACGTGTCCGGGATGCTCTACACGTCCGGCACGACGGGCAAGCCGAAAGGCGTGCGGCAGACCCACGCCGCCTTCATCGCCGCGGCGAAAGGCAGCGCCGAATTCGATCGCCTGCGTCCTTCCGACAGCATCCTTTCGTACCTGCCGATGGCCTGGGTCGGCGATCACCTGTTCTCGTTCGCGCAGTGGCTCTACGTCGGCTTCACGATCAACTGTCCCGAATCCGGCGACACGGTGATGACCGACCTGCGCGAAATCGGACCGACGTACTATTTCGCGCCGCCGCGCGTGTTCGAGAACCTGCTCACGCAGGTGATGATCCGGATGGAAGACGCGGGCGCGGTCAAGCGCTGGCTGTTCACGCATTTCACCGGCGTCGCGCGCCGTTGCGGCGCCGAGATCCTCGACGGCAAACGGGTGCGGTCGCTCGAACCGCCTGCAATACGCGGTCGGCAACCTGCTCATCTACGCGCCGCTGCGCAACGTGCTCGGCATGTCGCGCATCCGGGTCGCCTACACGGCAGGCGCCGCCATCGGGCCGGACCTGTTCCGGTTCTATCGCTCGATCGGCATCAACCTGAAGCAGCTCTACGGCTCGACCGAAACCTGCGCGTACGTGTGCCTGCAGCCGGATGGCGGCGTGCAGTTCGACACGGTCGGCGAGGCGGCACCCGGCGTCGAGCTCGCGGTTGCCGACAACGGCGAGGTGCTGGTGCGCGGGCCGATGCTGCTGAAGGAGTACTACAAGCGGCCGGACGCGACCGCCGAATCGATCGACGCGCAGGGCTACTTCCACACCGGCGACGCGGGATTCATCGACGCCGGCGGGCAATTGAAGATCATCGATCGCGCCAAGGACGTGGGCAAGCTTGCGACCGGCGCGATGTTCGCGCCCAACTACATCGAGAACAAGCTCAAGTTCTTTCCGCACGTCAAGGAAGCGGTGGCCTTCGGCGCGAACCGCGATCATGTGTGCGCGTTCGTCAACATCGACATCGGATCGGTCGGCAACTGGGCGGAGCGCCGCGGCATTCCCTATTCCGGCTACACCGATCTCGCCGCGAAGCCCGAGGTGTACGAGTTGATCCGCGGCTGCGTCGAGAAGGTGAACGCGGAGCTCGCGCGCGAGCCGGGCCTCGCCGATTCGCAGGTGCGCCGCTTCCTGATCCTGCACAAGGAGCTCGATCCCGACGACGACGAGCTGACGCGCACGCGCAAGGTGCGGCGCGGATTCATCGCCGAAAAATACGGCGTGCTGATCGACGCGCTCTACGCCGGCCGTTCGATCCAGCACATCGAGACGCTCGTCAAGTTCGAGGACGGGCGCTCGGGCCTCGTCGCCGCCGACCTGCGCATCGAGGACGCGGCGGTTGCGCCCGCCGCGGTGCCGAAAGCTGCGTGATGGCCATTGGCGTCGCCCCGGTCGCGAGTCATCCGCCCGACGCGTCGGCGGCGCGCGAGAAGCCGCTGCCCGCGCGACGCATCGGCGACGTCATTCTGTCGCTCGAGCACGTCTTCCTCGCGTTCGGCGGGGTGAAGGCGCTGCAGGACATCACCTTCGATGTGCGCGAGCACGAGGTGCGGGCGATCATCGGGCCGAACGGCGCGGGAAAGAGCTCGATGCTGAACGTCATCAACGGCGTCTACCGTCCGCAGCAGGGAACGATCACCTATCGCGGCAAGCCACGGCACGGAATGGATTCGCACGCCGCCGCGGCCGCCGGCATCGCGCGCACGTTCCAGAACATCGCGCTCTTCAAGGGCATGAGCGTGCTCGACAACATCATGACGGGGCGCAACCTGAAGATGCATGCGAGCTTCCTCGAGCAGGCGATCTGGTTCGGGCGCGCGCGGCGCGAGGAGCTCGAGAACCGCGCGAAGGTCGAGGAGATCATCGACTTCCTCGAGATCCAGCACATCCGCAGGACGCCGGTCGGCCGCCTGCCGTACGGATTGCAGAAGCGCGTCGAGCTCGCGCGCGCACTGGCGGCGGAGCCGACGCTGCTGCTGCTCGACGAGCCGATGGCCGGGATGAACGTCGAGGAAAAGCAGGACATGTGCCGCTTCGTGCTCGACGTCAACGAGCAGTACGGGACGACGATCGTGCTGATCGAGCACGACATGGGCGTCGTGATGGACATCTCCGACCGCGTGGTCGTGCTCGATTACGGCCGCAAGATCGGCGACGGCGACCCGGCGGCGATCCGCAACAGCCAGACGGTGATCGACGCGTATCTGGGCGTGGCGCACTGATGGTGCAATTCTTCTTCGAGGTCCTGATCGGCGGACTCCTGTCCGGCGTCATGTATTCGCTCGTGGCGCTCGGCTTCGTGCTGATCTACAAGGCGTCGGGCGTGTTCAATTTCGCGCAGGGCTCGCTCGTCTTCTTCGCGGCACTCACGTTCGTCGGACTCACCGAGCACGGGCTGTCGTTTGGCGTCGCGCTCGTCGTCACGCTGGCCGTCATGGTGATCGCCGGATTGCTGATCGAGCGGCTCGTGCTGCGCCCGCTCGTCAACCAGCCGCAGATCTCGCTGTTCATGGCGACGATCGGGCTGTCGTTTTTCATCGAGGGACTGGCGCAGCTCGTGTGGGGCGCGAGCGTGCGCGGCCTCGACCTCGGCATCCAGGACGAGCCGATTACGCAGCTCTCCGATGCGCTGGGCATCAACGTCTCGAAGTTCGACCTCGCCGCCGCCGGCATCGCGGCGGTGCTCGTGGCGGCGCTCGGACTTTTCTTCAGCCGCACGCGCATCGGCCGGGCGCTGCGCGCCGTGGCGGACGATCATCAGGCGGCACTCGCCGTCGGCATTCCGCTGCAGCAGATCTGGGCGATCGTGTGGGCGGTCGCGGGTTTCGTGGCGCTCGTCGCCGGATTGCTGTGGGGCGCGCGCAACGGCGTCCAGTTCGCGCTGACGTTCGTCGCGCTGAAGGCACTGCCGGTGCTGATCCTCGGCGGCTTCGACTCGATTCCCGGCGCGATCGTCGGCGGGCTCATCATCGGCGCGACCGAGAAGCTCGCCGAGGTCTATCTCGGTCCTTACGTCGGCGGCGGCATCGAGGGATGGTTCCCGTACGTGCTCGCGCTGCTGTTCCTGCTCGTGCGGCCCGAAGGCCTCTTCGGCGAAAAGATCATCCGCCGCATCTGACATCGGGCGCAACTGATGATGCTACGACTTTCTGTCCTCTGTCCTCTGACTTCTGACTCCTGATGCTCTACCGCGAAGCCGGGCAATTCAAGACCACGTACGCGGCGGACGCGGCGATCCTGCCGATCCGCCAGGACCGCATCGGGCTCGCCGTCATCCTGCTCGTCGCGTTCGTCGGCATTCCGCTGATGGCATCGCCCTACCTGTTCTCGGCGATCCTCATTCCGTGCCTGATCCTCGCGCTCGCGGCGCTCGGCCTCAACATCCTGACCGGCTACGCGGGCCAGCTATCGCTCGGCACCGCGGCGTTCATGGCGGTCGGCGCGTTCGCGTCGTACAACTTCGTGCTGCGCATTCCCGGCATACCGTTGCTGCTGGCGTTCGCCGGCGGCGGCGTCATGGCCGCGGCCGTCGGCATCGTGTTCGGGTTGCCGAGCCTGCGCATTCGCGGCTTCTACCTCGCCGTCGCGACACTGGCCGCGCAGTTCTTCATCCTGTGGTGCCTGACGAAGATCGGCTGGTTCACGAACTACAACCCGTCGGGCGTGATCACCGCGCAGCAGATGGTCATCGCCGGCTACGCGTTCGATTCGCCGCAGGAGAAATACCTGCTCGTGCTGTCGATCGTGACGCTGATGGCGCTCGCGGCCAAGAACATGTCGCGCGGCAACATCGGCCGGCAATGGATGGCGATTCGCGACATGGACGTCGCCGCCGAGGTCATCGGCATCCGGCCGATGCGCGCGAAGTTGCTCGCCTTCGCGGTCAGCTCGTTCTATTGCGGCGTCGCGGGCGCGCTGTTCGCCTACGCGTACCTCGGGACGGTGGAGCCGGAAGCGTACAGTCTCGATCTCTCGTTCCGGATCCTGTTCATGATCATCATCGGCGGTGTCGGCACCGTGCTGGGCGCGTTCCTCGGCAGCGCGTTCATCGTCATCGTGCCGATCGCGCTCAGCATCTTCGTGTCCTTTCTCGACGAAACGCTGCATCTGCACGTCCCGAGCAGCGTCGGATCGAACCTGCAGTTGATGGTATTCGGCGGGCTGATCATCTTCTTCCTGATCGTCGAGCCGTTCGGGCTCGCGCGGATCTGGCAGATCACGAAGGAAAAGCTGCGGCTGTGGCCGTTCCCGCATTGACGGCGCACGCGGAGAAGGCCGAGGCGAAGGATCGACGGTATTGACAGTACTGGACGTCTGGCCAATTCTTCGCTCGGCGGGGGAATTTCGACGGACGATGAGCAGCGATGCGAAACTAGGAGGAACTCATGAAGTGGTGGCTGAAAGGTTTGCTGGGCGTCGGGCTCGTCGTCGCGGCGATGCAGGCGAGCGCGCAGAACGAGCAGTACATCCCGATACTGTCGTATCGCGTCGGCCCGTATGCGGCCGGCGGCTCCGGCTACTTCGGCGGGGCGATCGACTATTTCACGCTGGTCAACCTGAACGGCGGCATCAACGGCGTCAAGATCATCTGGGAGGAATGCGAGACCGAGTACAACGCGTCGCGTGGCGTCGAATGCTACGAGCGGCTGAAGACGCGCCACGGCGGCGCGAGCACCGTCGAGCCGCTGTCGACCGGCATCGCGTACGGCCTGTTCGAGCGCGTCGCCAACGACAAGATCCCGATGACGACCAACGGCTACGGACTTGCGATCTCCGCCGACGGAGCCGCCTCTTCCCCTGGGTGTTCCCGCTCGGCACGACGTACTGGGACCAGGCCGCGGCGATGGTCGCGTATCTCGGCCAGAAGGCGGGCGGCGAAGCGAAGCTCAAGGGCAAGAAGATCGCGTTCATGTACCACGATTCGGCCTACGGCAAGGAGCCGATTCCCGTGCTCGACGCGCTCGCCACGCGCGATGGCTTCGATCTCACCAAGATCCCGATCACGCCGCCGGGCAACACGCAGGAATCGCAATGGCTGCAGATTCGGCAGCTCCGGCCCGATTACGTCATCCTCTGGGGTTACGGCGTGATGAATCCGGTCGCGCTCAAGACGGCCGCGAAGCTCGGTTATCCGCGCGACAAGATTCTCGGCGTGTGGTGGGCCGGCTCCGAGGAGGACGTCGTTCCGGCGGGTGATGCAGCCAAAGGCTACGTAACGGCGGCGTTCTCGGCGTACGGGACGAATTTCCCGGTGATGCAGGACATCGTCAGAAGAAGGTCTACGGCGCGGGCAAGGGCAACCTCGAGGACAAGTCGCGCGATCGGCTCGATCTATCACACGCGCGGCGTCACGTACGCGATCATGATCGTCGAGGCGATCCGCAAGGCGCAGGATAAGTACGGCAAGGGCAAGGTCATGACGCCCGAGCAGGTGCGCTGGGGCCTCGAGCACCTCGACCTCACCGAGGCGCGGCTCAAGGAACTGGGTGCAGCCGGCCTGTTCCCGCCGGTGAAGACGAGCTGCCTGGACCACGAGGGCTCGGGCATGGTCAAGTTCCAGCAATGGGACGGCAAGGAGTTCAAGACGCTGACGCCGTTCATGGCGGGCGATCGCGCGCTGGTGCACCAGATGGTCATGCAGGGCGCCGCCAAGTACGCGGCGGAAAAGAAGATCACGCCGCGCGACTGCAGCAAGGAAATGTAATCGTCTTGTGTCGAACGCACGATGACCTCGATGGCGACACAGGTCGAGCCGGCGCGCAGGCTGGCGCTGTCGGTGAACAACATCGAGGTCATCTACGACCACGTGATTCTCGTGCTGCGCGGCGTGTCGCTGGACGTTTCGGAAGGCGGCATCGTCGCGCTGCTCGGCGCGAACGGCGCGGGCAAGACGACGACGCTGAAGGCGATCTCCAACCTGCTGCACGCCGAGCGCGGCGAAGTGACGAAGGGCGACGATCGAATACCGCGGCGAGCGCGTCGATCGGCTGACGCCCAACGATCTCGTGCGCCGGGGTGTTTGCCAGGTGATGGAGGGCCGCCATTGCTTCGCGCATCTCACCGTCGAGGAAAACCTGCTGACGGGCGCGTTCACGCGCAAGGGCTCGCGCGGCGAAATCGCCGCGGCGCTCGACAAGGTGTACCGCTATTTCCCGCGGCTCAAGGAGCGGCGGACGAGCCTGGCCGGCTACACGTCGGGCGGCGAGCAGCAGATGACGGCGATCGGGCGCGCGCTGATGGCGCAGCCGTCGATGATCCTGCTCGACGAGCCGTCGATGGGTCTCGCGCCGCAGATCGTCGAGGAGATCTTCGCGATCGTCGGCGAATCTGAACCGGCAGGAGAACGTCTCGTTCCTGCTCGCCGAGCAGAACACGATGGTCGCGCTGCGCCACGCCAATTACGGCTACATCCTGGAAAACGGCCGCGTGGTGATGGATGGCGCCGCGTCCGATCTTGCGAACAACGAGGACGTGAAGGAGTTCTACCTCGGACTGTCGACGTCGGGACGCAGGAGCTTTCGCGACGTGAAGCACTATCGCCGGCGCAAGCGATGGCTGGCGTGATCGATCGTCGAGCAATCGGACCGCGATGAGCGAGCATTACGACGCGCTCGAGACGCGCGATCCGCAGGTGCGCGAGCGCGAGCAGTTCGCGCAGCTCGCGCGGCAGATCGCGTACGCGAAGGCGCGGGCGCCAGCGTTTGCGCGCGCGCTCGCGAACGTCGATCCGGCGAGCATCACCACGCGCGAAGCGCTCGGCGCAGTTGCCGGTCATTCGCAAGTCGCAGCTCGGCGCGTTGCAGCAGGAGGACCGGCCGTTCGGCGGGCTCGCGGCGACGCGCTGGGGCAGCGTGCGCCGCGTGTTCGCGTCGCCGGGCTCGATCTACGAGCCCGAGGGCGCGCGCCCGACTACTGGCGCCTGGCGCGCGCGCTCTTCGCGGCCGGCTTTCGCGCGGGCGATCTCGTTCACAACGCTTTCTCGTATCACTTCACGCCCGGCGGGCTCGATGCTCGAGACCGGCGCGCACGCGCTCGGCTGCACGGTGTTTCCCGGCGGCACCGGGCAGACCGACAGCCAGGTCGCGGCGATGGCCGATCTGCGGCCTGCTGGCTACGTCGGCACGCCGTCGTTCCTGCGCATCATCCTCGACGCGCGCCGACGAGCTCGGCGTCGAAACTGCCGAGCCTCACGAAGGCGCTCGTCTCCGCCGAGCCGTTTCCGCCGTCGCTGCGCGACGCTTTCCTTGCGCGCGGCATTCACGGCTACCAGGTGTACGCGACCGCGGACGTCGGCGCGATCGCGTACGAAACCGAGGCGCGCGACGGCCTCGTCGTCGACGAAGGCGTGCTCGTCGAGATCGTGCGTCCGGGCACCGGCGATCCGGTCGCGCCGGGCGAAGTCGGCGAAGTGATCGTCACGACGCTCGACGAACGGCGATTACCCGCTGATCCGCTTCGGAACCGGCGACCTGTCCGCGCTGCTGCCCGGACGCTCCGCCTGCGGTCGCACGAACCAGCGCATCAAGGGCTGGCTCGGGCGCGCCGACCAGACGACGAAGGTCAAGGGCATGTTCGTCCATCCGGCGCAGGTCGACGCGATTCTCAAGCGCCATCCCGAGGTGAAGCGCGCGCGGCTCGTCGTCGACAATCCGGCCGGCAGCGACCGGATGATGCTGCATGTCGAGGTTTCGGGCGTCGAGCCGAGGCTCGCCGACGCGATCGTCGAATCGATCCGCGAAGTGACGAAGCTTCGCGGCGAAGTGACGTTCCGCGCCGTCGACGAATTGCCGAACGACGGCAAGGTGATCGACGACCTGCGGAAGCTGGAATAGATGAGCCCGATCCACCAGACCGCACCCCGCCTGCGACGCATTCGCGCCGCTGCAGCCCGAAACGCTGCGCGCGATCGCGGCGACCGGCGTCGTCCGCAGCTTTCCGCGCAACACGGTGCTGATCAACGAGGGCGACCTCGGCGACGCGCTCTACGTGATCCTCTCGGGACGCGTGAAGGTGTTCTCGAGCAACGAGGCGGGTCGCGAATTCGTCATCGATTTTCACGCGGCCGGCGAATACGTCGGCGAGATGACGCTCGATGGCGCGCCGCGGTCGGCGTCGGTGATGACCGTCGAGCCGACGACTTGCGCGGTGGTGAATCGCACGCAGTTTCGCGACTTCATCCTCGCGCATCCCGATTTCGCGATGCACCTGATCGAGCGGCTGATCCACCGCGTGCGCGTGACGACCGGCAACCTGAAAAGCCTGGCGCTCTCCGACGTCTACGGGCGCCTGGTGCGCCTGCTGAACGCGCTCGCGAAGGACGTCGACGGCAGGCAGGTCGTGCCCGAAAAGCTCACGCAGCAGGACATCGCCGATCGCGTAGGCGCATCGCGCGACATGATCGGCAAGCTGCTCAAGGACCTCGTGGCCGGCGGCTATCTCGGCGTCGAGGAGCGGACGATATCGATCCTGAAGAAGCTGCCCACCGGCTGGTAATCGCATTTACCTGTCCACGCCGCCGAAGCAGATGTACTTCACCTCGACGAATTCCTCGATGCCGTACTTCGAGCCTTCGCGGCCGAGTCCCGATTGCTTCATGCCGCCGAACGGCGCGACCTCGGTGGCGATGAGTCCGGTGTTGACGCCGACCATGCCGTATTCGAGCGCTTCCGCGACGCGCCAGATGCGGCCGATGTCGCGGCTGTAGAAGTACGACGCGAGACCGAACTCGCGTGCGGTTCGCGAGCTCGATCGACTTCGGCATCGTCCTTGAAGCGATGAGCGGCGCGACCGGGCCGAACGTTTCCTCGCGGAAGATCTGCATGTCGGGCGTGACGTCGGTCAGCACCGTCGGCTCGTAGAACGTGCCGCCCAGCGCGTGCCGCTTGCCGCCGATCGCGACCTTCGCGCCGCGCGCCTTCGCATCGGCGAGATGCTCCTCGACCTTGGCGACGGCGTCAGCGTTGATGAGCGGTCCCTGCGTGACGCCGGCCTCGGTGCCCGCGTCCGACCTTGAGCGCGCCGACTTTCACCGCAAGCTTCTGCGCGAACGCGTCGTACACCTTGTCGTGCACGAAGAAGCGGTTCGCGCACACGCAGGTCTGCCCGGCGTTGCGGTACTTGGACACGATCGCGCCTTCGGCCGCCGCGTCGAGATCGGCGTCGTCGAACACGATGAACGGCGCGTTGCCGCCGAGCTCGAGCGAGATCTTCTTGATCGTCGGCGCGGCCTGCTTCATCAGCAGGCGGCCGACTTCGGTCGAGCCGGTGAACGAGATCTTGCGCACGATCGGATTCGCGCACATCTCGCCGCCGATCGACGGCGCATCGCCGGTGACGACGTTGAGCACGCCGGGCGGAAAGCCGGCGCGCTCGGCGAGCTCGGCGAGCGCGAACGCCGAGAACGGCGTCGCTTCCGCCGGCTTGATGACGACCGTGCAGCCGGCCGCGAGCGCCGGCGCAACCTTGCGCGTGATCATCGCGACGGGAAATTCCACGGCGTGATCGCCGCGCAGACGCCGACCGGCTCCTTGACGACGACGAGCCGCCGGTCGTTCGCCGATCGTCGGGATCACGTCGCCGTAGACGCGCTTCGCTTCCTCGGCGAACCACTCGACATACGCGGCGCCGATCGCGATCTCGCCCTTCGCTTCCGCGAGCGGCTTGCCCTGCTCGGCGGTGAGAATGCGCGCGAGATCGTCGGCGTTGGCGAGCATGAGATCGTACCACTTGCGCAGGATCGCCGAGCGCTCCTTCGCGGTCTTCGCGCGCCACGCGGGCAATGCGCGGTTCGCCGCGTCGATCGCGCGCTTCGTTTCCGCCGCGTGAAACACCGGCACGCTGCCCACCAGCGCACCCGTCGCCGGATCGACGACGGGCATCGATCCGCCGTCGTCGGCGTCGATCCACTGGCCGTCGACGTAGCATTGCTGGCGCAGCAGCGACGAATCCTCGAGGACGAGGGGCGAGCGTTCGATCGTATCGGGTGCCATGTATTTCCACTCCGCTTGATGATCGACGAGTATAGTCGTCGTCAGACGGCGTCGACCGACTGACAGCCCGGGGCGCGAGCGAGCGAGCTGGGGATGTTCGACGTTTCGCGTGCGCGACGTTCCGCGTCGGCTTCGCCGTGGCCGCCCGCACCGCGCGAAACCAGGATGACCCCGGCGAGCACGAGCGCAACGCCGATCATCTGCAGCAGGTTGACGGCTTCGCCGAGGAGCAGCGCGCCGAAGCCGATCGTGAACATCGGGCCGAGCGAGCCGACGAGCGATGCCGTGCTCGCGCCGATGAGTCGAATGGATTCGGCGATCATCCACGT
Source organism: uncultured Pseudomonadota bacterium (assembly GCA_963706225.1). Classification (GTDB taxonomy): domain Bacteria; phylum Pseudomonadota; class Gammaproteobacteria; order Burkholderiales; family Casimicrobiaceae; genus VBCG01. The sequence goes on from CAVPMH010000004.1 coordinate 26,790, forward strand.
CGGCAGCACCGTGCAGAACACCGCCATCGCGAGTGCCAGCGCGTGCACCGAGATCGGCAGGTGCCAGCGCCGACATCGGCTTCGTCAGCGCGAATTGCAGCGTGATGAAAACGGTCGACGCGAGCATCGCCCAGGAGATGAAGCGCGACGATCCGAGGCGGCCGATGATGCCGCCCGCGCCGACGAGGTAGATCGCGTAGCCGACGGAGCTTGCAAACACGAGCGCGCTGCCGAGCGCGATCGCTGCCGGATCGCCGGTGAGACGGACATCGTGCCAGACCGCCAGCGCGATGCCGGCATAGGAAAGCGCCAGTGCCGCCGCGGCGCGTCGCGTGACGGGTTGCGCGAAAAAGATCGCGGACAGCACGACGACGATCGTCGGGTACAGGAACAGCACGAGCCGCTCGAGCGACGCGGTGACGTACTGGAGGCCGAGGAAATCGAGCAGGCTCGACAGGTAATAGCCGATGAAGCCAAGCCCGATCAGGATGCGCATGTCGCGCGGCGCGATCCGCGGCGCTCCGCGTCCGGTCCACCATGCCAGCACCACGAAGAACGGCGCCGAATACAGCATGCGCAGCGCCAGCAGCGCGACCGGATCGACCGGCGCCCACCGGTACGCGAGCTTGATCAGGATCGCCTTGAACGAAAACCCGAGCACGCCCAGGATGGCGAGCAGCGCGCCCATCCCGCTCGCTCTACGTCCCAGTCGACGATGCCCGTCCAGGCAGTCGCGAGGATCAGCAGCCCGAACGCGATCCGATACCAGGCGAACGGGACGAAATCGTGCCGGCTCACGTAGCGGATCAGCCAGCGCACGCAAAGGAACGCCGAGATGAAGGCGGCGACGAAGCCGATCGCGAAGCCTTGCGCGTCGAGCGCCGAGAACAGCGCGCGATTCCTGACGAAGTCGTAGATGCAGGCCGCGAAGAGCGTCGGGATCGCGAGGAAGAACGAGAATTCCGTCGCGGCCGGGCGCGAAAGGCCGAACAGCATGCCGCCGATGATCGTCGCGCCGGATCGCGACGTCCCGGGGATCAGCGCCAACGCCTGCGCGCAGCCGATCTTGAGTGCATCGGTCCAGCGCATCGCATCGACGCGATCGATCCTTACGGTCGCCGGCGACAAGCGTCGACGGCGCTCGACCCACAGGATGACGAACGCGCCGACGATGAAGGCCAGCGCGACCGGGCACCGGCGCGAACAGGTGGCGCTTGATGGCGCTCGCGAAGAGCAGGCCGAGTATCGCCGCGGGCAGGAATGCGACGAACAGGTTGAGCACGAAACGCTGCGCGACCGGGTCGTTGCCGAGGCCGGCGACGGCGCGCGATCAGCCGCGCGCGATATTCCCAGCACACCGCGAGGATCGCGCCGGCCTGGATCACGATCTCGAACACCTTCGCGCGCTCGCCGGTGTAGCCGAGCAGCGATCCGGCGACGATCAGGTGGCCGGTGGACGAGACGGGCAGGAATTCGGTGAGACCCTCGACGATGCCCAGGATCAAGGCAACTACGGCGGACGGGTGATCCAAAGGCGGCGGTCGGAAGTTTCGGGGATGGGAGCGGCCCGCGATTGTCGCATACGGAAAATGGGGTCAGAGCGAATTAAACGGGCAAGACGGAATTCCTTGCCTGTTTAATTCGCTCCGACCCCATTTACAACGCGGCGCAAGCCGGTTTAGCGTACGCGTACCGCAATCGACCGGGAGGCGCTGCATGGATCACGAGCTGCACCAGTTGTTCGACACGGAGTCGTCGACGTTCACCTACGTGATCGTCGATCGCGCGACACGCGAGGCAATCCTCGTCGACTGCGTCGAGCAGCGCTTCGACCGCGACATTGCGCTGCTGCGAAGGCTCGGACTCACGTTGCGCTACGTCGTCGAAACGCATACGCACGCCGACCACGTCACCGCTGCGGGACGCGTGCGGGACGCGACCGGTGCGCGCACCGCGGCGCCCTTCATGTGCGGCATTTCACCGGCCGACGTGCAACTCGCGCACGGCGACAAGCTGCACTTCGGGGCGGGCGAGGAGGTGCTCGCGATTCACACGCCGGGTCATACGGCGGGCGGCACGAGCTACCTTTGGCGAGGCAACGTCATGACCGGCGACACGCTGCTGATCGAAGGCTGCGGCCGCACCGATTTCCAGAGCGGCGACGCGGGATCGCTCTACGACAGCGTGCACGAACGGCTCTTCACGCTGCCGGACGACACGCGCGTCTGGCCCGCGCACGATTACCGCGGCAACACCGTCTCGACGATCGGTCACGAAAAACGGCACAACCCGCGGCTCGCCGGTCGCGACCGTGCTTCGTTCATCGAGCTTGATGGGCAACCTGCAGTTGCCGCGGCCGAAGATGATCGACGTCGCGGTGCCGGCCAATCGGCTGCTCGGACTACCCCACGCCGCGTGATCGGGACAATTCCGCGACTTCCTCGCGCAACGACGCCACTTCCGCCCGCAACGCTGCGACCTCCTGCGCGAGCGCCGAAGTGTCCGCCGAGACGACCGCGCGCGCATCGGCGACCGACCCGATGCTCGCCTCCGCCGCTTCCATCGGAGCTGGCCCGGTCAGCAATTGCATCCAGCGCGTCTCGCGCGTGCCCGGGGCGCGCGGCAACTCCGCCACCAGCGCGCCGCTCTCGCGCTCGGCGAGCTCGTTGAGAAACGCCTCGACGGTCGAGATGTCGGCGAAACGATGCATGCGGTCGGCGTTGATGCGCAGCTCGCCGGCCGTCTGCGGGCCGCGCAGGAACAGCGCCGCCAGGAGGGCGACCGATTGCGACGGCAGCGAAAGCGCGCGCTCGACGTTGTGCGCGTAGCGCATCACGCGTCCGCCGCTCGTCTCGACCACCATCGAGCGCGACTTCAGCGAATCGAGCGCTTCCTGCACTTCGGCGTCGGATAGCGACAGGATCGGCTCGCGGCTCGTCTTCTGGTTGCAGCCGGCGACGAGTGCATTGAGTGTGAGCGGATACGTGTCCGGCACGGTGCGCTGCTTTTCGACGAGGACGCCGAGCACGCGGGCTTCCGCCTGGGAAAGGACGGGCAATGTCATGATGACGGGTGCTTCTGGTATATATCGAAGAGGAGGTCCGGAATTCTCCCGGACCCGCACGGCAGGCACAATGGCCAATACCCCTGAAGTTACCAGCATGGCGCTGTTCTGCGATTTCGAGAACATCGCGCTCGGCGTGCGCGACGCCAACTACGAGAAATTCGACATCGGCGAAGGTGCTCGAGCGCCTGCTGCTGAAGGGCAGCATCGTCGTCAAGAAGGCGTATTGCGACTGGGAGCGCTACAAGGCGTTCAAGGCGCCGATGCACGAGGCGTCGTTCGAGCTGATCGAAATCCCGCACGTGCGCCAATCGGGCAAGAACTCGGCCGACATCCGGATGGTCGTCGACGCGCTCGACCTCTGCTACACGAAGGCGCATGTCGACACGTTCGTCATCATCAGCGGCGATTCGGATTTCTCGCCGCTCGTGTCGAAGCTGCGCGAGAACGCCAAGTCGGTGATCGGCGTCGGCGTCAAGAACTCGACGTCGGATCTGCTGATCGCCAACTGCGACGAGTTCATCTACTACGACGATCTGGTGCGCGCCAAGCGCAAGGCGCCGGCGAAAAAGCGTGCGACGAAAACCGCGGCGAATGCGGCAACCAGCGAGGCGCCGGCGAAGCAGACGCCGGACGAGGACCGGCGGCTCGAAGCGATGGAGCTCGCCGTCGAAACCGTCGAGGCGCTGATCGCCGAGCGGGGCGACGAAGAGAAGATCTGGGGCTCGATGGTCAAGCAGGCGCTGCGGCGGCGCAAGCCCGGCTTCAACGAATCGTTCTACGGCTTCCGGTCGTTCAACGAGCTGCTCGAGGATGCCGCGCAGCACGCGCTGCTGATGCTCGAGCGCGACGACAAGTCGGGCGGCTACCGCGTGCGCCTCGCGCCGGCGGAGTAGCGAACGCCATTCGGTGTCGGAGGTGTAATTATTCGTGGGTGTCGCCGTCGCCCGCGAGTGATCAAGCGCCCGTTGACGGTGCGGGAGTGGACCGCTATTATAACGACTGTTATAACAGAGAGGCGCTCCCATGTTTGCGTTGAAACTCACCCAGATCGGCAATTCCGTCGGCGTGATCCTGCCCAAGGAAATGCTCGCGCGACTGAAGCTGGAAAAAGGCCAGTCGGTCTTCCTGACGGAAACGCCTGCCGGCTACGTGTTGACGCCGTACGACCCGGCGCTGGAGGAACAAATCGAAGCGGGACGCGAGTTCATGCGCGAATACCGCGATACCTTCCATCAGCTCGCAAAGTGAGTTGGCGCTGGATCGATCGGCACGCGCTGGTACTGCTTCACGACGCGAGCCTGCGCCGAGCACGGAGGCAGTGCCGGGTTGCGCGACGAGGGCCTGCTCGAATCCGCGCTCGCAAGGCCGCAAAACCTCGCGGCATACGGATCGCCTGATTTTGCCGATCTGGCCGCCGCGCATGGCGTCGGCCTTGCGAAGAATCACGCGTTTGTCGACGGCAACAAGCGCGCTGCCTTCCTCGGCGTCGGCCTGTTCCTTGCGCTCGAATGGATATCGGCTGGTCGCCGCGCAAGCCGATGCGACATTGACCATGCTCGCCGTCGCCGCCGGGGACATGGACGAGCCGACGTTCGCCGCGTGGATCCGCGAGCATTCGCGCAAACGCTGACATGCGGCGTCGGGGGGATTCTGCCGTCCGGCGTAGTTCGTCTCCGTGGATGCAGGCGAACATCAGGTGTCCTCGTTGCCGCTCCTAACGAGGAGTTCGCGCGCGTGGCTTGATCACCTTCGCAACCCGTCGCCGCGCTGCGTCGATATCGAAAACGTCCGGGTCGAAATTTCCGATCCATTCGCGCATCTCGGCATGTTCCGGATGCTTGCGGTTCCGCAGCGTTTCGACCAGCCCGGCGTAACCGTACGGGCCGCCGCAATCCTCCGGCGGGCAAGCACGCTCGCCGGCGACGCAGCTCGAGCGTCACGTCCTCGGCCACCGCGATCCGACGCCAGATCGGCGGCTCGATATTGCGCAGGTGACCTTCAGCAACAACCGCGCGGGCTTCGCATCCGTCATCGCATCAGGCCTTCGAATAGATCTCCGCACCCGCCTGCACGAACTCGATCGCCTTCGCCTCCATCCCTTTCGCGAGCGCATCCGTCTCGCTCAGGCCCTGCTTCGCCGCGTATTCGCGCACGTCCTGCGTGATCTTCATCGAGCAGAAGTGCGGGCCGCACATCGAGCAGAAGTGCGCGAGCTTGGCGCCGTGCTGCGGCAGCGTCTCGTCGTGGAATTCGCGCGCCTTGTCCGGATCGAGGCCGAGGTTGAACTGATCCTCCCAGCGGAATTCGAAGCGCGCCTTCGATAGCGCGTTGTCGCGCAGTTGCGCGCCCGGATGGCCCTTCGCAAGATCCGCGGCGTGCGCGGCGAGCTTGTACGCCATGATGCCGTCCTTGACGTCGGCCTTGTTCGGCAGTCCGAGGTGTTCCTTCGGCGTCACGTAGCAAAGCATCGCCGTGCCGTACCAGCCGATCATCGCCGCGCCGATCGCGCTCGTGATGTGGTCGTAGCCGGGTGCGATGTCGGTGGTGAGCGGCCCCAGCGTGTAGAACGGCGCTTCGCCGCAAAGCCGCAACTGCTCGTCCATGTTGTGCTTGATCAGGTGCATCGGCACGTGGCCGGGGCCTTCGATCATCACCTGCACGTCGTTCTGCCATGCGATCTGCGTCAGCTCGCCCAGCGTTGCGAGCTCGCCCATCTGCGCCTCGTCGTTCGCATCGTGGATCGAGCCGGGACGCAGGCCGTCGCCGAGCGAGAACGCGACGTCGTACGCCTTCATGATCTCGCAGATTTCGGCGAAGCGCGTGTAGAGGAAGCTCTCGCGGTGATGCGCGAGGCACCACTTGGCCATGATCGAGCCGCCGCGCGACACGATGCCCGTCATCCGCTTCGCGGTGAGCGGGATGTAGCGCAGCAGCACGCCCGCGTGGATCGTGAAGTAGTCGACACCCTGCTCGGCCTGCTCGATCAGCGTGTCGCGATAGATTTCCCACGTCAGCTCTTCCGCCTTGCCGTCGACCTTCTCGAGCGCCTGGTAGATCGGCACGGTGCCGATCGGCACCGGCGAATTGCGGATGATCCATTCGCGCGTCTCGTGGATGTTCCTCCCGGTCGAAAGATCCATCACCGTGTCGGCGCCCCAGCGGATCGCCCACGTCATCTTCTCGACTTCCTCGCCGATCGACGACGACACGGCGGAGTTGCCGATGTTGGCGTTGATCTTCACGAGGAAGTTGCGGCCGATGATCATCGGCTCGGTTTCCGGATGGTTGATGTTGTTCGGGATGATCGCGCGGCCGCGCGCCACCTCGTCGCGGACGAACTCCGGGCGTCATCGTCGCCGGAATGCTGGCGCCGAAGCTCTGGCCGGCATGCTGGCGGCGCACGCTTTCCGGCATGCGCGCGAGCGTTTCCTCGCGGAGCTGATTCTCGCGGATCGCGATGAACTCCATCTCCGGCGTGACGATGCCGCGGCGCGCGTAATGCATCTGCGTGACGTTCGCGCCGCTCTTCGCGCGGCGCGGCGGGCGATGCAGATTGAAGCGCAGGCCGGAGAGCGTCGCATCGGCAAGGCGAGCGCGACCGTACGCCGACGTCGGTGCCTCGAGCGTCACCGTGTCGCCGCGCGCATCGATCCACGGTGCGCGCAGCGCCGGCAAGCCATGACGGATGTCGATGCGCGCCTCCGGGATCGGTGTACGGGCCCGACGTGTCGTAGACGGCGAGCGGCGGATTGGCTTCCGCGCCCATCGACGCCGGCGTGTCGGTTTGCGCGATCTCGCGCATCGGCACGCGAATGTCCGCGCGCGTGCCCTGCACGTAGATCTTGCGCGAAGCGGGCAGCGGCGCAACGGCGGCGGAATCGACTTTCGCGTCGCGCGCGAAGAACTGGTCGTTGGCGTTCATGGGGCTCCTCGTGGTAGCCGGGCGGAGGAGGAGCGGTGGACGACCACGCTTCCCTGCGCCGGCATTATCCGAACAGGTTCCAAGGGTGTTCTCTCACCGACCTGCGCGACTCGCAGGAAGGACCCCTAGCGTCGGCGGAAGTTTACGCCTGCGGGTCCGCGCACGGTGTCGCAGGTGTAATTATTCGCGCAACCGTCCGCGAATAATTACACCTCCGACACCTGCGTCTTATGGTTCCGTCCGTTGGCTCGTTCGTCGTTCCGGCACTCTCGGGCTGCGCGCGATGAGCATCAGCACGCCGAGCAGCACCAGCATCACCGGAATGATGAATCGCCAGATCGTCCCGTAGCGATCGTGCATGAACCACGCGATGCCGATCGCGATCAGGAACGGGCCGATGACGACCGAGTTCTTGTTGATGCGATCGATCGCGAGCACCGCGATGCCGCCGACGACGAAGCCCAGCGAAATGATCCAGTCGACGTCGGGAAAGAGCCGGTATTCCCACAGCAGCCAGCCGAGTCCGACGACGATCAGCGTGACAGGCAACGAGGCATCTCTCATGGAACCGATCTCCAGGGATCATGGCGCAAGCATCCCCGTTTCCGGGCCGCGGAACGGGGCGCCGGGCTCGAGTTTGCGAGCATAGCAAACGATTGCGCATGAGCCCCGCGAGTCAGGCGCCCGCGCAGACGCGTCAATCGGCGGCGAAATGTGACAGCATGGCGCGACCGGGACGTCCGGCAGTCGACATCGCGACTCACCATGCGCCACTCCTTACTGCCAATGCCTGACGCTTCAATGCTCGGCGTTTTCGGTCGTCGCCATCGTTTCCTCGGCTGCGCTCGCCGGAGACCCCGCGGCCTGCGCGGCGATCGCCGAGGATCACGCGCGCCTTGCGTGCTACGACGCCGCGTTCACCGTCGAGCGCCCGGGGACGGCACACCGCGATGCGACGACGGATTCGCGCGCGCCTCTCGCGGCGGAGGCGCAGCCGCAAGCCTCGGCCGACCAGCCGGCGGCTGACGAGCGTTCGCTGATCGGAGAGCGCTGGTCACGGTACGAGCCGGCCTCCGGCTACCCGTTCCTGGTGCGGTTGCACGATGCCAATTACGTCATGCTGCGCCATTCCAACGGCGTCAACGTGGCGCCGGTTTCTCCGGCGCATCCGGACGCGGATACCAGCCGTGACATCGAAAGAGACGAGCTCAAGTTCCAGGTGAGCTTCAAGTCGCGACTCTGGGAGAGCACCGATCGCCGCTACGCCACCTGGCTCGGCTACACGCAACAAAGCAACTGGCAGGCGCTCAATGCGCCGCAATCGCGGCCTTTCCGCGAATCGGACTATCAGCCCGAGCTGATGTTCATCATGCAACCCGACCGCGCGCTCATCGGCGGCCTGCGCTGGCAATTGCTGAATGTCGGGCTCGTCCACCAGTCGAACGGCCTCTCCGATCCCGGGTCGCGAAGCTGGAACCGGATTTACGCGCAATTCGGCGTTGAAGACGATCATTTCGCAGGCGGCAAGCTCGCCATCCTGGCTCGCCCCTGGGTCCGGTTGCACGAGCGCTCGACCCGGGATGACAACCCCGACATCACCGACTATCTCGGCTATGGCGACCTGACGTTGTTGTGGCGCCGCGGCGAGCAGACGCTGACGTTCACCGGGCGCGGGAATCCACGGACGCGCAAGGGCGCGGCACAGATCGAGTGGTCGGCGCCGGCGATCGGAGCGTTCCGGTATTACGTTCAGGTGTTCACCGGATACGGCGAGAGCCTGATCGACTACAACTTCCGGCAGACCGTGTTCGGTGCGGGTTTCGCTTTGAACGATCTGTTCTGAACATTCGGGCGCATTCGCGCGCGCCGCTTCGCGTTTCGCTATCCGTTCACCGAGCCGAAGCGGCAGATCAATCGGCGCGGGGCGCCCGCCGGCTGCGGATGCGCGGCACGCCGCCGGCTGCCGACCCACTGCCGGAAGTGCTCGAAGTAGATGTAGATGACCGGCGTGATGAAGAGCGTCAGCAGCTGCGACACGACGAGTCCGCCGACGACGGCGAGCCCGAGCGGGCGCCGCGATGTCGCCGCCGGCGCCGAGCGCGAGCGCGATCGGCAGGCTGCCCATCAGCGCGGCCATCGTCGTCATCATGATCGGGCGGAAACGCGTCATGCACGCCTGGAAGATCGCGTCCTCGGCGGCTTTGCCTTCGCCGCGCTGCGCCTCGATCGCGAAGTCGATCATCAGGATCGCGTTCTTCTTGACGATGCCGATCAGCATGATGATGCCGACGAACGCGTACATGTTGAGGTCGCTGCCGAACGCGATCAGCGTCACCAGCGCGCCGAAGCCGGCCGTCGGCAGGCCCGAGAGGATCGTCACCGGATGGATGAAGCTCTCGTACAGGATGCCGAGCACCAGGTAGATGATGAAGATCGCGAGCACGAGCAGCACGCCCATGCCGCGCAGCGACGACTGGAACGCCTGCGCCGTACCCTGGAACGTGCCGATGAGCGTCGCGGGCAGCCGCATCTGCGCGCGTCGCCGCATTGATTTCCTCGATCGCCTGCGACAGCGCGACGCCCGGCTTGAGATCGAACGAGATCGTGACGGCCGGCAGCTGGCCCTGGTGGTTGATCGCGAGCGGGCCGACGGTGGGCTTCAGCGTCGCCACGGCGTTCAGCGGCACGAGCGCGCCGGTGTTCGAGCGAACGTAGAGCAGCGACAGCACCGACGGGTCGGTCTGGTAGCGCGGCTCGAGCTCCATCACGACCCAGTACTGATTCGTCGGCGCGAAGATCGTCGACACCTGGCGTGCGCCGTACGCGTCGTAGAGCGTGTTTTCGATCGCCTGCGCGGAAACGCCGAGCGCGGATGCCTTGTTGCGATCGATGTCGACGGTGATCTGCGGCTGCGTGATCTGCAGGTCGCTCGTCACGTTCGCGAGGCCCGGCAGCGTGCGGAACTTCGCCTCGAGCTGCGGCGCCCATTTGTACAGCTCCTCGGTGTCCGGCGCCTGCACCGTGTACTGGTACTCGCTCTTGCTCAACCGGCCGCCGACGCGGATCGTCGGGATGTTCTGCACGAACGCGTTGATCCCCGGAATGTGCGTCAACGCGGGTCGCAGCTCCTGGACGATTGCATCGGCGCTCGGCCGCTCGTCGCGCGGCTTCAGCGTCACGAACAGCCGCCCGTTGTTGAGCGACGAGCTCGGTCCGCCCGCGCCGGCGAACGACATCACGTTCTCGACGTGCGGATTGCGGCGGATGATCTCCGCCACCTGCTGCTGCAGGTTCGTCATCGCGTCGAACGAGATGTCCTGCGCAGCCTCGGTGATGACGAAGAGCTGGCCGACGTCGTCGCTCGGCAGGAAGCCCTTCGGCATCCACGAGAACAGGAAGCCGGTGCCGACGAAGATCGCGCCGAACACGAGCATCGTGAGCCGCCGGTGCCCGAGCACCCAATGCAGGCTTCGCGCGGTACGCGGCCAGCACCGCCTGGAACGCGCGCTCGTTCGCCGCGAAGATCCGGCCGTGGTCCTCCTTGTGCTCGACCTTCAGCATCCGGCTGCACAGGAGCGGCGTCAGCGTCAGCGAGACGAAGCCCGAGAGCAGCACCGCGACGATGATCGTCACCGCGAACTCGTGCAGCAGGCGCCCGAGGATGCCGCCCATCAGCAGCACCGGGATGAACACGGCGACGAGCGACAGCGTCATCGACACGATCGTGAAGCCGATCTCCTTCGTGCCGTCGAGCGTCGCCTGCAGGCGCGACTTGCCCATCTCCATGTGCCGCGTGATGTTCTCCAGCACGACGATCGCGTCGTCGACGACGAAGCCGACGCAAAGCGTGAGCGCCATCAGCGACAGGTTGTCGAGGCTGTAGCCGAACAGGTACATCATCGAGAACGTGCCGATGATCGACATCGGCAGCGCCAGGCTCGGGATGATCGTCGCGGTGACGCTGCGCAGGAACACGAAGATCACGCCGACGACGAGCCCGAGCGCCAGCAGCAGCGTGAACTGGACGTCGCGCACCGACTCGCGGATCGACACCGAGCGGTCGTAGAGGATCGACAGCTTGATCGACGGCGGCAGCGCTGCCTGGAACGACGGCAGGATCGCGCGGATCGCGTCGACGACCTCGATCGTGTTCGTGCCCGGCTGCCGGCTCACCGCCAGCACGACGCCGCGCGTGCCGTTGTACCAGGCGGCCACCTTGTCGTTCTGGACGCTGTCGAAGACGCGCCCGAGCTGGTCGAGGCGCACGGCCGCGCCGTTGCGGTAGGCGACGATCATCGGCGCGTACTCCTTCGCGTCGTTCGAGCTGGCCGGTCGCCATCACCGACGTCGCGCGCTGGCTGCCGTACAGCGTGCCGGTCGGCAGGTTCACGTTCGCGTTGCCGACCGCCTGCTCGACGTCGGTGAGCGCGATGCCGCGCGTCGCGAGCGCGTTGGGATCGAGCTGGATGCGCACCGCGTATTGCTGCGAGCCGTACACCTGCACCTGCGCGACGCCGCTGATCGTCGAGATTCGCTGCGCGAGGTTGTTCTCGGCGTAGTCGTCGACCACCGACAGCGGCTGCGTCTGCGACGTCAGCGCGAGCAGCAGGATCGACGCCTCGGCCGGGTTGACCTTGCGCTGCGTCGGCGGCGTCGGCATCGACGACGGCAGCTGGCGCGCGGCCGCGGCGATCGCCGACTGCACGTCCTGCGCGGCCGCGTCGATGTTGCGGTCGAGCGAGAACTGGATCGTGATCGACGTGCTGCCGGACGTCGACTGCGACGTCATCGAATCGATGCCGGCGATCGTCGAGAACTGCTTCTCGAGCGGCGTCGCGACCGCCGACGCCATCGTGTCGGGGCTCGCGCCCGGAAGGCTGGCCGACACCTGGATCGTCGGGAAGTCGACGTTCGGCAGCGCGTTCACCGGCAGCAGCCGGTAGGACACGATGCCGAAGATCAGGATGCCGAGCATGACCAGCGCGGTCATCACCGGACGGCCGACGAACAGCGCCGCGATGTTCGCGCCGGTAGTGCCGCGCTCGTCCGTCATCGCTTTCCTGCGCTCATCGCACGTCCGTCATTCGCTCGCCTTCACGTCGGCAATCGCGACCTTCGTTCCGGGCGCGAGCCGAAGCTGTCCGACCGTGACCACCGTATCGCCTGGCTTGACTCCGGATGCGACGACCGCGAAATCGCCTTCGCTTCGCGCGACCTTGACGTCGCGCATGTCGACCGTTCCGTCGGGCTTGACGATGAACACGTACTGGCCGTTCGGTCCGTTCTGGATGGCCGTCGGCGGCACGACGATCGCGTTGTCCTGATGGGTGAGCGTGAGGACGACGTCGACGAACTGTCCGGGCCACAGCGCCTTGTCGGTGTTCGGGAACTCGCGCCTTGAGCTTGATGGTGCCGGTCGTCGCGTCGGTCGTGTTGTCGATGAACGACAGCTTGCCGGGCACCGGCGCGAAGCCGGAATTGGGCACCTGCGCCGTCACCTGGAGCTCGCCGTCCGCCTGGTATTTGCGCACGGCGGAGAGGCTTTGCTCCGGCACCGAAAACGATGCGTTGATCGGCACCACCTGGTTGATGACGACCAGCGAAATGGTGTCGTTCGCCTTGACGAGGTTGCCTTCCTGGATCTGGATCTTGCCCGCGTAGCCCGTGATCGGCGAGCGGATCGTGCAATAGTCGAGCTGCAGGCGCGCGCTCTCGATGGCGGCCTGGTCGGCGCTGACCTGCGCCGCTGCCGTTTCGGAGTTCGTGCGGATCTGCGCGTACGCGTCCGGCGAGACGAACTTCTTCTCGAGCAGATCCTTGTAGCGCTTGTCCTGCTCGTTGGCGTGATCGAGCAGCGCGCGATCCTTGAGCAGGTTCGCCTGCGCCTGCTGCAATTGCGCCTGCAGCGGCCGGCGATCGATCTCGAACAGCGTGTCGCCCTTGCGAACCTCGTCGCCTTCCTTGAAATGGACGGCGACGATCTGACCGTCGATGCGCGCTTTCACCGCCACCGTCGTGAACGGCTCGACGTTGCCGATCGCGCGCAGGCGGACAGGCACGGTCTTCAGGACCACGCGCGCGACGTTGACGGGTACCGCCATCACCGGCTTCGGCATCGCCGCGCGCGAACCGGGCGCGTAACGAAACGCGAACGCTGCCGCCCCCGCGAGCAGAAGCAGGCAGGCGACGGCGATGAAGGTGCGGCGAGGAGCGGACATCGTGCTAGGACTGTGGGGGCGGGCGATGATTCCCGCGGGCGGTGACGATAGGCGCCTGCAAGCGCTTGAGTTTATGCCGATTTATCGCGACGGCGTCCGCGCGACACATTCCGAAACAACTCGCATCCTGCCGCAGGGCGATACAATCGCAGCGCGTCGTGCGGGCGCGCCGCGGCGCGGCCGAAGGCAAGCGAGTTTACGCGGATGCAGCCGAGTTTGCGCGGGTGTAGTTCAATGGCAGAACGGCAGCTTCCCAAGCTGCATACGAGGGTTCGATTCCCTTCACCCGCTCCACCGCGCCGCGCCAGGCTTGTCACGGCCGGTCAGGGGCGCAGGTAGGCCCAGCCCTGCTGCTGCTTCTGCACGATCTCGACCACGCCGGCCTGAACGTAGGCGATGCCGTTCAGCATGTCGGGTTTCGTGAGCTTCTGTCCGCGCATCGTGTTTTCGCACGCCGCCACCTTGACGCCGCTGCCGAGCGCCTCGCCGATGCGGTTGCCGACGACCGATTCGGCCTTCAGCATGCCGATGCCCGGACCATAGGCGACGATCTCGATCTCGACGTTCGCGGCGCCCAGGTCCGATTGCAGGTTGCGCGCATTGTTGAGCGCGAGGTTCCACTTGGCGGGATCGTTGTCGCTGACCTGCATCACCACGCGGCTGTGCGGGGTCGCCGCCGCTTGCGCCGCCGCACCGGCCGCGGCCAATGAGGCCGTCGCGGCAAGCGCCGTCAAGGATGCAGCGCACAGCAGTCGAGCCAACGAGACGACCGACATCGTAACCTCCACGGAGTGACGGCGAGCGGCGGCTCGCGCTCGCCAAGACGATCGATTATGCCCCGCATCGAAAGTCGCGCGCGGGATGCGGGATAATCGCTCCGATGCGCCACGCTCCCGTGCCGACATCGGCGATCCTGCTCATCACGAGCTCCGTCCTGTGCTTCACGATACTCGACACGATCACGAAGTTCATGACGCAGCGCTACACGGTGCCGGTGCTCGTCTGGGCCCGCTACGCCGTTCAGTTCGTCGCGATGCTCGCATGGCTCGGGCCGAGCATGCGCTTCGATCTCGTGCGCACGACACGGCCGCGCTTCCAGCTATTCCGGGGTGTCCTGCTGCTCGCGTCGTCGCTGTGCTTCGTCACCGCGCTGCGGTCGCTGCCGCTCGCCGAAGCGACGGCGCTCAACTACTCGACGCCGATCATCGTCGTGCTGATGGGACGTCTGCTGCTCGGGGAGCGGATGACGCAGGCGCGGATCGCGTTCGTCGTCGCCGGCGTCGCCGGCATGCTGCTGATCGTCCAGCCGGGTACCGACGTGTTCCGCGGCGCGGCGTTCTTCGGTCTCGTCGCCGCGATCTTCTACGCGAGCTACCAGGTCACGACGCGCATGCTTGCAGGCGAAAATCCGCGCGTGCTGCTGTTCTATCCGGCGCTCATGGGCACGGTGATCCTGTCGGCGCTGGCACCCGGCTTCGACTGGCCGGCCTCGATGCCGTGGACGCACGTGCTGCTGATCATTTGCGGCGGCCTTTTCGGCACGCTCGGGCATTTTCTGTTCATACTCGCGTTCCGCCGTGCGCCCGCGTCGGCGCTGACGCCGTTCACGTACGTGCAGCTCGTCTGGGCGATGCTGCTCGGGTGGCTCGTCTATCGCGACTTCCCGAACGGCGCCGCGGTCGCCGGCATGGTCGTGATCGCGGGCAGCGGCCTGCTCATTGCGCTGCATGAACGGCGGCGCGCACGCGATGCTGGTCGCCGAACCGGTAACGGTGCCATGAGAGGCGCGCGGAAATCACATGAGGAGGATCGCCATGAACAAACCCAGGCATCGGTTTCGTCGGCATCGGCCTGATGGGGCACGGCATCGCGAAGAATCTCGTCGCCAAGGGCTTTCCGCTGGCCTTTCGCGTCCATCGCAACCGCGCGCCCGCGGCGGACCTGCTGGCGGCCGGCGCGAGCGAGGCCGCGAGCTACGCCGATCTCGCGCGGGACGCCGACATCGTCATCCTGTGCGTGACCGGCGCGCCGCAGGTGGAGGAGGTCGTGCTCGGACCCGACGGCATCGCCGCCGGCGCGCGCCAGGGACTGATCGTCGTCGACACGTCGACCAGCGAGCCGGCGACGACGACGCGGATGCGCCAGGTGCTCGCGGACCAGGATGTCGCGCTTCATCGACGCGCCGCTCGCGCGAACGCCCGCCGAGGCCGAGCAGGGCCGGCTCAACATCATGGTCGGCGCCGAAGACGCGACGTTCGCCAGGCTCGAGCCGGTGTTCGCGGCGTTCTGCGAGAACATCGTCCACGCCGGCCCGCCCGGACACGGCATCGTGCTGAAGCTCCTCAACAACTTCATCGCGCAGGCGATCTGCACGGCGACCGCCGAAGCATGCGCCGCCGCGGCGAAGTCGGGGCTGTCGCTCGCCAAGCTGCACCAGGTCATATCGGCCGGCGCGGTGAACTCGGGCCTCTTCCAGATGATCGTCGGCCGGATGCTGGAAAGCGGCGACCTGTCTGGGCTGAAGTTCACGCTGTCGAACGCGGCGAAGGATCTGCGCTACTACACGCACTTCACCGAGTCGATGATGCTCCCGTCGATCGTCGGCGAGGCCGTGCACCAGAGCCTCGTCATGGCCAATGCGCTGGGCTTTGGCGACAAGTACGTGCCGTCACTGATCGAGGCGCAGGAGAAGCTCGCCGGCGTTTCGATCGTGCCTCGCTGATGCCGGTCGCGCGAATGCGGCGGATGGTCGTGGAATGACGGACGACGCCGCGTTCGCGGACTTCGCCCTGCAGGCGGCGCGCGACGCCGGCGACGCAATACTGCCGCATTTCCGGATGTCGATCGACATCGAGGACAAGGGCGGGGCGCGCGGCTACGATCCGGTGACGGCGGCCGATCGCGCGGCGGAAACCGTGATCCGCGACGCCGTTCGCAAACGCTATCCCGACCACGGCCTCGAAGGCGAAGAGCACGGACGAGCGCCGGGAAATTCGCGCTACACGTGGGTGATCGATCCGATCGACGGCACGCGCAGCTTCATTCTCGGCCTGCTGCACTGGGCCACGCTCATCGCGCTGAACGACGGCACGCGGCCGATCGTGGGCGTCGCGCATCAGCCGTATGTCGGCGAATCGTTCGTCGCCGTCGACGGCCGTGCCGAATGGCGTCGCGGCGACGATCGCCGGGCGCTGCACGTCGCGGCGCTGCGCGCGGGTGGAAGACGCCGTCGTCGCGACGACCGATCCGCGCCATTTCCGTTCGGAGCGTCAACTGGCCGCGTACGGCATCGCGACCGACGGCGCGCGGCTCGTGCGCTATGGCGGCGACTGTTATTGCTACACGCAGCTTGCGATGGGACTCGTCGACATCGTGATCGAGACCGGCCTGCAGGCGTACGACATCCAGGCGCTGATTCCGCTGATCGAGAACGCGGGCGGCGTCGTGTCGAACTGGGACGGCGGGCGCTGCGACGCCGGCGGCGACGTGCTCGCCTGCGGCGACCGCGCGCTGCACGCGGCGCTGCTGCGACGAATCGCCGACCGATGAAGCTGCTCGTCCTGGGCGGCACGCGCTTTCTCGGCCGGCACGTCGTCGATGCCGCCCTTGCGCGCGGCGACGAGGTCACGATCTTCACGCGCGGCCGCTTGCCCGTGCCATGGCAACGCGGTGTCGCAGCACTCACCGGCGATCGCGATCCGCGCGCAGCACCCGGGCTCGGCGCGCTGGCGCGCGGAACCTGGGATGCGGTGATCGACTGCACGGGCTACGTGCCGCGCGTCGTCGAAGCCGGCGCAGGGCTTCTCGCCGCGCGCGTGTCGCGCTACGTGTTCGTGTCGTCGATGTCGGTGTACGCGAAGACCGATCGGCCGAACATGGACGAAAGCACGCCGGTGGCGACACTCGACGATCCGGACACCGAGCAGGTGCTCGAGCATTACGGCGCGTTGAAGGCGGCCTGCGAGGCCGTCGTCGAGCGCCGCTTCGGCACGCGCGCGACGCTCGTGCGCCCCGGGCTCATCGTCGGCCCGTTCGATGGCAGCGACCGCTTCGGTTACTGGGTCGCGCGCTTCATCCATCCGCATTTGCTGGGCGATCGGCCGGCGCGCGCGGTGGTTCCGGCACCCCCCGAGCGCCCGATCCAGCTCGTCGATGCGCGCGACCTTGCGGCCTGGATGGTCGAGCTCGCCGCGCGCGATGTCGCGGGCACGTTCAACGCCTGCAGCCCGGCGTTCCAGTGGCGAATGCGCACGCTCGTCGAAACCTTGCGCGAAGCCGCACCCGCGGCGCCAACGCCCGCGTGGGTCGGGGACGACGCGCTGCTCGCGCACGGCATTGCGCCGTGGACCGGCCTGCCGCTCTGGTTGCCGGCGAGCGATGCCGACAGCACCGGATTCATGACGATGAATTGCACCCGCGCAACGACCGCGGGTCTCGCGACACGTCCGCTTGCGGACACGATCGCCGATACCGCCGCGTGGCTTGCGGCGCGCGACAACGCCGGCGCGTGGAAGAACGTGCTGACCGCGGACGCCGAGCGCGCGCTGCTCGAAGCGTGATCGCCGGGTAACGCGCACGGATTTGCGCTAGCATCGGCCGATCATCGGCGAAATCCGAGGCCGACATGGCGAGCGCTGCAAACGGCAACCTCTGGGACAATCCGCTCGGCACCGACGGGTTCGAGTTCGTCGAGTACGCAGCGCCCGATCCGCAGGCGATCGGCCGGCTTTTCGAGCAGATGGGTTTCACGGCGATCGCGCGCCACCGCGCGAAGAACGTGCTGCTCTACCGGCAGGGCACGATCAACTTCATCGTCAATGCCGAGCCGCACTCGTTCGCGCAGTCGTTCGCACGCGTGCACGGGCCGAGCATCTGCGCGATCGCGTTTCGGGTGAAGGACGCGGCGAAGGCGTACGCCGAATGCGTCCGCAACGGCGCCTGGGGCGTCGAAGCGCATCCCGGCCCGATGGAGCTCAGCATTCCGGCCATCAAGGGCATCGGCGATTCGCTGATCTACCTCGTCGACCGCTATCCGTCTGCTGACGGCCGCGGCGTTTCGATTTACGACATCGATTTCGTGCCGCTTGCCGGCGTCGATCAGCATCCGGCCGGCGCCGGATTGACCTACATCGATCACCTCACGCACAACGTGCACCGGGGACGGATGGCGGAATGGGCGGGCTTCTACGAGCGGCTGTTCAATTTCCGCGAGATCCGCTATTTCGACATCGAAGGCCAGTTGACGGGGCTGAAGAGCAAGGCGATGACGAGCCCGGACGGCAAGATCCGCATCCCGATCAACGAAAGCGCCGACGACAAAAGCCAGATCCAGGAATACCTGGTCGACTATCGCGGCGAAGGCATCCAGCACGTTGCACTGGGCACCGGCGAGATCTACGGGACGGTCGAGACATTGCGCGCGCGCGGCGTCTCGTTCCAGGACACGCCCGACACCTATTACGAAGCGTTGCCCACGCGGCTCCCTGGTCATCACGAGGATACCGCGCGCCTCGCCAGAAATCGCATCCTGATCGACGGCGCGCCCGCCAGCGATGAAATGCTTCTGCAGATCTTCACCGCGACGGTGATCGGCCCGATATTCTTCGAGATCATCCAGCGCAAGGGCAACCAGGGATTCGGCGAAGGCAACTTCCGCGCGCTTTTCGAATCGATTGAACAGGATCAGATTCGCCGCGGCGTGTTGAAGAGCTGACGGGCGTCGGCCGCTTGAAAGGATTTGCTGCGGCCGCACATGCTCATCATCCGCGGACAAAAACCGTGCAATTGCACGGCGAGTCTGTTAGAATTTGACGTTTTCGACGGGTGTGTAGGTTAGTGCTTACTCCTCTTGGCTTCTCGCTGCTGCGCCAATTGTCTGATGGCGCCTTTCACTCGGGCGAAGACCTCGCCGCGACGGTGGGGCTGACGCGCGCCCGGGTCTCGCAACTCCTGAAGCAGGCGGAAACGGCGGGGCTCGCGCTCGAGCGCGTCCGCGGCCGTGGTTACCGGCTGCTTGCCACGCCCGACTTCCTCGACGCCAACGAAATTCGCGCCGCATTCGAGGCGTTGAATGTCGAGGTGGCCCCTGCCGATGCCAAGGCGCCGCTGCTGCCGGCAGCCAACGACGACGATCTGATCGTCCCCGCCAACGTTCCCGGCATTCCCGTGCACCCGGCGATCGCCGTCGAAGTCACCGATCAGGTCGATTCGACGTCAACCGAGCTTCTGCGCCGCGCCGCCCGGCGCGACATCCACGGCGCGTTGCTCGCCGCCGAGTGGCAGACGGCGGGGCGCGGCCGCCGCGGACGCGTCTGGACGGCCGTCGCGGGCGGCAGTCTCACCTTCTCGCTCGGCTGGCGCTTCGAACAGGGTGCGGGATTCGTCGCGGGTCTGTCGCTGGCCGTCGGCGTTGCCGTCGTGCGCGCGCTGGAAGCCGAGGGTCTGGCCGGCGTCGAGTTGAAGTGGCCCAACGATCTCGTCCACCGCCATCTGAAAGTGGGCGGCATTCTCGTGGAGCTCAACGGCGATGCGCTCGGTCCGTCGACCGTCGTCGTCGGCGTCGGACTCAACGTGCGCCTGCCGCAGGCGATCAAGCGCGACATCGCGCAGCCTGTCAGCGATCTGGCGACGGTGGCGGGTCGCGGCGCTCCGCCGATCGACCGCAACCGGCTGCTCGCGCGCGTGGCGTCGGAGCTGGCGGCAAGCCTCGGCCAGTACGCCGAGCAGGGCTTCATCCCCTTCGCCGCGGAATGGCAGCGCCGCCACGCGTACCAGGGCAAGCCCGTCAAGCTGCTGCTGCCCGACGGTGAAAGCGTCAAGGGAACGGTAGCGGGCGTCGACAGCACCGGTGCGCTGGTGCTGGCCGATGGGCCGCGCCGCGCGCGTTTTCTCGCCGGAGAGATTTCGCTGCGCCGCGCCTGATCGCGCGGTCGGCCCCGACGCGCACGGCGCGCGCCGCTTTGCGGTACAAGCCTGCCTTCGTCCCGCCGTGAGCCAGATTCTCGTCATCGACGTCGGCAACAGCCGACTCAAATGGGCGATGCGCGGCCCGGGCGGGTGGACCGCCAAAGGCGCGGTCGCCAATCAGGACATTGCGTCGCTCGCCCTGCGCGATTGGCAGAACGTCGAACGGCCGGCGCGCGCGGTCGGCGTCAACGTCGCCGGCGAGGCCGCGCGGGTCCGCGTCGAAGGCCAGCTCGCGCGCTGGCGTCTGGCGGTTGAATGGCTTTCGGCCGGCACGCAGGCGGGCGGCGTCACCAACCGCTATCGCATCCCGTCGCAGCTTGGCGCCGATCGCTGGGCGTCGCTCGTCGCCGCTCGCCGGCGCGCGGTCGCGGCCCACGAAGCGGCGCCGCGCGCGTGCATCGTCGTCAACGTCGGAACCGCCGTAACGATCGACGCGCTCGACGCGCAGGGCGTTTTCCAGGGCGGCCTGATCCTGCCCGGCGTGCGGCTGATGCTGCGCGCGCTTGCCGATAACACCGCCGCATTGCGTACGGCGCCGGGCGCCTTCCAGGACTTTCCGACGACGACGCCGGATGCGCTCTATTCGGGCGCCGTGCAGGCGGTGTCGGGCGCGGTCGAGCAGATGCGCCAGCGGCTGCGCGGCGGCGGCGAAGAGCTCACCTGTTATCTGGCCGGCGGCGGTGCGCCGGACGTCGCGCCGCGACTCGCGGCACCGGTCGAGGTCGTCGACAACCTCGTGCTCGAGGGCGTGCTCGTGCTCGCGTTGCTGCCGCGCGCGGAGTAATCGCCCGATGCGCGCGATCGTCATTATCCTGATCCTCGCCAACATCGCGCTGTTCGGTTACGCGCGCCTTGACCGTGCCGCCGAGAGCGAGGCGGGACGGCTGCAGAACCAGGTGCAACCCGATCGCATAACCCTCCTGTCGCCGCAGCAGGCTGCCATGCTCGGATCGACGAAGGTCGCGGCGCTGCCCGACGTCTGCGCCGAATGGGGTCCGTTCGCCGATGCCGATCGCCTGCGCGCGCAGGCCGATCTCGAGCCGCTCTCGCTCGGTCGCCTCGTTTCGCAACGACAGGTCGCGGCCGACGGGTTGTACTGGGTCAACCTCGGCGCCCTGCCGAACCGGGCGGCCGCGGATCGGCGCGCGGCGGAGTTGCGCGCGCAGTCGATTGCCGATCTTTCGGTCGTCGACTTCGGTCATGGCCAGTTCACCGTCTCGCTCGGACTTTTCCGCACCGAAGCGGCGGCGACGTCGCGGGCCGAAACGCTGGCGGCGCGCGGCGTTCTCGGCACGCACGTCGAGCCCAGGCAACAGGGCGCCATGCAGTCGATGATCGTCGTGCGCGATCCGCCGCAGCCGGCCGTCGCGCGGCTGAAGGAACTGCAGGGTCAGTACGCGGGAACCGATCTCAAGGTCGGCCCTTGCTCGCCGACTTCGTGATTCGCGATGCGCGGGACGCCGGCGACATCGTCGCCGCGCGCCGCCTGTTCGAAGCGTATGCGGCGTCGCTCGACGTCGATCTCTGCTTTCAGAATTTCGCGCAGGAGCTCGAGCGCCTCCCCGGCGACTACGCGCCGCCGCGCGGCTGCCTGCTGATCGCCGAGCGCGCGCGTTTGCCGATCGGCTGCGTCGCGTTGCGGCCATTGTCGGCCGCGCCCGATGCGACGCCGGCGGGCGAAATGAAACGCCTGTTCGTGCAGCCGGAGGCGCGCGGCCTGGGGATCGGCCCGGCGCTCGCGAAGACAGTGATCGAACGCGCGCGGGTGATGGGCTACGGCGAAATCAAGCTCGACACGCTGTCGACGATGGCGCAAGCGCGAGCGCTGTACACGTCGCTCGGCTTTCGCGAATGCGCGCCGTACTACCGCAATCCGTTGCCCGGCACGGTGTACATGACGCTCGCATCAGGCGTCTGATGCTGAGGCGGCAGGGCCGAATGCTAAACTTTGACGGCGCACACATAACGTTGCGCCACTCGACCTTCCCATGCAGCCGGATCGTACCGCCGAACTGACGCAACTCCTCCGCGCGCGAATCCTGATCCTCGACGGCGCGATGGGAACGATGATCCAGGCGTGCCGGCTGACCGAGCGCGATTTTCGCGGCCCGTTTCACGACCACTCGCACGACCTTCTCGGCGACAACGACATCCTGTCGCTCACGCTGCCGGACACGGTGCGATCGATCCACGACGCGTATTTCGAGGCGGGCGCCGATATCGTCGAGACGAACACGTTCAGCGCGACACGCATCGCGCAGGCTGATTACCGGATGCAGGATCAGGCGCGCGAGATCAATGCGTCGGCGGCGCGGATCGCGCGCGCATCGGCGGACCGCTGGACGGCGCGCACGCCGGAGCGCCCGCGGTTTGTCGCCGGCGCGCTCGGCCCCACCAACCGCACAGCGTCGATTTCGCCGGAGGTCAACGATCCCGGCGCGCGCAACGTCACGTACGACGAGCTCTCCGCTGCCTATTCGGAAGCGATCGACGGCTTGATCGACGGCGGAGCGGATCTGCTGCTCGTCGAGACCGTATTCGACACGCTGAACGCCAAGGCCGCGCTGTTCGCGATCGAGGACGCATTCGACCGGCGCGGCGCGCGCTTGCCGATCATCGTCTCCGGCACGATCACCGACGCATCGGGCCGCACGTTGTCCGGCCAGACACCGGAAGCGTTCTGGAACTCGGTGCGGCACGTCCGGCCGCTCGCCGTCGGCCTCAATTGCGCGCTTGGCGCTGCGCTGATGCGCCCGTACATCGAAGAGCTGTCGCGCGTCGCCGACACGTTCATCTCGTGCTATCCGAACGCGGGGCTGCCCAATCCGATGTCCGATACCGGCTACGACGAATCGCCCGAGGAAACGTCGCGGATGATCGCCGAGTTTGCGCGGAGCGGCTTCGTCAATATCGTCGGCGGCTGTTGCGGCACGACGCCGGCGCACATCCGCGCGATCGCGGACGCGGTGCGCGACATTCCGCCACGCCGGCTGCCCGCCGAAGCGGAGCTCGCGGTTGCCTGATGCGGCTCGGCCGATCCCCCCACGCCTGCGGCGGACGCCGATCGCTGCCGCCGGGGGGCGGAGGCGCGCTCGGGACGACGACGCGCTTACGCCTCGCAGGCCTCGAGCCGCTCACCATCGACGAGCGGTCGCTTTTCGTCAACGTCGGCGAGCGGACGAACGTCACCGGATCGCGCGCGTTCGCGAAGCTGATCCTCGCCGGCGACTACACCCCGGCGGTCGAAGTCGCGCGCCAGCAGGTGCAAAACGGCGCGCAGATCATCGACGTCAACATGGACGAGGCGATGCTCGATGCGAAGGCGGCGATGGTGCGCTTCCTGAATCTCATCGCGTCGGAGCCCGACATCTCGCGCGTGCCGGTGATGATCGATTCGTCGAAGTGGGAGGTGATCGAGGCGGGGCTCAAATGCGTGCAGGGCAAGCCGGTCGTCAATTCGATCTCGATGAAGGAAGGCGAGGCCGAATTCCTGCGGCAGGCGAAGCTCGTCCGTCGTTACGGCGCAGCGGCCGTCATCATGGCGTTCGACGAGCGCGGGCAGGCCGATACGTTCGAGCGCCGCATCGAGATCGCGCGCCGCGCCTACGATCTGCTCGTCGGCCGCGTCGGCTTTCCGCCCGAGGACATCATTCTCGATCCGAACGTGTTCCCGATCGCGACCGGCATCGACGAGCACGCCGGCTACGCCGTCGATTTCATCCGCGCGACCGCCTGGATTCGCGAGCATCTGCCGCACGCGAAAGTGTCGGGCGGCATCTCGAACGTGAGCTTCAGCTTCCGCGGCAACGACGCGGTGCGCGAGGCGATTCACACGGTGTTCCTGTATCACGCGATCCGCGCAGGACTCACGATGGGCATCGTCAACGCAGGCCAGCTCGGTGTGTACGACGAGCTCGATCCGGCGCTGCGCACGCTCGTCGAGGACGTCGTGCTCAACCGTCCGGCGGCCGACGGCGGCAATCCGACCGAGAAGCTCGTCGCGTTCGCCGAGTCGTACAAGGTGCTGGGCAAGAAGCCCGA
The DNA here is from genome assembly GCA_963706225.1 of uncultured Pseudomonadota bacterium. Taxonomy (GTDB): domain Bacteria; phylum Pseudomonadota; class Gammaproteobacteria; order Burkholderiales; family Casimicrobiaceae; genus VBCG01. Next base: position 51,004 of record CAVPMH010000004.1, read on the forward strand.
GGAGGATCTCGCGTGGCGCAACGCGAGCGTCGAGTCGCGCCTCACGCATGCGCTGGTGAAGGGCATCACGACGTTCGTCGTCGAGGACACCGAGGAAGCGCGCCTCGCGGTGGCTGCGCGCGGCGGGCGTCCGATCGAGGTGATCGAAGGCCCGCTGATGGCCGGCATGAACGTCGTCGGCGATCTCTTCGGCGCCGGGAAGATGTTCCTGCCGCAGGTGGTCAAGAGCGCGCGCGTGATGAAGCAGGCGGTCGCGCACCTGATTCCGTTCATCGAAGCCGAAAAGGCGGCATCGGGCGTGGCGGCGCGCGCGAAGGGCCTGATCGTCATGGCGACGGTCAAGGGCGACGTGCACGACATCGGCAAGAACATCGTCGGCGTCGTGCTCCAGTGCAATAACTTCGAGGTCATCGACCTCGGCGTGATGGTGCCCGCGCAGAAGATCCTCGCGACGGCGCGCGAGCGCAACGCCGACGCGATCGGATTGTCGGGGCTTATCACGCCATCGCTCGAGGAGATGGCGCACGTCGCCGGCGAAATGCAGCGCGAGGACTTCCATCTGCCGCTCCTGATCGGCGGCGCGACGACATCACGCGTGCACACCGCCGTCAAGATCGCGCCGCATTACACGAACGGGCCGACCGTCTACGTCCCCGATGCCTCGCGCGCCGTCGGCGTCGTCACGAGCCTCCTGTCCGATGAGCAGCGCGACGCCTATGCCGCGCAAGTGGCCGACGATTACGTGAAGATCCGCGCGCAGCACGCGGGCAAGCGCGGGCCGAAGCTCATCCCGCTTGCGGCCGCGCGCGCGAATGCATTCGGCGCCGATTGGTCGAGCTACGCACCGCCGGTGCCGACGTTCATCGGCCGGCGCGTGTTTCGTCGCGTCGACCTTGCGGACATCGCGCGCTTCATCGACTGGGGCCCGTTCTTCCAGGCGTGGGAGCTCTCCGGCCCGTATCCGGCAATCCTCGAGGACGCGATCGTCGGCGAAGCCGCGCGCAACCTGCTCGCCGAAGGCCGGGCGATGCTTGCGCAGATGATCGAGGGACGATGGATCGAAGCCGACGGCGTCGCCGGCTTCTGGCCCGCCTCGGCGGTGGTGGACGACGTCGTGCTGTGGACCGACGAAAAGCGCGCGACGCCGCTCTTGACGTGGCGCAACCTGCGCCAGCAGAACGAGCGGCCCGCCGGCAAGCCGAATTACTGTCTCGCCGACTTCGTGGCGCCCGCTGCGACGGGATTACGCGACTACGTCGGCGCGTTCGCCGTGACGACGGGCGGCGCCGTCGAGGAGCGCGTTGCCGCGTACAAGGCGGCCAACGACGATTATTCGGCGCTGATGCTGAAATCGCTCGCCGATCGTCTCGCCGAGGCGTTCGCCGAATGGCTGCACCGTAAAGTGCGCACCGAGCTGTGGGGCTACGCGCGCGACGAGACGCTGGACAACGCCGCGCTGATTCGCGAGGAGTATCGCGGCATCCGTCCGGCGCCCGGTTATCCCGCCTGTCCCGACCACGCGGTGAAGGCCGACATCTTCGCCGCACTCGGCGCAGAAGAAGCGGGCATGTCGATCACCGAGAACTACGCGATGCTGCCGGCCGCATCGGTGTCCGGGTTCTACCTCGCGCATCCCGACGCGCGGTATTTCGCGGTCGGCAAGATCGCGGAGGATCAGCTCGCGGACTTTGCCGCGCGGTGCGGGCTCGAGATTGGCGATGCGCGGCGGCGCCTTGCGCCTAATCTGTGAAAATGGGGTCAGAGCGAATTAACGGGCGAGGCGAATTCGCTCTGACCCCATTTTCAAAGCGGCGGCAGGCTGAAGCGACGCGGCAACAACTCGTCTAGCGTGTAATCGACGCGCCCGGTTCCCGCGCAGATCACGCGAATCTGCACGTCGCGGCCGAACTCCGCGATCACCTGCCGGCACGCGCCGCACGGGGTCACGGGCGCAGGGGTCGGCGTATACAGCACGAGCGCGACGATCGATTTTGCGCCGTCCGCGACGGCATGGAAGATCGCATTGCGCTCGGCGCACACACTCAGGCCGAACGACGCATTCTCGACGTTGCAGCCGCTCGCGATCGCGCCTTCCGCCGTCAGCACGGCAGCGCCGACGGGGAAGCCGCTGTACCGGCAATAGGCGTTGGCGCAGGCGGCTTTCGCGGCTTCGGCCAGTGCCTGCCACTGGTTTTCGGTCATATTCGGGATTACCGGTGTCGAAAATTCGGATTGGCGCGCACGTCCGCGCCCGGTACAGTATGCATCCGGCTGCGGCTTTTCCCGGCATGGCCGGGACGCCATCATGCCCGAAGCCACCATTCTGACGTTCCTGTTCACCGACATCGAGGGCAGCACCTCGAAGTGGGAAGAGCAGCCGGAGCAGATGGCGCAGGCGGTCGGCCGGCACGATGCGCTGTTGCGCGAAGCGGTGCAGGGGCATCGGCGGCCGCATCGTCAAGACGACCGGCGACGGCATCTACGCGGCGTTCGAGACGCCGCCCGACGGTCTTGGCGCCGTCATCGAGATCCAGCTCGCGCTGCTCGATCCCGGCCGCGACCGCGCGGAATGGGTCTGCGCGTGCGCTGCGGGCTGCACACCGGGCCGTGCAGGCGCGCGACAACGATTACTTCGGCAGCACGATCAACCGCACGGCGCGGATCATGAACGCCGCGCACGGCGGCCAGATCCTCGTCTCGCAGGCGATCGCCGACTCAGTTGCGCGATCGCGCTGCCGGCAGGCGTCGAGCTGAAGGATCTCGGCGCGGTGCGCCTGAAGGGTCTCGCGACGACGGAAGCGGTGTTCCAGGTGGTGCATCCGCGGCTGCTACCAGAACTTTCCGGCGCTGCGCGCGCTGGAGGCGACGCCGAACAATCTGCCGCAGCAGCTCACGTCGTTCATCGGACGCGAGCGCGAGCGCGCGGAAGTCGAGGAGATGCTGACGAGCACGCGGCTTCTGACGCTGCTCGGCATGGGCGGCCTCGGCAAGACGCGGCTGTCGCTGCAGATCGCGCGCCGAGCGTGCATGGACGGTTATCCCGACGGCGTGTGGTTCATCGATCTGCAGACGATCCGCGACGGGTCGCTCGTGCGCCAGCGAGACGGCGCAGCGTGCTCGGCGTGCGCGAAGAACCCGGGCGGCCGCTGATGCAGACGCTTTGCGCGCATCTGAAGTCGCGCAAGGTGCATGCTGATCCTCGACAACTGCGAGCAGGTCGATCGAGGCGAGCGCCGATGTCGCCGAATGCGATCCTGCGCGCGGCGCGCCGACGTGCGCATCCTGACGACGAGCCGCGATCGCGCTGCGCGTGCCGGGCGAGCAGACCTACGTCGTGCAGCCGCTGCCGGTGCCCGATCGCGAACCGCGGGCGTCGAAGCGCTGTTGCGCTGAGGGCAGCACCTCGAAGTGGGAAGAGCAGCCGGAGCAGATGGCACAGGCGGTCGGCCGGCACGACGCGCTGTTGCGGGAGGCGGTGCAGGGGCACGGCGGTCGCATCGTCAAGACCACCGGCGACGGGATCTACGCGGCATTCGAGACGCCGGCGGAGGGTCTGCAGGCGGTGATCGACGATCCAGCTCGGGCTTCTCGATCCGGCGGTGACCGCGGGGATGGGTCTGCGCGTGCGCTGCGGGTTGCATACCGGGCCGGTACATGCGCGCGACAACGATTACTTCGGGGGCACGATCAACCGCACGGCGCGCATCATGAACGCCGCGCACGGCGGCCAGGTGCTGGTTTCGCAGGCGATCGCCGATCAGTTGCGTGAGCGCCTTCCGGCGGGTGTCGAGCTGAAGGACCTGGGTGCGGTGCGGCTGAAGGGCCTGGCGACGACGGAAGCGGTGTTCCAGGTCGTGCACCCGCGGCTCTACCAGAACTTCCCGGCGTTGCGCGAGCTGGAGGCGACGCCGAACAACCTGCCGCAGCAGCTCACGTCGTTCATCGGGCGCGAGCGCGAGCGCGAAGAGATCGAGGAGATGCTGGGCGGCACGCGGCTTTTGACGCTGCTCGGCATGGGCGGGCTCGGCAAGACGCGACTGTCGTTGCAGATCGGCACGAGCGTGATGGACGCTTACCCCGACGGCGTCTGGTTCATCGACCTGCAGACGATTCGCGACGGCTCGCTGGTGGCGAGCGAGACGGCGCGTGCGCTGGGCGTGCGCGAGGAGCCGGGGCGGCCGTTGCTGCAGACGCTGTGCGCGCATCTGAAGTCGCGCAAGCTGATGCTGATCCTCGACAACTGCGAACAGGTGATCGAGGCGAGCGCCGAGGTCGCGAATGCGATGCTGCGGTCGGCGCCGGAAGTGCGCATTCTGACGACCAGCCGGATTGCGTTGCGCGTGCCGGGCGAGCAGACGTACGTCGTGCAGCCCTTGCCGGTGCCGATGCGAACGGGAGGACTCGAGGCGCTGCAGAAATCGCCGGCGGTGCAGCTGTTCGTCGAGCGTGCGAAGCTGCACAAGCCGAGCTTTGCGCTGACCGAGCGCGAGGCGCCGGCGGTGGCGGAGCTCGTGTTCCGTCTCGAGGGCATACCGCTGGCGCTGGAGCTGGCGGCGGCGCGCGTGCGCTCGCTCGCCGTGGCCGACATCAACAAGCGGCTCAACGATCGCTACAAGATTCTGACCGGCGGCGACCGCACGCTGCAGGCGCGCCAGCAGACGCTGCGTGCGCTGGTCGACTGGTCGTACGACCTGCTGGAGGAGAGCGAGCAGGTGCTCCTCGCGCGATTGTCGGTGTTCGCGGGCGGTTTCGACCTTGCGGCGGTCGAGGCGATCTGCGGCTCCGACCCATTGACGCCCGAAGACGTTCTGGACATCGTGACCTCGCTGGTCGAGAAGTCGCTGCTGCGGACGGAAGACACCGACGATGGCGCACGCTATCGCATGCTCGAGACGATCCGGGATTATTCGACCGAAAAGCTCCTGCTGCGCGATGAGCAGGTCGCGTCCCGGGCGGCCCATTGCAACTATTTCTTCGTGATGGCCAAAGCTGCGAATCGGGGGTCGCAAGGCGCCGATCAGGCGGAATGGACACGCCGGATCGAAACGGAGCTCGACAACATTCGCGCGGCGATCGCGTTCTCGCTGGCAGGGGGCGTCGATCCGATCATCGCAGTGAAGATCGAGGTTGCGCTGATGTGGTTTCGCATCCTGCGCGGCTATTCGACTGAAGGACGCAAGTACATCCAGGCGGCGCTGCAGTTGCCGGCGGTCCAGACGTCCGATTACATACACGGTCACGCGCTATACGTGGGCGCTACGCTTGCGTATAGTCAGAGCGATCACGCTGAGGCGCTGCGAATGCTCGAACGTTGCATGGAGATTCGCAAGCGCGATGGAAAGCAGGCGGAAATAGCGGCCACGCTGTCGACGCTGGCCATCGTTCGCTTGAGCATCGGCGACGCGGAGCCCGCGCAGAATGCCGCGATGGAGGCCGTTGCGATTCTTCATGAGCTCGGCGATCGCACTAATGAAACGATCGCGCTGTTCCAGCTCGCGCAGATCCATGCGCATGTCGGAGACGACTCATTCGCGTCGAGCCAGTTCCAGGAATGCCTGCAGGTCGCTCGGGACCTGCAGTATCCCGAGTTGGAAACGGAGTGCGAGCTGATGCTCGGCGAATTGGCGTTCGAGGCGGGCGATGCGGAAGGAGCGTGGGTGACGTTTCAACGCGCGATGGAGATCGCTCGGGATGCCGGCGACAAGCGTGGCGAGGCGACTGCGCTATGGCATCTGGGAAAGGCCGCATTGGCGAGGCTGGACGCAAACGACGCGCGGGTCCGCCTGGGCGCTGCAATGCGGTCATTTCAGCGCTTCGACATGTTCTCCGAGATGCTGGGATGCCTGGAAGACCATGCGGTCCTGCTTCAGTTGATCGGCAGCGACGACGCCGCGGTTCGAATTTATGGGACGGTCGATGCGTCACGGACATTGCTCACTCTACCGCGGCCACCCAAGGCACAACGCAGGTGGAACGCCGCTATTGCAGCGGCAAAGGCCAAGTGCGGCGAAGCGCAATTCCAGCGTGCATGGAGCGAAGGGCAGGGGCATGAGGTGCGCGACGCCATTCGCCGCGCGTTATCCGAGTCCGGAGCGGAATTCGAGAACGCCGTCGCGGCTTGAAAATAAGCGGCCTCAAAAACAGAAAAGCCGGCTGCTCGGGCCGGCTTTTCTCGAAACGGACGCGGGTGCGTCAGTGAAACTGTGCGCGGCGGCGCATGAGCCAACCCATCGACAATGCGCTAAAGACCAACCAAAGAATGCCCGGTTCCGGCGTCGTTTGCGTGACGGTCACCGAGTCCGGCGTCGATCGGAGTGCGTTATTGACATTGGCAGTGCAGCCTTCATCCTCCCAAGAATTCCACGTGAATTCTTCTTCCGACGTCCTGCACGACTGCAACAAGATCTGGACGCCGCTCGGCGCTGACAGATCGAAATGGCTCCCAAACTCGAAGTCGACCCAGGCAAATCCCTGCGAGCCGAGGTTGAACTCCGCGGTCGGCCCGACGACTCCGGTCTGGATGCCGGTCGCAACGCCATTCAGCGTTGTAATGGAAATCGACGGCGCCGGCCCCGTAAAAAGAAAATTCAGGTCGACCGTGCTCGATCCATCCGAGAGCGTCCCGGTCATGACCAGAGTGCCCGCATCTGGAGCACAGATGTGCCCCGTGGGATCGGTGAAATTGACGCCGGACACACAACTCGCATCCGCATCACCGAACTGAACCAACGCCGACCAAATGTCTCCGTTGAAATCCCCGCCGGCAGTGAACATCGGATCGGCGATGCCCCGGATCGTGATGGCGTTCGCTGCGGTGAACCCGCCGAACCAGAGCAACAGAACGCCGGCGCAACACTTCAGGATCGGTCTTAATTTGTTTCGCATGTTCGCCTCCCTCAGTTCCAAAGACGCGACCGGCCGGCCACGACGCAGGTTCAAGCGGACAAACGGTGAGCAATAACCGGGCCGGCGTGGAGTCTAGATTACAAGCGCTTGAATGCATTACGAAGGGATTTAATGGCGGCACGACATCCGGCAGGGATTGTAAAATTAGCCGACGCCCCCGAGTGTGGTCCATCATCGCTATTCGAGCGCCCCCAGATAATCTGCCTTCCCCAGCGCCACTCCGTTATGCCGCAGGATGTCGTACGCCGTGGCCGTATGGAAATAGACGTTCGGCGTGACGAACTGCAGCAGGTAGTTGCTGCCAGTGAACTTGTGCGGCTCGCCACGCAACGGACGCGTGATCTCGCGCGTCTCGGCGCCTTCGAACTGCTTCGCGTCGAGGCCTTTCATGTAATCGATCGTGCGCGCGATGCGCGCGACAAGGTCATCGAAGCTCTGCTCCTTGTCCTCGTAGGAAGGCGGCTCGACACCGGCGAGCCGTGCTGCGCCGCCGCGCGCGATATCGGTCGCGATCTGCACCTGCCGCGACAACGGCAGCATATCCGGATAAAGGCGTGCATTGACGAGGACGGATTCCTCGATCTTGTGGTCGAGCGCGTGCGCCTTGGCTTTTTCGAGCACGGCCCTGAGGTTGGCGAGCGTCTTCACGAGCACCGGTACGGTTACCTGGTAGAGCGACATCGGCATGAATGCCTCCTTGCGATCAAAGTCAGCGGAAGATCAGATATAGCACACCGCCCAGGATCAGCCATTTGAGCGTGTAGTGCGCGACGCGGCTCTTCTTCTTGATGGCCTTGCCGACGAGGCGCACGCGATACGCGCCGTTGAAGAGGCGATTGAGAACGCCCACGCGATCGCCCGGACCGTTCTCCGTCTGGCTCGCGCGGATCAGCGTCTTCTTCACGAAATGATTGAGCGCCCTGACGATGCGATTGGACAGCGGCCGCTCGACATCGCAGAAGAGGATGATGCGCGCGACATCGCTGCGGTTTTCCGCCGTGTGGATGAACGTCTCGTCGAACATCACGGGCTCGCCGTCGCGCCAGAAGTACGGCTCGCCGTCGACGGTGATCCGGCACGTATCGGCATTGGGCGTGACCAGCCCCAGGTGATAGCGCAGCGATCCCGCGAACGGGTCGCGATGCGCGCCGAGCTTGCTCCCCGGCGGCAGCAGCGCGAACATCGCCGCGTTCACGCCGGGAATCGACTGCACCAGCGCGACGGTCTTCGGGCAAAGCGCCTTCGCCGACGGCAGCGGCTCGTCGTACCACTTGACGTAGAAGCGCTTCCAGCCGGTCTTGAAGAATGAATTGAAGCCGAGATCGTTGTACGTCGCGGCCGCGCGGATCCGTCCCTCGCCGAAAAGGTGCAGCGCTTCAGCGCGAATCACCTGCCAGTTCTCCGAGAGCGGCGCGAGATCGGGAAAGCGCGCGACATCCACGTAGGGTCGATTGGGCACGGCGGAGAACAGGTACATCAGCGCGTTGTACGGCGCCATCAGCGACGAATGATCGGTGAGCTGCCGGAAAAAGCCGTGACGCACGCGGCCGCGATAATGCACGTACACCGCCGAGGCGATGAACAGGTACAGGACGACGAATTTCGGCGCGAGCAACGTGGCGAGCATGTCGCTTTGGAACCGGTGACGATCGAAGCGCGGGCGGCAGGGCCGAGGACCCGCGGCGCACTCCCAGCCGTTACTTTAATCGTTCTGTCGCGGCGGGTGCGTTTCCGGCCGATCGGCGTGATTTTCGGCGCGCACGCTTCCACCGCCGATGCACCCACCACCACTGCTCGGGATGGCGGACGACGAGGCGCTCGAGGGCGGCGTTGTACGCGCGCGTCGTCCGGACGATCGCCTCGTTGACGTTGCTGACGTCGACGGGCGGGACCGGCGCCTCGAACCTCAGCACGTGCGTTCCCGCGTCCTCGCGCCAGCAGGCGGCGGGCAGCACCGGCGCGCCGGTCGCGAGTGCCAACACCGCGAGGCTCTTGAACGTACCGGCCGGCTCGCCGAAGAATTCGACGTCGATGCCGTCGGCGCCGCCCGCGTACTGGTCGAACGGAAAGACGACGATGTCGCCGCGCTCGAGCAGCGACACGATGCGGTCGAGCGAGCCGCGCTTGCCGACGACGCCGAAGCCGGAAGCGTTGAACCGGCGCGTGACGAGCGCATCGAGCCAATGCGGCTTGATCGGCCGGCGCACGAAGTGGAAGCGGCCGCGCACTTCCGGATAATTCTGGATGCCTGCGACAGTCGCGACTTCCCAGTTGCCGAAATGGCCGGTCAGCACGAGCACGCCGTTGCCGCGCCGGAACGCGTCGACGAAGACATCGAGGTTCTCGACACGGACCAGCGCACGCTTGCGTGCCGCCGAAAGCCAGCGAAAGCGGAAGAACTCGACGACGAGTCGCCACAGATGGGCGTAATGCGCCTTGGCGAGGCGTTCGATTTCCGCCATCGGGACGGCGGAGCCAAAGACGCGGCGCAGATTCTCGACGATCACATGGCGCCGGAACGGCAGCAGGTGGAAGAACACCTGGCCCGACCATGGCACCGGCGTCTCGCCGCGCAGCGCCAGCGCCACCGCGGACGCGCTCGTGCGATCGTGCGTGAGCGAGATGGCAATCCCGGTGACGCGCGCGCGGTCCAGGATCGGCTGCGCGTTGTGACCGACGACGACGTGCGGCGCGCCGTATCCGTCGCGCGCGACGGAAAAATCGGCAGGCTCGATACGCCCGGCCGCCAGCTCGCGCGGGAACAGTTTGACGCACGCTTCCTTCGCGGCGTAGCGCGCCGCGAGGCTCGCCGCGCGTCCTGGCCCGTCACCGCTGTCGGTGAGCTCGCGCGTCGAGAAGATTTTGTCGAGTTCGCTCGCCGGCGTTTCGTCGAGCAGCCGCTCGATGCGCGCGATCTCGACGGTGTCGATGCCGCAGCGAACCGGCGCTTGCGCCGCGGCGTCGCCCGCGATCGCGGTCAAGCGCGCACAGCGCGCACGAGGAGCGCCGCATCGGTGGCGGCGAAACCCCGGCACAGCACGAGGGCGACATCGCCGCGCGGCGATTGCGCGCTGCGCGAAACCGGAAGACCCGCGCATGCCGGGTCAATCTCGTCGAGCGTTGCGATCCCGGGCACCGTGTTCGCATGCAATGCCGCGAGCGCGATCGTCGTCTCGATGATGCCCGCCGCGGCGATCAGGTGCCCGATCGACCACTTGAACGCGGTGACCGGTGGACATTTCGCGCCGAAGACGCGGTGCAGCGCCGCCGCTTCCGACGCATCGGATTGCGCGGTCCCGTTGCCGTGCGCGACGATCATGCCGACGTCGGCCGTTCCGATATCGGCGTCGGCCAACGCCGCCTCGATCGCGCGCGCCACGCCATTGCCATCCTCGCTGATCGCGAGCAGCCCGGCCGCTTCGCTGACGTAGCCTCCGCCGAGGACTTCGCCGACGATGGGCGCGTTGCGCGCGCGCGCCGATGCTTCGGTTTCGAGCGCGAGCGCGGCAGCACCTTCGCCGAACAGGCTACCGCTGCGGCGGGCATCGAACGGACGCAATGCGTCGCGCGACAGCAGGCCGCACTGGTGGTAGTACAGGACATTCTGCGGCTCGATCGGCGTGTCGTGCCCGATCGCGAGCGCGCGATCGGCTTCGCCGTGACGCAACGCTTCGGCGGCCTCGATCACCGCCAGCGTGCCGCCGACGCTGTGATTGGTGATGCACGCGTTCGCGCCCTTCAGGCGATTGCGGATGCCGACGTGGCACAGCACGTTGTTCGGCAGCGTGCGCAGCAGCCACATCGGGTTGACGGTGTCGGCGAGATCACGGCCGAAGACGGCGAGGTTGCCGTTCGCTTCGCTCATCAGCGGGAAATAGTCGTACTGGTTCTCGAAGGCGCCGGCGCCCGAGCCGACGTAGATGCCCGTGCGGTCCGCGAACGCATTCGCTTCGGCCTCCCCCAGCGTGTTCCGATGCGTCGCATAGCCGGCCGCTTCGGCCGCGCGATCGCCGGCATAGATGCCGACCATGTCGGTACGCCGGATCAGCTTGTGCAGCTTGCGGTCGTCGACGAGCGATCGCGCGTTGAAGTCGGCGATCTCGGCCGCATTCGTCACGGGCCACCCCGTCGTGTCCCAGCCCTTGATCGGAGCGATCGCGGAGCGTCCATTGACGATCGCGTCGAGCATCGCGGCGGGGTCGCGCCCGGTGCCGCACACGGCGCCGGTGCCGGTGATGAGAATCCGGTTCTTCATCGGCTGCCGTCCACGAGATCCGGCCGGCGCAGCGCGATGCAGCTATTCGAGCCGCCGAAGCCGAACGAATTGGAGAGCGTCATCCGCACGGGCTGTCGCCGCGGCCTTTCCAGCACCAGATTGAGGTCGCAATCGGCGTCCTTCATGCGGTAATTCGCGTTGACCGGCATCTCGCCGCGGTCGATCGCGAGCGCGCAGATCGCAACCTCGACTGCACCCGCGGCGGCGATCAGGTGACCCATCGAGCTCTTCGTCGAGCTGACGCAGACGCGCTTCGCGTCCTCGCCGAACACTGCGTGGATGGCGGCGGTCTCGCTGCGATCGTTCATGCCGGTCGACGTGCCGTGCGCGTTGATGTAATCGACGTCCGCCGGCGTCGCGCCGCGCATCGCCAAGTGCTGCGCGCATCGACTGAATCGGTCCGTCGCCGTCGGGCGGCGAATCGGTGATGCGGTATGACGAAAGCGAATTGCCGTCGCCGGCGAGCTCGGCATAGATGCGCGCGCCGCGCGCGCGCGCCGCGTCCCATTCCTCGAGCACGAGAAAGCCCGCGCCTTCGCCGAGCACGAAGCCGTTGCGCGTCGCATCGAACGGGCGGCTCGCGCGCTCGGGCGTGTCGTTATCCGTCGAGACCGCCGACAGCAGGCAAAAGCCGGCGAGTCCCACCGGGCTGATCATCGAGTCGAAGCCGCCGGCAAGCGCGCGGTCGACGGCGCCACGCCGGATCAGCTTGAGCGCCGTGCCGATCGCCTGGCCGCCGGATGCGCAGGCCGTATGCACGGACGTTGCGTAACCGCGAATGCCGAAGCGACGCGTCAAGAGAGCGAGTCCGGCAGTGCTCTGGCTACGGCAGAAGGCGCGCGGGTCGGCGGCCGAGTCGTCGCTCAGCAATTTGCGCGGATCGATCTCGCCGCCGGGCGCCGAATGACGCTGCACGGCAGCGAGGTCCGCGAAATCCACGCCCATCATGCCGGTGCCGACTGCGCATCCCCAGCGCGCGCCATCGGCATCGGTCGGCTCGATGCCCGCGTCGCGCATCGCTTCCTCCGCCGCGGCGAGCGCGAAGCGATGCGAGCGATTCGCGAACTTGAGCGCCTTGCGCGGCGCGGTGATCACGCGCTCGTCGAAGTCCTTCACCTCGGCGGCGATGCGCGTGGGGAAGCCCGACGCGTCGAACAGCGTGATCGGCGCCGCGCCATTCTTCACGCTGTCGAGCGCCGCCCATGTCGCGGCGACGTCGTTGCCGATCGGCGTGACGAGACCGATGCCGGTGATCGCGACGCGACGCCGCGCGCTCATCGATTTCCCGATGCTTGCGGCTTGCGCCGCCCCTCACCGCAACCCTCTCCCCGCACGCGGGGAGAGGGAGCCGAGCGAGAGCGAGGCGGGTGAGGGGCGGCCAGCTCCAGCCGCGCGCTTGCCACGAGGCGGTCGCCGGTCTTCGCCGTGAGCATCGCCTTCGCGACGCCATTTTGCGGCGGGGCAAGCGCAACGCCGATGTCGAGCCGCTGCGACGGCGCGATGAACGAGCGCATCTTGACGTGCGTCATCCGAAGCGGCCGCATGCCGTACATCTGCGGCGATTCACGGGCGAGATCGAGTGCCAGGCGCATTTTCAGATCGAGCAGCAGCGTTGCCGGAAACACCGGACGGCGCGGGAAGTGATCGGCGAAGAAAGCCGCCGCCGCCGGAACGTCCACGCTCGCGCGCAACTCGGTTCCCGGCACGCGGTGCGTCACGCTGGCCGCAATGGTGTCGACGCCGCGGAAGCGCTCCGGCGCAGCCCCCGCGCCGCGCAGCAGCGCGAGTCGCTCGCGCAGGGCCTCCGGCGCATCGAATTCGGCGACCGGCAGCATCGGACCGAGGCAATCGACAAGCTCGATGATCCGCCGTGCGCCGATGCTCGCGTGACCGTTGTAGGCGACCGCGTCGTCGTCGCAGTCGAGGATGTCGACGGCAAGGTCCAGCGCGTCTCCCGGTTTCGCATCGCCCAGAAAGCGCGTTTCCGTCGCGAGCGCTGCAACCGGCCGTCCGCGAAAGTCGATGCTGTCCATCGCGACCCAGGCCGCGAGCTGGCCGACCGCCTCGGCGATGAGCGCCGCGGGAAATGCGGCGATACGTTCCGGAATCGCGAACGTCGCGCGCGCATGCTTGCCCGGCACGAACTCGACGATGCGATCGACAAACGAGTAGGCCGCGAATTTGGGATCAGACACGATGCAAACGTGCGATCAGATAGGGGATCAGACACCATTTATTGGCGACCGCCGTGCCAATCGGGCCCGCTCGCGGCAATAAATGGTATCTGACCCCTTCCGAGCCTATGCCTTCTGCGCGCGCACGACGAGCTTGCAGAATGTCGTCGGCGTGAAAAGCCGCGGAATGTCGGCGACCTTCATCGGCGTCTTGAAGCGTTCCGCCGGCACCTCCGACAGGTACTCCTTCAGTTGCGCGAGCCCCTTTTCCGTCACGATGCCGTTCTGCTCGAATTCCGATTCGGGCAGGTCGCCGCGCGCGTTCTCGACGATCTTGCCGCGCGGAATCCTGATCTTGAAGGCGCGCTCGAGCCGGAACACCATGTCGAGGAAATCGATCGACTCGGCGTCGAGCCCCTCGATCAGTGAAACGTCGGGCTTGATGTCCTCGACATCGCAGCCGAGCGCATCGGCCATCGTCTCGGCGACCTTCGGATACACCGCCATGATTTCGTCCTGCGTCACCGGAATCTCAGCCATTGCCGCTTTCTCCCTTCATTCGAGCTTGAACCCGCCGTCGATGTGGAACACCTGTCCCGTCACGTAATTCGCGTAGTCGGACGCCAGGAACCAGACGGCGTACGCGACCTCCTGCGCCGTCCCGTAGCGTTTCAGCAGGATGCGCGCCTTCGCTTCGTCGCCCGCCATGTCGCGCACGCGCTGCGACATCTCGGTGTCGATCACGCCCGGCGCCACCGCATTGACGCGAATCCTGCGCGGCGCGAGCTCCACCGCGAGCGCGCGCGTGAACGCATTCACCGCACCCTTGCTCGCCGCGTAATTGGTCTGGCCGCGGCCGCCCTTGTCGCCGGCGACCGAGCTCAGGTTCACGATGCACCCCGCGCGCTGCATCACCATGTACGGCACGACGGCGCGCGTCACGTTGAACACACCGCCGACGTTCGTGTCGAGCACGACCTTGATGTCATCGTCGTCGAGGCCGGTGAGCGGATTATCGCGGATCACCCCGGCGTTGTTCACGAGCACGTCGATGCGTCCGGCGCGATCGGCAAAACGCTCGACCGCGGCGTTGCACGCGGCTGCATCGGTCACGTCCACCGGTTCCGCTTGCACGTCGTGGCCCGCGTCGCGCATTTTCGCGACGACGTCCTGCGCGGCGTCGGCGTTGTCGCGGTAGAAGAACGTCACCCGCGCGCCTTCCTCCGCGAACAGCTCGACGATCGCGCGGCCGATGCCGCGGCTGCCGCCGGTGACAAGCGTCGACTTCCCCGCAAGTCCCGAGGGCGCTTTCATCCGTGTGCCCGCCAGGCGGCGCTCATCCGGAAATGGAGAACCCGCCGTCGACGACGAGCGTGTGGCCGTTGATCATCGCCGCTTCCGGCAGGCACAGCAGGTACACGGCGTTCGCGACATCCTCCGGCCGCAGCACCGGTCCTGCCGGCGTACGTTGCGCGAAATTACGCAGGAGCTCTTCGCGATTCGGAAAATACGCGAGCGCATCGGTGTCGACGACGCCGGCACTCACCGTGTTGACGCGAATGCCACGCGGGCCGAGCTCCTGCGCGAGCGCACGCACGAGCGCCTCGAGCGCGGCCTTCGACGCGCCGATGAATCCGTAGCCGGGCATCGCGCGCTGCGCGCCGAGACTCGACAGTGCCACGATACGGCCGCCGTTTCGCATCATCGGCACGGCGCGCTGCGCAATGAGGTTCACGGCGAGCGCGTTCGTCTCCATGCACCAGCGCCAATGCTTGAGGCCCATTTCCATGACCGGCTTCAGCACGCCCGACGCCGCGTTGCTGACGACGATGTCGATGCGGTCGAAATGCTCGCGGAACGTGGCGAACATCTCGTCCACGCTGTCCGGCACGCCGACGCTGCCCTGGATCGCGTATGCCCTCCGGCCGAGCGCGCGCAACTCGACGCACAACGCCTCGGCTTCGTCATGGCTGTTGTAGTAATTGACGGCGACGTCCGCGCCTTCGCTCGCGAGCTTCAATGCCACGGCGCGGCCGATGCCGCGCGCGGCGCCGGTCACGAGCGCTACCTGGCCTTGCAGGGGGCGTGTCATCGTTTCACTGCGGTTGAAGCGGGCGCGCTTTTCGCGCGCCGCGACGGCGATTTGCCACACATCGACGCGTGCCCGCCCAGTGGCGCGGCGCACGCGAAAAGGGCGCTATTCTACCCGCCCTCGCACGTGCTCACCGGGCGGCGCTTTCCGTCGGTGCATTCGTCCGGTACGCGCTTTCGGCCGGGATGCGGTTGCGTTCGGCGTTTTGCGTCGGCACGCGCATCCGCTCGGCGCGCACGAGCCGCTGCGCCTCGAGGCACCAGTGCTTCTTGATGCTGTACCAGACGTCCGCCGCCCACAGCACGTGCTGCGACGCCTCGACCGGCAGCGACGACGTGTCGTGGTCGCCCCCCGGCACGTAGTCGTTGATCCACGCCCGCACGCCTGGCTCCTCGGGGAGCGACCCGACGGCGGGCACGAACACGTGGCTGTACGTCACGGGAAGGTCGATGTTTCGCACCTTCGCCGTGCCGTTGTGATGGTAGTGCGAGTCGCCGCCGATGAGGTCGATGGGAATGGCAAAGCCGGTGAATTCCACGACGGTGTCCGGAATCGACTGCAGCTTGTCCGCCATCGACCACTGGTTCGGCATGAGGAACGTCGCGCCGCCGGCGCCGACGGCGGAGGCATACGACACCTTCACGCCGACGACGGGCCGGTCCTTGCGCGTGATCGGGTCGACGATCGTCGTGCGATTCTCGAAGCTGCCGGCCACAGGATCGAACACGCGCAGCGTCTTGTCGAAGTGCCCCGCGAGCTCGTGCAGCACCTTGACCGCCTGCATGCCGCCCTGGCTGTGGCCGATCAGCATCGGACGCACGCCGGTACGCTCGTAATCCCATGCGACCATCCCGGCGAGTTTCTCCGCTTCGTCGTACGGGCTGTACGACCATGCGTTGTCGCCGGGATCGCGGACGCGCGATTGCGGATAGCCCATCTGCACGAGAAAGCGTCCGAATGACTCCATGAGCAGCTGCACCGGAAAGATTCCGCCGTGCAGCAGCATGATCCGCGGCGTGGGCCCGTACACGAGCACCTGCTGCACGTCGGCGTCGCTTATGTGCTCGGGATCGAGTGCGAGCAGGCGTTCCTGCAGCACGCGATCGGGGACCACCGGCGCCGGCGGCGTCGCCGGATGCGCGGCAGCGGCCGCGGATTGTTCGAGCGGCTGCGTCGCGCAGCCCGCGAGTGCAAGGGAGAGGGCGACGAGCAGTGCGGTGAGCGTACGGAGGGAAAGGATCATGGGAGTGCGCTGATACGGGTCACGAGGTCGTTGCCGATGCGGGCCGCCTCTTCGCGGGTCACGGACGTGGTTCGATACGACAGGCCGATGCACATCCTGCCGCCGGACGTCGTGACCGCTGCAACGATCGGCGACAGCGGACCCGTGGGAACGCCGCGCATGTAGATCGGCGTGCGGGCGTCTTGATGGGGTTGCCACAGCGCGTCGACGTTCAGCAAGGACACCCCGGCACCCACCGGGTAGTTCTTGGCATAGATGCCGATCCGCTGCGCCGGCGTCTGCCAACGTCCGATCGCCCGGTCGATCGCCATTGCGAAGAGCGTCGTGAGGAACAGCTTTTCGCGCTTGATGCGCGTAGTTGCGCGATGCACGTCGCCGGCGAGTTCATCGAGCCGGGTACCGGGCGGCACGGGATGCGACACGCGAAACGAGCTCAGGAACTGTCCGAACGTCGTGCGGGTATCTTCACCATGCGCGCGACGCAGATTGATGATCGATGCGACCGCGAGCTCATGCCGGTGCTTGTTCATGTCGCGCGCCGGCATCGCCGCATCCTGCGCGAGCAGCAGCAGCGCCATCAGCGCGTCGTTGAGCGTCACGCGCCAACCCTTGGCCGCAGCACGCAGCGCCGCATAGTGCGCAGCCTCGATCCAGAAGAACAGGAAGCCGTTGTGCCCGTCCTCGATGCTGCGATAGCGCGGCCGGAGCGTGCGCCGGCAACTGCGCGCCAGGGCCGGAAAACGGGTGAGTCCGCGCAGGAAGTGCAGCGGATGGCGCAGGAAGAGATGCGCGTGCGTATGCGGATAAAGCCGCATGCTGGTAGCGGCGACGGGCTTTCCGGCATATCGGTCGGCGATCGCGTTGAGGAGCACGACGATCGAATCGCCGCCGGCGATGAAATGATCGTAGGCGAGCCCCAGGAAGAAACCTTCCTCGACCTGCATCACAAAGAACCGGAATGGGTCGATCGCGCCGTCGTGGACGAACGGCGCATTGAGGTGGCGCTCGAACGCCCGTGCGAGCGACGCCTGCCAATCGGCGCCGGGCTCGATCGTTTCGAGCGTGACCTGTGACGGGCCGCCGCGCCAGACATAGCGGCCGCGCGCGCCGTCGAGCGCCAGACCGGTCAATCCCGCGCGGGTCAATTCGCCGTCGATGGCGGCCGCGAGCGCCGCCCTGTCGAGCGGTTGCTCGATCTGCGCCGCATGCACGGCGTTGTACGGGTGATGCTCGCGCCAGTCGAGCATCGTCACCTGGAACAGGTTGAGCCGGCCGGGATAATCCTTCATTGCCGTGGAGTGCAACGATCGTGTCGGCGTGTCGCCGGCATTGGGACGTGTTTTTGCACCGACACGTTGGAAAAAATTGCCGATCGCGGTCGTGCCTTCATGGGACGGTCGACCGCTCGTCAATGGCGAGGCGCGCAGGGAATCGCCCGCGAACCACGCGTGGGTGCGACCTTGACAGGCGGATTGCGGGATCACGATGTGGGGACAATGAGCAATCCCTGCGCCTGCTGGCACCAACGGCGCTTTATGCTGTACCAGATGTCGGTCGCATGTACGAGGTTCGACGTGTCGCCCTCAGGCGACGCCGCGCGGCTTTCCGGCGACCAGGCATCGATCCACGCGCGGATCGTCGGGTCGGCGGCGAGATGCTCGGTGCGCGGCAACGAGAGGTGATGATAGCGTTCCGGCAGGACCACGCTGCGTACGCGCGCGCGGCCGAGCGATTCGTAGGCCGAGTCCCCCAGAAGATTGCCGGCAATCGGATCATGCGGGAGGATGAAGCCGCTGAATTCATCCGTCGTATCCGGAATTCTGCGCAAGCGCTGCAACATGCTCCACTGCCCGAGCACGAGACGTGGCAGCCAGCCGGTGGCAAGGGCCGCCGCGTAGGCGACGTGCAGGCCGACGACCGGTCGCGGCTGCCCGGTATGCGGATCGACGATCGACGTGCGCGCAAGCGCTTCTCCGGTCGCCGGGTCGACGACATGCAGCGTGGCGTGAAACGCCCCGGCGAGCTCGTACAGCGTGCGGATCGCGAGCATCCCGCCCTGGCTGTGCCCGATCAGCATCGGCTCCATCCCGCTTTGCTCGTAGTCGAAGGCGAGCTCGCCGGCAAGCTGCGCACTGTCGGCAAAGCTGCTGTACGAAAATGCGCCGTCGCGCGGATTGCGCAGCCGATTCGCCGGGTAGCCCATCGCGATGAGGAAGCGCGCGAACGGCTCCATCGTCACGAGCGGCACGCTGCCTTGCAGCAGCACGATGCGCGGCGCGGGCACACGCGAAAGCACATCGCGCACATCCGCGGCGCTGACGTGCGCGCAGTCGAGCTCGCGAATGCGCGCCGCGATGGCGGGATCGATGGCGGGGTGCGCGGGAGTCTGCGCGCCGGCGGTGACGGCGACGGCAAAGGCAAAGGCGCCGATGAGCGCTGCCCGGGCGAATCGCGGCGGCCGGCGCGGCTTACGAATTTCGGGCAGCGGCCCGCGGAAGGAACCGCCCGGTTCGTTGGACGTAGCGCAGATAGGTCTCGCCGTGCATGCGCGCGAGATGAGCTTCCTCGTTGCGCGCCTTGATGTTCATCAGCGCGACATGGATCGCCGCGACCAGGAGCATCGCCGGCGTAGGCAACACGAGCGCCGTGGCGATCATCATCGCGATGCTGAACGCGTAGATCGGGTGACGGACCCGCGCGAACAGGCCGACGGTGACGAGCGCCGTGTTGCGCTCGCTGATGTCCATCCGCCAGTCACGACCCATCGTTCGCCAGCACTGGAGCGTCATCGCCAGGCAGATAACGGCCGCGAGCGCTGCAACCCAGCGCAGCCCCGGATAGGCGACGCCGTCGTGCGTGAAGGACGGCAACGCGAGCCATCCATGATCGTGCGTCAGCGCGAGCCACGGCAGCGCGCACCACGCGGCGACGAGCGGCACGAAGACGAGCCACATCGCCCGTTCGGCGCTCCGCTCGGGGATGACGCCGACGTCGCGATGCTGCCGGCGCCGCGCGCGAATCACCATGGCGCCGACGCGCAGCCAGTACGCGGAGATCGTCAGCGCGACGACGAGCAGGGGGATGTCGTGCACTGGCGCGGACGCTACATCCGCTCGATGATCGCCGCGATGCCCTGCCCGCCGCCGATGCACATCGTGATCAGGCCGTAGCGCTTGTTCGTGCGCTGCAATTCGTACATCGCCTTGATCGTGAGAATGCAGCCGGTGGCGCCGATCGGATGGCCGAGCGCCACGGCGCCGCCGTTCGGATTCACCTTCGCCGGATCGAGGTCGAGCTGGCGATTGACGCCGAGCGCCTGCGCGGCGAACGCTTCATTCGACTCGATCACGTCGATGTCGCCGATCTTCATGCCCGCTTTCGCGAGCGCCGATTTGACCGCGCTCACCGGCCCCAGGCCCATGATCTTCGGATCGATGCCCGCGTGTCCGTAGGCGACGAGCCGCGCCATCGGCTTCACGCCGGCGCGCTCCGCGGCCTGCATCTCCATCAGCACGACGGCGGCCGCCGCATCGTTGATCCCGGACGCGTTGCCCGCCGTGACCGTGCCGTTTTCCTTCGCGAACACCGCGCGCAGCTTCGCCATGCCCTCCATGCTGGCGTCGGCGCGCGCATGCTCGTCGGTGTCGAACTGGATCGGGCCCTTGCGGCTCTTGAGCTCGATCGGCACGATCTGCGACTTGAAGCGGCCTTCGCCGATCGCGCTCACGGCGCGCCGATGGCTTTCGACGGCGAACGCATCCTGCTGCTCGCGCGTGATGCCGCACTTCGTCGCGACATTTTCCGCGGTGATGCCCATGTGGACGGTGTCGAACGGATCGGTGAGCGCGCCGACCATCATGTCGACGACTTTCGTGTCATTCATCCTCGCGCCCCAGCGCTGCGTCAGGTTCGCATACGCGCCGCGGCTCATGCTCTCGGCGCCGCCGCCCACCGCGGCGTCGATGTCGCCCAGCATGATGTACTGCGCGGCGCTGACGATGGCCTGCAGCCCGCTGCCGCAAAGCCGGTTGACGGTGAGCGCGCCGCTTTCATGCGGCAGCCCCCCGTTGACGGCGACGACGCGCGACAGGTACATGTCCTTCTGCTCGGTGTGGATCACATTCCCGAACACGCATTGGCCGATTTTCGCGGCGTCGACTTTCGAGCGCGCAATGGCTTCGCGGACGACCCGCGCGCCGAGCTCGGTCGGCGGAATGTCTTTCAGCGAACCGCCGTAATCCCCGATCGCGGTGCGTGCCCCGCTGACGATGACGACTTCCCTTGCATTGGCCATGGCTGTCTCCTGTCAGAACGTGCTGCCATTATCGCAAATCGGTGTCGGAGGTGTAATTATTCCGATTCGGAATAATTACACCTCCGACACCGATTTGCAGATTTGCGGATGCGGATCTACGCGGCCGCGCGCTCGCCTGCCGACTGCCGGTCGAGCGCGCGCAGCTCCTCGCCGAGGTATGACGCGATCGCGCGCATGCCGAACACGCCGGCGTAACGCTCCGCATCGCTGTTGTAGTTCGTGTTCGTGTTGACGTCGTACGTGTAGAGCTCGCCGTTGCGGTCGGTGATGAATTCGATGCCCGCGATGCCGATGCCGTTGTCCGCGATGAAGCGGCGATAGCGCTCGACGATCGGGTGCGAAAATCCGTCGACAATCCGGAAGCGCGGCGCAGCGGTCGCGGGTGCCGATTCGCCGACCGGGCAGAACGCATCGTCGACCTGGCAGACGTCCGCCGGGCAAAGCTCGAAGCCGAGCGATGTGTCGACACGCACCGCGTAGAGGAATTTTCCGCCGACGAACTCGACGCGCGTGATGAAGGGCTCGGGCGCTTCGATGTACTGCTGGATCAGCGTGATGCCGTCGACCGAGTCCTCGAACGCGTCGCTGTCGACGTAGCCCGCCAGCGCACCGGCGTTGTCGAAGAGCCGCACGCCGAGGCCCTTGCCGGCGCGGTTGTGTTTGGTGATGAAGCGACCGGGCATCGCTTTCGCGGCGTCGACGATCGCGTCGCGTCCGACCGCGGCGATCGTGCGCGGGACGCGAATGCCGTGGCGGGCAAGTGCTGCGTATTGCGCGATCTTGCTGATTTCGAGCGAAAGGGCGCGCCCGTCGTTGATCACGCGCCGGCCATGCGACTCGAGCCACGCGAGCAGCCCGCCGGTCAACTCGGCGGCGTAACGATGTCCGCGCGTATGCGACGATGCGCTCATCCGGTTGTAGAACACGCCCTGGGGCGGAACGCTCGCGAGATCGAGCGTGCCCTTTGCCGTGAACCATTCGGTATACGGCAGGCGCAATTCGGCGAACGCCGCCCGCAGCGGTTCGACCCATGCGTCGTTTTCGTGAATCACGTAGATTCCGGACATGACGGCCCTTTCGGTCTGCGAAGTCATCATCCCCAAGATAAGGGCGGGTGCCGGACAATCAAAATAACGATTGCTTCCAAGCTTGTAATCGGCCGGCCTGCGGGGGTATGGTTGTCAGAGGTCAGAGGTCAGAAGTCAGAGGATCAAACGAGGGGACCGGGGCGAAGCTCGGAGCGAAGGATGGCAATGGAATCCAGGTGGCGTCACCACGGCGTGCGCGTCGTCAAGTCGAGCCAGCTCGACACGAACACCGCGCAGACGCCCGGCATGACGCGCGCGGCTGCAATCAACCACGCGCGGATGGGGGCGGAAAAGCTGTGGGCCGGAACCGTGGTGATCCATCCGAAAGCGAAGACGGGCGCTCACCACCACGGCGCCGTCGAAAGCGTCATCTACGTCGTCAGCGGCAAGGCGCGGATGAAGTGGGGCGATCGTCTCGAATTCACCGCGGAAGCCGGCCCCGGCGACTTCATCTACGTGCCGCCGTTCGTTCCGCACCAGGAGATCAACGCGAGCGATACCGAGCCGCTCTCGTGCGTGCTATGCCGAAGCGGCCAGCAGCCGGTCGTCGTCAATCTCGATTTGCCGAACGTCGAGCCCAACCCGGAAAACGTGCCGTGGATCGACAACATCCACGCGGCGCCCAGCGACTGATCGTTCGCGCCTGACGCCGGTCGACGCACGAACTACGCGCGGCGATCGCGCCGGAGCTCGCTCAGGACTTCGCCGGCAATCAGGCCCACCGTGGCCGCGATGCCGGCCGCGATACGTAATTTTGCGAATGTCGGCAACGGGTGTCGCGTAACGGCAGGCGCTTCGGGCGGCGTCGATTCCGCCGGTGCCGGAACCGCGCCTGCCGTCGCCTTCTTCGGGCGGGGAACGCCTTCGTCCCGCTCGCTCCGCTCGTCCGCGGCACCGGTGGCCGCGGCCTGCGTTGCTCCTTTCGTGCGCGTCCTTGCGCGTGCCGTGTCGATACGAATAGGTCCGGGTGAATTCCGCGCCGAGCAGGAAGATCTGCGCCGAGTAATAGACCCACAGCAGGACGATGACGAGCGATCCGGCAGCGCCGAAGCTCGACGCGACGCTGCTCCTTCCGAGATAAAGGCCGATCAGCGACTTGCCGATCGAGAACAGCAGCGACGTGACGGTGGCACCGATCCAGACGTCCGCCCAATCGATGTCGCAGCGCGGCAGCACTTTGTAGATCAGCGCGAAGAGTCCGGTGATGACCACGAAGCCGAGGATGAAGTTGATCACCTGGACGAACATGTCGCCGCCCGGGAATGCGCCACGCCAGAGATGGCCGAGTGCCGCGAGCGCCGCGCTCAGCACGAGCGAAACGAGCAGCAGGAAGCCGATGCCGAGCACCATGCCGAACGACAGGACGCGTCCGCGCAGCATGCCCCAGATGCCGGGCTTCGCGGGCTTCGGCGAATCCCAGATGCGGTCGAGATCGGACTGCAGCTCGGCGAAAACGCTGGTCGCGCCCACCAGCAATATCACGATGCCGGCGATGGCAGCGAACGTCCCCGAGCCGGTCTGGCTCGCGCTCTTCACCGTCGCCTCGATGGCGGCCGCGCCCTGGTCGCCGATCAGGCCGCGAAGCTGCGCGAAGACCTCGCCGCGCGCCGCGTTCTCGCCGAAGACGAATCCGGCCACGGCGATCGCGATGATGAGCAGCGGGGCGATCGAGAAGATCGTGTAGTACGCAAGGGCTGCACCCATGCTCGGCGCGAAATCCTGCGAGAACCGGGAGACCGATTCCCGGGTAAGCGACCAGAGCGCCCTCGGCGTGATCATTGTCGACCCCTCCTCGCGCGGATCAACACTACTCGCGCACGCGCCATTCGTCTCTGCCAGACACGCTCGTTCGGGTGTCGGCGTTTTTCCGACGATCGCCGTCAATGCGATGCGATGTCGTAATACGCCCACTGCCAGCGCTGGAACGCGTTGGGCTTGAACCCGCGTAGCCACGGCTGGATGAGGTCGTTGCGATACGGATAGTCGGTCATGATCCAGGGCGAGTAGCCGACGATGAGCCGGTTGAGCTTCGCGAACAGCGCATTGCGCCGCGGCCCATCGGGCAGCGCATGCGCCTCGTCGTAGAGGCGGTCGTACTCGGGCAGGCGCAGCCTGGCGTCGTTCGACGTCCCGATGTTGCGGCTCAGCAGGTAGCTGTAGAACGGATCGCCGTCGGGAATGTTGCTGATCCAGCCCAATCCCCACATCATCATGTGGCCGGCTTCCGTCATCCTGTTGAGCTCGGGCCACTTGTTCTTGAGGAACGTGATGCGTATGCCGATCGCATCCATGTTCCGCTTCCACAGCTCGTCGCTCGCGCGCGCGTCGGCGTCGGTCGTCGACCCCTTGACGAGCGTCAGGGGCGCGCCCTCCGGCGTTTCGCGGTAGCCGTCGCCGTTGCGATCCTTGTAGCCGAATCGATCGAGCAGCGCGCCCGCCGCCGCGGGATCGTAACCGACCGGCACGCCGATCGCGGCATCGTGACCGAAGAGCCCCGGCGGCACCGGCTGGTCGGCGAGCAGTGCCTGTCCGTGCGCGAGTTGCCGGATGGCGGCGACTCGGTCGTAGCCCATTCCGATGGCGCGTCGCAACGCGATCTTCGCGGGCTCGTAGCCGCCGACGACCGGGTCGTCCAGGTTGAAGAAGAAAAATCCCAGCGAGGGCTCGGGCTGCCGGGCCAGTACGATCCCGCGCTTCGCGAGCGCCGGCTTCAGCCGATCGCCGTCGAGAACCGTGGGCGCAAGCGACGCCGGAACGGAAACGTAATCGAGCTGGCCGCGATCGAACGCCAGCATCCGCGGCTGCGCTTCCTCGATGATCGCGATATCGACGGTTCCCACGAGCGGAAGCTTGCGTCCCGTCAGCCCCTTCGCGATGGCGGCGTCCGCGGTCTCGGACCCCGGCGGCGGATAGGTCTCGTCGCGAAAGCCGGGATTCGCCTCCAGGATGATTCGCTGACCGCGCGTCCACGCCTTCAGCCGATACGGACCGGTGCCGACCGGATTTTCCATCACCCGGTTCGACGCGTCCTGGTACTTCTCGACGACTTCGCGCGCGACGGCCGCGAAGCTCGATGTCGTCAGCCACCACTGGAATCCGTAGTCCGGCTGCGTGAAGCGTATGCGCAGCGTGTAGCGGTCGAGCGCCTGCAGCCCCTCGATCTTCTCGTCGTAATCGAACCGGCCCGTCCGGCGCGCGCGCTCGAGCGGGCCGTCGAGGCCGGCGAGCGTGTGCTCGAACAGGTAGAGCCAGTACGAACGCACCTTCGGATCGAGCACGCGCTTGATGCTGTAGACGTAGTCCTCGGCCGTCAGCTCGCGGCGCTTGCCGTTGAACGCGGCGTCGTCGGCGAAATGGATGCCGTGTTTCAACCGGATCGTATAGGTGCGCCCGCCGTCGGTGATTTCCGGCGGGCCGTCCGCCGTGTTGGGCACGAGCACGACGGGCCGGGCGAAATAATCGTAGCGATACAGCGGGTCGAAGATGCCGAGGCACACGGCATCGGAGTAGGTGTCGCCGATCGCCTGCGGATCGAAGCCCGTTTCGGCGACCGGAAACGCCACGTGCAACGTCGCACGCGTGTCCGCCGCGAACGCCGGAGACGCGTTCGCGAGCACGAGCGCGCATAGCAGCGCGATCGCGGTCACCGCGCGACGTCATGCGTGCGCCAGGAAACGCGCGAGGCGGGCGACACCGTCGTCCAGGCGTTCGTCGCTGGCCGCAAAGCACCAGCGAACGAAGCCTTCGCCCTCCGGTCCGAAGGCGCTGCCCGGTG
This sequence comes from uncultured Pseudomonadota bacterium, assembly GCA_963706225.1. Lineage (GTDB taxonomy): Bacteria > Pseudomonadota > Gammaproteobacteria > Burkholderiales > Casimicrobiaceae > VBCG01. Next base: position 76,873 of record CAVPMH010000004.1, read on the forward strand.
CGAGCCCGAGCTTCGCCTCCTGCACGAGCCGCCGGCAGAACGCCATGCTGTCATCGACGCCGGCGATCCGGAAGAACGCGTACATCGCCCCGGCGGGCGGCGCGGTTGCGACCCCCGGCAGCGTGCGCAACGCGTCGATCAGCCGGTCGCGCGCGCGTCGCAGGCGCTCGCGCGTCGCATCGACCGTCGGCTCGCCTTCGCGGATCGCAACGACGCCGGCACGCTGGACGAACACCGGCGAGCACGATGTGTTGTATTCGATGAGCTTGCCGAGATCGGGCATCAGCGCGTCCGGCGCGACCATCCAGCCGAGGCGCCAGCCGGTCATGCAGCCAGGCCTTGGAGAAGCTGTTCGTGCTGACGATCCGCGCGTCGCTGGCTGCGAAATCGAGAAAGGACGGCGCGCACGCGGCGTCCTCGGGAAAATACAGCCGCTCGTAGACGTCGTCGGCGACGATCCAGATGCCGTGTCGATCGCAGTGCTCGAAAATCGCGCGCTGCGCCGCGCGGTCGATCGTCCAGCCGGTCGGATTGTTGGGCGAGTTGATCATCAGCGCGCGGGTGCCGGGTGTGAGCGCGTCGAGCAGCCGCTCGACGTCGAGCGTCCATCCGGTTTCGCCGAATTGCAGCGGAACGCAGGTGACCGCGGCCGACAGGATCTTCGGGATTTCGACGAGATTGGGCCACAGCGGCGTGACGACGACGACGCGATCGCCGGGGGAGACGAGCGCTTCGGCCGCCAGCATCAGCGCCGACATGCCCGACGCCGTGACGGCAATTTGCGCTTCGGTCGTGGGCCGGTGGAGCGCGCTGACGTATTCGGCGATCGCACGGCGCAGATCGGGAATGCCGAAATTCTGCGAATAGAACGTTTCGCCGCGCGCGAGCGAGGCGGCGGCGGCATCGCGGATGAAGGCCGGCGTTACCTGGTCGGGCTCGCCGAACCAGAATGCCAGCACGTCCTTGTCGTGCATGCCCGCGTTCGCGATCTCGCGGATGCGCGAGGCGGCAAGCGAGCGCACGGCCGCGCGCGCCTCAGGTATCAGGGGATAGATCAGGGATCGCGTATCAGGGATCAGCTTCTGAGCCTTACCGACGTCATCGAAGTGCCTTCAATCATCGCATGATCCGACGCGGCGCATGGCCGGGGCAGCCTTCGTCTGATACCTGATCCCCGATACCTGATACCTGATCGCGATTTGAATGGGAGGCGAGGCGAAACTCGCCTCGCCTCCCATTCAAATCGCGATCTCGAACCGGTCCCGACCCTGCCCCTTGGCGGCGTACAGCGCGCTGTCCGCGCGCTTCAGCAGCGCTTCGGGTGTCGTCGCGGCGCCCTGACCGAGAGCGACGCCGATGCTCGTCGTCACCTTGATCATCGCGTCCGCCGCCCGGAACTCGGGCCGCATCGCGGCGATGATCTTTCGCGCGACAAAGCGGCATTCGTCGCGCGTGTGAACGCCTTCGAGGACGATGACGAATTCGTCGCCGGCGAGCCGCGCCACGAGGTCCGTCGCGCGTACGCAGGCGGAAAGCCGGCGCGCGAATTCGCGCAGCACGTCGTCGCCGGCCGCATGGCCGAGCGTGTCGTTGATCTTCTTGAAGCCGTCCACGTCGAGGAACAGCAGGGCGACCTGCGTATCCGATCGCTGCGACCGGCGCAACGCCGCCGCGATGCCGTCGTTGAACGCGTGCCGGTTGGGCAAACCGGTCAGCGTGTCCTTCTGCGCAAGCCGCTCGAGCTGGCGCTCGACGACCTTGAGCGGCGTAATGTCGCTCGCGGAGGTGTAGACGCCGATCACGGCGCCCGACTCGTCGATGTCCGGAATGTAGCTGCCGCGCACGAAGCGTGCGCCGCTCGGACGCTTCACCTCGACGTCGAAGTCGACGCGCTCGCCGGCGAACGCGCGATCGAGATTCGGACCGACGGTCGCATACGCATGCGGGCCGAGAACTTCGCTGACGAGCCGCCCGGTGATCTCGGAGAGCGGCTTGCCGAGCCACGTTTCGTAATAGCGGCTGTTGAACCGGTAGCGGCGCTCGCGGTCGATGTAGCCGACCATCGACGGAATGCTGTCGGTGATCCGCTGCAGCCGCTGCTCGCTTTCCTCGGCCTTCGCCTGCGCGGCATGAACGTCGGTCACGTCCTGCACGAGCGCGTAGAACCCGACGACGCTGCCCGCCGCATCCTGATCGGGGATCAGCTCGACCAGCTCGTGGCATTCGTGGCCGTTCCGGACGACCGTGCGTTGAAAACGCGCGCGCTCGCCTGCGCGAACCCGATCGAGATGCGGCTTCGATTGCGCGTAGCTTTCCGCGCTGAGCAGCGAACTGACGCTGCGGCCGACGATTTCCTCGGGTGACAGGCCGAACATCTGCCTGCTTCGCGCATTGACGAACAGGTAGCGTTCGTCCGCGTCGAGGTAGGCGATCAGCGCCGGCAGGTTGTCGGCGACCGTGCGCGTACGCTTCTCGGAAGCCGCCAGCGCCTGCTTCGCCTGCCGCAACGCGGTGACGTCCTGTGAAATGGTGACGAC
>CAVPMH010000005.1:0-295451 GCA_963706225.1 uncultured Pseudomonadota bacterium
GAATAATGTCGGCGCCGCACAAGAGGCGTTTCGTCACCGGTTGCGAATGAACAGCCTTGCGCGCGAGGGCAAATGGAATCCGTCGATGGAACACGCGCACTGAAATGAATCATCCCCCCACGCTCGCTCCGCTCGCTGCCCGGGGGGCTGGTCAGTCGGTCGGGGCGGCCTGCGACGACGGCGTAACGACATCGGATTGACGGGTTACGACATCGGGTTCGCGGGCGGCGGCGGATCGGGCGGCAAGCGGGATGAACTCCTCATTGTCGAGGTCGGGCAGCTTCATGCGGCCGGCGCGCCAGTCGGCCTTGGCCTGCTCGATGCGCTCCTTCGACGAGGAGACGAAGTTCCACTCGATGAAGCGCTCGCCGACCGGCTCGCCGCCCAGCAGCATGACGCGTGCGCCGGCGTCGCGCGCGTGAACGCGACCGGCTCGCCCGGCGCGAACACCAGCATCTGGCCCGGCGCCGAATGTCGCGGCCGTCGACCTCGACGCGCCGTGCGCGACGTAGGCCGCGCGCTCGGGATATTCGGCCGGCAGCTGCGCCTGCGCGCCGGCCTGCAAGCCGCCAGTGGACGTAGAACATCGGCGAGTGGGTCTCGACGCTCGCGCTTCGCGCCGAAGGCCTCGCCGGCGATCAGCCGCGCCCACACGCCGCCGCCCTCGTAGGTGGGCAGGTCGTCGGCGCCATGATGCGCGAACGCCGGCGTCGATCTCCTCGTGCTCGCGTCGGCAGCGCGACCCAGGCCTGGATGCCGTGCATCGGGCCGCCCTCGCGCGCGCGCGCGCTCGAAGCGCTCGGAGTGGGTGATGCCGCGGCCGGCGGTCATCCAGTTGACCTCGCCCGGCCGGATCGCCTGCTCGGAGCCCGACGCTGTCGCGATGCATGATCTCGCCGTCGAACAGGTAGGTGACGCGTCGACAGGCCGATGTGCGGATGCGGCCGCACGTCGACGCTGCGCGGAATGCCGGCGTCGAAATCGACCGGCCCCATGTGGTCGAAGAAGACGAACGGCCCGACCATCCGCCGCTGCGCGAAGGGCAGCACGCGGCCGACCTCGAACCCGCCGAGGTCGCGGCGGCGCTGGTCGATGACGAGTTCGGGCATCTCGACTCATGGCGTCGAACACTCTCCGTGGCAGGTGCACGAGGAGTATGCATCAATCGGCCGGTCGCGGAGCCTAGCCGGGCCCTACGATGCGCTCGGGCCGGTGTAAGCGCTAACGGGGGATGATCGATACTCGACATCGGACGCCGACCGGCCGCGAATGCTGGCCGCCGCTGCCGCTGGCCGCAGTGGCAGGACACCTACGCGACGCTGCACATGTGGACGCAGATCGTCGGCAAGGTCCGCCTCGCGCTGACGCCGCTCGTCAATCACTGGTGGAACGTGCCGCTGTATGTCGACGCGCGCGGGCTCACGACGTCGCCGATGCCGTACCGCGAGCGCGCGTTCGAGATCCGCTTCGACTTCATCGACCACGCGCTCGTCCTGCAAACGAGCGACGGCGACCGCGAGCACGCTGCCGCTCGAGCCGCGCAGCGTCGCGGACTTCTATCGCCGCAGTTCATGGCGATGCTGCGCGCGCCGGGCATCGACGTCACGATCTGGACGATGCCCGTCGAGATTCCCGATCCGATTCCGTTCGACGAGGATCACGCGCACGCGTCCTACGACCGCGAGTACGCGCAGCGCTTCTGGCGCATCCTGCGTCACGGTCGACCGCGTGTTCAAGGAATTTCGCGTCGCGCTTCATCGGCAAGTGCAGCCCGGTGCATTTCTTCTGGGGCAGCTTCGACCTCGCCGTGACGCGCTTCTCCGGGCGGCGCGCGCCGCGAGCGGCCGGGCGCCGACGCGATCACGCGCGAAGCGTATTCGCACGAGGTCAGCAGCGTCGGGCTTCTGGCCGGGCAGCGGCGCCGTCGACGGACGCGGCGTTCTACTCGTACACGGCACCGCAGCCGGCGGGCTTCGGCGCGCGAACGGTCGAGCCGACGGCAGGCGCGCTACGACTGCGAGCACTCGGCGAGTTCGTCCTGATGTACGACGACGTTCGCAACGCCCGCTCGCCGAGCGCCGCGTTGCTCGCGTTCTGCGATTCGACGTACGAAGGCGGCCGCGGATCTTGGCGCGCTGGGACCGCGCGGCACTCGAGCGCTGACGGCGGGTACTCGTCATCTCGTCGTTCGCGCAGGCAGCTCGACGACGGTTTCGCCAGAAACCGGATCGCTGATGCCAAGGCCGCCGCCAAGGTCCTCCAGCGTATCGCGGAACGTATCGAGCATCGCGATCATCTGCGGGCGCGCCGCGACCAGACTGTCGAAGTCGTCCCAGCCCCCGATGAAGCAGTACGAGCGATCGCCCGTCTTGATGATCGCACCGCCGCGATAGCCGGCGAAGTCCGGATGCGCATTGCGATGCGCATCGAGGAATAGCGCTTCCTCGCCGGGCTTGACGCGAAATCGCACCACATTGAATGCCTTCATGGCTCGCTCCTCGCCGTCAGTCGATGACACCGACACATTGTACCGGCTGGTATGATTTCGCTCACGCCCTCGGCGTTCGGAGCAATGAATGGAGCTTGATCAAAAGCGGGCTCGCGGCCCTTTGCGGCGTGACGACTGCGACGCTGACGACGCTGCTGCTGAAGAAGGGATTGCGCAACGTCTGGATGCGCGGCACGAGCCCCATCCGCACCGGACAAGCCGCGTGTCGCCGGCCGCGCGTTCACGCTGCGCTTCATTCCCGCGCGCGAGGATCAGGCGACGCCCGAGTCGTGGGCGAAGCCGATGTCGACGCGCACGCGCGATCGAGGCGATGCCCGCCGGCTGCATCGCGATCGTCGACGCGCGTGGCGTGACCGATGCGGGAATTTTCGGCGACATTCTCTGCGCGCGCATGCGCCAGCGCGGCGTCGCGGCGCTGATCACCGATGGCGTCGTGCGCGACGTTCACGGCGTGCTCGGAACGCGGCTTGCCGATCTGGTGCTCGGGAGCCGCCGCGCCGCCGTCGGTCGCGGGTCTGACGTTCGTCAACTGGCAGGAGCCGATCGGCTGTGGCGGCGTGGCCGTGTTTCCCGACGACGTCATCGTCGCCGACGACGACGGCGCCGTCGTCATTCCCGCCGCGCTCGTCGACGAAATCGATCGCGCTCGCGCTCGAGCAGGAAGCGCTCGAGACGTGGATCATGCAGGAAGTCGCTCGCGGCGTTCCGCTTCCGGGACTCTATCCGCCGAACGCGGATACGAAGGCGCGCTACGCCGCTTATCGTTCCGCGAACGACGCGCCCGACGTCGGAGGTGAGCGATGAAACGACACACGCTCGGCCGCACGGGCTTCGAGGTTGCGCCGCTCGCTTTCGGCGGCAACGTCTTCGGCTGGACCGCCGACGAGCCGACGTCGTTTCGCGCTGCTCGACGCGTTCGTCGACGCCGGCTGCAATCTGATCGACACGGCCGACTCGTATTCGCGCTGGGTGCCCGGGCACCAGGGCGGCGAATCGGAGACGATCATCGGACGCTGGATCGCACGCGCGCGGCCGTCACGACGACGTCGTGATCGCGACGAAGGTCGGCTCCGACATGGGCCACGGCGCGCAAGTGCCTGCGCCGCGACTACATCATGCAGGCGGCCGACGAATCGCTGCGCCGCCTGCAGGTCGACGCGATCGATCTCTACCAGTCGCATTGGGACGACGAGAAGACGCCGCTCGACGAGACGCTCGATGCGTATGCGCGGCTGATCACGGCAGGGAAAGGTGAAGGCGATCGGCGCGTCGAACCTGACCGCCGCGCGTCTGGCGGAAGCGCTCGACGTGAGCGCGCGCGAGGGGCTGCCGCGCTACGACGACGCTGCAGCCGCCCTACAACCTGTACGACCGCGAGACGTTCGAAGGAGCACTGCGCGACCTGTGCCTGCGCGAAGACATCGGCGTGATCACGTACTTTTCGCTCGCGGCGGGATTTCTCACCGGCAAGTACCGGACAGAGGCGGACTTCGCAAAAAGCGCGCGCGGCGCCGGGATGAAGAAATATCTCAACGCACGCGGGCATTGCGCATCCTCGACGCGCTCGACGACGTCGCGGCACGGCTCCGACTCGACGCCCGCCAGCGTCGCGCTCGCGTGGCTGATGGCGCAGCCGGGCGTCGATGCGGCGATCGCGAGCGCGACGTCGCTTGCGCAATTCGAGGCGTTGATCGCGGCAACGCGTCTTTCGCTCGACGAAGTCGACGCCCGGGAGCTCGACGAAGCGAGCGCCTGACACATCGCAACGGCGTCGGCGTCCCTCGGCCTTGCACGATCACCGAAGCGCCGGATCGGCGTCACGCCCCGCGCGCAAGCGCAAGCCGGCCGATCGAGCGCCGCAGCAGCCACGTCGCGATCGACACGTTCACGAGATTCCACACGATGCCGTTGACGAATGCCGCGCGATACGACCCGGTCAGGTCGAAGATCGCGCCGGACATCCAGCCGCCGAGCGCCATGCCGAACAGCGTCGCGGTGATGACGATCGACGACGCGCGCGCCGGCTTCGGCGCGGCTGAAGTATTCGCGCACGATGATCGCGTACGCCGGGACGATGCCGCCCTGGAACAGCCCGAACAGCGCCGAGATCGACGTACAGCGACACGAGGCCGTTGAACGGCAGGAACAGCAGCAGCGCGATGCCCTGCAGCGTCGATCCGAGCAGCAGCGTGCGCAAGCCGCCGATGCGGTCGCAGATGCCGCCGAACACGAGCCGGCTGACGATGCCGCAGGCGAGCATCAGCGACAGCATCTGCGCGCCGCGCGCGGGACCGTAGCCGAGATCGCTGCAGTACGCGACGAGATGCACCTGCGGCATCGACATCGCGACGCAGCATGCGAGGCCGGCGATGATCAGCAGCGTCTGCAGCGCGTTGGCCGACAGCCCGAGCGATTGCGGCGAGCGCGTCGGCGCGCCGGCCGGCGCGCCCGGGTCGTCGGCGAGCGGCGGCTTCCGGCGCAGCAGCAGCGTCGAGCGGCAGCATCGCCGCGACGCAGAAGATCGCGATGCCGACATACGTGTGCGCGCCAGCCGTCGGCGGCGATGAAGTGCTCGACGATCGGTGGCCACACGGTGCCCGCGAGGTAGTTGCCGCTCGCGAAGATCGCGACGGCGATGCCGCGCCGGCGAACGAACCACAGCGACGTGTGCGCGAGCAGCGGCGCGAACGTCGCCGAGCTGCCGGCGCCGATCAGCAGGCCTTGCGCGAGCGTGTAGTACCGGAGGCTCGGCGCGATCGCGGCGACGACGTAGCCGGCGGCGAGCAGCACGGTGCCGAGTGCGACCGGGACCATGATCGCCGAAGCGGTCCGACAGTCGGCCCATCCCGATGCCGGCGAGACCGAAGCAGATCATCGTCAGCGTGTACGGCAGCGATGCGTCCGCGCGCGCGACGGCGAATTCGGCCTGGACGGCGGGCAGCGCGACGACGACCGACCACATGCCGACGCCGCCGATCGTCGACAGTATCAGCGTGACCGCCAGACGCGTCCACGCGTAGGCGGACTCGACTTCACCGTGGGACATCGAGAATCCTGAAGGATGCGTGCCGTCGAATCGCGCCGATCGGACGGCGGCGCGATATCGCGTCGTACGACATGCGGCAAATGCCGACGCGACATGTTACACGCGTGGAAATACCCCCAAGCGGAAAGACGTGATCGCGTTGCGAGTGAACGCCGTTGGGCTACCATCCCCGCTTGCGTGTCGACGCATCGACGAGGGGGAAAACGAATGAGCAAAGCGAAGACGTGGAATCGGCGACAGTTCCTCGCGACGGCGGCCGGTGCCGCTGGCGGCATCGCTGACCGATGCGTGCCTTCGCGGCCGACGCGGTCAGGCATTGGCCTCATCGTGCCGAAGACCGGTCCGTTCGCATCGACGGGCCGGCAGGTCGAGGCCGCGTGCCGGCTATACATGCAGAGGAACGGCGATACGGTCGGCCGGCCGCAGGGTCGCGCTCGACAGTACGCGACGACACCGGCACGGCGCCCGAGCTCACGAAGCGGATCGCCCAGGAGCTCGTCGCCCGCGATCACGTCAGCGTGCTCGCGGGCTTCGGATTGACGCCGCTCGCATTCGCGGCCGCGCCGGTGGCGACGGAAACGCAGGTGCCGATGATCGTCATGGCGGCGGCCACGTCGTCGATCCCGCAGCGCTCGCCGTTCATCGTGCGCTCGGGCTTCACGCTGCCGCAGGTCACGGCGCCGCTCGCCGATTGGGCGGCGAGGAACGGCATCCGGAAAGTCGTGAGCCTCGTCAGCGATTACGGCCCCGGCATCGATGCGGAAAAGACGTTCGTCAAGCGTTTCACCGACGGCGGCGGCACGATGGTCGAGGCGGTGCGCGCGCCGTTGGCGAATCCCGACTTCGCACCATTCGTCCAGCGCGCGAAGGACGCCAGGGCCGACGCGCTGTTCGTGTTCGTGCCATCCGGCGCCGGCTCGGCGGTCATGAAGCAATACGCGGAGCGCAGCATGCGCAGCGCGGGCACGCAGTTGATCTGCACCGGCGACGTCGTCGACGACGACATTCTCGACGCGATGGGAGAACCCGCGCTCGGCGTGATCAGCTCACACCATTATTCCGCTGCGCACCCATCGCCGGAACAACGGCGCTTACGTCGCTGCGTTCATGCACGCGAACGCGGGCATGCGGCCGAACTTCATGTCGGTCGGCGGTTACGACGGCATGCACCTGATCTATGAAGCGCTCCGCAAAACCGGCGGCGACGTCGACGGGCGAGAAGCTCGTCGACGCGATGAAAGGGATGGCGTGGCAGAGCCCGCGCGGGCCGATGTCGATCGATCCCGCGACGCGCGACGTGATCCAGAACGTCTACATCCGCAAGGTCGAGCGCGTGAACGGCAAGCTCTTCAACGTCGAGTTCGCGACGATCGAGAACGTCCGCGATCCCGGCGCATGATCAGCGCTGGCGCGCGTGGCGCCGGAAGAATGCGAGCAGCAGCAGGTCGTAGACGATCTTCAGCGCGCCGGCGATGATCAGCGGCCAGCCGAACGTCGAGACGCCGAGCAGGTAGCCGGCGAGCAGCGGACTCGCTCGCCGACGCGAGGCTGCGCGGCACCGACGTGACGCTGGCGGCCGCCGGCGCGCTCGGCCGGCGGCACGATCGCCATCACGAACGAGCTGCGCGTCGGCACGTCCATCTGCGACAGCGCGCTGCGCAGCAGCAGCAACGCGACGCTCGTCGCGAGATCCGGCGCGAACGCGACGAGGATCAGCAGCACGTTCGACGGGAGGTGCGTGAACACCATCGTGTAGACGAGGCCGATGCGGTTCGCGATGCGCACGGCGACGAGGTACGAGAGCGCGGAGAACACGCCGGTCCAGAAGAAGATCACGCCCGCGGTCGTCGATCGACAGCTCGAAGCGCTCGAACAGCCACAGCGCGAGCATCGACTGCACGATGAAGCCGCCGCCGAACGCGTCGAGGCTGAACAGCGCCGCCAGCGTGTAGACGATGCGCTTCGCCTGCCACGAGCGGCGCGGCGCGTCGCTCGCCTGCGTGCGCGTCGGACCGGCGCGGCAGCCGCGCGATAGACGAGCGCGCGACGCCACGCCGAGCAATGCGTACAGCGACGAACATCGCCTGCAGCGCGCGCGTGCATCGACACCGGCGCAAGCGCGCGCGAGCGAGCTGCGGCGCGCCGGCAGCGAGCGCGCCCGCGGCGCCGAGCAGCGCGCCGACGAGGCTGTAGCGCGCGAACCACGCGGTGCGCTGGCGATCGGGCGCGAGCCTCGCGAGCAGCGCGTGCTCGAGCGGCAGGAACACGCTGACGTCGCCGCTCGACGGGTTGAGCGTGCCGACGATCGCGACGACCAGCAGCGGCCAGAAGTCGGTGACGATCGCGAAGCCGAGGCCGGTGGCCGCCATCAGCGCCGTGGCGGCGAGCAGCAGCGTGCGGAAGTCGGAAGCGGTGCGCGTGACAGCCGACGAAGAGCGTCAGCGCGCCCGAGCCGAGCAGCGTGCCGGTGGCGATGACGCCGACCTCGAACGGCGTGAAGCCGAGCGCCAGCAGGTACACCGGCAGCAGCAGGCTGACGAAGCCATCGCCGAAGCGCGCGAAGCCCGCGCGCAACGAGCAAGCCGCGTAGCGCGCGCCTCATGGCGAACCCTCAGTCGCTCCACGGCGCCCGCGGGGCGCTGCGCCTCGATGCGCGGTCATCCGCGGGACGCCGGGCGCGCGACACGAGATGCGGGGGAATCTTTGTCTCGCTTGGCAAGTCGAATGCCCGATGCAACCAGGACAGGAGATCGGCATCATGGAGAAATCACCGGAACAACGCCAGTCGGAGCACCAGGTTCTGACGCACATCCAGGATCTCGTCGCCGAGGAGCATCGCCTGCTCGAGCACGGCTCGCTCGCCGATGCCGACCACGAGCGGCTGACGCGCCTTCAGGTGGAGCTCGACCAGTGCTGGGACCTGCTGCGACAGCGGCGCGCGCTGCGCGAAACGGGTGGCGACCCGGAAAAGGCCGCAATCCGCCCACCCGACATCGTCGAGAAATACGTCGGCTGAACTGGGAGTTATTACGCGCGCGCGGCAACTCCACGCGCTGCGCAGATAGGTGGCGAGATCGGCGATCTCGACGCAGACCGCTGTGCGCGGTTGTCCGACAACGATGTAAACCGCATCTTCCTCGCCGATTCGGGATCGAAGCGCCGTTTCTCCCCACTTGGAGATGCAATCCGGAGGCGCGTTCGGTCGCCTCGCCGGTCGATTCGGAATAACATTGTTCGCAAAACAGGGGGGATGCCCGGCCATGGATCTCGCAGGAATGGAAATCTTCGCCCGCGTCGTCGAAGCGCGGAGCTTTTCGCTGCGGCGCGGCGGATGAACGCGGAAACCGCGCTGTTCGCGACGTATCCGCCGAACCACTATCTCGCGGCGAAAGTCCGCGTCTTCGTCGATTTTCTGGTCGCGCGATTCGGGCCGGTACCGCAATGGGATGCGCCGCAACCGATGGCGACGCGCGTGAATGGCGACGCATTGGCCGCGCCGCGGCCACTTCCGGCGCCGCGCGCTGAAGCGCTCATCCCGATCGCTTCCCGCGATGGCGAACCCAGCCATGGATGAACGCCGACTGCTGTGCCGCATGTTCGACGCCGCGGTGGCGTCCGCGCAGCCAGCGCACGCGTTGCCCCCGCATTTGCCCGAACCGCCGCGCGGACGCACCCTCGTCGTCGGCGCAGGCAAGGCGGCCGCGGCGATGGCGCGCACGCTCGAGGATCATTGGCCGCATGCACGTCTCGGGGCTCGTGGTCACGCCTTATGGCCACGGCGTCTCGTGCCGGCGGATCGAGGTCGTCGAGGCGGCACACCCGGTCCCCGACGCGGCGGGTGTCGAAGCCGCGCGCCGAATCCTCGCGAGCGTCGCGGGCTTGTCGGCCGACGATCTCGTCATCGCACTCGTTTCCGGAGGCGGATCGGCGTTGCTCGCGCTCCCTGCGCAGGGCGTGACGCTCGCGGACAAGCAGCAGATCAATCGCGCGCTGCTCGCATCGGGTGCGACGATCGGAGAGATCAACTGCGTGCGCCGGCATCTGTCGGCGATCAAGGGCGGCCGGCTCGCCGCGGCGTGCCATCCCGCACGATGCCTTACGCTGGCGATCTCGGACGTACCCGGCGACGATCCGATCGACATCGCGTCCGGGCCGACGGTGCGCGGATCCGACCACCGTCGCGGATGCGCGCGAGGTATTGCGCAAATACGCCGTCGATGTGCCAGTTTCCGTACGCGACGCGCTCGACGGCGCCGTCGCGGAAAGCATCAAGCCCGGCGATCCACGGCTCGCGCGCGCCGCATACCGGATCATCGCGGCGCCGCAAATCGCGTTGGAGGCGGCCGCACAAGTCGCGCGCGAGCAGGGCCTTCTGCCGGTGATCCTGTCGGACAGCGTCGAAGGCGAAGCACGCGACGTCGGCAAGGTGATGGCGGCGATCGCGCGGCAAGTCGACCTGCATGGCCAGCCGGCCGCCGCACCGTGCGTGCTGCTCTCCGGCGGCGAGACGACGGTGACCGTGCGCGGGGACGGTCGCGGCGGGCGCAACGTCGAGTTCCTGCTCGCGCTTGCGCTGGCGCTGCAGGGACGCGCCGATGTTTACGCGCTCGCAGCGGACACCGACGGCGTCGACGGCGCGGAAGCGATCGCGGGCGCGATCGTCGCACCCGACACGCTGTCGCGCGCCCGTGCATTGGGCCGGCATCCGGGTCGCGACCTCGAGCGCAACGATGCGCACGCGTTCTTCGAGGCGCTCGGCGATTCGGTGATCACCGGCCCGACGCGCACGAACGTCAACGATTTTCGCGCGATCCTCGTGACGGCCGGAACGCGGGCGCTGTAGTATGCTGGCCGCGGAAGGCCGGTCGCCGCGGTTCAACAGACGGATGGCGTCATGCCACTTCGATCAGGAGGAATGTCGATGAAACGGGTCCACTCCCTGCTCGCCGCGCTGCTCGGCGCGCTCGCGCTCGCCGCGATGCCGTCTGCGCACGCGCAGAACACGATCAAGGTCGGCGTCATCGCCGCGTTCTCCGGCCCGTTCGCCGACTACGGCGGGCAGATCGAGGCGGGCATGAAGGCGTACATGAAGGAGCACGGCGACACCGTCGCCGGCAAGAAGGTCGAGCTGATCACGCGCGACACCAAGGGTCCGGCGCCCGAAGTCGCGAAGCGCCTCGCGCAGGAGCTGATCACGCGCGACAAGGTGCAGTTCCTCGCCGGCTTCGGCCTGACGCCCAACGCGATGGCGGTCGCGCCGGTGGTGACCGAAGCCAAGGTGCCGATGATCATCTCGAACGCGGCGACGTCGTCGATCACGACGAAGTCGCCGTACATCACGCGCGTGTCGATGACGATTCCGCAGATCAGCGCGCCGATGGCGCAATGGGCGCTGAAGAACGGCATCAAGCAGGTGTACACGGTGGTGGCCGATTACGGCCCCGGCATCGACGCCGAGACGCAGTTCACGAAGACGTTCAAGGCGGGCGGCGGCGAGATCGTCGGCTCGGTGCGCACGCCGCTGCAGAATCCGGATTTCTCCGCGGCGATCCAGCGCGTCAAGGATGCGAAGCCGCAGGCGGTGTTCGTGTTCCTGCCGGCGGGCGAGCAGGGCATCGCGTTCGTCAAGGGCTTCAACGAGCGCGGGCTCGGCGAGGCGGGCATCAAGCTGATCGCGACCGGCGACATCACCGACGACCACGTGCTGGCCGCGATGGGCGATCCCACGCTCGGCATGATCACGGCGTTCCACTATTCCGCCGCGCACGATTCGCCGGAGAACGCGGCGTTCCTGAAGGCCTACGCCGCGGCGAACGACGCGAAGGTCGGCGCGCCGAACTTCATGGCGGCCGCCGGCTACGACACGATGCACGTGATCTACGAAGTGTCGAAGAAGCTGAACGGCAACATCGACGGCGACAAGGCGATGGCGGCGATCAAGGGCATGAAGTGGATGAGCCCGCGCGGCCCGGTCGAGATCGATCCCGCAGACGCGCGACATCGACCAGACCGTCTACATCCGCAAGGTCGAGAAGAAGAACGGCAAGCTCGCGAACGTCGAGTTCGACAAGATCCCGAACGTGAAGGATCCCGGCAAGTAGTCAGCGCGCGGCGACCGCGACCGGCGCGTCCGCGTGATCGGCAACGTCATCGGAGTCCTGTTCGACGGCATCGCGTACGGCAGCCTGCTGTTCATCATCGCGGTCGGGCTGTCGGTCACGCTCGGGTTGATGAATTTCGTCAACCTCGCGCACGGCGCGTTCGCGATGATCGGCGGATACGTCTGCGTGCTGCTGATGACCCGCGCGGGCGTCCCGTTCCTGGCGACGCTGCCGATCGCGTTCGCCGCGGCGGCGCTCGTCGGGCTCGTGCTCGAGCGCACGCTCTATCAGCGTCTCTACAAGGCAAGCCCTCTCGACCAGGTGCTGTTCTCGATCGGCATCGTGTTCATGTCGATCGCGGTGGCGACGTACTTCTTCGGCGCGTCGCAGCAGCCGGTATCGCTGCCCTCGTACCTGCGCGGCCAGGTGCATCTGCCCGGACTCGATCTCGGCGTCTACCGGATATTCCTGATCGTCGTCGTCGCGGCGCTGACGCTCGCGCTGCAGTATCTGCTCGAGCGTACGCGCTTCGGCAGCCAGGTGCGCGCGAGCGTCGACAACGCGACCGCGGCGGCCGGCCTCGGCATCAACGTCAACCGCGTGTTTGCGCTGACGTTCGCGCTGGGGTCGGGCCTTGCGGGTCTCGGCGGCGCGCTCGGCATCGACGTGCTCGGCCTCGATCCGACGTTTCCGCTCAAGTACATCGTGTATTTCCTGCTCGTCGTGAGCGTCGGCGGTTCGGGGACGATCAAGGGACCGCTGATCGCCGCGCTGATCCTCGGCGTGTTCGACGTCGCGGGCAAATACTATCTGCCGCAGATCGGCGGCTTCGTCATCTACGCGCTGATGGTGATCCTGCTGATCGTGTTCCCGGCCGGTCTGTACGGCCGGCGTGCGTGACGAAAACCCGATGGCGACGCGTTCCGACTTCCGTCTCGATCCCGCGCGCACCTGCCGTTGCGGCAACGCTTCCCGACGACCGCTGGAAGCCGCTCGAGATCGCGTTCTGGCTGCTGCCGGTGCTCGCGTTCTTCGTCTTTCCGAATTACCGCGTGCTCGGCAGCCAGATCCTCATCACCGGCCTCTTTGCCGTTTCGCTCGACCTGATCCTCGGTTATGCGGGCATCGTCTCGCTCGGCCATGCGGCGTTCTTCGGCGTCGGCGCGTATGCCGCGGGCTTGCTCGCCGTCCACGGCTGGCACGAGCCGATCACCGGCCTGGCCGTTGCCGCGATGGTTGCCGGCGTCGTCGGCTACCTCGTGAGCTTTCTCGTCGTCCGCGGCAGCGATCTGACGCGCCTGATGGTGACGCTGGGAATCGGATTGATGCTGTGGGAAGTGGCGAACAAGGCGGCGTTCATCACCGGCGGCGTCGACGGCCTTTCTGGCGTCACGATCGACCCGATCTTCGGCGTGTGGCGCTTCGATATCGGCGGACGCACCGCCTACCTCTATGCGCTCGCCGTCGTCTTCATCGTGTTCGTCGTGCTCCGTCGTATCGTGCATTCGCCGTTCGGACTGAGCCTGCGCGGCATTCGCGAGGGCGGCAAGCGGATGCCCGCCATCGGCGCGCCGGTCGCGAGGCGTCTGCGCACGATCTTCACGATCGCCGCGGCGATCGCCGGTATCGCGGGGGCGCTCATCGCGCAAACGACGCAATTCGTCGGCATCGACACGCTCGGTTTCCCGCGCTCGGCCGAGCTGCTGATCATGCTGGTGCTCGGAGGCGCGGGGCGGCTCTACGGCGGACTCGTGGGCGCGGCGCTGTTCATGATCGCGCAGGACTACCTTTCCGGCATCGATCCGGTGTACTGGCAGTTCTGGATCGGCTTCTTCCTCGTGGTCATCGTGCTGTTCGCGCATGGCGGCATACTCGGCGGACTCGACACGTTGCGAACGCGATTCCAGCGATGACAATGAGCGCCGCCGGGCCGCCCCAAGGCGCGAACGGCTCCCCCTATGGGGGCAGCGCAGCGGCGAATGCCGCAAGCGTGGGGGTCGTTTGACCACGCTGCGCACCCAAGGTCTTTCGAAGCGCTGGGGCGCTTTCGATGCGAATCGCGACATCTCGCTGTCCTTCGCACCCGGCGCGCGGCACGCGCTGATCGGCCCGAACGGCGCCGGCAAGACGACGTTCATCAATCTGCTGACCGGCGCATTTCCACCGAGCGCGGGGAGCGTCTTTCTCGGCGACCAGGACATCACGCGGTTGTCGCAGCACGAGCGCGTCAAGCAGGGCATGACGCGCACGTTTCAGATCAATACGCTGTTTCCCGGATTGACGGTGCTCGAATCGGTCGTGCTCGCGATCTGCGAGCGGCAGGGCCGCGCGGGCGTCTGGCACAAGACGGTTGCCGCCGAGCACCAAGCCGCCGACGAGGCGCGTGCACTGCTCGATACGCTGCAACTCTCGTCCGAGGGCAACGACGAAACGCGCAACCTCGCCTACGGCAAGCAGCGACTGCTCGAGATCGCGCTGGCACTCGCGACGAAGCCCGCGATCCTGCTGCTGGACGAGCCCGCGGCCGGCATTCCATCGTCCGAGAGCGCCGAGCTCTTCGGCGTGATCGCGCACCTGCCGCGCGACGTCACGATCGTGTTCATCGAGCACGACATGGAGCTCGTGTTCCGCTTCGCCGAGCGGATCACCGTGCTCGTCGGCGGCCAGGTCCTGACCGAAGGCACGCCGACGGAAATCGCGGCCGATCCGCGCGTGAAGGAGGTTTATCTCGGCGAGGCGCAGCATGGCTGAGCTCCTGGCACTCGACGCCGTGACCGCCGGTTACGGCGCGTCGGTCGTGCTCGAGGACGTATCGCTGTCGCTCGACGAAGGCGACAGCCTCGCGCTGCTGGGCCGCAACGGTGTCGGCAAGACGACGCTCCTCGTGACGCTGATGGGACTCACGCGCGTGCATCGCGGGGCGCTGCGCTGGCGCGGCGGCGACCTGCGCAGGCTCTCGACCTGGCAGCGTGCGCAGGCGGGCATCGGCTGGGTGCCGCAGGAGCGGTACATGTGGCCGTCGCTGACGATCGAGGAGCACCTGACGGCGGTTGCGCGACCCGGCCACTGGACGGTCCGCAAGGTCTACGACGTCTTTCCGCGGCTCGAGGAGCGTCGGTCGAACTACGGCAGCCAGCTATCTGGCGGCGAGCAGCAGATGCTCGCGATCGCGCGCGCGCTCGTCGTGAATCCGACGCTGCTCCTGCTCGACGAGCCGATGGAAGGCCTGGCCCCGATCATCGTGCAGGATCTGATGAAGGTGATCCGCACGCTGCTCGCCGAGGCCGGCATGGCCGTTGTCGTCGTCGAGCAGCATGCGAAGCTCGCGCTGTCGCTCACGCGCAACGCGATCGTCCTCGATCGCGGGCGCGTCGTGCACCGCTGCGCCGAGCGAAGCGCTGATGAACGACCCGGATACGCTGCACCGGCTCGTCGCCGTCGCATGAATCAGTAACGCTTGTCGATCGTGCCTGGCGGCGGCTTGACGCCTTCGGACGACGCATCGCTCACGTAGCGAACGGCGAGCTTCCAGCCGTCCCCCGCGCGCTTCCAGCAATCGACGACGAAACGACCGCGTGCGGGAGCGCGCCGACTCGCCTGCGCGGCAAACTCGCGAAAACTGACGACCGCGACGTCGCCGAAATCGTGCACGGCCATCTGATCGATGCGCGGCGGTCGAGACGGCGCTGCGCGCGCTTGCAGAATCCATTCGTCGCGCGGAATCGGTACGCCGGGCGCCGCGCCAATGCGCATCTCGAATGACGGATCGAGCGATTGGTCGAGCGCGGTCGTGTCGGTCGAATGCGCCTGCGCAATCAGGCCGGCTTCGAGCTCGGAAAAGACCTTGACGAGTCGCGTGACGGTCGGGATGCGCTCCGTTGCGGCGCCGGCTGCGCGACGGCGGGCAGTGCGACGCAGAGCGCGATTGCGAGAACGGGAAGGCGAGGGCTCATCTGCACTTCGATTTTACGTCGGCGAAAACGTTCGGGCGGTGCATCGCATCAGCCGACGCACCGCCCGAAAGATCGCTACCGCACAACGACGATCAATAACTCATCGCGCAGTAGCCGCCCGATGCATTGACCCAGTTCTGCTGGATCAGGAAATTGATGCCGCCGAAGACGTCACGTTATACAGCGCACCACTCGGCAACTTCGTCTGCCGTACCGAACGTCCACGCGCACTTGTCCGCATTCTCCTGACCCGCGCCTGTCGTACCACGCGTTGAGATCCGGAT
Organism: uncultured Pseudomonadota bacterium; assembly: GCA_963706225.1. Taxonomy (GTDB): domain Bacteria; phylum Pseudomonadota; class Gammaproteobacteria; order Burkholderiales; family Casimicrobiaceae; genus VBCG01. Next base: position 15,894 of record CAVPMH010000005.1, read on the forward strand.
CGGTCGTCGCTTCCTCGAGCTCGTGCGAGATGATGCTCGCCATGCCGTCGGCGCCCGCATTGCCGTTCGGGCTCGTCGTCTGCTCCGCACAAGCGCTCGGGCAGCGATCGGGATTGCCGACGAACGCGTACTTGACATCGCCAAGACCCGTGATCGCCGAATGCGTGTGCCATCCGCAGTACTGCGTGCAGAAGCCGGAGGTCTCGTTCACATCGGCGGAGGTCAGAACGAAGTAGACACCGTTCGCATCGTTCGGCAACTTGCCCGCGTGATGGCGCTCGCGACAACCGATTGCACGCCGGCATCGCTCAACGCCGTCCCGTGCGAGTAGTTGTCGCTGGTCGCGCCCTTGTAGGTCACGCGTATTGCTGACGTGCCGGTTGCTGCCGTCGTAATAGGTGGTGTTGATGTTGAAATAGGGCGAGCCGCCGATACCCTGCGCGAGAGTCGCAAGAATCGTGGTCGCGCGTGTTGCCCGACCAGTTTCCGTACCAGATGTAGTAGATGTTGGTCCCGTCCAGGATGAGCGGTCCGCCGTGATAGCTGATGCCGTTCGTGCCGCCGCCAGCGTGGATCGGCTTTCCCTGACCCTGGGCGTTCCCCTGTCCCTGTCCGGCGCCCTGGCCCGGGCCCGGGCCCCGGCGCCGGTCGTTCTCCCCAGCCCTTGCCGGTCGGCACGAGCTCGTCATCGTTACCGCCGCCGACGACACCGGCATCTACTGCGCTGCTCGCCATGGCGGCGAGACAGGAAACGGCAAATGCTGTAACGACGATTCGACGCATGAAGGGCTCCCTCGATTCGGTGATCATGTTGTGTGCGACAACGCGCGAATTGCTGCAACGCGCATCAACGCGCCGCGGCAATATGCAGCATGCCGCGTCGTTGCGCAATATCCAGTCGTCGAACGGCGTCGATGAACCCGAGCGCCCGTGTCCCGGAGTGTCGCCTTTGAATGACGGCTATGTTGATCAGTCGCTCAACGCGGCGTGCGACGTTTCAATGTGCGTAGGACGAGCGCTCATTTTCGCGTCGACGAACGGTGCGACCAAACTCGGCGAGTCGTGGAGGGTCGTAGCAGCGTCGGGACGAAGGCAAGGTCCCGTTTGCGCACAAGGAGCGTATATGAAAGCACGCACCGCATTGTTGTCGTTGACGCTTGCTGCAGGCATGTGCACGTTGCCCTCGCTCGCGCAGGCGCGCGTCGAGTTCGATGTTCAGGTCGCGCCGCCGCCGGACCGGGTCGAGGTCGTGCCGGCGCCGCGTCAGGGGTATCGATGGGAACCGGGCTACTGGCGATGGGACAACGACCGCTACTACGTGGAACTCGGGCCGCGAGATCCGCGACCGCGAAGGCCACCGGTACACGGAGCATCGCTGGGAGCACGAAGGCAACAAGTGGCATTTCGAAGGCGGCCACTGGGACGACGACTGACATCACCTTGAACGGCACCGGCAGTCCAGCGACCCGGTGCATGCAGCCAACGGCGCGCTTTCGCTAGGCGGATGCGCGCCGTTCCTTTTCGCGTCCCTGCTCGCGCAATTCGTCGAGCGTCGCACCCATCGTCAGCGCCTGCGGATCGATCCTGACATGCAGCAACGCGGGACCGCGCGCGGCGAGCGCGCGCTCGAAAGCCGGTGCGAATTCATCGGTCGTGACGACCGTTTCACCGTGCGCGCCGTAGGCGCTCGCCAACTGCGCGAAATCCGGATTGACGAGATCGGTACCGGAAACGCGCCCGGGATATTCGCGCTCCTGGTGCATGCGAATCGTTCCGTACATGCCGTTGTCGATCACGACGAAGACGATGGCCAGTCCGTACTGGACGGCGGTTGCCAACTCCTGTCCGTTCATCAGGAAGCAGCCGTCGCCGTTCCACGATACGACTATCCGCTCGGGCAATAGCGTCTTCGCCGCGACCGCGGCCGGAACGCCGTAGCCCATCGACCCCGAGTAGGGCGCCAACTGCTCGCGACCGCCGCCGTAACGGAATACGCGGTGCATCCACGTCGCAAAGTTGCCCGCGCCATTCGTCATGATCGCGTCGCTCGGCAAGCGCTCGTCGAGCCATTGCACGATGCGCCAGAGGTCGACGGCGCCGGGCACCGGACGCGGCGCACGCCATGCTTCGTATTCGGCGTGCGCGCTCGCGGCGCTGCCGCCAACGGCGCGCGAACGGCAAGCGGCACCGTCGATCGCGCGCAAGAAACGCACCCGGTGTCGCGGCGATCGCAAGCGCCGGCTGGTAGACGCGACCCAGCTCGTCCGCGCCCGGATGGACGTGAATCAGCGTCTGCTTCGGCACCGGGACATCGAGCAGCGTGTATCCCGACGTCATCGTTTCGCCGAGCCGCTCGCCGATGACGAGCAGGACGTCTGCGTCGCGCACTCGCGCGACGAGCTTCGGATTGATGCCGATCCCCACGTCGCCGGCGTAGCCCGGATGCCGGTTGTCGAAAATGTCCTGGCGGCGAAACGCGCAAGCGATCGGCAATTGCGACGCAATCGGCGAAGCGCTCGAGCGCGTCGCGCGCATCCTGATCCCAGCGGCTGCCGCCGACGATCACGAGCGGCCGCTGCGCGGCGCGCAGCCGCGCCTCGACGTCGGCGACGTCATCGCGTGACGGCGCCGCCGCGATCGGCTCGACATACGGCGCGTCGCCGACCTCGGCGCGCGTCGTCAGCATGTCCTCGGGCAGCGCGAGCACGACGGGCCCGGGGCGCCCGGACATCGCGACGCGGTACGCGTGCGCGACATATTCGGGGATGCGCTCGGCGCGGTCGATCTGCGCGGCCCATTTCGCGACGCTGCCGTACATCTGCCGATAGTCGATTTCCTGGAATGCGTCGCGGTCGCTCATGTCGGTGCCGACCTGGCCCACGAACACGATCATCGGCGTCGAATCCTGCTTCGCCGTATGGATGCCGACCGCCGCATTCGAGGCGCCCGGACCGCGCGTGACGAACACGATCCCCGGGCGGCCGGTCAGCTTGCCGAACGCCTCGGCCATGTAGGCGGCGCCGCCTTCCTGCCGGCAGATGACGAACCGCAGTCGGTCGGCGACGTCGTGCAATGCGTCGAGTACGGCGAGATAGCTCTCGCCCGGAACGCCGAACGCGTGCGTCGCCCGCTGCGCGAGCAGGCTCGCGACGAGGATTTGTCCGCCGGTCCGCATGGTCATTGCGCTTCCCGTTCCGATCAAGTGGCCGGATGAATTCGGGGGCGATTCTACGCGTCGAAGCGCGGGCGGGCCCTATAATCGCGGCGTTTCACCGTCCCCCGGGGTCCCGATGTCGCTCGATTCGTACCTGAACGACGCGCTGCTGTTCGCCGCGTTTGCGCTCGCGCTGGTGCTGATCGCCGTGCTGTTCCGCTCGCGCGCGCGCAACACGATGCTGGCGATGCTCGTCGTCGTGGCGGTCGGCGTCCTCGGACTATGGGTCTACGAGGGCCACGCCAATCTGATGCATACGGCGACGGCGTCGATGATGGCGCGGGAAACGGCGCTCGCGATCGTCACGTTCGGCGTGATCCAGATCACCGTTCTTTTCCTGTTCCAGGCGGTGCTCGCGCGGCGCAGGATTCCGCGCATCCTCAACGAATTCGTCGTGGCGCTGGCGCTCATCGGCTACGTGATCTACCGGATGAATGCGGTCGGCGTGAACCTCGCGGGGCTGATCACGACGTCGGCGGTCGTGTCGGGTGCGCTGGCATTCTCGGCGAAGGAAACGCTCGGCAACCTGTGGGGCGGCATCGCGATCCAGTTCGAGAAGACGTGCCGGATCGGCGATTGGGTGCGAATCGACACCGTCACGGGCCAGGTGGTCAGCATCCGCTGGCGCTACATGGCGATCGCGACGATCAACAACGAGACGATCGTCATTCCGAATGGCCTCGTGATGCAGCACCGCGTCACGGTGATCGGGCGCTTGGCGAGGAGCGTGCCGCATGGCGCCGCTACATCAATTTCGAAGTCGAGTACCAGCACCCGCCCGCGCGCGTGATCGAGCAGGTGGAACGGGCGCTCGCCCACGCGCAGATTCCGCACGTGTCGCAGAAGCCCGCGTCCGCGCGTCGCGCTGCACCGGATTCCAGGACAGCGGCGTCGAATACGCGGTCGCGTACAACCTGATCGACGCCGCGCATTACTGGTCGACCGACTCGCAGATTCGCGTGCACGTCTACGCGGCGCTGATGCGCCAGGGCCTCGGCATTCCGTTTCCCCGGCGCGTCGTCGAAGTGCGTCGCGACGAGCGACCCGAAATGGCGCAGCGCGAAATCGATCATCGCATCGCCGCGCTCGGCGCAATGGACCTGTTCTCGCCGCTGACCGATGTCGAGCGCGCAGCGCTCGCGCAGAAGCTGACGACATCCGCGTACGTTGCCGACGAGATCGTGTTTCGCACGGGCGAGCCCGCCGATTCGCTGTACCTGCTCGCGCACGGACAGGTGGACATCATCGGCGAAAGCGACGGCGCCCGGCACAAGCTCGCCACGCTGCACGCGCCGGCGTATTTCGGTGAGATGGGCCTCTTGCTCGGACAACCGCGCGCCGCCACCGTCGTCGCGAGCGGCGACACGCTTTGCTATCGCCTCGACAAGGAGGGATTCGACGCGATCATTCATGCGCGTCCCGAATTGGCCGAGGTGCTCGCTCAGGTGCTGGCCGAGCGGCAGGCGGCGAACGACGCGACGTTGCAGGCGCTCGACGCCGAGGTGCGCGCCCGGCAGAAGGTGGGCAGGACGACCGATCTGATGCGCAGGATCCAGCAGTTCTTCGGCCTGGCGCACTAGGAAAATGGGGTCAGAGCGAATTCGGTGTCGGAGGTGTAATTCGCGATCAGCAACCCGATTTGCCGCCGCGGCTCACCGCGAATTACACCTCCGACACCGAATTCGCTGACCCCATTATCGCCTCTGACTCCGTCAGCGGCCCGCGACGATTTCCTCGCGTTTCAGCAGAAACACGCTGTCGGTCGGACGAGGGCGTCGAAAGCCACAGGAACGGCATGCGCGGGAAACGCCGCTTCGGCGCCGATTCGATTGTGCCCGACCTCGACGACGAGGACGCCTTCCGTCTCGAGGAAACGCGGCGCCTCGCGCAGGATCGTGCGCACCGCGTCCATGCCGTCGTCGCCGCCGGCGAGCGCCAGCTCCGGCTCGTGGCGATACTCGCGCGGCAGTTCCTCCATCGCCATCGTCGTGACGTACGGCGGATTGCAGATGATGACGTCGTACGATCTTTCCGGAACGTTGTCGAAGAGGTCTGAGCGGATCAGGTTGATGCGGCCGGCGAGGCCGTAGTCGCTCACGTTGCGCTGCGCGACGGCGAGCGCATCCGACGACAGGTCCACGGCATCGATGTCCGCCGCGGGGAAGGCGTGCGCCAGCAGCATGGCGAGGCAGCCGGAGCCGGTGCAAAGGTCGAGCGCCGACGCTGACGGCTGCCGGCTCGACGACATGCGGCGCAAGGCCGTCCGGCAGCAGCTCGGCGATGAACGAGCGCGGAATCAGCACGCGCTCGTCGACGTAGAAGCGAAATTCGCCGAGCCACGCCTCGCGCGTCAGGTAGGCGGCCGGAACGCGCTCGTCGATGCGGCGCGTCAGGAGCGCCGCAAGCTCGTTCCGCTCCGCGTGCGTGAGCTTCGCGTCGAGGAACGGCTCGAGCGCGGTCGAGCGGCAGATGCAGCGTATGCAGCAGGAGGTAAATCGCTTCGTCGTACGCGTTCGCGAAGCCGTGACCGAACGAAAGGCCCGCCTGCGTGAAGCGCGACACGGCAAAGCGCAGCCAGTCGCGCAGCGTCTCGAGCTCCGCCGGGACGTTCATGGTTTGCAACAGCCGCTCGAGGATGCCGCGAGTAGATCGCGGCGAGCGGTTCGAGATCGGCGACCGCGACCCGCTCGTTCAGCTTGTGGATCGTCGCGTTGACGGGACCGATCTCGACGATTTCCGGACAGATGCGCGCGATGAAGCGTCCGTCGGACGTGCCGCCATCGCAGGACAGCGCGGGCACGATGCCGGTGACCTCGCGAATCACTTCGGACGCGATGTCGACGAGGCGGCCCTTCGGCGTGAGGAACGGCTCGCCGTGCGCGGTCCACGCGAGCGTCGTAGTCGAGCCCGTGCCTGCGCAGCACGTCCTCGAGTCGTCGCGCGAGCGATTCGCGGGTGCTCGCGGTCGAATAGCGAAAGTTGAACAGCACCTCGAGCGATCCGGGAATGACGTTCGTCGCACCGGTGCCGGCGTGGATGTTCGAGCACTGGAACGACGTCGGCGGGAAGTACTCGTTGCCGTCGTCCCAATGCATGCGCGGCGAGCTCGGCAAGCGCCGGCGCGCAGCGAGATGAATCGGATTGCGCGCGAGCTGCGGATACGCGATGTGGCCCTGGATGCCCTTGACCGTCAGCGTCGCGGAAAGCGTGCCGCGCCGCCCGTTCTTGATCATGTCGCCGAGGCGCGCGACGACGACGGCTCGCCGACGATGCAGTAGTCGATGCGCGTCGCCTTCGCGCGCGCAGCTGTTCGACGACCTTCGCCGTGCCGTCGATCGACGGACCTTCCTCGTCCGACGTGATCAGCAGCGCGATCGAGCCGGCTGGAGACGCGCGCGCAACGAGTCGTTCGACCGCGACGACGAACGCGGCGAGCGATCCCTTCATGTCGGCCGCGCCGCGCCCGTACAGATAGCCGTCGCGCAGCGTGGGCATGAACGGGTCGCTTGCCCACTCGGTCGAGCGGGCCGGTCGGCACGACGTCGGTGTGCCCGGCGAGGCAGACGAGCGGCGGCGTGTCGCCGAGCCGCGCCCACAGGTTCGTCACGCCATTGACAACCAGCGTTTCGCAGCGAAATCCGAGCGGCGCGAGGCGCGCGGCGATCCGTTGCTGGCACCCGGCGTCGTCGGGCGTGAGCGACCGGCGTTCGATCAGCTCACAGGCAAGATCGAGCGTCGCCGTTGCCGCGCTGTCCATGCTGCGCGGAACCGCTAGCTCGAGCGTTCGAGCATTTCCGGATTGATCGTCATGCTCGCGAAGTCGGCGCTCGGGCGCACGTTCGGTGTCTTGCGCTCCCCCTCGCCCATGTCGATCCGCGACGATGGCGAATTCTGGTTGATGAGCCACGCGAGGTTGGTCGCCGAATCGGAGCGCGATCATCGCTTCGTCGTACGTGATCCGCTCGTCGAGGAACAGCTTGCAGAGCGCCTGCTCGAACGTCTGCGATCCCGGGTAGAGCGATTGCTCCATCGCTTCCTTGATCTGCGTGAACTCGCCGTTCTTGATCAGCTCGGCGATGAGCGACGTGTTGAGCAGGATTTCGACGGCCGGCTGCTGCGCGCCTTCGACGTTGCGCACCAGCCGCTGCGAAACGATCGCGCGCAGGCCGATCGACAGGTCGGACAGCACGGCGGAGCGCGCATCATGCGGAAACAGGTTGATGATCCGCGACAGCGCGTGATAGCTGTTGTTCGCGTGGATGGTCGACAGGCACAGGTGGCCGGTCAGCGTGTGCAGCAGCGCGGCCTGCATCGTTTCCTTGTCGCGGATTTCGCCGATCATGATGAGATCGGGCGCCTCGCGCAACGCGTTCTGCAGCGCCATGTGGTAGTTATGCGTGTCGACGCCGATTTCACGCTGGTTGACGATGCTCTGCCGGTGCGTGAACAGGTATTCGATCGGATCCTCGACCGTCAGGATGTGGCCGGTGGTGTTCGTGTTGCGATGATCGATCATCGCCGCCAGCGTCGTCGATTTGCCGGAGCCCGTCGCGCCGGCGACGAGCACCATGCCGCGCTTCTCCATGATGAGGTCGAGGAGCACCGGCGGCAGGTGCAGCGCCTCGAACGGCGGCACGTCGCTGCGGACGTAGCGGATCACGAGCGCGATCGAGCCGCGCTGGCGGAAGATGTTGATCCGGAAGTTGCCGACGGCGCGGTCGAGATGCGAGAGGTTCATCTCGCGCTCGTTCTCGAACTCGCGCGCCTGTTCCTTGGTCATGAGGTCGTACGCGATGCGCCGGACCGTCTCGACGTCCATCGACTGGCTCGACACGGGGTGCACGACGCCGTTGACCTTGATGTTGATCGGCGCGCCGCAGGAAATGTAGAGGTCCGACGCCTGCTTGTCGGCCATCAGCTTGAAGAGTCGGTCGAGGTACATGGCGGCCTTTCCGGCTAGAATGCTGGACGATTCAGGACCATAAAGCAAGTTCCATGCTCGCAATTATCGGCGGTACCGGCCTGACGCGCCTGTCCACGCTCGCCGTGACGCATCGACAGGTGATCCGTACGCCGTACGGGGAACCGTCGGCGGCGCTCGTATTCGGCGAGCTCGCCGGGCATCGCGCGCTGTTCCTGGCGCGCCACGGGCATGGTCACACGATACCGCCGCATCGCGTCAACTACCGCGCCAATTTGTGGGCGCTCAGGGAGCAGGGCGCAAGCTGCATCCTGGCGGTCGCGTCGGTGGGCGGCGATTCGCGGCTGTCGGCCGGGCGATCTCGTGCTGCCGCACCAGCTGATCGATTACACGTGGGGACGGCCGCAAACGTTCTTCGACGGCGGCGATCAGCAGGTGGTCCACGTCGACTTCACGCATCCGTACGCGCAGCGCGTGCGCGCGATCTGCCTCGCCGGCGCACGGCACGGCAAGGTCGCCCTGCAGGATGGCGGCGTCTACGGCGCAGTTTCGGGGCCACGCCTCGAGACCGCCGCCGAAATCGACCGGATGGACCGCGACGGCGCGACACTGGTCGGCATGACCGGCATGCCGGAAGCCGCGCTCGCCCGCGAGCTCGGCGTCGATTACGCGTCGGTCTGCGTCGTCGTCAATCATGCGGCCGGACGCGGCGACAGCGTCGCGAGCGTCTCGATGGAAACGATCGCCAACGTGCTCGAAAGCGCGATGGACCGGGTGCGCGCATTGATCGAGCACGTCGTTCCGCTGGTGCGGCTGCCGCCGCGCGAAGCGCCGCAGCCCGACAAGGTCGTGACGATGGGCGTCGCCCGCGATGATTCGTAAATTGATGATGGGAGGCTGTTCGCGATGATTCGTGACGTTCTGCGCATGGGCGATCCGCGCCTGCTCGAACGATCGCTCGAGCTCGAGCGCGTCGGCACGTCCGAGCTCGCAGTGCTGCTCGAAGACCTGCGCGACACGATGCGCGCGCAAAACGGCGCCGGACTGGCGGCGCCGCAGATCGGCGTCGGACTTCGCGTCGTGATTTTCGGCGTCGAGCGCAACCCGCGGTATCCCGATGTCGATCCGGTGCCGTACACCGAGCTCGTCAACCCGGTCGTGACGCCGCTGTCCGACGAGCTCGAGGAGGGCTGGGAAGGCTGCCTGTCGGTGCCGGGCCTGCGCGGCGTGGTGCCGCGTTTTCGGCGCGTGCGTTACCGGGACTCGACCCGCGGCGGCGCCGTGATCGAGCGCGAGGCGGAAGGCTTTCACGCGCGCGTCGTCCAGCACGAATGCGACCATCTCGACGGCATCCTGTATCCGATGCGCGTGCGCGATTTCTCGCGCTTCGGCTTCACCGACGTGCTGTTTCCCGATCGCGGACGTCGCCGGAGGATTGAGCGGCACTGCCCAGCGCCGGCGTCGCGCTATGCGCGATCGCTCTCGCGGCGGCGGCGCCGGCTCGCGAGCCGCGTCGTCGGCCCTGGCGCGCCGATTGCGCGCATCGCCGACGCGCCGTGCAGGCGCGCGACGGCGACGTCGTCGAGATCCTGCCGGGAACGTATCGCGGCGACGTCGCCGTGTGGACGCAGCAGCGCCTGACGATCCGCGGCGTGGGCGAACGCCGGTGCTGGTCGCCGCCGGACAGATCGCGGAAGGCAAGGCGATCTGGGTGATTCGCGGCGGCGATATCGACGTCACGAACATCGCGTTCGAGGGCGCCCGCGCCAGCGACTCGAACGGCGCCGGCATCCGCTTCGAGCGCGGGCGTGCTCCGCATTTCCGGATGCCGCTTCACCGACAACGAGAACGGGATCGCTGTTGCCAGCGCGAACGCACGCGCAAGGTGACCGAGCTCGAAATTCGATCGAGAACAGCAGAGTTCTCGGCGCGTCGCGAGCCGCGTACACATCGCGGCCCGCGGTCGAAGCAGCCGTGAACTCTACGTCGAAGCAGGATCGACCGCGCTTGCGAGCGCTGTGGGCGGCAGCCGCCTGCCACCAAGGCTTCGAGGGCCATCTCGTGAAGTCGCGCGCTCGCGAGAACGTCGCATCCGCGTACGAAGCGTGATGCTGTACGACGGCGAAGGCGCAAGTGCGCGCGTACGAGCTCGAATTTCCGAACGGCGGCCTGACGTTCGTGAGCGGCAACGTGCATCGGCGCAGAGCCGTCGACGTCCGACCAACGCCGATGGCTGTCATCGCGTACGAGCGCCGAGAGGCACGATCGACCGGATGAGGCGCTCACGCTGTCGCACAACGTACGCTCGTCAGCGAGCGGTGGCAGGCGCGTGGTTCCTGCGCGTGTGGAAGGACAAGCTCCCGGCGTCGACGCAGGTGGTCGCGGTCAACAACCTCACCGTGGGGCCGGGCATATTCTCGTTCGGCGCGTCGGGCGACTTCGCGGGCAACTATCCCGTGCTGGACCCGGCGCTCGGCGATCGCTCGACGCTCGATTTCCGGCTGGCCGGCGATTCGTGGCTGCGCAGCGTCGGCGGCGCCGCGCCGTCGGTGCGCGCGAATCGCTCGCGCCTGCCGCGGAATTCCGCCTGCCGCTCGGGACGACGCCGCTCGCGCCGCCGGAGCAATGGACGCCGGGCGCGTTCCAGTCGACCGATGCGCGGCGCTGAACGCGTCGCAAGTCGCTCAGGACGCGCGCAGCTGCTCGAACAGCGCGGTTTCGAAGCGCAGCATCGCCTGCTCGTCGATGCAGGCGCGCGCCGTCGATCAGGAACACGTCTTCGGCGCGCTCGCCCAGTGTATTGATCCGCGCGCTCGCGACGTTGATGTTCGCCTGCGCCAGGATGTAGGCGATGCGCGCGAGCAGGCCGGGGCGATCGCCGGCAACGACTTCCAGGATGAAGTGCGTGCCCTTGTCGTCGGGGAAGATGCTGAATTTCCGGCGTCAGCGGGAAATGACGCAGTTGCCGCGGAATGCGGCCTTCGCCGGGCGGCTCGAGCGGGACCGGGCGATGTCAGTGCGCGCGTCAGCTCGTATTCGATGAACTGGATCGTTTCGCGATACGCGGGATTGGCACTCGCCGGGTCGTGCATCGCGAACGTGTCGAGCGCATAGCCGTGACGCGTCGTGTGGATCTTCGCGTCGAGGATCGACAGCCCGGCGCGGCCGAAGAATCCGCAGATGCGCGCGAAGAGCGCCTTCTGGTCGGGCAGGTAGACGAGCGCCTGCAGGCCGGCGCCATCGCGCGCGAGCCGCACTTTGACGACCGGCGCCTGCCCGGCGACGCGCCAGTACAGATGCCGCGCATGCCAGGCGATCTCGTCCGCGGTATGGCGCTGGAAGTACGGCGTATCGAGCTGGCGCCACAGCGCGAGCTCGGCGTTGTCCGGAACCGCGTACAGGCGCAGCAGCCGGTGCGCTTCGCGTTGCCGCTTCGCGATGCTGTCCTGGATCGTGCGCTCGCTCGTCGCCCGACGTCAGCGCCGCGCGCGTCGCGTGGAACAGGTCCTCCAGCAGCTTCGCTTTCCACGCGTTCCACACCTTGGGACTCGTGCCGCGGATGTCGGCGACGGTCAGCAGATAGAGCGCGATCAGCCGCCGCTCGCTGTCGACCTTGGCGGCGAACGCATCGACGACCGCGGGATCGGTGATGTCCTGCTTCTGCGCCGTCTGCGACATCGTCAGGTGCTCGGTGACGAGCCAGGCGACGAGCTCGGCGTCCTCGGCGGCGAGACCGTGCTGCAGGCAGAACCGCCTCGCATCGCGCGCGCCGAGCGTCGAATGATCGCCGCCGCGGCCCTTCGCGATGTCGTGGAACAGCGCCGCGAGGTAGAGCGCTTCCTTGCGTTCGAAGTCGGCGATGAGCCGCGAGCACAGCGGATATTCGTGCGCGTGCTGCGCCTCGGTGAAGCGGCGCAGGTTGCGGATCACCATCAGGATGTGCTCGTCGACCGTGTAGACGTGGAACAGGTCGTGCTGCATCTGGCCGACGATCGCGCCGAACGCGGGCAGGTATTGGCCGAGAATGCCGTACAGGTTCATCCGCCGCAGCTCGTGCGTGAGGCCGCGCGGCTCGCGGAAGATCTGCAGGAAGCGCGCGCGGTTCGCGGGATCGCGGCGGAAAGCGGCGTCGACGCGGTGGCGGCTGCGCCATAGCGCGCGCAGCGTGCGCGCCGTCATGCCGCGCAGCTCGGGATGTCGCTGCAGCATGAGGAACGCGTCGAGCATCGCGCCCGGTTGCGCGTCGAAGAGTCCCTCGTCGGTGAGATCGAGCAATTCGTCGACGCGCTGGAACGACGCGTCGATGGGCACCGGCGCGGTCGCCGCCGGATAGAGCCGCGCGTGGAGGTTCTGCAGCAGCAGCGTGTTCACCTGCCGCACCAGCTTCGCGGCACGATAGTAGCGCTGCATCAACTGCTCGCTCGCGCGCTTCGCCGGCGTATCGACGAGGCCCGAGCTCGGCGGCGAGCGCCACCTGCAGATCGAATACCAGCCGATCCTCGCGGCGTCCCGCGAGGTAGTGCAGCCGAATGCGAAGGTCGGCGATGATGCGCTCCTGTCGCGCGACCGCGCGCGCTTCGGCGCTGGTCATCAGGCCGTTTCGCGCGAGCTCGCGCCACGAGCGGCCGAGCGCCGACGCGCGCGCGATCCAGATCACCGTCTGCAAATCACGCAGGCCGCCGGGACTTTCCTTGACGTTGGGCTCGAGGTTGTAGGCGGCGTCGTGATGCTTGAGATGCCGCTGCTGCTGCTCGAGCGACTTGGCGTCGTAAAACGTGCGCACGTCGAGCGCGGCGTCGAACATCCGCTGGAATTCGCCGTAGAGCCGGCGCGACCCGGCGAGATGGCGATGCTCGAGCAGGCTCGTGCGCACCGTCGCATCGGCCGTCATCTCGCGATCTCGCATTCGTCGACCGTGCGCACCGCATGCGACAGCTCGATGCCGATGTCCCACAGCGAGGTCAGCAGCCGCTCGATCGCTTTCGCGCATCCGTCGTCCGCGGCTTGCGGCAACAGGATCAGCACGTCGACATCGGAATGCGGGAACAGCTCGCCGCGTCCATAGCCGCCGACGGCGACGAGCGCCGCCGACGATGGAATGGCGGCTTCCCGCCATGCGCCGACGACGACCTCGTCGGTCAGCCGCGCAAGTCCGCGCAACAGCCGCGGCGGATCGGATCGCGCAACGAAGTCGGCGTGCAGGCGCTCGCGGCCTTGCGCAAGCTGCGCACGCCAATGCGCGACGCGCGGCTCGGCCGCCGGCGCCGGAATGGCGCCCGTGCTCATCCGAGGCGCCGGTCCGCTCCGCCCTCGGGTGCCGGCGCCGGCGTGCCGGCCGATTGCGTCAGGATTTCGTAGCCGTCCGGCGTGACGAGCACCGTGTGCTCCCACTGCGCGGACAGCGAATGATCCGCGGTGACGATCGTCCAGCCGTCGGCCAGGCCGCGGATACCCGGCCTTCCGGCGTTGATCATCGGCTCGACCGTGAAGATCATTCCGGCCTGCAGCTTGAGCCCGGTGCCGGGGCGGCCGTAATGCAGCACCTGCGGATCCTCATGAAACCGGTTGCCGATGCCGTGGCCGCAGAATTCGCGCACGATGGAGAAGCCGTGCGCCTCCGCGTGCTTCTGGATGGCGGCGCCGATATCGCCGAGATGCGACCCCGCACGAATGGCGCGAATGCCGCGCCACATCGCCTCGTACGTGACTTCGACCAGCCGCCGCGCCTGGATCGACGGTTTGCCGATGAAGAACATCCGGCTCGTGTCGCCGTGATAGCCGTCCTTGATCACCGTCACGTCGATGTTGATGATGTCGCCGTCCTTCAGCTTCTTGTCCCCCGGTATGCCGTGGCAGACGACGTGGTTGACCGACGTGCAAAGCGACGCGGGATAAGGCGTATGTCCCGGCGGCGCGTAGTTCAGCGTCGCCGGTATCGTGTGCTGGACGTTGACCATGTACTCGTGCGCGGCGCGGTCGATTTCCTTCGTCGTCACGCCGGCGGCGACGATCGGCGTCAGATGATCGAGCAATTCGGACGCGAGCCGTCCGGCTTCGCGCATCCCCGCGATATCGGCTTCCGATTTGAGATGGACGGACATTGGCGTGTGAACGAGGCCCCTCAGAGGCGCAGCAATTCGTTGATGCTCGTCTTCGCACGCGTTTTCGCATCGACCTTCTTGACGATGACCGCGCAATAGAGGCTGTGGCTGCCGTCGCGCGCCGGCAGGTTGCCCGCGACGACGACCGATCCGGCGGGCACGCGTCCGTAGCTGACGGCGCCGCTCGCGCGGTCGAATATCCGCGTGCTTTGTCCCAGAAAGACGCCCATGCCCAGCACGGCGTTTTCCTCGACGATCACGCCTTCGACGACTTCGGAGCGCGCGCCGACGAAGCAGTTGTCCTCGATGATGGTGGGGTTCGCCTGCAGCGGTTCAAGCACGCCGCCGATGCCCACACCGCCCGAAAGGTGCACGTTGCGGCCGATTTGCGCGCACGAGCCGACCGTTGCCCAGGTGTCGACCATCGTGCCTTCGTCGACATACGCGCCGATGTTGACGTAGGAGGGCATCAGCACCACGTTGCGCCCGATGAAAGCGCCCTGTCGCGCCACCGCCGGCGGGACGACGCGCACGCCGGCCGCAGCGAACGCCGCATCGTCGTAGCGCGCGAATTTCGTCGGCACCTTGTCGTAGAAACGGAACGGAACCTGCGGCCCGGCGAGGCCGATCGGCGCATTGTCAGCCAGGCGAAACGACAACAGCACGGCCTTCTTGATCCATTGATGGGTGACCCAGACGCCGTCGAGCTTCTCGGCGACGCGCAGGCGTCCCGCGCCGAGCTCGTCGATCACGTGGCGGACCGCATCGCGAATGTCCGCGGCGGCACGCGACGGCGACAGGTCGGTCCGCGCTTCCCACGCGGCGTCGATGGTTTGCTGCAGGCTGGCCATGCGAACGCCCAAAAGGACGAAATATTACACGCCGATCATCCCCTTGATCCTGTCGCGCGTCAGCGGCAGGTCGCGCAGGCGCGCGCCCGTCGCATCGGCGATCGCATTGGCGAGCGCGGCGGCCGTCGGACCCTGCGCGGCCTCACCGGTGCCGAGGAACGGTTGTCCGGGACGGTCGATCACGTCGACGTCGATGCGATCGGGAACGTCGGCGAAGCGCGCGATCGGGTACGCGCTCCAGTCGACGCTCGTGATCCGCGTGGCGTCGAACGTCACCGCCTCGAACAGCGTCCAGCTCATCGATTGCACGATGCCGCCCTCGACCTGGTTGCGCAGTCCATCCGGATTCACCGCCTGGCCGCTGTCGATCGCGGCCGCAGCGCGCACGAGCCGCGCGCGACCCGTTTCGTGCTCGACCGAAACTTCGACCGCGACGGCAAAATACGCGGCAAGGTTCTTGTAGCGCGCGAACGCGAACCCGCGTCCGAGTCCGCGCCGGCGCTGAAAGCCTTCCCAGCCGAAACGCGTTGCCGCGGCATTGACGACATCGCGCGCCCGCTGATCGGTCAGATGGCGAATCCGGAAAGCGACCGGATCGGCGCCGGCGGCTTTTGCGAGCTCGTCGACGAAGCTTTCGATCGCGAACACGTTCGTGTAGGCGCCGAGCGAGCGCAACGCCGACACGCGTAGCGGCATGCTCGGAATGAAGTGATGCACGACATGGACATTCGGCAGCGTGTAGTACGGGATCGAATTGCGGTCGCCGCCGCCTTCCGGCATCGGAATCGGCTCCGGGGCGGGTTGCTGAAAGGGTGACGCGAGATACCACGCGGGCATCAGGTTGCCGGCGCCGCCGGGCCGCGTGCTGTGCGAATTGCTCCAGCCTTCGAAATCCCATTCGACGATGTTGCCGCTCGCATCGAGACCGGCGCGGACTTTGGCGATCATCGCCGGCCCGTACGGCTCGAAGGTGTGCTCCTGCTCGCGCATCCATTGCACGCGCACCGGCCGCCTCGGCATCGCGCGCGCCAGCAGCGCCGCATGTGCAGCGGCATCGTCGGCCGCGTTGTGCCCGTAACAGCCGGAGCCCTCGGCGTGGATGCAATGCACGCGATCGGGCGGCATCCGCAGCATTTCGGCGATCGAGGCGCGCAACGGATACACGCCCTGGCTGTGCGTCCAGACCGTCAATGCGTCGTCCTGATAGAGACCGACCGCGCAGGATGGCCCGATGGCGCCGTGCATCTGGTACGCGCGCCGGTACGTGGCATCGAGCGTGCGCGCCGGCGCTGCACCCGATGCGTGCGTATCGGCGTCGACGATCGTCTGCGACGGTAGCGCCTGCAGCGCGGCGTAGAGGTCGCCCTGCGGCAGCGACGCGTGCTCATCCCAGTGCGCGCTCGCGCCGAGCGCACGCATCGCGCGAATGGCCTCGAACTCGTGCTCGGCGACAACGCCCAGAACGCTGCCGTCGCGGACGACCTTCATCACGCCGGGCATCTTCTCGACGTTCGCGCTATCCGCGTCGCGCAACTGCGCCCCGTAGCTCGGCGGACACACGACGCGCGCGTGCAGCATCCCGGGCAGGCGCAGATCCTGCACGTACGCGACGCCACCGGTGACCTTCGCCGGAATGTCGACCCGCGGCAAGCGGCGTACCGACGATGACGTAGCTGCGCGGGTCCTTGAGCTTCGACTGCGGCTTGTGCGCGCACCGTTGCGTAGCTTTCCGCGACAAGATCGCCGAAGCCGAGTCGGCGGCCATCGTCGGCGACGATGGCGCCGTCTCGCGCGTGCAGGCGATCGGCGGCGATCCCGAGCTTGCCCGCAGCGCGCTCGATGAGGATCTCGCGCACCTGCGCCGCCGCATTCTGGATGGCGGTGCCGCTGTCCTTCATCGAGTTGCTGCCGGCGGTGTAGCCCTCGTTCGGCGTGCGGCTCGTATCGGCGGTGATCAACGCGATACGTGACGGCGCGACACCCAGCTCCTCGGCCGCGAGCGCGATCAGCGCCGTTTTGACACCTTGACCGAGCTCCGCCTTGCCGGTGAAAACCGTGACGCTGCCGTCGGCCGCGACGCGAATCCATGCATCGAGCAGCGGCGCCTTGTCGAGGCTGCCCGGAAGCTTCTTGTGCGCGGCGCCGTCCTGCGCCGCGACGTGAAGCGGCGCGAGGGAGAACGTGACGATCAGCGCGCCTGCATGCGCGAGAAACGCGCGTCTCGACACGCTGATCGGCGCTCGCGTCATCCGCGTTTCCCTCCGGTGCTTGCCGATGCGGCGTGCGCCGCGTCCGCGGCCCGCCGTATCGCCCGCAGGATGCGCATGTGCGTGCCGCAGCGGCACAGGTTCGGCATCATGTGCGCGCGGATTTGCGCGTCGCTCGGCGATGCATTCGCGTCGATCAGCGCCTGCGCGCGCATCATCATGCCGGCGATGCAGTAACCGCATTGCGCGGCCTGCTCGGCGATGAACGCGCGCTGCAGCGGCCCCGGGTCGTCGACGGTGCCGAGCCCTTCGACGGTCCGGATCGCGCGTCCGCCGAGCACCGAAATCGGCGTCACGCACGAGAAGACCGCCTTGCCGTCGACGATGACCGTGCACGCGCCGCACTGCCCGAGGCCGCAACCGAACTTGGCGCCGTTCAATCCGAGGTGATCGCGAAGCACGTACAGCAGCGGTGTGTCGGCATCGGCGTCGACCGCATGCGCCCGGCCGTTGACGTTGAGCGTGATCATTTCGCATCTTCCCGGCGGATCTTGCGCAAGCGTGTCCGCGACGTTGGTCCAGCGCGGCGCATCGCTGAAGCGCGCACGCGCATAGTCGACGACCGCCACGATCTGTTCGTCAGTCAACGCTCCGGCGAAGCCCGGCATGATGGCGCCGGCTTCGCCCGATTGCGGGTGCAGGCCGTCGACGACGATGCGCAGCGCGTCGCGCGGTTCTTTCGCGTTGATGCTGGTCGCAAGCGCGAGCGGGACCGGCTTTCGTGCCGGAAGCGCCTCGCCGGCGTAGTGACAGGTGGCACAGGCACCCGCGAAGATGATTTCGCCCGCGTCACGGCTCGCGGCACCTGCATGCGATGCTTCGCTCGCGCGATCCGGTGCGTGACGCGCCGCCGCATCGAACTCGCGCGCGCTCGCCGCTGCGACGATATCCGGCGCCGCGGCGTTACGCCGTTCTCCCGGAAGACTCGTCAGGTAGGTCGCGATCGCGCGCACGTCGGATTCAGGAACGTTCGCGAAGCTGTCGACAACCGGCACCATCGGACCGGCCGCCAGGCCGTGCCGGGCGTCGAACCCGTTACGCAGATAGCCGACGAGCGCGTCGGCGGTCCATGGCACGGGGGCGGGCGACGCGGCGAGCAGCGCAGGCGCGTGCCAGTTCTCGGCATCGCCGCCTTCGAGCCGTTCGCGTCGTTTCTCGGCGCCGGCGAAATTGCGCGGCGTGTGACACGCGCCGCAGTGCGCGAGGCCCTCGACGAGGTACGCGCCGCGATTCCACTCGGCGCTCTGCCGCCCATCGGCGACGAAGCGTCCGGGATCGAAGTAGAGCCATTTCCATAGGCCAAGCAGCGGACGGATGCTGGCGGGAAAGATCAGCCGGTTCGCCGGCGTGCGCGCCGCCACCGGCTCCCGCGTCATGATGAACGCGTAGAGCGCGCCGACATCGTCGTCGCTGACGAGCGTGAAGTGATCGTAGGGAAACGCCGGGTAGAGCTGATGGCCGCCGCGGTCGACGCCTTCGTGCAGCGCCCGGCGAAACTCCGCCTCGGTCCAGCGGCCGATGCCCGTCTTGAGATCCGGTGTGATGTTGGTCGCGTAAATCGTGCCGAACGGGGTCGGCAGCGCCCGGCCGCCGGCGAACGACTGTCCGCCCTCCGCGGTGTGGCAGACACGGCAATTGCCGATCGCCGCCAGCTCGGCGCCCTTCGCAACCCGCGCCGGATCGAACGTCGCGGCGGCCGCGGCATCGGCCACCGGCGGCGCTTGTGCGCACCCTAGCGAAACCCCGGCCGACACAACCAGCGCCAAAAGGCCGCTCACGACCCGCAGTACAGCTCATCGCCGTCAGACACGCCGGACCCGGCCGATGTTCATGGCCGGGCACAAATTGTGCGCCGAGAGAGCTACATCGCCTTGAAGCGATGCGCAAACGTGCGCGAAACGGTCAGCTTTTCCGGACGCGACTTGAGCGTGATCACCGGCTGGTCGCGAAAATCGCGCTCGACGCGCGCGATCGCCTGCAGGTTGACGATCGTCGCACGATGAATCTGCCAGAAAGCTTCCTGGTCGAGCTCGTCGTAGAGATCCTTGATGGGCTTCCTGATCAGCGCGGCCGAGTCCCGCGTCACGACCTTGGTGTATTTGTCCTCGGCCTGAAAGTAGACGACATCGACCACGGCGATCATCTGCATGACATTGCCGAGCGACGCACGGATCCACCTGAGCGGCGCGGCCGATTCTTCGCGCGCGGCCAGCTTCGCGAGCAGTGCGGCAAGGTCGAGCGGCGGCGTGGCGAGGCGAGCCTTGATACGGGCGACGACCTTGCCGACGCGATCCGCCGTGACCGGCTTCAGCACGTAGTCGATTGCGCCTTCGTCGAACGCAGCGATCGCATATTCATCGTACGCGGTCACGAACACGACGTGACAGCGCCCGGCGATGGCGCGCGCGACGTCGAGACCCGATTGCCGCGGCATCCGGATGTCGAGAAACGCGACGTCCGGCCGGCGTTCGTCGATCAGCGCGAGCGCCAGGTCGCCGTTTTCTGCTTCGACGATGTCGCCAAGCTCGGGCCATGCTTCGGAGAGCCGTGCCTTGAGCTGCGCCCGCAGCATCGGCTCGTCTTCGGCGATCAGGGCGGTAGGCATCGCTGGCCGTTCCAACGGCCGTCAGGCCGCGACGGCGGCCTCGAACGGCAGCGACAGCGTCGCGCGCATCCCGCGCGGGGACACCGGCTCCAGCGTAAAGCGGCCGCGCGAGCCATAGAGCGCCGCCAGCCGCTCGCGGACGTTCGTGAGCCCCACGCCCTGGCCGTCGGTCGCGCGTCCAACCGCCGGGCCGCGTCCGGTGTCGCGCACGCTCACGACCAGGGAATCGCCGCTTCGACTCGCGGCGAGCTCGATCGCGCCGCCCTCGGCCGACGGCTCGATGCCGTGCTTGATCGCGTTCTCCACGAGCGAGATGAGCAGATTGGGCGGAAACGGATGGTCGCGCAGCGCGTCCGGCAGATCGATCGCGAAGACGAGCCGCGGCCCGATCCGCATCTTCAGGATGTTGAGATAGGCCTCGGCGAGCGACATCTCGCGCGCCAGCGTGGACGAACGCGCGCGAAGCTGCGGCAGTGCGGCGCGCAGATAGCCGATCAGGTGACCGAGCAGCACGTTCGCCTGCGCAGGATCGGTCTCGGTCAGGTACTGCACCGAGGCGAGCGTGTTGAACAGGAAGTGCGGCTCGACCTGCGCCTGCATGAGCTTCAGCTCGGCTTCGATCGCCTGCTTCGACAGCAGGTGGCGTTCCGCCTCGGCCCGGTGCAGCGCGGCGGCGGCGCGCGCCTCGCGCCGCTTGACGAAGAACATCAGGCTGATGGACAGGCCGGTCACGAAGGAGGCAAGCACATTGAACAGGAACCCCGAGGGCATCGTCCGCACGTACTGGAGCGAGTAGCCCTTGACGACGATCACGAGCACGAGGCCGATCAGCGAGCCGGCGAGGGTGGCGATCGCGAGCCGCCGCAGCGGCGTGTCGTGATTCCACGGCGCGGCGACGTTCACGCAGTAGGCGATGGCGAGCCCGTTGAGCTGCACGGTGACGAACGGCTGCCAGAACGACCGTGTGTTGTGCTCGTCGATCCAGAGCACGAGCGCCACCCCTGTGTCGATCGCGACGATCAGCAGCAGTGTTGCCCAGTTGAAATGAAAGCCGGCGAGCAGCGGGTGCGCGCGCGGCGGAGCGGGAATGGTCGCCATGCCCGGCATTGTAGTGGCGCTTCGGCGGGCGCCCGATTGCCGGCGACAGGGCGCGCCTGCGTCGGATGAAGCGTCGGAAATGGGGTCAGCGCTGTAATTATTGCGGCGGAGAACGTCAAGCCATGGCGTAAAGGACACGCCGCAATAATTACAGCTCTGACCGTTCGCGACCCATTTCCCGCCGCGCGCACGCGATGATCCGCTCAATGGCTTCGGCGCATTGCGAAAGCTCGGGGACGAGCGCGATCCGAACGCGCCCCGCACCCGGGTTCGCGCCGTGCGCGTCGCGCGCGAGATAGCTGCCCGGCAAGACCGCGACGTTCTCCTCGGCCAGCAGGCGACGCGCAAACCGCGTGTCGTCGCCCGGCGTGCGCGCCCAGAGGTAGAACGCCGCTTCGGGCATCGCGCAGGACATCACCTCGGCGAGCCGCGGTGTGACTGCAGCAAATTTCGCCGCATATTCGGCGCGGTTCTGCACGACGTGCGTCTCGTCGCTCCAGGCCGCGATGCTCGCCTCGGCGACGGCGCCGGACATTGCGGACCCATGGTAGGTGCGGTACTGCAGGAACGCCTTGATCAGCGTGCGATCGCCTGCCGCGTAACCGGAGCGCAGGCCCGGCGCGTTCGAGCGCTTCGACAGGCTGCCGAACACGACGAGCCGCGTAAAGCCGTCGCGGCCGAGCGCCTGCGCCGCGCCGAGCGCGCCAAGCGGCGGCGCTCGCCTCGTCGAAATGGATTTCGGAATAGCATTCGTCCGACGCGATGACGAATCCGTACCGGTCCGACAGCGAGAACAGTTCTCGCCATTCGTCGAGCGGCATCACGCGGCCGGTCGGATTGTCGGGCGAGCAGACGTACAGCAGTTGCGCGCGATTCCACACATCGGCAGGCACCGTGTCCCAGCGATGCGCAAAGCCCGCGGCGGCGTCCGCGTTCACGCAATACGTCTGCGCGCCGGCAAGAAGTGCAGCACCTTCGTAGATCTGATAGAAGGGATTCGGGACGACCACCGTCGCGCCGGCGCGGCTGCCGTCGATCACCGTCTGGCCAAACGCGAAGAGTGCTTCGCGGCTCCCGAGCACCGGCAATACCTCGGTTGCAGGGTCGAGTGCCGCGAGCCGATGTCGTCGACAAAGCCACGCCGCGATCGCCTCGCGCAGCGCGGGATGGCCCGCCGTCGTGGGATAATTCGCGAGCCCTGTCGCGGCCCCGCGCGCAAGCGCATCGAGAATCAATTGCGGCGTTCGATGTCTGGGCTCGCCGATCGACACGTTGATCGGGGTCTTCGCGGCATTCGGGGTGACGTCCGCCGTCATCGCGCGGAGCCGCTCGAAAGGATAGGGCTGCAATTGACGCAGCAGGAGATTCATGCAGGGAAGCAATCGTGGGCGGGAAGCGAGCGCGATTATAGCGGCGGCAGCCCGACGCGACCTGAGATGAGATTCGTTTCCGCTTTCGCGACGTTCGTCGCCGCGAGCGCGTTGGCGCTCGTGATCGCGTACTGGGGCTGGGCGTTGTTCGGACCGGCCGTCGTGCACATCCCGGCGCCAGCACCCGCCGATCCGGCCGCGACGATCATCGCGGCCAATCTGTTCCATGGCGGCGAGGCAGCGGCGGGGGCGGGCGCGCCGGCGGACGCGCGTGCTTGCCGGAGACGCGCGACTGCTCGGCATCATCGCGGAGCCGCAGCAGAAGGGCTATGCGCTCTTTCGCCTGCCGAGCGGTCCGAAGCTCGTCGCACAAGGCGAGCTGATTGCCACCGGGGTGACGCTCGTATCGGTGCAACCGGACGCGATCACCATCCGCGACGGCGCGGGCGAGCGCCGGTTCGTCCTGCGGCCGGACGCGATGCGTACCAGCCCGGCATCGAACACGTCGATGGCGTCCGGCGGCGCAGATATGCGAGCGCGTCCGGCGGCAACCGCTACCTGTGCGCCGCCCGCCGGCTTTCGCGGCACCGTCGTGCGCCTCAACGCGGAGTTGCTCGGCGGACTCGCCGGCGATGCGGCTCCGTGGCGCGCGCTGGTCGCGTCCGGCCCGGGCGGACTCGTCGTGCGCGACAACGGCGGGTTCGGCGCGATGCTCGGCCTCAAATCCGGCGACCGGATTGCGCAGGCAAACGGCATCGCGCTCCGCGTACCCGACGACGTGACGTCCGCGGTGATCCATCCGCTGATCGCCAACCAGGGCGTACGGCTCGTCGGCTCGCGCAACGGCGCGAAGCAGGAGCTGTGGCTCGCGAACGTCGCGTGCGCCGGATAAATCCTGCAACGCACCGTCCTCATTCCGCTCATCGTCGCGTGCGCGCTGTTCATGGAAAACATGGACTCGACGGTGATCACGACCTCGCTCCCCGCGATTGCGACCGACATCGGCGAGAGTCCGCTCGCGCTGAAGCTCGCGCTGACGTCGTATCTCGTGAGCCTTGCGGTGTTCATCCCGATCAGCGGCTGGGTCGCGGACCGCTATGGCTCGCGCAGCGTCTTTGCCGCGGCGATCGTCGTGTTCATGGGCGGATCGCTATTGTGCGCGGCGTCGGGCACGCTGACGGCGTTCGTGATCTCGCGTTTTCTGCAGGGGATCGGCGGCGCGATGATGGTGCCGGTCGGACGTCTGGTGCTGATGCGCGCGGTGCCGAAGCGCAACTACGTCGCGGCGCTGAATTACCTGACCATTCCGGCGCTGCTCGGACCGGTGACCGGCCCGGCCCTTGGCGGTGCCATCACGCTCTACTTCCACTGGCGCTGGATTTTCCTTATCAACGTGCCGATCAGCATCCTCGGCCTGTTCCTGGTTCTTCGCCACATCCCGAACGTTCGCGAACCGGACATGCCGGCATTCGACCTGCGCGGCTTCGCGCTTTCGAGCGTCGGGTTGTCCGTGCTCATGCTGGGATTCTCGGCGCTGGGTGGCCACCTGCTCCCGGTGACGGCTGCTGCCGCCTGCATCGTCATCGGCACGATGACGTTGATGGCCTATGGATGGCACGCGCGTCGCACGCAGCATCCGGTCGTCGACCTGCGCCTGCTGAAACTGCCGACGTTTCGCAACGGCGTATTGGTGGGAGGCGTCTTTCGCGCCGGCCTCGGTGCCACGCCGTTCCTGTTGCCGCTGCTGTTTCAGATCGGGTTCGGGCTCAATCCGCTGCAATCCGGCATCCTGACCTGCGCGACGGCGGTCGGCGCGATGTTCATGAAGACGATAACGGTCTTCATCCTGCGCCGCTTCGGATTTCGCACGGTGCTGTCGGTCAACGGCGTCGCCGCATCCGCGATCGTCGTCGCGTTCGGCCTCTTTACGGCGACTACGCCGCACGTCGTCATCGCTGCCGTGCTGCTCGTGTCGGGGTGCCTGCGATCGCTGCAATTCACCGCGTTGAACGCGATATCGTTCGCAGACATCGCGCCGCAGAACATGAGCCAGGCAGCGAGCGTCTCCAGCATGGCGCAGCGGCTTTCGCAGAGCGTCGGGATTGCCGCTGGCGCGTATTTTCTTCAGCTATCGAGCGTCGTGCAGAATCATGCGACGATCGTTACCGCCGATTTCTGGCCGGCGTTCCTCGGCATCGGCCTCATCTCGGTCGCGGCGCCGCTGCTGCATCTTCGCCTGCCGCCGGAAGCCGGCATCGAAGTGTCCGGACACGCAAGGGCTTGAGGCAACCGATTCGTTCATGGCCGTTGCGAAATTCACGGTGCCGTTATGCCCGGTATGAAAACGGCGATCTCCGTTCCGACCCGATCTTTGAGGAAGCCGAGCGCATGGCGCGCCGCATGAAACGGTCGCGCAGCGAACTTTACAGTGCTGCGCTCGCCGACTATCTGGCGCGGCACAACCCGGACCAGGTCACCGAAGCCACGAATCGGACGTTGTCGGCGCTGGGCAACGATGTCGACCCATTCGTTGCCACCGCATCGCGCCGTACGCTTGAACGCGGCGAATGGTGATCTCGCAGGGCGAGGTCTGGTGGGTGGACCTTCCGGAGCCTGCCGGCTCCGGCCCCGGATTGCGCAGGCCCGTGATCGTCCAGATCGAGGCTCGAATCGCTCCTGTCGGGGATTGACGTGATCCTGGGACGATGAGCGCGCAGCATCATCCGCGCGGCAGCCAGCCGAGCAACTCGATCGGCGTATCGATCCATCCGGTCGCCGGCCAGTCGTCGGAGCAGCCGCGCTCGCCCAGATAGCCGTACTCGGCGACGATCGTCGCCATGCCGGCCGCGTTGCCCGCGATGACGTCGCGCAGGTCGTCGCCGACGTACGCGCAGTGCGCGGCGTCGACGCCGAGCAGCGTCGCGGCATGCAGCAGCGGCGCCGGATGCGGCTTCGGATGCGCGGTGGTGTCGCCGGAAACGATGGCGCCGGCGCGTCGATAAAGGCCGAGCGCCTCGACGACCGGCTGCGTGAATCGCGCCGCCTTGTTCGTCACGATGCCCCACGGCAGCGCGCGTTCATCGAGCGCATCGAGCAACGCGGCGATGCCGTCGAATAGCTGCGTCGTCCGGTCGAGTCCCGCCGCGTAGTACGCGAGAAACTGGTCGCGCAGCGCCGGATAATCCGCATCGTCCGGCGTGATGCCCATCCCCGCGCCGAGCAGCCCGCGTGCGCCCGCCGACGCGTGTGGACGAAGTGCCGCGACCGGCACGGCGTCGAGGCCGCGCTCGGCGCGCATGCGATTGACGGCCCCGGCCAGGTCCCCGGCGGAATCGGCGAGCGTGCCATCGAGATCGAACAGGACGGCCGAGATCGCCAGCGGCCGGGCGAGCGGTCGCGCCTGCATGTCAGTCGGGAAGGGCCGCCCCGACCGACTGACCAGCCCCCGGGGGGCAGCGAGCGGAGCGAGCGTGGGGGGATGTTGTCCTATCCATCGCGCGGCAAGCGCCGGTACGCGGCGAGATAGTTGACCGACGTGTCGCCGCTGAGGCGATACGTGCGGGTCAGCGGGTTGTAGCTCATGCCCGTCATCGCGACGAGTGCGAGCTGCGCGCGCCGGCCAAAGCCCGCGAGCTCGGACGGCCGCAGAAATCGCGTCCAGTCGTGCGTGCCGCGCGGCAGCAATCGCAGCACGTATTCGGCGCCGAGAATCGCCTGCGCGTACGATTTCGGATTGCGGTTGAGCGTCGAGAAGACGACGAGGCCGCCCGATTTCGCAAGCGCGCCGCACGCCGCGACGGTCGATGCGGGCTCGGGCACGTGCTCGAGCAGCTCGAGGCACGTGACGACGTCGAACGCGGCCGGCATCTCGAGCGCCAGCGTTTCTGCGGCCACCAGCCGGTAATCGACGTTCGTTCCGGATTCGTACTGATGCAGGCGCGCGACGCCGATCCCTTCTCGGAAAGGTCGATCGCCGTCACCTGCGCGCCGAGATGCGCGAGCGCTTCGGCGAAGATGCCGCCGCCGCAGCCGACGTCGACGACGCGCTTGCCCTGCAAGCCGCCCGCGAGCTGCATCGACCCAGCGCACGCGCAACGGATTGATGTCGTGCAGCGGCTTGAACTCGCTTTGCGGGTCCCACCAGCGATGCGCGAGCGCCGAGAATTTCGCGAGCTCGGCGGGATCGGCATTGCCGCTGGCGACCATGCGAGCAAGCGGCGCGGCTGCGTTCGGCTCGATCATCGGGCGTCACTTCCTGTCAACGCGAGTCGGTCCTGCCAGATGCGGGTGCGGGCGAGCAGCGCGGGAACGTCGATTCGCGTGAGACGGCGATCCTCGACAACGCGTTCCCCGGCCACCCACACGTCGGTCACGTGCTCGCGCCCGGCGGCGTTCACGAGTTGCGAAACCGGATCGTACAACGGCAGCGTTTCGACGTCGTCCAGCCGCACGGCCGTGACATCCGCCTCCTTGCCCGCTGTCAGCGAGCCGATGCGCGCGTCGAGCCCCAACGCAGCGGCGCCGTTTTGCGTCGCCATCCGCAACACGGTCTGCGCGGGCAGCGCTGCCGCGTCGGCGGTGGCCACTTTGGCGAGCAGGCTCGCGAGCCGCATCTCGGCAAAAAGGTCGAGGCGGTTGTTCGACGCCGCGCCGTCGGTGCCGAGCGCGACGTTGATGCCGCGCGCAAGCAGCGCCGCGATCGGCGCGATGCCGCTCGCGAGCTTCATGTTGGACCCCGGACAATGGACGACGTGGCAGCCCTGCGCCGCCAGCAGATCGATGTCGCGCGCATCGAGGTGCACGGCGTGGATGGCGACGAATGCGGGGCCGGTTGCGCCCAGGCGATCGAGCCGCGCCAACGGCCGCTCATGCGGATGCTGCGCGCGCATCGTCGACCTCGCGCGCCGTTTCGTCGACATGCGTCTGGATCGATGAGATCGAGTTGCCGTGCGTACATGACGACCGTGCGCCAGGTGGCGTCGCCGACGGTGTAGGGCGCGTGCGGCGCGAGCGAGAACGACAGGCGCGGCGCGTGCTTGAACGCGTCGCGCGCGGCGAGCCCGCGCTGCAGATACGCGTCGGCATCCGCTGCATAAGGCGTCGGAAAGTCGAGTATCGGCATCCCGAGCATCGCGCGCATGCCGGCGTGCTCGTAGGCTTGCGCCGCGGCATCGGGGTGGAAATACATGTCGTTGCAGCAGGTGATGCCGCCGCGCAGCATCTCGGCCGCGCGCGAGCAGCGTGCCGTCGTGGACGAAGTCGGGCGCGACGAAGCGCGCTTCGCGCGGCCAGATGTGCTCCTCGAGCCACGCCTTGAGCGGCACGTCGTCGGCGATGCCGCGCAGCAGCGTCATCGCCGGCGTGCGTGTGCGCGTTGACGAGACCGGGAATCAGCACGTGTTGCGGCAGAACGACGCGCGCCGCGGCGCGTAGTCGCGGTCGGCGTCCGCCGCGGGAACGACGGCGACGATGCGGCCGTCGTCGACGATGAGCGCGTGATCGTGCAGCGTGCCCGCCGGCTCGACCGGAATGATCCAGCGCGCATCGATGCGGAGGTCGACTGCGCGCGGTTCGGTCGACGGCATCGCGCGCAGTGTACCCAAACAAAAGGCCCCGCGACGTGCGGGGCCTTTTGCGACGATCGCGCGAAGATCGCTTGCGTCAGTGCATGACGCCTTCGCCCTTGACTTCGACTTCCACGCGACGGTTCGGCGCGAGGCAGGCGATCAGCGCCTTCAGCGCCTTCTGGTTGCAGACCACGCCCGGTACCGGCTGCGTCTTGCCCATGCCGAGCGTTTCGATCTTGTCACGCGGCACGCCCTTGCTGACGAGGTAGTCGCGAACGGCATCGGCGCGACGCTCGGACAGCCGCTGGTTGTACTGCTGCGTGCCGATGCGGTCGGTGTGGCCGGTGACGAGCACGAGCTCGAGCTTTTGCACGCCCGACAGCTTGGAGATGATCTCGCTGTCGATCGCCGCCTTGCCTTCGGGCTTCAGGACCGCCTTGTCGAAGTCGAACAGCGCCTTCGAGGCGAGCGTGATCTTCTGCACCTGAGGTGCGGGCGCCGGAGCGGGTGCTGGCGCCGGAGCGGGCGGGGCGCGGCGGTGCGGGAGCTGCGGCCGGCGGGGCTTTGGCAACGAGATCCGGCTCGCATGCGGCGATCGCCATCTGCGGCGTCCAGTAACCCGTGCGCCAGCACAGGTTGCCCGCACGACCCGTGGAATCGCCGTAGACGCCGCTGCGGACGATGTTGTTGTCCGGGTATTCGTAGGCCATGAGCACGTAGGCGCAGTTGTTCCGGTCGCAGTGCGCCGGCCCGGGGACGTAGCCGCGGTCGGTCGGCTCATTTGCGCCGCGACGCTGCCGGCGATCGCGGCCGCAAGCATACCGACGGCAACACCGGAGACGAGACGTCGAGTCATTGTTTCACCCCTTTGACTTTGGTTTTGAACAGGTTTTGTTGGAACGAAGCTACTTCGCACGCCAGGCACTAACTCCCTGACGCGCCAAATCCTTTGTGCTCCGACCCACTATAGCAGCACATTTTTCGGTGCAGCAACGAAAATGCCCGCGACGCTTTGCGAGCGGCAGCGCGAACTGTCGCGGCGATACAACGTCGTGGTAAAATTGCATGTTTTCAAAGACCTCTGCCACGCGCGCCGACGATCGCCTCCGGATGCGAGCCGCGCCGGCGCGGATGCCGGCAAGTCAGCAAAGCTGTTCCAAAGCGCGCGCTTTTTGTCATTTTTTCAATTGATTCCACCTCGATCGCAAGGATCCGTCCCCGCCCATGGAGCAGTTCGCCAAAGAAACCCTGCCGGTCAGCCTCGAAGCCGAAATGCGGCATTCCTACCTCGATTACGCGATGAGCGTGATCGTCGGCCGCGCGCTGCCGGACGTCGCGCGATGGCCTGAAGCCGGTGCACCGCCGCGTGCTGTTCGCGATGCACGAGGCCAACATCGTCTGGAACCGCCCGTACGTGAAATGCGCGCGCGTCGTCGGCGACGTGATGGGCAAATACCACCCGCACGGCGACATGGCGATCTACGACACGCTGGTGCGGATGGCGCAGGATTTCTCGCTGCGCTATCCGCTGATCGACGGCCAGGGCAACTTCGGCTCGGTCGACGGCGACAACCCGGCGGCCATGCGCTACACCGAGTGCCGGCTCGAGCGGATCGCCAACGAGCTGCTCGCCGACATCGACAAGGAAACCGTCGATTTCGTCCCGAACTACGACGGCAAGGAGCAGGAGCCGGCGGTGCTGCCGTCGCGGCTGCCGAACCTGCTCGTCAACGGCTCGTCGGGCATCGCGGTCGGCATGGCGACGAACATCCCGCCGCACAACCTGACCGAAACGATCAACGCGCTGCCTCGCGCTGCTCGACGAGTCCCGAGCTCACCATCGACGAGCTGATGGAGATCATCCCGGCGCCCGACTTTCCCGACCGCCGGGAATCATCTACGGCCTCGAAGGCGTGCGCGAGGGCTATCGCACCGGCCGCGGCCGCGTCGTCATGCGCGCGCGCACGCACTTCGAGGACCTCGACAAGGGCAACCGCCAGGCGATCATCGTCGACGAGATTCCCTACCAGGTGAACAAGGCGAACCTGCTGATGCGCATCGGCGAGCTCGTGCGCGAGAAGAAGCTCGAGGGCATCTCCGACCTGCGCGACGAGTCCGACAAGTCGGGCATGCGCGTCGTCATCGAGCTGAAGCGCGGCGAAGTGCCGGAGATCATCCTGAACAACCTGTACAAGCTGACGCAGCTGCAGGACAGCTTCGGCATGAACATGGTCGCGCTGGTCGACGGCCAGCCGCGGCTCCTCAACCTCAAGCAGTTCCTCGAGTATCTTCCTGCACGCACCGGCGCGAAGTCGTCGTGCGGCGCACGCGCTTCGACCTGCGCAAGGCGCGCGAGCGCGGCCACGTGCTCGAAGGCCTCGCCGTCGCGCTGTCGAACGTCGACGAGATCATCGCGCTGATCAAGGCGTCGCCGACGCCCGCCGAAGCGAAGGCCGCGCTGATGGCGCGCACGTGGCGCTCGGCGCTGGTCGAGGAGATGCTGAAGCGCGCCGCCGCCGACGCCGCGCGGCCCGAGGGCTTGCCGCCCGAGTTCGGCTGGCACGGCGACGAGCGGCGGCTATCGCCTGTCCGACGTGCAGGCGCAGGCGATCCTCGAGCTGCGGCTGCAGCGCCTGACCGGCCTCGAGCAGGACAAGATCACCGCCGACTACCGCGAGGTGATGGACCTCATCGCCGACCTGCTCGACATCCTCGCCAAGCCCGCGCGCGTCACGCAGATCATCCGCGACGAGCTCGTCGGGGATCCGCGAGCAGTTCGGCGACGCGCGCAGCAGCGAGATCGTCGCGCAGGGCGTCGACCTGTCGCTCGAGGACCTGATCGCGCCGGAGGACATGGTCGTCACGCTGTCGCACGGCGGCTACATGAAGGCGCAGCCGGTCGGCGAATACCGCGCGCAGCGGCGCGGCGGACGCGGCAAGCAGGCGACGACGACCAAGGAAGACGATTTCGTCGACCGGATGTTCATCGCCAACACGCACGACTACATTCTGTGCTTCTCGCAACCGCGGACGCGTCTACTGGCTCAAGGTCTACAACGTGCCGCAGGGCACGCGCAATGCGCGCGGCAAGCCGATCGTCAATCTGGTGCCGCTCGATCGACAACGAGAAGATCACGGCGATCCTGCCGGTCAAGGAGTTCTCGGAGGACCACTACGTGTTCATGGCGACGGCGATGGGCACGGTGAAGAAGACGTCGCTCTCCGACTTCTCGCGGCCGCGCCCGTCGGGCATCATCGCCGTCGACCTCGCCGACGGCGATCGCCTGATCGGCGTCGCGCTGACCGACGGCAAGCACGACGTGATGCTGTTCAGCTCGGGCGGCAAGGCGGTGCGCTTCGACGAGAACGACGTGCGGCCGATGGGCCGCAACGCGCACGGCGTGCGCGGCATGATGCTCGCCAAGGGCCAGAACGTGATCTCGATGCTCGTCGCCGAGGACGAGACGCAATCGGTGCTCACGGCCACCGAGAACGGCTACGGCAAGCGCACGCCGATCGTCGAGTACACGCGCCACGGCCGCGGCACGAAGGGCATGATCGCGATCCAGCAATCGAGCCGCAACGGCACAGGTCGTCGCCGCGGCGCTCGTGCGCCCCGACGACGAGGTGATGCTGATCTCGACCGGCGGCGTGCTGATCCGCACGCGCGTCAAGTCGATCCGCGAAATGAGCCGCTCGACGCAGGGCGTCACGCTGATCAACCTGGACGACGGCGAGAAGCTCGCCGGCCTCGAGCGCGTCGTCGAGCGCGACGACGAGGAAGTCGAGTGACGAACGGTCGGCGTGAGCGGTGCTCGCATGACGCACCGCGTGTCTGGAACTTCAGCGCCGGGCCGGCCGCGATGCCCGAGCCGGTGCTGCGAGCGCGCGCAGGCCGAGCTGCTCGACTGGCACGGCACGCGGCATGTCGGTGATGGAGATGAGCCATCGCGGCGCCGACTTCATGCTCGGTCATCGCGCAAAGCCGAGGCCGACCTGCGCGCGCTGCTCGCGATGCCGCCGAACTACAGCGTGCTGTTCCTGCAGGGCGGCGCGCTCGCGCAGAACGCCGCCGTGCCGCTCAACCTGCTGGCGCCGGACGGCGTTGCCGATTACGTCGACACCGGCCACTGGTCGCAGAAGTCGATCGCCGAGGCGCGCAAATACGGACGCGTCAACGTCGCCGCGTCGAGCGCCGACGCGCAGTACACGTACGTTCCTCCGCCAGCGACCTGGCAGCGCTCACGCGATGCGAGCTACGTCCACGTCACGACGAACGAGACGATCGGCGGCGTCGAATACCTCTGGATTCCCGACACCGGCGACGTGCCGCTCGTCGCCGACACGTCGTCGCACATGCTGTCGCGGCCGCTCGACGTCGCGAGCTTCGGCGTGATCTACGCCGGCGCGCAGAAGAACATCGGCCCGGCGGGCCTGACGCTCGTCATCGTGCGCGAGGACCTGCTCGGGCGCGCGCGCCGCGAGTGTCCCGAGCGTGTTCGACTACGCGGTGCAGGCGAAGGCCGACTCGATGTTCAACACGCCGACGACCTTCGCGATCTACCTCGCCGGCCTGACGTTCGAATGGCTGCTGGCGCAGGGCGGCCTCGCGGCGATCGAGCGCGCGAACGTCGCGAAGGCCGACGCGCTGTACGCCGAGATCGACCGCACCGGCTTCTACCGCAATCCGGTGCGACGGTCGGACCGCTCGCGGATGAACGTGCCGTTCATCCTGCGCGGACGACGCGCCTCGACGCGCCGTTCCTCGAGGGCGCGGCCGCGCGCGGCCTGGTGCAGCTCAAGGGCCACCGCGCCGTCGGCGGCATGCGCGCGTCGATCTACAACGCGATGCCGCTCGCAGGCGTGCGAGGCGCTGGTCGAACTGGATGCGCGAATTCGAGCGCGACGCATGGCTGACGCCGACGGCGTGACGACACCGGCGACGACGAGCTCGATGCGCGGCTGCGCGTGCATCGCGACGCGATCGACGCGCTCGACCGCGAGATTCTCGCGCGCCTCAACGAGCGCGCGAGGCACGCGAAGGCGATCGGCGCGCTGAAGGCCGGGCAGCGGCGGCGCCGCGTACCGGCCCGAGCGCGAGGCGCAGGTGCTCGCGCGCCTCGCGCGAGCAGAACGGCGGGCCGCTGTCCGACGACGGCGATCATCGGCGTGTTCCGCCAGGTGATGTCGGCGTGCCTCGCGCTCGAGCAGCAGCTGCGCATCGCCTATCTCGGCCCGCGGGCACGTTCAGCCACGCGGCGGTCGCGCGCCATTTCGGCCCGTTCGTCGACGCGATGCCGTGCGCGACGATCGACGAGATCTTCCGCGCCGTCGAGGCGCGGCCAGGCCGACTACGCCGTCGTGCCGGTCGAGAACTCGACCGAAGGCGCCGTCGGCCGCACGCTCGACCTCATGTGCACGACCGACCTTTCGATCTGCGGCGAGGTCAAGCTGCGCGTGCAGCAGAACCTGCTGTCGAATGCGCCGGCGCTCGATCGCGTCGTCAAGGTCTACTCGCACGCGCAGTCGCTCGCGCAGTGCGTGCAGTGGCTCGCGCGACACCTGCCCGGCGCTGCCGCGCATCGCCGGTGTCGAGCAACGCCGAGGCCGCGCGGCTCGCCGCGCGCGGAGCCGGGCGCGGCCGCGATCGCCGGCGAGATCGCCGCGTCGATCTACGGCCTCGCGGTGCTCGCGGCGCACATCGAGGACGAGCCCAACAACACGACGCGCTTCTGGGTGCTCGGCCGCCAGTCGGTGCCGCCGTCGGGCCGCGACGAGACGTCGCTCGTGATGTCGGCGCCCAATCGCCCCGGCGCGGTGCACGCGCTGCTCGAGCCGTTCGCGCGCCACGGCGTGTCGATGACGCGCTTCGAGTCGCGGCCGGCGCGCACCGGGCTGTGGGAATACCTGTTCTTCGTCGACCTCGTCGGCCATCGCGACGATCCGCCCGTCGCCGCGGCGCTCGCCGAGCTGTCGGGCAAGGCGCCGTTCCTCAAGCTGCTCGGCTCGTATCCGGCGGCGATCTCACATGAAGTCCACGCAGCGCGAAGCCCATGATCGCGCCGCCAGACGCTGCGCCGCGCCGCGCGCCCGAATACGTCCGCGCGATCGCGCCCTACGTCCGCGGCAAGCCGATCGAGGAGGTCGCGCGCGAGCTCGGCCTCGACCCGGCGACGATCGTCAAGCTCGCGTCGAACGAGAATCCGCGCGGCCCGAGCCCGAAGGCGCTCGCCGCGATCGCCGCGGCCGCCGCCGACGTCACGCGCTATCCGGACGGCAACGGCTTCGCGCTGAAGGCAGCGCTCGCGCGCGGCTCGGCGTGCGGCCGGAGCAGATCGTGCTCGGCAACGGCAGCAACGACATGCTCGAGCTCGTCACGCAGGCGTTCCTGCGACCCGGGCGATCGACGCCGTCTATTCGCAGCACGCGTTCACCGTGTATCCGCTCGCGACGCAGGCGCGCGGCGCGCCCGGCATCGAGGTGCCCGCGCGCGATCATCGGCCACGATCTCGACGCGATGCGCGCCGCGATCACGCCGCGCACGCGCATCGTGTTCGTCGCCAATCCGAACAATCCGACCGGCACCTGGCTCGCGGGCGACGCTGTCGAAGCGTTCATCGCGCGCGTGCCGCGCGACGTGCTCGTCGTGCTCGACGAGGCCTACAACGAGTACCTCGAGCCGTCGCAGCAGGTCGCACGCGACGCGCTGGATCGCGCGCTATCCGAACCTCGTCGTGTCGCGCACGTTCTCGAAGGCCTACGGCCTCGCCGCGCTGCGCGTCGGCTACGGCGTCATGGACGCCGCCGTCGCCGACCTGCTGAATCGCGTGCGCCAGCCGTTCAACGTGAACGCGCTCGCGCAGGCCGCGGCGCTCGCCGCGCTCGACGACGCGGAGTACGTCGAGGAGAGCCGGCGCCTGAACCGCGACGGCATGCGCAGCTCGAAGCGGGCTTGCAGCGCGCTGTCGCGTGCGCAGCGCTGCCGTCGCACGGCAACTTCGTGCTCGTCGAAGGTGGGCGACGCGGCGCGCGATCTACCAGTCGCTGCTGCGCCAGGGCGTGATCGTGCGGCCGGTCGCGAACTACGGCCTGCCCGCATGGCTGCGCGTCACCGTCGGCCTGCCGCGCGGAGAACGAGCGCTTCCTCGCCGCGCTCGCAGCGGCGCAAGCGCGCGTCGATCGGCAGCGCGCCGTGCGCATCGACAAGCTCGTCGTCGTCGGCGTCGGCCTGATCGGCGGCTCGTGCGCGCTCGCGCTGCGCGCGCGGGCGCCGTCGGCGCAGGTCGTCGGCGTCGGCCGCTCGCAGGCGAATCTCGACGCGCGCGTCGCGCGCGGCGTGATCGATCGCGGCATGACGCTCGACGACGACTGGACGCGCGAGGTCGCCGACGCCGACGTCGTGCTGGTCGCGACACCGGTCGCGCAGTACCCGGCGCTGCTCGACGGCGCTCGCGCCGCGCGCTCGGCCCGCGGCGCCGTCGTCACCGACGCCGGCAGCACCAAGCAGGACGT
Source organism: uncultured Pseudomonadota bacterium (assembly GCA_963706225.1). Classification (GTDB taxonomy): domain Bacteria; phylum Pseudomonadota; class Gammaproteobacteria; order Burkholderiales; family Casimicrobiaceae; genus VBCG01. The sequence goes on from CAVPMH010000005.1 coordinate 51,400, forward strand.
CGTCGCTCGCCGCGCGCGCGACGCTGGGCGCGCGCCTGCCGCGCTTCGTGCCGGGCCATCCGATCGCCGGCAGCGAGCGCACCGGCGCCGCCGCCGGCGACGCGTCGCTTTTCGCGGCCGCCAGGTGATCCTGACGCCGCTGCCCGAGACGTCGCGCCGCGGCACTGCGCGCGCGTCGACGGCGTTGTGGACGGCGTGCGGCGCGCGCGTCGCGCGGCTCGATCCCGGCGCGCCACGACCGCGATCTTCGCCGCGGTGTCGCACCTGCCGCACCTGCTCGCGTTCGCGCTCGTCGCCGAGCTCGCGTCGCGCCCGGACGGCGCCGAGTACTTCGCGCAACGCCGGCAGCGGCTTTCGCGATTTCACGCGCATCGCCGGCGAGCTCGCCGGAGATGTGGCGCGACATCGCGCTCGCCAATCGCGACGCGCTGCTCGCCGAGCTCGACGCGCTATCGCGGCGCGCTCGCCGCGCTGCGCTGTCGATCGCGCACGGCGACGGGCGGCGCTCGAGGCCATGCTGGGCCGCGCCGCCGATGCGCGCCGCCGCTGGGGCGACGCCGCGGCGCGCGAGCGCGGCAACGTAGCGCGACGCCATGAGCGCCGCGAGCCGCCGGCGCGATCGCCGACGCACGCATGACGCGCCGCGACGCGGCGCACACGCTCGACCTCGCGCCGTCGCGCGCGCCGAGGGCGTCGTCGCGCTGCCGGGCTCGAAGAGCATCTCCAACCGCACGCTGCTGCTCGCGGCGCTCGCCGACGGCACGACCACGCTCACCGGCCTGCTCGACGCCGACGACACGCGCGGATGCTCGACGCGCTGCGCGCGCTCGGCGTGCGCATCGACGTCGACGGCGACCGGCGCGTGCGTCGTGCACGGCGCCGGCGGGCGCTTTCCCGCAGCGCGCCGCCGCATTCTTCCTCGGCAACGCCGGCACCGCGTTGCGCCCGCTCACCGCGGTGCTCGCGCTGCTCGGCGGCGACTACGGCTCGCCGGCGTGCCGCGCATGCACGAGCGGCCGATCGGCGACCTCGTCGATGCGCTGCGGCACCTGGGCTGCGACATCCGCTACCTCGGCAACGACGGCTTTCCGCCGCTCGCGATCGGCGCGTCGGGCGGGCGCGCCGGCGGACGCGTTCCGATCCGCGGCGACGTGTCGAGCCAGTTCCTCTCGGCGCTGCTGATGGCGCTGCCGCTCGCGCACGGCGCCGGCGAAGCGCCGACGACCGTCGACGGTCGACGACGCCGCTCATCTCGCGGCCGTACGTCGAGATCACGACTGCGCCTGATGCGCCGCTTCGGCGTCGCGGTCGAGACGCCGCGATGCGTCGACGTTCGACGTGCCCGCCGGCGCGCGGCTACGCGAGCCCGGGCGCGCGTGCACGTCGAAGGCGACGCGTCCGCGGCGTCGTACTTCCTCGCCGCCGGCGCGCTCGGCGGCGGCCCGGTGCGCGTGACCGGCGTCGGCCGCGACTCGATCCAGGGCGACGTCGCGTTCGCCGACGTGCTCGCGCGGCAGGGCGCCGACGTCCGCTTCGGCGACGACTGGATCGAGGCGCGCGCGCGGCGCCCGCTCGCCGGCGGCACGATCGACTGCACTGACGATTCCCGACGCCGCGATGACGCTCGCGATCGTCGCGCTCTTCGCGCAGGCGCCGACGCGGCTCGTCGAACATCGGCAGCTGGCGCGTGAAGGAAACCGACCGCATCGCCGCGATGGCGACCGAGCTGCGCAAGCTCGGCGCCACGCTCGCGGCGGGCGCCGACTGGCTCGACGTCGCGCCGCTCGCGCGCTTTCGCGCCACGCGACGATCGACACCTACGACGACCACCGCATGGCGATGTGCTTCTCGCTCGCCGCGCTCGGCGGCGCCGGCGTCACGATCAACGATCCGGGCTGCGTGCGCAAGACGTTCCCCGGCTACTTCGACGCGTTGCGCGAGCATCGCGCGGCACGCGGAACTGGCTGGCCCGTGACGCTACCGCCGGTCATCGCGATCGACGGCCCGGCCGCGTCGGGCAAGGGCACGATCGCGCGCGGACGTCGCGCGCGCGCTCGGCTTCCACTACCTCGACAGCGGCTCGCTGTATCGGCTGGTCGCGCTGCAGCGCGCTCGAGCACGGCATCGCCGCCGACGACGAGCCGGCGCTCGTCGGCGCTCGCCGCGGGCGCTCGACGTGTCGTTCGCGCGGCGGACGCGCGATGCTCGACGGCCGCGACGTCACCGACGCGCTGCGCACCGAGGCGGTGTCGCCGGCGGCGTCGCGGGTCGCCGTCCACCCGGCCGTCCGCAGCGCGCTCCTCGCGCGCCAGCGGGCCTTTCGCGCGCCGCCGGGGCTCGTCGCCGACGGCCGCGACATGGGCACCGTCGTGTTCCCGGACGCGCCGCTCAAGGTGTTCCTGACGGCCAGCGCCGAGGAGCGCGCGCAGACGGCGGCATAAGCAGTTGATCGCAAAAGGAATCTCGGTTACACATTGACGGTCTTTTGCGCGATATCCGGGAGCGCGACGCGCGGGACTCGACGCGAGCGGCCGCGCCGCTCGTGGCCGGCCGCCGACGCCGTGATCCTGGATACGACCGATCTGTCGATTGCCGAAGCCACCGCCGCCGTCCTCGCGCTGTATCGCGAGCGGAACGCTGCGGCCTGATGCAATCGGCGGGAACACTGACCGCGAACGCGGCGCTGTCGCAAGACGCCTCGCGTTCGACGAACAGGTTCACGCAAAGGTGCCGCGGGTGCGCGCTTTCCAGCCGGCGCGCACGCTTAGCGGATTTCATCCACCAGCCCGTCCGCGCGAGATAACGGGTTCTCGTCCCGCGACGGCAATCATGAAAGGAACCAACCCCTCATGGCTACCGCCACGCAAATCGCAACACCGACCCCCGGCACCGAAAATTTCGCCGCGCTGTTCGAGGAATCCCTCGCGCGCCAGGAAATGCGCCAGGGCGAACTGATCACCGCCGAAGTCATCCGCGTCGACTACAACGTCGTCGTCGTCAACGCGGGCCTCAAGTCCGAAAGCTTCATCCCGATCGAGGAATTCAAGAACGACAAGGGCGAAGATCGAGGTCAAGCCCGGCGATTTCGTCACCGTCGCGATCGAAAGCGCTCGAGGACGGCTACGGCGAAACGCGCCTGTCGCGCGACAAGGCGAAGCGCCTCAAGGCCTGGCACGACCTCGAAGCGTCGATGGAGCAGGGCTCGATCGTCCAGGGCCTCGTCACCAGCAAGGTGAAGGGCGGCCTCACCGTCATGATCAACGGCATCCGCGCGTTCCTGCCCGGCTCGCTCGTCGACATCCGTCCGGTCAAGGACACGTCGCCGTTCGAGAACAAGCAGCTCGAGTTCAAGGTCATCAAGCTCGACCGCAAGCGCAACAACGTCGTCGTGTCGCGCCGCGCCGTGCTCGAGGAAAGCCTCGGCGAGGAGCGCGAGAAGCTCCTCTCGACGCTGTCGGAAGGCGCGATCGTCAAGGGCATCGTCAAGAACATCACCGACTACGGCGCGTTCGTCGACCTGGGCGGCATCGACGGCCTGCTGCACATCACCGACCTCGCCTGGCGCCGCGTCAAGCATCCGTCGGAAGTGCTGTCGGTCGGCGACGAAGTCACCGCCAAGGTCCTCAAGTTCGACCAGGAGAAGAACCGCGTCTCGCTCGGCCTGAAGCAGCTCGGCGAGGATCCGTGGGTCGGCCTGTCGCGCCGCTATCCGCCGGGCACGCGCCTCTTCGGCAAGGTCACGAACATCACCGACTACGGCGCGTTCGTCGAGATCGAGTCGGGCATCGAAGGCCTGGTGCACGTGTCCGAGATGGACTGGACCAACAAGAACATCCATCCGACCAAGGTCGTGCAGCTCGGCGACGAGGTCGAGGTGATGATCCTCGAGATCGACGAGGACCGCCGCCGCATCTCGCTCGGCATGAAGCAGTGCATGCCGAACCCGTGGGACGAGTTCGCGATGAACCACAAGAAGGGCGACAAGGTGACGGGCCAGATCAAGTCGATCACCGACTTCGGCGTGTTCGTCGGCCTGCCGGGCGGCATCGACGGCCTCGTGCACCTGTCCGACCTCTCGTGGGCCAACGCCGGCGAAACGGCGGTGCGCGACTACAAGAAGGGCCAGGAAGTCGAGGCCGTGGTGCTGGCGATCGACGTCGAGCGCGAGCGCATCTCGCTCGGCATCAAGCAGCTCGAAGGCGATCCGTTCAGCAACTTCGTCGCCACGCACGACAAGGGCAGCGTCGTGACGGGCACGGTCAAGACGCTCGACGCGAAGGGCGCGGTGATCGCGCTCGGCGGCGACGTCGAAGGCTACCTGCGCGCCTCCGAAGTCTCGCGCGACCGCGTCGAGGACATCCGCACGCACCTGAAGGAAGGCGACGCGGTCAAGGCGATGATCATCAACGTCGACCGCAAGAACCGCAGCATCAACCTGTCGATCAAGGCGAAGGACAATGCCGAGGAATCCGAGGCGATGCAGCGGATGAGCGCCGAGAACGCCGGCGCGAGCACCGGCACGACGAACCTCGGCGCGCTGCTGAAGGCGAAGCTCGACAACAAGACCAACGGCTGATCGCGGGAGAGACGCGATGACCAAATCGGAGCTGATCGACCGCCTCGCGGCGCAGTTTCCGCAACTGGTCGCCAAGGATGCCGAGCTCGCGGTGAAGATGATCCTCGACGCGATGGCCGAAAGCCTCGCGAAGGGCGAGCGCATCGAGATCCGCGGGTTCGGCAGCTTCGGCCTGAACTACCGGCCGCCGCGCACGGGACGCAATCCGAAGTCCGGCGAGAAGGTGCAGGTGCCCGAGAAGTACGTGCCGCACTTCAAGGCGGGCAAGGAGTTGCGCGAGCGGGTCGATTTCAACGCTCACTCAGGAATAAGCGGGGTCCGACTCGACTTTTCGCGGAATCGCGTATGTGTCCATGGCGGCGCGCAAAAGTCGAGTCTGACCCGCACTTATTCAGCGCCGAACGCCGCAGACGCGAGGGTCCGCATCCGATGAGTCTTGTTCGCTGGATCGTCATCGCGGTCGTCTTCGTCGTCGCTGCTGTTCCTCTCGCTGCAGAACGCCGAGCCGGTGACGCTGCGCTTCTTCAACCTCTGCAGCTGGGAGGCGCCGCTCGTCTTCGTCGTGCTGATCGCGTTCGCGACCGGCGTCGCGCTCGGCCTCCTCGCCGGCGCGATCAAGGTCGCGCGGCTGAAGCGCCAGCTGAACCGGCTGCGCCGCGAGCAGCGCAACGCGGTGGTCGCGCCGACGCCGCACGGCGCCGGCGCCGGGCACCGGCCCCGCGTCGGGACCGGGCTTCGAGCCGCCGACGACGGGATTCTAGGCGCGCCATGGACTTCGAGCTCTGGTGGCTGCTGCCGATCCCGGCGCTGTTCTTCGCGCTGGGCTGGATCGCCGCGCGCATCGACATCAAGCACCTGCTGCGCGAGTCGCGCGCGCTGCCGCTGTCGTACTTCCGCGGCCTCAACTTCCTGCTGAACGAGCAGCCCGACAAGGCGATCGAGTCGTTCATCGAGGTCGTCAAGGTCGATCCGCAGACGATCGACCTGCACTTCGCGCTCGGCTCGCTGTTCCGCCGCCAGGGCGAGATCGACCGCGCGATCCGCATGCACCAGAACCTGCTCGATCGCCCGACCTGCCCGCCGACAAGCGCACGATGGCGACCTACGAGCTCGCGCAGGACTTCCATCGCGCCGGCCTGCTCGACCGCGCCGAGGACGCTCTTCGCCAAGCTCGACGACACGCCGTTCGAGCATTCGGCGCTCGTCGCACCTGATCTCGATCTACGAGACGGAGAAGGACTGGCCGAAGGCGATCGCCGCGATGCAGCGAATGGAGGTGCTCGCGAAGCAGCCGTACTACAAGGAGATCGCCGCAGTACCACTGCGAGCTCGCGCAGGCGGCGCTGCTGCGCGTCCGACACCGCCGACCGCGACGCCGAGCTCGACGCGCGCGCTCGCGACGCATCGCGGCTGCGCGCGCGCGAACCTGCTCCTCGGCGATCTCGCGGCGCAGCAGGGCGACTGGCGCGCGGCCATCGAGGCGTGGCAGCGGATCGAGTCGCAGAATCCGGCGTTCCTCGCACTCGCCGCCGAGCGCTTCGCCGACGCCTATCGGCGGCTCGGCGACCTGCCGACGGGCATCCGGCTGCTGCGCAACTACCAGGCGCAGTATCCGTCGCTCGACCTGCTGAACGCGCTGTTCACGCTGGTGCTCGAGCACGAAGGGCCCGACGCCGCGGCGACGCTGATCAAGGACGAGCTCGCGCGCAATCCCACGCTGATCGGCCTCGACCGCCTGCTCGAGGCGCAGCTGCTGTCGGCGCCGCCGGAGCGGCGGCACGACCTCGAGCTCGTCAAGGGTCTGGTCGGCCAGCACATCAAGCGGCTCGGCCTGTACCACTGCGACAACTGCGGCTTTCGCGCGCGGCAGTACTACTGGCGCTGTCCCGGCTGCCAGAAGTGGGAGACGTACTCGCCGAAGCGCACCGAGACGCCCGACGGCTACGCATGACGCCGTACAGTCGCGCAAACGTATTCGCCATGAGATCGACATGGCACCGCGCAACCCGCGCGTCATCGTCGCGCTCGACTTCGCGAACCCGATGCGCGCGCTGGCGCTCGCCGAGCGCCTCGACCCGCACGATTGCGGCCTGAAGGTCGGCAAGGAGCTGTTCGTCGCCGCCGGGCCCGAGCCGGTGCGCTGGATGGTCGAGCGCGGCTTCAACGTGTTTCTCGACCTCAAGTTCCACGACATTCCCAACACCGTCGCGCAGGCGTGCGCGGCGGCGACGCGCCTCGGCGTCTGGATGCTGAACGTGCACGCCGCGGGCGGGCGCGCGATGCTGAAGGCCGCGCGCGATGCGGTCGCGGCGACCGCCGCCGAAACCGGGCGCGCGGCCGCTGCTCATCGCCGTCACCGTGCTGACGAGCCTCGACCAGGCGGCGCTGCGCGAAACGGGCATCGACGGCGATGCGCGGCCGCCACGCGCTGCGCCTCGCGGCGCTCGCGCGCGACTGCGGCCTCGACGGCGTCGTCTGCTCGGCGCTCGAAGCGCCGTCGCTGCGCGCGGCGTTCGGCCCCGCCTTCGCGCTGGTCACGCCGGGCATCCGCCCCGCCGGCAGCGGCGCGAACGACCAGGCGCGGATCGTCACGCCCGAGACGGCGGTCGCCAACGGCGCCGACTACCTCGTGATCGGCCGCCCGATCACCGCGCGCCGCCGATCCGGTGGCCGCGCTCGCGGCGATCAATCGCACGCTCGGCAATCGCTGCATGAAGATCACGATGATCGGCACCGGCTACGTCGGCCTCGTCACCGGCGCGTGCCTCGCCGAGGTCGGCAACGACGTGCTCTGCCTCGACGTCGATGCGCGCAAGATCGACATGCTGCAACGAGCGGCGGCGTGCCGATCCACGAGCCGGGCCTCGAGCCGATGATCCGCCGCAACGTCGCCGCCGGCCGCCTGCGCTTCACGACCGACGTCGACGCCGCCGTCGGCCACGCGCACGGTGCAGTTCATCGCCGTCGGCACGCCGCCCGACGAGGACGGCAGCGCCGACATGCAGTACGTGCTGCAGGCCGCGCGCAACATCGGCCGCCGCATGACGCAATGGACGCTCGTCGTCGACAAGTCCACCGTGCCGGTCGGCACGGCCGACCGCGTGCGCGCGGCGATCGCCGAGGAGCTCGCCGCGCGCGGCGTCGACCTGCCGTTCGCGGTCGCGTCGAACCCGGAGTTCCTGAAGGAAGGCGCGGCGGTCGACGACTTCATGAAGCCCGACCGCATCGTCATCGGCGCCGACGACGAGCGCGCGATCGCGATCCTGCGCGACGTCTACGCGCCGTTCCAGCGCAACCACGAGCGCCTGCTGGTCATGGACGTCCGCTCGGCCGAGCTCACCAAGTACGCGGCCAACGCGATGCTCGCCACGCGCATCTCGTTCATGAACGAGCTCGCGAACCTCGCCGAGCGGCTCGGCGCCGACATCGAGCCGGTGCGCCAGGGCATCGGCTCCGATCCGCGCATCGGCTATCACTTCCTGTATCCCGGCGTCGGCTACGGCGGCAGCTGCTTCCCGAAGGACGTGAAGGCGCTGCAGCATACCGCACGGCGCGCGGGCACGCCGCTCAAGGTGCTCGCCGCCGTCGAGGCCGCGAACGACGCGCAGAAGAACGTGCTCGTCGACAAGATCGTCGCGCGCTTCGGCGAGCGATCTCTCCGGCCGCCGCTTCGCGCTCTGGGGCCTCGCGTTCAAGCCGAACACCGACGACATGCGCGAGGCGCCGTCGCGCGTCGATCATCGACGCGCTGCGCGCACGCGGCGCGCGCATCGCCGCGTACGATCCGGTCGCGATGGACGAGGCGAAGCGCGCTGCTCGGCGACACGCCGCGGCCTCACGTTCGCCGGCAATCGCCGCTCGCCGCCTGCGACGGCGCCGACGCGCTCGTCGTCGTCACCGAATGGAAGGAGTTCCGCAGCCCCGACTTCGACGCGCTGCATCGGCGGCTGAAGCAGCCGCTGATCTTCGACGGCCGCAATCTCTACGAGCCGGACGTCGTGCGCGGCGCCGGCTTCGAGTACTTTTCGATCGGCCGGCGATGAGCGGCGAGAGGCGCCTCCGGTGAATGCCGCGCTTTTCGACGTGGCGCGACCGCGTCGCCGCCGCGCGCGTGCTGGTCGTCGGCGACGTGATGCTCGACCGCTACTGGTTCGGCGACGTCGAGCGCATCTCGCCCGAGGCGCCGGTGCCGGTCGTGCAAGATCGCGCGCACGCGAGGAGCGTCCCGGCGGCGCGGCGAACGTCGCGCGCAACGTCGCGGCGCTCGGCGCGCACGCGACGCTGCTGTCGGTCGACCGGCGACGACGAGCCGGCCGACGCGCTGCAGCGCTGCTCGACGCGGACGCGTCGAGACGTCGTTCCTGCGCGACGCGGCGCTGCCGACGACCGTCAAGCTGCGCGTGATCGGCCGCCAGCAGCAGCTGCTGCGCATCGATTTCGAGACGGCGCCGCCGCACGAGGTGCTCGCGCGCAAGCTCGCCGAGTTCGACGGCTGCTCGCGCGGGCCGACGCGCTCGTGCTGTCCGACTACGGCAAGGGCGGCCTCGCGCACATCGCGACGATGATCGAGCGCGCGCGCGCAGCCGGCAAGCCCGTGCTCGTCGATCCGAAGGGCGACGACTGGGAGCGCTATCGCGGCGCGACGCTGCTCACGCCCAATCGCAGCGAATTTCGCGCAGGTCGCCGGGCGCTGGCGCGACGAGGCCGATCTGGCGCGCCGCGCGCAGGCGCTGCGCGCGACCTCGACATCGACGCGCTGCTGGTCACGCGCTCGGAGGAGGGCATGACGCTCTTCTCCGACGCCGGCGCGCTGACGATTCCCGCGCAGGCGCGCGAGGTGTTCGACGTCTCCGGCGCCGGCGACACGGTGATCGCGACGCTCGGCGCGCTGCTCGCCGCCGGCGCGCCGCTGCCCGACGCGATGCGCATCGCCAACGAGGCGGCCGGCGTCGTCGTCGGCAAGCTCGGCACCGCGGTCGCCGAACCCGGCCGAGTTGAGCTGACGCGTGGCGAAGCCCAAGACCGCTCTACACCTGCACCGAGTGCGGCGGCAAGGCGCCGAAGTGGCAGGGACAGTGCCCGCACTGCGGCGCCTGGAACACGCTCGTCGAAACGGTGGCGACGCCGCCCGCGGCGCGCTTCGAGAGCGTCACCGGCGCGCGCTCGACGGTGACGCCGCTCGCGTCGGTGAAGCGCGCGCGATCGCAGCGCATCGCGACCGGCCTCGAGGAGTTCGATCGCGTGCTCGGCGGCGGCCTCGTGCCCGGCGGCGTCGTGCTGCTCGGCGGCGATCCGGGCATCGGCAAGTCGACGCTGCTGCTGCAGGCGGGCGCCGCGCTCGGCGCGCTGCACCGCACGCTGTACGTCACCGGCGAGGAATCGGCCGAGCAGATCGCGCTGCGCGCGCATCGGCTCGGACTCGTCAATGCGCCGATCGAGCTGCTCGCCGAAGTGCAGCTCGAGGCGATCGTCGCGGCGATCGACGCGCACGCGCCCGAGATCGTCGTCATCGATTCGATCCAGACCGTCTACACCGAGGCGCTCGCCTCGGCGCCCGGCAGCGTCGCGCAGGTGCGCGAGTGCGCGGCGCAGCTGACGCGGCTCGCGAAGCAGCGCGGCGTCGTCGTGCTCTTCGTCGGGCACGTGACGAAGGAGGGCGCGATCGCCGGTCCGCGCGTGCTCGAGCACATCGTCGACACGGTGCTGTACTTCGAGGGCGATCCGCACTCGAGCTTCCGGCTCGTGCGCGCGATCAAGAACCGCTTCGGCGCCGCGAACGAGCTCGGCGTGTTCGCGATGACCGAGCGCGGCCTGAAGGGCGTCGCGCAATCCGTCGGCGCTGTTCCTGTCGCAGCACGCCGAGGGCGTCGCGGGCTCGGCGGTCGTCGCGACGCTCGAAGGCTCGCGGCCGCTGCTCGTCGAGGTGCAGGCGCTGGTCGATCCGGTGCAGGGCGGCACGCCGCGGCGGCTGGCGGTCGGGCTCGATCCGCAGCGGCTCGCGCTGCTGCTCGCCGTGCTGCATCGGCACGGCGGCGTCGAGACCGGCGGCTACGACGTGTTCGTCAACGCGGTGGGCGGCGTGCGCATCCTCGAGCCGGCCGCCGATCTGGCCGTCCTGCTCGCCGTCCATTCTTCATTGAAAAACAAACCATTGCCGGATAAATCTCTGATTTTTGGTGAGGTCGGCCTGGCCGGCGAGATCCGCCCGGTGCAGCGCGGCCAGGAGCGCATTCGCGAGGCCGCCAAGCTCGGCTTTCGAAACATTCGTGATACCTTACGCTCAACAAGCCGAAGCAAGCGATTGAAAACGTGAAGTTAGTCGCCGTCAATCGCGTCGACGAAGCGATCGACTGGCTGCGCAGTTAAGGCGGTGTCACCGCCGGTGGCCGCGAGGTGGCCTAGTCAACCCGGCGGCGCTCAGATGGCGATGTACGACCCGTCCGGCGCGAGGCCGATGCGAATCGGTTCGCGCATCCGGCGCCGATACTGATCCGCCATCGCGCGATACGCCGCTTCCAGCGCGCGCGTCGTGGATACGGTATCGAACAGCGCACTGGCGCGTCCGGGGCCCTCGAGGTGCTCGCGCAGGCGCCGCCGCTCGTCCGGATCGCGCGCGAGCGCGACGACGCTCGCGACGTAGCCTTCACGTCGTCGGCAGACCAGCTCGGGCAGGCCGACCGCTGGTCAGCAGGCTCGCGGCCACGCGCGACGCGAACGTCTCGCCCTGCAGCGTCACGAGCGGGCAGCCCGCCCACAGCGCGTCGCTCGCCGTCGTGTGCGCGTTGTACGGCCACGTGTCGAGGAACAGGTCGGCGGCGCGATAGAGCGCGAGGTATTCGGGATTGGGTCGCGCCGGCGCGAAGATCAGCCGGCGTGCATCGATGCCGCGGCGCACCGTCTCCCGGCGCAGGTTGCTCGTCCAGCGCTCGTCGCCCCGTCGCGCGAGCAGCCACAGCACCGCTTCGGGCACGTCGGCCAGGATCTGCATCCACGCGTCGAACACTTCCGGGTTGAATCTTGTAGCCGCTGTTGAAGCAGCAGAGCACGACGGCGCTGCGCGGCAGGCCGAGCTCGTGCGCGGCTCGGTGTGCCGGCGATCGGCCGCTCGCGGTCGTTGACCTGGTAGCTGCCGGGGAGGCGGACGAGCGTCTCGGTGTAGTCGGCGGCGTGCTCGGTCGGCGTGACGATGGCATCGCCGATCAGGTAGTCGACGAGGTTGCCGCCAAGCGTGCCGGGATAGCCGAGGTAATGCACCTGGATCGGCGCCGGACGCAGCGCCAGCACGGGCGGCGGCGCGCCCTCCGTGTGTCCCTTGAGATCGACGAGGATGTCGATCGCATCGTTGCGAATCGCCGTCGCGAGCCGCGGCGAAGGCCAGCCGGCCGCATCGACGAAGCGATCGAAACCGCGCGCGAGGCGCGCACGCATCGCGCTGCGATCGTCGGGCCCGGTCGAATATGCGATGACTTCGAAGCGCTCGCGATCGTGCTGCTCGAACAGTCCGGCGGTGAGGAACGCGGTGGCATGCGTGTGAAAATCGCCGGACAGATAGCCGATGCGCAGCCGGCCGCTGCCGAGCGTCAATGCGCCGGAGGCGGGGGCGGGCGGCGCGACGGTGGCCGTCCACGTCTCGGCGCAGCGCCGCTGCTCGTCGCGGGTCGACGGCTGCGACAACAGGACGAACGGCGAGAGCAACGGGAGGCGCTTCGCCACGCCATCGCGAAACTGCTGGCGCAGCGCGGGCAGGTCGTGCCAGTCGCCGAGCCGTTGCCGCAGGAAGAGCAGCTGCGACAGCGCGGCGCCGTGCGAGGGCGAAAGGCGCACGACGCTCGCGTACGCCTGCATCGCGCGCTCGAGCTCGTTTTCGCGTTCGAGGAGTCCGGCGAGCTCGAACTGCAGCGCGGCGGAATCCGGCTTTCGCGCGAGCGCCGCGTCGAGCGTCGCGCGCGCCTTCTTGCGCATTCCGGCGGTGATCTCGAGCTGCGCCTTGAATCCCGCGTACGCCGGCTCGCTCGGCGCGAGCGTGGCCGCGCGCGACGCGGCGTCCATCGCTTCCAGCAGCCGTCCCTGCGGCTCGAGCGCGAGCGCCAGGTTGTGCCAGCCCGCCGCATGCCCTGCATCGGCCGCGATCGCGCTGCGGGCGGACGCTTCCGCATCCGCGGCGCGGCCGAGGGCCGACTGCGCAGCGGAAAGGTTGGCGAGTATCTCCGGCGACCGGGGCGCGAGACGGGCCGCCTCCTGCAGCGCGTTCGCGGCCGCCTCGCGCCGGCCCGCCGATTCGAGCACGAGCGCCAGATTCGACCACGCATCGGCCGATGCCGGCTCGATCTTCAGCGATGCGCGGATTCTTTCGGCGGCCTCGGGAATCTTTCCCGCCTGGTAGAGGACGACGCCCGAGTAGTGCAGCGCGGGCGCATTGCTGGGGTCGGCAGCGAGCACCGCGTCGTAGCGCAGGAACGCTTCGCGCAGCTTGCCTTGCTGGTGCAGCCGGTAGGCGCGGTCGAATTCAGCGGGAATGCTCATGATGCGGCGCGTCGCGATAGCGAATGAATACGATGCGAGAGGTTATCAGACGCCCGGATCAGGGGTCGAGTGCGCGGTAGTGCCGGAAGATGCCCTGCTCGTTGAACGCCAGCCGGCGCGGCGACGCGAGATACGCCGAAATGTGCGGCCTCAGCCGCACGCGCTCGTGCAGCTCGACCAGTCGCGGGCACCGCTTCTCGATTCCGGCCATCGCGTTCGGATATGCGTAGCGCAGCCCGGCGATGACCTGGAACATCGACAGATCGACATACGTCAGCGCGCGGCCGACGAGGAATCCCGGCGTGCGCGCGTTGCGCGCGAGGACGCGTTCGAAGTAGCCCAGGAATTTCGGCAAGCGCTGCCGCACGAGATTGGCCGCGCGCTTTTTCGCCTCCCGCCGCTGCTCCTCGTAGTACATGCCGGCGCCGAGCGGGTGGTGGCTGTCGTGCACCTCGTTGACGAGATCGGCGATGGTCAGTTGCAGCGAATGCGTCCACAGCCGTCCTGCGTCGTCCGCGGGTGCCAGGCGGTGACGCGGCCCGAGAAAGAGCAGGATGTTCGCCGTCTGGCCGATCAGCTGCCGGCCCGCCTTGAGAAACGGCGGCGCAAACGGGGGCCGGGTCACCTTCTTCGCGTCGAGCAACGCCATCATCGCGTCCTCGCCGCCGGCGTTGCGGCAGACGTCGACGTAGTCGGCCGCGGCCTCCTCGAGCGCCAGGCGGACGAATTCGCCGCGGCCCTGGATGCCGTTCCAGTAGTAGAGCGCGTAGCGCACCGGGCGCCTCCTCGTCAATGAACACCCGATTCTAGCCAGAATGCGGGCTGCCGACTCGCGTCGTCTCTATCCTACAAACGATGCAGTTGCTGCCGGACAGGACTCGGCTCCGGTTCACCGTACAGTCTCATTCGCTTCATTTGCACGGGAGATACCCATGTTCGGAATGGCGAATGACGACAGCACGAACGCGCTCGAAATCCTGAAACGCGACCATGATGCGGTGGACAAGCTTTTCGCGGAATACGAGGACGTCAAGGACGGTGCCGACGATTCGGAGAAGGAGAATCTCGTCGGACAGATCTGCGATGCGCTGACGGTGCACGCGCAGATCGAGGAAACGATCTTCTATCCGGCGGCGCGGCGCGCGCTGCAGGAGGAAGAAAGCAAGGACCTGCTCGACGAAGCGGCAGTCGAGCACCAGACGCTGAAGGACATCATCGGCCGGCTCGAAGCCGCGCCGGCCGGCGATCCGCTGTACGACGCGGGCGTGAAGGTGCTGAGCGAATACGTCAAGCACCATGTGCGCGAGGAAGAAAACGAGCTGTTCCCGAAAGTGCGCGCGAGCGACATGGACCTGCAGGCCATCGGCCAGCAACTTGCAGAGCGCAAGGAACAGCTCGAGCGCCGCGAGTCGCAAGCGCGGGGCAGCAATTCGCGCGGGGAAAAGCCGTCGCGAACCGCAGGCGACAGTCGGGCATCGCGCAACGCGCACTGACCCTTGCAGCGCATACCGGTTGGCGGTTCCGCGTCTAAGGGGTAGAACCGCCGGCCTTCGCGCGTCCCCCGCGCTCGTATACTGCAGCTTTCCGCGCGGCTCCGGCTAAAAACGGGCACGCACCGCGACAAACGACGCCAGCCGACCGCTCGGTTCGCTGTACAACAGTCGCGTAAAATCGCCACTCGGCGTGGACACAACGGGGGAATCAGGTGATCCGTGCAGCGGTGAGGGAACGCGCAGGCGAAAGTCAACGGGCGTTTGCGATCGCCAAGCCTTTCCGCCATGTCGCAATCGACGATTTCCTCGACCTGGAATCCTGCGATGCGCTTCTGCGAGACTTCCCGGTCTTCGACGAGAAGCGCGCGACGAACGAGCGTGGATTGGCAGGTCGAAAAGCGGTCGTGGAACGTGTTGCCGACATAAGCCCGTTCTACCGGGCGTTCTACCAATATATCAATTCAAGGCCTTTCCTGGATGTCATGAGCGAGCTCACGGGCATCCCGGACCTGATCGCGGACGAGACGCTCTTTGGCGGTGGTACGCACAATAATCTCGGCGGCCAGGGCCTCGATGTGCACATCGATTTCAACATCGACGAACGGAACATGCTGCACCGTCGCATCAACCTGCTCATCTATCTGAACAAGGAATGGGACGAGGCATGGGGCGGGGCCATCGAACTGCATTCGAATCCGCACAACGCCATGGTGGACGAGACTGCGAGCTTTCTCCCGCTATTCAACCGGGCGGTGATCTTCGAGACCAACGAGTACTCGTGGCACGGCTTTCGGCGCATCGCACTGCCGCCGGACAAGCAACATCTGTCGCGCAAATCCTTCTCCGTCTATTTGTACACGAAGGATCGGCCCGCCGAGGAAGTCCTGGCGCCTCACACTACGTTCTACGTTCCGCAACCACTACCGGCGAACCTGCGGGCAGGGTACACGCTGACGGAACGGGACATGCTCGAACTTCACATTCGCACTCAGGGACGGGACGGCTTGCTGGCCATGTATCAGAATCTGCTGATTGAAAAGGAACAGCGTCTGCGCGACTTCATGAAGCTTGCCCAGGGAGGGAATTCCCGCTTATCACGCCGTCATCAATTCGCGCAGTTGGCGACTGGTGACGGGACTGCATCGACTGAAGTACCGATTGTTGTCACCTGTTCTGAGCGTCGAGCGTGATGCGGCTGTTTCAATCGAAGCGAAGCGAGTCAGCCGGCAGTCAGGCGCTGCCCGGTGTGCGGCAATGCTCGTGCGCGAGCCATCGGTCAGCTCAGGACCAATTTTCTCGGGAACCTCAGCAGTCGCAGACTGGACCTTCGCTCGATGTCGAGACTGCGGGCTTCTGTACATATCGCCGGAACCGTCACCCACCGATCTGCGGACAATCTACGTCGAGTCGGGCCAATTCGACGATCCCGTGTACACCGATCACGGGCGAATCGCTCTCATCAGCGCCTATATGGATGGATGCTTTCGCAGAATCCTGGAGCGCTCGGCGCCATGCTCGAGGCCGATTCGGTAGCTGTTCTCGAAGTCGGAGCAGGGCTGGCGTGGATGTGCCGCACCGCCAAGTCGATCAACCGGGACAATGTCACGGTCGCCCAGGACATTTCTCCCGAGGCGGTCAGCAAATGTCCATGGGTCGATCTCTATGTCCTGGGCGATGTTCTCGACGCCAGGATCGATGACCGCGCGCCGTATGACGTCATTTCACTGACGCACGTCGTCGAGCATCTCGTCGATCCATTGTCGGTGATTCGACGCTGTAAATCGCTACTCCGCCGGCGGGGCGTGATCTTCGTGACGGCACCGCACCGGCCAATCGGATGGAGGGACGACACAAGCGATATCGCTCTCTGGGAGAAGTATTCGTACAATCATGTCCCCGCGCACATTCAGTATTTCTCGAAGAAGAGCATGCAAAAACTGTCAGAGAAAGCGGGCTGCGACCTGGACTACTGGACGCACCGGCACGAGGAAGGACAAGCCTTCGAGGCGTGGTTACGCTAACTTCGCCGTACGCGAGTCAATGCGACAGGGGTCCCGCGCCTCGACGCCGTTCGCCGTCTAAGCAGGGCCCGGCGTGTCGTCCGCAGCGTCGTCGTCGGTTGCGATGCCGTGCACATTGCGCCGCAGCCGCTCCTCGTCGAGATCGAAATCACGCTCGATGCGCCGGCGGATCTCGTCACTCACGCTGCCTTCGCGCAGCAGGGCGTTGAGGCGCGCCCGTGCGGCGCCGATCAGCGCGAGCTCCGCGCGCTGCACGCCGACCGACATGGCGAAGCCGCCGCCGCCGTCCGGTTCGCGCGTGCCCTCGAGCGCGGCGATGCGCTGGCGTTGCTGTTCGCGCCACGGCTCGACGACGTCGGCGGGTAACCGTTCCTGCATGGCGGCGGCGTCAAGCTGCGCCAGCGCCGCGCGCGCGGTTTCAACGCGTGCGCTCATCTCGCGCTGCTTGCGCCGGCGCAGTTCCGCGAGTCCCAGCCTGTCGAGCCCCAGTCGGCGCAACACCCACGGCAGCGTAAGACCCTGCGCGACGAGCGTTACGACGATCACGACGAACGTCATGACCAGCACACGGTCGCGTCCGGGAAACGGCACATTCGTTGCGATCGCGATCGGTATGCTGAGCGCCGCGGCGAGGCTCACCACGCCGCGCACGCCGGTGAAGGCGATGATGAACGCAAACCGCCAATCCGGCGCCGGATCGCGCGCGGCGACGGAGGGAAAGAGCCGACGCGGCAGGAACGTCGCCGGGAACACCCACAGGAAGCGCACGACGATCACGACTGCGCTGACGAGGATGCCGTCGAGCACAAGACGCGAGATCGTCGCCGCCTCGAGGCCCGCGGTGACGGTGCGCGCCTGCAGGCCCGTCAGCAGGAAGATGGCGCCGGTGATCACCGTGTTGACGACGTCCCAGAAGAACAGGGCTTGCAGGCGCGTGTTCGAGCGGATCAGCGAGACGCCCGCGATACCGACGTACAGGCCCGACACCACCGTCGCGAGCACGCCGGATCCGCCCAGCGCGTGTGGCGGCCAGAACGCCAGAAACGGCGTCATGAACGACAGCATGACCTCGATGCGAGGCTCCGCCGCGCGATGTCTCAAGCGCAGCATCACGTAGCCGACCACGAATCCCCAGATCGTCTCGCCGAGCACCACCAGCGCGAAATCGCGCGCCGCGTCCGGAATGGAAAAGCGACCGGTCAAAACCGCGGTGACGGCGAGGTTGAAAAGGATCAGCGCGGTCGCGTCGTTGACCAGGCCTTCGCCTTCGAGCACTTCGGTGATGCGCCGCGGAATGCGCAGCCGCTCGGCGATCGCGAGCGGGGCCACGACATCGGGTGGCGAGACGATGGCGCCGAGCATGAATGCGACGCCCAACGGGAGTCCGAGCAGCCAATGCGCGGCGCCCGCGACCGCCGCGGTCGTCACCAGGACGCAGCCGAATGCGAGCAGCAGGATCGGACGCAGATTGGCGCGAAACGCCTGCCAGCTCATCGTGAAGGCCGCGAAATAGATCAGCGGCGGCAGCAGCACGAGCAGCACGAGATCCGGATCGAGCTCGACCGCCGGCAGCCATGGCATGAACGCGAGCGCCATGCCCGCAAGGACCAGCAGAATGGGCGGCGGCAACCGCAGCCGCGCCGCGATCCAGGCAACGACGGCGACGACGGCGAGGAGCGCCGCGACGGTGTAGAGGGTTTCAGTCACGGTATGCGCGTATCGAGCCGCATCGTAAGCCAATGCAGCGACTTACGCGTGGTATCCGCCCAAAACAAGCTCCAGTCATTTCCAACCGTCAGAAACTTGACATCGCGACAGCATTGGACCAGGATTGGAGCGATGCTGAATCTCCATATCTCTTCCGTGGAGCCGGCATTCGAATCGGCGCAACTGCTGATGGGACTGACCGAGCTTATGTCGCGCGTTGTCGCGATGGGGCTGTTGCACGGGAAGCCGATCGAGCGCCTGGACGCTGATGCCATCAAGCGCGTGCTGGATGCATTGCAGGCTGGTGGTTTGCTGGGCACCCAGCGCGCTCGCTTCGTCGCCATGCTTCGTCCGAATGCGCGTAAGCCGGAATCGATTGTCGAGGCGAGCAGGGCGGTCCGCCAACTGATCGCGGTGCTCGAGGAATCGCCCGTACCGCGCACGGAGTGGCCCGCGATGCGCAGGATATTCGGCGACGAGGCGTTGACCGATCTTCTGGACATCTCGCTCTCCAGCCTGAAACGCTACGCAGGTGAAGAACGGGCGACGCCGCCAGTAATCGCCGAGCGTTTGCACTGGGTGGCCTTGGTCGTTGCCGATCTCGCCGGTAGCTACAACGAATTCGGAATTCGCCGCTGGTTTGAGCGACAGCGAAGGCAACTCGATGGTCGCAGCCCGCGCAAGACGCTGGGGCCGCAATGGAGCCCGAGTGCCCCGGCGGCCCAGCGCGTGCGCAGCCTGGCCGCAAGCCTCGCTGGAGCGGGCGCGACATGAATCGTGTCGGCTTTCGGCATTGCGATTCACGGTTCCCTTTTGTCTGGAACGATGCTACTCAGCCGGAAGCTCGTTGGCACGCGGCGGGCGCTGGTCCGGCCAACTATTTCTCGGACACGCCCATTGGCGCATGGGCTGAATTTCTTCGCCACGAAGAAATTCGCGACCCAGGGGATCTTGTCGGGATCGCTCGCTCACTATGGGCGGTCGACATTCCCGAAACGGGATATGCAGTCCCCGCGCTCCCGATGAGGGTGGTTACGGGCGGCCGAGCCACTTATCCAGCTTGCCAAGCCGCGGCGGCTATGCTGCGAGTCGAGGGGGCGGAACGGATTGAAGCGCCGTCGGCGGCGCTGCTCACCGGCGGCGCGCGTGGATGGATCGTCGATCCGAGCGAGCAGGACGCCCCGGCGCCGCGCGATGGAATCGTCTGGGTCCTTTTCGGCAGTGCGAGCAATCTCGTCGGATGGCCGTCTGTTGAGTCCGGTACGCCTCCGTCGCGCGTCTTGCCGCTGGTGCGCCACTTTTGATCGCCGGGAAGTCAGGCGATTATTCGTTCGCGTCGCGCGATCCGCATTACGCGGTGTAAAGCGCCGTCGCATACGACGGTTTCTGCTGGACTCGCGCCAACCTAGCCAACATGGCAGTAGGCGAGCGGCAAAGCTGAACGTACATTGGAGTCGTCATATCGGAGGCTCCCATGTCGCAACCTGAATCCAATGCTTTGCAAGGCCTGTCCGACGCGCTGAGCGAACTTGTCGCTCACGCCGCGCGCAGCGCCGTCGCGGTCCACTCGCGCCATTCACGCTCGAGCGGGCTCGTCTGGCAATCGGGTTTGATCGTCGCAGCCGATGAAGCGCTTGCGGAAGATGACGATGTTTCCGTCGTACTGCCTGGCGGCGAAACCGTTGCTGCAACGATCATCGGACGTGATCCGACAACCGATGTTGCCTTGCTGCGAATCGATCGCTCCGATCTTTCGCCGGTCGCGCTGCAATCGGTGCAGATGAAGGTCGGTGCCTTGGCTTTGACTGTCGGCTCGCGCAATGGCGCGCCGATTTCGGCATTCGGGGTCGTCGCATTCGCGGGTGAACGATGGCGGAGCGTCCGCGGCGGTGAAATCGATGCGAGGATCGAGCTTGATATTGCCATGCGCCGCATCGGTGAGGGCGGGCTCGCGCTCGACGCGTCCGGCCGCGTTTTCGGCATGGCCGTGTCCGGGCCGCGCCGGCGCGTCCTCGTCATCCCCGCGGCCACGATCGAGCGCGTCGCCGGCAGATTGCTGACGCACGGCCGTATCGCCCGCGGCTATCTCGGACTGGGTCTGCAATCGATCAGGCTCGATGGCGATCAGCGAACCGCCGTCATGGTGATGAGCGTCGACCCGAACGGGCCCGGCGCGCGTGCGGGGTTGCAGCAGGGCGACGTGATCCTCAAATGGAGTGATCAATCGATTCGGGACATGAGGATGCTCTTGCACGCGCTCGGGCCTGACAGCGTCGGAACGCGCGTCAATCTTGCGTTGCGACGGGGTGGAGCGCCCGTGGAGGCCTCCATTAACGTGAGCGAAAGGCCGGAAGCTTGACCGTTGAAGTCCCTTCAAATCCGGTCGTCATCGCGATCAAGGTGAGCGACCAGGCGCTTGCCGATCGAGTGCGCGCAGTGCTTGCCGGCGCGCCCGGAGTACGACTCGCGCGCGTCGACGAACCCGCACACGTCGCGCTCGTCGATGCCATCGACACGTCCGCCTCGCAGGAAGCCGCGCTCACGCCGCGCGAAATCGAGGTGCTGAATCTGCTGGCAGAGGGCGCATCGAACAAGACGATTGCGCGCCGCCTCGGAATTTCGATCCATACGGCGAAGTTTCACGTCGGCTCGCTCCTCGACAAGCTCGACGCGAGCGGGCGCACCGACGCCGTCGCCCACGCCGCACGTCTGGGCGTCATTCAGCTCTGAAGGCGTTGCAGATGCTGGATGCTGCCGAAGCGGATGCGACCGCACCACTCGAGCATCACGCGGGCGACGCGCTCGACGCCTATTCGCGAGCCGTTGCCGCCGTCGCCGAGCGAGTCGGACCTGCCGTCGTTCGGGTCGAGGCGAGGGGTGGCAAAAGGCGCGACGGTATCGGATCCGGCGTGATCATCGCCGCCGATGGATTGGTGCTCACCAACAGCCACGTCGTTTCCGGCGCGCGACGCGTGCGGCTCACCCTCGCCGAAGGCGGCAGCGCCGAAGCGCAGGTGCTCGGTGACGATCCCGACAGCGATCTTGCGCTCCTGCGTGCCGAGCTTCCCATGGGGGCGGCGGCCGCAGCGCTTGGCGATTCCGGCATGCTGAAACGCGGGCATCTCGTCGTGGCGATCGGCAATCCACTGGGCTTCGAATCGAGCGTCACCGCCGGCGTCGTTTCCGCGCTCGGGCGCTCGCTCCGATCGCTTGGCGGACGCCTCATCGACGACGTCATCCAGACGGACGCCGCCCTCAATCCCGGCAATTCCGGCGGTCCATTGGTTGCAGGCTCGGGCGACGTCATCGGAATCAACACGGCGACGATCGGCGGCGCGCAAGGGCTGTGCTTCGCCGTTTCCAGCAATACGGCGTCGTTCGTGGTCGGTGAGTTCATTGTCCATGGCCGCGTGCGGCGTGCGCATATCGGCGTTGCGGTGACGACGTTTCTGGTACCGCGCCGCATTGCGTTGGCCGCCGGAGTCAGCGCCAAGGCAGTTCGCATCCTCGAGCTGGAGCCGGATGGGCCTGCCGCGCGCGCCGGCCTTCGCGTGGGCGACACGATCGTCGCGCTCGACGACCATGACGTGGGCGGCGCCGACGATCTGATCCGTCTGCTCGGCGCGGATCGTATCGGACAACCCGTTCGCCTGACGCTGCTTCGCGATAGCCGGATCGAGCGGGCGACGATCATCGCATCGGAGCGCAGGCGCTGCCTCCCTTGATGTCGAAGGACCTCTCCGCGCGTTGGGGGAAGGTCGCACACCGCAGTTGACGCAAACACCCGAATGGCCGATAGCGCAAGCGGTGGTTTGATAGCTGGCCAGTCGGCGCAGGGTGTCGTGAACTCCCTCTAGGCGCGCACCCCGTACTGCGTATAATTGTTATTATGTCAAATAGCATTTACCGCAGGGATGGCGAGCGGCGGCGCACCCGCGGGCGATAACGGACGCTTACGCCGCCGCCGGTTTCCCTGCCACCCGATCAGCGGCCCGTGCCCGCAGAATCTCCTCGACCAGCGCCGCCGCGTCGGCGCGCGGCGCGTCGTCGATGAAGCCCGCCACGCCGAGCGTGCGAAGGTGATCGGTCAGCGTCGTTACGCCGCGCACTTCCGCCGCCAACGTCAGGATGACCGCAGGCGCCTCGACCGGAATACGTTCGTGCGCGAGCAGCATGCGATGAATCTGCATCACGCTGACGCCGTCCTTCAGCGGAAGGTCGAGCTCGAGGATCAGCAGGTCGAACCGCGCGCGATCGAGCGCTGCAAGCGCTGACTCGGCGTCGTCCGCGTCGACGACTGCGACGGTTTCCCCTTCGATAAGCGTGCGCAGCACGTCGCGCACCTCATGGCGCCGATGCGCGATCAGCACGCGCCAGTGCGGCCCTGCAGGAAGCGGAATGACGTTTGAAGTCACAATCGCGATGCCTGTTTGCCCGTCGCCTCTGCGGAGGACGTGCGCGTCGTGATCGCACGCGCCTGCTGCGGATTCTTTCCCGAAGCAAGCCTCGCCGTCACTGGGAAAAATCGCATGTCCGAGGCGAGGAACCCCTCCGTGCCGCCCGCGCAACGAGACCTGCCATGATCGCCGAATCGGCACCCGGCTGCGGGAGTCCCGGCCGGTGGCATATCGCTTCCCGGCAGCGCCAACGATATCGCAAATCCCAGTACGTTGTAACTTCGTACAATAGCGATATTACACTTAATTGTTATCAGTGACATGCACAAGTTATCTAATGTGCTACATTAGCTCAACCAGGATTCGCCGGCGACCGGAATGCGGCGAAAATCACCCGGTGCCGACGGGTCGACCTTACCGCGACGAATCAGGCAGCGCAGCCGCGGCAAGTATCATCGCCGGATGCGGCCCCACGAGATAGACAGCAATGAACTGAAAAGCATCGCGCGCCGCGTGATGCGGGAGCGCGGGCTCCTGCCCGAGTTTTCTGCCGAAGTGCGCGCGGAGACGAACGCGATCAACCGTGCGGCAACCGACACGGGCCCGGCGATTCGCGACCTGCGGGCGCTGCCCTGGGCGTCGATCGACAACGACGATTCGCGCGATCTCGACCAGCTTTCGGTTGCGGTTGCGCAGCCTGACGGATCGGTCAACATCCTGATCGCGATCGCCGACGTCGATGCCGCGGTGAAAACCGGCACCGCCATCGACGCGCACGCACGAACGAATACGACATCGGTGTATACGGTGGCGGAAGTCTTCCCGATGCTTCCCGAGAGGCTTTCGACGGATCTCACCTCCCTCGGCGAGAACCGGGAACGGCTCGCCGTCGTCGTCGAGATGACAATCGACCCTGACGGCGTCGTGATGGCATCGAGTATCGATCGCGCCGTGGTCATCAACCGCGCCAAGCTGGCATACGACAGCGTCGCCGCATGGCTCGACGGCAGCGCGCCGGCGCCGACCAGGGTCGCCACGGTCGAGGGTATCGACGCGCAATTGCGCCTCCAGGATCGCGTTGCGCAGTCGCTGCGACGGGTGCGCGAAAGGCGCGGCGCGCTCGAGCTGGCAGCGACCGAGGCGCGCGCTGTGTACGACGACGGCGTGCTCACCGACCTGCGACCCGACGAGCGCAATCGTGCCAAGGACCTGATCGAGGATTTCATGATCGCCGCCAATGGCGTGACGGCACAGTTCCTGGAGCGCAAGGGCGTCGCATCGCTACGCCGAGTGTTGCGCTCCCCCGAGCGCTGGGGACGAATCGTGACGCTCGCAGCAGGATATGGCGAGCGCTTGCCGCCCTCCCCCGACGCAGTCGCGCTCGACGCGTTCCTCAAGACGCGCCGGCGCGTCGATCCCGCACGATTTCCCGACCTGTCGCTCGCGGTGATCAAGCTCCTCGGTCGCGGCGAATATGTGCTCGAATCGCCCGGACAGCGCACCGAAGGACACTTCGGCCTTGCCGTCAGCGATTACACGCATTCGACCGCGCCGAACCGGCGCTTTCCCGATCTCGTCACGCAACGGGTGCTGAAGGCCGCATTGTCGAATGCACCCGCTCCTTACACCATCGAGGAGCTCGGCGCGCTCGCGCAGCATTGCACGTTACAGGAGGACAACGCGGCGAAGGTCGAGCGGCACGTCCGCAAATCGGCCGCCGCCCTCCTTCTCGCATCGCGCATCGGCGAGCAATTCGACGCCATCGTGACCGGCGCATCCGACAAGGGAACATGGGTGCGTATCGCGCATCCGGTCGTCGAGGGCAAGCTCATACGCGGATTCGACGCCGTCGATGTGGGCGACCGCGTGCAGGTACAACTCGTGCACACCGACGCGCCGCGCGGCTTCATCGATTTCGCGCGCGTCGCGGGCGCGTCATGACGACTGGCACGCCGGCGCGCCCGCCCGTCGCGTACGAGAACGAATCGTTCCTCGACAGCGACGATGCGCGACCGCTGCGCATTCTCGCCGAATACCTCGAGCCGATGCGGCGCTTTCGCCATGCGCGCGTCCGCGACACGATCGTCTTCTTCGGCTCCGCGAGGCTCGCCCCGGACGGACCGCTGCGCCGCTATTACGACGATGCGCGCGAGCTGGCGCGACTCGTCACCATGTGGTCGAAGAGCATGCCTTCCCACGCGCATCGTTACGTCATCTGCACCGGTGGCGGCGGCGGCATCATGGAGGCCGCCAACCGCGGCGCCTCGGATGCCGGCGGCAGGACGATCGGGCTCAACATCATGCTGCCGCACGAGCAGCAGCCGAATCCCTATATCACGCGCGAGCTCTCGTTCGAGTTCCACTACTTCTTCATGCGCAAGCTCTGGTTCGCGCACCTGGCGCGCGCGCTCGTCGTCTTTCCCGGCGGTTTCGGCACGCTGGACGAGCTGATGGAGATCCTGACGCTCTCCCAGACCAGGAAGCTCGCGCGCCGCATCCGTGTCGTGCTCTACGGATCGGGCTACTGGAATGAAATCGTCGACTTCGACGCGCTCGTTCGCCACGGCATGATCGACCCGGACGATCTGGCACTGTTTCATTTCGCGGATGATCCTGCAACCGCGCTCGCGTTGCTGCAGGCGGGCCTTCCCGTCGAGCCGGACGAGCCCGCTCCGTCGTTTACGCATTCGCAAACGCCGGGTCGCCACGAAGATCGTTCTCCGCGGTGAAGAGGGGCAACGCGGAACCCGACTGCCGGTATCCTGACCAAGCCGATACGGCGATCGCCGCGTGCGCTTCCCCTTTGCGCGCCGTGCAGCCTCCTGTCGGGCTGTCGATGAACTGGCCGAGCGAACCTCCAAGACGTCACGACGTCGTTACGATTCCGATCATCTGGATCGCGATCGTCCTGTCGCTGCTCGTCCACTTCGCCGCCTTGTGGATCATGCTGGAGCACGTCCGACATCTTGCGACGGACACGCCCGAGCGGGGACCCACCAGCGCGCTGGCGGTGGAACTCGTGCCGCGCACGCGTCCGGCCGTGACCGCATCAGCGCCAGCGCCGCCACCGACGCAACCGACGCTCGCAGCGAGCGTTCCACCCGCGCACGAGCGCCCTGTTCGACCGCGGCGCCCGATCGTGCCGAAACACGCACAGCAGCCGGTTATCGCGATCGACAAGCCCGCGCCGCGTCCGCTGGAACCGCTGCCCGCCCCCGAGCCTTCACCGGCGCCCGAACCTCCGGCCAAGGTTGCGCCGGTGCCGCCTGCACCGACAACCGATCTGGCCGCGTACGTCGACGAACGAAGGCGCGAACGCGGAGAACCTTCGACGTCCTCGGCTGCGGCCAGCGCGCCGAACGCAGCAGGCGAGAGCGACGTGGAACGGCGCAATCGCATCGTCGCCGCCAACCTCGGGCTCGACCGCACGCCTGCTTTCGGTCACGATCCGAGAAACGCCGGCGGCATTTTCCAGATCAAGGAACTGGACGATGACGCCGCGCAGTTCTACTTCTTCGGCTTCGACAAGGACATCGGCCGGAACGCCAAGCAACTGATCGACGTGCGCAAGGGAAACAATGCCGACATCCGCATCGCAGTCGTGCGCAAGATGATCGCCATCATCCGCGACAACATCCGGGGCGATTTCCTGTGGGCGTCGGAACGGCAGGGCCGCCAGATAAGGCTATCTGCCCGACCGGAAGACAACGCCGGACTCGAGGATTTCATTCTTCGCGACATCTTTCCGGGAGCGCGTCTTCCATAGGTCAATAATTGTCTATATATATCAATATATAGCTTGACATTTATATAATTCTACATTAAGTTTCGAAGGCGCCCACCGCGAACGCCGCGAGCGCGTCGAGCACCGCTTCGCTCTCCCCCGCCGCCTCGGTGACATCAAACTCGACGCCCGGCGCGGCGGCACGTGCGGCCGCGAGTTGACGCGGAAAATCCTCGCGCAGATGGCCGCCGCGTCCGAAGAACAATGGCACCACGCGAATGCGCGTGACGCCCTGCGCCGCCATCGCGGCGACTGCTTGCGCGAGGCTCGGCTCGAGATGCTCGAGAAACGCAACGACGACGCGAGACGTCGGTGTGCGCGCGGCGACCTTGTCGCGCAGGCGGTGAAACGGCTGCGCCCAGCGCGGATCGCGCGCACCGTGCACGTATAGAATGAGGCCGGTCGTTTCCGTCATCGCGCGATTATTCTAACGACGGCCTCGGCACTGCTTGCGAGCGTCGCTCATGCACTGAAGCAATAAGCGCATAGCATCTGATTCCTTCTGTCTGCGGGTCTGGCGGGCTACCGTTCGGTGTCAGGACACCGCCATGTACCGCTACGACGCCTTCGACCGCCGCCTCGTCCACGAACGACACCGTTCGCCGCATCGGCCTCGAACCTTTCAAGGAACGCGTCTATGCCACGACTCATTAGAAATCGCACGGTCGTCGACGACCGCTACACGCTGCTGCGCGAAGCGGCATCGCTCGCCGACGTTCCCGACGGCGTACCCGTCATCGTTCCGTTGGCGCTGTGGCTCGAGCGCCGCGCGCGCTGATCGCGCGCGGCGAGGCCGGCGTCTGGCTCGCGCCGGCCGATCACCCGGGCGCGCTGGCCGACGACGTGCTCGGCTGCCCGTCATCGCGATCGACTTCCCGCAGTTCACCGACGGCCGCGGGTATTCGCACGCGCGACTGTTGCGCGAGCGGTATCGCTACGCCGGCGAGCTGCGCGCGATCGGCGACATCGGGCGCGACCAGCTCTATTACCTCGCGCAATGCGGCTTCGATGCGTTCCTGATTCCCGACGCGCGGGACGCCGGGGATGCGCTGACGGGCTTTGCGGACTTCAGCGACGGCTACCAGGCGACCGCGGCGCGTGCCCCGTGGTTCCGGCGCCGGCAGGCGGCCGCGACGGCCGGCGACGTCTGGTACCCATGCGCTTGAGGATGGACGGATGAGGGAACCGTCTACCTCGTCGGCGCCGGTCCCGGCGCGCCCGATCTGCTGACGCTCCGCGCGGCAGACCTGCTCGCGCGGGCGGACGTCGTGTTCCACGACGCGCTGGTTCATCCGGAGACGCTTGCGCTCGCGACACGAGCGGAGAAGGTCGCGGTCGGCAAGCGCTGCGGCAAGCATTCGACCGCGCAGCGCTTCATCAACAAGCGCCTCGTCGACGCCGCCGCCCGCCACGACGTGATCGTGCGTCTCAAGGGCGGCGACCCGATGCTGTTCGGTCGCGCACAGGAAGAGATCGCCGCGCTCGAAGCCGCAGGTGTCCGTACGAGGTCGTGCCGGGCATGACGGCAGCGCTCGCGGCAGCCGCGCACATCGGAACGTCGCTCACGCAGCGCGGCAGCGTGCGCTCGTTCGCGTTCGCCACGCCTCGCGTGGGCGAGGGCGAGGTCGCGAGCCCCTGGGTCGACGGCTTCGCGGCGCCGATGCCGGAGCAATCTACATGGGCTGCCCTGCGCGCCCGCGATTGCCGCTGCGCTGATCGGCGCAGGCCGCGCGCCGGCGACGCCGGTTGCGATCGTCGAGAATGCATCGTTGCCCGATCGCGCATCATTACACGACGCTGGCCGGCTTGCCGGCGTTCGCGGAGCATGTTTTCGACGGCCCGGCACTGCTGCTGGTCGGGCCGCAGTTCCATCGCGCACGCGCGGTTTCGGCAGTCGACGCCACCGATTGGCGCGCGCTCGCGCAAGCCGGCTGGCGGCGTATCATTCGCGTCGGGCCGCGGTTCGATTGCCGGCCCATCGCGAGATGCCCGCTGCCTTCCGCCTTCCCCTGTTCGATCTCGCTCCCGATTCGCAGCGCGCCTGGCTCGCGCAGCGGCTGGCGCGCCCGGCCCGCCCGCCGCGCACGGATTGAGCGACGGCTTCCGGCTGCCGGGCCGCGAAGGCGAGCCGGTGCCGGCCGCCGTGCTCGTTCCGCTCGTCAATCGGCCGCAGGGGCTGCAGGTGCTGCTGACCGAGCGCAGCGCCGATCTGGCCGATCATCCGGGCCAGATCAGCTTCCCCGGCGGCCGGCTCGATCCGGGCGATGCCGATCACGCCGCGGCCGCGTTGCGCGAAACCACGGAGGAAATCGGGCTGGCGCCGGCGAAGGTGCAGGTCCTCGGCGGCTCGCGTCGTACGAGACGGTCACCGGTTATCGCGTGCTGCCGGTCGTCGGCTGGATCGATCCGCCGTTCGAGCTCGCACCCGATCCGCTGGAAGTCGCCGACGTCTTCGAGGTGCCGCTCGAGTTCATCCTCGACCCCGCGAATCACCAGCGGCATTTCCGGATGCTCGGGACGATTCGCCGCGATTACTGGGCCATTCCGTGGCTGCACCGCTACATCTGGGGCGCGACCGCGGCGATGCTGCTGATCCTCGAGCGCACGCTGCGCGCCGACTGATGCGAGGACGCTGATCTCGATACCTGATCCCGAACCCGATACCCGAGACGATGCTCACGAAGACCGCGCCGCGCAGCCGCCACTTCCGCGGCCTGTCGCCGCATGGCTTCCATCGCGTCGTCTACTACGAATGGGGCGCGCACGACAACGCGAACGTCGTGATCTGCGTGCACGGCATCGGCCGCAACGGCCGCGATTTCGACGTGCTCGGCGAAGCGCTCGCGTCGACGCATCGCGTGCTCGCGATCGACATGCCGGGCCGCGGCGCGAGCGAGTGGCTGCGCGATCCGATGGACTACGTCGCGCCGACCTACCTCGGCACGCTGACGGCGCTGATCGCGGCGAGCGGCGCGGACGAGGTCGCATGGGTGGGCACGTCGATGGGCGCGCTGCTCGGCATCGTGGCTGCGGCGCAACCGGGCACGCCGGTCGCGCGGCTCGTCGTCAACGACGCGGGCCCGTGCTCGAAGCCGCCGCGCTCGCGCGCATCGGCCAGTACTTCGGCACCGACCCCACGTTCGCGACGTACGCCGAGATCGAAGCCTACGTGCGCGACATCTCGGCGCCGTTCGGCCCGCTCACCGACGCGCAATGGGAGCACGTCGCGAGGACGAACGCGCGCCAGCAGCCGGATGGCCGCTGGGGCGTCGGCTACGACCCCGGCATCGCCGTGCCCTTTCGCGCGCAGACGACGCCGGCCGACCTGTGGCCGCTGTGGGACGCGATCCGCTGCCCGACGCTCGTGCTGCGCGGCGCGCAATCCGACCTGCTGTCGACGCGACGGCGCGCGCGATGAGCAAGCGCGGGCCGCGACCGCGCGTCGTCGAGTTCCGGGCGTCGGCCACGCGCCGATGCTGCTTGCGCACGATCAGGTCGACGCGGTCGTCGCTTTCGTGCGATCGACCGTATAATCGTCGCGCTCCAACCCACCGCCGCACTCGACGCTTCCGCCGCCTTCATGCCGCTCGCGCTTCGACTGCCGCCGTCGCCGAACGCCCGCGCATCCGCCCGAGATGCGGCCGTCGCGCGTCGCGCGTGGCTCACGGAAGCGTGACGCGCGAGCCCGGCTTCGCCGCGCGCATCATCGGCGAGGCGCTGGCGGCGACGAACCGCGTCTCGCTCAGCCACGCGCGACGGCTCGACCTCACCGAGCAGTACTGGAAATCGGCGGCGCTGCTGTGGCCGCGACTCGAGCGGCAGTTCACGCGCGCGTCGCATCCGCTGCAGGGCGACAACCTCGAGGCGGCGAAGGCGTCGCTGACGCTCGCCAACGAGTTGTCGATCGCCTACAAGCGGCTGCTTGCCCGCGAGGCATCGCGGCGGCTCCTGTGGGGCGGGCCGCGGCGAATGGTCGCGCTCGTGCGCCGGGCGTTCCAGGCGACGTCGCGCGTGCTGGCGAACAGCTATCTCTCGTACGCGCCGGTGCCGCCGCACACGTGGTACGACGCGCACGACATCTACATGTACACGCGCGAGCGCAAGATCCACCGGCACCCGGTGACGCTCGACCAGCCCGACGTGACGCTCGAGCGCCTCTACGTGCAGTCGCTGCTGCTCGCGCTCGCGAATCCGTACGGCTTCCTGCCGAGCCAGCTCGCGATCGTGCTGAACTATCTGCAGGAGCAACGCGCAGCTCGCGAAGCTCACGCCGGTGCCGCCGGTGCACCGGATGGCCAAGGCCGTCGCGATCGTGCCGGTGGGCCACGACTTCCCGCCGTTCTCGGCGAACAAGGGCGGCTCGGGCGAAGGCTCGAAGCTGTTCCTGCTGACGTTCGACCTCGCGTTCCAGCTGCAGGCGCAGATCCGCGAGCTCGAATCGGGCGGGCCGCTGCCGCGCGAAGTCGGCAACGAACACCGAGGCGCGCGGCCGCTACATCGCGCTGCTGAAGCGGCTGCTGCGGCAGTGGGCGATCCCGCCCGCGCGCCAGTTCAACCGGCTGCCGTCGCGCGCGCGCGTCGTCATGTGCGCGGGCCTGCCCGGCGTGTGGCAATACAGCCGCGGCTTGCTCGGCAACGTGCGAGCCGCGCGACGCCGCCGCCGATGACGCAATGCCAGGTCGTCAACCACACGACCGGCGGCTACGCGCTGCGCCAGGTCGACAGCTGCGCCGGCGTCGCTGCGCGTCGGCGACCTGATCGCGCTGCGCGTCGAAGGCCGCGCCGGGCCTGCAGGTCGCGATGGTCCGCTGGTTCCGCAACACGCTGAACGAGCCGATGCTCGAGTTCGGCTGCGAATTGCTGTCGGAGAAGCCCGAAGCGGCGGCGGCTGCGCCGGAGCACGCACCGGACAGCCACATGCTGCCGGTGCTCGTGCTGCCCGAGGAAACGGACGCCGACGCGACGGCGCCGCCGCCGCAGCTCGCCGCCCCGGCGGGCGCGTTCTCGCTCGAGCAGGCGGTCAGCCTGCGTCGCGGCAGCGCGACGGGCTTCGCCGTGCTGACGAAGCTCGTCGAGCAGGGTCCCGGGTTCGATCTCTACGAATTCGTCGCCGTCACTTGACGGAGCGCGCCGCGGCGCCGCCGCGCGGCTCGCCATCGCGGGCACGCTCGCGCTGATGGCGCTCGAGGCGCTGTGGGAGCTCGTGCTCGCGCCGCTCGGCGCCCACGGATCGTGGCTGGCGCTGAAGGCGCTGCCGCTCGCGTCTGCTGCGCCCGGCCTGCTCGCGGCGCGCGCGCGCCGCGCCAGTGGCTCGCGCTGCTGCTGCCGTTCTACGTCGCCGAAGCGCTGGCCCGCGCGCTCGTCGAGCCGGGGCGGCACGCGATCGTCGCTCGACGACGTGCGCCGTGGCGACGGCCACGTTCGTAGCACTACTCGGCTGGCTCGGCGCGAGGCGCGCAGCGAT
Organism: uncultured Pseudomonadota bacterium; assembly: GCA_963706225.1. GTDB lineage: Bacteria > Pseudomonadota > Gammaproteobacteria > Burkholderiales > Casimicrobiaceae > VBCG01. The sequence goes on from CAVPMH010000005.1 coordinate 83,365, forward strand.
CGATCAGCGCTCGCGATCGCCGGGTGCCCGGCGCCTCGCGCGGTCGCCGCTCGCGAAAGCTGTCGATGATCAGCGCGGCCGCGCCGATGGTGATCGCGCTGTCGGCGACGTTGAACGCCGGAAAGTACCAGCCGCGGTAATGGACGAGCAGGAAGTCGACGACGTGGCCGAGCGTCAGGCGATCGTACAGGTTGCCGAGCGCGCCGCCGATGATCAGCGCGAGGCCGGCGCAAAAGAGCGCGCTGCCGCCGCGACGCAGCAGCCACGCCATGACGCCGCAGGCGGCCACGGCGATCGCCGCGAACAGCCAGCGCTGCCAGCCGTCTTCGCCGGCGAGAAAGCTGAACGCGGCGCCGCGATTGAACGCCAGCACGAGGCTCGCGAACGGCGTCAGCGGCAGCTCCTCGCCCGGCCGGAACGCGGCGAGCATCGCAGTGCTTCGTCACCTGGTCGACGCAATGATGACCGCCGACAGCCACAGCCAGCGCCAGTTGGCGGTCGGGGGAGCGACGGATCGCCGCGGTACTCACCGTCGCCATCAGGCGAACGGCGCGGCTCGCCCGCGCCGAAGAGGTTCGCGACGCACCGACCGCACAGCGCCGGATGCGCCGGATCGCCGCCGACGTCGGCGCGCCAGTGCCAGCAGCGCTCGCACTTCGCGTGGGCGCTCGGCGTGACGACGATCGGCGAGCGCGTCGCCGCGCCGCACGCGTCGCCGCCGACGTGATCAGCACGAAGCGCAGGTCGTCGCCGAGCGACGCGAGCGCCGCGTAGGTCTCGGCGTCGGCGCACGATGTCGACCTCGGCCTGCAGCGACGAGCCGATCGCGCCCGCCTGGCGCACCGCTTCGAGCTCCTTCTGCACGACCGCGCGGACCGCGAGGATGCGCGCCCACTTCGCGACGAGCGCCTCGGCGTCGGGAACGGCGGGCAGCATGCCCTCCCACGTGTGCACGAAGATCGTCGGATCGCCCGGATGCAGGATCCGCCACGCCTCTTCGGCGGTGAACGACAGGATCGGCGCCATCAGCTTCAGCAGCGCGTCGCGGATCAGCGCGAGCGCCGTCTGCGCCGAGCGCCGCGGCCGGCTGTCGGCGCCCGCCGTGTAGAGCCGATCCTTCAGCACGTCGAGATAGAAGCCGCCGAGGTCCTCGGAGCAGTAGGTCTGCAGGCGCTGCGACGACGAGGTGGAACTCGTAGCGCGCGTAGTCGGCGGCGACCGCGTCGGCCATCGCGCGCGCCTGCGCGAGCGCGAAGCGATCGATCTCGAGCAGCTCCGCGACCGGCACCGCCTGCTGCGCCGGGTCGAAGTCGGCCGTGTTGGCGAGCAGGAAGCGCAGCGTGTTGCGGATGCGCCGGTAGCTTTCGACGACGCGCTTCAGGATCTCGTCGGAGATCGACAGCTCGCCCGAGTAGTCGGTCGCGCCGACCCACAGCCGCAGGATCTCCGCGCCGAGCGTGTCGGCGACCTTCTGCGGCGCGACGACGTTGCCCTTCGACTTCGACATCTTGCGGCCCTCGCCGTCGACGGCGAAGCCGTGCGTCAGCAGCGCCTTGTACGGCGGCACGCCGTTCAGCATGCACGAGGTCAGCAGCGACGACTGGAACCAGCCGCGATGCTGGTCGGAGCCTTCGAGGTAGAGGTCGGCCGGAAAGCCGGTCTGTGGCGGATGCGAGCCGCTGCCGGTGCGTGCGCCATCCGGGCCGCCCATCACCGTCTGGTGCGTCGTGCCCGAGTCGAACCACACGTCGAGCGTGTCGGTGAGCTTGCGGTAGCGCGTCTCGTCGACGCCGAAGTCCTCGCACGTCGCCTCGAACCACGCCTCGATGCCGCCCTCCTCGACCTTCGTCGCGGCGAGCTCGAGCAGCGCCGGCGTGTCGGGATGCAGCTCGTCGGTCTCGCGGTCGACGAAGAACGGCAGCGGCACGCCCCATTGGCGCTGGCGCGACAGCGTCCAGTCGGGGCGATTCGCGATCATGCCGTACAGCCGCGCCTTGCCCCACGCGGGAAAGAACGCGGTCGCTCGATGCCGCGCAGCGCGCGTCGCGCGCAGCGTCTCCGCCGGCTTGCGCCGCGGTATCCCGGCACGTCGTCCATGCCGGCGAACCACTGCGTCGTCGCGCGATAGATGATCGGCGTCTTGTGGCGCCAGCAATGCATGTAGCTGTGCGTGAACTTCTCGGCGTGGAAGAGCGCGCCGTCTTCGCGCAGCTTCTCGACGATCTGCGGATTCGCGTCCCAGATCGCAGGCCGCCGAAGAACGGCAGGCTCTCGGCGTAGCGGCCGTCGCCCTGCACCGGATTCAGGATCTCGTCGTCCGTCATGCCGTAGCGGCGGCACGACAGGAAGTCGTCGACGCCGTACGCGGGCGAGCTGTGCACGATGCCCGTGCCCTGCTCGAGCGTGACGTACTCGCCGAGGTAGACCGGCGACGCGCGATCGTAGAACGGATGGCGGAACGCGATGCGCTCGAGCGCGCGCCCGGCGCGGTGGCGACGACGGCTGCCGTCGAGGCCGTAGCGCGCGAGGCACGCGTCGACGAGATCCTGCGCGAGGACCAGGTGCCCGCGCGGCGTCGCACGAGCGCGTAGACGACGTCGGGATGCACGTTGAGCGCCTGGTTCGCGGGAATCGTCCACGGCGTCGTCGTCCAGATCACCGCGTAGACGGGCCCGCCGGCGCATCGGCGAGGCCGAACGCGCGCGCGAGCTTGGCGCGCTCGGCCGGGTCCACCAGCGGAAAGCCGACGTCGATCGCGCGTCGACGCGGTCCTCGTACTCGACCTCGGCTTCGGCGAGCGCGCTCCCGCAATCGAAGCACCAGTTGACGGGCTTCAGGCCGCGATAGAGGTAGCCGTTTTCGCAGCACCTTGCCGAGCGTGCGGATCTCGTCGGCCTCGTTCCGGAAGTCCATCGTCGTGTACGGATGATCCCAGTCGCCGAGGACGCCGAGGCGCTCGAAGTCCTTCTTCTGGCGCTCGATCTGCTCGGTCGCATACGCGCGGCACAGCCGCTGCGTTTCCGCCGTCGACAGGTTCTTGCCGTACGTCTTCTCGATCTGCACCTCGATCGGCATGCCGTGGCAGTCCCAGCCGGGCACGTACGGCGCGTCGAAGCCCGCGAGCGTTCGGCTCTTGACGACCATGTCCTTCAGGATCTTGTTGACCGCGTGGCCGATGTGGATGTCGCCGTTCGCGTACGGCGGACCGTCGTGCAGGACGAAGCGCGGGCGGCCCGCGCGACGCCGCGCGGATCGCCTCGTAGACGCGCGTCTTGCGCCACGCCCGACCCAGCCGGGCTCGCGCCGCGCGAGGTCGCCGCGCATCGGGAACGGCGTGTCCGGCAGGTTCAGCGTGGACTTGTAGTCGGTCCGGGGGTCGTCGGGCATCGGTCGGGTTCGGAAGGCAATCGGCGGAGCGGCGTCACACGTGCGCCGCGAAATATTCGCGCGCCTGCGCGACGTCGCGGCGGATCTGGCGCGTCAGCGCATCGAGGTCCGGGTAGCGCTCCTCGTCGCGCAGCTTGTGCAGGAACTCGACGGTGATGCGCCGGCCGTAGATCGACTCGTCGAAATCGAACAGGAACACTTCGAGCATCGGCTTGCCGTCGCACCTTCACCGTCGGGCGCACGCCGAGGCTGGCGACGCCCGCGCGCGGCTCGCCGCGCAGTCCGTGCACGCGCACGGCGAAGATGCCCGTCAGCGCCGGCTCGCGGCGCAGCGGCACGTTGGCGGTCGGAAAGCCGAGGTTGCGGCCGAGCTTGTCGCCGTGCGCGACGCGCCCGGTGATCGTGTAATGGCGACCGAGCAGCGCCGCCGCGCGCGCGAGGTCGCCCGCCGCCAGCGCCTCGCGCACCGCGGTGCTCGACGCGCGCTCGCCGTCGACCGCGACCGTGCGCATCGCCTCGACGCTGAAGCGCCGCGTCGCGCGCGCAGCACCGCGAGATCGCCCGGCGGCCGCGGCCGAAGCGGAAGTCGTCGCCGACGAGCACCCAGCGCGCCTCGAGCCGGCGCTCGAGCACGTCGCGGACGAACTGCGCCGGCGGTGAGCGACGCGAGCCGCGCGTCGAAGCGCGCGACGAACGTCGTCGCGACGCCGTAGGCGCGAAAGAGCTCGAGCTTCGCGCGCAGCGTCGACAGCCGCGGCGGCGCGCTCGCGGCGCGAAGAACTCGCGCGGATGCGGGTCGAACGTGAGCACCGCCGGCGGCAGGCGCAGGTCCTCGGCCGCCTCGATCAGCCGCGCGAGCATCGCCTGATGGCCGCGATGGACGCCGTCGAAGTTGCCGATCGTCAGCGCGACCGGGCCGCCGGGCGCGCTCGTCAGGTCCGCGCTGTACACGCACGCTGCGGTTCCGCGGCGGCGAAACACGCGCTTCGCGCCGCGGCATCCGTTCGGAAAAGCCGACTATTTTAGCGTAACGAGCTGCCACTGTGGAGGCTCGGCTCGGCTCGACGTCGACTCCGCCACCGCTCGACGAGCGGGTGGTACAGCGCGATGCGGATCGGCCGCGCATCGAGCGCGCGCACGATGCGCGCGTAGCGGGCGAGCTGCGGTCGATAGCGCTCGAATTCGCGCTCGAGGAACGCGCCCGTCGCCGCCCAGGTGCGCGCCGGTCTTGAAGTCGACGATGTAGCGGACGCCGTCCGCGACGAAGCTGCGGTCGAGCACGACGTGCACGACGCGCCCTTCGTCCTCGCCGGCGAGCGCCCATTCGCTGTGCGCGTCGGCATGCGCCGGATCGAACAGCCAGCGACCGCGCGGATCGCCCAGCGTGCGCGTGACGATGTCGACGACGCGTTGCGCCGCGGCCGCGCGCCGATCCGGCTCGACGCCTTCGCCGCCGAGCTCGGCGAGGATGCGCGGCTCGCTCGTCGCGCAATCGCGCTTCGTTCCAGCCGACGAGGCCTTCGCCCGCGATCTGCGCGAGCAGCCGGTGCGCGACGGTGCCGATCGCGGCCGCGGTCGCGTCGGCCCAGTCGAACACCGGCCCGCCGATCGCGTTCGCGCAGATGCGCGACAGGCAGTGGCTCCGGCAGTTCGGGCAGCCGCCATCCGCTCGGCAGGCGCAACTGCGCCGAGCGCGCGGCGCGACGTCGCCGGTGATCGCCGGATCGTCCTGCGCCGGCGAACGGCGGCGGCAGATCGCATCGAGCGCATCCCACAGCCGCTCGGCCGCGCTTCCGCGCTCGGGCGCCGCCATCCGCGCGATTCGTCACTCGCCGCCTTCGTATCGACTTCGGCGACGGCGACGAGATGCAGCCGGCGCTTCGCGCGCGTGGCGCCGACGTAGAGCAGGCGTCCGAGCTCCGCCACGTCCTCGGCCGCGTCGAGCGCGCCGAGCCACGCGTACACCGGGTCCGTTCGCACGGGCGCCGATGCGTGCGCGCACCGGCGCCAGCACCAGCGCCGCTGCCCGTCGCGCTCGCGCACCTTCCAGCGCAGCAGCGGCGACCCGCCGCGGCCGGCGCGAGGTCGAGCCCGGGCAGGATCACCGCGTCGAACTCCAGTCCCTTCGCCTTGTGCAGCGTCATCACCTGCACGCGCGACGATCCCGCATCGCGGCGCTTCGGCGAACAGGCGGCCCGCCGCCGCCAGGAACGCGTCGAAGTCGGGCAGGTCGCCGCCGCGCTCGTGCTGGGCGAGCAGCGCGAACACGCGATCGGCGCCGTCGCGATCGAGCGGCGACTCGGCGCACGCGGGTCCGCCGAGCGCGAGCCACGCGGCGCGCACGCGCAACGCGAAGCTCGCATGGCCGCGCGCCGCGAGCGCGGGCGCGACGGCGCGCAGCAAGCGCTCGCCATGCGCGCGCTGCTATCGTCGGCAGTGCCGCATCGACGTCGGGTCGATGCCATCGCCTCGACAACCGTCGTCCGGCGGCGGCATCGGCGACGGCCAGCAGGTCGGCGAGCCCGAATCCGCACCACGGCGCGCGCAGCACCGCGAGCCACGCGAGACGATCGGCCGGCTGCGCGAGCGCGCGCGCGAGCGACAGCAGGTCACGCGTCGCCAGCCGGTCGTGCAACGCCTTCGAGCTCGACGGCCGAATAGTCGATGCCGGCCCGCGCAGCGCCGGCAGCAGCGCCTGCGCGTGGTTGCGCGCGCGCACCAGCACGGCGATGTCGGTGATCCCCGCCGCGCGCGCATCGCGCGATTCTGCGCACGATCGCTGTCGGCTTCCGCTTCGCGCGATCGCGACGAGATCGAGCGTCGGCGCAACGTCGTCGCCGCTCGCAGGATCGGGATGCGCCGGACAATACGCGGCCTCGCCGCGGGACGCGATCCGATACGCGGCGGCAGCACCTGCGGAAGACATCGTTGACCCAGGCGACGATCTCGCGCTGCGAGCGGAAATTGCGCGTGAGCTCGACGACGCCGACCGGCACGCCGGCGACGTGCGCCGCGCCTGCGCCTCGAGGAACAGCCCGACATCGGCCTCGCGGAAGCGGTAGATCGACTGCATCGGATCGCCGACGGCGAACAGCGTGCGGCCGTCGCCCGGCTCCCAGCCTTCGGTCAGGCGGCCGATCAGCGCGAATTGCGCGCTCGACGTGTCCTGGAATTCGTCGACGAGCAGGTGCGAAAGCCGGTAGTCGATGGCCAGCAGCAGGTCGCTCGGCTCGTCGGCCGCGCCGAGCGCCGTCAGCGCGCGCAGCGTCGCTTCGGCGAAATCCGCTTGCGCGCGCATCCTGAAGACGTCCTCGAGCGCCTCCGCGGCATGCGGCAGGATCTTCATGACGGCGACGACGAACGTCCACGCCGTCGCCGAAGCGCGCGGGCGGCAGCTCGCGCACGCGCTGCAACGCCTCGGCCAGTCCCGGGATGCCCGCCGCTTCGACGAGCCACTCGACGAACGCCGCTTTCCGGCGGATGCGCTCCTGCGCGCCCTCGCCCCTGCCCTTCGCCGGGAAGCCGTGGTTGCGCCTGGGCGCGCGCAGGAAGGTTCCTGCTTCGTCAGCAGCCAGTCTGCCAGCGCGCACCAGGTCTCGCGCGCATCGAGCCCCGGGCAATGCGCGCTCGCGGCACAACGCTTCCAGCGCATGCGCGTGCGCGGGCATCGGCACGTTTTCGCGATGGAAATCGAGCGCGCATTCCGCGAGCTCCGGCAGCGCGCGCGCAAGCGACGCGGGGAGCCGTGCGAGGACCGTGCCGATCGCGGCGCGCGCTTCCTGTTGCAGGACCGCTTCCATGTCGGCGCGCAATGCCTCGGCGTCATCGTCGAACATCCGCGCCGGCCACCGGTCGCGTGCCGCGAGCATCTCCGCGATCAGCCGCGTCGCGTCGTCCGCGTCGTTGTCCAGCCATCGCAGGAACGTCTGCCAATGCGGATCGTTCGCCGGCGCGCCGGCGAGCGCGCCGCGTGCCGCTTCGCGGTAGAGCGCCTGCGCATCGTCGACGAACGCCGGCAGCGCACCGAGCCCCGCGGCAAGCGGCGCCTGGCGCGCGAGCGCCGCGGCGAGCGCGTCGATCGTGACGATGCGCAGCCGCGCCGGCTGGTCGAGGAGCCGCCAGCCCATTCGCCGGTCGTGCGCGAGCGCGGCTTGCGCGAGGCGGCGCGTCAGCGCGGCATGCGCAGGGGTGTCGCATCGGTGTCGCGCGCCAGCGCCGGATGGCTGGATCGGCATGAACCTCGCCGGCATCGCGCAGCGCCTCGACGATGCGCTCGCGCATTTCGGCGGCCGCCTTGCGGGTGAACGTCATGGCGACGATGCGCTCGGGCCGCTCGACGTGCGCGAGCAGCGCGAGGTAGCGCTGGATCAGCAGCGACGTCTTGCCGGAACCGGCGGGCGCCTGCACGAGCCACGAGCGCGTGACGTCGAGCGCATCGGCACGCGCCGCGTCGTCGCGCAATGCCAGCGCGGCGATGTCATTCACCTGCAGCTTCCGCGGCGCTCGCGCCGTCGTCGAGCGACTGAATGCGGCAGAGCGCGTGGAGATCGCAATACCGGCATGTCGACGCATTGCGCGGCGAAACGTCCGCGACGCCGCCGCGAATGTCGTGCGCCAACTGCGCAAGACGATCGCGCAACGCTGCGCGCGCGTCGGACCAGTTTTCGAGATCGGCGCGAAACGCGTCCGCGCTGCCGAGCTCCGGCCACAGCGCCGCGTCTTCCGCGAGGCCGACGACGGCAATGTCGCCGGCCTTGACCTGCGCATAGGCGAGCGCGCGAATGGGCGTGCTCGTCGTGCGTTCGACGGCATCCGCGTACACCGCGACCTGCAGGCCCTCGGGGCGCTCGTGGAACCAGCGCGCCGGCGCCACCGCTTTGCCCGATTTGTAATCGATGATCGCGAGGCCGCCCGCCGCGAATTCGTCGACGCGGTCGATGCGAATGCGCAACGCAACGCCGCCGATGTCGCATGCGACTGACGTCTCGTGGCCGCGAACGCGAAACGCGCGGTCGCGGCCGCTCGGATTCGTCGATCCACGCGCGAAGCGTCGCCGCGAGCCGGCTCGCTTCGGCGTGCGCGACCGCCGGCGCCAGCGCACGCCAGCGGGGAGCACCCAGTTTCGCCTTCCCCGCGCGGACTGCCGCGTCGATGCGCGCGGACAGCGCCGCTTCGTCGAGTGCGATCAAGCTCGCGTGATCGCCGACGTCGTCCCAGAACGCCTTCAGCATCGCGTGCAGGACGATGCCGCGTTCGGAGGCCGACAAGCCTTCGGGACAATCGGGGAAGGCCCTTGCTTCGAGACGATGGCGCGCGTACGCCTGGAACGGACAGGCGCTCTGGCTTTCGAAAAGCCCCGCACCGCCGCGCACCGAGGCGCCTTCGGCGAGCGGCGGCGCAGTCGATCCGTCGCGCGCTCCATCGCGGCCGGCTCGATGAGCGCGGTCAGCCGTCGCGCACCGGGCAGCCGCGTGGCGTCGATGCGTGCCCAATCGGCGAATAGAAGCGACGCCGATACCGGCGCATCGTCGACCGTGCGCGCATGACTGACGATGACTTCTCCGCGAGCACGACAAGGCGGCGGTGATCCCGCTGGCCTGCGCCAGCACGCCGTCGGGATGCGCGCGCGGCACGCCGCGCGCCTGCTGCCACTCGAGCGGCAGAAACGGATTGGGCGCCGCGGCGCCGGGCCAGCTCTGCGCGTCGAAGCCCGCGAGCCACGCGCAATCGAACGACAGTCCCGCGGCTTCGAGTACGCCGAGGATCTGGATCGGCGCCGGCGCCGTCTCGGGCTGGAACAGCGTATCGCCGAGCAGCGCGCGCAGCGTATCGAGCGCTGCCACCGGCGACAGCGCGCCCGTGACCGTGCCCATCGATGCGAATTGCGCGAGCGCCGCGGACCACGCTTCGCGCGCCTGCCATTGCGCGCTCGTCAACGTCGCGGTCCCGGGCCAGCCGAGCGACACCAGCCAGTCGGACCAGGCGCGCGCCCATTCGCGCGGCAGGCGCGTCGTCTGCGACGGCGGCGTCAGCGTCGGCGAAGCGTTGATGAAGCACGGGATCGGAACGCGCTGCGCCGCACGACGTCGTGCCAGCCGACGCGTCGCTGTCCGAGCGTTTCGCCAGTGACGTTCGACGTCGGCACGCGTCGTCCAGCGCGCCTGCGCGTCCGGCAGAAACGGCGAGCGTATCACGCAAGCGGCGGTCGTCGCGTCCACGGGACCGGATGCGAGCGCGACGAGGTCGAGCGCGCACGCGACGATCGGGACCGACGACAACGGCTCGCCCAGCGAAATGCCATAGGGCCGCGGCGCATCGGGCGCGAGTGTCGAGCACGTGTTCCGGGCAAAGGATTTCGTCGGCGAGCGCGACGACCTCGTCGCGACGCTGGTCGAGATCGGCGACGACGATCGCGACGCTCGACTGCGGCTTCGCCAGGAGCCGCGCCCGCGCGAAGCCGAGCGCGCACGATCACTTCGTCACGCGGCGTCGGCATGCTCGTGCAGCGCCGGCTGGAGGGCTCGCGTCCGCGCGCCGCGACCTCGTCGATCGTCATGCCCGCGTCGCGCAGCGCGTTCACGAGCCGGCGCTGCTGCGGCGTCAGCGCCATGAATCCGTACAGGATGACGCGGTCGGCATCGCCGAGCCGGAGCCGGCTCGCGATCTGCATCAGGACGTCGGGCAGTTGCGCGTCGTCGATCGCGTCGAGCGCCGTAAGGCGCGCCTGGTACCTGCGCGCCCATTGCGCGAAGATCGCCGGGTCCTCGTTGCGCGCATTCGCGGCGATCGCGCCGACGCTTTCGGCCGCATCGCGACAGGCGTGCAACGTCGTCCATGCATCGGCCGCGTGCCGCGCGGCGCCGCGCGCGTTCAGCCAATCGCGGTCGTGTCGCGCGACGATTCCGTGCCAGAGCGCGCGCGCGGCCGTCTTGTCGAGCAGCGACGCGGCGCGGGTTGCGCACGCGCCGCGAGCGCCGCGCGCCACAGTCGATCGAGCCACAGCGTCCAGGGAAGGGCGCTCGCGGCGCTCCAGGCACGCGCGCCGCGCGCCCGTTGCGCCGCGTCGAAGCGCGCCGCGACATCGCGAGCGAGGCGATTGTTGGGCGTGACGACGGTTGCGCCGGCAGCGAGCGCTTCGACGAGAGTCGACATCGGGAATGCGCGCGGCGCGCAACGACGGCGCCGCAACGAGGTGAGACTCTAGCAGACGCGCGACGCGCGCTGCCTTCAGCGGAAGGTCAGATGATCAACGCGATGGCTTCGCGATTGCACGATCGAGCGTCGGCACCGGAGGCGCATCAGTCCGCGCGAAGACCTCGCGCGATGGCGAGCGGCAGATCCGGCGTCTCGTCCGATGCGGGTAACGACCCGAACGGCGACGAGAACAGCGGCGTCACGGACGAATCGGACGACGCGGATGCAGGACAGCCGCTTGCTGTCGCGATGGGCACGAACAGCTCGCGCCGGCGCCGCCGGCGTCATCAGCGATCCGACGGGCACCGTCGACGTGCGGATCGGCGCGGCGGCGCTCTGCATCAGCAGGTTCATGGGATCCGCCGACGATGCGTCGAGCTTGCGCTTCATCGCGACCCATTCGCCGCACCAATCGTCGTCGCGCACGTGCGGCCAGATCGCCTTCGACCATGTACGTCTTCGCGGATACCGGATGGACGATCGGGCCGGTGCGCCGGCACTTGCCCCAGCGCACGCCCTTGTCTTCGACCTCCGCGTCGTGGCGATCGTAGAACTGGCAGCCGACACACTTTTCCAATTGCCTTCTCCCCGAATTGTTGGGCGCGCGAGGCGCGATGTCAGTGCAGCATCATTCCGGCGAACCCGACGGCGGCTTTCCGCTTGACGGGTCGAGCGCGCGGCGCCGCCGACCGCTGCATCGCCTGCCTGCGAACGACAGCAACCGAAGGAAAGCGCGCCGACAGTTCGTGCCGTGCGCGCCGCCGGTGCGCCTTCGATGTCACGCTGGCGCAACCTGCGGACGCGTCCTTGCGGGCGCGCGCCGATCGATCGCAGGTTCGATAAAAGAACGGCCGCCGACCGCATCGCTGTTTGCAGTTTGAAATATCCCCGGCGACCGCAAACCGGTAGCAGTGAATCAGGCGGCCAGCTCGGGAAGCATCGCGAGCAACGCTTCCGGAACCTGCTGAACGCGGGTAAATCCGGTGAGCGCCGCCGCGTCGAGTTGCGACTGCAGCTCGGCGTCGGCCGCTTCGGCTTCCTTCGACAGCGCGTCGTCGTAGGCTCGGCGCTGCTCGGGATCCGACAACACCGCGTACGCCGCGTGGATCATCCGCACGAGCCCGGACAGGTCCTGTCCCGCGTCCGTGTGGCCGTATTGGAATCGTTCGAGCAACGCGCAGTACGCGGCTTCGATTCGGCGCGATGTCGCGCCGGGTGCGAGTTCGAGATAGTCGTAGTGCGTGTAATTCACCAATCGTCTCCTGTCCGGGTCGGCGTCTCAAGGCGCCGGCTGTCACTCTCTTGAGCAGCAACCGTGCCACGCGCGAATCCCGTTGATCGGAGTGCGATAAGTCGTTGACGCATCAGGTGCTGCGCAGCTCTCGCACACTGGCGCGCACAGTTCGTGGTGTACGAAAGCGGGGTCGCGCGACGCCGTTGCCGGCGCGCGCGACGCGTCAAATCACGGCAAGTGGCTGCGCACGCGACGGCGGCGGAAATGCGGCGTCGAGCTCCACGAGCGTCGCGGCGGAAAGACGAAGCGATGCCGCGCGCGCGATTTTCGATGACGTGCGCGATGTCGCTCGTTTGCGGAATCGCGATGACGTCGATCCTTTCGCAGCAGCCATGCGAGCGCGATCTGCGCCGGCGTGCACGCCGACCGCGCTCGCGATGCGCACCAGTTGCGGATTGCCGCAGCAACGCGCCCTCGCCGAACGGCGAATACGCCATCAGCGCGACATCCGTGGCGCCGGCACAGGTCGGCCAGCGCCCATTCGATCCCGCGCTCGCCGAGGTGGTACAGCACCTGGTTGACGGCGCAGCGGCGTCCTTGCGGCAGCGCCAACAGCTCGTCGCATGTCGTCGACGTCGAAGTTGGACACGCCCCAGCGCAGGATCTTGCCGTCGCGCCGCAAGCGCTCGAACGCGCCGACGGTTTCGGCCAGCGGGATGCGGCCGCGCCAATGCAGCAGGTACAGGTCCAGGCGATCGGTCGCGAGGCGACGCAGGCTGCGCTCGCACGCCGCGACGGCGCTTTTCGCGCCCGCGTTTTGCGGATAGACCTTGCTGACGAGGAACATCTCGTCGCGGCGGCCGGCGATCGCCTGCGCGAGCAGTTCCTCGGCGCCGCCGTCGCCGTACATCTCGGCGGTGTCGAACAGCCGTCATGCCGGCGTCGATGCCCGCGGCGAGCGCCTTCAGCTCGCGTGCGCGATGCCTGCGCGATTCACCCATGCGCCACGTGCCGAGCCCGAGCGCCGGCGCGTCGGCGCCATCGGCAAGGCGGACGGTGGGAATGGGCTCCGACAAGACCCCGGGCATCCACCAAGGATAACGCGGCCGCCACGCGCGTCACGTACAATGTCCGTCATGCCGCTCGACTCCACCGAGCCCGCGCCGCGCCGCGTCGTGCGCGCCGCGTGCCCGCACGACTGCCCCGACACGTGCGCGATGCTCGTCACGGTCGAGAACGGCCGCGCGATCGAGATCCGCGGCGCACCGGATCATCCGCCGACGGCGGGCATCGCTGTGCACGAAGGTCGCGCGCTACCTCGACCGCACGTATTCGCCGGATCGCCTGCGCTACCCGATGCGCCGCGATCGGCGCGCAAGGGCGATGGCCGTTTCGCGCGCATCTCGCTGGGACGAGGCGCTCGACGAGATCGCCGAGCGCTTCAAGGCCATCGCCGCTTCCGCGGACGGGCCGCAGGCGATCCTTCCCTACAGCTATGCCGGCACGATGGGGCTTGCTGCAGGGCTCGTCGATGGACCGGCGCTTCTTCCATCGCCTCGGCGCGTCGCTGCTCGACCGCACGATCTGCGCGGCCGCGGGCAAGGCCGGCTGGGGCGCGGTCATCGGCGCGTCGATCGGCATGGACGTCGAGGAGTACGTCGAACAGCCGCCTGATCCTGATCTGGGGCAGCAACCCGATCACGTCGAACCTGCATTTCTGGACGCGCGCGCAGGAAGCGAAGCGGCGCGGCGCGAAACTGATCGCGATCGATCCCTATCGCAGCGCGACCGCCGAGAAGTGCCACGAGCACATCGCGCTGCTGCCCGGCACCGACGCCGCGCTCGCGTTCGGCATGATGCACGTGCTGATCGACGAAGCGCTGCATCGATCGCGATTACATCGACCGCTACACGCTCGGGCTACGACGCGCTCGCCGAGCGCGTGCGCGAATGGCCGCCGGAGCGCGTGGCGCGTACCTGCGGCATCACCGCCGAGCAGGTGATCGCGCCTCGCGCGCGACTACGGCACGATCGCGCCGGCCGCGATCCGCCTGAACTACGGCATGCAGCGCGTGCACGGCGGCGGCAACGCCGTGCGCGCGGTCGCGTGCCTGCCCGCGCTGATCGGCGCGTGGCGCGATCCGGCCGGCGGCGCGCTGCTGTCGTCGTCGGGCACGTTTCCCGTCGATACCGCGGCGCTCGAGCGGCCCGACCTGATCCACGGCACGCCGCGCACGATCAACATGTCGACGATCGGCGATGCGCTGACGCGCATCGACGATCCGCCGATTCGCGCGATCTACGTCTACAACTCGAATCCGGTCGCGGTCGCGCCCGAATCGTCGAGTGTCGCCGCCGGCTTCGCGCGCGACGACCTGTTCTGCGTCGTGCACGAGATCTTCCAGGACCGACACCGCCGATTACGCGGACATCCTGCTGCCGGCGACGACGCAGCTCGAGCAGACCGACATCCACAGCTCGTACGGCCACCTGTACGCGCTCGCGAACAATCCGGCGATCGCGCCGCTCGCCGAGGCGCTGCCGAACACCGAGGTGTTCCGGCGGCTCGCCGCGCGCATGGGGTTCACCGACCCCTGCTTCCGGGACAGCGACGACGACCTTGCGCGGCAGGCCTACAGCGCCAGCGACGCGCGCAGCGCCGGCATCGACTGGGACGCGCTGAAGGCACGCCGGCTTGCAGCGGCTCGACGTGCCGCGACCGTACGCGCCGTTCGCCGAAGGCGGCTTTCCGACGCCGTCGGGCAAGTGCGAGTTCTGGTCCGCGAAGACTGGCCGCGCAAGGCGAGGATCCGCTGCCCGCGTACGTGTCGCCGCGCGAATCGGCGGCATCGAACCCCGAGCTCGCCGCGCGCTATCCGCTCGGCTTCCTGTCGCCGCCGGCGCGCAATTTCCTCAATTCGTCGTTCGCGAACCTGCCGGCATTCGTCGAGGAAGAGAAGACGCCGCATCTCGACATCCATCCCGACGATGCAGCCGCGCGCGGCATCGCGACCGGCGACTCGGTGCGCGTATTCAACGATCGCGGCAGCCTTCTCGTCGTCGGCGCGCGTGACCGATCGCGCGCGCCGCGGCGTGGTCGTGGCGCCGTCGGTGTGGTGGCGCAAGCTCGCGCCGGGCGGCGAGAACGCGAACGCCGTGACGAGCCAGGCGCTGACCGATCTCGGTCGCGCGCGCGACGTTCTACGATTGCCTGGTGGAAGTGCGCCCCGCGTAGCGCCAATTGGGGTCAGAGCGAATTTCCGGCAACGACGCATCGCCGGAAATTCGCTCTGACGCCCAATTGGCCGGCGTCTAGATCTTGCGCACCAGCCCGACCATCACGCCGAAGATTTCGAGCGCGCCTTCCGGGCGGATGACCGGATAGGCCTTGTTCTCGGGCTTGCAGCACGAAACGGCCGTTCTCGAGGTCGAGGCGCTTCAGCGTGAACTGGTTGTCGACGATCGCCACGACGATGTCGCCCTTTTGCGCGGCGGCGCGCTTTTCGACGACGACGAGATCGCCTTCGAAGATGCCGGCGTCGATCATCGAATCGCCCTTGACGCGGACGAGCACCGTTTGCGACGGCCGCTCGATCAGGTAGTCGTCGATCGTGACGGCATCGGCCTCGTCGTCGTCGACCGGCTCCGGCAAGCCCGCGCGCACGAACCCGGTGGCGAGCGGCCGCGCAAAGAAGCGCTTGGTCGGCGCGAGCCGGCGATCGGGCGTCGATTCGAGGTACCCGGCGAGCTTCAGCCGCGCGACCAGCGCGGCCACCGACGACTTCGAGCGCAGCCCGAGCAGCCCGCCGATCGACGAGTACGACGGCAACGCGCGGTGCCGCGCGTAGTAGTCCTGCAGCGCGCCGAGATAGGAACGATCGTTCGACATGGCGCTAGAATAGCGAACGAACGTTCGGCACGTCAAGCGCACTCCCGCCGCCCATGCCGCCTGCGTCTGCTCCGCCCTTCGCCTTCGTCGATCTCGAGACGACCGGCACCCGCGCCGGCGGCGACCGCATCACCGAGATCGGCATCGTCCGCGTCGACAACGACAGCAGCGGCGCAACGCCGCGCGTCAGCGAGTGGAGCACGCTCGTCGACCCGGAAGTGCCCATCCCGCCGGCGATCCAGGCGCTGACCGGCATCACCGACGCGATGGTCGCGGCGGCGCCGACGTTCTCGCGCGATCGCGCGCGACGTTCGCGAGCTGCTCGCCGGCTGCGTGTTCGTCGCGCACAACGCGCGCTTCGACTACGGCTTCCTCAAGCACGCGTTCGCGCGCCTCGGGCACGCCGTTCACGCGCGCGCGTGCTGTGCACGGTGCGCCTGTCGCGCCGGCTCTTTCCCGAGGCGCAGCGGCCACGGCCTCGACGCGCTGATCGCGCGCCACGGCCTGACGCGGCGCGACCGCCATCGCGCGCTCGGCGACGCGCGCGCGATCTGGTCGTTCGTGCAGGTGCTCTACCGCGACGCAGCCGCGCGAAGCGCGTCGACGCCGCGATCAAGCGCATCCTGCGCATGCCCGAGCCTGCCGCCGCAGTTGCCGCCCGACGCGCTCGACGCGCTGCCCGAAGCGCCCGGCGTCTATCTCTTCTACGGCGACAACCCGCTGCCGCTCTACATCGGCAAGAGCATCAACCTGCGCGAGCGCGTCGCCGCGCATTTCTCGCAGCGACTGGCGCAGCGAGACCGACCTGCGGCTGTCGCAGGAGATCCGCCGCATCGAGCACGAGGAGACCGCCGGCGAGCTCGGCGCGCTGCTGCGCGAGGCGGTGCTCGTCAAGTCGCGGCTGCCCGCGCACAACCGCGCGCTGCGGCGCAAGGAAGAAGCCGGCGTGCTCGCGCATGGCGTCGACGGCGTGCCGCACTTCATCGCCGGCGTCGGCGATCGACGCCGATGCGCTTGTCCGGCGCGCTACGGCCCTTTCGCATCGCGCGCGTCGCGCGCGCGGCATTGCGCGAGCGCGCGCGCCGAGCATCGGCTGTGCTGGCGATGCGCCTCGGGCTCGAGCGGCGTGCCACGGGACCCTGCTTCGCACGGCAGTTGCAGCGCTGCGACGGCGTATGCGTCGGCGAGGAGGCGCCGGACATGCACGACGCGCGGCTCGCGCGCGCGCTGGCGCCGCTCGCGATCCCGCCCTGGCCCGTGCTCGGGTGCCGCGCTCGTACGCGAGCGCTCGGCCGATGGCGAGCGCATCGACGTGCACGTCTTTCGCGACTGGTGCTGGCTCGGCACCGCGCGCGACGACGGCGAGCTTGCGGAGCTCCTCGAAGCGCCGCCGCGGCCGACGTTCGACCTCGACGTGACGCGGCTGCTGCTGCGCCGCCACGCGGGCGGGCGCGCTGACGCTGATGCCGGTCGAGCAGGCGTCAGCCTGCCGGCGGACGCGTGCGCGGCCAGCACGTCCGCGACGCACGCCGTCAGCCGCTTCGCGTAATCGATGTGCAGGAATTCGTTCGGGCCGTGCGCGTTCGAATGCGGACCGAGCACGCCGGTGATCAGGAACTGCGCGTCGGGAAACTGCTGGCCGAGCATCGCCATGAACGGTATCGTGCCGCCCTCGCCCATCGCCGCCGACGGCTTGCCGTAGATCGCGCGCGACGCGCTGTCGAGCGCTTTCGCGAGCCACGGCTGCGTCGCCGGCGCGTTCCAGCCGGACGCACCCTGCACCGGCGTAAACGATACCCGCGCGCCGTGCGGCGGATCCGCTTCGAGCAAGCGCCTTCAGCGCCGTCGGTCGCGGCGTGTCCGTCGATCGTCGGCGGCAGGCGCAACGACAGCTTGAGCGACGTCGACGGCCGCAGCACGTTGCCGGCATTCGCGATCGGCGGAAAGCCGTCGGCGCCGATCGTCGACAGCGCCGGCCGCCAGGTGCGATTGAGCAGCGCCTCGGCGCCGTCGTCGACCATCGGGCGCGTTCCGCCCGCGAACGGGTATTTGCGAAACACGATGTCGCCGAGGATCGCTGCCGCCCGTCCCGCCTGCTCGACGCGCTCCGGCGGAATCTGCGCGTGGAACGCCGACGGCAGTATCCAGCCGTTCGCCGAATCCTCGAGACGATCGAGCAGCTTGCGCGCGATGCGAAACGACGACGGCACGACGCCGCTCGCGTCGCCCGAATGCACGCCCTCGGTCAGCACGTCGACGGTCAGCGTGCCGGCCGCAAGACCGCGCAGCGACGTCGTCATCCACAGCCGCTCGTAGTCGCCGCAGCCCGAATCGAGGCCGACGACGAAGATCGACGTTGCCGAGGCGCGGCGTCAGCGCCTCGAGGTACGCGGGCAGGTCGTAGCTGCCGCTCTCCTCGCACGTTTCGATGAGCCCACGCAGCGCGCGTGCGGCGACGCCTTGCGCCTGCAGCGCGCCGAGCGCGGACAAGCGCGGCGAATATCGCGTAGCCGTCATCGGCGGCGCCGCGCCCGTAGAGCTTGCCGTCCTCGATCAGCGGCGCCCACGGGCCGCCATCGGTCACGCCAGCCGATCATCTCCGGCTGCTTGTCGAGATGGCCGTACAGCAGCACCGTGCGCTCGCCGCGGCCGGGCACTTCGAAGTACAGCAGCGGCGTGCGCCCGGGCAGGCGAACGATCTCGACGGTGAGACCCGCGACCGGCTGCGCGCGCGCCCACTCTTCCGCGAGCCGGATCACGCGCTCGATGTGACCGTGGCTCTCCCACGCCGGGTCGAAATGCGGCGATTTCGCCGGAATGCGGATGTAGTCGACGAGCCGCGGGAACGATTTCTTCGTCCCATTGCCGGTAAATGCGTTCGGTGGCGATCATCTGTGGCAACGTGCGTGAAAGAATGCGCACAATAGCAGACCGATATGAAGCGACGCCGTGGCAGCGAACGACATCGATGATGAGCGGAACGGCGAAGGCATGAGCGCGTCTTCGCTGCCCTATGCCGGCCTGACGCCGGACTGCGTGCTCGACGCGCTCGACAGCGTCGGCATCCGCGGCGACGGTCGCCTGCTTGCGCTCAACAGCTACGAGAATCGCGTTTACCAGGTGTGGCGCGACGATGCGCCGCCGGTCGTCGTGAAGTTCTATCGGCCGGCGCGATGGACCGACGAAGCGATCCTCGAGGAGCATGCGCTCATCGGCGAACTGGCTGCCGCGGAAGTTCCGGCGGTGGCGCCGATCGCCATCGAAGGTCGAACCCTCGCGACGTTCGACGGATTCCGCTTCGCCGTTTTTCCGCGTCACGGCGGGCGGGCGCCCGAGCTCGAGCAGCGCAACATGCTCGAGCAGCTCGGCCGCTACATCGCGCGCATTCACACGGTCGGCGCAGCGCGTGCGTTTCGCACATCGCCCCGCGTTGACGCCCGAATCGTTCGGTCTCGAATCGCGCGCCTACCTGCTCGAGCATCGGTTCATCCCCGACGATTTGCGCACGGCGTGGCAAAGCGTCGTCGATCTCGCCTTGCAATCGGTACACCGCGCCTACGACAGCGTGCGCGTCGCGACGCTGCGCCTGCATGGCGACTGTCATGGCGGCAACGTGCTTTGGACCGATGACGGGCCGCATTTCGTCGATTTCGACGACGCGCGCACCGGGCCGGCCGTGCAGGATCTGTGGATGCTGCTCTCGGGCGATCGCGACGCGATGGAAGCCGCAGGTGGCGGTGATCCTCGAAGGCTACGAGTCGTTCCGCGACTTCGATCGGCGCGAGCTCGCGCTGATCGAGCCGCTGCGCACGCTGCGGCTGCTCCATTACAGCGCGTGGATCGCGCGCCGCTGGGACGATCCGGCATTTCCCGCCGCCTTCCCCTGGTTCAACACGCAGCGCTACTGGCAGGATCGAATCCTCGAGTTGCGCGAGCAGGTCGCCTTGATGGACGAGCTGCCGCTGCGCGCCTAGGCGGGAGCGGTTACCGAAGACGAGTGTCGGACGCCGCCTACGCGGTTTTCAGCAGCCCGCGCGCTTGCGTCGGGCGCGGGGTCGCGCCAATAATCAAAATTTCGCGGGCTCGTCGGGCTATCGGGACGCGATGACGAGGCCGAAACCACGATGGGGCTCGAACTCTATCGCAAAAAACGCAATTTCAGGACGACGCCGGAGCCGGCCGGCCGCGTCCGACGCGCGCGTCCGAAGGAACCGGCGTTCGTCATCCAGAAGCACGCGGCAAGCCACCTGCATTACGATTTCCGGCTCGAGCTCAACGGCGTTCTCCTGAGCTGGGCGGTTCCGAAAGGACCCAGCCTCGATCCCGCACGACAAGCGCCTCGCGATGCACGTCGAGGACCATCCGATCGAGTACGGCAGCTTCGAGGGCGTCATTCCGCCGAAGCAATACGGATCGGGAACGGTCCTGCTGTGGGACCGCGGCACGTGGCAACCGCAGGGCGACGCCGAGGCGGGATACCGCGCGGGCAAGCTCAAGTTCGAGCTGCACGGCGAAAAGCTGCGCGGCGGCTGGATGCTCGTGAAAAGCCACGGCGGCAAGTACGGCGGCGACAAGAGCTGGCTCCTGATCAAGGAGAACGACGAATACGCGCGTACCGGCGCCGATGCCCGACGTCGTCGAGACGGAACCCGACAGCGTCGCGTCCGGCCGCAGCCTCGAAGCGATTGCCGTCGATCCCGACCGGGTCTGGCACTCGAACAAATCGGTGGCCGAGAACGTGCGCACCGGCCGCGTGCGCAGGAAGCGGCCGGCGCTCGCGCCTGGCAAGGTCGATGGTGCGCGCAAGGCCGCGCTCCCCGAGTCAATCGATGCGGAGCTCGCGACGCTCGTCGACGCCGTGCCGTCCGGGGCCGATTGGCTGCACGAAATCAAGTACGACGGCTACCGGATGCTGTGCCGCGTCGACGATGGCCAATGCCGGATCGTTTCGCGCAACGGCAAGGAGTGGACGCAGGCTTTCCGCGGCATCGCCGACGCGGTGGCGCGCCTGCCGCTGGATTGCGCATGGATCGATGGCGAAATCGTCGTCATGGACGAGCACGGGCGCACGAGCTTCCAGGCGCTGCAGAACGTGCTGTCGGACGCATCGTCGGCAAGGCCGCTCTATTACGCGTTCGATCTCCTCTATCTCAATGGCTACGACTTGCGCGCGGCGGCGCTTTCCGCACGCAAAGCGCTGCTGCGCAAGCTCATCGGCGAAGGTTCGACGATCCGCTTCAGCGATCACGTCGAAGGCAACGGTGCCGCGTTCTTCGCGGAAGCGTGCAAGCTCGGTCTCGAAGGCATCGTATCGAAGCGCACGCAGTCGACGTACCAGGCGACGCGCGGCCGCGACTGGCAGAAGGTGAAATGCGGCCTGCGCCAGGAATTCGTGATCGGCGGCTACACCGATCCGCAAGGCGCGCGTGCGGGCTTCGGCGCGTTGCTGCTCGGCGTTTACGATGGCTCCGCGCTGCGTTATTGCGGGAAAGTGGGGACCGGCTTCAACGATGCCACGCTCAAATCATTGGCGGCGGCGCTGAAGCAACGCGCCACGAACCAGTCGCCGTTCGTCAATCCGCCCACGGGCGCCGAAGGCAGGCGCGCGCATTGGGTCAAGCCCGATCTCGTCGGCGAAGTGTCGTTCACCGAGTGGACGCGCGACGCCACGCTGCGGCATCCGTCGTTCCAGGGACTGCGCGAAGACAAACGCGCGCGTGACATCGTGCGCGAGCAGCCTGTGCATGCGGCAACCGCCGATGCGCCGGCTCGACCGGATGAAGCAAAGGCGCCGCCCAGCACACGCAAGCGCGCCGCGAAACACGTCGCCTCCCGCGATCGAAGCGGCGCGCCCGACGAGGTCGCGGGCATCGCCATCAGCAACGGCGCGAAGCTGCTGTATCCCGAGGCCGGCGATCACGAAGCTCGACCTCGCGCGGTATTACGAAACGGTCGGCGATCTGCTCGTGCCGCACGTGCGCGACCGACCGCTGACGCTCGTCCGTTGCCCGAACGGCTGGGACAAGCCGTGCTTCTATCAAAAGCATGCGACCGAAGGCGTTTCCGCGGCGATCGAGCGCATCGACATCCGCGACAGCGGCGGCGTGCAGCCTTACATGATGGCGAACAGCGTGGGCGCGCTCGTCGCGCTGCTGCAGATGGGCGTGCTCGAGTTGCATCCGTGGGGCTCGCGCGCGCCGAAGCTCGACTATCCCGACCGGCTCGTCTTCGACTTCGACCCCGACGAGTCGCTCGGATGGGACAAGCTCATCGATGCCATCACCGTTTTGCGCAAGCTGCTCGATACGCTCGAGCTCGAGGCGTTCCTGAAAACGACGGGCGGCAAGGGGCTTCACGTCGTGATCCCGCTGCAGCCGACGCGCACCTGGGACGAAGCGAAGAGGTTTTGCAGCGCGGTGGCCGAAATGCTCGTGCGGACGTTTCCCGATCGGTTCACGTCGAAGCTCGCGAAGGTGCGGCGCGAGGGGCGCATCTTCGTCGATTACCTGCGCAATGCCGAAGGCGCCACCGCGGTCGCCCCGTACTCGGCTCGCGCGAAGGCCCGCGCGCCCGTTGCAATGCCGATCGACTGGTCGGCGGTCAAGGACGACGTACGATTCGACTACTTCAACGTGGCGAACGTCCCGGCGCTGCTCGGGAAGCGCAAGCGCGATCCCTGGGACCGGATGTCGCGCGTGCGGCAGGAATTGACCGACACGATGCTCCGGCAGGTGGGCATAGGCGTCGCAACCAAAAGGAGATGACGATGGCGAGGGCAATCTGGAAAGGCACGATCAGCTTCGGACTCGTGAACGTCCCGGTGGAGCTTTTCCCCGCCGCGCAATCGCACACGCTGTCGTTCTCGATGCTCGACAAGCGCGATTTCGCGCCCGTCGGCTACAAGCGCTACAACAAGAGCACCGGCGCCGAAGTGCCGTGGAACGACATCGTCAAAGGCTACGAATACGAGAAGGACCAGTATGTCGTGATGAGCGACGAGGATTTCCGGCGCGCGAACGTCCAGCAGGCGCGCTCGGTGGAAATCGCGACATTCGTCGATGCACAAAGCATTCCGCCGCAGTATTTCGAGACGCCGTACTACCTCGTTCCCGGCGAGCGCGGCCAGAAGGTCTACGCGTTGCTGCGCGAAACGATGCGCTCGACCGGGAAGGTCGGCGTCGGGCAGGTCGTGATCCGGACAGCGCATCACCTTGCGGCTGTCGTGCCCGTCGACGAAGCGCTGATGATGATCACGTTGCGTTACGCGAACGAACTTCGCGCGCAAAAGGAATTCAATTTCCCGCCGATGGCGATCAAGAGCGCCGGCGTGACACCCAAGGAGATGGATCTCGCCAAGCGACTGATCGACGACATGGCCGGCCCGTGGAAGCCGGAGGAGTTCGAGGACACGTACAACGAGGACCTGCTGCAGCGCATCGAGGAAAAGGTGAAGCGCGGCGAAACCAGGGTCCTGACGAAGCCGGAAGGCGAGACCGCGGAGCCGCGCTCGGCGCAGGTGATCGACCTCATGGATTTGCTGAAGCAGAGCATCGACAAGACGGGCCGCGCAGCGCCCGAACGGGGCGCGAAGCGCGCGGCTTCGGTCACCAAGGTGTCGAACGGGTCGGTGGCGCGGACAACGAAGGCGACCACTGACAAGGCCGCCACCGAGAGGAAACCGGCCACCCGTCGCAAGCGCGCCTGATCTCGATCGATCGCTGCAGCACGCCATTGCCGCGCCGCGATGCCCGAGCAGAAGTGGCCGCAGGTGCTGTGGATCGTGCGGCACGGCCAGAGCGCCGGCAATGTGGCGCGCGATGCCGCGGAAGCCGCCGCAACGCCGCTGATCGACATCGCGACGCGCGACATGGACGCGCCGCTGTCGCCGCTCGGCAAGCATCAGGCGATGGCCCTCGGCCGGTGGTTTCGCGCCATGCCGCGCGAGCGCCAGCCGTCGATCGTTTTGTGCTCGACGTATGTGCGTGCCGTAGAGACGATGCAACTCGCGCTCGGCGCAGCCGGCATCGACACTGACGCGCTGACCGTGCACGAGGACGAGCGACTGCGCGAGAAGGAGTTCGGCGTTCTCGACCGATTGACGAAAGTCGGCATCCGCGAGAAATATCCCGCGCTTTCCGAGCAACGCGCGCACGTCGGCAAATTCTATTTTCGCCCGCCCGGCGGCGAAAGCTGGTGCGACGTCATCCTGCGTCTGCGCAGCGTGCTCGATACGCTGACACGCGAGTACCGGCGCGAGCGCGTACTGATCGTCGGTCATCAGGTGACCGTCAATTGTCTTCGGTACCTGCTCGAAAGAATGAGCGAAGCGCAGATCATGTCGATCGACCGGACTTCGGATGTTCCGAACTGCTCGGTCACGTCGTACGAGTTCGATCCGCGCGCCGGGCGTGTGGGCAAGCTCACGCCGCGCCTTGTCAACTTCGTCGCGCCGCTCGAGGCGGGCGGTGCCGCGATCACGAGCGAGCCCGACGTGCCGGCCGCGCCGAAATCGTGAGCACAGTAGGACGAACGCTTACGTGCGGTGCAGGCGTCGGCTGATGGCCGTCGCGCGGTGGTGCCGGAAAGATTGCAGGGCCTTCCCGACGCCCGTCCCTCGATCGCGTTGCAGGAATCGATGATGCACGCATTGCGCACGCTGCTGGCCGCCCTCGCCCTTTGCGTCGGCTGTTTTTCCACGAGCGTGGCGAACGCCTCGACGGGCACCAATTTCAGCGACCAGTGGTGGAATCCGGATGAATCCGGCTGGGGCGCATCGGTGCTTCAGCAGGCCGACATCCTGTTCGTCGACGTATTCGTCTACGGGCCCGACAATCTTCCGACGTGGTACACCGCCGCGGCGTATTTCCAGCCGCAATCGGGACGCACGCTGTTTTCCGGTGATCTGTACGTGACCAGCGGACCCTGGTTCGGCGCGTTCTTCAATCCCGCTGCCGTGTTCCGCCGCAAGGTGGGTACGCTCCAGTTCGACGCCAGCAGCACCGATTTCGCGACGCTCACCTATTCGGTCGACAACGTAATCGTCTCCAAGGCGATCGAGCGGCAATTGTGGGCTTACGAGAATTTCACCGGCAGCTACTACGGCGGTCTCGTCTACGACCAGAGCGGATGTCTCGACCCGAACAACAATGGACACGTCGAGGAGCTCGGGCCGTTCCAGATCAATCAGCCCGGGGACAATACGCTCACGCTCGCACTGCAATCCAGCTTCGGCAACTGCTCGGTCACCGGCAATTACAGCCAGCTTGGGCACATGGGAACGGTCGATGCCAACTACGCATGCTCGTACGGCATCAACGGCACGATGACGCTCTACGAGCTCGAGCGCACGTCTTCGGGCATGACCGGACGGTTCGTCGCGCAGAACAATGCCTGCCAGGTTGCCGGGACGCTCGGTGGCGTCGAACGCTAGCCCGTCGCATGCGGAAATCGCCGATCCGCGCCCGATAGCGGCGCCGCAAGGGGAAGCTCGCGCCGAGCAGGACGATCTTTTTCGCCTCCTCGTCGATAGCGTTCAGGACTACGCCATATTCATGCTCGATCCGCAGGGTTGCGTGGCGACGTGGAATGCCGGGGCGCAGAAAATCAAGGGCTACACGAAGAACGAGATCCTCGGACGGCATTTCTCGGTGTTCTATCCCGCGGAGTCCATACATCGACGCTGGCCGCAGCTCGAGCTCGCGCTTGCCCTGGAGCGAGGACGCTTCGAGGACGAGGGCTGGCGCGTACGCAAGGACGGCACGCAGTTCTGGGCGAACGTCGTGATTGCGCCGGTTCGCGACGAGGCGATGCGTCTGCGCGGGTTCGCGAAGGTCACGCGCGATCTGACGGCGCGAAAGCAGATCGAGGAACTGCAACGTGGAGAGCGGCAGGTGAACGAGTTCCTGGCAATGCTTTCGCACGAGCTGCGCAATCCGCTCGCGCCGATCCAGAGCGCGCTCGATGTGCTGGAGCGCAAGCCGGACGACCTCGACGTGGCGCGCTGGGGGCGCGCGGTGATCGGAAGGCAGGTGGGGCAACTGTCGCGTCTCGTCGACGACCTGCTCGACGTCAGCCGGATTACGCGCGGGAAAATCGAGCTCAAGCCCGAAACGATCGATTTCCGCCGGGCCGTGGAGCAAGCCGTCGAAGGCGCGCGATCGATTGCGAACGCGCGCCGGCAAATCATCGAGTTGACCTTGCCCGATGTACCGATGCCGATTCGCGCGGATTCGGTTCGCCTCGAGCAGATCATTGCGAACCTCATGAGCAATGCGTGCAAATTCACGCCCGACGCGGGCCGCATCCGGGTGCTGGTCGCGACGATCGGCCAGATCGCCTCGGTCACGGTGGCCGATGACGGCGTGGGAATGTCGGCGGATCTGCTGCCTCGCATATTCGATATCTTCGTGCAGGGTGAACGCACGCTCGAGCGAAGTAGCGGCGGCCTCGGCGTAGGCCTCACGCTGTCCAGGCGCCTGGCGGAACTGATGGGCGGCACGCTGACGGCAACGAGCGCCGGACCCGGATGCGGAAGTGAATTTACGCTCGCATTTCCGCTGGTCATCCCGCGGCGCGTTCCGCAAAGGCCGGCACGCGTATCAGAGTCGGAGGTGCAGGCAAAGCACTACAGCGTCCTGGTCGTCGACGACAATCGGGACGCGGCCGATTCACTCGCTGCCCTGCTCGAAATACTCGGCCATCGGCCGAGTGTTCTCCATGATGGCCTGGAGGCGCTGGAGTCGGCCGTGCGGAACCCGCCGGACTTCATGTTGCTCGACATCGGGCTGCCAGGCATGGACGGCATCGAGGTGGCGCGGCGGCTGCGCGACATGCCCGAGCTCGATCGGATACGGCTCATCGCGTGCACCGGCTACGGACGCGAAGACGACGCGCGCAGGATCAAGGACGCCGGTTTCGACCGGCACCTCGTGAAGCCGGTCACCGTCGCCGATCTCGAGCAGATATTGAGCGGCTAGGCGCCGGCGGAGATCGCTACGGCTTGCTGATGGCGCGCGCCTGCGCGATGGCGACACACCCGCAGCAAATCGCGTAGGCGAACGCGGTCCAGTACCAGTGCGCAACGAACATCGATCCGAGCACGCCAAGGTCGAACAACATGCCGCCCACGTGCGGAATCATCGTCGGCGCAAGCGAACGCCACCGCGAATCTTCCGATATCGTCCATACAGTGATCGCAAGCGTCGACCATACGAACGCCGTGACTGCCTGCTGCAGCCAATCGACGTGCACGACAACGGCGAAATACAGTGCGATGGCGAACGCGCCATTGCGGGTGATCCAGTAAAGCCGGCGATCCATCGGTAACTCCAGCAGCAATTCAGCAGCAACAGGCCGTTAGTCTACGCGCCGCAGTACGCTCGTGCCGTTGCGAGCCGTCGTGCGGCGCCGGAACGGGTCTCCGAGCGCGCCGCATGGTGCAGCTTCGTTGCTCCGCGTATCCGCGCTCGGCTATAATTTCGCGTTCGCCGCGGGGGTATAGCTCAGCTGGGAGAGCGCTTGCATGGCATGCAAGAGGTCAGCGGTTCGATCCCGCTTACCTCCACCACCGACTGATTGCGGCGTCGCGTCCGCAGCTGCCTCACCGGTCCCCATCGTCTAGAGGCCCAGGACATCGCCCTTTCACGGCGGTAACACCGGTTCGAATCCGGTTGGGGACGCCACATAATCAAGGTATTAGCTGGTATTCCTCTCGCGAATTATCACGCGTGTCCGTCATATGACCGTACCGCGTAGCGACCTGGCCGGGCGGTCGACGCGAACCGCTCATCCAGCGGACGCCGATACGGCGGCTGCTTCGTGACGGACGGTTCCCGGGCAATCGCAGTCGGCGACCTGCAGCAGCAACTTCAGGCTTACATTCCCGGCGACCGCCGGCGGGCGCTCGCGCGCGGCGAGGTCATGCCCGACCGCGTTCACGGTGCGGCACTTTTCGCGGACATCTCCGGCTTCACCCCGCTGACCGAGGCGCTCTCCGCCGAGCTCGGCGCGCACCGCGGCGCCGAAGAGCTGACGAAGCACCTGAACCGGGTGTTCCACGCCCTGATCGAGGAGCTCGCATCGCTTCGGCGGCGAGGTCATCTATTTCAGCGGCGACGCCATCACGTGCTGGTTCGACGGCGACGACGGCGCGCGCGCGACCACCTGCGCCCTCGCGATGCAGGAGACGATGCGCGACCTGCACGACATCGTCACGCCGCGCGGCACGCGCGTGACGCTCGCGATGAAGGCTGCTGTCGCCGTGGGACCGGCGCGCCGGTTCGTCGTCGGTGATCCGGACGTGCAACTGATCGATGTTCTTGCCGGTCGCCTGATCGACGCGCTTGCGACCGCGGAGCACCACGCCGCGCCGGGAGAAGTGATCCTCGATCAATCGGCGCTGGATGCGCTGCGCGATCGCATCGTGATCGGCGACGTGCGACGATGACACGAGCGGTCGCGAGTACGCGACGGTCGCCCGCACCCTCATGCAGGTGCCCGAGTTGGCGATGCCCGAAGGCCCCGAGGCGCTGCCCGAAGACGCGGCGCGCCGATGGGTGCTGCCTGCGCTTTACGAGCGCCTGCGCACGGGGAGCGGCGAATTCCTGACGGAGCTGCGCCCCGCCTACCCGCTGTTCGCCCGGTTCGGCGGCATCGACTACGACGACGATGCCGCGCCGGCGAAGCTCGATGCGTTCGTGCGTCACGTGCAGCGCATCTTCGCCGCGTACGGCGGCAATCTCGTGCATCTTTCCGTAGGCGACAAGGGCGCCTATCTGTACGGCGTCTTCGGCTCGCCCCAGGCGCACGAGGATGACGCAGCGCGCGCCCTGGCGGCGGCGCTGGAGCTGCGCGAGCTTCCCAAGGTCACTGCCGTATCGGAGCTGCAGATCGGCATCACGTATGGGCGCTTGCGCAGCGGCATGTACGGCCACGAGCACCGGCAGGCGTTCACGTGTCTCGGCGACGCCGTCAATGTCGCGGCACGGCTCATGAGCCACGCACCGCACGGGCAGATCTTCGTCTCCTCGGCGGTCCATGATGCCGCGCGCGAAAAGTTCGCATGGAACGCGCTCGAGCCGATCCACGTAAAGGGCAAGACGCGAGCCCGTGCAGCCCTATGCGTTGACGGCGTCGGTCAAGCGCGCGCAGCGGAGCGAAGCAGCGACGTCGGAACTGCCGATGATCGGACGCTCGGTCGAGCTGAATCTGCTCGCGGCGGGGCTGGACGCCGCGCTGGCGGGGAATGGCTCCGTGATCGGGATCGCGGCGGACGCCGGCATGGGCAAGTCGCGGCTGATCGCAGAGTTCGCGCGCCAGGCGCAAACGCGCGGCATCCTCGTGGCGACCGGGGAATGCCAGGCGTTCGGCAGCAATACGAGCTACTTCGCCTGGCGCGAGATCTGGCACACGCTGTTCGGCATCGACGATGCATTGTCCGACGAGGACAAGGCGCGCAACGTCGAGGCTGAGCTCGCCGCGATCGACACCGCGCTGGTCGCTCGCGCGCCGCTGCTTTCTGCCGTGCTCGACATCCTGATCGAGGACAACGACCTCACCGCGTCGTTCGACGCGAAGCTCCGCAAGACGTCGCTGGAGACATTGCTTGCCGACTGTCTTGGTGCCCGCACCGGCGCGGAGCCGCTGGTCGTCGTGCTCGAGGATTGCCACTGGCTCGATCCGCTGTCGCGCGATCTGCTGCAGGTGCTCGCGCGTGCGCTGCCCGGCATCAAGTGCCTGTTCGTGGTCGCCTATCGGCCCGAGAAGGAGCCCGGCGGCGGCCTTGGCCTCGTGAAGCTGAAGCACTTTCGAGGAGGTCGCGCTGACCGAGCTCGACCCATCGCAAGCGGCGATCCTGATCACGCTGAAGCTGCGGCAGATGCTTGCTACGGAACGCGACGCGCCCGCGGCGCTCGTCGAGCTGATCACGAATCGCGCCCAGGGCAATCCTTTCTACATCCAGGAATTGCTCAACTACATCCGCAGTCAGGGCGTCGATCCGGCAGACGCGGCCGGCCTGAAGGACCTCCAGCTTCCCGGCAGCCTGCATAGCCTGATCCTGAGCCGAATCGATGCCGTCGCCGAAGCGCCTCGCCGCACGCTCAAGGTGGCGAGCGTCGTAGGGCGTGTCTTCCGTGCACCGACGCTAAGCGGCGTATACCCGGAGCTCGGCGGCGTCATCGAGATCGCCGACCACCTGGCGATGCTCACCACGGCCGACCTCGTGCACCCCGAGATCGAAGCGGAGCAAAGCTACGTCTTCAAGCATGCCATCACGCAGGAGGTCGCCTACGAGAGCATGCCCTTCGCATTCCGCTCCGCGCTGCACGAGCGCGTCGGTGCCTTCATCGAGAGAACCGAAGCGGGCGCGATCGACCGCCATCTCGACCTCCTCGCGCACCATTACTCGCACAGCGAGAATGTGGCGAAGAAGCGCGAGTACCTCGGCCGCGCCGGCGATGCGGCGCAAGCGGCGTACGCCAACGCGGTGGCGATCGACTACTTCGAGCGGCTGGCGCCGCTGGTCGACGGCAAGGATCGCGTCGAGCTGCTGCTGAAGCTCGGCAAGGTGGTCGAGCTTGTCGGCGACTGGAAGCGTGCCGAGGAGGTGGATACGCAGGCGCTGGCCCTTGCCGTGTCTCTCGACGATGTCAAATGGCGCGCCTCGTGCGAGACCGCGCTCGCGGAAGTCGCTCGCAAGCAAGGTCGCTTCGATGAGGCGCTCGAACGGCTCGATCGCGCAGCGCGCGGATTCGAAACGACGGGCGACGAAAGCGGCGTCGGCCTGGTGAAACACCTGGCAGGGACCGTCGCTGCCCAGCGCGGCGACTACGCGAAGGCGGTGGAGAACTACGAGGCGAGTCTCGTCATACGCGAGCGCATCGGCGACAAGGCGAGCATGGGCAGCCTGCTGTCCAATCTCGGGATCATCGCGGAATACCGCGGTGACTACGAAACATCGCGCAGCCTGCACGAGCGCGCATTGCAGCTTCGTACGGATATCGGCGACCGCCGCGGCATCGGAAACTCGACCACCAATCTCGGCATGATCGCGGTGCTGCAGAAGCGGTTCGGCGATGCGCGCGACTGGTTCCGGAAATCCATGCTGTTGAACCGCGAAGTCGGTGACGCATGGATGGTCGCGCTGTGCGATCACAACCTGGCGAACGCCACCCGCGGGCTTGGCGAGTATGACGCCGCGCGTAGCCACTACGCGGCCAGCCTCAGCGTTTGTCGAAGCTATGAGGATGCGTGGGCGCTGGCGTTCCTGCTCGAGGACGTCGGCATGCTGGTGGCGGCGACCGGCAACGTCGCTGCGGCGCACGAGCTTCTCGGCGCGGCCGATGCGTTGCGCGACGCTAACGACATGCCACGCGCGCCTTCGCGCAAGCAGGAGATCGAACACGAGCTCCTCGATTTCGCCGCCGCCATCCCACAGCAACAACGCGACGCGTGCCGCGCCCGGGGCCGTACGATGGAGCTGCACGCCGCGGTCGACTACGCGCTCGACTTGTGCGGATCGGCGACTGCATTCAGGCGCTAGCAGCGAGACATTTCGCGCAAGACTCCCGCCGCGAGCGTTCTGTTTGCTACAGCCGCTTTTCTTGGCGCCCCATATGGGCAACTTTCGGGTACGTATTCAAGCTTGTTTCGCGGGCAATGCGACGTACACCGATACGAAATTGAACGCGAATCCGGCTTGCGTTACCATTTCGCGGATTTTCTCCAACCCGTGGACAGCTTGCCCGCACTCAATAGTGTGATGCCGGCTCGCCCAAGTCCCAGACGATTGCGTGCGACAGCTCCGCTGCGGTTGACGTCATTGCGACGCAGAAAGCCACCTTTTCCCGCGCGGCGTTCTATGCGGTTTGCAGTTGCCCCTTCTCGATCGGCGTAACCGCTGCAAGCCGCTCGGGGTGCTGTTCGATATCCCACAGATCGAGCGCAGCCTGCATGCGCAGCCAGCTCTCAGGCGTCGTTCGCAAGAGTTTGGCGATTCGCGCCGCCATTTCAGGCGAGAGCCTGCGCTTTTCATGCAGCAGTTCGGATACCGACAGTCGGGAAACGCCAAGGCGCCGCGCGAATTCGGTCTGCGTCATCGCGAGCGACGGCAGGATGTCCTCCCGCAGGATCGCGCCCGGATGCGTTGGACGGCGCTGGGCGTTGCGCAGGCTTCTCATCAGTGGTAATCCTCCATGTCCACGTCGACGGCATTTTCGCCGTCGAACGCGAAGGTGATTCGCACGTTTCCGGTCACGCTGACCGCATACGCGTAATCCGCGGCATTACAATGGTCACAGGCAGACGCCCGTGACATCCGCCGAGCGGCGCAACGCGAATCAGCGGCGAAGTTTATGATCGCCGCATGCCATCGCCCCCGACCACGCTCCCGCCGGCTGCGCAGTTGCCGCGCTCGCCGCTCGACGGCCGCGTGGTGCTCATCACGGGCGCCACCGGCGGCGTCGGGCGCGCGTTGTCGCTCGCCTGCGCGCGCGCCGGCGCAACCGTCGTGCTGCACGCGCGCGTCGTGCGCAAGCTGGAAGCGCTGTACGACGAAATCCTCGCCGAGAAGCTGCCCGAACCGGTGATCCTGCCGCTCGATCTCGCGCGCGCCGAGGCGTCGGATTTCGCGAACGTCGGCAGCGCGCTCGAAGCGCAGTTCGGCAGGCTCGATGCGCTCGTGCATACGGCGGCGATGCTGGGATCGCTCGGCCCGCTCGAGCACCAGTCGTTCGAGATGTGGCTCTCGCTGCTGCGCGTGAACGTCGCCGCGCCGATGGGATTGACGCGCATCGTCGCGCCGCTGCTCGATCGCGCGCCGGATGCGAGCGTCGTGTTCACGCTCGACAGCCGCGGCCAGGAGCCGCGCGCGTATTGGGGCGGATACGCGGTCACCAAGGCGGCGATCGCGGCGCTGGCGCGCGAGCTCGCCGACGAATGGGAGCACCGGCCGAACGTGCGCGTGAACGCGCTGGTGCCGGGCCCGATACGCTCGCCGCTGCGCGGCCAGACGCATCCCGGCGAGGACCCCACGCGCCTGCCATCGCCGGAGATGCTGGTGCCGCTGTATCTGCATCTGATCGCCGGACAGCGAAAGCAGGACAGCGACGCGCTGGTCGACGCTCAGGCGTGGCTCGCCGGCTCGCCCTGCGTGACGTCGCTTCGGCCGTAGCGCAGCAGCACGCGCAGGCGCCGGAAATCGTCGGCGGGCAGCATGTCGGGCAGCAACAGGATGGCGCGCCGTCGCCACCGTCCGTACGGCCGCCAGACGATCGTCGACAGGCGCGCGCCGACGTAGCTGTCGCGGTGCACGCGTCCCGCGCAGCGCCGTGCCGTCGCCCGTGACGACGACGACCGTCAGATCGCCGCGCAACTCGAGCCGGCGCACGGCGCGCGGCCCGCGGCGCAGCGCGACGACATGAATGCGATCGATCGCCCAGACGCCGATCGCGACGACGATCATCGCAGGCTGGCAGCCGCATCGAGCGGCAGCGTGGAGACGATCACGCACGTGGCGAGCGCCAGCAGCGCGATGAGCATCGCGCGCGGCGATCGAGGGCGCGAGCGAAACGCGAACCGGCGGCGGCCAGCGCATGCCGCGCATGGAACTGCGAATTCGCACGGCGACGCACTCGACCGGATGGCCGAGGCGGACCGCCGATTACTTCGCGGAGTCCTTCGCGAGCATCATCCACGTCGACACGACGGTGTCCGGATTGAGCGAGATGCTCTCGATGCCCTGCCCGACCAGCCACTGCGCGAGATCGGGATGGTCCGAGGGCCCCTGTCCGCAGATGCCGACGTATTTGCCGCGTTCGCGGCACGCAGCGATCGCCATGCCGAGCATCGCTTTCACCGCATCGTCGCGCTCGTCGAACGTCGCGCCCAGCGCGCCGCCGGCGTCGCGATCGACGCCGAGCGTCAGCTGCGTCAGATCGTTCGAGCCGATCGAAAAGCCGTCGAAATGATCGAGGAATCGATCCGCGAGCAGCGCGTTCGACGGAAGCTCGCACATCATGATGATGCGCAACCCGTTTTCGCCGCGCCGCAAGCCGTTCTTCGCGAGCAGCGCCATCACCTGTTCCGCTTCGCGGATCGTGCGCACGAACGGCACCATCAGCTCGACATTGGTGAAGCCGAGCACGTCGCGCACGCGGCGCATCGCCTCGCATTCGAGCGCGAAGCAATCGTAGAAGTCCGGCGCCACGTAGCGCGATGCGCCGCGGAAGCCGAGCATCGGATTTTCCTCGTGCGGCTCGTAACGCGCGCCGCCGACGAGATTCGAGTACTCGTTCGACTTGAAGTCGGACAGCCGGACGATGACCGGCTTCGGCGTGAACGCCGCGGCAATCGTCGCGACGCCCTCGACGATCTTCGACACGTAGAACTCGGTCGGGCTCGCGTAGCCGCCGATGCGTTGCTCGATCTCGCGGCGGACATCCGGCGGCTGGCGGTCGAATTCCAGCAGCGCCTTCGGATGAATGCCGACGTTGCGATTGATGATGAATTCGAGGCGCGCAAGGCCCACGCCCTCGTTCGGAAGCTGGCGGAACTCGAACGCGAGCTCGGGATTGCCGACGTTCATCATGATCTTCGTCGGACACGCGCGGCATGTGGTCGAGCGCGACGTCGACCGTTTCGATGTCGAGCAGTCCCGCGTAGACGTGACCGGTGTCGCCGTCGGCGCAACTGACGGTGACCGGCGCGCCGTCCTTCAGCGTGCGCGTCGCGTCGCCGCAGCCGACGACCGCCGGAATGCCGAGCTCGCGCGCGATGATCGCCGCATGGCAGGTGCGACCGCCGCGGTTGGTGACGATCGCGCTCGCGCGCTTCATCACCGGTTCCCAGTCGGGATCGGTCAACTCGGTGACGAGGACGTCACCCGGCTGCACGCGGTCCATTTCGCGCGACGATTGCACGAGCCGCACCGGCCCCTGGCCGATCTTCTGGCCGATCGCGCGGCCGCTCGCGAGCGGCTCGCCGCGTGATTTCAGCCGATAGCGCCGCAGCGCATTGCCCTCGTCGCGCGACTTCACCGTTTCCGGGCGCGCCTGCAGGATGTAGAGCTGGCCGTCGTGGCCGTCGAGACCCCATTCGATGTCCATCGGACGGCCGTAGTGGCGCTCGATCGCGACTGCGTGGCGCGCGAGCTCCTCGGCTTGCGCGTCGGTGAGCGAGAAGCGTCGCCGCTCGTCTTCCGGAACGTCGACGACGCGCGTCGATTCGCCGGCGCGCGGCGTTCGCGCCGAAGATCATCCGCGTGGCCTTGCTGCCGGGCGTCTTGCGCAGGATCGCGGGCTTCCCCGCGGCGAGGTTCGGCTTGTACACGTAGAACTCGTCCGGATTGACCGATCCCTGCACGACCGATTCGCCGAGTCCGTACGCCGACGTGATGAGCACGACGTCCTCGAAGCCCGACTCGGTATCGAGCGTGAACATCACGCCCGGCCGCGCCGGCGTCGCTGCGCACCATGCGCTGGACGCCGACCGACAGCGCCACGTCGTCGTGCGCGAAGCCGTGATGCGCCCGGTACGCGATGGCCCGGTCGTTGTAGATCGACGCAAATACCTCCGAAACAGCATGAAGTATATTTTCCAAGCCGCTGATATTCAAGAATGTATCCTGCTGCCCGGCGAACGAAGCGTCGGGCAGGTCTTCCGCGGTGGCTGACGAGCGCACCGCGAAGGACGCCGAATCGGCGCCATCGACCAGTGCCTGATAGGACTGCTCGATCGTCGCGGGCGAGACCGGGTGGCAGCGGCGCGTTCGCGATCCAGCCGCGGATCGTTTTGCCGGCGCGGCGCAAGCGCCGACGTCGGCCACGTCGAGCGACGACACGGCGCCCTCGATGCGCGCGGCAAGGCCGTCGTGCTGCAGGAATTCGCGAAACGCATCGGCCGTGGTCGCGAAACCGCCGGGGACGCGAATGCCCGCCGACGCCAGTTCGCCGATCATTTCGCCGAGCGACGCGTTCTTGCCGCCGACCTGCGCGAGATCGCGCATGCGCACGCGCTCGAACGGAATGACACGAACGGGTTCAGGCATGCGACGAGTCTCGGTGGGTTGACGCGCAGGAACGCCGCCAGTTGCTGGCGGGCACGAGCATTCTACCAAGCGCGGATGTCGCGTCGCCTGAGAGCGACGCGCAGTTATGCGGGCACGCGAGCCGAATGTCGCGCGGTGAAGCGCGCGTCAGTCGTGACGCGCCTCGCTGGTCGGCGCCGGCGGCGAACCGGTGGCGGCGAACTCGTCGCTCACAGCGGGAATGGCGATGTCTGAAAATGCGCCGGTACCCTGGGCGCCGGCGCGCGTGCGCGCGGCGCGGCGCAGGTTCCGGTAGAGATCAGGATGCGCTTCCTTCAGGTAGCTGATGATCTCGAAATCGACGCGCTTGACTTGCGAAAGATCGATCTGCTCCACGTGCACGAGCCGCAGCAACTCCTTCACCGGCCGCGGCATCTCGCGTCCGCTTTCGTAGCGCGAGCCGCCGCTCTGCGTGACGCCGATCTGCGTCCAGAATTGCTCCTGATTCATGCCAAGCCGGCGCCGAATTTCGCGAGGATTCAGCACACGATCGAAGAATTTCACAGAAACTCCGCGCTGGTCAAAGGGTTGGAAGATGTTCTTACTATACCATTGGCATATGATTCCGCGATTGCACGCAGTTGCAAGGCGAGCCCGACCGGCGGTCGCGACTTTCGGCATGAATGCAACAAGTCGCCGCTCTGGCGCCGTCGCGAGCGGCCGCTTCGTCGCGCTTGCGGCACAATGCGACGGATCGCCACCGTTTTCCGATGATGCGCTACGACCTCCACTGCCATTCGACGCGCTCCGACGGCCTGCTGACGCCGTCGGAGGTCGTGCGCCGCGCGGCGGAGCGCGGCGTCGACGGTACTCGCGCTGACCGACCACGACGAAGTCGCCGGCCTTGCCGAAGCGCGCGTCGCGGCCCGGGAAGCCGGCATGCAGTTCATCGAAGGCTCCGAGTTGTCGGTGACGTGGCGCGACCACACCGTGCATATCGTCGCCCTCGGCATCGACCCCGAAAACAGCCCGCTCGCAAACGGGCTGGAAACGGTGCGCAGCGGCCGCGATGCGCGCGCGCGCCGCATCGCGCAGTCGCTCGCCGCATGCGGGCATTCCGGATGCGCTGCGAGGGCGCGCTCGCGTATGTCACGAGCGAGCGGCTGATCTCGCGCACGCATTTCGCGCGGCACCTGATCGATGCCGGCCATGCGCGCGACATGAAGGAAGCGTTCAAGCGCTTCCTGACCACGGGCAAGCCGGGCTACGTGCCGCACGCATGGGCAACGCTGTCCGATGCGGTCGGCTGGATCCACGCCGCGGGCGGCCAGGCGGTGATCGCACATCCGGGGCGCTACAAGCTCACGAACGTCGAGCTGCGCGCACTGATCACCGAGTTCCGCGATCTTGGCGGCGATGCGCTCGAAGTCGTGTCGCCGTCGCATACGCCGGCGCAGTACGCCGAATTCGCGGCACTCGCCCGCGCGTTCGGCCTGAAGGCCTCGTGCGGCACCGACTTCCACGGACCCGGCGAAAGCCGACTGGATTTCGGCGAGCTGCCGCCGCTGCCCGCGGGCGTCGATCCGGTGTGGAGCGCGTGGTAGATCGCATCAACGCGCTTCGACAATGCCCGATCGACGCACCGTCTTCTTCATCTCCGACCGCACCGGCATCACCGCCGAGATGCTCGGCAACAGCCTGCTCACGCAGTTCGAGGACATTCCACTTCCAGCGCGTCACGATTCCGTTCGTCGACTCGATGGAAAAGGTCGCCGACGCCGTGCGCCAGGTGAACGCAACGGCGGCCGCGCGAGGGCCGCCGCCCGATCGTCGTGAGCTCGGTCGTCGACGAGACGATGAGCGAGACGATCCGCCGCGACGTCGAAGGCGCTGACGCTCGACATGTTCCAGATCTTCATCCAGCCGCTCGAAGCGGAGCTCGGCGCGAAGAGCTCGCACGCCGCGGGCCGCTCGCACGGCATCGCGAACAGCCACGAGTATTTCGCGCGGATGGAGGCGATCAACTTCACGCAGGCGTACGACGACGGCGCGGCGACGCGCGATCTCGACAAGGCGCAGGTGATCCTGGTCGGCGTTTCGCGGTGCGGCAAGACGCCGACGTCGCTCTATCTCGCGCTGCAGTTCGGCATCCGCGCGGCGAACTTTCCGCTGACGCCGGACGACTTCGCCGATCGCCGGCTGCCGGCGTCGGTGCTGCCGTTCCGCGAGCGGCTCTTCGGACTCACGATCCAGCCCGAGCGGCTGCGCGAGATCCGCGAGGAGCGCCGGCCGGGCAGCCGCTACGCGCAGCTCGAAAACTGCCGCCACGAGGTGCGCGAAGCCGAGCACCTGATGCATCAGCACGGCATTCCGATGCTCGACACGACGTCGAAGTCGATCGAGGAAATCGCGACGACGATCCTGCATCGCGCGAAGCTCGAGCGGCATATTTACTAGCGGCCAGTCGACGAGCAGCGAGCGCCGACGTCGCTGCTTTGCCTCATGCAGACGGCGAGCTTGCTGTCCGCTGGCGGACGCTTTCGAACAGCACGACGGCCGCGGCGGCGGCGGCATTCAGCGATTCGCTGCCGGCGGCCATCGGGATCGTAATGCGCTGATCGGCGCAGCGCGAGCAGGCTCTCCGAGAGGCCGCTGCCTTCGCTGCCGATGGCGATCGCGAGTCGCCCGCGCAGGTCGGCGACATGCAGCGGCGTCGCGCCGGCCACGACGGTCGCGACGACGCGCCCGCCCGCCGCGCGAAACGCGGCGATCCACGCGGCGAGATCGACGTCCTCGACGAGCGTCGTGAGGAAATGCGCGCCCTGCCCGGCGCGCAGCACCTTCGGCGACCACGCGAACGCGCAGTGGCGCGATAGCAGCACCTGCTCGACGCCGGCCGCCGCGGCCGTGCGGATCATCGCGCCGACGTTGCCCGGGTCCTGCACGTCTTCGAGCAACAGGCAGAAGCGCGCCGGCGGCGGCAACGCGGTACGCGGCGTCGCGACCACGGCGAGCACACCGATGTCGGCTGGCAGCGTGGCGATCTCCGCGAACAGGCTGCGCGAGACGACGATCGTCCGCGATGGCGGTACGCGCGCCACCAGCGCGCGCCACATCGCCGATGCGCGACGGCATCATCGACGACGACCATCGTTTCGGGCGCGCCGATGCGCTCGCAGTAGACGTCGATCAGATGCGCGCCTTCGAGCACGCAGCGCCCCGACTTGCGGCGATCGCGCGACGACGCGATCAGGCGCGCGACTTCGCGCAGGCGCTCGTTGTGGCGGCGTGACGCGCTGCACGCGCGATCGCATGTCGCGGCGTGCGCAGCGCCGCTGCGCGCGCTGGCGCGGCGGCTTGCGGCGCCGGCTTCACGCCGCGCCGCCGGTCTGGATCTGGAAGAACACTTCGTCGTGCCGGATCATGCCGAGCTCGGCGCGCGCGCGCTCCTCGATCGCCTCGTAGCCGGTCTTCAGGTCGCGCACGTCCGCGTCGAGCGCGTCGTTGCGCGCCTTGAGCTTCGCGTTCGCCTCGCGCTGCGCCGCGAGCTGCCGGTCGTATTCGCGCACCTGCAGCCAGCCGCCCTTGCCGAGCCACATCGGATACTGCAGCGCGAGGATCAGGACGGCGAAGGCGAGCGCGAGCCAGCGCATGGCGACGTTTCAGCGGAGGTTGAAGAACGCCTCGCGGCCGGGATAGGACGCCGCATCGCCGAGGTCCTCCTCGATGCGCAGCAGCTGGTTGTACTTCGCGATGCGATCGGAGCGCGACAGCGAGCCCGTCTTGATCTGCCCGGCGTTCGTGCCGACGGCGATGTCGGCGATGATCGAGTCCTCGGTCTCGCCCGAGCGATGCGAGATGATCGCCGTGTAGCCGGCGCGGTTCGCCATCGTGATCGCGGCGAACGTCTCGGACAGCGTGCCGATCTGGTTGATCTTGATCAGGATCGAATTGGCGACGCCTTTCGCGATGCCCTTCCTTCAGGATCTTCGTGTTGGTGACGAAGATGTCGTCGCCCACGAGCTGCACGCTCTTGCCGAGGCGATCGGTCAGGTACTTCCAGCCGTCCCAGTCGTCCTCGGCCATGCCGTCCTCGATGCTGATGATCGGGTACTTGTCGCACCACGTCGCGAGCACGTCGGCGAATTCCTTCGCCGTCAGCGCGCGGTTTTCCGCTTCGAGCCGATACGCGCCTTCGCGGTGGAATTCGCTCGCCGCGCAGTCGAGCGCGAGCGCGATGTCGGTGCCCGGCGTGTAGCCGGCCTTGTCGATCGCCTCGACCAGCAGTTGCAGCGCCGCCTCGTTCGACGGCAGGTTCGGCGCGAAGCCGCCTTCGTCGCCGACGGTCGTCGGCATGCCGCGCTCGTCGATCATCTTCTTCAGCGTGTGGAACACCTCGGCGCCGTAGCGCAGCGCTTCGCGAAACGTCGGCGCGCCGAGCGGCACGATCATGAATTCCTGCAGGTCGATCCGTTGTTCGCGTGCGCGCCGCCGTTGATGACGTTCATCAGCGGCACCGGGAAGCTGCATCTCGCCCGCGCCGCCGAGGTAGCGATAGAGCGGCAGCGCCGCATTCCTCGGCGGCGGCCTTCGCCACGGCGCACGACACGGCGAGGAGCGCGTTCGCGCCCAGCCGCGACTTGTTGTCGGTGCCGTCGAGGTCGATCAGCGTCCGGTCGATCAGGCCCTGCTCGGTCGCGTCGAGCCCGAGCATCGCCTCGCAGATCTCGGTGTTGACGTGCTCGACCGCCTTCGTGACGCCCTTGCCGACGTAGCGCGCCTTGTCGCCGTCGCGCAGCTCGATCGCTTCCTTCGAGCCGGTCGACGCGCCCGAGGGCACGGCGGCGCGGCCCGACACGCCGGATTCGAGGACGACGTCGGCTTCGACGGTGGGATTGCCGCGCGAATCGAGGATCTCGCGCGCGATGACGTCGACGATGGCGCTCATTGTTCAGGTATCAGGTATCAGAGGTCAGGTATCAGATCGGCGGCGCGAGCGCATCAGTTCCCGCTCCGGAAAACCGGCGGCTTGACCGCCGCATCGAGCTCCTTCAGCGTTTCGAGCAGCGCGCGCATCCGGTCGAGCGGCCACGCATTGGGGCCGTCCGACAGCGCCTCGTCGGGATTCGGATGCGTCTCCATGAAGACGCCGGCGACGCCGGCCGCGACCGCCGCGCGCGCGAGCACCGGCACGAATTCGCGCTGGCCGCCCGATGAGGTGCCCTGCCGCCCGGCAGCTGCACCGAGTGCGTCGCGTCGAACACGACCGGGCAGCCGGTGTCGCGCATGATCGCGAGCGAGCGCATGTCGGACACGAGGTTGTGATAGCCGAACGATGCGCCGCGCTCGCACACCAGGATGTTGTCGGCGCCGCTCGCGGCCTTCGCCTTGCCGACGACCTGCCGCATGTCCTCGGGCGCGAGGAACTGGCCCTTCTTGATGTTGACCGGCTTGCCCGCGCGCGCGACCGCCTG
This sequence comes from uncultured Pseudomonadota bacterium, assembly GCA_963706225.1. GTDB lineage: Bacteria > Pseudomonadota > Gammaproteobacteria > Burkholderiales > Casimicrobiaceae > VBCG01. The sequence goes on from CAVPMH010000005.1 coordinate 124,566, forward strand.
GATGAAGTCGGTTTGCCGGCACAGGAACGCGGGCGTCTGCAGCACGTCGACCACCGATGCGGCCGACGGCGATCTCGTCCTCGGCGTGCACGTCGGTGAGCACCGGCACCCCGACGTGCTTGCGCACGTCGGCGAGGATGCGCAGGCCCTCCTCCATGCCGGGACCGCGAAACGACGCATGCGAGCTGCGATTCGCCTTGTCGTACGACGACTTGAAGATGAACGGGAATGCCGAGATCGGCGCAGATCACCTTCAGCTCGCCGGCGACATCCATCTGCAGTTGCCGCGATTCGACGACGCACGGGCCGGCGATCAGGAAGAACGGCCGGTCGAGGCCGACGTCGTAGCCGCAGAGCTTCATCTGCAGCCTCAGACCGACGCGACCAGCTCGGCGCACCGCAGCTGACCGCGTCGCCTGCGGCCATGCGCTGCTGGCGCTCGAGCGCGGCGCGCACGAAGCTCACGAACAGCGGATGGCCGCGGCGCGGATTCGACGTGAACTCGGGGTGGAACTGGCAGCCGAAGAACCACGGATGCTCCGGCAGCTCGATCATTTCGCACAGGTCGCCCGCCGTTGCGCTCTTCGCCCACGCGCCGACGGCCAGGCCCGCCGCCTCGATGCGCGGCAGGTAATGATTGTTGACCTCGTAGCGATGCCGATGGCGCTCCGACAACGCGTCGTCGACCCGTAGATGCGGTGCGCGAGCGAGCCCGGGCACCACGTCGCACGGCTGCGCGCCGAGGCGCATCGTGCCGCCCAGGTCGGATCGCGCATCGCGCTTCTCGATCGTGCCGTCGCGGTTCTGCCATTCGGTGATGAGCGCGACGACCGGATGCGGCGTGAGCGGATCGAACTCGGTGCTGTTCGCGTCGGCGAGCGCCGCCTCGTGGCGCGCGTATTCGATGACGGCGAGCTGCATGCCGAGGCAGATGCCGAGATACGGAATGCCGTGCTCGCGCGCATAGCGGATGGCCGCGATCTTGCCTTCGACGCCGCGCTTGCCGAAGCCGCCGGGCACGAGGATCGCGTCCATCTCCTCGCAGCGCCTCGACGCCGTCGCGCTCGATCGACCTCGGAATCGACGTAATGGATGCTGCACGCGCGAGCGCGTGTGGATGCCCGCGTGCATCAGCGCTTCGGACAGCGACTTGTACGACTCGGTGAGGTCGACGTACTTGCCGACCATCGCGATGTTGACGTCGTGCTCGGGATGCTCGAGCGCGTCGACGAGCCGCTCCCAGGTCGAAAGGTCCGCCGGCGGCGGATCGATGCCGAGCTTCTTGCAGACGATGACGTCGAGGCCCTCGGCGTGCAGCGCGAGCGGGAATCTTGTAGATCGAATCGGTGTCGAGCGCGGAGATGACCGCCTCGAACGCGACGTTGGTGAAGAGCGCGATCTTGCGCCGGTCGCCTTCGGGCACCGGCCGGTCGGCGCGGCACAGCACGACGTCGGGCTGGATGCCGATCTCGCGCAGCTCCTTCACCGAGTGCTGCGTCGGCTTGGTCTTCATCTCGCCCGCGGTCGGAATGAACGGCACGAGCGTCAGGTGGATGTAGCAGACGTTGTCGCGGCCGAGCGTGATGCCCATCTGCCGGATCGCTTCGAGGAACGGCAGCGACTCGATGTCGCCGACCGTGCCGCCGACTTCGACGACCGCGACTTCGGCGTCGCCGGCGCCGCTCGTGATCCAGCCCTTGATCTCGTCGGTGATGTGCGGGATGACCTGCACCGTGCCGCCGAGGTAGTCGCCGCGGCGCTCCTTGCGGATCACGCTCTCGTAGATCTGGCCGGTGGTGAAGTTGTTGCGCTTGCCCATCCGCACGTCGGTGAAGCGCTCGTAGTGGCCGAGGTCGAGGTCGGTCTCGGCGCCGTCGTCGGTGACGAACACTTCGCCGTGCTGGAACGGCGACATCGTGCCGGGATCGACGTTGATGTACGGATCGAGCTTGAGATTGGTGACGCGGACGCCGCGCGAGGCGAGGATGGCGGCGAGCGACGCGGCGGCGATGCCCTTCCCCAGCGAGGAAACGACGCCGCCGGTCACGAAGACGAACTTGGTCATGGCTGGCCAGTTCCGGAAATTGCGCATTTTACCGGAACGGGTGCGTCGCTCCAAGCGCATTGCGCGCAGCGCAGTGCGCTCGCCGCGCGCTGCGGCACCGGTGCAACGGTCAGGCCAGCCCCATTCGCCGCCGTTGCAGTCCCTTTTGCATCCGCGCACGCGTCGCCTCGCGGCCCAGCAGCGCTCGAGGACCGCGTCGATCGCCGGCGTCTTCGGCGTCCCTGCAACGAGCGCGCGCAGCGGCATCATCACCTGTGCGGGCTTCAGGCCGTGCGCGCGGCGGCGGCCTTGATCGCGGCGCCGAGCGCCTCGCGTCGTCCAGGGCACCGACGCGAAGTCGCCGTGCAGCTCGGCAAGTGCGCCGCGGTTGAGATCGGTGATCTGCTCGGCGAGCATCGCCGGATCGACGCGGGGCGCTTCGTAGAAATAGTGCGCCGCCTCCGCCATCTCGACCAGCGTCGGCGCACGGTCGCGCAGCAGCGCCGCGACGTTCGCCGCCGGCGGTCCGCCGGTCGCCGATCGAGGCCCGCGCGATTCGAGGAAGGGCGCAATCGGCGCGCCGAGCTCGGCGTCGTCGAGCCGCTTCAGTGCTCGTGGTTCAGCCACTCGAGCTTGTCCGGGTCGAAGCGCGCCGGCGACGGCGTGACGTCCGTCGAGATCGAACCAGCCGACGAACTCGTCGACGCGCGAAGACCTCGGCGTCGCCGTGCGCCCAGCCGAGGCGCGCGAGGTAATTGACGATCGCCTCCGGCAGGTAGCCGTCGTCGCGGTACTGCAGCACGCCACGCGCGCCGTGGCGCTTCGAGAGCTTGCTCGCCGTCCGGCGCCGAGCACGGTCGGCAGATGCGCGTACACGGGCGGCGTCGCGCCGAGCGCGCGCAGGATGTTGATCTGCCGCGGCGTGTTGTTGACGTGGTCGTCGCCGCGGATCACGTGCGTGATCCGCATGTCGAGGTCGTCGACGACGACGCAGAAGTTGTACGTCGGCGTGCCGTCGGCGCGCGCGATGACGAGGTCGTCGAGCTCGGCGTTGGCGATCTCGATGCGGCCCTTGACGCGCGTCGTCCCACGCGACGACGCCGTCGTCGGGATTGCGGAAGCGGATCACCGGCGCGCACGCCCGCCGGCGGCGTCCTGCCCGCGCGCGTTCTCGGGACGCCAGCGGCCGTCGTAGCGCGGCTTTTCGCCGCGCGCCGTCTGCGCGGCGCGCAGCGCGTCGAGCTCGGCCGGCGTCATGTAGCAGCGATAGGCGAGACCGCGCGCGAGCATGTCGTCGAGCACCTCGCGATAGCGATCCATCCGCTGCATCTGGTAGATACGGCCCCTCGTCGTAGTCGAGGCCGAGCCACGCCATCGCGTCGACGATCGCCTGCACCGCTTCGGGCGTCGAGCGCTCGAGGTCGGTGTCCTCGATGCGCAGGATGAACGTGCCGCCGTGGTGGCGCGCGAACGCCCAGGCGAACAGCGCCGTGCGGATGTTGCCGAGGTGCAGGAAGCCCGTCGGGCTCGGCGCGAAACGGGTGCGGATCTACGGCTTCCATCGCAGGTCGAGCGTCGTCGGCGTCGCGGGATTCGGCGGCTCGTCGTGCACGGTCACCGGGCCCGGCGTGTGGCCGTGCGCCCAGAAGCGCGCGACGCGTCGCGCCTCCGCTTCGTTCGCATTGACCGGAAACGTGTCGTAGTTGCGGCCGCCCGGATGGCGACGTGATACGTGCAGCCGCCGAGCGCGCGCTGCGACCAGCGGTCGACGAGATCGAAGCGCAGCGGCGCCTGCACGCCGATCGTCGGATGCAGCGCCGACGGCGGGCTCCACGCGCGGAAGCGCACGCCCGCGACGAATTCGCCGGGCACGCCCGTGGGCGTCAGCGGCAGCGCGCGGCCGTTGCAGGTGACGGCGTGGCGGCTCGCCGATCATGCCGGTGACGCTCGACCTGCAGCCGCTCGACCGACGAATCGACGTAGCGCGCCGTGCCGGTGCGGCCGATTTCCTCGCCGAGCACGTGCCACGGCTCGATCGCCTGGCGCAGCTCCAGCGTGATGCCGTCGTACGTCACGCGTGCCGAAGCGCGGAAAGCGGAATTCGACGAACGGGTCGAACCATTCGCGGCGCGAACGCATAGTCGTGAGCGATGCAGATCGGCGATCACGTCGCGCATGTCGGCCGCCACGAAATGCGGCAGCAGCCAGCGATCGTGCAGCGCCGTGCCCCAGGGCACCAGCTCGCCGCGCGATACGGCGTGCGCCAGAACCGCGCGACGAGCGCGCGCAGCAGCAGCATCTGCACGGCGCGCCATCCGGTGATGCGGCGGCATCTCGAACGCGCGAAATTCGAGCAGCCCGAGGCGGCCGGTCGGCGTGTCGGGCGAATACAGCTTGTCGATCGAGAATTCGGCGCGATGCGTGTTGCCGGTGAGGTCGGTCAGCAGATGGCGCAGCAGCCGATCGACGAGCCACGGCGTGCGTCGCCTCCTGGCCGCGCCGCGGCATCCGCGTCGAGTTGCTGGAACGCGATCGCGAGCTCGTAGAGACGATCGTCGCGCGCCTCGTCGACGCGCGGCGCCTGGCTGGTCGGGCCGATGAACATGCCCGAGAAGAGATACGACAGCGCCGGATGGTTCTGCCAGTAGGTGATCAGGCTTTGCAGCAGGTCGGGGCGGCGCAGCAGCGGGCTGTCGGCGGGCGTCGCGCCGCCGAGCGTGACGTGATTGCCGCCGCCGGTGCCCGTGTGCCGCCCGTCGAGCATGAACTTCTCGGTCGCGAGGCGCGATAGCCGCGCCTCCTCGTAGAGCGTGCGCGTCGTGTCGACCAGCTCGCGCCACGACGACGCCGGATGGACGTTCACTTCGATGACACCCGGGTCCGGCGTCACGAGGAGCGCGCGCACGCGCGGATCGCGCGGCGGCGGATAGCCTTCGACGCACGGCAATCGGCGCCGCGCTGCATCCTCGCGCCGTATCAGCTCGATCGCGCCGATCGAACGGCGGCAGAAGATCGACGTGCCGTCGCGCACCTGACGGGCAGCGCGTCTTGACGACGCACACGTGGCCGTCGCGCGCCTTCGACCGTCAGCGCGGTCGCTGCTCGGCGCAGCGTCGTCGGGCAGCGAACGGATCCAGCGGCAACTCGCACGTCCGAGCGGCAGAACTGCCGGCGAGCGCAGCGGCAGGCGCATGCCGAGCGGCGAATCGCCGGCCATGCGACAGCCGTCTCGGCGCAGCGGCCAGGGCTCGATCCGGCGCCTTCCGTCTCGTCGGACCGCCTTGAGCGGCAACACGAATCCCGCGACGTTCGCCGCCGCCGGCAATGCGCGCGCGTCGCCGTCCGATGCGACCTCGGCGTCGACGTACAGCGCGCCAGCAGCGATGCGTCGGCGGGCACGCCGCAGCGGCATCCACCAGCGCGTCGATGAACCGGCGCGCGGTGTCGATCGTCGCGCGACCCGGCGTGCGCGGGTCGGCCAGCAGCGCCTCGTCGCGCCACAGCGGCTCGCCGTCGGCGCGCCAGTAGACGCCGAGCGCCCAGCGCGGCAGCGGCTCGCCCGGATACCACTTGCCCTGTCCGAAGTGCAGCAGGCCGCCGGGCGCGAAGCGCGCCTTGAGCCGGCGCAGCAGCGCTTCGGCGAGCTCGCGCTTCGCCGGCGACAGCGCCGGTAATGTTCCACTCCGGGCCGTCCATGTCGTCGACCGACGACGAACGTCGGCTCGCCGCCCTGCGTCAGCCGCACGTCGCCGGCCGCGAGATCGGCATCGACGCGCTCGCCGAGCGCGTCGATGGCGTGCCACTGCGCCTCGGTGTACGGGCGCGTGACGCGCGGGTCCTCGTGAATGCGCGTGACGCTCATCTCGAAGTCGAACTCGCACGTTCGCGACGTCGGCGAGACCGATGATCGGCGCGGCGCTGCCCGGACTCGCGGTGCACGCGAGCGGAATGTGCCCCTCGCCCGGCCAGCAGTCCGGACGTGGGATCGAGTCCGACCCATCCGGCGCCGGGGATGTACGCCTCGGCCCAGGCGTGAAGGTCGGTGAAATCGCGCTCGGTGCCCGACGGGCCGTCGAGCGCCTTCACGTCGGCGACGAGCTGGATCAGGTAGCCCGACGCGAAGCGCGCCGCGATGCCGAGCTGGCGCAGGATCTGCACGAGCAGCCAGCCCGAGTCGCGGCACGAGCCGCTGCGCTGCGCGAGCGTTTCGTCGGGCGTCTGCACGCCCGGCTCCATGCGGACGAGATAGCGCGATGTCGTCCTGCACGCGCTGGATTGACGTCGACGAGCAGGTTGACCGTCGACATGCCGCTCGCGGCCGGATCGTGCGCGAAACGCTCGAGCCACGCGTCGAGCAGCGCGGCCCGAGCGGCGCCGTCTCGAGGAACGGGATCGAGCTCCTTGGCGAGCGTCGGCGCGTACGCGAACGGAAACGTCTCGCGCGTACGGCTCGACGAAGAAGTCGAACGGATTGATCACCGTCAGTCGGCCGTCAGGTCGACGGCGACTTCGAGCGCTCGGTCGCGCTCCGGAAACACGACGCGCGCGACCCAGTTGCCGTACGGGTCCTGCTGCCAGTTGAGGAAGTGCTTCGCCGGCTCGATCGTGAGCGAGTAGCCGAGAATCGGCGTGCGGCAATGCGGCGCCGGACGAAGCCGGATTTCGTGCGGCGAAAGCGCGACCAGCCGGTCGAACGATAGCGCGTGCGGTGCGCGAGCGCGACGCGGATCGGCCATTCGCCGGTTGCTCAGAGCCAGTCGGGATCGGGCAGCTGCGCGAACACGCGGCGCAGGCCTTCGCCCCACTGCGTGATGGACCATCTGGAAATAGGGATCGAATTCCTGGATGCGCCGCTGCAGCGCGACCTTGAGGCTGTCGGTCTCGTACACGAGCAGGTCGATCGGCAGCCCGACGGAGATGTTCGAGCGCATCGTCGAGTCGAAGGAGACGATCGTGCACTTCGTCGCGTCGAGCAGCGACGTGCCGCGATGGACCACGCGGTCGATCACCGGCTTGCCGTACTTCGATTCGCCGATCTGGAAGTAGCAGGTGTCCGGCGTGGCCTCGATGAAGTTGCCCTCGCTGTAGACCTCGAAGAGGCGCGGCGGCTCGCCGTGGATCTGCCCGCCGACGATGAAGTTGGCCGACGCGTCGATGTTGTTCTGCACCAGGTACGGCGCCGTCGCGCGCCTTCACCTCGCGCAGCGCGTCGCCCAGCAGCCGCGCGACGTCGAACATCGACGTCGCCGTTCCAGATGTGCTGGCGCTTCATCGCCGGCGCGCGCCTGCTGCTCGAGGATGTTGATCGCGTTCTGGGTGATCGAGAGGTTGCCCGACGAGAGCGTCACGATCACGCGGTCGCCTTCGCGGGCGAACACGCGCATCTTCGAGAAGCGGGCGATCTGGTCCACGCCCGCGTTGGTGCGCGAATCGGACGCGAAGATCATCCCGGCGTCGAGCGACATGGCAACGCAATAGGTCATGAGAAAAAGGATGTAATAGTCATTACAAGTGATTGTTATTACAATAATATCGTATCGACACGATATTCAGTACCGGGACCAGGAACGCCCTGCTCACTTCGTCGCCCAGCCCCGAGATATGTTCCAGGAAATCCATCAGGTACTCGTGCAGGCCGAATCGCATGATGTCGTCGGTGCGCCCGTAGTGCAGCCGCGCGTGCAGCTCGCCGGCCTGGCGCTCGAGCTCGCGGCTGTTGCGCGTCGCACAGCAGCTCGAGCGTGTCGTGGATGAAGTTCATGCAGCTGTGCAGCGAGCGCGGCATGTCGTCGCGCAGGATCAGCAGCTCGGCGACCCGCCGCGGCGTGATCACGTCGCTGTAGATCTTGCGGTACGACTCGAAGCCCGACAGCGACTGCAGCAGCGACGCCCACTGGTAGTAGTCGACCGCGCCGCCGACGTCGGTCGACCGACGGCAGCAGGATGTGGTACTTGATGTCGAGGATGCGCGCCGTGTTGTCGGCGCGCTCGATGTGCGTGCCGAGCCGGATGAAGTGGTACGCCTCGTCGCGCAGCATCGTGCCGAAGGTGACGCCGCGGAAGAGGTGCGAGCGCATCTTGACCCAGTCGAGGAAGTCCGACACGCCGCGCGCCTGGATGCGCTCGTAGTCGTAGCGCGCGCATCTCGATCCAGGCCGAGTTCAGGTCCTCGTACATCTCGGAGGTGATCGCGCCGCGCACCGTGCGCGCCGACTCGCGCGCCGCGCGCAGGCACGCAGTAGATCGACGACGTGTTGGCCGGCGTCGAGGATCATGAAGCGCAGCACATTCTCGGCCGTGAGCTCGGGATGGCGCTCGTAGTACGCGGTGGCGAGTCCCGAGCGTGATCAGCGGCACCGACCAGGGCTCGGCCCACGCCAGCCCCGGCTCGCGCACCTGGTAGGGCAGCAGCGACGTGCGGTACGTCACGTCGAGCAGGCGCGCGGTGTTCTCGGCGCGCTCGATGTGGCGCGCCATCCAGTAGAGCTCGTTCGCGGTGCGGCACAGCATGCGTCGTCCGGTCGCCAGCACCCACGTGTCCTTCGTGCCGCCGCCCTGCGACGAATTGACGACGAGCGAGCCTTCGCGCAAGCGCGACGCGCGTGAGGCCGCCCGGGCACGAGGCCCACGCCCTTCCCCGACAGCACGTACGGCCGAAGGTCGATGTGCCGCGGCGCCAATCCGGCGGCGACGAACGTCGGGCACGTCGACAGCGCGAGCGTCGGCTGCGCGATGTAGCGTGTCCGGCGCGGCGAGGATGCGCTGCGCGGAACGCCTCGCGCTCGGCCGTCGTCGCGGCGGGCCCGATCAGCATGCCGTAGCCGCCCGCGCCGTGCACTTCCTTGACCACGAGTTCGGTCGAGGTGCGCGAGCACGTAGTCGCGATCGTCGTCGCGGTGACAGCATGCAGCGTCGGCACGTTGTGCGAGGATCGGCTCCTCGGCCAGGTAGAAGCGGATCATCTCCGGCACGTACGGATAGATCGACTTGTCGTCGGCGACGCCGGTGCCGATCGCGTTGGCGAGCGTCACGCGGCCGGCGCGATACGCGGCGAAGAGCCCCGGCACGCCGAGCATCGAATCCGGGCGGAACGCGAGCGGATCGAGGAAGTCGTCGTCGACGCGCCGGTAGATGACGTGCACGCGCTGCGGGCCGCGCGTCGTGCGCATGTAGACGGTGTCGTTCTGCACGAAGAGGTCCTGCCCTTCGACCAGCTCGACGCCCATCTGCTGCGCGAGGAACGCGTGCTCGAAGTACGCGGAGTTGTAGGCGCCCGGCGTGAGCACCGCGACCGTCGGCCGCTCGTCGCCGGCGGGCGCCACGGCGCGCAGGTTCTCGAGCAGCAGGTCCGGGTAGTGCTGGACCGGCCGGATCGAGCGCGTCGCGAAGAGCTCCGGGAAGAGCCGCATCATCATCTTGCGGTTCTCGAGCATGTACGAGACGCCGGAGGGCACGCGCAGGTTGTCCTCGAGCACGTAGTACTCGCCGCCGCCCGCGCGCACGACGTCGACGCCCGCGATGTGCGCGTAGATGCCGCCCGGCACGTCGACGCCGACCATCTCGCGCCGGTACTGCGCGTTGCCGAGCACGCGCTCGGCCGGAATGACGCCGGCCGCGCAGGATCGCCTGGTCGTGATAGATGTCGTGCAGGAACAGGTTCAGCGCGCGTACGCGCTGCACGAGGCCCGCTTCGAGCCGGCTGCCATTCGTCCGCCGGAATGATGCGCGGCACGAGGTCGAACGGAATCAGGCGCTCGGTGCCCGACGTCCTCGCCGTACACGGCGAACGTGATGCCGACGCGATGGAAGGCGCGCTCGGCCTCTTCGCGTTTCTGCGCGATGCGGTCGGGCGGCGTGCGCTCGAGCCAGTCGGCGAAGGGCCGGTAATGCGGCCGGACGCCGCCGTCCGCGGCGCGCATTTCGTCGTAGATCGGCGACGACATCGGGGGTTGTACAGGAGAGCCGTTCACGGCAAGCAATCGGCAAGCCAACCGGGTAAAACCGTTTGGAAAACAATCGTCGGTCGGGTCCGCGGCTTCGCGCACGGCGTTCCGCCAAGCCGGTCTCGACCGGGCAAACTGCACCAAAGCGGTGCGTCGTTGTCCAGGACGGACATCGACAAAGCCTCGAATCGGGTTTGAACTGACCCCCGGCGCTATGGTTAAATCGCGGCTCCTGTCTGGGTTCGCGGGGCGGTTAGCTCAGCGGTAGAGCACTGCCTTCACACGGCAGGGGTCACTGGTTCGAACCCAGTATCGCCCACCACATGAACCAAGGGGTTACGCGCAAGTGTAACCCCTCTTTTTTTGGCTCGACCGTCGATGACGCCGCCCATTCCCCGCGCTTTCGTCTTCGATGCGTACGGCACGTTGTTCGACGTGCATTCGGTCGACAGCGCTCGCCGAGGAGCTCGCGCCGCGCCAGGGTGCGGTGCTGTCGCAGCTGTGGCGCACGAAGCAGCTCGAGTACACGTGGCTGTCGTCGCTGATGCTTCGCCCGGCGTATCGGCGCGAGGATTTCTCGACGCTGACGGCGCACGCGCTCGATTACGCGGTCTCGCAATTGATGGTGCCGCTTGCCGCGGCCGATCGGCAGCGGCTGCTCGACGCGTATCGGCGCGCTGCGCCCTTTCCCGATGCAACCGACGCGCTGGCGGCTCTCGCGCCGCGCCCGCGCTTGATCCTGTCGAACGGCACGCTCGACATGCTCGAGCCGCTGGTCAGCGACATCGTCGCTCGCGCCGCACATCGACGGCCTGCTGTCGGTCGACGCGGCCGGCATCTACAAGCCTTCGCCCGCGCGTGTACCAGCTGGCCGTCGACCGGCTGCAGCTCCCGCCGGCCGACATCGCGCTTCGTCTCGTCCAACGGCTGGGATGCCGCGGGCGCCAAGGCATTCGGCTTCACGACGTTCTGGATCAACCGCTACGGCCTGCCCGTCGAGCGGCATGCACCGGAACCGGATTACGTCGTCGGCTCGCTCGCGCACGTCGCGACTCTCGCAGTAATGGCGTCGCGCGACATCGTCCGGCAGGCGACGGTTCGCGACGGCCGAATCGCTCTGACCTCAGCGCTCGCGGCGGCGCTTTCGCCCGGCAGCGGGCGACGCCGTCGCGAATCGCCGCGATCGCGGCCGGCCGCGGAAAGCTGCGCCGATACGCGAGCGCGATCCGCCGCGACGGCGCCGGCTGCGTGAACGGCACCGGCACGACGAGCTGGCTGTGATAGCGCGGCGTCAGCGCGTCGCGCGGCAGCACCGAAACGCCCAGTCCCGACGCGACCATGTTGCGCACCGTTTCGAGCGAGTTCGTGCGCGTGACCTGCGCGTCGGACTCGGTTGAGCTCCGGGACACGCGTCGAGCACCTGGTCGCGAAAGCAGTGCCCGACGTTGAGCAGGATCGTGTGCTCGCCGGCGAGCTCGTCGGGCGCGATCGACTTGCGCCGCGCCCACTTGTGACCGTGCGGCACGACGACCTGGAACGGCTCCTCGTACATGAATTCGGTGACCACGCCCGGCGGATCGAACGGCAGCGCGATGATCGCCGCGTCGATGCGGCCGGTGCGCAGCCCCGCCTCGAGGTTCTCGGTCAGCGTTTCCTCGATGTCGAGCGGCATCTGCGGCGCGCGCCGCGTGCAGCTCCGGAATCAGGTCGGGCAGCAGGTACGGCGCGACCGTGTGGATGATGCCGAGCCGCAGCGTGCCGACGAGCTGGTTGCGCCCGCCGATGCGCGATCTCGCGGATGCGCGCCGCCTCTTCGAGCACCTTCTGCGCCTGCTCGACGATGCGCTCGCCGACCGGCGTGATCGTGATCTCGCTCTTGCCGCGCTCGAACAGCGGCGCGCCGAGCTCGTCTTCGAGCTTCTGGATCGCCACCGACAACGCCGGCTGGCTCACGAAGCACTTCGCCGCCGCGCGCCCGAAGCTGCGCTCCTGCGCCACCGCGACGATGTAGCGCAGCTCGTTGAGCGTCATCGCGCAGGCTTGCGGGCGGCGAGAAAGCGCGCGAACGCCTCGCCGACCTCCGCATGCTTCAGCGCCGAAATCGACCGTCGCCTCGAGGTAGCCGAGCTTGCTGCCGCAGTCGTAGCGGCGTCCCTCGAATTCGTAGGCGAGCACGCGCTCCTCCGCCAGCAGCCGCGCGATGCCGTCGGTGAGCTGGATCTCGCCGCCCGCGCCGGCCGGCATGGTGCGCAGATGATGGAAGATGCGCGGCGACAGCACGTAGCGTCCGACCACCGCGAGCGTCGACGACGACGTGCCGGGCTTCGGCTTCTCGACGATGCGCGTGATCCGGCCGACGCGCTCGCCGGCGGCCTCGGGCTCGGCCTCGACGATGCCGTAGCTGGCCGTCTCCTCCGGCGCGACCTGCATGACGCCGATCGCCGACGCGTTCTCGCGCGCCGCGACGTCGATCATCTGCTTCATCACCGGCATCGACGCGTCGATCAGGTCGTCGGCGAGCAGCACCGCGAACGGCTCGTCGCCGACGACCGGCTCGGCGCACAGCACGGCGTGACCGAGGCCGAGCGCCTCGGTCTGGCGGATGTAGATGCAGTTGATGCCCGGCGGCGTCGCCGCCTGCACCTGCTCGAGCAGCAGCGTCTTGTTGCGCAGCGCGAGCTCGGTCTCGAGCTCGTAGGCCTTGTCGAAGTGGTCCTCGATCGCGCGCTTGTTGCGGCCGGTGATGAAGATCATGTCGGTGATGCCCGGCCGCCGCCGCCTCCTCGACCGCGTACTGGATCAGCGGCTTGTCGACGATCGGCAGCATCTCCTTCGGGCTCGCCTTGGTCACCGGAAGGAAGCGGGTGCCGAGCCCCGCGACCGGGAAGACGGCTTTCGTGATCTTTTTCATGTCATCCTCGGGTTGATGCGCGAGCAGCGCGCGCAATCTGTCTTCGTCGAGGATCGGCACGCCGAGCGCCTGCGCCTTCGGCGAGCTTGCTGCCGGCATCGGCGCCCGCGACGACGTAGTCGGTCTTCTTCGACACGCTGCCGGCGACCTTGCCGCCCGCCGCCTCGAGCAGCGCCTTCGCCTCGTCGCGCGACAGCGACGGCAGCGTGCCGGTCAGCACGAACGTCTGGCCGGCGAGCGGCCCGGCGGCCGCGCGCTGCGGCGCGCCCTTCGGTCCAGTGGACGCCGCGCCGCGCGCAGCTGCTCGATCACCTCGCGATTGTGCGGCTCGGCGAAGAAGTCGCGGATCGATTCGGCGAGCACCGGCCCGACGTCGCGCACCTCGAGCAGCTCCGCGTCGCTGGCGGCCATCAGCGGTGCGAGGCGCGCCGAAGTGCGCGGCGAGGTCGCGCGCCGTCGCCTCGCCGACGTGGCGGATGCCGAGCGCGAAGATGAAGCGCGCCAGCGTCGTCGTCTCGGCTCCTCTCGATCGCCGCGACGACGTTCGCCGCGCTCTTGTCGGCCATCCGCTCGAGCGCGGCGAGCTCGGCCGGCTCGAGCCGGTAGAGGTCGGCGGGCGTGTCGCACGACGCTCGCCGTCGACGAGCTGGTCGACGAGCTTTTCGCCCAGCCCCTCGATGTCCATCGCACGGCGGCTCGCGAAATGCAGCAGCGCCTGCTTGCGCTGCGCCGGGCAGACGAGGCCGCCGGTGCAGCGCGCGATCGCCTCGTCGGGCAGCCGCACGACCGCCGAGCCGCACTCGGGGCACTGCGTCGGCATCACGAATTCGCGCGCGTCGGCCGGGCGCCGCTCCGGCAGCACGCGCACGACTTCGGGAATGACGTCGCCGGCGCGGCGCACGATGACCGTGTCGCCGATCCGCACGTCCTTGCGCCGCACCTCGTCCTCGTTGTGCAGCGTCGCGTTGGTCACCGTGACGCCGCCGACGAACACCGGCGTCAGCCGCGCGACCGGCGTGATCGCGCCGGTGCGCCCGACCTGCACGTCGATGTCGAGCAGCCTCGGTCGCCATCTCCTCGGCCGGGAACTTGTGCGCGACCGCCCAGCGCGGCTCGCGCGTGACGAAGCCGAGCTCGCGCTGCAGCGCAAGGCGGTTGACCTTGTAGACGACGCCGTCGATGTCGAACGGCAGCCGATCGCGCATCGCCGGTCACCTCCTCGTAGAACGCGACCAGCTCGTCGCGCGCCGTGCGCGACGCGCCGATCGATCGTCGACCGGAAGCCCGAAGCGCTGCGAGCGCGTCGAGCAGCTCCGCAGTGCGTGGCGGGCAGCGGACCCGCCGCGCACCTCGCCGACGCCGTACGCGAAGAAGTGCAGCGGGCGCTGCCGCCGTGATCGCCGGATCGAGCTGGCGCACCGCGCCGGCGGCCGTGTTGCGCGGGTTGATGAACGTGCGCAGGCCCGCGGCGAGCTGGCGCGCGTTGAGCGCTGCGAAGTCCGCGCGCGTCATGTACACCTCGCCGCGCACTTCGAGGACCTCGGGCGGATCCTTCGTCGCGAGGCGCCGCGGAATCGCGCGGATCGTGCGGATGTTGCGCGTGACGTCCTCGCCGACCTCGCCGTCGCCGCGCGTCGCGGCCACCGCGAGGCGGCCCTTCTCGTAGCGAAGGCTGATCGCGAGCCCGTCGAACTTGAGCTCGGCGATGTACTCGACCGGCGGCGCGTCGTCGGCAAGCCCGAGGTCGCGCCGGATGCGCGCGTCGAACTGCGCAGCACCCGCCGGCGTCGTGTTCGGTTTCGGTGCGGATCGACAGCATCGGCACCGCGTGGCGGACCGGCGCGAATTGCGCCTGCGCGCGCGCCGCCGACGCGCTGCGTCGGCGAATCGGGCGTGACGAGCGACGGATGCTCGGCTTCGAGCGCCTGCAGCTCGCGGAAGAGCGCGTCGTATTCGGCGTCGCTGATCGTCGGCCGGTCGAGCTCGTAATAGTTGCGGTTGTGCGTCTCGATGGCTTCGCGCAGCGCGGCCGCGCGTTCGGCGACCGCCGCGGGGACCGCGGCGGATTCGCTTCGCCGCGGGCACGCTCTGGCCTGTAACGCGGCTAGGCGCCGAACAGCGCCAGCGCGCGCGCGCTGCCGGGCTCGATGTGCACGGCGCGCAACGCGTCGGCAGCCGCCTCGACCTGCTCGCGGATGCTGGCCAGCGCCGCGTCGTCGAGCGGGCGGCGGTTGTCGTCGACGAGCTCGCGCGCCGAGCGTCACGCGCCATGCGCTTCGCGGCGAGCTTCATCTGGTCGAACACGCGCACCGGATCGGCGACGCGCGGCACGTCGAGCAGGAACACGACGCCGTTGGTGGCCGTGAGGCGCAGCGATGTCGGCGCGTGAAGGGATCGGGCCGCAGATTCTGCAGCGTGTAGAGGACGACGCCGGTTTCCTCCTGCGACGAGCTCGAAGCGGCCGGCCGGTGCAAGCCGGAAGCCCGCCGCCTCGGCGACGCCGCGCAGCCGCGTGCCGGCGATCGACGCCGGGCTCCGGGCTTCTGCACGGTCAGGCCGATCTGCACGTCGAGCTCGGCGCACAGGCGATCGAGCGATTCGGCGCGCGCGAGCTCGTGTTCGATGTCCGGCGGCGCGAACGGCGCCGGCAACGCCGTCGCGACATCGCCGACGACGCGCGCGAACGTATCGAGCTGCGCGCGCGACGCCGCGCCATTGCGATCGGCGAGCAGCATGCACGCAACGATGTCCGACGAAGCGTCCGGGCGTGTCGCTCGCGAGGCGCTGCCAATCCGATCGCGCGTCGCGCGCGGCCGAACCAGCGCAGCGGCTTGCCGATCCGCGCGTGCAGTCCCGCGGCCAGCGCGCCGGCGGCAACGGGCGCTGCGGGCTGCAGCGGAATCAGGCACTCGATCTCGTGATCGGGCGCAGGCGCCATCTTCGGCGCGGCGCGCCCGTGTCCTGCCGTCTGCGCGGACGCGACGCGGACGGACGCATCGGACGGCGCAACGTTCGTCGCGACCGCTGCGGCGGATGTTTCGGTCGGAACGTCGTCGGGAATCTCGAACGACGCCGGCGGCGCGATGACGTCGAGCGGCGGCTCGAACGTCGAATCGCGTGCCGTGCCCGGCGAAACGCGGGCGCGCCTTCGGGGGCGCTCGCCGGTGCGGTCGAAGCGCGCTGCGCGCCGAGCGTGGGCTCGACGCGCTCGCCGGCGCGCGCCGCCACGTTCGCATCGGGCCGATCGGCGGACGGGCGCGCTTGCGCGACGCGGCGCGTGAGGCGCCGCTCCTGCCAGACGTTGTAGACGATGACGCCGACGACCAGCACGATGCCGGCGACGATCAAGCCGATCTGCAGGGAGACTCATGCCGGTGTCATGGCGAAGTATAGCGCGCGACACGTCGCGCGCAATCGAGCTACGTCGCGCAGCTGCGGTTCGGACGCGAGCTCGAGCGCTTCGGCGATGTCGACGGCGACGACGCGCGACACGCCGGGCTCGGGCATCGTGATGCCGACGAGCTGGTTCGCCATCTCCATCGTGATCTTGTTGTGCGAGATGAACAGGAACTGCGATCTCGGCCGACATCTCGCGCACCATCTCGCAGAAGCGATGCGGTGTTCGACTCGTCGAGCGGCGCGTCGACTTCGTCGAGCAGGCAGAACGGCGCGGGATTCAACTGGAACAGCGCGAACACGAGCGAGATCGCCGTCAGCGCCTTTTCGCCGCCCGACAGCAGATGGATCGACGTGTTGCGCTTGCCCGGCGGCTGCGCGATCACCTGCACGCCGGAATCGAGGATCTCCTCGCCGGTCAGCACGAGCTTCGCCTGGCCGCCGCCGAACAGCGTCGGGAAAGAGCTTCGCGAAATTCGTCGTTCACGATGTCGAACGTCTGCTGCAGCAGCTCGCGCGATTCGCGGTCGATCTGGCGGATCGCCGATTCGAGCGTGGTCATCGCCTCGGTGAGATCGGCGGCCTGGCGATCGAGGTAGACTTGCGCTCGCTCGCCTGCGTCAGCTCGTCGAGCGCTGCCAGGTTGACGGCGCCGAGCTCGGCGATGGCGCCCGCAAGGCGCTCGATTTCGCCGGGCAGCGTGCGCGCGCTGCCCCAGGCCTTCAACGCCTCCGGCAGCGCGGCGAGATCGGCCTTCGCTTCGGCCAGCTGCTCGGCGAACTGCTGCTCGGCGATCGCCGCCGCCTGCTCCTTGAGCTGCATCTCCTGGATCTTCGCGCGCGCCGGGTCGAGCTTCTGCTCCGCGGCCAGCCGCGCCTCGTCGCCCGCGCGCAGCTCGCGCCGTCAACGCTTCCTGACGATTGCGCGCCGCCGCCAGCGCCTGCTCGGCTTCGCCGCGCGCGGCGAGCTGCCGCTGCAGCGCTTCCTCGACCGGCGTCCAGTCGATCGATTGCCGCTCGCTCGTCAGTTGCGCGAGCAGCGCCTGCTGCTGCGCGACCTGCGCCGCCAGCGATTCGCGGCGGCGCGCGATCTCCGCGAGGCGGTCGCGGCAGCTGCGCTCGGCGAAGCTGCGCCTCCTGCGCCGCGCGCTCGGCGACGCGCAACGCGCTCGCGGCCTCGCGCGAGCGCCACCTCGGCCTCGTTGCGCGCATGGCGCGCCGCGTCGCGCTTGCGCCATCTCGATCGTGCAACCGCGATTGCAGGTCGGCGATGTCGGCCGCGATCGCCGCGTGCTCGTCGCGTGCCCTGCGCGTGCTGCGCCGCGAGATCGTCGCTCTCCTGCGCGAGTCTGCGAGCGCCGCGCGGGCCGCGGCCTCGGCCGCCTGGCGCAACTGCACGAGCTCGAGCTCGAGATCGTGGCAGCGCCGCTGCTGCGACGCGAGCGCCAGGCTTTCCTGATGCCACGTCGCCTGCCGGTCCTGCAAGATCGCGCTCGACGGTGTCGAGCATCGCGCGCGCGCGTCCGCCGCGGCGATCGTCGCCGTGTCGATGCAGCCCGGCAAGCTCGTCGAGCTCGCGCTGGCGCGCCAGGACGCCGTGCAGTTCGCTGTCCGGCGCGAAGAACGCGACGCCCTGCGCGCTGACGCGATGGCCCTTCGGGCGTGACGAACGTCTCGCCCGGCGCCGAGCGCCGTCGCGCGCCGCGAGCGCCGCGGCGAGATCGGCCGGCAGCGCACGCCGTGCAGGCCGTCGGCGAGCAGCGGCGCGACGCGCGGCGTCGTTCGCGCGCACTTTCGCGAACAGCGCATCGTCGCTCGACGTGCCGCGGCGCATCGGTCGCGTGCGCCGGCGTCCTGCGACGCGTACGCGGCGATCGGCGCGGCGGCCTGGCGTGCCGTCGGCGACCCACGCGAGCGCGTCGTCGAGGCGCGCGAGCTCGAGCGCGTTCAGTCGCTCGCGCAGCACCGCTTCGAGCGCGTCTTCCCAGCCGGGCTCGATGTCGACGACCTGCCACAACCGGCGCGCATGCGCGAGACCGCGCGCTTCGAGCCAGCCGTCGATATCCTTGCCGTGGCCGATCCTCGCCTGCAGCGCCGACAAGCGCATCGGCGCGCGCCGCGAGATCGGCGAGTCGCTTGCTGTCGCGCTGCCATTCGTCGCCGGCACCGCGCTGGCGCTCCTGCAACGCCTGCACCGCGGCCTGCAGCTCCTGCTGCAGCTTCTGCCTGCCGGCAAGCTCGGCGTTCTCCTCGGCGAGCTGCTGCTCGACGGCTTGCACGGGATCGGTCGCCGGGAGCGCCAGCGCATCGAGCTCGGTCGCCAGGCGCGCGCGCCGCTCGACGATGCGCGCGAGCGCCTGCGCCGCGCTGTCGCGCCGGGCTTCGCCGACGCGCACATCCTGCTCGGTGAGCGCGATCTGCTGCTGCAGCTCGTTCAGCACGCGCGACGTCTCGGCCGACCGCGGCCTCCCGCCCGGGCAGGCCGGCCTGCGCCTGCGCTTCGTCGGCCAGTCGTCCGCTCGCGCGCGGCAAGCGCCTCCGCGAAGCGCGTCTTCGGCGGCCGCCTGCTCGGCATCGAGCGCGGTCTGCTGGCCGCCGAGCGCGGCGATCGCTTCGGTCAGTTGCGCGACCTGCTCGCTCAAGCGCGTTTCGCTTTCCCGCGCAAAGGCGAGCTGCTGCTCGAGGCGCGTGACTTCGGCGTTCGCCGCGTAGAACGCGCCCTGACGCTCGTGCAGCGCGTCGCCGGCCGCGAAGTGCTCGGTCGCGCAACGCGGACGAGCCGCGCCTCCGCGTGGCGCACGTCCGCCTGCAACGCTTCGAGCGCGACGCCGAGCGCGGCGATTTCGCTCGTGCAGCGCTCGCGCGCACGCACCGCCTCCTGCGCCTTCGCGTGCCACAGCAGATGCTGCGCATGGCGATGCCGGCCTTCGAGCTCGCGGTATTGCGCGGCGACCTTCGCCTGCTCCTCGAGTTTCGCGAGCTGGTTGCCGAGCTCCTGCCGGATGTCGTCCACGCGCGAGAGGTTCTCCCGCGTGTCGGCGATCCGGCCTTCGGTTTCGCGGCGGCGCTCCTTGTATTTGGAAACGCCCGCGGCCTCTTCGAGGAAGATGCGCAACTCCTCGGGCTTCGCCTCGATGACGCGCGAGATCATCCCCTGCTCGATGATCGCGTACGCGCGCGGACCGAGGCCGGTGCCGAGGAAGAGGTCGTGGATGTCGCGGCGGCGGACGGGAATGTTGTTGATGTAGTAGGTGGAATCGCCGTCGCGCGTGAGCATCCGCTTGATCGACAGCTCGGCGTACTGGCCCCACTGGCCGCCGATGCGGCCCTGGCTGTTGTCGAAGAAGAGCTCGACCGACGCGCGCCCGATCGGCTTGCGATCGCCGGCGCCGTTGAAGATCACGTCCTGCATCGATTCGCCGCGCAGCGCGGACGCCTTCGATTCACCGAGCACCCAGCGCACGGCGTCGATGACGTTCGACTTGCCGCAGCCGTTGGGTCCGACGATGCCGACCAGTTGCCCGGGCGTCGCGATCGACGTCGGATCGACGAACGACTTGAAGCCGGAAAGCTTGATTTGCGTCAGGCGCAAGGGGGTCTTCGAAAGAAAGCGAACGGCGAAGGCACCCGCCTTCCGATGCGAAGGACAGGCAGCGAAAAAGTCGCGGAATTATAGCGGAACGACCGGCTCGCGCCGCGGCTCTTTCCGCTCAAACCTTGCAGCCTGCGATCGTCTCGACGTAGTCGATCACCGGCTTCCATGCCGGGCTTACCGGATTGTCGAACTGCGCATTGACGTAATAGCGCCGGCACGGCGCGATCTCGAGCGTCATCGCCTCCTCGGAACCGCGGAACTGGTTGTGCACGGGCGACTGCACGACGACGCGATACGTGCCGGGCGCCACGCGGTACGGCGTCACGCTGCCGATCGATTCGTCTCCGACCGAAATGAGGATGGCCGGCGCGCGATCGGGATCGATCCGCGTATAGCGCGCTCCGGAAAGTTCGCTCCACGTCGGTCCCCACGTCTGGCAACCGGCAACGAACATCGCGATGGCGGCAACGCACCACGTTTCGAAGCGCATGCGACCTCCTGTGGTCAACGCGCGCAGGCTCGCGCACCGCGACGCTGTCAACGCGCGCAGCGCTTGCAGCACCGCCACGCGCGCCTGGCCGTAGACGATCATTTTCCACGCATCGCGCTCGTCGTGGAATGCGTCGCGCATCCGGCGCTTGATCGCGCGGCGCATCGGCTCGCCCGCTTCCGGATGGTTGGCCAGCCACTGGTCGGCGCGCAATGCCTCGAACACGTCGTCGAGCGGCTGCGTGCCGTATTCGAGCCCGATGCCGGTGAATTCGGCCTGCGGGCAGGCGTCGAGCGCGGCGTGGAACGAGACACCGGTCAGCGCCGCCGACGTCGACGTTGCGTCGTAGAACGTCGTCACGTCGCACCCGTACCAGGCCCTGGCGCGCGCGATCATCGACGCGTCGTCGGGCCCGGCATAGATCTTCTCGCCATGGCCCCAGGGCCCCAGGCCCGAGTGGATATCGATCCAGCCGATCCGCTCGCGTCCCTGCCCGTGCTCGCGCAGCACGTCGCGCAGCGTCGCATTGCTCCAGGCAGGCGCGCGGCCGGCGTAGAACAATCCGTCGGGAAATTCGCACTGGCCGCTGCTCACGGCCGCCTGCAATTGCGCAGCGCCGTAGCGGGCGACGTAATCGTCGATCACCGCGGCGTTCCCGGCGGTCGGCGGCCAGGTCGGGGGAACGATGATCGAATGCAGGCTCGCGTACGCCGCGTTCGGCGCGAGCGGTGCCGCGAAATCACGAAAGTTGCGATTGACGTCGACGTTGTCTTCGTTCGTACGCCGAAGATGCGAAAAGCCGTAGGGATTGACGGCGTGGCAGAACAGCACCGCGGCGCCGCTTTGCCGGACGGCGGCGACGACGGTTTCATCCTGCAGCAACGCGACCTGGCAGCCCGAGCCGCAGAAACCCTCGATGCCGTGCACGCCCGACAGCAGGACGAGCATCGCACGCGCGTCGGAATCGCCGAGCAGCGCGACATCGACGGCGAGCTCCTCGCCCTGCGCGCCGGCGGCATGCGGATGCACGTGGGGAATGCATTGCAAGTCCGCGCGCATGCGCAGCCTGCCGGAACTTGGCGCGCGCTTCGGGTAGCTCGCGGCGAACGCCGCCGGCACGTCGATCACCGGCTCGGGGCGAGCGGCAGTATTGGCCATCGTGGGCCGCGATCATGCCGAATGCGTCCTGCAGCGTCAAATGCGCGTCAGTCGGCCGCGCCGAAGGCTCGGCGTACTCGCGAGCAATGCACGCGTATAGGGATGCTTCGGATGCGCGAAGATTGCGTCCTTCGGTCCCTGCTCCACCGCCTTGCCGAGGTACATCACCATCACGTCGTCCGCGATGTGGCGCACGACCTGCAGGTTGTGCGCGATGAACAGGTACGCGACACCGAGCTCCTGCTGCAGGTCGAGCAGCAGGTTCAGCACCTGCGCCTGGATCGACACGTCGAGCGCCGAAATCGGCTCGTCGGCGACGACGAGCCGCGGCCGCAGCATCAGCGCGCGCGCGACGGCGATCCGCTGCCGCTGGCCGCCCGAAAACATGTGCGGATAGCGTCCGTAGTGCTCGGTGCGAAGCCCCACTTTCGCCATCATCGCCAGCGCCGCCTCACGCCGCTCGGCGGCCGATCCCCGGCGCTGGATGACGAGCGGCTCCTCGAGCAGCGCGCCGACGGTACGGCGCGGATTGAGCGACGCATACGGGTTCTGGAACACCATCTGCACGTCCGGCCGCAGCCGCTTGCGCGCATCGGCGCTCGCCTGCGCGACGTCGATGCCATCGAGCAGCAGGCGCCCGGACGTCGGCGCCTCGACCATCGTGACCTGGCGCGCGAGCGTCGACTTGCCGCAGCCCGACTCGCCGACGACGGCGAGCGTCCTGCCTTCGCGCGAGCGTGAACGAGACGCCGTCGAGCGCGCGCACGATCGCGTGTCCGCGCAGGTAGCCGCGCGAGACGCGGTAATGGCGCGCGAGATCGCGCGCCTCGAGCAACGCGGCACTATCGCCGCTCATCGCGCGCCGAGCGGAAAATGACACCGGACGGTTGCGTCGCCGAACGCGCGCAGCCGCGGACGCTCCGCCACGCATCGGTCGACGGCGAACGCGCAGCGCGGCGCGAGCAGGCATCCGGACGGCCGATCGTGCGCGCCCGGGACGACGCCCGCGATCGTGCGCAGCCGCGCGCGATCGAGGTTGTGCTCCGGCAATGCGTCGAGCAGCGCCTGCGTGTACGGATGCCGCGGCGCGTCGAATATCGCCGGTACCGCGCCGGTTTCCATCACCTGTCCGGCGTACATGACGACGACGCGATCCGCGGTTTCGGCGACAACCGCGAGATCGTGCGTGATGAGCAGCAGCGCCATGCCGTGCTCGCGCCGCAGCCGCATCAGCAATGCGAGCACCTGCGCCTGGACGGTCACGTCGAGCGCCGTCGTCGGCTCGTCGGCGATCAACAGCCGCGGCCGGCCGGCGATCGCGATCGCGATCATGACGCGCTGCGCCATCCCGCCCGGAAAGCTGGTGCGGAAATGCGGAGAGGCGCGCGCGCGGATCGGCAATCTCCACTTCGCGCAGCAACGCGAGTGCGCGCTCGCGGCGCGCGGCCGCGCTCGCGCGCTCGTCGGCATGGCCGTGCAGGCCGATGGCTTCGTCGAGCTGGTAGCCGACGGTGTAGCACGGGTCGAGGCTGCCGAGCGGATCCTGGAAGATCATCGCGATGTCGCGACCGGCGAGCGCGCGCCGTTCACGGTCCGGCATTCGCAGCGAGGTCGCGGCCGGCGAACGACATGCGCCGCGCGCGAACGCGTCCGGGAAAGTCGACGAGATCCATGAGGGCGAGCGCGGTGACGCTCTTGCCCGAACCCGATTCTCCGACGAGCCCGACGATTTCGCCTTCGTCGATCGAGAGGTCGAGGCCCTCGACCGCCGGCAAGCGGGCGCGCGGGCGTGCCGAAGTCGACGTGCAGATCCTCGATGACGACGAGCTCGTTCATGCCGTCGACCGGCGCAATTTCGGATCGAGCGCGTCACGCAGGCCGTCGCCCATCAGGTTGAACGCCAGCACCGTCACCAGAATGGCGAGGCCCGGGAAACGTCACCACCCACGGCGCGCGCTGGATGAATTCGAGCGCCGAAGCGAGCATCGATCCCCATTCGGGCGTGGGCGGCTGCGCGCCGAGCCCGAGAAAACCGAGCGCCGCCGCGTCGAGAATCGCGTTCGAGAAGCCGAGCGTCGCCTGCACGATCAGCGGCGCCGCGCAGTTCGGAAGGATCGTGGCGAACATGAGGCGCAGCGCACCTGCGCCCGCGATGCGCGACGACGTCACGTACTCGCGCGGCGCTTCCGCCAGCACCGCGGCGCGGGTCAGGCGAACGTAGTGCGGCAGCAGCACGATGGCGATCGCATACATCGCGTTGACGAGTCCCGGGACCGAGGATCGCCACGACGGCGATCGCGAGGAGCAGGCTCGGCAGCGCGAGCATCACATCCATCATGCGCATGATCGCGGTGTCGACGATGCCGCGAAAATAACCGGCGACGAGCCCGAGAACGGCCCCGAGCGACAGCGAGATCGCCACCGAGATGGCGCCGATCAGCAGCGACAGGCGCGTGCCGTGGATCAGGCGTGAAAGGATGTCGCGTCCGACCGGGTCGGTGCCGAGGATGAAGCGCAGGCTTCCGCCGGCGTGCCAGACCGGCGGCGCGAGCGTGAACTCGCGGTACTGCTCGTGCGGCGGATGCGGCGCGATGACATCGGCGCCGATCGCCAGCGCAATCAGCGCGCCGACGATGAGGAGGCCGGCGACAGCACCGCGGTTTTGCGCGTAGGCGCGCCAGAATTCGCCGAACCGGACGGCGCGCGCTCGCTCGCCGCAGCGGGGAGAGGGTCGGGGTGAGGGGCGCCGTCACGCATGCCGAATGCGCGGGTTCGCGACGCCATACAGCAGGTCGACGACGAGGTTGACGCTGATGACCAGCGCCGCGATCAACAGGATGCCGCCTTGCACGACCGGATAGTCGCGCGACTGCACGCCGTGGATCAGCCAGTTGCCGACCCCCGGCCAGGAAAAGATCGTTTCGGTGAGGATCGCGCCCGGACAGCAGCAGCCCCACCTGCAGTCCGACGACGGTGATGACCGGGATCGACGCATTGCGAAGCGCATGCACGACGATGACGCGCCAGCGCGGCAATCCCCGGGCGCGCGCCGCACGCACGTAGTCCTCGCGCAGCACCTCGAGCATCGCCGAGCGCGTCATCCGCGCAATGACCGCGAGGGGGATGGTTCCGAGCGCGATCGTCGGCAGGATCAGATGGGAAAGCGCCGAACGAAACGCGGCCATGTCGCCTGCGCGCAGCGTGTCGATCAGCATGAAGCCCGTGACTGCCGGAATGTCGTATTCGACGGCGATGCGTCCGGATACCGGCGTCCAGCCGAGCTGCACGGAAAAGAACAGGATCAGCAGCAGCGCCCACCAGAAGATCGGCATCGAATAGCCGGTGAGCGACACGCCCATCACCGCGTAATCCGCGAAGGTATTGCGCTTCACCGCGGCGAGCACGCCTGCCGGCACGCCGACGACCACGGCGAACAGCAGCGCGAACGACGCGAGCTCGACGGTCGCCGGAAAGAGCGTCGCGAACTCGTGCGCGACGCTGTCGTGCGTCGTGAGCGAGCTTCCGAGGTCGCCGTGCAGGACCTGTCCGACGTAGCTCGCGTACTGCACCGCAAGCGGACGGTCCAGCCCGAATTCGTGCAGCAGCCGCGCGCGACGCGCGGGGTCCATGCCGCGCTCGCCGGAAATGTTCTCGACCGGGTCGCCCGGAATGAGATGGATCAGCGCAAACGCCAGCAGCGTGACGCCGATGAACGTCGGGACGATCAGCGCGAGGCGGCGGAGGATGAAGCCGAGCATCGACCCCTCACCCGCCTCGCTTGCGCTCGGCACCCTCTCCCCGCGCGCGGGGAGAGGCCCGGGGTGAGGGGATTCGCACCGCTGCATTACTTCACGATCTCGACGTTGTTGAAATAATGATGCGCCGTCGCGTCCATCCTGTAGCCGCGCACTTCCTTGCGCAGCGCATCGAAGCGCACCGAATGCGCGATCGTGATCCACGGCGCCTCTTCCTTGACGATCACCTGCGCCGCTTCGTAGAGCTTCGCGCGATCGGCCTGGCGCGGCGTCTGCGCGGCCTTGATGATCAGGTCCTCGAACGGCTTGTTGCACCAGCGCGAAACGTTGCCGCCGCCCTTGACCGCCTCGCATCCGAGCAGCGGCACGAAAAAGTTGTCGGGATCGCCGTTGTCGCCCGACCAGCCGAACATCATCACCGTCTGCTCGCCGCTCTTGCTGCGCTTGCGGTACTCGGCCCATTCGTAGGTGACGAGCTTCGCGCGGACGCCCACTTTTTCCCAGTCGGCCTGGATCAGCTCCGCCATCCGCTTGCCGTCGGGATTGTACGGACGCGTTACCGGCAGGTACCACAGGTCGACCTCGAATCCATTGGCGTAGCCGGCCTGCGCGAGCAGTTGCCGCGCCTTCGCGGGATCGTACGCATAATCCTGCACGGCGTCGTTGTAGCCCCACAGGATGGGCGGAATCGGATTCTTCGCGACCTGTCCGTTGCCCTGGTACACCGCCTTCAGGATCGCCGCCTTGTTCGTCGCGTAATTCAGCGCCTGCCGCACGAGCTTGTTGTCGAACGGCTTCTTCTCGACGTTGAATGCGATGTAGCCGATGTTGAGCCCCTCCTTCTGCTGGATGACGAGCTGCGGGTCCTTGCGCATGGCGTCGAGATCCGCGGGCTTCGGAAACGCCATCACCTGGCACTCGCCCGTCTCGAGCTTCGCGTAGCGCGCCGTCGCATCGCGCGTGATCGAATAGATCAGGTTGTCGATCTTCGGGCGGCCCTTCCAGTATTGGTCGAACGCCTTGTAGCGGATGGTCGCGTCCTTCTGATAGCTCACGAATTCGAACGGACCCGTGCCGATCGGATAGACGTCGGCCGCGTTGGGCGTTCCCTTGGCTCGCATCGCCTCGAAGTATTGCTGCGACAGGATCGACGCGAAGTCCATCGCCATGTCGGCGAGGAACGGCGCTTCCGGCCGCTTCAGCGAAAAGCGCACCGTGTAGTCGTCGAGCTTCTCGACCTTGTCGACGATGTTCTTCATGCCCATGTCGTCGAAATAGGCGAACGTCTGTCCTGCGGTGAATTTGTGGAACGGATGGTTGTCGTCGGCCATCCGGTACCACGAGAACAGGACGTCATCGGCGTCGAAATCGCGCGTCGGCCGGAAGTTGGCGTTGCTGTGGAACTTGACGCCCTTGCGCAGCTTGAACGTATACGTCTTGCCGTCCGGGGCCACCGTCCACGACTCGGCGAGCGCCGGGATGATGTTCGTCGTGCCGAGCTCGAATTCGACCAGCCGGTTGAACATCGGCACCGAAACCGCATCGAACGTCGTTCCGGTGCTGAAGAACTGCGGCTGGAAACCCTCGGGGCTGCCCTCGGAGCAATAGACGAGCGTCCCTTTCGCGAGGGCCGGCGTTGCGATCAGTGCCGATAATACGAACGACACGGCGACGCATATGCGGATACGACTTGCGATGCAATGGCTCATGATGACCTCGGGCGAGCAGCGCGCGCTGCATACAGACAGATGCCGGCAGTGACCGACACGTTGAGGCTTTCGACCGCGCCGGACATCGGGATGCCGACGAGGCGATCGCAAAGGTCGCGGGTCAGGCGCCGCAGTCCCTGACCCTCCGCGCCCAGCACCCAGGCGATCGGTCCGGATACGTCGGCGTCGAACAAACTCTCGCCCTGCTCGTCGGCGCCGAGCAGCCACACGCCGCGCTCCTTCAATTCGCGCATGGTGCGGGCCAGGTTCGTCACGGTGATGACCGGCACCGTCTCGGCCGCGCCGCTTGCGGCCTTCGCCGCCGTTGCATTGAGACCGACGGCGCGGTCCTTCGGCACGATGAGCGCCTGCGCGCCGAATGCATCGGCACTTCGCAGGCAGGCACCGAGGTTATGCGGATCGGTCACGCCGTCGAGCACGAGCAGCAGCGGCGGCTCCGCGAGTTCGGCCAGCACGTCGTCGAGCGTGACATGCGGCCGCTGCGCATCGACGATGGCCACGACACCCTGATGCGCGCCCTGTCCGGCCAATGCCGCCAGGCGCGCGAGCGTCCACCGCGTGCACGGCCACGCCCGCGACTTTCGCGCGCGACACGAGATCGCGCATGCGCGCGTCCTTGCGCGCCGCATCGACATAAAGCGTCTCCACCGAATCCGCGCGCTGACGAAGCCGCGCCGTGACAGCATGAAAGCCGAACAAGGGTCGCGTGGCAGCCACGGATGCGATTGATGGAAAACGACAGCGATCGGGCGTGCATTCTACCGGTCGCGGCGGCCACGGTGACATGTGACAGAATCCGGTCGCCGCCCGCCTCGCGGCGACGCCAACAAGAAGACAAAACCGGTGCTCACCGACGACCTTCGTCAATTCATCGAATCGATGCTGCTTGCGCTGGCGACGCTGTTGCCCATCGTCAATCCGCTCGGCGCCGCGCCGGTGTACCTCGCGAAGACGGTCGACCTTACGACCGACGAGCACGCCGACCTGGCGCGCCGGGTCGCGGTCAACTGCTTCCTGCTGCTGCTCGCGTCGCTGCTCATCGGCGCGTACGTGCTCGATTTCTTCGGTGTCTCGGTCCCGGTCGTCCAGGTCGCAGGGGGACTGCTCGTCTGCTCGCTGGCGTGGTCGCTGCTGCATCAGCCGGACGAGCCGATCGAGTGGGTGCACGATGCGGCCAATCCGATCCGGCGCCCCGACGTGCGCGTGCGGGCGTTCTATCCGCTTACGATGCCGCTGATCGTCGGGCCGGGCTCGATTTCGGTGGCGATCACGCTCGGCGCCAACCAGTCGCACGGCGTGCGGCCGCTGATCGTCGACTCGCTGGCGCATGCGACGGGCGCGCTCCTCGTCGCGCTCACGATCTTCGTCACGCTGCGCTATGCCGATCGTATCCTGCGCCGGTTCGGGCCGACCGGGACCGCGGTGCTGCTGCGCATTGTCGGCGTTCATTCTGCTGTGCATCGGCGTGCAGATCATCTGGAACGGCGCGTCGGCGTTGTTGCGAACGATCGGCGTTTTCTGATGCCCGCTGCAGCGCAGTCGAGCGCGCCGATTCCGATATAATGGCGGGCTTCCCGCCGGTGTAGCTCAGTTGGTAGAGCAGCGCATTCGTAATGCGAAGGTCGAGGGTTCGACTCCTTCCACCGGCACCAAAGACACTTCGCAAGACATCGGCAAAATCCCCGTTCTCCCTCTGTAACAGCGTCCGCCCTGCAGCTTTCGCTGAGGCATTTGCTGTCCCCGCGATGCGGATCTTCGTACGTCGACCAAGCCGACCGAAGTTCGCGGCGCGCTACGTTCCCCCATCAACCTCGATGTAGATATCGATGGGGTCGATCACAGTGTGCTTCGCCTTCCCCGCCACCGTCTCAGGAGAAGTCATCGCAGCCTTCATCTTTTCAAGATCCACGTCGTTCCAAACAAGACACACCTGATCCTTGGTGGTATGTCTGAAAATGCGGTAGCTGGAGCAAAATGTCTTGAAAAATGCCTTCCGCTCATCTCCGCCCTTAAGCCACGTTTTCATATCGCCGACTGCATGCGCAGCAACCACCGTTGTCATAGCCGTTCTCCTCGAAAGATATCGCGATCACGTACGCCGGGTAATCCACACGGTGGGCACGCCGATCACGCCAGCGTCCTTCATGACGGCCTTCAGCTCACTGGAGTTGGCGAATGCTTTCGCAGCCTCGAGGTTGTCAAAGTCGTGGCATGCCGTGACGTCATTGCCATCCTCAACATCGCGGTATACGGCGTGCCCCTGAGCTCCCAGTTTTACCCGCGTCGGCTCGAAACCGTCGTAGCCTTTGCGCCACGCTGCGTAGTCATGCACCTTGTGTCTCACGAACAGGCGAACCATGGTCGTTCTCCTTCTAAAAAGGACGATCAATATACACGCGTCGTACCCAATACTGCATCCGCGAATCCCGGGTTCGGTACGATGCGCGTTGCTTAGTAGCAAGCCTCAGGTCGTCGAAACGCCGGCAAGCTCCACCAGGACGTCGGCAGCCCGAGTACATTGGTCGCGTGATACGTCGAGGTGGGTGACCGCGCGGACCGTGCGCGGTCCGGGGAAAGGCGGAGCGCTCTATTTCTTATCCAGGAGCAGCGTCGCTTCCTTGCGCAATATTGGAAGGAGGCGTTTCGCTGCCTTCGCGAGGAGCCAAGGCAACGACACTTCGATGCGCAGCGCGTCCTCCAGCACTTCAATGCTCGCCGCTGCAGTTTGGCCGAGCGCGAGCATGCGGAAGCGCAACGTATCTCCTTGCCAAGTCTCCTGCTCCATCGCGATCATCCCTCCGAGGTGACCGTTGGCGCGGACCAAGCCCTCTTTGACACGGCGGACAGCCTCGACCTTCCCGAGACGATGGCCGATGATGACGGTTACGATGTCGCTCACGGAAACTGTAACTGCATAGCGTGGACGTGCATGCGCGCCATTATGATCGAACGGGATCGCGGCACCGCTCACGGTATGGTGGCTACAGCACGGCGAGCACAGCGCAGCGGCCAGCCGGCGCCGATCGTCGGCGTACCAAAACGGTCGAAAGGTCGCTATCCGACCCAACGCGTCGGTGAGAGTCCGCTGAACCCGTCATGGAAATCGCTTGAAGTTGCCATTCAATCTGGGGTACCGCGGCGCCTCGACATTTCACATTACCGAGCCCACCACAATCAGCCATGAGTACGAACGTCAGCAATGTTGACGGCTTCGAGTCCACCGTCGCGTCCGTGGCATTCGTCGATTTGGCGGGCTTCAGCGCGATAACGGATGTCTATGGAGATGCATCGGCAATAGCCGTACTTGGGCGTTTCGAGGAGTTGGTGCGCGAGGCTCTCGGTGGGCTCGGGTCGCCGATCAAGTGGATAGGTGACGAAGCGATGTTCGGATTTCCTGATGCGGAAACCGCCCTTCAGGTGCTCGGGCGCCTGCTTCCAGCTTGCCGGTCCGAGCCTCGGATTCCGCTGACAAGGACCGGGCTGAACCATGGCCCGGTACTGCGCAGAGCGAACGACGTCTTTGGTTCCACAGTCAACATCGCAGCACGCATCGCCGCGTTCGCGTCGCCGGGGCAATTGTTGGCGACCCAGCCGGTCGCCGATATCGCGAAAGCATCGGGAATTGTTGCGCGCGAAATGGGGAAGGTAGCGCTGCGATCGATTGCTGACCACGTTCCGCTTTATTCAATCGAATTGGCGCCGGCCTTCGATCCCGACTGGATAGACCCAGTGTGCAAGATGCACGCGCCTTATGCCGCATACCGCAGAAGCGCGCCAATCGGACCATGGTTCTGTTCTGAACGTTGCGCCGAGGCATATCGACGGTCACCGGAGACGTACCCTGGTGGATCGAAGGCCTCGGAACTCGCATAGCATCGATGATGCGCCCGCGCGGAGAAACCGGCTGGTGCCCTCGTCTCGCTTCTGACTGCGTCTGTGAACGACCGATGGCGAGATACGGAATCCACGCCTCGGTCGCGCACACAATGTCTTCGCGTGATGGACCGCGTGCCGAGCTAAAAAGTCCTCATTTCGAATCGCTCAGCTGTTAGCGTCTGGTACGTCGTACCTCGAATGAGCTTCACGTCCCGCAACGTCGCGGCGTAGGCCCGCCGGACAGCGGCTCAAACCTTCCCGTACCAGGATTTCACGCCGGGATGGTCGCGCACGGCGTCGTACACCGCCGTGAGCTTGGGGTAGCCGGCGAATATCGTTGCGGGAATGTGGTCGACCTTGCCCCCGATGAACCAGCGCACCGCCAAGTGGAGTTTGAGGTCCACGACGTGGAGCTTCGCACCGCCGAAGAACGGCTCGCCGAGGATGTTCTTTTCCGCCGACCGCGCCCACGCGGGCAGGAAGCCCGCCACCATCGCCTCGCGCGCGGCCCTCTTCTCGGCGTCCCCCATGCGAATGGTCGGCGCGACAACGGCCCGGAGGTCCTCCACGTGCTGCATCATTCCTTCGTGGCGTGCCGCCTCGAAGTCGTCGGCAGGGTGGAGGCCGTGGCGGCGACCGATCAACACAAGGATGGCATTGGAGTGCGCGAGCGGTGGTTGCCCCGATAGCTCCAGGACGGGCAAGCCCCCATAGGGCGTCTGCTCTTTCATCGCGGGCCACGCGGCGGCGTTGATGCGCGCGTCTTCGAAGTCAATGCCGGCGAGATGCAGGGCGAGTCGGCACTCCTCGCCGCGACTCACGGGAGCGTCGAAGTAGATCAGCTTGGGTTTGTTCATAGAGGTGAAGCGTACCACCACGCCGCGGATCCGGACTGGCAATGTCTGAAAGTGATCGAGTATCCGGGACGCTCGGCGGATTGCCTCGATGAAAGAGGCGCCACAATTCCCCCGGTCGATCGAGGAGGCCACGATGAACCGGAATCGCGTGTACGGTTTCTTGTGTGTCGGCGCAGCGGTGGGCGAGTTTACGCAGCGGGCGGAGTCGAAATTACGATGCAGACCGAGGCGGAATACGACAAGAAGGTCATGCGCGTCCGCTTCAAGGCGAACTGAGACAAGGTCCGGCCCGATTCGTTAGCCGCATTCCAATTGCTGGCCAAGGGAGAGGCGGCGATATTTTCCGCGAGCGGCGCCCCCGTCATGGCGCGGAGATACCGGCGGCTCGGTTGCAGCCGCTCGACCGCATCAACGATCTGATACCTCGGACTATGTTCTCAGTCCGGCGTTCAGACCTGCGCTCCGTCACCGCAGATGCGGGATACCTCTCCCCGAATAGGCCCAGCAGCCCGATGATGATGAGGTAGATGGCGACGATGTAGTTCAGCAGGCGTGGCACGATCAAGATGAGAATGCCGGCGAGCAGCGATACGAGCGGACCAGCGCTCAGATGGATATTCATTTCGTTCTCCGTGATAGTTTCCGGCCGGTCCTAAGCTACGCTAGGGCTCGTCGCTCGGCAAATGGAACGAAGTGATGCTTGATATGATTTTCCAGGTATACCTCTCGCAGAAGCGGTCCCAAGGACGGCGAAATCCGCGCGGAGTCGGGCTATTCAGCTTCGAGAGGTTTGAGGACAATCACGTTGTGGTGCCCGGCAGGGAGCAAGCTCTGCACGACTTCCTGCATCAGGGTTTCAAAGGAATGCAGCGATCAGCGTGGGAACACGCGATGGCTGCTTCGCAGTCGCGCTTTGACCTACGGGCACTCCCCGCGTCCAGGAAGGACACGGACACATCAACGGTGCGTGGTGTTGCGCTCACAGCGCTCACCTATGATCCTTAGCCATGGCCAACGCTTTTCCCCAGCGCATTGTTTGCCTGACCGAAGAGCCGACCGAAGTGCTGTACACCATCGGCGAAGCGGATCGCATTGTCGGCATTTCCGGGTTCACTGTGCGACCCGCAAGAGCGCGTCGAGAAAAGCCTAAGGTATCTGCCTTCACGAGCGCGAAAATCGATGACATCGTTCGGCTCGAACCGGATTTCGTAATTGGGTTCTCCGACATCCAAGCCGATATCGCCCAGGCGCTTATCAAGCGCGGCATAGAAGTATGGATCAGCAACCATCGCTCGGTGGCGGGCATCCTCGCCTACGTACGCCGCCTCGGCGCTATGGTCGGCGCGTGGGAACGGAGCG
The DNA here is from genome assembly GCA_963706225.1 of uncultured Pseudomonadota bacterium. Taxonomy (GTDB): domain Bacteria; phylum Pseudomonadota; class Gammaproteobacteria; order Burkholderiales; family Casimicrobiaceae; genus VBCG01. The sequence goes on from CAVPMH010000005.1 coordinate 157,679, forward strand.
AGCGCTACGCAGGAGAGCTCGAAGCGCACATTGCCCAAGTGCGCGCAGCGACGCTTCGCTTGCCCCGTCGGCCCCGCGTCTACTTCGAGGAGTGGGACGAACCACAGATCAGCGCGATCCGCTGGGTATCGGAGCTTATCGACATCGCCGGTGGCATCGACATATTTCCGGAGCGAGCCGCGAGCAGCCTTGCCCAGGGTCGCATCGTCGCCGATCAACAGGAGGTTGTGCGCAGCCGACCGGATATCATCATCGGCTCGTGGTGCGGCAAGAAGTTCCGCCCGGAACGCGTAGCCGCGCGCCTGGGCTGGGCGGACATCCCCGCCGTACGCAACGCAGAACTTCACGAGATCAAATCGCCCATTATCCTGCAGCCGGGGCCCGCGGCCCTCACCGATGGGTTGGATGCCTTGCATGCCATCATCGTGCGCTGGACAAGCGCCTCGTACGGACAGTAGCGTTAAAGTCTGGGTGAAAAGCCGGCGGTGCTGCCGCCCGGCGGCTTAGGCCAGTTGGACGTCATCTTTTCGAAGGCCGACAAGCTGCTCTGCGTCGGTTGCGGACGTCGCTCGCGTAGGACGCTCGAGGCGCTTCATTGAGTGTTTCGAACGCCGCGCTTAACTGCCCAGTTCGAGCGTCGTACCTCGTGCTTCGTTCGGATGCGCACCCAAGTCGCCGATAGCGGCCGGCAGCCTACAACCCTCATCAGCATTCGAGCACCGTTGTACGGCCTACCGCCACGCTGTACGCGGATCGCGCAGCATGAGTGCTGCGGCTCACTGGGCGGCCAAGCGGTGATCATTTGGTCTGAGCGCTCGCCACCACGCACGATTAGCTCATGCACCGATCGCCAATTCGATCTCGGCAAAGGTACGCGCGACATCGTGCGCGGATTGAGGCGGAAGGCCCAGCTGTCGCGCAATCTGTGTAAGCGAAAAGATGCCTCGGACAGTACGTGTTCGCGACGTTGGGTCAGTGGTCAAAGATTCGGTGACGAGAGCGTGCTGCCGACCGGAAAGCTTCAAGCTGGCGACGACGTCGGCCACACGTGCGTGCAGCACTTCCTCGAGCTCCATGGCTTCCAGAAGCTCTGCCGGTGTCATCACCTCGCGCACAAGGACCTCATCACGCCGGGCACCACGCCGCTGTGCGACCTGGATTGGCCTTTCCCCTAAGATGTCGGTAGACGTAATGATTCCTAGTACCGTGCTATCTGCTTCGACGATGAACAGTGCGCGAACGCCGTGGGCAATCATCACTTGGTGAGCCTCGTCAACCGTGGCGTAACTGCGAATGGCTACGGCCGTGACCCGGCTCAAGTCGGTCATGACGTCGGTTGCGGGCGAATCTGCCTCTACCCGCACCGCCGGGAGTTGAGTCTGCAGACGATACGTTTCCCCAGGTCTGGCTTTCGACTGGTGAAGCGGACGGTACGGGTGTTCCGATGGGCGTTGACCCTGCCCAGACCGCAGCTCGGCAGTGTGCCCGAATCCGGAAAACATCTTTTCCACGAATTGAGGGGCGCGCTTGGGTTCGACGCTTGGCGCGGCCGGTGCCTGCCGATGATCCTGCTGTTTCATTGTCGCTCTTTGATCGATAACTTCTGGCTGCGTTCCCTCGCCTATCCACGACGGACTGCGATCTCGCCACCCGATAGCTGGCACCACATATACGCCTTGGCGCAGACGGCTTGATCGTCCCGACAGAGGACTTCGCTCGTTCTTGGTTGATCAGCGAAGTCCCGTGCAACGGTAGCAGGCCACCGACTTCGGTCGTGTCGGTTTGGCCGGGGTCGGCTGCCTCCGATTACGGTTGTGCGCTCTGCACTGATTCAAGGCCGCCCCGCGAACGATTTGGCGTTCGCGACCTGCCAGCGGCAGGCGTCGATTCAACCCCACGGACTGGTCGCGCCTGTCGACGCCTGGCACTCAGCACCAAGCACGAGACTGTACATCGCGCTCCGTTCAAAGTGTTGCGATCGACGGGTAGGTACGAGCGCTGGCACCATGTATGAAGCGCTGAGCACCGGGAACGCATACCTCGTGCTCCGTACGTCGCACTCAGCACGCAATTCTTCGCACTGAGTACTTCGAACGCCGCACTTGATCGACGCACTTCGAGCGTCGTACTTCGTACCCCGTGCGAGCTGCGCAGACGTCACGGATAGCGGTCTCGACAGCGACTATCGACCCGAAGCAGTCCCCCAACTTCGCGGGAAGCAGTCGTTCAAGACTACAGCGGCGGGCCGCAGTCGAAACTCGATGCCACGTCGGTGTTGCCTTCGCCACGATAGCGCGCCACCAACGGCCAAGCGCACAGCGGGCGCGAGCGCACCACCTCGCTGCCGGGGTCGTCGTTGCTCAGCTTTGTCGCAACGATGCGTTCGGGTGCGATTCCCTGCTCAACCCAACGCTGCAGCGCTGCCCCCAGGCTGGTATCCGGGTCGCCAGCCCCGGCCGAGAGCTGCCCGAAGCTGTTGGGTCCCTGCCCGCCCTCGCAATGTTCGACGCCCGGTGCCATGAACAGCCGCACCGGCGCGTTGGCCCCGGCCTCGCCCATCGCGCCGCGGATCTGTTCAAAGTAGTCAATGCTTGAGCGCGCCGGAATCACCGCATCGCTCCAACCGTGGTAGATAATCAGCTTGCCACCCCGCGCCGCGAATACACGAAGGTCGGGGTTGGTTGCATTCAGGGCCGATGCCAATTTTTGGTCAGTAAGTTGGGCATCACGCTCGGGTTCGAAGCTGTGGAAGTCCCATTTCGGATCTTCGAATACGAAGTCACTGAAAAACCCGATGACGTACCTGAAGGCTTCGCCTTTCCTTGGGGCGGATCCGAATTGCATTTCATCCCAACCGCCTTCCGAGCCTGGCGCATAGCCAGGAAGTAGAACCCTTCCTGAGCTCAGCACCCGGCCCGCGTAGAGCTTTTGCACTGTCTCGAGTTGCGGTGGCGTGAGACAGCGGTCCGTTTCGGCCCCCCTGCACGCAAGGGTCGACGGGTCAAAGCCGCACCGCTGGGGATCCTCGATCTACTCCGTCCTTGACGCCATCAAGGCCATCGCACGCGGCCAGCACCGCAGACTGGAGTGCAAGCAGCTTGTTGGCAGAAACACGGCGGGAGTCGTCCGCGAGCCAGGCAAACTGGACCACCGCGTGACCGAGGAACAGGTGCGTCCAGTCACCAGCTGGCGCACCGGCAATGATTCCGTCGTAGTCGTCGGGGTAGCGTTGTGCTTCCATCAGCGCTTCGCGTCCTCCGTTGGAGCAGCTGCCGAAATAGGCATGGCTGGCTTTGCGCCCGTAAAAGGCGCCGACGATTCGCTTGGCGTTGACAACCGCCTCGTGGACGCCCCGGTGCCCGAAGTCGACGACCTTCTCCGGGTGTCCACTTGCCCACGTCGCGTCCATTGAGTCGGCGCCGTGCCCGGTATCCGTGGCCACGGCGGCATAGCCCATGGCCATCCGATTGCCCAGCGCGCGCTGCGAGATCGAGCCAGCGAAGTCGCCATTACCCACGCCCCATAGGCGCCCGTTCCAGCCCACCTCCGGAAGCCAGACCTCGAAGCGGATGTCAGAATCGATCGAGGGCCGGGCGCTGCCCACTACTCGACAGAAGGCAGCAAGCTCGGGCTTGCCCTTGATGTCCTCGGCCTTGAAACGCCCCGCGGCGACCGGCTCGGCGCTCAGCACGACCGCACTCGGAAGAGGCAGCCCAGCCAAGCTCGTGCAGTCGGTGGAGGCCGGGCCCGTTGCAACCGGGGCAGTGGGCGCTGCTGCGCAACCGGCAAGAATGATCGGTAGCAGCCAATGGCCGGGACCGACGTGACCATAAGACCGGACGGATGCGCTGGTGTTGCTCATAGCATGCCCGTCATCAGCCTCAATCCAAGGAAAGGTGGTGAGGTGCAGGAAATTCTACACGGCTGGGTGCCGAAAAGGCCGCGAATTGTGAGCGAATGACCGCAATGAACTTACGCTCTGACGCGTCGGCCGAGTCGGCATGCTGAGACTGGACGCGGCGCGCGCCGACTTACAGTAACTCCTCGCACTTTGGATGACGTACGGAGAACGGCGCAGGACCAAGCAGAACTGGGTCGGACGACAGGCGAAGCTCGCCGCGATGTTTGACGCGGAGCTGCGCGCGATCGCAACACCACGGCGAACCTGGGACTACGAACGGAGAGTCAGGCGGCTCCCGTCGTGGTGGAAGGCGGCTCCACCAGGTGTCCCATCCCGCCACCCATCGTTCCGCAGCTGGGCAGGCTTCCTGCCACGGACGCCAACGCCACCGCGGCGAGCCACTTACGTATACGCGTGAATGTGCACATCATTTTTCCTTTACGGGTTAAACGCGACGAGAAGAGAACAGTTCAGTCGTCGCCGTCATTCCGGGCTCGGGCGGAGGTTACGGCAGGATCGTTTCATCTCTCCTGCTCCTCGGCGACAACGTCGCCCATTAGAGAAGAGACACCCACCTATCTATCCGACTGTCCGATTTCCCGGAGCCACTTCTGTAGAGGGTGCGCAGTCCTCGGTGCTTAGTGCGCAATAGCGACGCGCGCGGGCAAGCTGGGCGTTGCAGCGGCGCTCTCGCCGAACGGCGCTATCGGCGCGGGCAAGCGCGCCTTCGTCTGATCCACGTTGTGGCCGCTACAGGTTGCTGATGAACGACAGCATCCGCGCGCGCTCTTCCCGATCGGGAAGGCGTCCGCGCAGAGCGCCGAGATTGTCCGCCATGTGCTCAGCGCTGCTCGTGCCGGGGATGACGACGGTCACGCGTTCGTCGGCAAGCAGCCACTTGAGGAAGAACTGCGCCCAGCTCGCCGCGAAGCCCTTCGCCCAGTCAGGAACCGTCTTGCCGCGCACCGCACGGAAAAGCCGTCCGCGACCGAAGGGGAGCGCCGTCAGGACGCCGGCGCCAACTTCTGCGGCAAGCGGCAGGATCCGTCCTTCCACGGTGCGGTCGTCGATCGAATAGTCGATCTGCACGAAATCGGGCTTCTCGGCTCCAAGCACGGCCGCGACGGCGTCGAAGTCGCTGTGATAGGTCGACGTGATGCCGATGTAGCGACAGATGCCTTGCGCCTTCCACGCCCTGAACCGCGCTAAAGATTGCCGCGGATCGCGCACGTTGTGTAGCTGCAAGAGGTCGAGCTTCGACGTGCGCAGCCGCGCGAGCGAGCGCTTCAACTCCGCTTCGTCGGGCTCCTCGAGCTTGGTGGCGATGAAAATCCTGCCTCGCAGCAGTTCCGATGCGATGACGCTGCCGAGCACGATCTCGGCGTCGCCGTACGTCGATGCCGTATCGATCAGGCGACCGGCGGCGCCGACCAGCGTATTCACGACCTGCATTGCCGAGCGACGCGTGTCGTCGCTATTGCTGTCGAACACGCTCGCGGTGCCGAGTCCGACGCACGGTAACTGCTCGCCGCTGTGAGGGATGGCGCGCGTCAGGACGGACGCTTCACGCATCTGCCCGAACGCATGCGGCACGAGGAACGAAGCCGCCATCCCGACTGCGAACTCGCGGCGGGTGATGCGCATCATCGTCAATCTGCGCGAGCGAGCGCGACCTGTCGCGCGGCGCGGCGCTCCTGCATGCGCCCCAATGCAGCCGACAGCACGAGCCATCCCGCGACCACCGGCACGGACCAGAGCGCGATGCCTGCAAGCTTGAGCCCGAGCATCTGCAGGCTGTCGAACACCCATCCGTACAGTGCATCGGACCCGCGATAGATCACGACATCGATCAAATTCTTCGCCTTGTACTTTTCCTCGCGACCGACCACAGTGAAGAAGACTTGCCTCGCCGGGTTTGCAATGGCGAAGTTCATCCAGCGTTGCGCGACTTGGAACACCAGCACGACGGCAAGCGTCGGCACGAGCGCCAGGACGGCGAAGCCCACGACGTAGACGGCAGGCAACGCGGCTGCGGCCGCGCCGACGCCGAAGCGTTCGAGCACGCGGCCAGTGGCGAACACCTGCGTCGCGAGCGTCAGCAGTCCTACGGCAAGATCGATGCTTGCAAAGATGCGCGTCTGGGCGCCCGCGCCGTGTACGGTCGCCGAGATGATGTTGGCCTGCTCGAAATAGAGCATCGTAGCGCCAAACGACAGCAGGCTCACCCACGCACCGACGCCCAGCATGTACGGCGAACGAAAGAGCTCGGGCAGCGCGGCGAAGGCGGTACCGCCGACGCGCCGCTCGCGCGCCCGCGAGGCCGGGTGGTGGGCCACGGCGCGTTCGAGCCGGCGCACGCAGAACACCGCCAGCTCGAGGAATACGATCGCGGCAATCAGCAGATTCGCGGGTCCAAGGGGCACCGATAGTCCGATCGTGATGACCGGGCCGAGCAAGGCGCCCGCGGTGCCGCCGGCGCCGATGAAGCCGAACAGACGCTTGCCCTGCTCGCTCGTGAAGAGATCGGCCATGAACGACCAGAACACCGCGACCGCAAAGAGATTGAACACGCTGACCCAGACGAAGAACACGCGCGCGACGATCGTCGTCGCGATGCCGAGCGTGAGCAGCAGCCAGAAGAGCGCAAGGTTGACGACGAAGAAGTGATAGACGATCGGAATGAACCGCGTGCGCGGCAGTCGAGCTACCAGCGCACCATAGAGCGGTTGCGCGACGAGAAGCGAGACGAACGTCGCCGTGAACAGCCACGGCAGTGCCTTGACACCGCCGGCGATGCCCATATGGTCGCGCAGCGGCCGCAGCACGTAATAACCGGCGAGCAGCGTGAAGAAATAGGCGAACGACCAGAGCGCGGCCGCGCGCTCCTCGGGCGTCGCCGGCAGCGTCCACCGACCCCAATTGAGAAACGTCACGGCGCGAGCGACAGCGTCCGTTTGAGCTCGGCCGCCGTGACGTTCTGGCCGTAACCCGGTCCGCCGCGCTGGAATCGGTTCGCGTCGGCAAGCTTACCCACGACGACCGGCTCGAACCCCGCATCCCGGACGAGACGCGACGCGAGGCGAACGGCCTCGAGATCATCGCTGGCGATGGGAATCGCGAGCTTCGGGTCGGGGCGATTCGCTTCGCGGGCGAGGATCATGTAAGAGAGTGTGTTAAATGCACGAACCAGGCGCGTGCCCGGCAGGTATTTCTGCGACGTGACGCCGATGCCATTGCGCTCGACCTCGCTCGCGATGTCGCCGTCGCGCGACGCGACCGCGTTGCACGCATCGAGAACGATTTTCCCGTCAAGGGCGCTGCGATTGTCCTGCCCGATTTTCGGAAGCGCGCCGTAGGGCACGGCGACGAGGAGCGCGTCGCCGAAGGCGATCGCGCGTTCCACGCTACCGCCTTGGGCGAGCGGGCCGAGCTTCGCCACCATCTCCTTCAGCTCTTCCGGGTGCCGGGACGAAAAGAACACCGGATGGCCGGCCTTGACCCATAGGCCCCCGACGGTCCCGCCGATCCGGCCCGAGCCGATAATACCGATGCGTATCTTCGCATCGGAAGCTGCCTGCGCGAGGGCACGTCGGGGACGCAGCGACGAAACGAGGACCACCATCCCGACGGCGAGCAAGCGACGGCGCACGCAATTGAAGACGTCACGAGTCGGCATCGAAAGCTCCTTTGTTGATGGCGATACGCCGGGAAAGCTCCACAGCCGGTGAACACCGCTGCTTTGACCCTTATTTCATCGGACAGGTTCGTTGCGTCGCGCCGTACCTGGGAATTGTGAGCGCAGCACACGTTCCTAACTATCGGATGATTTGCGTCTGCGTCCGATCATGTTTCCGGTAGCATCCTGTCTAACCACTGCTACGCAACACGTCGGCGACCTAATGCAGCGCCATAATCCGTTTCCCAAAACGGAAACCTTGAGTATCCATGTGAAAACCGACGACCTGAGGATCAGTCGCGTCCGCCCGCTCTTGGCCCCTGCGATCCTGTCCGAGGAGATTCCGGTCACGTCGCGCGGTAGCGAATGTGTCGCAACTGCGCGACGTACGATCGAAGCCATTCTCGAGGGCCGCGACGCGCGCCTTCTCGTCGTCGTTGGTCCCTGCTCGATCCACGACACGAAGGCTGCAATCGACTACGCGGAGGGCCTGCGAGAGCTGGCGGATAAGGTCCGCCACCGAATTTTCATCGTCATGCGGGTGTACTTCGAAAAGCCACGGACCGTCGTAGGCTGGAAGGGCCTGATCAACGATCCGGATCTGGACGGCTCCTACCGCATTAACAAAGGGCTGCGCCTCGCGCGTCAGCTCCTCGCCGATCTTGCCGATCTTGGCCTGCCGGCCGGCACCGAGTTCCTCGACACGACGTTCGGACAGTTCTTCGCGGATCTCGTGAGCTGGGGAGCGATCGGCGCACGCACTACCGAGAGTCAGGTGCATCGTGAACTTGCATCGGGGCTCTCCATGCCGGTCGGCTTCAAGAATCGCACCGACGGCAACGTGCAGGTTGCCGTGGAAGCGATATTGGCAGCGCGGGAACGGCATCTGTTTCCTTCGCTCACCAAAGAAGGGGCGCCCGCCATCTTCGAAACTACCGGGAACCCGTACTGCCATCTGGTGCTCCGCGGCGGATCTGTGACGGGACCGAACTTCGATAGCGAGGCCGTAACGGCGGCTCTGGCCAAATTGCGCGCCGCGAACCTGCCGGAACTGCTCATGATCGACTGCAGCCACGGCAATAGCGAGAAGCGACCGGAACGCCAACTCGAGGTGCTCGAAGACGTCCTGGAACAGCGACTGGCTGGTCAGGAGGCACTCAAGGCGGTCATGATGGAAAGCCACCTGGTAAGTGGACGACAGGATCCCGCCGCCGTTGGACTGATCTACGGACAGAGCGTAACTGATGCGTGTCTTGCATTCGAAGACACGAAGCGCGCGATCGAGGCCGTGGCCACGCGACTCGCTTAGTTAGCGACAGGGACACATTCAATTCACGATGATCGATTACGAAATCCGCATCGAGCCCCATCCCAAGCCGCTGCGCATCACGTTCAACGGCACGCTGATCGCCGCCACGACGCGCGCGCTCGTGCTGCACGAGACGCGGATGCGGCCACGCCTCTACATACCGTGGAGCGACGTGCGCACGCAGTTCCTCGCGAAGACCGATCACCGGACGCATTGTCCGTTCAAGGGTAACGCGAGCTACTGGAGCGTCGAGGTGGATGGCGAGCGCGCGGACAATGCCGCGTGGGCGTACGAGCAGCCGTCCGCGGATGTCGCCGTCCTGCAGGGCTACGTGTCGTTTTATCCCGGCAAGGTGCGCCACGAATACGAGGGAGAATCCGGCGTCGACGCGCAGAAGGTCGACAGTCCGCACGCCAATCCGATCGCCGGCTGGCTATTGCGCGAAGCATCGCAAGCGCCGTCGCCGGATCGCCTCGTCGAGCAGTTCTGCGAGTGCCTGTTGCAGAACGGCGTACCCGTCGCGCGGATGACCGTCATCATTCCGACGCTGCACCCGCAGGTCTTTGCCAGCGTGTTCGTCTGGCGGGAGGACGACCGGAGCGTCAGGACGATTTTCGAGCCGCACGACATTCTGCGCCAGCCCAAATTCGCGAAGAGCCCGTTCGCGCCGATCATCAACGGCGCCGGAGGCATTCGTCGCCGGCTCGAAGGCGACGAAATCGAGCTCGATTTTCCGGTGGTGCGCGAGCTTCACGCGGAAGGCGCCACCGATTACATCGCGATTCCCTTTCATTTCTCGGACGGCCAGATCAACGTGATGTCGATGACGTCGTTCGCGCCGGGCGGCTTTACGACCGCGCATCTTGGCAACATCTACGAGATCATGCCCGCGCTCGGGCGGATGTTCGAGGTCCACGCGCAACGCCGGATTTCGGTCGGCCTGCTCGACACGTACCTCGGGCACAACACCGGCAAACGCGTGCTTTCAGGGCGAGATCAAGCTCGGCGATGGCCAGCTCATCCACGCGGTGATCTGGTTTTGCGACCTGCGCAATTCGACGCAGCTATCGGGGAGCATGGACGCGGCCAGCTACCTGATGAACCTCAATCGCTTCTTCACCGCGATGGCCGGCGCCATCATCGACAGCGGCGGTGAAATACTGAGCTACATCGGCGACGCCGTGCTCGCGATATTTGCAATCGCGGATGCAGAACAGTCAGCCGACCGCGGAATGGACGCCGCCGAAGCGTGCAGCCGCGCAATCGCCGCCGCGACGGCCGCCGGCGAGCGCATCGCGAAAGCCAACGAGACGAGCCCCGACTTGCCAACGCTGCAGTACGGGATCGGCCTGCATATCGGCGACGTCACGTACGGCAACATCGGCATTCCCGAGCGCCTGCAATTCACGGTGATCGGATCGGCCGCGAACGAGGCGTCGCGCATCGAGGGAATGACGAAGGAGATCGGCGTTCCCGTTCTCGTATCGTCGATGTTCGCCGCCAGCTATCCGGGCAAGCTCGCGTTCAAGGGGGCGCATGCGCTGAAGGGCGTGAGCGGCATGCACGACCTCTACGCGCTCGAATAGACCCGAATCGCCGGCACACCGGTGCCGGACGCGCCGAAGCCGGCGCGTCTGGCTTCGCGTCACTACACGTGGACGGTTCCTGCGCCGAACAGGCCGATCAGTCCAATGAGAATCAGGTAGATGGCGACAATGTAATTCAGCAATCGCGGCACGATGAGAATCAGTATGCCGGCGATCAGCGAAACGAGTGGCGCGAACCCGAAGGTGATGTTCATCGTTGCGTCCAGGCAGGGGTGGAGGGGACAACGGCGATCGACATCTTTTCGCTTGCGGGGTCGATCATAACGATTATTGCCGCCCGCGGCGACGGTTGCGCGGTCATTCGAGCGGCCGCGCATGCAGCCGGAAGCTGCAGATCGACCGCGTCCTTCACCTGTATGGCGCCGCCGAGGACCGATAGCGGGGCGATGCCGAAATCGGTCTGTCGCAGCGTCAACTGACCGGAAACGGTCATTTCGTCTGCGCTCGTCTCGATTCGAAGCGGGACTTGCATCGCGCGCGTCATGCCGTGCAGCGTAATCGACACGCTTGCCGCGCGAGCGTCGCCGGTGCCGCTGACGCCCGCGACATGGACGCGCGCAAACGGATATCGCGCAGCATCGAGCACGCCGCTGCCGAGCATGTTCCGGCGCGTGCCGGCAATGTCTTCGGGTGACGGCTGCGTATCGAAGTGCGCTTCGGCGCGCAATGCGGGTTCATCGACGACGAGGCGATCGAGCTCGACGTACAGATCGGCATTCCCGGCATCCGGCAAAACGTAACCCTGCGCATCGTGGCTCGCCACGACATGGTCATGCCCGAGGTGCGCGAGCGAGCCCCCGCGGTAAACCTCGATGGTGACAAGCGACGACGCCGGATCGACATGGAAGACCGTTCTGCCTTGCGCCGCCGCTTGCCGGTATGCCTGCTCGGGGAAGTCGGCCGGTAGCCGACCCGCGACGGGAGGGTAGCTGCGAAATCGGCGGCGCGCACGCCGAGAGCAGCACGGCCGCCAGAACCGCGGCCAGGCCCGCGCGGCCCATGTCAGTCGGGAAGGGCCGCCCCGACCGACTGACCAGCCCCCCGGGGGGCAGCGAGCGGGGCGAGCGTGGGGGGATGTTTTATCCTAATCGGCACGAACCGCCAGCGCGCCTCTGCGCTCGATCTCATCGGCGAGCGCCGTGAACTGGCGCACGACGCCTCGCCGGAGCGCGCCCTGCTCGACGCGTCCCAGCAGGAGCCACCCCGGACCGATGCGGCCCACGTAATCGAGACGCACGCCGGACGGGACGGGTGTGAGCACATAGCTGCTTTCGAGCGGCGGCAACGCGCTGATGGTGGCGCGCGATTGCACGCGGTTCGGCGGGAATTCCCGGATGGCGTAAGTGACGCGAAGCGGCATGCGGAGCAGCCACAGCGCGAGCTCGTCGGACTGCTCGACGGTGACTGTCGTTCCCCGACGATCGACGACCCGGCTCGACAGCACCCCGGGGATGAATTCACCGTACCGATCGTAATCGGTCAGTACGCGCCACGCCGTTGCGGCGTTGGACTTCAATCGCGTGCTCGCTTCGATAACGATCGCCTCTCCGTGCCGCTCGACCTCGACGCTGACGGCGGCCGCGTCGGCGGTCGATGCGAGGCTGCCCGCGGCTGCCGATACGAGCACCAGCAGCGTCATCACGACAGAGCGTCCCAAGGTGGGCATCAGGGGCAAACAGCGCGACATCGGTCGACATTCCATCGCCTTCGGTGGCCAAACACATTTGTCGAGAGCGCAATACACACCGGACGCATTCAAAAAAATGTTCGGGAATTGGCGAAAGCGCGAGCCTGTTCGCCGCAGTACGCATCGACGGCCGAAAGCAGCCTGTCACGCGCGCTCGCTCTCATCTTCCACGAGGAGTCAGCCATGGGTCATTCGCCATCCAACGCGCCGACCGCAACGAGGCGTGTTCTCCGACGCGGCTTGCATGTTGCGTTTTGCGCCGGTGTAGCGCTTGCCGCGAGCGCGGCATCGGCGCAACTCGCGCCGAACCAGACGCAGGGCTTCGGCAACGGAGGCCTCGTCACGTTCAGCTATCTGCGCAGATCGAGCGCGTCCTTCACCTGTATGGCGCCGCCGAGGACCGATAGCGGGACGATGCCGAAATCGGTCTGTCGCAGCGTCAACCGACCGGAAACGGTCATTTCGTCTGCGCTCGTCTCGATTCGAAGCGGGACTTGCATCGCGCGCGTCATGCCGTGCAGCGTAATCGACACGCTTGCCGCGCGAGCGTCGCCGGTGCCGCCGACGCCCGCGACATGGACGCGCGCAAACGGGTAGCGCGCGGCGTCGAGCACGCCGCTGCCGAGCATGTTCCGGCGCGTGCCGGCAATGTCTTCCGGTGACGGCTGTGTATCGAAATGCGCCTCGGCGCGCAGCACGGGTTCATCGACGACGAGGCGATCGAGCTCGACGTACAGATCGGCATTCCCGGCATCCGGCAAAACGTAACCCTGCGCATCGTGGCTCGCCACGACATGGTCATGCCCGAGGTGCGCGAGCGAGCCTCCGCGGTAAACCTCGATGGTGACAAGCGACGACGCCGGATCGACATGGAAGACCGTTCTGCCTTGCGCCGCCGCTTGCCGATATGCCTGCTCGGGGAAGTCGGCCGGTAGCCGACCCGCGACGGGAGGTAGCTGCGAAATCGGCGGCGCGCACGCCGACAGCAGCACCGCCGCCAGAACCGCGGCCCGCCCCGCGCGGCCCATGTCAGTCGGGAAGGGCCGCCCCCACCGACTGACCAGCCCCCGGGGGGCAGCGAGCGGGGCGAGCGTGGGGGGATGTTTTATCCTAATCGGCACGAACCGCCAGCGCGCCTCTGCGCTCGATCTCGTCGGCGAGCGCCGTGAACTGGCGAACGACGCCTCGCCGGAGCGCGCTCTGCTCGATGCGTCCCAGCAGGAGCCACCCCGGACCGATGCGGCCGACGTAATCGAGGCGCACGCCGAACGCGACGGGTGTGAGCACGTAGCTGCTTTCGAGCGGCGGCAACGCGCTGATGGTGGCGCGCGATTGCACGCGGTTCGGCGGGAATTCCCGGATGGCGTACGTGACGCGAAGCGGCATGCGCAACAGCCACAGCGCGAGCTCGTCGGACTGCTCGACGGTGACTGTCGTTCCGCGACGATCGACGACTCGGCTCGAGATCACCCCGGGAATGAAATCGCCGTACCGATCGTAATCGGTCAGCACGTGCCACGCCGTTGCGGCGTTGGACTTCAATCGCGTACTCGCTTCGATGACGACCGCCTCTCCGCGCCGCTCGACGTCGACGCTGACGGCGGCCGCGTCGGCGGACGATGCGAGGCTGCCCGCGGCTGCCGATACGAGCAGCAGCAGCGTCATCGCGACAGAGCGTCCCCGGATCGGCATCAGGGGCAAACAGCGCGACATCGGCCGACATTCCATCGCCTTCGGTGGCCAAACACATTTGTCGGGAGCGCCAATACACACCGGACGCGTTCAAAAAAATGTTCGGGAATTGGCGAAAGCGCGAGCCTGTTCGCCGCAGTACGCATCGACGGCCGAAAGCAGCCTGTCACGCGCGCTCGCTCTCATTTTCCACAAGGAGTCAGCCATGGGTCATTCGCCATCCAACGCGCCGACCGCAACGAGGCGCGTTCTCCGACGCGGCTTGCATGTTGCGTTTTGCGCCGGTGTAGCGCTTGCCGCCAGCGCGGCATCGGCGCAGCTCGCGCCGAACCAGACGCAGGGCTTCGGCAACGGAGGCCTCGTCACGTTCAGCTATCTGCAGAATTTCGACTGCGTCGACGAGCCGCTGATGGACCTCGATTTCAACGGGATCAAGGCGCAATCGGATCCGAACGAGATGCAGACGCCGATTTGCCAGGTGATCACCGAATCGTCGGCCGATCCGACCGGCGGCGACATCAAGCACACGGCGCATCTTTATGTCCTGGTGCCGATGTTCGGCAGCGACACCAATCCCGCGGATGCCATGCCATGTCCCAACGGCGGAAGACCCAACGAACTGTGCGGCCCGGCGCTTGGAAACGCGCTGATCTCGCTGTTCGGCTTCGTTCCCGAAGCCTGGAAGACCACGCCCGCCGTGGCGACGCAATGTCCCGATCCGAACAATCCGGTTCCCGGAACGTGCACGATGCACGCGTCGTCGGTGGATTTGTCCGTGCTATTGGGCACGCTCGGGAAAGCGCCCGATCCGCCCACCGCTCCGATATTCGTGCCGACGCCGAATCACAGCCACGTCGTCGACAATTCACGCGTCAATGCCGGCGCCATCTGGTGGGAAGTGCGACCGGTGCTGGTGATGGACCCGAGCGACTGGCCGGCCGCCGACGGCAGCAGCGGCATCACGTCTTCAACGGCGATGGATGCCGCGGAAGCGGCCGGGCGGGCGGTCGAGGTCGGCTCGAACTTTTTCCTGTTCTTCAGCTCACGCATGGCCGGAATGGACCACGCGATGCATTGAGAACGGCTATCGGTATTGGGCGAGAAAGGCGTTGACGCTGCGCGCCTCACGGGTGCGCAGCGCCGCGCAGTCGTCGATCGATTCGAGCGTCTGCGCGAGCTCGCGTTCGGCGCCTGCATAGCGCCCCGCGCGCGCATTCCAGAATGCGCTGACCGATTCGCGATCGATCGCGCTGCATAGCTGCGCGGCATAGCGCGGCCACGTGCCCGGCGCGTCACGATCGACGCGGCCGGCCAGCGCGTCGAAATGCGCGACGAGAAAGTCGTAAGGCTCGCGGCTCGGCGGTGACACGGCCCGCGCCTGGCCGAGCGCAGTCGACGCTTCGCGAATGTCGATAGCGGGATCGAGCAGCAACGCGAGCCCGCGGCGCGCGAGGGCCGGATCGCCAAACGAGAACAGCGCGATCATCAGGTTGCGCCGATCGAGACGATCGGCGGTCGCATGCACCTCGCGCCACATCGCGTCGAACAGCGCCGCATCGCCGGTCGACGCCGCGACGGGCAACACCATGTCGACGAGTCCCGGATCGATCGCCTTGCGATCGCGAATCCAGGCGACGGCGAGCCGGCGCGCCTGCCGCGCGAGCGCCGGGTCTTCGGGGGCTGCGAAGCGCAGCAGCGCGCGGCGCAGGAGCTGGTCGTCGTCGCTTTCGCCCGGCCGCGGCACGAAGCCGAGCGCGCGCGCGCGGGGGCCGAACACCTGCCGCACGAATGCCGAGAAGTTCTTCCGGTCGACGTCGGATACGAGCGTGTCGCGAACGAACGCTGCAACGGCAATGTCGGCGATCATCACGTGCCGATCGCGCGAGCGCGCGGTGCCGCGAATCCACGCCAGCGCGTCGCCGGCGTCGAGCGAGCCCGCGCGCACGAGGGGCCGAAGGTCGTAGACGAGGCTTGTCTGTTCGGCGGTCGTCAACGCGTGGCGTTGCGATTTGAGGCGCGCGAGCAACGGACCGCGATAATCGGCGACGTAGTAGCCGCGTCCGCCGGCGTTGGCGAAGACGAACGTCGGACATCCGCCTTGCAGGTCGATGCTGGCAGTCGCTTCCGTCATGAGCGTGCAGGCGTCACGCGTGGACGCCGTGCTGCCGTACCGGACGCACACCGGAATCTGCCAACGCTGCGCGCCCGGTTCGCTGCCGTAGGGCACGTGACGACGCTGCGAGAGCTTGAGCCGCGGGCGTTGCGCGGAGCAGTCGAGCTCGACGCCGACCTGCGGCACGCCGTTCTGATCGAGGAATGTCGCGAACGCGGGCGTCATCGCTCGCCCGCTCGCCGTGGACAACGCGGTGAGGAAATCGGTGACGGTGGCGCTGCCATAGCGATGCGCCTGCAGAAAGTCGCGCACGCCGCGGCGAAATGTCGCTTCGCCGAGCCAGCCTTCGAACATGCCGATGACGGTCGCACCTTTCTGATACGTGATCGAGTCGAACGCGTTGAAAATGTCGCCGCGCGCCACGATCGGCTCGCGGACGCGCCGTGCCGACCGCAGCGAGTCGGCCTCGATCGCATCCGCGCGGGCATGCACGCGCTCGGCGCCGTGCTCGTACGCCGGCTGCCATGCGTCCACCATCTTCTCGGCAAACCACGTCGCGAACGCCTCGTTGAGCCAGATGTCGTCCCACCAGGCCATCGTGACGAGGTTTCCGAACCACTGGTGCGACATCTCGTGCGCACCGACGTTGGCCAGTGCGTGACGAAACGGCGGCGGCGCCGCCGCGCCGGGCTGCAGCAGGATTGGCGCGCCGTACGTGATGAGGCCGACGTTTTCCATCGCAAAGCGGACGTTGAGCGGAATCGCGATCTGGTCGAGCTTCGCAAACGGATAGCCGATGTCGAACCAGCGCTCTTCCTGCGCGAACAGCTCGGGAAAGGCGTGCGCGGCAAACGCGAGCTGCGAGGCGTGCCCTCGCGGCGCGATGAGCCGCAGCGGTGTCGGCCGGCTGCCGACGCGGCCGAGATCCGCGATTTGCCAGGGACCGACGGCGAACGCCACCAGGTACGACGGCAGCGGCTGCGTGACCGCGAACTGCACCGCTTTCATGCCGTCGCCTGCGTCGGTCTCCGACACGACGGGCGTGTTCGACACCGGCGTCGCGTCGCGCGGCACGCGAAGCGTGAGCTGCCAGGGCACCTTGAAGCCCGGTTCGTCGAAGCATGGAAACGCCTGCCGCGCGAATGTCGGCTCGAACTGCGTCATCGTGTACCAGGCGCCGCCGTCCTGTAGCGTGAAAATGCCGCGGGTCGAGTTCCGGTTCTGTTCCGCGACGAACGTCAGCGTGAGCCGATGCGAGCCCGCCGACAGCGGCGGATCGAATGCGAGGCCGACGAACTGATCGTTGTCGGTGATGATTCGTGCCTCGCTATCGGCAGCGTCGAGCGTCACCTTCGAGACCGACACGGCGACGGCGTTGAGCCACAGCACCGGATGCGGCCGGTCGAGGTCGAGATCGATCGTGATCTCGCCCGCCACTTTCGCCGCACCCGGGACGATCGTGAGCGTCACCGCGTAGCGCGTGGGTCGTGCGCCTGCGGGAATGCGCAGCTTCGGGGCAGCCGCGTCGTTCGAGGCCGGCATCTCTGAAAGCGCCGGCATCGCAAACGCGCATGCGACCCAGACCGCGATGACGATGGTCATCCATCGACGAAACGGCATGTCCTTCCCTTGCGAAAAACGACGGTCAATCGGAATTGGCCGGTGCGCTGACGCTCGCCACCCAGCGCGCCGTCAGCTTCTCCTGCACCGCATTTTGCCGCAGGCGCGCGTCGAGCGCGGGAAAGTCGACGTCGTCGAGCGGCTGGTCCTGGTTGAAGCAGGAGAACACGTAGCTCGTCCTTGCCGGTGACCGGATCGCGCTGCGGCTGCAGGCACTGCGCGCAGATCTCCTTCATCATGCATTGCATCGGCGAGTTGATCGAGCCGATCGCGCGATGCGCTGGCGACAGGTACGGCGCGAGCACGTTGTGGCGCGCGCGCGCGACCGCCGCCATCATCCTGTCGGAGCCGATGGCGATGATGCGGTCGCATGCGTCGAAGCGGAATCGGCTGCTCGCCGAGCGCGCCCGCTCGCGTACGCGCGCATCGCCTCGACGATGTTGCCGACGAACGCGCGATCCTGCGGCCGCGTCGGCGCGAAGCCCGGCCCTTCGTCGCAGCACCAGACCACGGCATCGGCGGCGGCCTCGATGTCGTCGACCTTGTAGCGATCGACGCATGCGCCGGTAGCCGGCGAAATAGAGCACTTGCGAGCCCGCGTTCGCGATACGCGCGGCCGATCGAGAACAGCACCGCGTTGCCGAGGCCGCCGCCGACCAGCACGACGGTCTCGTCGCGCTCGATCTCGGTCGGCGTTCCGGTCGGTCCCATCAGCACGACCGGCTCGCCCGGCTGCGAGCGCTGCGCACAGATCCGACGAGCCGCCCATCTCGAGCACGATCATCGAGACGAGACCGCGCTCGCGGTCGACCCACGCGCCGGTCAGCGCGAGGCCTTCCATCGCGAGCCGCGTGCCGCTGCGTACGCGCGGCGAGCGACTCGAAATTCTGCAGGCGATAGAACTGGCCCGGCGCGAAACTGCGCGCGCGGCGGCAGGCGCGTGCACGACGACTTCGACGATCGTCGGCGTGAGGCGCACGACGCGCTCGACGCGCGCACGCAGCGTGTCGTTCAGCATCGCGAAGAAGTCGGCGTCGCGGGCGATCGTCGGCGGCGCTTACGCGCGCGAGCATTCGCGACACGATCGGATAGCCCTGCTTCGCGCTCGCCATCGCCTTGACCACGTTGCCGAAGAACGACGGATGCAGGTCGCCGAAGAAGCTCGCCGCGCGGCCGTCGGCGGCGATGTCGCGTCAGCACGGCCGGCGCGCGCGGGCTTGGCGAGGCCGCGCGCACGGCTTGGCGACCGCGCCGTCCTCGTCGCGCAAGCGCGAAGTAGCGCCCGTCGAGCGCGAAGTGCGCCGCGTCCTCGCGCGCGAGCACGGTGTTGGGCTGCGTGCCGGCCGCGACGAGGATCGTGCGCGCGGGCAACAGCGTGCGCGCCTTCTCGTCCCACTGTCCTTCGGCGTCGCGATCGCTGCACCGACACGGTGAGCCCGATCGCATGCCCGGCCTCGTCGACCTCGATCGCGAGCGGCGTCAGGCCTTCGGCGAAGCGGATGCCCTCCTCCAGCGCCTTCTCCACTTCCTCGTGGTTGAGCGTGTACGACGGGCTGTCGATCAGCCGCTTGCGATAGGCGATCGTCGCGCCGCCCCACGAGCTGCAGCAGCTCGGCGATCGCGCGGCGCGCGCCGCTCGCGCGGCGCGCCGTCGCGCGCTCGGCGCGAAGCGCGCGCGCATGCGACAGGAACTCCTCGGCGATCAGGAACTCGTGATCGCTCCACGCGTCTTCGACCGCTGCGCGGCCCGTGCTCTGCGACGAGCGCTTCGTAGCGCGCGAGGAACTTCTCGACCTGCACCGGGTAGTAGGCGAGCGCCTCGGTCGCGGTGTCGATCGCGGTGAGTCCGCCGCCGATGACGACGACCGGCAGGCGCACCTGCATGTTGGCGATCGAGTCGTCCTTGGCCGCGCCCGTGAGCTGCAGCGCCATCAGGAAGTCGGACGCGGTGCGCACGCCGTGCGCGAGGCCGTGCGGCAAGTCGAGCACCGTCGGGCCGACCCGCGCCCGCGGCGAGCGCGATGTGATCGAAGCCCAGCGCGAACGCGTCCTCGGCGTCGAGCGTGCCGCCGAAGCGCACGCCGCCGTACAGCGCGAAGCGGTCGCGCCGCTCGAGCAGCAGCCGGATCATCTTGAGGAAGTTCTTGTCCCAGCGCACCGTGATGCCGTACTCGGCGACGCCGCCGAAGCCCGCCATCACGCGATCGTCGAGCGGCTCGGTCAGCGACGCGACGTCGCGCGATCGGCGCGAACGGCACGCGCTCGCCGCGCGCCGTGACGCCCGACAGCGCGGGATCGAGCGGCTCGATCTTGAGCCCGTCGATGCGCGACCACCGTGTGGCCGTCGTTGAGCAGGTGATGCGCGAGCGTGAAGCCCGCCGGGCCCAGGCCGACGACCAGCACGCGCTTGCCCGTCGGCGGCAGCGGCATCGGCCGGCGCAGGTTGAGCGGATTCCAGCGCGTGAGCAGCGAATAGATCTCGAAGCCCCACGGCAGCGCGAGCACGTCCTTCAGCACGCGCGTTTCCGACTGCGGAATGTCGACCGGATCCTGCTTCTGGTAGATGCACGACTTCATGCAGTCGTTGCAGATGCGATGACCCGTCGCCGCCGCCATCGGGTTGTCGACGCAGATCATCGCGAGCGCGCCGACGCGGCCAGCCTTCGGCGCGCAGCTTGTGGAACTCGGAGATGCGCTCCTCGAGCGGACAGCCGGCGAGCGTGACGCCGAACGGCGCTCTTCTTGAACGGATTGTCCGTCCGGTCGGCGCGCTTCTTCTCGAGCAGCCCGTGCGCGCACGAATCCTTGCCCTGCTCGTGGCACCAGATGCAGTAGTGCGCCTCGTCGAGCGCGCCGACGAGATCGGTGCCCGGATCGGTCAGCGCGAAGCCGTCGCGCCGCCGCAAGCCTTCGGCCTGGGGCCGCTGCAGCGCGTCGACGCCGTTCAGCGACACGGCCTCGACGGGCACGAGCCGCATGCAGGTCGAGCTTGCGCGGCGCGCGGAACAGCACGCCGCCGCGATGCGCGGCCCTGCCCGTCGGGCGTGTGCGCCGCCCAGGCGGCATAGCGCTGCGCGACGTCGAGCGCTCGCCGCATGCGCGGCCTCATCCTGCTGCCATCGCGTGACCGCGTGCGCGAACGCCAGCTCGAACGCCGGCACGTCTCGCGGTGCGCCCCGATCGATCGCGTCGAGCTCGCGCGCGCAGCGCGGCGCCGTCGAACGTCGCCGCGACGTCGGCCTTGTACGCGTTCATCGCCTTGCGCTGCACGAACTGGCGCTTGACCGCGAAGAGCGGCGCGAGCGCGTGATGCTGCGCTTCGAGCGCGCGCACGGCGTCCTCGATGCCGAACAGCTCGGCCAGAAAATCCTCGAGGTGCGGCGCGAGGTCGATCAGCAGCGCCGACTCGTCTTTCGCCGCCAGCGCGTCGGGCTCGGCGCGCGCACGCGCGAGGCGATCGCGCGAGCGTCGCATCGCCGCGCGCGAGATGCGCGACGAAGCGCTCGTCGATGCGCGCTGCGCCGGCGACCGAGTAGAGATCGGCGAAGGCCAGCCCGTGGGCGAGTCGAAGCATGGTGTCGTGACAGGCGCCCGGCCGATCGCGCTGCGAAACCGTGCCCGAAAACCCTCGTATTTTACCGTGTTCGCCACCGCGCGCCGACGACGCCGCGACCGGCATATGCTTATCGCAGAATCGGCGCGAGCACGCGTATGCAGGTCGCACGCCGTCGGCGTACCGTTGGCACCATCCCGTCGCTACCATGGGAGCCCGAATGACCGCCGTTCGCCATCCTGTTCGCTATCCTGCTGTCGCCTGCGCCGGCGCTGCGCCCGGCTCGCCGGCGCAGACGATCAAGCTCGGCGAGATCAACAGATACAAGCAGTTTCCGGCATTCCTCGAGCCCTACCGCAAGGGCATGGAGCTCGCCGCCGACGAGATCAACGCGGCCGGCGGCGTGCTGGGCCGCAAGATCGAGGTCGTGTCGCGCGACGACAACGGCGCTCCCGGCGACGCCGTGCGCGCCGCCGAGGAGCTGCTGACGCGCGAGAACGTGGCGTTGCTGATGGGCACGTTCGCGTCGAACATCGGCCTTGCCGTCGCGGATCTCGCGAAGCGCCAGCGCAAGGTGCTGTTCATCGCCGCCGAGCCGCTGACCGACAAGATCGTCTGGGAAGACGGCAACAAGTACACGTTTCGCCTGCGCGCATCGACGTACATGCAGACGGCGATGCTCGTGCCCGAAGCGGTGAAGCTCGCGAAGAAGCGCTGGGCGATCGTCTATCCGAATTACGAGTACGGGCAGGCGGCGACCGCCACGTTCAAGCAGCAGATGCAGGCGCAGCAGGGCGGCGGCCTCGAGTTCGTCGAGCAGGCGGTACCGCTCGGCAAGATCGAGCCGGGCCCGGTCGTGCAGGCGCTGATCGATGCGAAGCCCGACGCGATCTTCTCGTCGCTGTTCGGACCCGATCTCGCGCGCTTCGTTCGCGAAGGCCAGCTGCGCGGACTCTTCAAGGACCGGCCCGTCTTCAATCTGCTCGGCGGCGAGCCCGAATATCTCGATCCGCTGAAGGACGAGGCGCCGATCGGCTGGTACGTCACCGGCTATCCGTGGTACGCGATCGACACGCCGGAGCACAAGCGTTTTCGCGACGCGTACCAGGCGAAGTTCAACGACTATCCGCGCCTCGGCTCGGTCGTCGGCTACAGCGCCGTCAAGTCCGCGGCCGCGGCGCTTGCGCGCGCCGGCTCGACCGACACCGAGAAGCTCGTCGCCGCGATGCAGAACCTCGACGCTCGACACGCCGTTCGGCCAGGTCACGTATCCGCGCGATCGATCACCAGTCGACGATGGGCGCGTACGTCGGCCGCACCGCCGTGCGCGACGGCAAGGGCATCATGGTCGACTGGCGTTACGCGGACGGCAAGGACTACCTGCCGCCGGACGACGTCGTGCGGCGGCTGCGTCCGGCCGATTGAGCGCGGCGCGTTAGCGCGTGTCGCTCGCGTCGCTCGCCGTCCAGCTTCTGAACGGCCTCGCGTCGGCGTCGTCGCTGTTCCTGATCAGCTGCCGGCCTCACGCTGATCTTCGGCGTCACGCGCATCGTCAACTTCGCGCACGGCTCGCTCTACATGCTGGGCGCGTACGTCGCATGGTCAGCGGGGACTGCGCTGGGCGCGTTCGCCGGGTCGCCGTTCGGCTTCTGGGGCGCGGCGCTTGTCGCGGCACTTGCCGTCGCGGCCCTCGGCGCGCTCGTCGAAGTGCTGCTGCTGAAGCGCCTCTACGCGGCGCCCGAGCTGCTGCAGCTGACGGCGACCTTCGGCGTCGTGCTGATCGTTCGCGACGCGGCGCTCGCGCGTATGGGGACGCCGAGGATCGCCTCGGTCCGCGCGTGCCGGGTCTCGACGGCACCGTCGCAGTGGCTCGGCAGCGCGGTGCCGCAATACGACCTGTTCCTGCTCGTCGTCGGTCCGGTCGTGCTCGATCGCTGCTGACGCTGCTCGCTGCGCCGCACGCGATTCGGCATGCTGGTGCGCGCGGCCTCGGAGAATCGCGTGCTCGCCGGCGCGCTCGGCATCGACGAGCGCACGCTCTTCACCGCCGTTTTCGCGCTCGGCTCATTCCTCGCGGGGCTTGCCGGCGCGTTGACGCTGCCGCGCGAGCCCGCGAACCTCGGCATGGACCTCGCGGTGATCGCCGACGCATTCGTCGTGACGGTGCTGGGCGGTCTCGGCTCGATTCCCGGCGCCTTCATCGCGGCAATCATCATCGGCGTCACGAAGGCGCTGTGCATCGCCGCCGGCACCGTCACGCTCGCGAGTATCACCTTCGCAATGCCGAAGCTCACGCTCGTCATCGAATTCGTCGTGATGGCGCTGGTGCTGCTCGTTCGGCCGGCGGGCCTGCTCGGGACGGCCGCGATTATTCCGGCGACGACGACCGTCGCTGCCGAACGCACACTTGTCAAACGGCCGCGCTCGCGCAGCGCCGTCGTTGCCGGAGTGCTCGTCGCGCTCGCGCTCGTCCTGCCGTTCACGGGCGATCCCTACGCGCTCGTGCTTGTCGACCGACATCCTGATCGCGGCGCTCTTCGCCGCAAGCCTGCAGCTCATCACCGCGACAGGCGGCATGACGTCGTTCGGCCATGCCGCGTATTTCGGCGTCGGCGCCTACGCAAGCGCGCTCGCGACGACGCACGGCTATCCGTTTCCCGTCGCGGTCGCGTTCGCGCCGATCGCGGCGGCGCTTTCAGCGCTCGCATTCGGCGCACTGTGCGTGCGCGTGTCGGGGATCTACCTCGCGATGCTGACGCTCGCCTTCGCGCAGATCCTGTGGTCGGTCGCCGTTGCAATGGGACACCGTTACCGGCGGCTCGAACGGCCTCATCGGCGTCTGGCCGCCCGACTGGCTTGCAGCGCGCACGCATTACTACCTGCTGGTGCTCGCCGTGGTGAGCGTCTCGCTGATCGCGCTGGCGCTGATCGCGTTCACGCCCTTCGGCTATGCGCTTCGTGGCAGCCGCGACTCCGCGCTGCGCGCGGCGGCGTCGGGCATCGACGTGCGCGCGCGACGCCTGAAGGCAATGGTCATTGCCGGCGGATTCGCCGGCATCGCCGGCGGCCTCTTCGCCTATTCGAAGGGCGGCATCGCGCCGGACGCGCTTTCGATTCCGCGCTCCGTCGATGCGCTCGTGATGATGCTGCTGGGCGGCCAGAGCGCGCTCTTCGGCCCGTTGCTCGGCGCGACGGCGTTCACATGGCTTTCGGACGCGCTCGCGCGCTACACCGAATACTGGCGCGCGTGGGTCGGCGTCGGCATCCTGCTGATCGTCAGCGTTTTCCCGAACGGCATCGGCGGTACCTTGCGGTTGCGGCGCACGCGATGAGTGGACCGCTGCTCCGCGTCAGTGCGCTCGCCAAGTCGTTCGACGGCGTCGATGCGGTGCGCGACGTCTCGTTCACCGTCGCCACGGGCGAAGTGGTGGCGATGATCGGCCGCAACGGCGCGGGCAAGACGACGTGCTTCAACGTCATTCACGGCGAATTGGCGGCGGACCGCGGCGACGTCCGGCTTCGATGGCCACCCGCTCCTCGGACTCGCCACGCATCTGATCGCGCATCGCGGCATCGGCCGCACGTTCCAGGTCGCCGCGACGTTCGCATCGATGACGGTGCGCGAAAGCATCGCACTCGCACTCGCCGCGCACGATGGCCGCGACCGTTCAGTTGCTGCCGGCATGCTGCAGCCGAGGTCCGCCCGCGCCGATGCGCTGCTCGCGCATTTGCGCATCGACGACCTGGCCGACGCCCATTGCGCGGCGCTGGCGTACGGCGACGCCAAGCGGCTCGAGCTTGCGCTGGCGCTCGCCGGCGCGCCGCGCCTGCTGCTGATGGACGAGCCCACCGCCGGCATGACGCGCGCGCTCGCGCCGCGATCTGATGCAGTTCGTCCGCGACACTCGCACGCCGGGACGCGCTTGCCGTGCTCTTCACCGAGCACGACATGGACATCGTGTTCGGATTCGCCGACCGCGTCATCGTGCTCGATCGCGGCAGCATCATCGCGACCGGCACGCCGGCGGAAATCCGGACGAACCCTGCGGTGCAGGCGGCTTACCTCGGCGTCGACGAACGCGCGCCGCTTGGAATTCACGACATTGCAAGGTAGATTCGGCGGAAGTGCAGCCAATCGCCGACATCCAACGCGCGACGCGAACCGGAGCGTGAATGAACATCGAAGAGACCAACCCGGAGCCCGTCAATCCTCTCGGGATGGACGGGATCGAATTCATCGAGTACACGACCTCGCAGCCGCAGGCATTCGGCGCGCTGCTGCAGAAGATGGGCTTCGCCGCCGTTGCGCGCCACCGCTCGCGCGAAGTGATGCTCTACCGGCAGGGGTCGATGAACCTGATCGTCAACGCGCATTCGTCGACGCATCGGACGCCCGCGCTGGCGGCGATCGCACTTCGCGTGCGCGACGCAGCGGAGGCCTTTCAGCGCTCGCTCGACCTCGGCGCCTGGGAAATGCCCACGCGCGCGGCGGCGATGGAGCTGCAGATCCCGGGCATCCATGGCGTGGGCGAGAGCTTCATCTACTTCGTCGACCGGTACAAGGATTTCTCGATCTATGACGTCGACTTCGTACCGCTCGCCGGCACCGAACCCCGCCCGCCGGCGCTCGCGGGCCTGCACTGGTTCGGCGTGGTCCAGGCGATCCTGAACGGGCGCACGCAGGACTGGCTCGATTTCTACGGGACGCTTTTCGGCTTCACCGTGCTGCCGCGCGGCCTGTATTTCGGCGTTCTGCCCAAGGGAACGCTGCTCGAGAGCCCGTGCCACAAGTTTTACCTGCAACTCATCGAGCCGCCTCCGGGTGCCGAGGATATCCGCTGGGACGAGGGCCTCGTGCGCGTCGGCCTCGGCGCACCCGATATCGCCGCGGCGACGCGCGCACTGAAGGAACGCGGCATCGTGTTCATCGAACGCGGCGCGGTGCAGCCGAGCGACAAGGGCGCGCTGACGCAGCCCTATCTGGGAGGCGTGACCTTCGAGCTCGTGGTATCGCAGCTTGCGCCATGAATCTCGATCATTTCGGCATGGATACCATCACCCTGGCCGGTCCGCTGGAGGGCAAGCTTCGCGCGATCAAGGCCGCGGGCTTCACGCAGGTGATGCTCAACGCCACCGACATCGTCAGCCATCCGGGCGGGGAGGAAGCGGCGGTTGCTGCCGTACGCGCGAGCGGATTACGCGTCACGGGCTTTCAGGTGCTGCGCGACTTCGAGGGCCTGTCGGGTCATCTGCACGCCTACAAGGTGGATGTCGCCAAGGCGATGCTCGCGATGTGCAAGGCGCTCGGCTCGAAGGTGCTCCTCGCCTGCTCGTCCAGCTCCGCGCACGCGAGCGGCGACGCAAGCCTCCTGGTCAAGGATCTGCGCAAGCTCGCGACCCTCGCCGTCCCCCTCGGAATCAACGTGGCCTACGAGGCGCTTTCCTGGGGCCGGCATGTCAATCGTCTTGTCCAGTCCTGGGATCTCGTCAACGAGGCGCATCGGGCGAATCTCGGGCTGGCGCTCGACTCGTTCCACATCCTTGCGCACGACACCGACGTCGGCGTGCTCGATGAAATCGACGCCAGCAAAATATTTCTCGTCCAGCTCTCCGATTTCATGTGGGAAGAAACGCGCACGCGAGACGAGCGCATCGAAACCGCGCGCCACTATCGCGTTTTCCCCGGCGAGGGCGTCCACAGCGAAGCGCTTTCCAGCATGGTGCGCCGTCTTGACGCCATGGGCTATCGCGGAGATTACAGCTTCGAAGTGTTCAACGACGACTACCACCAGCTTCCGCTGGCGATGGTGGCCGAACGCGCGCGGCGATCGGTGACGTGGATCGCCAGCGTCGTGTCGCGGCGCAGTCTTCCCGCGCGGCGCGCGGCGCGTTGAATCGGCTCATGCGGTCGCCGGCGCGATGATCGCCGCTTTCCTCCCGAGCTCGTGCATGGGGAGCTTCGACGTCTCCCGCGCGGTCAACGCGGAGAGCGATGCGACCACGCACGCGCCGAGCGTGAACCACGCCACCGGCATCCAGCCCTGCGGCCCCGGCTTCTGGATTGCCGCGGCGATCGTCGGGCCGAAGCCGGCGAGCGCGAAGCCGATCTGCGTGCCGATCGCCATGCCGGAAAGCCGTACGCGCGTGCTGAACATCTCGGCGTAAAACGACGGCCACACGCCATTGGAGCCGCTGTAGAAAAGCCCGGACATCAGGATTCCCCATACGAACACCATCGTGATATTCGACTGGCTGATCGCCGACAGGAACGGGAACATCAGGATGCCCGGGATGATCGCGCCGATCACGAATACCGGCCTGCGGCCGAAACGATCGGCGGCCATTGCCCATAGCGGTATCGCGATCAATGCGACGACATTGGTGAGGATCGCGACCCAGAGCATCGTGCTGCGCGGAATGTGAACCGTGTTGACGGCGTACGAAAGCGCGTACACGCCGAAGATCGTGCTGACCGCCGACACCAGCGCGCACAGGATCACGCGCACGATGTCCGGGAGGTAATCGCGAAAGAGCACGGCCAGCGGCATCTTCGGTACTTCGTGCAGCGCCTGTTCCTCCTTGAACGCCGGCGTTTCCTCCAGCGTGCGGCGAATCCAGTAGCCGATGCCGACGACGATGACCGAGAGCCAGAACGGAACGCGCCAGCCCCATGCAAGCAACTGGTCTTCGGGCAGCATCGTGATCGGCAGGAACACCGCGGTGGCGATGATCAAGCCCGCCTGCGTGCCGGACAGCGTGAAGCTCGTGAAAAAGGCCCGCCGATCCGCGGGCGCGTGCTCGAGCGTCAGCGAGTTCGCACCCGCCTGCTCGCCCGACGCGGAGAAACCCTGGCACAGCCGCAGGAATACGAGCAGGATCGGCGCCCATACGCCGACCTGGTTGTACGTAGGCAGGCATCCGACGAGGAACGTCGATGCGCCCATCAGGATCAGCGTGAATACCAGGACCTTCTTCCGCCCGAACCTGTCGCCGATGTGCCCCATGAAGAACGCGCCGATCGGCCTCGCGACATACCCGACGCCGAACGTGGCGAGCGCCAGGAGCGTTCCGGTGGCAGGATCGCTGCTCGCGAAGAAGACCTTGTTGAACACGAGCGCTGCGCCCGTGCCGTAGATGAAGAAGTCGTAATACTCGAGCGC
This sequence comes from uncultured Pseudomonadota bacterium, assembly GCA_963706225.1. Taxonomy (GTDB): domain Bacteria; phylum Pseudomonadota; class Gammaproteobacteria; order Burkholderiales; family Casimicrobiaceae; genus VBCG01. The sequence goes on from CAVPMH010000005.1 coordinate 185,997, forward strand.
GCTGCCGATCCAGCTCGCGAGCGCGGCCTTTTTCGGCGTTTTGATGCCGGCGGGCTCGTTCGCACCCGTCGGCTCATGCAGGACTTCGGCCATCACGGTCCTCCTTCAATCGTGTGCGGCTTTGAAAGCCGGATCGAACATTCACCTCATCGCTGAGTGGCCACACGCCGCAAGCGCGGCGATCGCAATGGCATAGCCCTGCACGCCGAAGCCGACGATGATCCCGCGCGCGGCGGGCGAGATGTACGAGCGATGCCGGAATGTCTCGCGCGCATGAACGTTCGAGATGTGGAGCTCGATGACCGTCGCGTTCGCGCCCTTGATCGCGTCGTGGAGCGCGATCGACGTATGCGTGAACGCGCCGGGGTTGAACACGACGCCCAGCAGGTTGCCGGCGGCGATTTCGCGCCCGGCTTCGTGAATCCAGTCGATCAGTTGGCCTTCATGATTCGACTGGCGACAGTCGACCTCGAGCCCGAGCTTATCGGCTTCTTCCTTGCACAGCCGCTCGACGTCGGCGAGCGTTTCCGCACCGTAGACGGCCGGCTCGCGCGTGCCGAGCAGGTTCAGGTTCGGGCCATTCAGCACCAGGATTTTTTTCATCGCGTTCCCGCTCAGTACCGGATTTGCGACAATTCGCGCAGCACTTCGGGCGTCGTCGACTCGAAGCCGAAGAACTCGAGGTACGCGGGAATCATTTCGTACAGCATGTCCGTACCGACCTGCACCGGACAGCCCCTGTCCCTCGCCGCGCGAAGGAACGGCGTGAACTCCTCTTTCATCACGACCTCGCCGACGAAGGTTCCCGGCGCGATGCGCGAGACGTCCAGCGGCAGCGGATCGCCCTCCTTCATGCCGACCGGTGTTGCGTTGACGACGACATCGTAGCCGTCCGGGTCGCTCGAACCGGTACGAACCGCAAGACGCGGATAGTGCTCGCGCAGCCGCGCGGCAAGGCCTTCCGCCGCGGCCGCGTGGGCGTCGAAAAGACCGATCGCGGAAACGCCCGCCGCGGCAAGCGACGCGGCAATCGCGGAGCCGACACCGCCCGCGCCGACGACAAGCGTGCGCGCTCCGGCCAGCGGCCGTCCCTTGCGCTCGACGCCGCGCACGAAGCCGGCGCCGTCGAACATGTCGCCGAGCAGCGATCCGTCGGGCCGCTTGAGAATGGCGTTGCAGGACCCGGCAACCTTCACCGTCGGCGTCACCTCGTCGAGAAGCGCGACGGTGGTGACCTTGTGCGGCATTGTCACGAGTGCGCCGCGGATGTTGGTGAGGCGAAACAGCGGGCGCAGGAACGCCGCATAGTCGTCCGCCCGGACGCCCATCGGCATCACGACGGCGTCGATTCCCGCCTGCTCGAAGTACGGGTTGTAGATCATCGGCGCCTTGAACGCCTCGGTCGGATACCCGAGGTGCGCGATGAGGGTCGTCTTTCCGCTTATCATCGAAGCGTATCCGTTCGGCGTGATATTACACTCCGATCCTCGAGTGCCCTCCACGCGACAGACGCGGCATGCGACCCGAGTTCAACTTCGAACCGCTGACACCGACGGCGTTCCTGCATCGCGCCGCACGCGTGTTCCCCGACCGCACCGGCGTCATCGATGGCGGCGTGAAGTTCACGTACGCCGCATTTCTCGATCGGTGCCTGCGATTCGCCGGCGCCTTGCGCGCGATGGGCGTGGCTCCCGGCGACCGCGTCGCGGTGCTCGCCGGCAACTCGCACGTGCTGCTGGCCGCGCATTACGCCGTTCCGTTCGCAGGAAGCGCGCTCGTCGCGCTCAATACGCGCATCACGCCCGCCGACATCGCGTACATCCTGCGCCACGCGGGCGTCAACGTGCTGATCTACGACGATGACTTCCGCGCGACGGCCGAGCAGGCGTGTGCTGCAGCCGGAACGAGCGTGAAATCGCTGCGCGCCGGCGGCAGCGACGACGAGCTCGAAGCTGCCATCGCCGGCGCTGCACCGTTCGAGCATCCGGTGGCCGACGAGCGCTCGCTGCTCGCGATCAACTACACGAGCGGCACCACGGCACGGCCCAAGGGCGTGATGTACCACCATCGCGGCGCGTACCTGCAGGCGCTCGCGATGGCGCTGCATATGGGCATCACGAGCGACTCGGTGTACCTGTGGACGCTGCCGATGTTCCATTGCAACGGCTGGTGCTTCCCCTGGGCGGTCACCGTAATGGGCGGCGTGCATCTGTGCCTGCGCAAGGTGGAGCCGGCGACGATCTGGCGGCACCTGCGCGAGTCGGGCGTCACGCACTTCTGCGCCGCGCCCACGGTGCTGACGATGACGGTTTGGGATGCCGCGTCGAGCCCGATGACGCGGCCGGTTCGCATCGCCACCGGTGGCGCCCCGCCGACGCCGGCGCTACTCGAGCGCCTCGCCGCACTCGGCCTCGACATCACGCATCTCTATGGCCTCACGGAAACGTACGGACCCGCGGGCATCTGCGAATGGCGCAGCGAATGGAACGGCGCTCCGTGTCGAGCAGCAGGCGCGGCTGAAGGCGCGCCAGGGCGTGGCCAATGCGATCGGCGAGACGATCCGCGTCGTCGATGCCGATGGCCGCGACGTGCCGGCCGACGCAACGACGATGGGCGAGATCGCCGTTCGCGGCAACAACGTGATGCTCGGCTACTACGAGGATGACGCGGCGACGCAGAAGGCCTGCCCCGATGGCTGGTTTCGCACCGGCGACCTCGGCGTATGCCATTCCGACGGCTACGTCGAGCTTCGCGACCGGGCGAAGGACATCATCATCTCCGGCGGCGAGAACATTTCGTCCGTCGAAATCGAGCAGGCGCTGAACCAGCACGAGGCGGTGCTCGAAGTCGCCGTCGTCGCTGCACCCGACGAGAAATGGGGCGAAGTGCCGGTCGCCTTCGTCACGCTCAAGGACGGCGCGAGCACGAGCGGCGACGCGTTGATCGAGCATGTCCGCACCCGTCTTGCCCGCTTCAAGGTTCCGAAGCGCGTCGTCTTCGGCCCGCTGCCGAAGACGTCGACCGGCAAGGTGCAGAAGAACGTGCTGCGCGACCGGCTGCGCTCGCAAGCGGCCCTCATCCAACCTTCTCCCCGCATGCGGGGGAAGGAGCCGAGCGTCAGCGAGACGGGTGAGCGGACATGCCGATCGATTTCGAGCTCACCCCCGACCTTGCGGCATTGCAGGCGCGCATTCGCACGTTCATCGCGGACGACATCGTTCCGCTCGAAGCCGATCCGCGCCGCACGCGGCATGGGCCCACGGAGGATTTTCGCCGCGAGCTGATCGCGAAAGCACGCGACGCCGGGCTGCTCGCGCCGCACGTGGCGCGCGAATACGGCGGCATGGCGCTCAACCATGTCGGCCGCGCGATCGCGTTCGAGGAGGCGGGCTATTCACCGCTCGGACCGGTCGCGCTCAACGTGTTCGCGCCCGACGAGGGCAACATGCATCTGCTCGAAGCCGTCGCGACACCGGCGCAGAAGGAGCGCTGGCTGCGGCCGCTCGCCGCCGGCGCGATACGCTCGTGCTTCTGCATGACCGAGCCTCCGCCGGGCGCGGGCTCGGACCCCTCGATGCTGGCGACCACTGCGACGCGCGACGGCAGCGACTACGTGATCGACGGCGGCAAGTGGTTCATTACCGGGGCCGAGGGCGCGGCCTTCGCGATCATCATGGCCAAGGTGCCCGACGCGGGCGCGACGATGTTCGTCTGCGACATGGATGCACCGGGCATCGTGATCGAGCGCTCGATGACGAGCCTCGACGAATGCTTTCCGGGCGGCCATGGCGTCGTACGCTTCGACGGGTTGCGCGTGCCGGCCGGTGCGGTGCTCGGCGAAATCGGCAAAGGCTTTCAGTACGCGCAGGTGCGCCTTTCTCCCGCACGGCTGACGCACTGCATGCGCTGGCTGGGCGCCGTGCGCCGTGCGCACGACATCGCCGTCGACTATGCGGGCCGACGGGAGGCATTCGGCAAGCGGATCGGCGAGCACGAAGGTGTCGGCTTCATGCTCGCGGACAACGAAATGGACATGCACGTCGCACGCCTTGCGATCTGGCACTGCGCGTGGGTGCTCGATCGCGGCGAATTGGCGCTCCATGAATCGAGCCGCGCCAAGGTGATCGTGTCGGAAGCGGTGTGGCGCGTTGCGGATCGCTGCGTGCAGATTCTGGGGGGCCAGGGCGTCACCGACGAAACGATCGTGGCGCGAATCTTCGCCGACGTGCGCGCGTTTCGCATCTACGATGGCCCGTCGGAAGTGCATCGCTGGAGCATCGCGCGGCGCATTCTTCGCCGCGGTGATCGCGCGCCAGCGCCGGCGAAGGAAAACGACAGCGAATGAGGCGAGCGAGCATGGAAGCCACGCTCGACGATACGGCGATGTCGGCGACTGCGACGGCGGCGATCGAGCGCTGGCTTCGCGCCGAGACGCGCGCCAACGCCGTGCGCATCACGCGCTGCGAGCGGCTTTCCGGCGGGGCCATTCAGGACAACTGGGCGCTCGACGCGCACATCGAAGGCGGCCCGTGGCACGGCGAGCACGCGTGGGTGCTGCGCGCCGACGCACGGTCGAAGGTCGCGGCGAGCCTCACGCGCGCGCAGGAATTCGCCGTGCTGCGCGTTGCACACGCAAGCGGCGTCATTGCGCCGAAGCCGCTTTTCCTTTGCCGGGATTCTTCGGTGCTGGCGCGCGATTTTTTCATTCTGGAGCGCCTCCCCGGCATCGCCGCCGGCCACCGGCTGACGCGCGAGCCGGCACTCGTGCCCGATCCCGACGCACTCGTCCACGCGCTCGGCGCGAATCTCGCGCGACTTCACGCCGTTCGCCCGCCGCGCGCGGAGCTCGATGCGCTGTCGCCGCCACCCGCGAACCCGGCGCTGGCAGCGATCGCCGATTACCGGTCGTGTCTCGACCGGCTCGACGACGCGTATCCCGCGCTCGAATTCGGGCTGCGCTGGTGCGAGCGCCATGCGCCGGCGACGTTCGACGTGGCGCTCATCCATCGCGATTACCGCACCGGCAACTATCTCGTCGACGGCGGACGCATCAGCGGCGTGCTCGATTGGGAATTCGCCGGCTGGGGCGACCCGCGCGAGGACCTGGGCTGGTTCACCGCGCGGTGCTGGCGCTTTGGCGGCGTCGATCGCGAGGCAGGCGGCATCGCGCCGCTCGAGCCGTTTCTGCGCGGTTATGAATCGGTTGCCGGACGTCGCCCATCGCGCGCGGACCTCGACTATTGGCAGGTGATGGCGCACCTGCGCTGGGCCGTCATCGCGCTGCAGCAGGCGCAGCGGCATCGCGGCGGCGGAGAGCGCTCGCTCGAGCTGGCGCTCACCGGGCGCATCGTTGACGAACTGGAATACGAAGCGCTGCGGCTCATCTCGGCAGTTGACGCATGACGGACATTTCGGATGCCGCCGATCTGATCGCGACCGCGCGCGAGGCATTGCTTTCCGAGCTGCTGCCGGCGCTCCCGAAAGAGCGCCGCTACCTCGGCCTGATGATCGCCAATGCGATGGCGATCGCGGAGCGCGAGCACCGCCTCGGTTCCGATACCGCGAGAAGCGAAGCCGCGCGGCTGCGCAATGTGCTCTCGGCCAGCGGATTGCCCGTCGCTTCCAGCGCAACCGCGGCGTCGTGCCCCGACCTGCACCGCGCTTCGCCGGGCGGCCGCTGCTGCGATCCGCGCCGGCCATTTCGATGATCGCGCGAGCGAATGCCGCCTCGTGGCCGAGCTGCTGCGCACGGCCGCTGACCGGGTCGCCATCTCGAATCCCAAGGCGCTGCATCCCGTAGCCATGGAGCTCACACTGACAGGTCGGAGTGCGCTCGTGACGGGCGCGAACGGCGGGCTCGGCAGTCATTTCGCGCGCACGCTCGCGCGAGCCGGCGCCGACGTCGCGATCGCTGCCCGCCGGCTGGAATCGCTCGCGCCGGTGCGAAAGTCGATCGAGGCGATGGGACGCAGCGTCGCCGCCGTGGCGCTCGACGTGACGAGCGCAGCGAGCGTCGCCGCGGCATTCGACGAGGCCGCGACCGCGCTCGGACCGCTCACGGTCGTCGTCAACAACGCCGGTATCGCAATCACGAAGCCGCTGCTCGACCAGACGGAAGAGGACTGGCAGCAGGTGATCGACGTCAACCTGAACGGCGCATGGCGCGTCGCGCAGGCGGCGGCGCGGCACATGATCGCGCATCAGCAAGGCGGCAGCATCGTCAACATCGCCTCGATACTCGGCCTGCGGGTATCCGCGCAGCTTCCGAGCTACGCGGCGTCGAAGGCGGCGCTCATCCAGTCTGACGAAGGCGATGGCGCTCGAGCTTGCGCGCCATCGCATTCGCGTGAATGCGCTGGCGCCCGGCTACATCGAGACCGGCATCAACCGCGAATTCTTCGCGAGCGAAGCCGGCCAGGCGCTGATCAAGCGCATACCGCAGCGGCGCATCGGCAAGCCCGAAGAGCTCGACGGCGCGCTGTTGCTGCTCGCCTCCGACGCCGGCTCGTACATGACCGGTGCGGTGCTCGCGATCGACGGCGGACATCTCGTCAGCACGCTGTGAGGGTTGACGCGGGGCGTTTGCAGCGGACGCGATCAGCCGCGCAGGCGCTTCAGTCCGTCTTCGAGATCCTCGATCAGGTCCTGCGGGTCCTCGAGCCCGATCTGCAGGCGCAGTGCCGGACCGCCCGGATTCCACGTGGTGACGGTGCGCGCGCGCTCGGGCCACGTCGGAATCATCAGGCTCTCGAATCCGCCCCAGCTCCAGCCGAGCCCGAAGAGGCGCATGCCGTCGAGCATCTTCGCGACGCGCGCCGGGTCGACCGGCTGAAGGACGACGCCGAAGAGTCCCGACGCGCAGCGGAAGTCGCGCTGCCACAGCGCGTGCCCGCGATCGCCGGGCAGCGCCGGATACAGCACCTCGCGCACTTCCGGCCGCTGCGCAAGCCAGCTCGCGATTTGCGTCGCGCTCGCCTGGTGGCGCGCGAGGCGCACGCCGAGCGTGCGCAGCCCGCGCAGGCCGAGGAAGCAGTCGTCGGACGACGGCGTGACGCCCATGTCGGTCCAGAGTCGCTGCAGCGCGCCATGCGTTTCGGCGTTCGCGATGATCGCGCCGAGCAGCACGTCGGAGTGGCCGCCGATGTACTTGGTCAGCCGCGTGCACCGACACGTCGACGCCATGCTCGAACGACCGGAAGCCGAGCGGCGTCGCCCAGGTATTGTCGAGGATCACGCGCGCGCCGCGCGCATGCGCGACCGCGGCGATCGCGGGAATGTCCTGCACTTCGAACGTCAGCGAGCCCGGCGATTCGGTGAACACGATCGTCGTGTTCGACCGGAATTCACGCTCGATGTCGCCGCCGAGCAGTGGATCGTAGTAGCTGACGTCGATGCCGAAGCGGCGCAGATGGTTGTCGCAGAAGCGGCGCGTCGGTCCGTAGACGGCATCGGTGACGAGCACATGGTCGCCCGGCTTCGCAAGCGCCAGCAACGGGAACGTCGTCGCCGTCAGGCCGGAGGGCACCAGCAACGCTGCGTGGCCGCCTTCGAGCGTCGCCAGCGCGTGCTGGAGGTCGGTGACCGTCGGCAGTCCGTGCAGACCGTACGAGAGCCCGGGGAATTCGCCGCGCGCCGCCTGTTCGAGTGCTGCGACGTTCGGCATCAGGATCGTCGACGCGCGGAACACCGGCGTATTGACCGCGCCCAGAAAACGCCGCGGATCGCGGCCGAGATGCGCGACTTCGGTGGCGGGCCGGTAGCGCCGCCGATCCGTCATGGCTTTGATCTCGCCGGCAATGCCTCGATGATCGAGCGCACCTGCGACTCGACGCTTTCCCGGATATCGATGTCGATCGCGTCGTCGGGCGGCTCCAGCGCGTCGAACTGGCTGCCGAGCAACGTCGCCGGCATGTAGCGATGGTGGCGCGCGGCGAGCCGCGCCGCGATCGTCTCCCGATCGCCGCGCAGATAGACGAAGCGAACGTCGCCGGCCTGCTTCAGCCGATCGCGGTACGCCTGCTTCAATGCCGAGCACGCGAGCACCGCGTTGCCTTTCGACGCCGTTACGCGGCGCAGCTCATCGACGATCCGATCGAGCCACGGCCATCGGTCCTCATCGGTCAGCGGGATGCCGGCGGCCATTTTCGCGACATTGGCAGGCGGATGCAGATCGTCGGCCTCGACGAGCGGCCAGCCGAGCGCCTTGGCGAGCGCTACACCCACCGTCGATTTGCCGGATCCCGAGACGCCCATCAGCACGATGATCATGTTCAGTCGATCTTCCGTTGACCCGATGCTACCGAATCCCGACGCGGGTCGCCAATGTCGGCAAAAACGAAGCGAGCAGCGCCGCGGCCACGATGAGCGCGCCGCCGACGATCGTCCGGCCGCTCGGAATCTCGTGCAGCAGCAAGGCGGCGAGCGCTATGCCGTAGACCGGTTCGAGCGCCGCCACCACGCTCGCCGAATGCGCGGAAACGCGACGCATGCTGGCGATGAACAGCGTATGCGCGAGCGCCGTGCAGGCGACGCCGAGGACGACGAGCAAACCGAGCTCGGCCCCTGTCGGCCATGCCGATGCGCGATCGACGATCGCGACGATCGGCAGCAGGCAAGCGGCCGCGAACACGTTCTGCCAGAGCGCGAGACGTAGCGGCGAGTGACCGCCGACGAGCCGGCGATTGCGCACGGTCAGCCACGCGAACGTGAATCCCGACACGAGACCCAAAGCGAGCCCGCGCGTCACGCGGCTCGACCACGAGAAATCCGGAACCAGCCACACGAGTCCGGCGGTTGCCAGCAACGCGGTGACGATATTCGAGGCGCGGCGTGGCCTCGCTTGATCCATCGCCGCTCGAGCAGCAGAACGAAGACGGGAAAGCTCGCGTAACCGAGCAGGCCGACCGCAACGCCGGCGACCTGGATCGCCGCGAAAAACGACACCCAATGCAGCGCGAGGATCGCGCCATTCATGGCCAGCGCCGTGTCGGCACGGCCGATCCGCTGCCGGCGCGCGCGCGCAACGGCGACCAGCGCCACCGCGGCAATCGCGGTTCGTCCGAGCACGATCGCCGTGGCCGGCAGCGCGATCCATTTGCCGAACAGCGCGGCGAATCCGAAGAGCGCAACGGACACGTGCAACGCGAAGAGGGCCGCGCGGATCGTCAATGGAATCGAAAGATGTTGAAAGCGTGCGTTAGAATGCAATGTACAACGCGAAGGAACAAGAAAATCCGTCCGGGAGATATCATGCCAATGCCTGCCGCTGCCGCCGACGTGCTCGCGGCCATCCGCAAATCGCCCGGCACGCGCGTCAAGGTCGCCGTCTCGGACATCGACGGCATCCTGCGCGGCAAGTACTGCACAAGGACAAGTTCGAGTCGGCGGTCGAAGGCGGCTTCGGCTTCTGCGACGTCGTCTACGGCTGGGATTGCCACGACCAGTGCTACGACAACACGACGTTCACCGGCTGGCACAAGGGCTTTCCCGACGCGCTCGCGCGGCTCGATCTCGGCACGCATCGCAAGGTGCCGTGGGACGACAACGTCGATTTCTTCCTCGGCGAGTTCATCATCCGCAGCAACGGCCGCGACGAGCCGTTCCCGCTCGACGGCCGGCAGGTGCTGAAGCGCGTGCTGAAGCGCGCCGAGAAGCTCGGCGTGCATGCCGATGTGCGGCCTCGAGTTCGAGTGGTTCAATTTCATCGAGACGCCGCAGACGTGGGCCGACAAGCAGGGCGTGGCGCCGACGCCGCTCACGCCGGGCATGTTCGGCTATTCGCTGCTGCGCGCGCACCATTCGCGCGAATACTTCAAGGCGCTGTCCGACGAAATGGCGGCGTTCGGCGTGCCGATCGAAGGCCTGCACACCGAGACCGGGCCCGGCGTCTTCGAGGCGGCGATCGTGTTTTCCGAAGCGCTGGAGGCGGCCGATCGCGGCGTGCTGTTCAAGGCGGGCACGAAGGAAATCGCCGCGCGCTTCGGGATCATGCCGAGCTTCATGGCGAAATGGAGCCAGCAATATCCCGGCTGCTCCGGGCATTGCCATCAGTCGCTGTCGGACGGCAGGAAGAATCTCTTTTTCGACGCCAAAGGCCGCAACGGCATGAGCAAGCTCTTCGAGAGCTATCTCGCCGGGCAGCTTGCGACGCTGCTCGAATTCGCGCCGATGTTCTGGCCGACGATCAACAGCTACAAGCGGCTGGTCGACGGCTTCTGGGCGCCGGTCAAACCGACGTGGGGCATCGACAACCGCACCGCGAGCTTCCGCGTGCTCGCGGGATCGCCGAAGTCGACGCGGCTCGAGACGCGCTGTCCGGGCTCCGACGTCAATCCGTATCTCGCGGTGGCGGCGTGCATCGCGGCGGGGCTCGACGGCATCGAGCAGAAGCGGCCGCTGACGACGAAGCCGATCGAGGGCACGAATCGGGGCGGCGAGGACATTGCGCGCGCGCCGCGCACGCTGATCGAGACGACGCGCATCTTCCGGCAATCCGAGCGCGCGCGCGACTGGTTCGGCGACGAGTTCGTCGACCATTTCGCCGCGACACGCGAATGGGAATGGCGGCAGTGGCAGGACGCCGTGACCGATTGGGAGCGGAAGCGCTACTTCGAAATCATATGAGCAGTTATTCGAGCGGGTTGCACCGGTTCGCCTTTCCCACGTCGATTCACTTCGGCGCCGGTGCGCGCAAGGACGTTGCGAGCCACCTGATCGCGGCGGGATGCTCGCGGCCCCTCGTCGTCACCGATCGCGGCGTCGCCGCGCTGCCGCTGTTCGGCGGCTTCCTGCGCGACCTGCACGGCGTCGACGCACGCGGTGTTCTCCGGCATCGGCGGCAATCCGGTGCGCAGCCAGGTGGCGCACGGCACGCACGCGTATCGCGCGCATCGCGCGGACAGCGTCATCGGCCTCGGCGGCGGCGCGGCGCTCGACGTCGCGAAGGCCATCGCGCTGATGGCCGATCGCCCCGGCGACATCCTCGACTACGCGTGGGATCATCCCGACGTGCGTCCGATCACGGGTGCGCTTCCCTGCTTCGTCGCGGTGCCGACGACCGCGGGCACGGGCTCCGAGGTCGGCCGCTCGTCGGTGATCTCCGACGACGTGACGCACGTCAAGAAGATCATCTTCTCGCCGGCGCTGCTCGCGAAGGCGGTGTTCGCCGATCCGGAGCTGACGCTCGACCTGCCGCCGGCGATCACCGCCGCCACCGGCATGGACGCGCTGACGCACAACGTCGAATCGTACCTGTCGCCCGCGTGGCATCCGCTGTGCGACGGCATCGCGGTCGAAGGCGTGCGCATCGCGGCGTCGCGCGTTGCCGATCGCGGTGCGCAACGGCCGCGACCTCGAAGCGCGCGCGCGACATGCTGATGAGCTCGATGATGGGTGCGATCGCGTTCCAGAAGGATCTCGGCGCCGTGCATTCGTGCGCGCACGCGCTGTCGACCGTCGCCGACCTGCATCACGGCCTCGCGAACGGCATCATGATCGACCACGTGATGCGCTTCAACCTGCCTGCCGCGACGGCGAAGCTCGCCGAGCTCGCGCGCGTCGCGCAGGTGCCGGGCGGCGACACCGGGTCGGAAGAAGCGCGGGCCGGCGCGTTCATCGACTGGCTTGGCCGATTGAAGCAGGAGATCGGCATTCCGGCGAAGCTCTCGCGCTACGAAGGCGCCGCGCACGGTCACGTCCGACGACATTCCGAAGCTGATCGAGATCGCGGTCGCGGACATCTGTCACCAGACGAATCCGCGGCCGTGCACGGCGGACGACTTTCGCCGGATCTTCGCGGAGTCCCTGTAATGGCCGGCCCCCTGCTGATCGGCATCTCGGCGCGCATCCATCATCCGAGCGACAACGTCGTCAAGCTCGGCGGCGTCTACACGAAGACGCTGCACTACCTCGAGCAATCGGTCACGCACTGGGTGATGTCGAACAACGTGCTGGTGCTCATGATTCCCGCGATCGAGAGCGAGGGCCTCGTCCAGCGCAGCGAGATGCGCCTCTATCACTACGCCGATGCGCTCGACGGCCTCGTGCTGCAGGGCGGCGCCGACATCGCGCCGCCGACGTACGGCGAAAAGGCGCGCGATCCGGCATGGGTCGGCGACGGCGTGCGCGACCGCTACGAGATCGAGCTCTTCGAGGCGTTCGTCGGCAAGGGCAAGCCGGTGCTCGGCATCTGCCGCGGCTGCCAGCTCATCAACGTCGCTTTCGGCGGCACGCTCTACCAGGACATCGCCACGCAGGTGCCGGATGCGATCGACCATCGCGACATCACGAAATACGAGAAGAAGTTCCACACGCTGAAGTTCGTCCCGGACACGGGGCTCGCGAAGCTCTATCCGAACCGGCGCGAGGCGACGATCAACACGATCCACCACCAGGCGGTGAAGAAGCTCGGCCGCGGGATGGTCGTCGAGGCGGTTTCGACGCCGGACAGCATCGTCGAGGCGATACGCTGGCGCGGTCCGAGCTACGTGGTCGGCGTGCAATGGCATCCGGAATTCATGTTCGGCCCGGGCATCGGCGACGAGCACCTCGACGGCACGCCGATCCTGAACGAATTTCTCGACGCCGCGCGCGCAGCGCAAGGCGCAGCGCAAGTTCGCTCGTCGATGCCATCGCGCGGCCACCGAGACGCAACGCATGCCGTAAGCTCGCATCGACGCATCGTCAATCCCGCCACCGGCTCGGTCGCTCCTCGCGTGGCCGCCGACGGTCCGCGCGAGGTCGCGCAGCGCTACGCGGCGGCGCGCGCCGCGCAGCCGCGCTGGGCCGCGACGCCGATCCGCAAGCGCATCGCGACGATCGCGAAGTTCCGCGAGCAGGTCGTCGGCGCGCGCCGAGACGCTCGCGCACACGCTGACGCAGGAAGTCGGCAAGCCGATCCGCCAGTCGCGCAACGAATTGAAGGGCCTCACGGCGCGCCTCGACTTCTTCCTCGCCGAATCGGCGCGCGCGCTGCGCGAGCAGAAGGTGTTCGCCGATGCGTCGCAGAAGCTCGACGAGCGAATCACGCACGAGCCGCTCGGCGTCGTCGCCAACATCTCGGCGTGGAATTACCCGTACTTCGTCGGCAGCAACGTGTTCGTCCCCGCGCTGGTCGCGGGCAACGCGGTGCTGTACAAGCCGTCCGAATTCGCGACGCTCACCGGGCGGCACATCGCCGACCTGCTGCACGCGGCCGGCGTCCCCGACGACGTCTTCGTGCCGGTCCTCGGCGGCGGCGCGACCGGCGCGGCGCTGCTGCGCCAGCCGGTCGACGGCGTGTTCTTCACCGGCTCGTACGCGACCGGCGCGAAGATCGCCGCGAGCGCCGGCAAGCGGATGATCAAGGTGCAGCTCGAGCTCGGCGGCAAGGATCCCGTCTACGTCTGCGACGACGTCGACGCGAAGGCGGCGGCGGCAGCGATCGCGGACGGCGCGTTCTACAACACCGGCCAGTCCTGCTGCTCGGTCGAGCGCATCTACGTGCACGAGTCGATCCACGACGCGTTCGTCGAGGCCTTCGTCGCCGAGGTGAAGCGCTTTCGCATCGGCGATCCGATGGACGAGTCGACGTACATCGGCCCGATCACGCGGCGCGCCGCAGCTCGACGTGCTGCGGCGGCAGGTGGCGGACGCGCGCCGCAAGGGCGCGTCGCGTGCTGCTCGGCGGCGCGCCGATCAAGGGCAAGGGCAACTGGTTCGCGCCGACGGTGCTCGCCGACGTCGATCATTCGATGCTGGTGATGCGCGAGGAAAGCTTCGGCCCGATCATCGGCATCCAGGCCGTGGCGGACGACGCGGCCGCGGTCGACCTGATGAACGACACCGAATACGGCCTGACGGCGGGCGTGTACACGCGCGATGCCGCGCGCGCGCGCCGGATCCTGTCACGCGTGAACGCGGGCAGCGTCTACTGGAACTGCTGCGATCGCGTGAGCCCGCGGCTGCCGTGGTCGGGCGTCAAGCACTCGGGCATCGGCCTCACGCTGTCGACGACGGCATCCAGACGTTCACGCGCCCGAAGGCGTGGCACCTGCAAGGCGTGAATCATCGCAGGTTGCGGCTCGACCACCACAGCGACAGGCGCGAGCGCGAGCAACGACGAGCAGCGCCGCCGCCATCGTGAAGAGCGACGTGATCTCCACATGCTTGCGCTCGAGCACCAGCCGCGAGTTGAGGTTCTGGTAGACCTTGCGCAGATCGGCCGACGTGCCGGCGTGGAAATACTCGCCGCGCGTGACGTCCGCGACCGACTTCAGCGTGTCCTCGTCGAGGCGCACGTACACCGACCAGCCCTCGAAGCCGATCAAGCCCCCGGCCGCCGTTCCGAAGCCGACGGTAAACACGCGCACGCCGCGATCGGCCGCGATCTTCGCCGCGTCGAGCGGATCGGGCCCGGTCGTCCGGCGACCGTCGCTCATCAGGATGATCACCGACGTGGTGTTGGAACCGGGCGGCACCGGCGTGAAGGGTTTCGGCTCGACCTTGCGCTTCTGTTCGAGCCGCTGGCTGCGCTCGGTGCCCCGGTAGAATCCGCCGGGAAAGGTGAGCGCTTCGAGGTCGATGCCGGCGTCGGGGAAGAGTGTTGCAAGCGACGCGTACAGCGCGCTGCCCGTGGCCGTGCCGCGCTGCAGCTCGAACCGGTCGATCGCGGCCAGGAGCGCCTCCTTGTCCTCGGTCGGCGGCTGCACGAGCGCTGCATTGCCGCCGAACGCGACGATGCCGATGCGCGCATTCGGCGGGCGCTCGTCGACGAACGATTTCGCCGCCGCCTGCGCCGCCGTCATCCGGTTCGGGCTCGACGTCGGTTGCCCCCATGCTGAGCGACACATCGATGGCGAGGATGATCGTCTGCTGCTGCGACGGCAGCGTGACGAGCGCGGTCGGACGCGCGAGCGCGACGATCATGGCGATCAGCGACAGGAGCAGGATCGCGGGCGGCAGATGGCGGCGCAGCCGGCCGCTCGCCCCCATCGCCGCCTTCACCATCGCGAGGCTCGAATACCGGATGGCGCCTTTCCTGCGGCGGCGCAGCCACAGCACGTACACCGCGACGAGCACCGGCGACTGCCAGCAACCACCAGAGCATCTGCGGCCAGAGAAACTTCATGACCTTCCTTGGAGCGCAGCTTTGTCCTGCAATTCCGCGGCGCGAAGGGTATTCGCGAGCAGCGTCGCGACCGTCATCGGCCCGACACCGCCCGGCACCGGCGTGATCCAGCCCGCGCGCGCGCTCGCCGCGGCAAAATCGACGTCGCCGACGAGCCTGCCTTCGGACGTGCGGTTGATGCCGACGTCGATCACGATCGCGCCCTCGCCGATCCAGTCGCCCTGTACAAAACCGGGCTTGCCCACGGCCGCGACCACGATGTCCGCCTGACGCACGAGGTGCGCAAGATCGCGCGTGGCCGAATGGCAGATCGTCACCGTGCAGCGCGCCATGAGGAGCTCGAGGGCCATCGGCCGCCCGACGATGTTCGATTGGCCGATCACGACCGCGTGCTTGCCGGCGAGGCTCTCGCCGGTCGCCGCCAGGAGACGCATGCAGCCCTGCGGCGTGCACGGCCGCAGCGTCGGCATCCGGAGAACGAGGCGTCCGACGTTGTACGGATGGAATCCATCCACGTCCTTGCGCGGGTCGATTCGCTCGATGACGCGCTCGGGGTCGATCTGCGCCGGCAGCGGCAATTGCACCAGGATGCCGCTCACCGACGGATCGGCGTTCAGACGATCGATCGAAGACAAAAGTTCGGCTTCCGGCACCGTCGCCGGATAATCGACGGCGAAGGAGCGCATGCCGACGGCGTCGGTCGTCCTGCGCTTGTTGCGCACGTAAATCTGCGACGCCGCGTTCTCGCCGACGAGCACGACGGCAAGTCCCGGCGCAGGCAGCCCCGACGCGACGCGCGCGGCCACCCGCTCGCGCACCTCGCCCGTCAAGCGCTCGGCGATGAGCTTGCCATCGAGAATGCGTGCGGGCATGGAAAATCCGGTGCGACCGGCCGGAATAGAATCGAGCGGTGATCGACGCCGCAATTCTAGCCGCAATCGAAGCGCGACTCCTGCGCGCCCTCGCGCTCCCGGCCGTTCGCTATCGTCCGCTCGTCGTCGGCGGCGTGCCGCTCGGTCTTCTCGATGATGCCCGCGCGACGCGACTCGCACAGTTCGACAGCCTGCGCGTCACGTCCGAGGCCGTCACGCTCGACGCAGCGCTTGCGTCCTGCGACGCACGCTCGGCGGCACTGGAGGAGATAGCGCTCGCGCTGCGGGCGGAAGGCGCGTTACCGGCGTGGCGAGACGAGCGCTTCGCCGTCGCGCCCGAATTCGGCGAGGCACCGCTGTTCCTCATCGAGCGCGGCGCGGCGCGCTATTTCGGCGTCCGCACGTGGGCGGCGCATGTCAACGGCATCGTCCATCGAGAAGCCGGTGCGCAGATGTGGCTGGCGCGCCGCAGCCCGCAAAAAGCCGTCGATCCCGGCCTGCTCGACAATCTCGTCGGCGGCGGCATCGCTGCCGGCTTTCGCGTCGATCAAACCGTCGTGAAAGAAGCATGGGAGGAAGCGGGCATCCCCGCTCCGCTCGCTCGCGCGGCGCGCCCGGCCGGCGTCGTACATTCGCGCAAGCCGACGGTCGACGGCCTGCAACGCGAAACGATTTTCGTGCACGATCTCGCGCTGCCGCCCGACTTCATTCCCGCCAATCAGGACGGCGAGGCCGTCGAGCATCGACTTGTCGGCCTCGATGCAGCGGCGCGCATGATCGCGCAGCCCGCAGGCCCCGATGAGGTCACCCTCGATGCGAGTCTCGTCGTGCTCGACTACCTCGTGCGAAACGGGACGCTGCAGCCGGACCAGCCGGGCTATTGCAACCTCGCAGCACTCCTGCATCGACCTCCCTGAGCCAAGGCGGGGCGCTAGTGGCGACCCACCTGGTTGCCGATGACGCCACCCACGACGCCGCCGACCGCCGCACCGCCAAGATCACCGGTCACGCCGGCACCGACCGCGGTGCCCACCCCAGCACCCACCACGGTGTCGCGATCGCGCTCGGTCATGCCCGCGCAGGCCGCAAGGCTCGCCGCCAGGAATGTACAAACCAGCAGTTTCGACGCTCGTTTCATCCTCAAGCCTCCGTCGCGGGCGGGGTCGACCGATTGCCGACCGCAAGCCTCCCGCGTGTCGATGCCTCGACTATGCCCGTGCATGCGCCCGGGAGGTAGCGAGGAAGGACCGAAATGGCTGTCGGCGAGCGGCCGACGACGTCGCGATCAGGCCGCCGCGCGCGCAGGTGCCAAGGGTGCAACGCGCTCGACGCGCATTTCGGCCAGCGTGTCGCGAACCGCATTGACCGCGTGCCGAATCTCGTCGGGCCCGATCGCGCCGATGCAGCCGACGCGAAACGTCTCCACCTGCGTGAGCTTGCCCGGATAGAGGATGAAGCCCTTCTCGCGCACGCGGTCGTAGAACTCGCGAAAGCTGTAGCGCGGGTCGGCCGGCGCATGGAACGTGACGATGATCGGCGCCTGGATTCGCGGATCGAGGAACGGGCGAAAGCCGAGCTCGGCCATGCCGCGGACGAGCATTTCGTAATTGGCGGTGTAACGCGCAAGGCGCGCGGCCTGCCCGCCCTCGGCGATGAACGCCTCCAGCGCGGCCGCAAACGCGGCGACGACGTGTGTGGGCGGCGTGTACCGCCACTGCGTCGTCTTCTCCATGTACTGCCACTGATCGCAAAGGTCGAGGGAGAGCGACGTGCAGTTGCCCGCCGCGCCCTCGAGCGCGCTCTTGCGCGCGATGACGAAGCCCATTCCCGGCGGCCCCTCGATGCATTTGCCCGATGCCGCGATCAGCGCGTCGAACGGCATCGCCTGCGCGTCGATCGGCAGCGCGCCGAAGGAGCTCATCGCATCGACGATGAGGCGCCTGCCCTGCCTCGATACGACCGTTGCGATGTCGGCGAGGGGATTCAGGATGCCGGTGGACGTTTCGCAATGGATCAGGCCGACGTGGGTGATCGACGCGTCCGCGGCGAGCAGCCGGTCGACATCCGCGGCGCGTCGTCGGCACGTCTTCCGCGGTCTCGAACACCGACACGCGCCGGCCCATCATCTGCGTGAGCTTCGCGAAGCGCCTGCCGTACGCGCCGTTGACGAGCACGAGTACGTGGCCATCGCGCGGCACGAGCGTATTGACGGCCGCCTCGACTGCGAACGTGCCGCTGCCCTGCATCGGCACGCACACGTGCGAATGCGCGCCGGACACGATGTCGAGCAGGCGCTCGCGCACGAGCGCGGTGATCGCATTGAAGCTCGAATCCCACGAGCCCCAGTCGCGCAGCATCGCGACCTTCGTCGCCAGCGACGTCGTCAGCGGTCCGGGGGTGAGTAATACCGGATCACGGCTTGCATTTCCCATCGCATTCCTCACTCAGTTGACGATCTTGCTCAACGCGCCGACGCCTTCGTCGGAATCCGCGACAGGCCGAGCAGAACGATCAGCGTACTCGCTGCCAGGACCATCGTCAGCGCGGCCGCATCGAAGATGGCGCCGCGGTCCGACAACGCGAAGATGCCGACGGGCATCGTCACCCAGCCCGGCGGATACACCATCACCGTCGCGCCGAGCTCGCCCATCGACAACGCGAAGCTCAGGCTGAACGCGGCGATCAGGTACGGCGTCACCAGCGGCAGCGTGACGCGGCGCAGCCGGTAGAACGGCCGCGCGCCGAGGCTTTCCGCGACCTGCTCGAAATCGGCCGGCAAGCGCGCGAGGCCGGCGGAGACGTTGCCGTAGGTGAACGCCGAGATCAGCACGAAGTGCGCGATCAGCACGATCAGCGTCGTGCCGTTGAGCAGCACCGGCGGGCGGCTGAACGCGACGAGCAGCCCCAAGCCGACGGAAACGGACGGCACGGCGCTCGGAATGAAGAACACCGCGTCGAGCGCCCGTCTGGTCAGCGGCCGCCGCGTGCGCAGCGCGAGCGCCGCCCATGTTCCGCTGACGAGCGCGACACCGCTGGCGATGATGCCGGTATAGAGGCTGACGCGCAGTTGCTCGAACGAATCGCCGCGCAGCGCATTGGCGTAATGAGCGAACGTCAGTTGGCTGGGCATCACGCCGTTCCATTGCCCGCTGATGCTCGCCAGCGCGATCACGCCGATCGGCAGGCCGTAGACGAGCGCGAACAGCACCGCCACCAGCGCGAACGTCGACGCGCGCCCGGATCTAGACCAGACCAGCACGGCGCCCGCCGAAGTACATGACGACGAACCGATACAACGAGTACAGGCAGAGCGACAGCGCGACATTGATGGCGGCGATGACGCATGCGGCCGTGTAGTCGAACTGCTGGATCGCCTTGTCGTAGATCAGCAGCGGCAGCGTGATCACGTCCTTCGCGCCGATGAACAGCACGATGCCGAACTCGTTGACCGTCAGCAGCAGGCACAGGCTGCCGCCGGCCACCAGCGCCGGGAGCGCTGCGGGAAGAATGATCCGGCCGACGATTCGCAACGAGCGCGCGCCGAGGCTGCTCGCGACTTCGATTTGCGCCGGCTCGATCAGCGAGAACGCGGCCAGCAGCGGGCGCATGACGAACGGCGTGTAGACGGTGATCTCCGACAGGATCACGCCCCATTGCGAATAGAGAAAGTCGACCGGCGGCAGCTCGACGTGCAGCAGCCGCATCAGCGATTCGTTGAGGATGCCCGCCGAGCCGTAGATGAACGTGAAGGATAGCGCCACGAGGAACGTCGGCAGCGCGATGAACGTGTCGATCAGCCGGGCGAGGAGCTTGCCGCCGGGAAAGGGGGTGAAGGTGATCAGCACCGACAGCACGAAGCCGAGCACGAGGCAGCCGGCGGTCGAGCTCACCGCGATGACGATCGTGTGGTGAAGCGCGTCGTGGAACTGGCTCGAGCCCAGCACTTCGGCGAAATGCGACAGCGACGCGGCGCCGCTGTCCCCGACGAGCGCCTGCCGGACGATCAGGCCGAGCGGAAAGAAGAACAGCGCCGCGAGTGCGAGCAGCGGCGGAACGATCCACAGTCCGCCACCCGACGGGCGTTCTCCCGACCGCGGCAGGGCGATGGCGAGTTCAGCCACCGGGTTGCATCTCCGGAACGAACGTCGCTTCGGCGGCGCTGAAATGCACGGTCAGCGATGCGCCGGGCGCAGGCGGCTCGTGCATCGGCGCGCAGGTCAGCCGCAGCACGTGGCCGGCGACGTCGAGCTCCACGTTCTGCATGTCGCCCTGCCACTGAACGGCGCGCACGACCCCGGTCAGGCGATTGCCCGCCTCTTCGGCGGGATGCAGGCGAAGATCATGCGGACGCACACACAGCAGGCAATCGCCGCCATCCGGCAGGCCGTGGTGATTGCGCGCGGCGAGCGCCTCCTCGCCGAAGCGCACGCGCGCCATGCCCGCACCCGTGGACGTCAGCGCCTGTACCGGCAACAGGTTGGCGCGCCCGAGGAATTCCGCCGAAAAGCGGTTCGGCGGGTAACGGTAGAGCGATTGCGCACTGCCGAACGCGATGAGCCTGCCGTCGCGCATGATCCCGATGTGGTTGGCGAGCGTCAGCGCCTCGGTCTGGTCGTGGGTGACATACAGGACGGTCAGCGAGGGCAGATCGCGATGCAGCTTCGCGAGCTCGTCGAGCATCGAGCGGCGGATTTGCGCATCGAGCGCCGACAACGGCTCGTCGAGCAACAGCACTTGCGGGCGGATCGCGAGCGCGCGCGCGATCGCCACGCGCTGCTGCTGGCCGCCCGACAGCTCGCGAGGGAATCGCTTCGCGTAGCTTGCCATGCCGACCATCCGCAGGCATTCCGGGACGCGCGCACGGATGACATCGGCCGCGGCGCCGCGGGCGCGCAGCCCGAACGCGACGTTCTCCTCGGCGCGCATGTGCGGAAACAGCGCGTAGTTCTGCACGACCATGCCGATGTTGCGCGCATGCGGCGCGACGTTCGTCACGTCGCGCGTGCCGATCGTGATGCGGCCGCGCACCGGTCGCACGAATCCCGCGACCGCGCGCAACGCGGTGGTCTTGCCCGACCCGGACGGGCCGATCAACGCCACGATCTCGCCCGGCCTGACGGTGAGCGTCAGCGAATCGAGGACGACGAGATCGCCGTAGGCGACGCTGACATCCTCGAAGCCGATGCCGCTGCTGCGGACGGCCGGCTCGGCGGCCGCAACCGTCGGAGCCGAAACGGCGGACCCGGCTCCGAGGAGATCGGCGGGAATCAATTGCTCGAAATCGCCTTGTTGTACGCGGCCACGTCTGCCGGCAGGTCGGAGAGCACCTTGCTCCAGTCGGGCGACCAGATCTCGACGCCTTCGAGCATCGCGTTCAGCTTCTTGAAGTTGTCGTCGGTCGGATGCACGTCGCTGCGCACGGGGAAGCCCTGGGCCACCGAGCTGATTTCCTTCTGCGCTGCTTCGCTCATCAGGAAATCGATCAGCTTCTTGCCGTTGTCGGCATGCGGCGCGCCGGCGACGAGGCCGATGTAGTACGGCAGCGCGAAGACCGAACGCTTGCCGTTCGGGCCGGCCGGAAAGAAGACGCGCACGTTGGGATTGTCGCGCATCTGTGCGAGATTCATCTGCAGGTCGCCGTTGGCGACGAAGATCTCGCCCTTGTTCACGAGCGCGGTCAGCTTGCCGGTCGACGCCGAAGGGCCGAGGTTGTTCACCTGCAGCTTCTTGAGATACGCGAGCCCCGCCTCCTTGCTGCCGAACGCGTGAAACGCCTGGAGCATGAGCGCGGTGCCGTCACCCGCCTGGCCGGGCGTCGAATACTGGACCTTTTTCTGGAACTTGGGATTGAGCAGGTCCTCGTACGTCGTCGGCGGCTCCTTGAGCGCCGAGGCGTTGTAGATGAAGTTCGGGTAGTTGTTCATCATCACGACGTAGAGGCCCTTCGGGATCCTTGTCGCCGGCGGCGAGCTTGTCGGCGCCCGCGGGCGTGTACGGCTGCAAGAGGCCGTCGGCCGCCGCGCGCTGCATGAAGGGCGGCAGCGTGACGAGCACGTCCGCCTGGGTGTTCGATTTTTCCTTGGCGATCCGGTCGGCAACGCCGCTCGAGCCGGCCTCGATGTACTGCACCTTGATGCCGGTGGCCTTGGTGAACGCGGCGAACTGGTCGCCGAACCAGCTCGGATTGCCGTCGTGCAGGCCGTCGGCCGCATAGATCGTGACCACGTTCGGCCTGCGCCAACGCGCCGCCGGCGAATGCCGCGAGCACGCAGCCGATGAGCACCATCAGTTTCGACTTCATTGAAATCCTCCCGGAAAAGTCAGAATCGAAGGTCAGGTTGGGTACGCCGCCCGAGGGGCGAGCGTGGGTGGAACGCAGTCGCGATCTTACTTCGGTCCCGCGCGCGGTGTCGCGGATTGCGCACCGCATCGCATCGCTCGCTCGGCTTGGTAGATTGTTGACAATCTACACTGGACATCGTCTAATGGCAACATGTTGAAGACCGGCTCGACACGCGCGCCTTACGCGGGAAATCCTCCGGCAATCGGCTCGGCATCGCGGACGCCCGCGGCGATGCAGCGTACCGTCGGCGACGATCATCCGATCGCCGTGATGCAGACCAATTCTCTGCCCGGGCTCGTCCAGCGCGAGCTCGAGCGGATGATCCTCGCCGGCGATCTTCCGGCCGGCGCGAAGCTGCGGGAAATCGAGGTCGCTTCGATGCTCGGCGTGTCGCGCGGCCCGGTGCGCGAGGCGTTTCGCGCGCTGGAAGAATCCGGGCTCGTCCGGCTGGAGAAGAACCGCGGCGTGTTCGTGCGCCAGATCGGCATCGAGGAAGCGGACCAGATCTTCGAGCTGCGCGCCGTGCTCGACGAATTCGCCGGCCGGCGCGCGGCGCAAAACGCCACGCCGGCGCAGGCCGCGCAACTGCGCGCGCTGGTCGACCGGATGGAAAAAGCGGTCACGCGGCGCGACGTCGACGGCTACCACGATGCGAATCTCGCCTTCCACGACCGGATCGTCGAGATCGCCGGCAACCCGAAGCTCATCGCGCTGTATCGGCGGCTCGTCAACGAATTGCATCTGCATCGCCGGGCGGCGCTGGCGCAGGCCGGCATCCTGCCCGTATCGATTCGCGAGCACCGGATGATCGTCGAGCACATCGCCGCGCGGCACGCCGCGGCGGCCGGTCGCGCGCTCTACGAGCACGCGATGGCGAGCCGCGAGCGCGTTCATCGCACCGGCGATGCCGACACGGCCGCGCCGCGCACGCGAAAGTCCGCGCGATGAAACGAGTTGCGGTCAACGGCCGCAGCTACCGCTGGCCGGCGCGCCCGCTCGTCGTCGTGTGCGTCGACGGCTGCGAGCCCGATTACGTGAACCAGGCGATCGCCGCCGGCAGCGCGCCGTGGATGGCAAGCCTGAACGGCCGCGGGACCTGCCTCACCGCCGACTGCGTCGTGCCGTCGTTCACCAACCCGAACAACCTGTCGATCGTCACCGGCGCGCCGCCGTCGGTGCACGGAATATGCGGCAACTATTTCTTCGACCCCGACACGCGCGCCGAAGTGATGATGAACGATCCGAAGTATCTGCGCGCAGGGACAATTCTCGCGGCGTTCGCCGACGCCGGCGCCAAGGTCACCGTCATCACCGCCAAGGACAAGCTGCGCGCCCTCCTCGGCCATCGGCTGAAAGGCGTCTGCTTCTCGTCCGAGCGGGCCGACCAGGTGACGCTCGCCGACAACGGCATCGCCGACGTCCTGTCGTTGACCGGCATGCCGCTGCCATCGGTGTACAGCGCCGCGCTGTCCGAGTTCGTGTTCGCCGCCGGCTGCGCGCTGCTCGAGCGCGACCGGCCGGACATCATGTACCTGTCGACCACCGACTACGTCCAGCACAAGCACGCGCCCGGAACGCCGGCGGCCAACGCGTTCACCGGCCTGCTCGATCGCTACCTCGCGCGCCTCGATGCGGCCGGCGCCACCGTCGTGCTCACCGCCGACCACGGGATGAATGCCAAGACGGACGCGTTCGGCCGTCCGAACATCGTCTTCCTGCAGGACGTGCTCGATGCCGCGTACGGCGAGGCCGCGACGCGCGTGATCCTGCCGATCACCGATCCTTACGTCGTCCACCACGGGGCGCTCGGCTCGTTCGCCACCGTTTACGTCGAGGGCCGCGTGCCGATCAGCGAGGTGGAGGCACGCATCGCCGCGCTGCCGGGCATCGAGCTCGTCCTGCCGCGCGCGGCAGCCTGCGCGCGTTTCGAGCTGCCCGAGAACCGCGTCGGCGATCTCGTGGTCGTATCGGAGCGGCTCACCGTCATCGGCAGCCGCAAGAGCCGCCACGACCTGTCCGGCCTCGACGCGCCCCTGCGCTCGCACGGCGGGACCTCCGAGCAACGCGTGCCCCTGATCGCGAATCGGCCGGCGCCCGACCTGCCTGTGCGCCGGTGGCGCAATTTCGACGCGTTCGATCTCGGACTCAACCACCTCGCATGAAGCTTGCATAGGGCTGTACTCGATATGCTCACCGCCGCCAAGACCCCGCCGCTGCCCACCCCGCTCGCCGAAACAATGCGTATCGCCGGGGAGCGCGTCGGCGGCGCACGCCTGCTCGAGGTGCACAACCCGTACACGGGCGAGGTGGTGGGCACTGTTCCGCGCGCCAGCGTCGACGATATCCGCCGGGCATTTGCAATCGCACGCGCGTACAAGCCCCGTCTCACCCGCTACGAGCGCTACGAGATCTGCCGCAAGGCGGCCGAAATCATCGCGCAGCGCGCCACGGCGCTGTCCGACCTCATCACCGCCGAGTGCGGCATCTGCAAAAAGGATTCGCTCTACGAAGTCGGTCGCGCGCGCGACGTGTTCACGTTCGCCGGCAACGCGGCGCTCACTGACGACGGTCAGGTCTTCTCGTGCGACCTGACGCCGCACGGCAAATCGCGCAAGGTCTACACGCTGCGCGAGCCGCTGCTCGGCGTGATTTCCGCGATCACGCCGTTCAATCATCCGCTGAATCAGGTCGCGCACAAGATCGCGCCGGCAATCGCGACGAACAACCGGATGGTGGTCAAGCCCACCGAAAAGACGCCGCTGTCGGCGCTCGCACTCGCCGACATCCTGTACGAGGCCGGTTTGCCGCCGCCGATGTTCTCCGTGGTCACCGGCGACCCTCGCGAAATCGCCGACGAAATGCTCGTCAATCCGGACGTCGATCTCGTCACGTTCACCGGCGGCGTCCCGGTCGGCAAATACATCGCGGCGAAGGCCGTGTACAAACGGCAGGTGCTGGAATTGGGGGGCAACGACCCCATCATCGTCATGGAGGATGCCGATCTCGACGAGGCCGCCACGCTGGCGGCAACAGGGTCGTACAAGAATTCAGGGCAGCGCTGCACGGCGGTAAAGCGCATGCTCGTGCATCAGGACGTCGCCGATGCGTTCGTCGAGCGGCTGCTCGCGCGCACGAAGGCCTGGACGTACGGCGATCCCGCCGATCCTGCGGTCGACATGGGAACGGTGATCGATGAGCCGGCCGCGGCGGCGTTCGAGGCGAAGGTTACCGCCGCCGTCGCGCAAGGCGCGCGGCTGCTCCATGGCAATCGCCGGCAAGGCGCACTTTATTCGCCGACAGTGCTCGATCACGTCCTGCCGCAGATGGACGTCGTGCGCACCGAGACCTTCGGTCCGGTCTCGCCGGTGATCCGCTTCAAGGATATCGACGACGCGATCCGCATTTCGAATTCCACGGCGTACGGCTTGTCGTCGTCGGTGTGCACCAACCGGCTCGATTACATCACGCGTTTCGTCAGCGAATTGCAGGTCGGCTCGGTGAACGTCCGCGAGGTTCCGGGCTATCGGCTGGAATTGACGCCGTTCGGCGGCGTCAAGGATTCGGGACTCGGCTACAAGGAAGGCGTCCAGGAAGCGATGAAGAGCTTTACCAACGTGAAGACCTACTCACTTCCGTGGTAAACCGGTCGACTTTTCCGCCTTGAATCGACGGGCTTTGCCCGCGATTCAGGGAAAGTGTTCGGACGAAGTAGGTTTCACTTTCGTCCGTTCGACTGATGCAAGTACTCCTCAATCTGTTGGCAGGGGTGTCGCTGCTCGTCTGGGGCACGCACATCGTGCGCACCGCCATCCTGCGGATGTACGGCGGCAACCTGCGCCGCGTGCTTCGCCGCAGCGTGAGCAAGCGCAGCTCGGCGTTCTTTGCCGGCCTCGGCGTCACCGGTCTCATCCAGAGCAGCACCGCGACGGCGCTGATCGTCGCGTCGTTCGCCGGCCAGGGGCTGATCGGCACGGCGCCCGCCCTTGCCGTCATGCTCGGCGCCGACGTCGGCACGGCGGTCGTCACCGTCCTCCTGTCGTTCGACCTCTCGTGGCTCGCGCCGCTGCTGATTTTCAGCGGCATCGTGCTGTACCTGTCGAGCCAGGCGAGTGCCGCCGGCCGCTTCGGACGCATCCTGATCGGCCTCGGCCTCATCATGTTCGCGCTGCAATGGATCGCGGTCGCGACGCACCCGATCGTGCAGGCGGCCGGCGTCAAGGTGATCTTCGCGTCGCTCACCGGCGACGTGCTGCTCGACATGCTGGTCGCGGCGCTCTTCACCGTGCTGTGCTACTCGAGCCTCGCCGTCGTGCTGCTCGTCGCGACGCTCGCCTCGCTGCACGTCATCGCGACGCCGGTCGCGCTCGGCCTGGTACTCGGCGCCAACCTCGGCAGCGGCGTGCTCGGCATGCTGTCGACGCTGCGCGCAACGCCGGAAGCGCGCCGCGTGACACTCGGCAATTTCCTGTTCAAGCTGATCGGCTGCGTGCTTGCGGTGCCGCTCGCAGGCCACCTCGACGAGTGGATCGGCGGCATCGGCCTCGACGGCGCGCGCGAGGTCGTGCTGTTCCATCTCGGCTTCAACGTCGTCCTGGCACTCCTGCTGCTGTTCTGGACCGAGCGCATCGCGAGCGTCGCCGAGCGCCTGCTGCCGGCGCGTCCGGCGTCCGAGGATCCGGCCAAGCCACGACATCTCGACCCGTCGGCCCTCGACACGCCGGGCCTTGCGATCGCCTGCGCCGCGCGCGAGTCGATGCGCATCGGCGACGTCGTCGAGCAGATGCTGGCCGGCATGCTGACCGTGCTGACGACGAACGATCGCACGCTGGCGCAGCGGCTGCGCAACATGGACGACGTCGTCGACGAGCTCTACACGGCCGTCAAGCTGTACCTGACGCAGATCCCGCGCGAGGCGCTCGAGCAGCGCGAAGGCCGCCGCTGGGCCGACATCGTCTCGTTCGCGATCAACATGGAGCAGGTGGGCGACATCATCGAGCGCATCCTCACCGACGTCGAGGACAAGAAGATCGACAAGGGCCGCAATTTTTCCGAAGCGGGCATGGCCGAGATCTGCGATCTCCATGCGCGGCTGATCGCGAACCTGCGGCTCGGGCTGTCGGTGTTCCTCAATGGCGACCTGAAGCATGCGCAGGCGCTGCTCGCGCAAAAGGTGCTGTTTCGCGATCTCGAGCGCGCGTATGCCAATTCGCACCTCGGCCGCCTCGCGGGCAATACGGTCGAGAGCATCGAGACGTCGTCGCTGCATCTCGACCTGATTTCCGACCTTCGGCGCATCAACTCGCACATCTGCTCGATCGCCTATCCGATTCTCGAGGAAGCGGGCGTGCTGGCGCGCACGCGCCTCAAGACCGACACCGAAGTCGCGCCGGAGCACGCGGCGCCGGTGACCGACAGCGCGTCGTGGCAGAAGCGCGACCCGAAGACTGCTTGAACCGCGGCCGGCGAGCGGTGTAAGGCGACCGATGGCCATGCCGTTGCAGGAGCTGTCGCTCGGCATAACGCTGGCCGTGCTCGGCGCGGGGTTGCTGCACGCCGGATGGAATGCGCTGCGTCAAGAGTGCGCCGGGCGGTGATCCGATGCTCGATACCGCATCGGTCGTCGCCGGATCGTGCGTCTGCGCACTCGCCGTGCTGCCCTTCGTGCCGCTGCCCGATCCCGCCGCGTGGAAATTCATCGCCGCCTCGTCGACGATCCATTTCGCGTATTACATAACGCTCGCGCACGCCTATCGCACCGGCGACCTGTCGTTCGCGTATCCGCTGATGCGCGGAACGGCGCCGCTGCTCGTTGCCGTGCTCGGCATCGTCTTCCTGCACGAGCTGCCTGCCGCGCACGCGATGCTCGGCATCGTATTCATATGCGCCGGCATCGTCAGCATCGCTTTCGTGCGCCGCGAACAGCATCCGCGCGCGGCTGCCCTGTGGGCGTTCACGAACGCGGCGATCATCGCGGGGTACACGCTCGTCGACGGCACCGGCGCGCGGGTGTCCGGCAATGCAGGCGCGTACGTGACGTGGCTGATCTTCCTCGAGGGACTGCCGTTTCTCGCGTGGATCGGCGCGCGGCGCGGCGCACCGGCGCTTCGCTACCTGCGCCGCGGCTGGCGCCGCGGCTTGCTCGGCGGCGCGTGCAGTCTCGCCGCCTACGCGATCGTGCTGTTCGCGATGACGCGCGCGCCGGTGGCCGCCGTCGCCGCGCTTCGGGAAACCTCGGTGCTGTTCGCCGCGCTGATCGGCGCCGTGTGGCTCAAGGAAGGCTTCGGCGCGATGCGCTTCGCGGGCGCCGCGAGCGTGGTCGTCGGCGTGGCGGCGCTGAAGCTCTGAACAGGATGCCATGATCGAATGACGACGGCGATTCCTTCGCATGCCCGCGTCGTCATCGTCGGCGGCGGCATCGCCGGCGCGTCGACCGCCTATCACCTGACGAAGCTCGGCATCGGCGACGTCGTGCTGCTCGAGCAGGGACGGCTCACCTGCGGCACGACGTGGCATGCGGCCGGACTCGTCGGCCAGATGCGCGCGACGCGCAATGCGACGCGCATGAGCCGCTACGGCATCGAGCTCTATTCGACGCTCGAGCAGGAAACGGGGCTCGCGACCGGATGGAAGCAATGCGGCAGCGTGAACGTCGCGAAGACGCCCGAGCGCATGCAACTGATGCGCCGGCAGATGGCGCGCGCGCGAAGCTTCGGTGTCGAATTCGAATGGCTCTCGCGCGATGACATCGCCGCGAAGCTGCCGCTGCTGCGCACCGACGACCTTGCCGGAGGGGTCCTGATTCCCGGCGATGGCAAGGCCAATCCGACCGATCTCACGCAATCGCTCGCGAAGGGTGCGCGCAACCGCGGCGCGCGCATCGTCGAAGGCGCGAAGGTTTCCGGTGTCGACGTCCATAACGGTCGCGTAACGGGGCTTCGCTGGACGGCAGGCGACGAGCGCGGCACCATCGGTTGCGAATACGTCGTCAATTGCGCCGGACAGTGGGCGCGCGAATTCGGCGCGCTCGCGGGCGTCGCCGTGCCCCTGCAATCCGCCGAGCATTTCTACGTCGTCACCGAGCCGATCGAAGGCATCGCAACCGACATGCCCGTCATTCGCGATCCGGACGGCTACATCTACTTCAAGGAAGAGGTCGGCGGTCTCGTCATGGGCGGCTTCGAGCCGAAGGCCAAGCCGTGGAACGTCGAGCGGATTCCGGATCGCTTCGAGTTCCAGTTGCTCGCCGAGGACTGGGACCAGTTCGAGATACTGATGCAAAACGCGCTGCATCGCGCGCCGTGCCTCGAAACCGCGCAGGTCCGGCTGCTGCTGAACGGGCCGGAAAGCTTCACGCTCGACGGCAATTTCCTGCTCGGCGAAGCGCCCGAGCTTGCCGGCTATTTCGTCTGCGCGGGATTCAATTCGGCGGGCATCGCCAACGCCGGCGGCGCCGGCCGACTGATCGCCGAGTGGCTCATCGCCGGCGAGCCGCCGTTCGACGTGTGGGACGTCGACATTCGCCGGTTCGCGCCGTTCCACGTCAACCGACGCCACCTCGCCGATCGCACCGTCGAGACACTGGGCCTGCATTACGCGATGCGCTGGCCGCGCGAGGAGCTCGAGTCGGTGCGGCCGCTGCGGCGCTCGCCGCTGTACGACCGGCTGGCGCAAAAGCGCGCGGTCTTCGGCACGAAGCTCAATTGGGAGCGCGCGAACTACTTCCTGCCGGACGGCGTCGAAAAGCCGCCATACACGCTCGACACGCCGGCATGGCTGCCGTGGATGCTCGACGAACAACGCGCCTGCCGCGAGGACGTCGTCGTCTTCGACCAGACGTCGTTCTCGAAATTCGTGCTGAAGGGCCGCGACGCGCTGGCGCTGCTCGAGCGCATCTGCGCGAACCGCATCGACGTGCCGGTCGGACGCATCGTGTACACGGCGCTGTTGAACGAGCGCGGTGGCATGGAGAGTGATCTCACCGTCACGCGCATCGCCGCGAACGAATTCTTCATCCTGACCGGATCCGGCCAGACGACGCGCGATTTCGCGTGGATCGAGGGGCATATTCGCGACGACGAGCACGCGTGCCTCGTCGACGTCACGAGCGCGTATTCGATCCTGTCGCTGATGGGGCCGCGCGCCGAAGCGCTGCTGGCGCGGCTGTCGCCCGACGATTTTTCGCAAGCCGGCATGCCCTTCGCGACGGCGCGGCTTGTCGACATCGGCCACGCGCGCCCTCGCGCCACGCGAATCAGCTATGTCGGCGGTCCCGGTTACGAGCTGTGCGTGCCGACCGATCAATGCATCACGCTCTACGACGCGCTGTGGCGCGAAGGTGCGCCGTTCGGCCTCTCCGATGCCGGGTACTACACGATCGACGCGCTGCGCATCGAGGCCGGCCGGCGCGCGTGGGGCGCCGAGCTTTCGCCGGACGACACGCCGCTCGAAGCGGGCCTCGGCTACGCCGTCGCGCTCGACAAGCCGGATTTCATCGGACGCGATGCGCTGCTGCGCCAGCGCGAGCGCGGCCTGTCGAAGCGACTCGTGCAATTCACGCTCGACGATCCCGCGGCTTTTGCCTGGGGCGGCGAGCCGGTCCTGATGGATGGGCGGCCTGTCGGCGAATTGACGTCGACCGGCTACAGTCGCAAGCTTGGTGGGATGGTGGCATTCGGCTATGCGAAATCTCCCCGGCCCGATATTGCGTTGACCGACGCAATGATCCGCGAGGCGCACTACGCGATCGACCTCGCCGGGACAGCCTGCGCGGCGACGGTCCATCTTCAGGCGCCGCGTCAGACGACGGCCGTCGCAGAAGCGCTTTCCCGCTCGCGAGCCAATCGACGCGCCACGACATCTTCGTGACGCAATCTGCTATCGTCGCGCATCATGGATGCCGGAATACGCGACGTCGAGCTTGCCGCGCTCGCTTCGCACCTGCACGAGCGCCGCGACGCGATCCTGACCGCCTGGCGGCACGCCGTCGAGCGTGATCCCGACCTGCGGACATCGGCGAGCATGTCCCGCGTCCAGTTCTACGATCACATTCCGCACCTTCTCGACGCCCTCGAAGACACGCTCCGGGCGGCTCGCTTCGACGACGCGCTCGAGGCGCGGAAGGACGAGGCCGACAGCGCCGAAGGACACGGCGTGCAGCGCTGGCGCCAGGGCTACGACGATCGACAGGTGATGCAGGAGTGGATTACGCTCAGCGACACCATCGCGGAGGAGGTGCACGCGTATACGCATGCCCGCCTGCACTTGCCGCCGCCGATCGTCTCGGAAGCGTGGCGACGCATCTGCCGGTTCGCCGTGTGCGGCATCAGCGAAAGCGTCGCCCAGTACGAGCGCGTGCAGCGCATCGAGGCAGCGAGCCGGGTGCACGCGCTCGAGGAAGGGCTCGAGCAATTCCGGCAACTCGAGCGTCAACGGGCCGAAGCGTGGCGCGAAGCCGCGCACGACCTTCGCGGCAATCTCAGCGTCGTTGCGAACGTGACGAGCATGCTGCAAGCGCACGGGCCGAGCGACAAGTGGCTGAGCGTGCTCGACCGCGGCGTTGCCTCGCTGAGCGCGCTGTTGAACGACCTCACGACGCAGGCCCGCCTCGACGCCGGGCAGGAGCAGCGCGAGATTCGCCCGTTCGACGCCGCGGTCTCCCTGCGGCAGCTCTGCGTCAACATGGAGCCCGCAGCCGTCGGCCGCGGCTTGTTCGTGAAGGCCGAGGGACCGCCCACGCTCATGGTCAATGGCGACGAGGTCAAGACCTGCCGGATCGCGCAGAACCTCATTTTGAACGCCGTCAAGTACACCGAGCGCGGGGGCGTGATGGTCACATGGGACGAAGCGGACGACGCCCAGCGCTGGTTCCTGTGCATTGCCGACACCGGCCCGGGCCTGTCAGCGAACGGCAGCGCGCCGCTCGCAACGGCGCTCGACGCCGCGACGGTCGAAAGCCGGGCGATCGAGCGCGCCGCCGCCGCTGCAGGCGATTCGTCAGCGGACCCGGAAGGGCCGCCCACGCTGCACTCGCGCTCGGATGCCCGCACGCAAAGTGCCGGTGAAGGCATCGGGCTCTCGATTGTGAAGCGATTGTGCGATCTGCTCGACGCCACGCTCGAATTGCAGAGCAGGCAAGGCGAGGGGACGACGTTTCGCGTGACGTTTCCCGTTCGCTATCAGCCCGCTTGACCGATCGCATCGCGTCGCATCCGTGACCACCCTTCATCGCCTCACGGTGCCTGCGCGACGCGGCCGCACGCCGTTGCGGCCAGGCGGCGAAACCGCGCAGGTGCAAAGTCTCACGCGCGGCCTTGCGATCCTCGAATGTCTCGCGCGCACCGAAGGCGGCCTCACGCTCACTGACATTGCGCAGCGCGCGCAACTGGCGCCGTCGACGACGCATCGCCTGCTGGCCACGCTCGAGAAGACCGGATACGTGTACCAGATGGGCGACCTCGGACTCTGGTACGTCGGGCTGCAGGCGTTCACCGTCGGCTCGAGCTTCCTCGCCAACCGCGATTTCGCAGCACACAGCCACGCGCACATGCGACGGCTGATGGAGCAATGCGGCGAAACGGCCAACCTTGCCATTCTCGACGGCACCGAAGCGGTGTTCATCGACCAGGTGCAGTGCCGCGAGACGATGCGCACGATCGTCAAGCTCGGCAGTCGCGTCCCGCTGCACGCATCGGGCGTAGGCAAGGCGATCTTCGCGTCGCTGCCCGACGACCAGATCGACGCGTTGATCAAGGTAAAAGGCCTGCCGCGCATCACCGAGAACACGATCACGTCGCCGGAAACGATGTGGGCCAGCATCCGCGTGATCCGCCAGCGCGGCTGGTCGTTCGACGACGAGGAACACCTGCCCGGAACGCGCTGCGTCGCGGCGCCGATCTACGACGAGCACGCCGAGCCGCTCGGCGCCATCTCGCTGGCCGGTCCGTCGTCACGGCTGCCCGACGGCCGGATCAAGCAGCTCGGCCCGCTCGTCTCGCACATCGCCGAAGAAATCACGCGCCGGCTCGGCGGCCGCTGGCCGCATCCGCATTGAGCTCGCACCGGCGTGCTTTAGAATGAATGTCGACTCCCCGGAGAACGACTTGAAACCGACCCAACGTCTGCACGGCGTCCTCGCACCGGTGGTGACGCCCTTCACCGCGGATCTGATGCCCGATACCGCGCGCCTCATCAAACATTGCAAATGGCTGCTCGAGCGCGATGTCGGCATCGCGGTCTTCGGCACGACGTCGGAGGGCAACTCGCTCGCGGTCGCCGAGAAGCTCGCCATTCTCGACGCGCTGGTCGAAGCCGGCGTGCCGCCCGCGCGGATGATGCCGGGCACCGGATGCTGCGCGTTCCCTGACACGGTTGAGCTCACGCGCCGCGCGATGCGACACGGTTGCGCGGGCGTGCTGATGCTGCCGCCGTTCTACTACAAGGATGTGTCGGACGACGCGCTCTTCGCAAGCTATGCGGAAGTGGTCGAGCGCGTCGGCGACGATCGCCTGCGGATTTACCTGTATCACATACCGCAGGTGTCGCAGGTGCCGATCAGTCTCGCGCTGATCGAGCGCCTGCTCGCGCGCTATCCGGGCACGATCGCCGGCGTCAAGGACAGCTCCGGCGACTGGAGCAACACGCGCGCGATGCTCGAGCGGTTTCAGCCGCAGGGCTTCGACGTGTTTTCGGGCGCCGAGAGCTTCCTGCTCGCGACGCTGCGCGCCGGCGGCGCGGGCTGCATCAGCGCAGTCGCCAACGTCAACCCGGTGGCCATCGCGGAGCTCGCGCGCAATTGGGAGAACACCGGCGCCGAAGCCCGGCAGGCGGCGGTCGACGATGTGCGCGCGACCTTTCGGGAATTTCCGGTAATACCGGCGCTGAAGGCGGCGATTGCGCATCACACCGGTGACGAGGTCTGGGCCGCGTTGCGCCCGCCGCTCGTTGCGCTGACCGCCGGCCAGCGTGCGCAATTGCACGACAGGCTGAATGCGATCGGCTTCACGATGCCGGGACGCGCGCCAGGCGATCGCGTCGCTGCCGTCTCCTGATTGCGGCCCTCACTCCAGCCCATCACTGCGCACGGATCCCGTCAGCTCTGCGGCTGACGTCCCGCCATCTGCGCCCACCGTCGCGCGAGCGAGGGCTGCGCCGGCGGCGTCCAGCGCGCGAGCAGCTCGTCCATCGCGCGAAAGTCGTTGCAGAGCAGCACGACGTCGCATCCCGCGGAAATCGCGGCGTTCGCGCGCGCGACGATGTCGCCCGCCGAATGCGCGCCCGCCATCTCGAGATCGTCGGAGAAGACGAGACCGTCGAAGCCCAATCGGCCGCGCAGAATCTCGCCGATCCAGACTGCCGAAAAGCCGGCGGGACGCGCGTCGACTGCAGGATAGACGATGTGCGCAGGCATCACCGCTTCCAGTCCCTGTTGCATCAGCGCCGCGAATGGCACGATGTCGGCGCAGAGGATCGCGTCGAGCGTGCGGTCGTCGATGGGCGTGTCGACGTGCGAATCCGCCGCGACGTAGCCATGACCCGGAAAGTGCTTGGCGACACCCGCCGCGCCGCCGGCGTCGAGTCCGCGCAGCAGCGCACCGGCAAGATCGGCGACGATCACCGGATCGGCATGAAACGCCCGATCGCCAATCACCCTGCTCGCCGCGTAGTCGAGATCGAGCACCGGCGCAAAGCTGAAGTCGACGCCGTGTGCCAGGAGCTCGCGCGCGATCGTCTGACCGGTCGCGAACGCAGCCGCATGCGCGGCCACCGGATCGGCATCCCACCGCTCCCCCAGCGCCCGCATCGGCGGCAGCGGCGTGAACTCGTCGCTGCGAAAGCGTTGCACGCGGCCGCCTTCATGATCGACGGCGATCAGCAGCGCGGAGCGTAGCGCGCGAATCGATGCGGTCAACCGCCGCAACTGGGCAGACGACACGAAATTGCGCGCAAACAGGATGACGCCGCCCACGCGCGGATCGGCAAGCCGCGCGCGATCGCCGGGCGTAAGCTCGCAGCCCTCGATGCCGAGCACGATCGGGCCGCGTCCATCGCATACGACCCCCACGCTTGCGGCTGGCGCCGCGGCGCTGCCGCCAGAGGGGGCGCTATTCGCGTCTTGGGGCGGCCCGGCGACGCTCATTCCACCGCCTCGCGCATCAGC
This sequence comes from uncultured Pseudomonadota bacterium, assembly GCA_963706225.1. Classification (GTDB taxonomy): domain Bacteria; phylum Pseudomonadota; class Gammaproteobacteria; order Burkholderiales; family Casimicrobiaceae; genus VBCG01. Next base: position 221,474 of record CAVPMH010000005.1, read on the forward strand.
GCCTTCATTTCACGCACCGCGCAGCGCAAGCCGACGAAAATGCTGCGCGAAACGATCGCATGGCCGATGTGCAGCTCGCGCACACCCGGAAGCGACGCCACCGGCTGCACGTTGAAATAGTTGAGCGCGTGGCCGGCGTTGAAGCGCATCCCGAGATCGCGGATCGCGTTTCCGGCCACGCGGATGCGATCGAGCTCCGCGACGACGGCACCGCTTTCGGCGTCGCGTCCCTTCGCATGAAATGCATGCGCGTAGGGTCCGGTGTGCACCTCGCACACGCGCGCGCCGGCGCGCGCCGCCGACTCGACCTGCGCGAGCTCCGCATCGATGAAAACCGACGTGACGATGCCCGCGTGCGCCAGTCGCGCAATCGAGCGCTTCAACTTGTCTTCCTGTCCGGCGACGTCGAGCCCGCCTTCGGTCGTGACCTCCTCGCGGCCTTCCGGCACGAGCATCGCCATTTCCGGACGCAACGCGCAGGCGATGTCGACCATCTCGTCCGTCGCCGCCATTTCGAGGTTGAGCCTGATGTGGACGAGGTCGCGCAACCGCCGCACGTCCTCGTCCTGGATGTGGCGGCGATCCTCGCGCAGATGCACGGTGATCCCGTCCGCGCCGCCGAGATGCGCCTCGATCGCCGCCCAGACGGGATCGGGCTCATACGTGCGGCGCGCCTGACGCAGCGTCGCGACATGGTCGATATTGACGCCGAGCTCGATCACATGCGGTTCCTTCTCATGTCGGGTGTCCGGCTCATTGCGGATCCTGGTCGTCTTCGAGCGCCGCGAGATCCTGCACGACGCGGCGGCTGAAAATGCGCCGCTCCTCGAGGTAATGATCGAGGATGCCGCGCATCAGGCGCTTGGCTTCGGCCGCCACGTCCGGTTCCGGATAGCGTTGCGTCGCCAGCGCGATCAGCGTCGCGCCGCGAACCACCGGCCAGCGGGCGCGCGGCTCGGCGGCGACGAGCTGCGGCCCGCGGTCGAATGCGTAATGGTACCGTTCGCCCGGATGGATCGGCGCACCGCTTTGCACGTCGTGCGTGAGCGACAGCGCGTAGCCGAGCTCCGCGAGCAGGCGCACTTCGAAGCGCCGCAACGTGGCGGCCTGCGCGGGCGCTTTCGCGTCGGCCGTCAATGCGCGCAGCGCGGAAGCGTATTCGGACCACAGCGCCGGATGCGGGTCTTCGCGCGCAAGAAGCTTCAGCAGCAATTCGTTCAGGTAGAAGCCGCACAGAAGCGCGGCGCCGGTCGGCAGCGGCAGGCCGCCGCGCCACTCGGCCTTGATCAGCGTCTTCAGCTCGCCTCCGCCCGCCCACGAAAGCGCCAGCGGCTGGAACGCCTGCAGCACGCCGCGCAGCTCGGAGCGCGGGCGCTTGGCGCCGCGCGCGACCATCGCGACGCGGCCCGACCGCTCGGTGAATGCTTCGACGATGAGGCTCGTCTCGCGGTACGGATACGTGTGGAGAACGAACGCCGGCTCCTCGTCGTGGCGCTCGCGAAGCTGTCTCATCCGGGAATCAGTATCCCAATTGCGTCAGCATCGCGTCGTTGCCGGACCAGCCGCGCTTGACGCGTACCCACACGTCGAGAAACACGCGTCCATCGAAAAGCTGCTCCATGTCGCCGCGCGCCTGCGACGCGATCGCCTTCATCCGCGCGCCGCCCTCGCCGACGAGGATCGCGCGCTGGCTCGTCTTGTCGACGAAAATGGTCGCACGGATGCGCCGCAGATCGCCTTCGTGCACGAAGCTCTCGATCGCGACCGCCGTTCCGTACGGCACTTCGTCGCCGAGCTGCCGGAAGATTTTTTCACGGATGAATTCGGCGGCGAGAAAGCGCTCGTCGCGGTCGGTGATGTCGTCGGCCGGATACAGCGCGGGACCTTCGGGCAGGCACTCGGCGATCGCGCGCTTGAGTGCCGCGACGTCGGTGCCGCGCTCGGCTGCAATCGGGACGATCGCCGCGAAGTCGCGCAGCGCCGCGATTTCCGCGATTCGCGGCAGCAGCGAACGCTTGTCGGCGATGGCGTCGATCTTGTTCAGCGCTGCGATGACCGGCACGCCCGCCGGCAGCAGCGCAAGGACTTCGCGATCCTCCCGGGTAAATCGCGCGGCGTCGATGACGAAGACCACGACGTCGACGTTGCCGAGCGCTTCGCGAACCGTGCGGTTGAGCCGCTCATTGAGCCGCGACAGGTAGCGCGTCTGGAACCCCGGCGTATCGACGAAGATGTACTGCGCATCGGGCTCGGTGAGAATGCCGGTGATCCGATGGCGCGTCGTCTGGGGCTTGCGCGACGTGATGCTGACGCGGGCGCCGATCAGCGCATTGAGCAACGTCGACTTGCCGACCGACGGACGCCCGACGATCGCGACGTGTCCGCAACGATGCGCGATCGCCGCGTCAGCCATGCGGCCCGACCTCGATTGCGGCGTCGAGCGCGCGCTGTGCGGCGTCCTGCTCGGCGATGCGCCGGCTCGATCCCGATCCGGCCGCGACGATGCCGAGGCCGGCAATCCGGCATTCGACGGCAAACCGTTGCGCGTGCGCATCGCCGCTCGTCGCGACGATCGCGTACTCCGGCACCGGCAACCGGCGCGCCTGCAGCCATTCCTGCAGGCGCGTCTTGGGATCCTTCCCGAGCACCGCGGGGTCGGCGTCGCGCAGCAGATCGCCATACGCCGCGTCGATCGTGCCGCGCGCGGCCTCGTATCCGCCGTCGAGAAAAACGGCGCCGAAGACCGCTTCCATCGCATCGGCCAGGATCGACGCGCGGTCGGCTCCGCCGCTCCTGAATTCGCCCTCACCCAGTCGAATCGCGCTGCCGAGACCGAGGCGGCGCGCGACCTGCGCAAGCATGTCCTTGTTGACCAGGTGCGCGCGCACGCGCGACAGCTCGCCTTCGGGAAGTTCGGGAAACCGGTCGAAGAGCGCGCGCGCGACGACGCAGTTCAGGACCGCGTCACCGACGAATTCAAGCCGCTCGTTGTGGGGCGTGCCGTAGCTGCGGTGCGTCAGCGCCTGGCGAAGCAGTCCGGCATCGGCGAAGGCGTGATCGAGCGCAATCCCCGGCGGTGCGCTCATCTTGTCCCATGCATGGGGTGCTGAGGATCCTACCCGCGCGTGGAACGCGCCTCGAACTCGAGCAGGATGCTCGCATTGCCGACCATGTGCAGGATCTTCTGCCACGCCAGCGTCGCGACGATCGAGTTGCCTTCGCGTCCGACGAGAACATCGCCGGCGTTGACCGCGTCGACGTAGTCGGCGGAGAGGCGGCGGTCCATCGAGCGGCGAATCTCGGCGGCCGTGGGCGTCTCGACTTCCTGCATCGTCGTGTCGAGCGCCTTCTGGACGGTGAAATATTCGATGTAGGAGGGGCCGACCCTGAAGGCGACCAGCGCGACGACGACGATGACGATTGTCGTGAACAGGAATCCTGTCATCGACAATCCGCGCTCATTTCCGACCAAGATATTCCCTCCCCCGCACGCCGGCTTCAATGGATCGCGCTGCCGATGCGCTTGAATGCCAATGACGCGATGTCGTCCCAGTTGAACCAGATGAAGAAGGCCCTTCCCCGCAGATGGTCGTCCGGGACGAATCCCCAATACCGGCTGTCGTCGCTGTTGTCGCGGTTGTCGCCCATCATGAAGTAATGGCCAGCCGGAACCCGACATCGGAAGCCGCGCTCATTGTAGTCGCAATTTTCGCGCCCGGGGAACGGCCGCACGTTCGACGGATACACCGGCTGCGCCTGCACGTTGATGCCGATCGTGTGCGCCAGCGCAGGATTGGCGTCGGTTTCCTCGATGCGGCGTTCGAGCGTTTCGAACCGCAGCCCCTCGAGGTAGCTGTACGATGAATCGGCCTGCTGCGGCCACGGTTTGCCGTTGACCGTCAGTTTCTTGTCGCGGTACTCGACCACATCGCCGGGGAGGCCGATCAGGCGCTTGATGAAGTCCTGCGACGGGTTGAGCGGATAGCGAAACACGACGACGTCGCCGCGCTTCGGATCGTGAATCGGGATGATCTTCTGCTCGATGATCGGCAGCCGTATGCCGTAGATGAACTTGTTGACGAGGATGAAATCGCCGACTTCGAGCGTGGGCCGCATCGACGACGACGGAATCTTGAACGGCTCGGCCAGGAACGAGCGCAGCACGAACACGACGAGCAACACCGGAAAGAACGATTTCGAGTATTCGACCCAGACGGGCTCGGGCGACTCGGGAGCGCGCTTACCTGCGAAGAACAGGCGGTCCGCCAGCCAGATGACGCCGGTCAGCGCCGTCAACAGGAACAGGATCAGGGCGAAGTTCATCGAGAATCAGGGTCGGGACGAAGGGAAAAGCGGACTGCGGGCGGGACGACGATCAGGCGGGCGGCATTGTCGCATGCTCACTTGTCGCCGACCTGCAGGATCGCCAGAAACGCTTCCTGCGGTATCTCGACGCTGCCCACCGACTTCATCCGTTTCTTGCCCGCTTTCTGCTTCTCGAGCAGCTTCTTCTTCCGCGTGATGTCGCCGCCGTAGCATTTCGCCAGCACGTTCTTGCGCAGCGCCTTGATGTTCTCGCGCGCGATGATCTGTGCGCCGATCGCGGCCTGGACGGCGACGTCGAACATCTGGCGCGGGATCAGCGAGCGCATTTTCGACGCGACTTCGCGGCCGCGGTAAATCGCGACCGAGCGGTGCACCATCACCGACAGCGCGTCCACGCGCTCGCCGTTGATCAGGATGTCGAGCTTGACGACGTCCGCCGCGCGAAACTCCCTGAATTCGTAGTCGAGCGACGCGTAACCGCGCGAGACCGACTTCAGCTTGTCGAAGAAATCCATCACGACCTCGGCCATCGGCAGCTCGTAGGTGAGCAGCACCTGGCGGCCGACGTACTGCATGTTCTTCTGCACGCCGCGCTTCTCGTTGCACAGCGTCAGCACCGGGCCGACGTATTCGTGCGGCATGAGAATGGTGGCCGTGATGATCGGCTCGCGGATCTCCTCCACGTTGGAGAGGTCGGGAAGCTTCGACGGATTCTCGATTTCGAACTGCTGGCCGTCGCGCGTTTGCACCTGGTAGACGACGGTCGGCGCCGTCGTGATCAGGTCCATGTCGTATTCGCGCTCGAGCCGCTCCTGCACGATGTCCATGTGCAGCAGCCCCAGAAAGCCGCAGCGGAAGCCGAAGCCGAGCGCCTGCGACACTTCCGGCTCGTAGCGCAGCGAAGCGTCGTTGAGCTTCAGCTTGTCGAGCGCATTGCGCAGCGCCTCGTACTGGTTGGACTCGACCGGATAAAGTCCGGCGAACACCTGCGGCTTCACTTCCTTGAAGCCGGGAAGCGCGTGCGCGGCCGGGCGCGTCACGCTCGTGATCGTGTCGCCGACCATCGCGGCCTTCAGCTCCTTGATGCCGGCGGTGATGAATCCGACGTCACCGGCCGAGAGCTGATCGCGCGACACGGCGCGCGGCGTGAACACGCCCACCTGCTCGCACATGTACGAGGCCCCTGACGCCATCAGCAGGATGCGCTCGCGCGGCTTGAGCGTGCCCTGCATCACGCGAACGAGCATGACGACGCCGACGTAGTTGTCGAACCACGAGTCGATGAGCAGCGCCTGCAAGCGGCGCGGCCGGATCGCCGGTGGGCGGCGGTATCCGTGCGATCACCGCTTCGAGAATGTCGTCGACGCCCTCGCCGGTCTTGGCGCTCGCGCGGATGGCGTCCTCGGCCTCGATGCCGATGATGTCCTCGATCTCGTCGATCACGCGCTCGGGTTCGGCGGACGGCAGATCGATCTTGTTCAGCACCGGCACCACTGCAACGCCCTGCTCGATTGCCGTGTAGCAATTCGCGACCGTCTGCGCCTCGACGCCCTGCGACGCGTCGACGACCAGCAGCGCGCCCTCGCAGGCGGCGAGCGAGCGCGACACCTCGTACGCGAAATCGACGTGTCCCGGCGTGTCGATCAGGTTCAGCTGGTACGTCTCGCCGCTGCGCGCGCGGTAGACGAGTGCGGCCGTCTGCGCCTTGATCGTGATGCCGCGCTCGCGCTCCAGATCCATCGTGTCGAGGACTTGCGCCTCCATTTCCCGATCGGAAAGGCCGCCGCAGCGCTGGATGAACCGATCGGCGAGCGTCGATTTGCCGTGATCGATGTGCGCGATGATCGAGAAATTGCGGATGTTCTGCATGAAGAAAATCGAAGGGCACCGCCGGGGTGCCCTGGCAAGGCTGTCAGAATCGGAGGATCGAGCCGGCGGGCCTGTTGCTCGCGGCTCCTTGAATGTTGAATTTTAACGGAAAGAGGACAAGCGTGGTCGCCGAGAATTCGCCGCCGCCGTTCAGTCCCTGGCATCCGGGCGTCGCGTCGGAGATTCCCGACGCGATCCGGCACCTGTCCACGTTCCTGCGCCCCGAAAACGTCTTCACGAGTTATTCGACCGCCACCGAGCTGCGCGATCTCACGGGTCTCGAGCTATCCGACGTCGTCGCGTTTCGCCCGCAGCGGCTTGCCCTCCACGAATTGCTCGTTCGGGTCACCGCCGATCTCTCGGTGCCCGACGGCTCGCGGATCGAAGACCTCGGCATCAACTTCCGGCAGATCACGCGAGCGCTGCTTGCGAGCGCCGTCGCACCGAAAATGGATTCGCTCGCCGCGCTGTACGACAGCGTACGGCGCGACGTTTCCGCGCTGATCGCGCGCGAGCTTGCCGCGCTGTACGAAGCGCCCGCGACGGCAGCCTCCGCGAAGCGGTCGCAAAGGGCCGGACCTTTCGCGTTTCTCGCACGGCGTCGCGCTCCCGAGCCGCGAACCGATGCGGGCGTCAATCGCGAGCTGCGCATTGCGGCCGAATGGGAAGCGAAGGCCCACGCGGTCGCGGACGCGTCGGAGGCGTCGGCGTATCGCGCGCTGGCGCGGGTGCTGTCCGCCGTGCTGGTCCGGCATGGGCGCCTGTGGGGTAGCCGCGAGATGATCGCCGCGCTCGCGACCGATATCGCGTGCAACGCGCATGCAGGCGACGAAATCGGCCGCCTGATGGAGCCATGGCTGATCGACGCCGCGAGCGGCGGCGGGTACCGGCGCCTGCCGCCGCAGGAACATCCGGTCGTCATGAACACGAAGGGCGCATCGGCGTCGGGGAAGAGCACGCTGCGACCGCTGCAGAAGAAGCTCGCGAGCGAGATCGGCGTCGACTGGGGCGAGTTCGCGCTGATCAGCCCCGACATCTGGCGCAAGCAGCTGCTCGATTACGGCGCGCTTCGGCGACAGCTACAAGTACGCCGGCGCATTCACCGGCGAGGAGCTGAAGATCATCGATCAGAAGCTCGACCGCTACATGGCGCGAAAGGCGGCGCGCGGCGACATGCCGCATCTGCTCATCGATCGCTTCCGCTTCGACAGCTTCGCGCCCGATTCGGACGAGGCCGGCAGCAACCTGCTGACGCGCTTCGGGCAGATCCGTCTATCTGTTCTTCATGATCACGCCGCCGGCATCGCTCGTCGAGCGCGCGTGGAATCGCGGGCTCGAGGTCGGACGCTACAAGTCGGTCGACGACACGCTCGCGCACGGCGTCGAGGCGTACGCCGGCATGCCGGAGCTTTTCTTCACATGGGTCCGGCGCGCGCGACAAGCGCGTGCATTTCGAATTTCTCGACAACAGCGTGCGGCTGCCGGCGAGCGACCGCGAACGGTCGCGTTCGGCTGGAACGATACGATCAACATCCTCGACGTCGGCTGCGTGCTCGACGTCGAGCGCTACCGCCGCGTGAACATCGACGCGACGACGCCGGATTCGCTTTATCCGGACAGCGCGAGCCTGGCGCCGGCGGCCAATGCCGGGTTCCTGAGGCAGTGCATCGACCGCTTTCACGAGGTCAATTTCGCCGACCGGGAGAGCGGCCGCATTTACCTGCGCGTCGTCGACGGCCAGCCTGCGTGCGCCGACCGCGCAGCGCTCGAACGCGCGATCGCGAACGCGGACACGCGTGCAGGCCTCGAGGCGACGGTACCGGCCGCGCTCGATCGCGCATTGCCGGCAGACGACGGGCCGGCATTCATCGACGCGATGACGGACGCCGAGCCGATCCGCACGCTCGGCGATTGGGGTGCCGCAAGCCCGCTGCGTGAATCGCCCGTCAGCGCGTCAGCGCCAGCGCCTCCCGAACGCGCTGCGCATCGAGCGTGAAGTGGCAAAGCTCGCGGCCGCCGACGCCGCCCTGCATCAGCACCGGCACGCGATCGCCGAATTGCGCCTCGAGCACCGGATGGGCATCGATGTCGATCTCGACGATCGCCGCGCCGGCCCGCGCCGCGAGCGGCGCCAATGCCGCGCGCATGTCGTCGCACAGATGACAGTACGCGCGAACGAGGAGCGTGAGCACGACGCCCTCGACGCTCCGACTATTCGCCGGCGCCGAGCTTCAGCGTCGTGTAGAACGCGTTGTCGCCGCGACGCACCTGCAGCGTCACCGACGCGCCCTTGTCGAGCTTCGCGAGATACTCGTTCACCTGCGCGGCCGATTTCACTTCCACCGGCGCGCCGCGCTGGATGATTGCGAGAATCACGTCGCCGGCCTGCACGTTGCCGCGCACGACGCCGACGATGTCCTCGACCAGCACGCCGCCGCTCTTGAGGCCGAGCTTGCTTGCGCTGCTCGTCGGTCAGGTCCGACAGCACGAGCCCCATGCGATTGGGCTTCGCCTTCTCCTTCGGCGCGGGATTGGCGCGCCGTGGCGGCGGCGTCGCGTCTTCCTTGATTTCGGCGACGGTGACGGCAAAGTCCTTCGCTGCGCCCTTGCGCCACACGGTCAGCGTCACCTTCGTGCCGGGTCGAATCGCGCGTGATGATGCGCGGCAGGTCGTTCGACGAGTGCACGTCGCGCCCGTCGACCTTGAGGATGATGTCGCCCGATTCGATGCCTGCCTTGGCCGCCGGGCCGTCCTTCTCGACGTTGTTCACGAGCGCGCCATCCGCCTGCTTGAGGCCGAACGCATCGGCCGCTTCCTTCGTGAGCTCCTGGATCTGCACGCCGATGCGCCCGCGCGTGACGCGACCCTTGTCCTTCAGCTGCTTGACGGCGTTCATCGCGACGTCGATCGGAACGGCGAACGCGAGGCCCATGAAGCCGCCGGTGCGCGAGTAGATCAGCGAGTTGATGCCGACCACTTCGCCCCTCATGTTGAAGAGCGGCCCGCCCGAGTTGCCGGGATTGATCGCGACGTCGGTCTGGATGAACGGAACGAGGTTTTCCTGCGGCAGGTCGCGGCCCTTGGCGCTCACGATGCCGGCCGTCATCGTGTTCTCGAGTCCGAACGGCTTGCCGATCGCGACGACCCATTCGCCGACCTTGAGCTTGTCAGGATCGCCGATCGCGACGCGCTGGCAGGTCCTTGGCGTCGATCTTGAGCAGCGCGACGTCGGTGCGCTTGTCGCTGCCGATCACCTTCGCCATGAACTCGCGCTTGTCGGACAGGCGAACCGTCACCTCGCTCGCATCGTCGACGACGTGCGCGTTGGTGACGATGTAGCCGTCCGCCGAGATGATGAAGCCCGATCCGGTCGACTGCGTCTCGAATTCGCGCTGGTCGCCCCCGCCCGCCCGTTGCGGGGAATCTGGCCGAAGCGACGAAAGAATTCGTAGAACGGATCGTCCTCGGAAATGTCGGGAAAGCGCTGTCGACGCGCCTTCTGCGTGACGTCGATCGACACGACGGCCGGACCCTGTCGCTCGTAGAGCTCGGTGAAATCGGGGAGCCCGCCGGCGCGTCCCTGCGCCGCGACGGAGACCGGCGCCGCGAGCGACATCAGCATGACGCAGCGCCGCGCCGATAGCTGCGGCGAGCGACTTCGAAGACGAGAACATGGAGGCGATTGGGTGCGGAGAGTTGGACGTTGGGCGGATTATGCGCGAGGCAGAGATTCTGTGCGCGTCGGTCGTTGCGCCGGTACGCGCCGAGCGATCGCGCCTGGCGCCGGACGCCCGCTCGCCTTACCGATGCGTGACCGAGTTCGCGATCTGGCGCACCGTGGCGCCGGGCGCTTCGCCCATCACCGTGATCAGGTGATCGTACTGCCGGACCCTGTACACGTTGAGGCCGCCCTGCTGCATGAATCCGGCGGGCGCCGACGCGGCGACGAGCGGCTCGACGAACACGCTGATCGAGACGAGGCCGTCGGAAAACACGAGATGCGCGACCCGCTCGGCGCGGCCCCGCAGCTTGCGAAAGCCTTCCATGATCTTCGCGAACCCGGGCGGGACGCGCGTCACCACCCAGCCGGTGTCCTGCGGAACCGACGTCGCCCGACGCGCGTTCCAGCACCTTCCAGTCGGTCGGCACCGTCGGCCATGACGGCTCGACCATCGACTTGTCGATCCTGGCGTTGATCGTGAGGTCGGTGAACGCGAACTGCTCGACGACGTCGCCGCGCTCGTTCACCACGCGCGCCTTGAGCAGCAGCCCGGTCGCCGCGTCGGACCAGAACCGATGGCCGTAGCGCAGACCGTCGCGCGGCTCGAACACGACGACCTGCACCGGCCGGCCGCCGACGCGGTCCTCGCCGAGGACGCGGAAATCGTAGTAGCGCGACAGCGACTGCTGCTGCTCGGGCAGGAGCGACGGGAACACGTTGCGAAACGTGCGCGGCTCGATGCGCACCAGCTTGACGTCGGGGTAGTAGCAGCGCACCTCGCCCTGGCTGCGCACGACCTCGCGCGCCGGCCCGTCGAGATTCACGAGCTTCTCGAATTCCTGGCCGCCGTCGTTGAGGTGCGTGATCCGCGACGATTCGACGCGCGGTCCGATCTGGTAGACGATCGTGCCGACGTAGTCGAGCTCCCGCGCCGCCTGCGCGGCACGCGTGAGCCATTGCATCGCGTCGTCGGCGCGCGCCGCCGATGCGGCGAGCGCCAGCGCAAACGCAAATACGGCCGGGGCTAACCGGCCGGGAACGAGACGAGGACGTTGTTGCGCGTGCTGCATCGGCGGATTCAGCGAAGAGGTCATTCGGCAACCGCCGGACGCACCGGCGTGCTGGCGGCCACGTCGCGCAGGTAGGGTCCGACACCCTGCAGCACGTGGCCGGCGCGTATTCCTGGTGCGCGAGCAGATAATCGGCCGGAACCGTGGCCGGTCGCAACTGCGCGGCGCGCATGGTGCCGGCTTCGCGCGCCTTGGCGAATCCGGCAGGCGTCGCGTCGATCATCGAATACGCGGTCCAGCCGACGACGGTGACCGCCGCGACCGAGGCCGCAGCCGCCCACGCCCACGTCGCGGGTCCCGACGGCGCTGCGCAGCTCCGGGCGCCAGCACCGTCGGCTTCCGGCGCCAGCCGGCGCGAAAGCGCGGCCACGATATTGCGCGTCACGGCGCGTCTCGCCGCGCAGCGCGTCGCCGATCGCGTGGTAGCAGGCCCAGGTCGCCATCGCCCGCGTCGCTCCGAAGCGTCGCGCACACGCGATCCAGTTCCGGCGCGTCGATCTCGCCATCCATCAGGCGCGAAATTTTCTCGTTCATCACCATCTCCGGTTTTCGTCGGTGCCGAGCAGCGGCCGCAATTCGGCGGCGATCGCCTCGCGCGCGCGAAAGATGCGCGAGCGCACGGTGCCGATCGGGCAATTCATCACGTTCGCAATTTCCTCGTAGCTCAACCCTTCGATCTCGCGCAGCGTGATCGCCGTGCGCAAGGTCCTCGGGCAACTGCTTCCATCGCGCGGTTCACCGTCGCGGCGATCTGCTTGCCCAGCAGCTCCGCTTCCGGTGTGGCCGTGTCGCGCAACTGCTCCGCATCCTCGAAACTCTCCGCGTCCTCGTGGTCGAAACCGGTCGACGTCGGCGCGCGCCGTCCCATCGCGACCAGGTAGTTCTTCGCCGTGTTGATCGCGATGCGATACAGCCACGTGTAGAACGCACTGTCGCCGCGAAAGCTCGGCAGCGCGCGATAGGCCTTGATGAAGGCTTCCTGCGTCACGTCCTCGACCTCCGCCGGGTCGCGCACCAGCCGCGACAGGAGCCGCCCCAGCTTGCGCTGGTACTTCGTGACCAGCAGCTCGAACGCGCGCTTGTCGCCCTGCTGCGCTCGCACGACGAGCTGCTGATCGACTTCGCGATCACCCATCCGCGGGTAGTCCCTGATTCATGTCGTTGTTATGCCCGCCGAACGGCGGGCGCGGCTGCCGGCGGCACTGCCAGCGACACCGATCACTGCGGCGTCTGGAAGCGACGCGGCGCACACTTGCAGCAACAGACCATTGCGCGCCTGCCAAGTTCAGCGCGATCACGCATCGGAAAGCGCCGATCGCTGCGGGCGGCGTGCGTCCAGTACAACGACCGGCCGCACTTCTCCGGTCGCCGTGCCGCGGTAGTTGCGCACCGTGCGCCGGCCCCAGGGGCCGAGCGTCTGCCGGGCGGCGGCGTCGAGCAGCCCCGAGCTGCTCGAGCACGGCGACGATCGCCGGGTACAGGCCGCGCTTCTGGCCGTCGGCGACCTTGATCGCGATGCCCGAGCCCCGGCTGCGAACGCCGATCGCCTGCACGCCCTCGGCGCCGATCTTGGTGACCCAGTCGCCGCGGCCCGCCCGCATCAGCGCGAGGTCGCTGCGATGCTCGCCGGAGACCATCTCCGGATGCGCGATCATCGCATCGGCCAGCGTACGCGGCGCCCGGCCGTAGTCGGGATCGACATCCGCGGTCGCGAGGCGCGCGAACGCGGGCGCGAGCGACGCCAGCGGCACGGCGTAGTTCGGCGCCGAGCAGCCATCGATGCCCGCGACGAGCCGGTCCTCGGCAACGCCGGTGAAGGCGGCCACCGCCCGACGGATCGCCTGCTGCAGCGGGTGGTCGAACGCGAGATAGTCGCCCGTCGGATGGCCGCGCAGGCACGCAATACGCGAGCATGCCGCTGTGCTTGCCCGAGCAGTTGTGCTGCGAGCGGCGAATACGGCGGCGGCGGCGGGACGTCGCCGCGCGCCTCGTAGAATCCCGGCGCGTGCGTGCCGCATTGCAGGTCGGTTGCCGGCACTGCCGCACGCGCGAGCATGTCGGCAACGCCGTCGACGTGCCGCGGCTCGCCCGAATGGCTCGCGCACAGCAGCGCGACCTGCGCCGTGCGAGAAGCCGAAGCGCTCGACGCCGCCGCCGGCGACGAACGGCAGCGCCTGCAGCGGCTTCAGCGCGCTGCGCGTGAACGTGAGCGTGTGCGGGTCGCCCGCGCGAGTGCAGGACGCGGCCCGTCGCGATCGACGACGGCGACCGAGCCGAAATGGATGCTCTCGACCGCACGCCGCGCGGTGACTTCGGCGAGCGGAACGTGGGCGGCGGCGGCGGACTCGGGCATTCGGGCGATCGTGAATAAACCGACATTATCGCCTATCGACCCGTGTCCGACCAAGGGGCCGCGTGCGCGGCTTCGCGCGCACGCGAGCGACGCGAAAGCCCGTTCAGCCCGGCGCCCGTGTCGCGAGCGCGGCGCGGATCTGCTCGAGCGCGCCGGATCCTCGATCGTCGTGAGGTCGCCCGGATCGCGGCCTTCGGCCAGCGCCTGGATCGAGCGGCGCAGGAGCTTGCCCGAGCGCGTCTTCGGCAGCAGCGTGACGAAGTGCACGCGCGCCGGCCGCGCGATCGCGCCGAGCTCGCGGTCGACCGTGTCCATCACTTCGCGCGCGCATCGCGTCGCGCGACGCCTCCGGCGTCGGCGACGCGCGACGGATCCTTGACGACGGCGAACGCGACCGGCACCTGGCCCTTGATCGCGTCGGCGACGCCGACGACCGCGACTTCGGCGATGCCCGCATGCGCCTGCACCGCTTCCTCGATCTCGCGCGTGCCGAGGCGATGGCCGGCGACGTTGATCACGTCGTCGGTGCGGCCGAGCACGAAGTAGTAGCCGTCGGCGTCGCGCGTCGCCCAGTCGAACGTCGAGTAGAGCATGCTGGCCGGGGAACGTCGAGAAGTACGTCGACACGAAGCGCTCGTCGTCGCCCCACACCGTCGTCATGCAGCCGGGCGGCAGCGGCGGCGCGATCGTCAGCACGCCCTTCTCGTCGGCGCCGACCTCGGCGCCCGTGGCCTCGTCGCAGCAGCCGCACGTCGTAGCCGTAGACGGGAAACGACGGCGAGCCGAACTTGCGCGGCGTGTCCTCGACGCCGGGCTGCGCCGACAGGATCGGCCAGCCCGTTTCGGTCTGCCAGTAGTTGTCGACGATCGCGACCCGCCGAGCGCCTCGCTCGCCCAGCGCGCCGTCGGCTCGTCGAGCGGCTCGCCGGCGAGGAACAGGTAGCGCAGAGCGACGACAGGTCGTGCCGGCGCATGTACGACGGCATCCTGCTTCTTCAGCACGCGGATCGCCGTCGGCGAGCTGAACATCGTCCTGACGCTTGTGCTCCTCGACGATCTTCCACCAGATCGCCGGGATCGGGCCGGATCGGCAGGCCCTCGTACATGATCGTCGTCGAGCCGTTGATCAGCGGCCCGTAGACGATGTACGAATGCCCGACGACCCAGCCGATGTCGCTCGTCGTGAACATCGTCTCGCCGGGCGCGACGCAGAAGATGCGCGCGCATCGACGACGGCGAGCGCGACCGCGTAGCCGCCGGTGTCGCGCTGCACGCCCTTGGGCTTGCCCGTCGTGCCCGACGTGTAGAGGATGTACGACGGCTCGGACGACTCGAGCCACTCGCACGGGCACCCGCGCGCCGGCGTGCTCGCGCGCGCAGCGTCGCGTAGTCGAGGTCGCGGCCCGCGGTCGCGCGGCATGGCCGGTCGAGGCCGCGGTCGACGATGATCACCTGCGCGCGGCGGATGGCGCGCGAGGCGCAGCGCCTCGTCGACGAGCGGCTTGTACGGGATCGACCTTGCCGCCGCGCATGCCGGCGTCGGCGGTGACCAGCACCTTCGGGCGCGCGTCGTCGATGCGCGCGGCGAGGCTCGCCGCGGCGAAGCCGCCGAACACCACCGAATGGATCGCGCCGATGCCGCGCGCACGCGAGCATCGCGAACACCGCCTCGGGGATCATCGGCATGTAGATCAGCACGCGGTCGCCGCGGCCGACGCCCTGCGCGCGCAGCATCGCCGCGCAGCGGTTCACCTCGTCGTGCAGCTCGCGATACGTGTACGTGCGCGTCTGCGCCCGTCTCGGTCGAGATGTAGATGAGCGCCGGCTGGTCGGCGCGCGCGGCGAGGTGCCGGTCGACGGCGTTGTGGCAGAGGTTCGTGCGCCCGCCGACGAACCAGCGCGCGAACGGCGGCCGCGAGTAGTCGAGCACCTGCGCGAACGGCGTCTGCCAGTCGATGAGCGCGGCCTCCTCGCGCCAGAACGCCTCGCGATCGTCGAGCGAGCGGCGGTGGAACTCGCGTATGTCATGGCGCGGTCCGTTCGTTTGCCGTCATCGCGGCGTCTGATACCTGATGCCTGTCACCTGATACCTGTCAGGGATGCGTATCCGCCGCGACGCGCACGACCGTGCGCCCGCGCACCATGCCCTTCAGGTACGCGTCGAAGTGCGTCGGCAGCTCGTCGAAGTCGATCGTGCGCACCTGGTCGTGCACGCGGTCGGGCCGCCACTCGACGGCGAGCTTGTTCCAGAGCGTCTGGCGCAGCGCCATCGGGCAGTTCGCGCTGTCGACGCCGAGCAGATGCACGCCGCGCAGGATGAACGGCACCACCGTCGTGTTGAGCTTCATGTCCGCGGCGAGGCCGACCGCCGCGACGGTGCCGCCGATCTTCGACGTCGACAGCAGCCACGCCAGCATGTCGCCGCCGAGGTTGTCGACCGCGCCGGCCCACGTCGCCTTGTCGAGCGGCCGGATCTTCGAGAGGTCGAGCGACTGGCGCAGCACCACTTCCTTCGCGCCGATGTCGCGCAGGTAGTCCGCCTCGCTCGCCTTGCCGGTGATCGCGACGACGTGGTAGCCGAGCTTGGCGAGGATCTCGATCGCGACCGAGCCGACGCCGCCGGTCGCGCCGGTCACGGCGACCGGACCGTTGCTCGGGCGCGAGGCCGTTGTGCTGCATCAGGTGGATCGCGAGCGCCGCCGTGAAGCCCGCGGTGCCGAGCGTCATCGCGTCGAACGCGGTCATGCTCTCCGGCCGGCGCACGACCCAGTCGGCCGGCACGCGCACGTACTCGGCGTAGCCGCCGTCGTGCGCGACGCCCATGTCGTAGCCGGTGACGATCACCTTGTCGCCGCTTCTTCCAGCGCGGATCGGCTCGACGCCTCGACCGTGCCCGCCATGTCGATGCCGGCGACGGTCGGGAACTTGCGCATGATCTTGCCGGCGCCGTTGTACGACAGCGCGTCCTTGTAGTTGATCGTCGAGTACTTGGTGCGGATGACGACGTCGCCCGGATCGAGCTCGTCGAGCGTCAGTGTCGACGAAACGGCTCGACACGACGCTTGTCCTGCTCGAACGTGCGGTAGGCCTTGAATGTCTGCACCGGTGTCTCCTGTCGGACGCGGGGATTGGATGGGGCGGCTTCAGGCGGATTCGACCGCGGCGCCGTCGGTGACGTGCGGGCAGCGCCATGTAGTCGCGCGTGCGCATCTCGATGAGCCGGCTCACCGTGCGCGGGAACTCCTGCGCGTTCGGGCCCGTCGGCGTACAGCGCCTCGGCCGGCGCCGCGGCCGAGGCGACGAGCTTCACGCGATGATCGTACAGGATGTCGACGAGCCAGGTGAAGCGGCGCGCCTGGTCGGCCGTGTCGGCGCCCATCCGCGGGATGTCGGACAGGAACACCACGGCGAAGCGCGCGCGAGCTCGAGATAGTCGCGCTGCGAGCGCGGGCCGTCGCACAGCGCCGCGAAATCGAACCAGACGACGCTGCCCGCCCGCCGGCGCGCGGTCGAGCGGCCGGCCGTCGATCGTCGAGCTGCGGATCCTCGTCGGGGCCGCTGCGCATCGCGTCGAACGCGCGCGGCCAGCGCCGCGTCGGCCGCGGCGCCGGCCGGCACGTGGAACGTCTCGCACGCTGCTCGAGCGTGCGCAGCCGGTAGTCGACGCCGGCGTCGACCTCGACCACGTCGAGCCACTCGCTTGATCAGCGCGATCGTCGGCAGGAAGCGCTCGCGCTGCAGGCCGTCGGGCCACAGCTCGTCGGGCGCGTAGTTCGACGTCATCACGAACACGACGCCGCGCGTCGAACAGCGCCGTCGAGCAGGCGGCCCGAGGATCATCGCGTCGGCGATGTCGGAGACGTGGAACTCGTCGAAGCAGACGAGCCGATAGCGCTTCGCGATGCTGCGCCGCGACCGCGGCCAGCGGATCGGCCTCGCCCTTCAAGCGTCGGCGAGCGCCTCGTGCACGTCGCGCATGAACGCGTGGAAGTGCACGCGCGTCTTGCGCCGCGATCGGCACGGTCGCGAAGAAGCTGTCCATCAGGAAGCTCTTGCCGCGGCCGACGCCGCCCCACAGGTAGACGCCGCGCGGCACGTCGGGCGGCGCGAACAGGCGCTTCAGCGTCGACTTGCGCGCGGCGCGGAACGCGGCGAGCTCGTCGGCGAGCTGCTGCAGCCGCTCGAGCGCGGCGATCTGCGCGTGGTCGAGCGTCGATGCGGCGTTGCTGCGAGCAGCGGCTCGAGATAGTCGATGAGCGCCGCCGTGGCGGCGCGCGATCTGGCCGGGATCTTCGGCCCCGATCATGCCGCGCGTTCGACGCATCGGCAATCAGAGGTTCAGCGTGCGCCTGTCCACCGCGAGCGCCGCTTCCCTCGTCGCCTCCGACAGCGACGGATGCGCGTGGCAGATGCGCGCGATGTCCTCGCTCGACGCGCCGAACTCCATCGCCACGACGCCTTCGGCGATCAGCTCGCGACGCCATCGGGCCGATGATGTGCACGCCGAGGATGCGGTCGGTCGTCGCGTCGGCCAGCATCTTGACGAAGCCCGTCGTGTCGCCGAGCGCGCGCGCGCGGCCGTTGGCCGATGAACGGAAAGCTGCCGGCGCGATAGTCGACGCCGTCGGCCTTCAGCTGCTGCTCGGTCTTGCCCACCCACGCGATCTCGGGCGACGTGTAGATCACCCACGGCATCGTGTTGAAGTCGACGTGGCCGTGCTGGCCGGCGATGCGCTCGGCGACGGCGACGCCCTCCTCCTCCGCCTTGTGCGCGAGCATCGGGCCGCGCACGACGTCGCCGATCGCCCAGACGTTCGGCGAGGTTGGTGCGGCACTCGTCGTCGACCGTCGACGAAGCCGCGCTCGTCGAGCTGCGAGCCCGACCGCTTCGGCGCCGAGCCGCCGGTGAACGGCACGCGGCCGATCGACACGATCAGCCGGTCGAACGTCGCCGTCTGCGCCTTGCCGTCGGCGTCGGTGTAGTCGACGGTGACGTCGTCCTTGCCGACGTCGACCTCGCGTGATCTTCACGCCCGTGCTGGATCGCGAGGCCCTGCTTCGCGAAGAGCCTTCAGCGCTTCCTTCGCGACCGCCTCGTCGGCGGCGCCGAGGAACGCGGCAGCGCCTCGAGCATCGTGACCTCCGCGCCCAGGCGGCGCCACACGCTGCCCATCTCGAGGCCGATCACGCCGGCGCCGACCACGCCGAGGCGCTTCGGCACGTCGGGAATCGCGAGCGCGCCCTCGTTGTCGAGCACGCGCACGTTGTCGATCGGCGACGCCCGGCAGCGCGCGCGGCTTCGAGCCGGTGGCGACGATCACGTGCGTGCGCGGCGATCGTCGCGGCGCTCGGCGCCCTCGACGCTGATGCGTCCACGCGTCGCCGTCCTTGCCGGCGAACGCGCCGCGGCCGTGGAAGAACGTGATCTTGTTCTTCTTGAACAGGTACAGGATGCCGTCGTTGTTCTGCGCGACGACCTTGTCCTTGCGCGCCAGCATCTTGCGCGACGTCGATCGACGAGGCCCTCGACGTCGATGCCGTGCTCGGCGAACGCGTGGCCCGCGTGCTCGAAGTTCTCCGACGACTGCAGCAGCGCCTTCGACGGAATGCAGCCGACGTTGGTGCACGTGCCGCCCGGCGCGGGCTTGCCGTCCGCGCGCGTCCAGTCGTCGATGCACGCGGTCGCGAAGCCGAGCTGCGCGGCGCGGATCGCGGCGATGTAGCCGCCGGGACCGCCGCCGATGACGACGACGTCGAACGATTCGGCCATCGCGTCATCTAGAGATCGAGCAGCAGGCGCGCCGGATCTTCGAGCGCTTCCTTGATCGCGACGAGCGACAGCACCGCCTCGCGGCCGTCGATGATGCGGTGGTCGTACGACTGCGCGAGGTAGTTCATCGGCCGCACGACGACCTGCCCGTTCTCGACGACCGGCGCGCTCCTTGGTCGCGTGCACGCCGAGGATCGCCGACTGCGGCGGATTGATGATCGGCGTCGACAGCATCGAGCCGAACACGCCGCCGTTGCTGATCGTGTACGTGCCGCCGGTCAGCTCCTCGACCGTGAGCTTGCCGTCCTGCGCGCGCTTGCCGAAGTCGGCGATCTGCTTCTCGATCTCGGCGATCGACAGCTGGTCGGCGTCGCGCAGGATCGGCACGACGAGGCCGCGCGGGCTGCCGACCGCGATGCCGATGTCGTAGTAGCCGTGATAGACGATGTCGTTGCCGTCGATCGACGCGTTGACGAGCGGGATACTTCTTCAGCGCGTGCACCGACCGCCTTCACGAAGAAGCCCATGAAGCCGAGCTTGACGCCGTGCTCCTTCTCGAAGCGCTCCTTGTAGCGGTTGCGCAGGTCGATGACCGGCTGCATGTTCACTTCGTTGAACGTCGTGAGGATCGCGGCGGTCGATTGCGATTGCACGAGGCGCTCGGCGACGCGCTGGCGCAGGCGCGACATCGGCACGCGCTGCTCGGGACGCGCGCCCAGCGTCGAGCGGCAGCGGCGACGGCCGGCGCGCGGTGCGCCGCGGCGCCGGTGCGCGGCCGGCGCGCGGCGCGGCGCCGCGCGACGCTGCGGCCGGCGGCGCTGCCGCGCGCGCCGCGGCGGCGAGCACGTCGCCCTTGGTGATGCGGCCGCCGCGGCCGGTGCCCTGCGACGCTCGCCGGGTCGACGCCCTGGTCCGCCATCATCTTGCGCGCGGCGGGCAGCGCGGTCACCGGCTGGCTGGTCGGTGGCGGGGTCGCCGCAGTCGCTGCGGGCTTGACCGGCGCCGCAGCGGTGGTCGGCGCAGGCGCTGCTGCAGCGCTCGCCGCCGGTGCGCCCGCGGCGCTCGCGCCTTGCCCTCGGTGTCGATGACCGCGATGACGTCGTTCGACGTCACCGTCGCGCCGTCGGCCTGCCTGATCTCGACGAGCACGCCGTCGCCGGGCGCCGGCAGCTCGAGCACGACCTTGTCGGTCTCGACGTCGATCAGGTTCTCGTCGCGCTTGACCGCCTCGCCGGCCTTCTTGTGCCAGCTGACGAGCGTCGCCTCGGCGACCGACTCGGGCAGCTGCGGGACCTTCACTTCGATTCTCATGCGCGCCACTCTCGTTGTCGCGCGGTCAGCGCGCGAGCACCATCTCGCCCGACTTGAGCTCCGGCGCGAACGCGTCCTCGATCAGCTGCTTCTGCTCGGCGATGTGCTTCGCCGCGTAGCCGACCGCCGGCGACGCCGAGACCGGGCGGCCCGCGTAGTGCGAGCACCTTGCTCGGCGTCGATGTCGGCGCGCAGGTAGACGCCGCAGGCGATACCACGCGCCCTGGTTCTGCGGCTCTTCCTGGCACCAGACGACTTCCTTCGCGTTCGCGTAGCGTCGCCACGCCCGCCTTGAAGTCGTCGTGCGGGAACGGATACTGCTGCTCGAGGCGGATGATCGCGATGTCGTCGATCTTGCGCTCGCGCCGGTACGCGAGGAGCTCGTAGTACACCTTGCCCGAGCAGACGATCACGCGCCGCACCTTCTTCGCGATCGAGCTTGTCGACCTCGCCGATCACGGTCTGGAAGCGGCCGTCGGCGAGGTCGTCGAGCGACGACACCGCTTCCTTGTGGCGCAGCAGGCTCTTCGGGCGTCATCACGATCAGCGGCTTGCGGTACTTGCGCACCATCTGCCGGCGCAGCAGGTGGAAGATCTGCGCGGGCGTGGACGGCACGCACACCTGCATGTTGTGCTGCGCGCACAGCTGCAGGTAGCGCTCGGGACGCGCCGACGAATGCTCCGGACCCTGGCCTTCGTAGCCGTGCGGCAGCAACAGCACGAGGCCGCAGATGCGGCCCCACTTCACTTCGCCGGCGCTGATGAACTGGTCGATCACGACCTGCGCGCCGTTGGCGAAATCGCCGAACTGCGCTTCCCAGATCACGAGCTGGTTCGGCTCCGACGTCGAGTAGCCGTACTCGAAGCCGAGCACCGCCTCCTCGGTCAGCACCGAGTCGATGATCTCGAAGTCGGGCTGGCCTTGCCTTGATGTGCTGCAGCGGAATGCACGTGCCCGAGTCCCACTTCTCGCGGTTCTGGTCGTGCAGCACCGCGTGGCGATGCGAGAACGTGCCGCGGCCGACGTCCTCGCCGGAGATGCGCACGCCGTAGCCCTCGTCGAGCGAGCGACGCGTACGCGAGGTCTCGCCCATGCCCCAGTCGAGCGGCAGCTTGCCCTCGCCCATCGCGCGGCGGTCGGCGATCACCTTCTCGACGCGCGGATGCAGCTTGAAGTTCGGCGGGCACCGTCGGTCGCCTTGCGCCGAGCTCCTTCAGCGTGCGCCAGCGGCACGCGCGTGTCGGCCGGCGTCGGTCCAGTGCCGGTCCTATGTACGGCGACCAGTCGACGGTGAACGGCGGCTTGTAGTTCGACAGGACCGTCTTGTTGGTGTGCTAGCCCTTGTCCATCGCCGCGCGGTACGTCGCGATCATCGCGTCGGCCTCCTCGGCGCGTGATCACGCCCTCGGCGATCGAGCCGGTCGGCGTAGAGCTTGCGCGTGCCCGGATGCTGCGCGATCTTCTTGTACATCAGCGGCTGCGTGACCATCGGCTCGTCGGCCTCGTTGTGGCCGAGGCGGCGGAAGCAGACGAGGTCGATGAACACGTCCTTGTGGAAGCTGCTGCCGGTAGTCGAGCGCGAGCTCGATCGGCGAGCAGGCACGCCTCGGGATCGTCGCCGTTCACGTGGAAGATCGGCGCCTCGACCATCTTCGCGATGTCGGTGCAGTAGAGCGTGCCGCGCGCGTCGCGCGGATCGGACGTCGTGAAGCCGATCTGGTTGTTGATGACGATGTGGATCGTGCCGCCGGTGTAGTAGCCGCGCGTCTGCGCCATGTTCAGGCATTCCTGCATGACGCCCTGCCCGGCGATGGCGGCATCGCCGTGGATCAGCACCGGCAGCACCTGGTCGCCGCGCGTGTCGCCGCGGCGGTGCTGGCGCGCGCGCACGCAGCCCTCGACCACCGGATTGACGATCTCGAGGTGCGACGGATTGAACGCGAGCGTGAGGTGCACCGGGCCGCCGGGCGTCGAGACGTCCGACGAGAAGCCCTGGTGGTACTTGACGTCGCCCGCCGGCAGCTCCTGCGCGCGCCTTGCCTTCGAATTCGGAGAAGAGATCGGCCGGCATCTTGCCCAGCGTGTTGACGAGCACGTTGAGGCGGCCGCGATGCGCCATGCCGATCACGATCTCCCGCACGCCGGCGGCGCCGGCGCGCTGGATCAGCAGGTCGAGCATCGGGATCATCGTGTCGCCGCCTTCGCCCGAGAAGCGCTTCTGGCCGACGTACTTCGTGTGCAGGTAGCGCTCGAGCGTCTCGGCCGCGGTCAGCCGCTCGAGGATGTGCCTGCGCTGCTCCGGCGTGTAGTTCGGGCGCGAGCGGATCGGCTCGAGCCGCTCCTGGACGAAGCGCTTGGTCGGCGTGTCGGAGATGTACATGTACTCGGCGCCGAACGTGCGCGTGTACGTCTCCTTCAGCGCGTCGATGAGGTCGCGCAGGCGCATCCGCGCGGGGCCCGCCTTGAACGAGCCGACGTCGAACTCGCGTGTCCATGTCGGCTTCGGTGAAGCCGTAGGTCGCGAAGGTCGAGGTCGGGGATGTACGGCGGCTCCTGCCGCTTCAGCGGATCGAGGTCGGCGTGCAGCATGCCGAGCGTGCGGAACTTGCTGATGAGCCGCAGCACGAGCACCTGCTTGTGCATCGTCGTCGCGTCGACCATCGCGCCGGCGACGCGGCGGTTGCGCGCGAGCTCGACGAACGACTCGATGACCGGCGCGTGCGCGACGTCGGCGGCGTCGCCGCGCAGCTCGTCGAAGTAGCGCGCGCCACTCGGCCGTCGACGCTCGCCGGGATCGGCGAGGTACGCTCGTACAGCTCCTCGATGAACGGCGCGTTGCTGCCGAACAGCGTGCTGGTCGCCTCGAATTCCTTCATGCGTTCCCATGGTGCATCCCTCGAAGCACGAAGTCGGGGCGGCTGCGCCGCCCCGTGTCCGATCTATACGCGTTCCGCGATCGGCGCCACCGTGCGCCGCGTGCGCGCCGATGTAGAGCTGCCGCGGCCGGCCGATCTTGTACTCCGGATCGGAGATCATCTCGTTCAGCTGCGCGATCCAGCCGACCGTGCGCGCGAGCGCGAAGATCGCGGTGAAGAGCTGCACCGGGATGCCGATCGCCTTCTGCACGATGCCCGAGTAGAAGTCGACGTTCGGGTAGAGCTTGCGCTGGACGAAGTAGTCGTCCTCGAGCGCGATCTTCTCGAGCGCCATCGCGAGCTTGAACAGCGGGTCGTCGCCGCAGGCCGAGCTCGTCCAGCACCTCGTAGCAGGTCTCGCGCATCAGCTTCGCGCGCGGGTCGTAGTTCTTGTAGACGCGATGGCCGAAGCCCATCAGCCGCACGTTGGAGTTCTTGTCCTTGACCTTGGCGATGAACTCGCCGATCTTCGCGACGCCGCCCTGCGCCTGGATGTCGTAGAGCATGTTGAGCGCGGCCTCGTTGGCGCCGCCGTGCGCCGGGCCCCACAGGCAGGCGACGCCGGCGGCGATCGCCGCGAACGGATTGGTGCCCGACGACGCGCACAGGCGCACCGTCGACGTCGACGCGTTCTGCTCGTGGTCGGCGTGCAGGATGAAGATGCGGTCGAGCGCGCGCACCAGCACGTCGTTGACCTTGTAGTCCTCGCACGGCGTGGCGAACATCATGCGCATGAAGTTCGCCGCGTACGACAGCTCGTTGCGCGGATAGATGTACGGCTGGCCGACCGAGTACTTGTAGGCCATCGCGACCAGCGTCGGCATCTTGGCGATCAGGCGGATCGCCGAGATGTCGCGCTGGTGCGCGTCGTGCAGGTTGATCGAGTCGGGATAGAACGCGCGACAGCGCGCCGACGAGGCCGGTCAGCACCGCCATCGGATGCGCGTCGCGGCGGAAGCCGCGCATGAAGAACTGCATCTGCTCGTTGACCATCGTGTGATTGCGTCACGCGGCTGACGAAGTCCTCCTTCTGCGCCTGGTTCGGCAGCTCGCCGTAGAGCAGCAGGTAGCAGATCTCGAGGAAGTCGCAGCGCGACGGCGAGCTCCTCGATCGGATAGCCGCGATAGAGCAGCTCGCCCTTGTCGCCGTCGATGTAGGTGATCGCCGAGCTGCACGCCGCCGTCGACATGAAGCCCGGGTCGTAGGTGAACTTGCCGGTCTTGCCGTACAGCGTGCGGATGTCGATCACGTCCGGGCCGATCGTGCCGGACAGCGATCGGGAAGCGTGACGGACGGCGAGCCGTCGGAGAAGTTGAGCGTGGCGGTGCGGTCGGTCATCGGGCGTCCTTCGGGCGTGGTCGCAGGGCTCGCAGCGGCAGTCGTGCCAGCGTGGTGGCGATGCGGCATGCATCGGCGCAGCTCGCGAGCAGCGCGACGCGCCGCGTCGGCGGGCTCGCGCGTCCGGCGATCAGGTCCCACAAGTCGCTTGTCCGGCAGGTCGAGCAGCCCGTCGAGCATCTGCGACATCGTCTTCGGCGAGGTCGTCGCCGCGCGCGTCGAGGAAGCGCGTGAAGGACCAGGTCGTTCTCCAGCATGCCGCGCCGGCAGCGCCAGCGGATCCGGCGCAGCCGGCGTCATCGATCGTCATGGTCGCGCCATCCCGGACGCCCGCGCTGTCTGATCCCTGATCGCTGATCGCGATCCCTGATCCCGTCAGACCGCCCGCTTCACCATCATGTCCTTGATCTTGCCGATCGCGCGCGTCGGATTGAGGCCCTTCGGGCACACGTCGACGCAGTTCATGATCGTGTGGCAGCGGAACAGCCGATACGGATCCTCGAGGTTGTCGAGGCGCTCGTTGGTCGCTGGTCGCGGCTGTCGGCGATGAAGCGGTACGCCTGCAGCAGCCCCGCCGGACCGACGAACTTGTCCGGATTCCACCAGAACGACGGGCACGACGTCGAGCAGCACGCGCACAGGATGCATTCGTACAGGCCGTCGAGCTCCTCGCGCTCCGCCGGCGACTGCAGCCGCTCCTTCTCCGGCGGCGGCGTGTCGTTGACGAGGTACGGCTTGATCGAGTGGTACTGCTTGAAGAACTGGCTCATGTCGACGATCAGGTCGCGGATCACCGGCAGCCCGGGCAGCGGCCGCAGCTCGACCGGCTCCTTCAGCGTCTTCAGGTTCGTGATGCACGCAAGGCCGTTCTTGCCGTTGATGTTCATCGCGTCCGAGCCGCACACGCCTTCGCGGCAGCTGCGCCGGAACGACAGCGTGTCGTCGACCTGTCTTCAGGCGGATCAGCGCGTCGAGCAGCATCCGGTCGTGCGGATCGAGCGCGACGTCGTAGTCCTGCAGCCGCGGCTTCGCGTCCTTCTCCGGGTCGTAGCGGTAGATGCGGAATTTCATGGCTGACTTCAGGCTCCGGCAAGTGATCAATACGTGCGCGCCTTCGGCGGAAACGATTCGACGGACAGCGGCTTCAGGTTGACCGGCTTGTAGTCGAGGCGGTTGCCGTCGCGATACCAGAGCGTGTGCTTCAGCCAGTTGACGTCGTCGCGGTTCGGATAGTCGCTGCGCGCCTGCGCGCCGCGCGATTCGTGGCGCGCCTCGGCCGACACGATCGTCGCCTTCGCGATCTCGATCAGGTTGTCGAGCTCGAGCGCTTCGACGCGCGCGGTGTTGAACATGCGGCTCTTGTCGTTGATCGCCGTGCGCTGCGACGCGGCGCTCGAGCTCCATCACCTTCGCGACGCCTTCGGCAGCAGCGCCTGGTTGCGGAACACGCCGCAGTGCGCCTGCATCGTCTTGCGCAGGTCGTGCGGCGACCTCGGCGACGCTCTCGCCGGACGTCGCCGCGTCGAGGCGCGCGAGCCGCGCGAGCGAGACGATCGCCGGCGTCCGCGCGGCAGCGGCTTGTGCGCGTGCGCCGCGCAGGTTGCGACTCGACGATGAAGTCGCCGGCCGCGCGGCCGAAGACGAGCAGGTCGAGCAGCGAGTTGGTGCCGAGACGATTCGCGCCGTGCACCGACACGCACGCGCATTCGCCGACGGCGTAGAGGCCGTCGACGACCGCGTTCGGATTGCCGTCCTTCGGCGCGACGACCTGGCCGTGGATGTTCGTCGGGATGCCGCCCATCATGTAGTGGATCGTCGGCACGACCGGAATCGGCTCCTTGATCGGATCGACGTTCGCGAACTTGATCGCGATCTCGCGGATCGACGGCAGCCGCTTCTTGATGACGTCCGGGCCGAGGTGGTCGAGCTTCAGCAGCACGTAGTCCTTGTGCGGACCGCAGCCGCGGCCTTCCTTGATCTCCTGGTCCATCGAGCGGCTGACGACGTCGCGCGACGCGAGGTCCTTGAGGTTCGGCGCGTAGCGCTCCATGAAGCGCTCGCCGTTCGCGTTGAGCAGGATGCCGCCCTCGCCGCGCACGCCTTCGGTGATCAGCACGCCCGCGCCGGCGACGCCGGTCGGATGGAACTGCCAGAACTCCATGTCCTCGAGCGGCACGCCGGCGCGCGCCGCCATGCCGAGGCCGTCGCCGGTGTTGATGAACGCGTTGGTCGACGCGGCGAAGATGCGGCCGGCGCCGCCGGTCGCGAGGATCGTCGACCTTCGCCTGCAGCACCATGCACGTCGCCCGTCTCCATCTCGAGCGCCGTGACGCCGAGCACGTCGCCGTCGGCGTCGCGGATCAGGTCGAGCGCCATCCACTCGACGAAGAACTGCGTGTGCGCGCGCACGTTGCGCTGGTAGAGCGTGTGCAGCATCGCGTGACCGGTGCGGTCGGCCGCCGCGCACGCGCGCTGCACCGACTTCTCGCCGAAATTCATCGAATGGCCGCCGAACGGACGCTGGTAGATCGTGCCGTCGGGATTGCGGTCGAACGGCATGCCGAAGTGCTCGAGCTCGTAGACGACCTCCGGCGCCATCTCTGCACATGTACTCGATCGCGTCCTGGTCGCCGAGCCAGTCGGAGCCCTTGATCGTGTCGTACATGTGCCAGAGCCAGTTGTCCTCGCGACATGTTGCCGAGCGACGCGCCGATGCCGCCCTGCGCCGCGACCGTGTGCGAGCGCGTCGGGAACACCTTCGACAGCACGGCGACGCGCAGGCCCGCCTCGGCGAGCTGCAGCGACGCGCGCATGCCGGCGCCGCCGGCGCCGACGATCAGCGCGTCGAAGCGCCGCGTCGGCAGCTTCGCGCCATCACGGCGCGCCCCACAGGACCTGGATCGTCCAGCCGGCGTAGGCGACGAGCGCGCAGATGACGACGACCTCGCAGCGCGAGCCGGACGCCCATCGGCTTCACGTAATCCATCAGGATGTTGCGCACGCCGACCCACGCGTGCACGAACAGCGCGACCATGAACAGGAACGTCGCGATGCCGGAACGCGTTGCCGGCGAACAGCGCCTTCCACGTCGCATAATCGAGGCCGCCGTGCCACAGCAGGATCGCCGAGGAACAGCACCGTGTAGAGCGAGCATGACGATCGCCGTGACGCGCTGCGACAGCCAGTCGCGCAAGCCGTAGTGCGCGCCGACCGGGACGCTTGTCCATGCCCGCTCACCACAGCCGCACCGCGACGATCAGCGCGCAGCAGCACCGACAGGACGAGCACGAGCGCCGCCGACGCGGCGCGCCGGTGCCAGCTCGATGCCGATGTGCAGGTCGAGCGCCAGGTGGCGCAAGCCCGGCGAGCAGGTGGTACAGGTAGCCCAGGCGAGGACCGAGCAGCACGAGCTTGCCGAACGGCGTCGAAAGCGGCGCGCATCGCCGCGGCGAAGGCGTCGGGCGATGCGAGCGAGCGCTGGACGAACCACAGCAGCAGCGGAATGCCGACGACGAACAGCAGCGCGCCGCTGATCCGGTGCAGGATCGAAACGATCGCCGGCAGCGGCTGGCGGATCGCGAACAGATCGAGATAGACCGGACGCGGCTTGACGACGGGGCGATCAGCGGCGGCCATGCAATCAGCGTGTCGAGGCGGCGACGAAAGCGCGAAAAGCGCGCGCAAAGATCGCGGGCTGGCCGAGCTGCGCGACGCACGAATTATGCCGTAGGCCGTTTTGTGCACAGCATCAAATTATAGCCACGGCGCCGGGAACGTGCGCGTCCGACCGCGTCAGTCAGCGTGTTCCAGTAGTGCTCGTGTCGCGTCGTGCACAGGCCGCGCCGCACTTCGACCGGGCGATCGCCGTAGGTGTAGGCGACGCGGTCGACGGCCAGCAGCGGCGCGCCCGGCGGCAACGTGCGAGCAGTGCGGCGCTGTCGGCGTCGGCAGCGACGGCGTGCAGCCGCTCGTCGGCCCGCAGCATGCGCACGCCGAACTCCGTCTCGAAGAAGCCGTACATCGATCCGGGGTACGCGTCGCAGCGCGCGCGCGTCAGCCCGCGGAACAGCGCGGCGGGCAGCGTGATCTCGTCGAGCACGGCCGGCGATGCCGCCGTATTCGAGAACGCGGCGCAGAACGAACACCGGATCCCCGGTCTTCAGCGACAGCAGGCGCGCGATCTCGGCGCTCGCGCTGCGCGCGCTTCAGGTCGATCAGGCGGCTGCGCCGGATACTCGGCGCGCCCGTCGTTGCGGCGGATGCGCAGAAAGCGGAAGTTCGACGCCGTCTCCTCGGTGTGCGTCGCGACGAACGTGCCCTTGCCCTGGCGGCGCACGACGAGATTGTCGGCGGCGAGCGCATCGATCGCCTTGCGCACCGTCCCCTGCGATACGCCGAAGCGGATTGCGAGGTCGCTGCTCCGACGGGATCGCCTGCGCCCGGCGCCCATTCGCCGGCCTCGAGCGCCCGCTCGATCAGCGCCTGCGGATCTGGCACATAGAGCGGGCGGAACGTCGGGCGGCGATGCTGGCGAGCGGCATTCTTGTATCTTATATCAGTTATAGGACGTTGACAGCCCCCGCGCCGGCGCCTACCATTGGATCGAGTCCGGCGTTCGGCCGGGCGCGCTGCGGCGTCGGCGTCGTTCGCGGTCGCGCCGACCGCGCTCTCCAGGGCCATCCCTTCCGCTCCAGGAGTCCGCAATGAAATCACCCGTCCGCGTCGCCGTGACCGGCGCCGCCGGCCAGATCGGCTACAGCCTGCTCTTCCGCATCGCGTCCGGCGACATGCTCGGCGACGATCAGCCGGTGATCCTGCAGTTGCTCGAGCTGCCGCTCGACAAGGCGCAAGCGGCGCTGAAGGGCGTGATGATGGAGCTCGAGGACTGCGCGTTTCCGCTGCTCGCCGGCATGACCGGCGCATCCGACCCGAACGTCGCGTTCAAGGATGCCGACATCGCGATGCTCGTCGGCGCGCGCCCGCGCGGTCCCGGCATGGAGCGCAAGGACCTGCTGCTCGAGAACGCGAAGATCTTCATCGAGCAGGGCAAGGCGCTCGACAGCGTGGCGTCGCGCGACGTGCGCGTGCTCGTCGTCGGCAATCCGGCCAACACGAACGCGTACATCGCGATGAAGTCGGCGCCGTCGCTGCCGAGCCGGCATTTCACCGCGATGCTGCGGCTCGACCACAACCGCGCGCTGTCGCAGCTCGCCGCGAAAAGCGGCAAGCCGGTCGGCGCGATCGAGAAGCTGATCGTCTGGGGCAACCATTCGCCGACGATGTATCCCGACTACCGCTTCGCGACCGTCGACGGCCAGTCGCTGAAGGAGCTCATCGACGACGAGAACTGGAACCGCACCGTGTTCCTGCCCACCGTCGGCAAGCGCGGCGCTGCGATCATCGAGGCGCGCGGCCTGTCGTCGGCGGCTTCCGCGGCGAACGCCGCCGATCGACCACGTGCGCGACTGGATGCTCGGCAGCAACGGCCAATGGGTGACGATGGGCGTTCCGTCGGACGGCAGCTACGGCATTCCGAAGGACGTGATGTACGGCGTTCCGGTCACGACGCAGGACGGCGAGTACACGCGCGTCGAAGGCCTTCGACGATCGACGCGTTCTCGCGCGAGAGGATGGACGCGACGCTGAAGGAGCTCGAGGAAGAGCGCGCCGGCGTCGCATCGCTCCTGCGATGATGCCATGACCGCAAGCGTGGCCGCTCGTATCGCTACCAGCGCCGGCGCCCGCTTTCGCGCCGCCGTCGCCGCCGAGCGGCCGCTGCAGATACCCGGCGCGATCATGCGCGTATCACGCGATCCTGGCGCGAGCGCAGCGGCTTCAAGGCGATCTACCTGTCCGGCGGCGGCGTGGCGGCCGGCTCGCTCGGATTGCCCGACCTCGGCATCAGCAATCTCGACGACGTCCTGACCGACGTGCGCCGCATCACCGACGTCTGCCCGCTGCCGCTGCTCGTCGACGCCGACACCGGCTTCGGCGCGTCGGCATTCAACATCGCGCGCACGGTCGCTCGCTGATCAAGTTCGGCGCCGCCGCGATGCACATCGAGGACCAGGTCGGCGCCAAGCGCTGCGGGCATCGGCCGGGCAAGGAGCTCGTCTCGCGAGCAGGAGATGGTCGACCGCATCAAGGCGGCCGTCGATGCGCGCACCGATCCCGACTTCGTCATCATGGCGCGCACCGATGCGCTGGCGGTCGAAGGACTCGACGCGGCGATCGAGCGCGCGCGCGCTTGCGTCGAGGCGGGCGCCGACATGATTTTCCCGGAGGCGATCACCGAGCTTTCGATGTACCGGCAATTCGCCGACGCGGTGCAGCGTGCCGATCCTCGCCAACCTCACCGAATTCGGCCAGACGCCGCTTTTCACCGTCGACGAGATCGCCGGCGCGGGCGTCGCGATCGCGCTCTACCCGCTGTCCGCGTTTCGCGCGATGAACCAGGCGGCGCTCAACGTGTATGAGACGCTGCGCCGCGACGGCACGCAGAAGAACGTCGTCGCCACGATGCAGACGCGCGACGATCTCTACGACTATCTCGGCTATCACGCGTACGAGCAGAAGCTCGACCAGCTCTTCGCGCGGCGCAAGGACGCCTGACACTCGCCATGACGACCATCAACGCGCCCGTCGCCGTGATCAAGCCCAAGAAATCCGTCGCGCTCTCCGGCGTCACGGCCGGCAACACGGCGCTCTGCACCGTCGGGCGCACCGGCAACGACCTGCACTACCGCGGCTACGACATCCTCGACATGGCCGACGCACGCGGAATTCGAGGAAATCGCCTACCTGCTCGTGCACGGCAAGCTGCCGACGCGCGTCGAGCTCGACGCGTATCACGCGGAAGCTTGCAGTCGCTGCGCGGCATCCCGGCGCCCGTGCAGCGATGCTCGAGCAGATTCCCGCGTCCGCGCACCCGATGGACGTCATGCGCACCGGCGTGTCGATGCTCGGCTCGCTGCTGCCGGAGCACGAAGACGCACGAGCCCGCCGGCGCGCGCGACATCGCCGACCGGCTGATGGCGTCGCTCGGCTCGATGCTGCTCTACTGGTATCACTACAGCCACGACGGCACGCGCATCGACGTCGAGACCGACGACGCCTCGATCGGCGGCCATTTCCTGCACCTGCTGCATCGGCGCGCGCCGCCGGCGGCGTGGGTCAGCGCGATGCACACGTCGCTCAACCTCTACGCCGAGCACGAGTTCAACGCGTCGACGTTCACCGCGCGCGTCATCGCCGGCACCGGCTCCGACATGTATTCGGCGATCACCGGCGCGATCGGCGCGCTGCGCGGGCCGAAGCACGGCGGCGCCAACGAGTTCTCGTTCGAAGTGCAGCAACGCTACGCGACGCCCGACGAAGCCGAAGCCGACATCCGCCGGCGCGTCGCCGCGCGCGAGGTGATGATCGGCTTCGGCCATCCGGTCTACACGATCGCCGATCCGCGCAACAAGGTGATCAAGGACGTCGCGCGCGAGCTGTCGAAGGCCGCGGGCGACATGAAGATGTTCGACATCGCCGAGCGGATCGAGCACGTGATGTGGGACGCGAAGAAGATGTTCGCGAACCTCGACTGGTTCTCGGCGGTCAGCTACCACATGATGGGCGTGCCGACGCCGATGTTCACGCCGCTCTTCGTCATCGCGCGCACGGCCGGCTGGGCGGCGCACGTGATCGAGCAGCGCGAGGACGGCAAGATCATCCGTCCGTCCGCGAACTACATCGGTCCGGAAGATCGCGTGTTCACGCCTGTCGATCAACGGACGCTGACCATGTCCGCACCGATCTCCAACGTCCGTCCCGCGCCCGACCAGGTGCTGGTCGACATCGCCGACTACGTCGCGCGACTACAGCGATCACCAGCGACGAGGCCTACCGGACCGCGCATTACTGCCTGCTCGACACGCTCGGCTGCGGCTTCGAGGCGCTCGTCCTATCCCGCCTGCACCAAGCTGCTCGGGCCGATCGTGCCCGGCACGGTCGTGCCGAACGGCGCGAAGGTCCCGGGCACGCCGTACCAGCTCGACCCGGTGCAGGCGGCGTTCAACCTCGGCGCGATGATCCGCTGGCTCGACTTCAACGACACCTGGCTCGCCGCGGAGTGGGGTCATCCGTCCGACAATCTCGGCGGCATCCTGATGACGGCCGACTGGCTGTCGCGCAACGCGGTCGCCGCGGGCCGCGCGCCGCTGACGATGCAGGACGTGCTGACCGCGATGATCAAGGCGCACGAGATCCAGGGCGTGCATCGCGCTTGCAGAACAGCTTCAACCGCGTCGGCCTCGATCACGTCGTGCTCGTCAAGGTCGCGATCGACGGCCGTCGTCGCGCAAATGCTCGGCCTCACGCGCGACGAGATCATCAACGCGGTGTCGCTCGCCTGGGTCGACGGCCAGAGCCTGCGCACCTATCGTCACGCGCCGAACACCGGCTCGCGCAAGAGCTGGGCGGCCGGCGACGCGACGTCGCGCGGCGTGCGCCTCGCGCTGATCGCGCAGACCGGCGAGATGGGCTATCCGTCGGTGCTCACGGCGACGACCTGGGGCTTCTACGACGTGCTGTTCAAGGGCCAGCCGTTCCGTTTCGAGCGCCCGTACGGCAGCTACGTGATGGAAAACGTGCTGTTCAAGATCAGCTTTCCCGCCGAATTCCACGCGCAGACCGCGGTCGAATGTGCCATGCAGCTCCATCCGCTGGTCCGCGACCGGCTCGACGACATCCGGCGCATCACGATCCGCACGCACGAATCGGCGATCCGCATCATCGACAAGCAGCGGCCGCTCGCGCAATCCGGCGGATCGCGACCACTGCATCCAGTACATGGTGGCCGTGCCGCTGATCTTCGGGCGGCTGACCGCCGCGGATTACGAGGACGACATCGCCGCCGATCCGCGCATCGACGCGCTGCGCGAGAAGATGGCGTGCGTCGAGGACCCGCAGTTCTCGAAGGATTACCTCGATCCGGCGAAGCGCTCGATCGCGAACGCCATCACGGTCGAATTCAACGACGGCACGCGGACGCCCGAGATCGTCGTCGAGTATCCGATCGGGCACCGGCGGCGACGCGACGAAGGCATTCCGCGTGCTGATCGACAAGTTCCGCACGAACCTCGCGCGCCGGTTCGCGGCGAAGCAGCAGCAGGCGATTCTCGACGTCGCGCTCGACCCGCAGCGGCTGGCGGCGCTCCCCGTCAACGAGTTCGTGGACCTGATGGTGCAGCCGATGAAGCTCCTCGTGCACGGCGCCGTTTCTCTGCTGCTCGCGGGCTTCGCGGTGCCGGCACTCGCGCAGGACTATCCGAAGCTCAAGCCCGGGCTTTGGGAAATGGAGCGCAGCGCCGAGCGTCCGGGGACTGCGGGGAACCGCACGACGATGTGCCTCGACGATTCGGTGCAAAAGGAAATGTTCGAGATGGGCGCCGGCGCCATGGCGGGCATGTGCAGCAGGCACGAGCTGACGCGATCGGGCAATCGGATGACCGGCGATTTCGTCTGCGACATGGGCGGCAGCAGGATGCACTCGAAATCGACGATGGTTTTCGACGGCAACAGCGCTTACCGCACCGAGATCGACACGACCTACGATCCGCCGTTCATGGGTCGCGCACAGTCGAAGATGATGATGACCGCACGCAACGTCGGGCCGTGCAAGCCGGGTCAGCGGCCGGGCGACCTCGTCCTGCCGAATGGCCAGACGATGAACATGCGCGACGTCATGAACGGCTCGAAGGGCGGGCCGCCGAAGCGGCCTCGATAACGGGAATACGAAAATGGCACACGATCGGTTCGACACGCAGAAGGAATTGCGGCTCGCTTCCGGCGCCACCGGGCGCTACTACTCGCTGCCTGCGCTCGAGCGCGCGGGGATCGGCAAGGTATCGCGGCTTCCGGTGTCGATCCGCATCGTGCTCGAAAGCGTGCTGCGCAATTGCGACGGGAAAAAGGTCACCGAGCAGCACGTGCGGCAGGTCGCGAACTGGTCGCCGAATGCGCCGCGCACCGACGAGATTCCGTTCGTCGTCGCGCGTGTCGTGCTGCAGGACTTCACCGGCGTGCCGCTGTTATGCGATCTCGCCGCGATGCGCAACGTCGCCGCCGACCTCGGTCGCGACCCGAAGCTCATCGAGCCGCTGGTGCCGGTCGATCTCGTCGTCGACCACTCGGTGATGATCGATTACTACGGCTCGCCCGATGCGCTCGAGCTCAACATGAAGCTCGAGTTCGACCGCAACGCCGAGCGCTACCAGTTCATGAAATGGGGCATGCAGGCGTTCGACACGTTCAAGGTCGTGCCGCCGGGCATCGGCATCGTGCACCAGGTGAATCTCGAATACCTCGCCCCCGGCGTGCATCTGAAGGACGGCATCTACTATCCCGACACGCTGGTCGGCACCGACAGCCACACGACGATGATCAACGGCATCGGCGTCGTCGGCTGGGGTGTCGGCGGCATCGAAGCCGAGGCCGGCATGCTGGGCCAGCCGGTGTACTTCCTGACGCCCGACGTCGTCGGCGTCGAGCTCACGGGTCGACTGCCCGAAGGCGCGACGGCGACCGACCTCGTGCTGACCGTCACCGAAATGCTGCGCAAGGAGAAGGTCGTCGGCAAGTTCGTCGAGTTCTTCGGCGAAGGCACCGCGACGCTGTCGGTGCCCGATCGCGCGACGATCGGCAACATGGCGCCCGAATACGGCGCGACGATGGGCTTCTTTCCCGTCGACGCGGCCACCGTCGACTATCTGCGGGCGACGGGCCGCAGCGACGACGCGCTCGATGCGTTCGAAACGTATTTCAAGGCGCAGGGCCTGTTCGGCATGCCGCGCGCGGGCGACATCGATTACACGAAGACGCTGACGCTCGACCTCGCCTCCGTGACATCGTCGGTCGCGGGACCGAAGCGGCCGCAGGATCGCATCGAGCTGCCGAAGCTCGCGACGCGCTTTGCCGAGCTCTTCAGCAAACCGGGCAGCGAAAATGGCTTCTCGCAGCCGGCCGAGCGGCTGCGCGAGCGCTACAAGACGCTGCCGATGATCGCCGGCCGTGGCGCGATCAGCGACGCGGAGCAGCAGGTCCCGCGCAACGGGATGCCGCGCGATTACATCGAGATGGTGAACAATCGTCCGACCGTCGACCGCATCGCGCCGCCGGTACCCGCAGCCCGTCGACATCGGCAACGGCGACATCCTGATCGCCGCGATCACCTCGTGCACGAACACGTCGAACCCGAGCGTGCTGCTCGCCGCCGGCCTGCTTGCGAAGAAGGCAGTCGAGAAGGGCTTGACCGTCAAGCCGCATATCAAGACGTCGCTGGCGCCCGGGTCGCGCGTGGTCACCGATTACCTCACGAAGACGAAGCTCTTGCCGTATCTCGAGCAGCTCGGCTTCGACGTCGCCGCGTACGGCTGCACGACCTGCATCGGCAACGCCGGCGATCTGACGCCGGAAATCAACGATGCGATCGCGAGCCACGATCTCGTCTGCGCCGCGGTGCTGTCGGGCAATCGCAACTTCGAGGCGCGCATTCATCCGAACCTCAAGGCCAATTTCCTGATGTCGCCGCCGCTCGTCGTCGCGTACGCGATCGCCGGCAGCGTGCTGCGCGACATCGTCAACGAGCCGCTCGGCGAAGGGCGCGACGGGCCGGTGTACCTGCGCGACATCTGGCCTTCGTCACGGGAGATCGCCGCGCTGCTCGACTACGCACGCGATCCGGTCACGTTCCGGCGCCTTTATGGCGATCTCGCCAACACGAATCCGATGTGGTACGACGATCGCGGGCTCGACCGGGCAGGTTTACGACTGGCCGGCATCGACGTACATCGCGAAGCCGCCGTTCTTCGACGGCTTCAGCATGACGCCCGCCGCGATCGCCGATATCCGCGGCGCGCGCACGCTCGGCATCTTCGGCGATTCGCTCACGACCGACCACATTTCGCCGGCGGGCTCGATCAAGCCGACGTCGTCCGCGGGCATTTACCTGCAGGAAAAGGACGTCTCGGTCGCGAACTTCAACAGCTACGGCGCGCGCCGCGGCAATCACGAGGTGATGCTGCGCGGCACGTTCGGCAACGTCCGGATCAAGAACCTGATGCTGCCGGCGAAAGCGGACGGCACGCGCATCGAAGGCGGCGTCACGCTGTACTTCGGCAACAACGGCGCCGCGGAACAGATGCCGATCTACGATGCGGCGATGCGCTACCAGGCGGCGCGCGTGCCGACCGTCGTCTTCGGCGGCGAGGAATACGGCACCGGCAGCTCGCGCGACTGGGCGGCGAAGGGTACGCAACTGCTCGGCGTCAAGGCGGTCATCGCGAAGAGCTTCGAGCGGATCCATCGCTCGAACCTCGTCGGCATGGGCGTGCTGCCGCTGCAGTTCGCGCCGGGCGACAGCGCAGACTCGCTCGGCCTCACGGGCGACGAGACCTTCGACATCACCGTGCCGGCCGACATCAGGCCGCAGCAGCGGCTCACGCTCGTGATGACGCGCAAGGACGGCAGCACGCGCGAAATTCCGGTGCTGTGCCGCATCGACACGCCGATCGAGGTCGACTATTACCGGCACGGCGGCATCCTCCCGTTCGTGCTGCGCGAGCTGCTGCAATAAATGGGGTCAGAGCGAATATTCGAACGCGGCTCGCAGGCACGTGTCGGCGCATACGCGTGCCGAATATTCGCTCTGACCTCTTTAATGGTGATCGAGCGCAGCCCGCACCCGCTGCGCCACGCGCTGCCGCTGTTCCTGGTCGCCGGCTTCTGCCTGTCGTCGCTCGACGCGACGGCGAAGTACCTCGTTCGCGACCATTCGCTGCTGGGTCGTCGTCTGGGCGCGCTACGCGGGCCAGATGGTCGTCGTCACGCCGTTCGCCTGGCATCGCGCGGGCCCCGGCTTCTGGCGCACCCGCAAGCCGGGCTGCAGCTCCTGCGCTCGCTGTTCCTGGTGCTCGCGACGCTCGGCTTCTGGGGTGGGCTGCGCTACCTGCCGCTCGCCGAGGCATCGTCGATCACGTTCCTCGCCCCGACCTTCGTCGTCGCTGCTCTCGTGGCCGCTGCTGCGCGAGCGCGCGACCGCGCGCGCGGCAAATCGCGTCGACGGTCGGCTTCATCGGCATCCTGATCCTGCTGCGCCCGGGGTCGGCCGTCATGCATCCTGCCGTCGTGCTGCTCCTGGCGGCGGCGCTCGCCAACGCGCTTTACCAGTTGCTGACGCGACGGCTGCTCGACGAAAAGCTGCCCACGACGCTCTTCTACAGCGCGAGCGTCGGAACGGTCGTGCTGACGCTCGGCCTGCCGTTCGCGACCGACGTCCCGCGGTTGATGGCAATCGGCATCGCGCCGCTCGTGCTGCTCGGCGTACTGGCGGGAATTGGCCACTGGTGCATGACGCATGCGTACCTGCTGGCGCCGGCGTCGCTGTTGACGCCGTTCACGTATCTGCAGATTCTGTGGGCCACGGCGTTCGGTTACCTGATGTTCGGCCAGCACCCCGATCGGCTGTCCGCGCTCGGGATGGCGATCGTCGTCGCGAGCGGCGTCGCGCTCGCGTTGTGGGAGCGACGGCGCATGCGCCTGCTGTGATCACGATACAACACCTCCGCGGCGCGATCGGCGCCTGGCCGGGCCTTTTTGTGCAGTGCAATCTTGGCGGCGGCTATAATGACCGATTGCGGAATGTGCGTCGTTAAATGCCTTCCGTAAACCGATCATTCGACAGCAAACTCCGGGAGAGATACCAATGAAAAGGCAAACGATCGCCGCGCTGACCGCGCTGGCGCTCGCCATGACGCTCGCGGCATGCGGGCAGCAGGCGCAGCAAGCAGCCGACAAGGCGAAGGAATCGGCCTCCAGCGCGGCCGATTCCGCGGCTACGGCGGCCAAGGATGCGGCGACCGCCGCCTCGGCCGCAGCAAAGGACGCCACCAACGCCGCGGCCGACGCTGCCAAGACCGCCGCCGATGCCACGAAGGACGCCGCGGACAAGGCCGCGAATGCCGCCAAGGATGCCAGCGCCAAGGCCGCTGACGCGACGAAGGACGCTGCCGCGCAGGCGGCGGATGCCACGAAGGATGCCGCCGCGAAGGCCGGCGATGCCGCGACGAAGGCCAACGAAGCGGCCAAGGATGCGGCGAAGAAGTAGCGATTTGCCGTTTTTCCGCACGAGGCGGCCGTCGGTTCGACGGCCGTTTGTTTTGCTGCCGCCGCGCCGACGCCACCGGATCGCGGGGCGCAGGGCGCGTCCGTCGACCGGCCATCCCGTTGGCATCAGCCTTGCACAGGCTCCATCGGTTGCGCCGGTCCCGCGCTTACCCGTCCAAAGGGCGGGGTCAGAGAGGCTCCGCAGCGCCCCGTCGCAACCACCCTCCATTTCGGCTGCCCTCCGACCGTGCATTCGTCGACGATCCTTCGCCGGACCCCCGCCGGTGAGGCGGAACTTGCCGCACCTGCCCAGGGCCTGTCGCTCACGCAACGCCGTTTTCTGACGCTGCTCGACACTTCGTGCGACGTCGGGCAGATGCGGCTGCGCCACACCGGGGATCCGGAAAAATTCGCTCGCGACCTCGCAAGGCTCGCCCAAATGGGACTCGTCGCCTGCGAAACCCCGGTAATGCCGGAGACCGCCGACGCGGTGACCGAATCCGTCCGCCTCGGCGCTCCGCGGTTCGCGCGCGGGCTTCCTTTCGCGCTGCTGTCGATCGTCGTCGGCGTCATCGCATGGATGGCGTGGCAGCAGCGGGCACCACCGCCGGCGGCAAAGCCCGGCGACGCGTGACGAGCCCATCACGCGCCGCAGCGACTCGCGCACCGGCCGCGGACACGCCGGAACCCGCGCCGATCGCCACGCGCACGCTGCGCGGCGATCCCGCCGAGCGGCCACGTGCACCGAAGGAGGCGCAAGCGGCCAAGGTAGCCTCCAGGAACACCGAGGCGAAGGCCCCTGCGGCGGAGCCTGCCGGCAACCAGACGCAACCTGTTCCGGCGTCCGATCACGCGGGCAACGACGACAAAGCCGCCGCGATCGCAATCCACCACGGCGAAGCCACTATCGCCGAGACGCATGTCGTGCAGGATGCGGCGCCGGCGAAGACGCCCGACATTCCGAAGACGCTGCCGACCGTTGGCGCAACGCCGCCCGGCGCCCCGGCATCACCAAACCCCGCCGCTACAACGGCCCCCGCCGCGGCCGGACTCGAGCGCTCCGGCGGCGACCGGCCAATCGACGACGCCGGCCGAACCACGCTCGGCCGACAGCCTGCCGATTCACGTCGCGAGCGCGGCACCGGCGGCCGGCCTCCTGCGCGCCGCGCCGACGCCGCGACTCGTTCCGATTGCGCGCGACGCGCCGGACTTTCCGCGCGAGGCGATCGCCCTTGGTCTTGCAACCGGCAACGTCAAGGCGCGATTGACCGTCGACGCGCAAGGCAACGTCAGCAGCGTCGACATCGTCGAGGCGTCGCATCGCGCGTTCGATCGCGCCGTGCGCGAGGCGCTTGCGCATTGGCGGTTCGAGCCCGGCAGCGCGGGACGCACGACGATGGTCGACATCGCGTTCAAGCGCGACTGACGAAAAGCGGGAGCCGGTAAAATCGGCGGATGACCGATCTCGCCGAAGCGCCTGTTTCGAAGCCGGCCGCCACTCCCGTAGCGCGCGATCCCCGCAAGGCCGAATTCGAAGCAGGCAAGCTGCGCAAGCGTCTGCGCCGGCTCGTCGGCCAGGCGATCGCCGATTACGCGATGATCGACGCCGGCGACCGGGTGATGGCGTGCCTGTCGGGCGGCAAGGACAGCTATGCGATGCTCGACGTCCTGCTGTCGTTGCAGAAGCGCTCGCCGCATCCGTTCGAGATCGTCGCCGTCAATCTCGACCAGAAGCAGCCGGGATTTCCGGCCGACGTGCTGCCGCGCTATCTCGAGGGCCGCGGCGTCGCCTTCCGCATCGCCGAGCAGGATACGTACAGCGTCGTCAAGCGGCTGATCCCGGACGGCGCGACGATGTGCTCGCTGTGCTCGCGGCTGCGCCGCGGCGTGCTGTATCGCGTCGCGAGCGAGATCGGCGCGACGAAGATCGCGCTCGGCCATCATCGCGACGACATTCTCGCGACGTTCTTCCTCAACCTGTTCCATGGCGGCAAGCTGAAGACGATGCCGCCGAAGCTCGTGTCCGACGACGGCAGGCACGTCGTGATCCGGCCGCTGGCGTACGTGCGCGAGCGCGACCTCGCGCGCTACGCGCAGGCGCGCGCGTTCCCGCTCATTCCCTGCACGCTGTGCGGATCGCAGGAGAACCTGGAGCGCAAGCAGGTCGGCGCGATGCTGCGCGAATGGGAGAAGCGGCATCCGGGCCGCATCGAATCGATCTTCGGCGCATTGGGGAACGTGGTGCCGACGCATCTGCTCGATCGCGCTTTGCACGATTTCGCGGCGGTGCGCGCCACCGGCGTGGCGTCACCCGACGGCGACCACGTCGTTCGACTCCCGACGAAGCGCGCGATCAACGCACCGTGTGCTTCCCCTGCCCGAAGAGGATCTTTCGTGATTCCTCGTCGCTCACCGCGGGCTTCACGTTGACGGTTTTCGCGATCGCGTAGGCGCGTTGCGTGGCCGGCCGCGCGGCAATCGCCGCCTTCCAGCGCGCAAGATCCGGAAACTCGTCGATGTTCTGGCGCTGACGTTCCGGCTGCACCCACGGATAGCACGCAATGTCGGCGATCGAATAGTCGCCGACGATGAATTCGCGCCCGCGCAGTTGTCGATCGAGCACCGCATACAGCCGGCCGGTCTCGTTGACGTAGCGGTCGATCGCGTAGGGAATCGGCTCGGCATAGCTGCCGAAATGGTGGTTCTGGCCCGCCATCGGCCCGAGTCCCGCCATCTGCCAGAAGAGCCACTGGATGCATTGCCAGCGCATGCGCGGATCGGCCGGGATCAGGTGTCCGGTCTTGTCCGCGAGGTAGAGCAGGATCGCGCCCGATTCGAACAGCGCCAGCGGGCCGCCCTCCATCGCCGGCGCGTGATCGACGATCGCCGGGATGCGGTTGTTCGGCGCGATCGCGAGGAACTCCGGCGCGAACTGATCGCCGCGCGAGATATTGACCGGCTTCAGCGCGTAGGCAAGCCCGGTCTCCTCGAGATACATCGTGATCTTGTGGCCGTTCGGCGTCGTCCAGTAGTAGAGATCGAGCATCGGCAGGTATCAGGATCGGATCAGCGATCAGAACGTTCCCGGATACGCGCCGCCGTCGGCGAGGATGTTCTGCCCGGCGATATAGCCGGCATGAGCGCTGCACAGGAACGCGCAGATCGCGCCGAATTCGCGCGGATCGCCGAAGCGGCCGGATGGCGTCGCGTTCATCGCCGCGTCGCGCGCGTCCTCGTACGATTTGCCCGCGACCTTCGCACGACCTTCGAGCGTCGTGCGCAACCGGTCGGTCGCGAACTGACCGGGCAGAAGGTTGTTGATCGTGACGTTGTGGCGCACGACCTTGCGCGCGATGCCGGCGACGAAGCCGGTGAGTCCCGAGCGCGCGCCGTTCGACAGTCCGAGGATGTCGATCGGCGCCTTGACGGCGCTCGACGTGATGTTGACGATGCGGCCGAATTTTCGTTCGATCATCGTGTCGATCGTCGCCTTGATCAATTCGATCGGGGTCAGCATGTTCGCGTCGAGCGCGCGGATCCAGGCGGCGCGATCCCAGTCGCGAAAATCACCCGGCGGCGGGCCGCCGGCGTTGTTGACGAGGATATCGGGCTGCGCACACGCGGCGAGCGCCTTCGCGCGGCCGTCGGACGTCGTGATGTCGCATGCGACCCACGCGACCGGCCGTCCGGCGAGCTTGCCGATCTCCTCGGCCGCGCGCGCGACGTCCTGCTCGGTGCGCGCGCAGATCGTGACGTCGACGCCTTCACGCGCGAGCGCTTCGGCGCATCCGCGTCCCAGGCCCTTGCTCGCTGCGCACACGAGCGCGCGGCGGCCCGCGATTCCAAGATCCATCGGACCTCCTTCGGAAAGGTTACGCCGGCTGCGGCGTACCCGCGCGCCGCACCTGCACGACGGTGGCGATCGCGATGACGAACAGCGCAGCGATGACGAAGAACACTTCGCGCGCGAGCCCGTGGTCGAGCATCATGCCGAACCACACCGGCCCGAGCATCGAGCCGATGTCGAGGCCCGAATAGACGAAGCCGTAGACGCGACCCGCCGCGCCTTTCGGCGTCGCGTTGCGCACGATCAGATCACGCGAGGGCCCGGTCGCGCCGATGAAGAGTCCGATGACGACGAACATCGGCACGATGAAGTGCAGCGACACCGCGTTGCCGGCGACGAGCGCCAGCAGCGTCGCGCCGATCAGCAGGCCGGTCGCCGCAACGCGGTCGTGCCGCGTCGTGCGCACGGCGAGAAAGCCGCCGATCACGATGCCCGCCGTGCCGCCGAGCAGGTACGCGGTGACCGCCGACGTCGCGATCACGAGCGGCACGCCGAAACCCGTGTTCAGCGCCGGCGGCAGGAACGTCTGCAGACCGATCGACGCCGTCGTCTGGAAGATGAAGTAGAAAAAGCACAGCAGGATCGCCGGCTGCACGAACAGCGCAACGCTGCCCGACAGCGTGTGCAGATGCGCGTCCGGCGCACGCTGCGAGGTCAGGATGCGCCGCTGATGCGCGAGCATTCCGAGCACGACGAGCCCGACGCTGCCCATGCACGAGCAGCGACACCGCCAGCCGAACGCCGCGCCCAATCCGAAGCTCACGACCGGCGCGAGCGCGTACCCGAGATTGCCGCCGACTCCGTGCGTCGAATACGCGTGGCCGAGCCGGCGCGCCGTGACGTTCGCGTTCAGGACCGCGAAATCGGACGGATGGAAGACGCCGTTGCCCGCGCCCATGATCGCGGCGCACGGAAAGAGCCACCAGGGATTCGGCGCGAGCGAAGCAGCGAGCGTGCCGCAGGCGAGCAGGCCGAGTCCTGCGAGCAGCACGGGGCGCGCGCCGAGGCGGTCGACGACGAATCCGCCGTGAACTGAACGAGGCCGCTCGCGACGTAAAATACGCCGGCGACGAACCCGAGCAGCGTCCACGAGACGTCGAACTGCGCGCGCAGCAGCGGAAACAGCGGCGGCAGCGCAAGTTGCAGGAAATGCGAAACGCCGTGCGCGAGGCTGACGACGCCGATGACGCGGGCATCCCGGCGGAACGACTCGGCGGGTGCGGTATCCAAAGCGGAAGAAACTGTAAGGATGCGAGGAGAAGCACCCACTATAGCGCATGCGGTCCGCTGACCGCGCCGAAGCGAATCTTTCACCGACACGGTCCGATCATGAACGACACCACGCATAAAACGGATGCCGACTGGCAAGCGGAATTGACGCCCGAGCAGTACCGCGTCGCACGACAAAAGGGCACCGAGGCTCCCTTCACCGGCGAATATTGGGACAACGACGCGCCGGGCACGTACCGCTGCGTGTGCTGCGGCACGCCGCTGTTCGAATCGGACACCAAGTTCGACGCCGGTTGCGGCTGGCCTTCG
Source organism: uncultured Pseudomonadota bacterium (assembly GCA_963706225.1). Taxonomy (GTDB): domain Bacteria; phylum Pseudomonadota; class Gammaproteobacteria; order Burkholderiales; family Casimicrobiaceae; genus VBCG01. Next base: position 265,684 of record CAVPMH010000005.1, read on the forward strand.
TTCTTCGCGCCGGTCGCACCCGACAACGTGCAGGAACATCAGGACAACGCGTACAACATGCAGCGCACCGAGGTCGTGTGCGCGGCCTGCGATGCGCATCTCGGACACGTGTTTTCGGATGGACCGGCGCCCACGGGATTGCGCTACTGCATGAACTCCGCGTCGCTCAAGTTCGAGCCGAAGAAATAGCGTTCGGGCGCGAACGTCGCTCGAGCCGATGCTCTAAACTACATCAATAATCTGCAATAGTCATATTGTTTATACAGTGTTTCTAGCCCGATAGGACGCGTTTGATGAACGCGCCGGCGGCGGCCAGCTCCTCGACCACCGCCGCATGGTCCATCGGATATGCGCGCCATTCGAGCGGCCACCCGCCCGCCTCGAGCACGTCGCGCGAGTGTTCCGCCCACGCGAGCGCGATCACCTGATCCTGCGTTCCGTGCGCCATGAAAATCGGCACGTCGCGATTGGCGCTGCTCGCCTGCGCGTCGACCTGATCAGCGCCGATCAGGTACGCCGACAACGCAATGATGCCGGCGAGTCGCGCGTCGAAGCGCAGGCCGGCATAGAGCGCGATCGCACCACCCTGCGAGAAGCCCGCGAGCAGCGTGCGGCGCGGCGCGATGCCGCGCGAAGCCTCGCGCGCCAGCAACGCATCGACATGCGCCTGCGAGCGCCGCACGCCATCGAGATCGGCCCGCTCGTTCAGATTTGCCTGCCGGATGTCGTACCACGCGCGCATCCGCATGCCGTTGTTGATCGTCACGGCCATTACCGGCGCATGCGGAAAGATGAAGCGGACCGGCAGTTCCTTCGGCAATCCGAGCGACGGCACGACCTGCGACCAGCCGCTGCCGTCGTCGCCGAGGCCGTGCATCCAGATGACCGCCGCGTCGGGTTGCGGTCGCGGTTTCGATTTCGATCGCGTCGAGCAATTCGGCCATCGCCACTCACTGCGGAAGCAACGATGCGATTCTAACGGACGCCGCCATTCACACTGCGAATGCCGGCCACTGCATCCGGCTAGCGTTGCAGCAGGCCCCAGCGGCCGACGGTGCGCCGCTCGATCGTCGTGAAGACCGTGCGATCCATCAGCGACCCACAGCAGGCCGATGACGATCATGCCGAGGATGATCACCTCGGTGCGCTGCCACTGCACCGCCTCCATCGTCATGTAGCCGAGGCCGTTGCTGCCGGCGATCATCTCGGACGCGACGAGCGCGCGCCAGCCGTACGCCATCGACGTGCGCACGCCGAGCAGGATCTGCACGAGCGCGCCGGGCAGGATCAGGTTGGTGAGCAGCGACAGCGCCGCGCCCGCCGTGGCTGCGCACCGCGCGATGCAGCGCGAGCGGGATCGACTGCACGCCGATCACCGTGTTGTACAGCGACGCGAAGAAGATCGTGTTGGCGATGACGAAGATCACCGAGCCGTTGCCGATGCCGAACCAGATGATCGTCAGCGGCACCCACGCGATGCCGGCGATCGCCTGCAGGAACGACAGCACCGGGCGGAACATGTCGGCGACGTGGCGGTTGAGCGCGATCGCGAGCCCGAGCGGCATCGCGAGCGCCATGCCGATCACGAAGCCGAGCGGCGAGCCGCGCGAGGCTCGCGAGCACGTTGCGCAGCAGCGAGCCGTCGAGCGATCGACTCGCGCGCGATAGTCGAGCACCGTGCCGATCGACGGCAGCATGTACGCCGGGTAGTCGACCAGCATGCGGCAGCAGCGCACCACGCGACGACGATCAGCCAGGAACGGCAGCGCGCCGAGCGCAGCGCTCGAGCGCGGCTCGACGCGTCGGCGTGCGCGCGCTCATCGTGCGCTGCTCCGCGTCCACCGTCAGGCCCCAGCGCTGGATCGTCGCGCGCTCGATCGGCCGCAGGTAGAACTGGTCGATCGCGAGCCACAGGAGGCCCATCACGATCATGCCGACGATCGTGCGCGCGGTCTGCTGCGACTGCGTGCCTTCGAAGATCAGGTAGCCGATGCCGGTCTTCGCCGCGACGATCTCGGCGAACACGAGGCCGCGGAACGCGAAGCCCGCGCCGACGCGCAAGCCGGTGATGATGCCCGGCAGCGCGCTCGGCAGGATCACGAGCCGCAGCACCTGCCAGCGCGCTGGCGCCGAGCGAGCGCACCGCGTTGACGAGGATCTGCGGCGCGGTGCGCACGCCGAGCAGCGTGTTGTAGAGGACCGGGAAGAACACGACGTAGATCGAGCGCGAGCACGATCGTCTTGATGCCGTAGCCGAACCACACGACGAAGATCGGGATCCACGCGACCTCGACGATCGCGAACAGGAACTTGAGCAGCGGCGACAGCGCGAGCGACGCGCGCGCGATTCAGGCCGATCAGCACGCCGAGCGCGATGCCGAGCAGCGCGCCGACCGACAGGCCCGTGCAGATAGCGCGCCATGCTGTCGGCGAGGTAGACCGGCAGGATGCCCTTGCGCATCAGGTCGACGAACGCCGCGACCACGTCGGTCGGCGCCGGATAGAAATACGGCGTCATGCCCGACCAGCGGCACCGACACCTGCCACGCGGCGAGCAGCAGCAGCACGCCGGCGCAGCCCTTGAGCGCGCGGCCGCGCCGGCGCGCACGCACATGGCGCGCGGCGCGCACGGCGTCGCGACGCGCAGTGCGCCGCGCTCACGGCCCGCTCCAGCGCGCGATCGACGACCACCCAGTACTCGCGCGCGATCGTCGCGCAGCGCGGCGGGCGTCGACGTCCATCATGTACACCGTCGTTGCCGCGCACCTCGACCAGGCGGCCCTGCGTCCTGCAGCCGCAGCTGGTGGAAGCGCTCCGGCGCGAAACGCGAGCGTGATCGCGATAGTCGCCGCGCGCATCCGGCGGCGGCATCGAGCGCGGCGAGCTTGCGCTGCGCGCCGATGCTGCCCGATGCAGCCAGTACAGCGACGAGCACCGCGCGACGAGCAGCGCGGTCGCGATGGCGGGCAGGCGCAGCATCAGGCGTGCGCCTACCGCGCGTCGCGGCTGCTGCGGCGGCGCCGCGCACGAGCTCGAGCAGCCGATCGCGCAGCGCGCGCGAACGCGCGGATCGGCGTTGAGCGCCGCCCAGGTGCGCTGCGCCCGGGCGAACGGCACGTCGACGATCGTGCGGATGCGGCCCGGGCCCGGCGTCATCACCGCGACGCGATCGCCCAGGAAGATCGCCTCCTCGACGCTGTGCGTGATGAAGAGCACGGTCAGCTGCGACGCGCGCGACGATGCGCACGAGCTCCTCCTGCAGCACCATGCGCGTCTGCGCATCGACCGCCGCGAACGGCTCGTCCATCAGCATCACTTCCGGCGCGTTGGCGAGCGTGCGCGCGACGGCGACGCGCTGCTTCATGCCGCCGGACAGCTCGTGCGGATACTTGTGCTCGACGCCGTGCAGGTTGGCGATCGCCAGGAAGCGCCGCGCTTCCGCGTAGCGCTCTGCCTTGCGGCATGCCGCGCAGCTTCAGGCCCAGCGCCGCGTTGTCGAGCACGTTCATCCACGGCAGCAGCGCGTATTCCTGGAACACGACGCCGCGCTCGGCGCCCGGGCCCGGTGATCGGCCGGCCGTCCATCGGGATGCTGCCCTGCGGTCGGCGCGCAGGAAGCCGGCGATCGCCGACGAGCAGCGTCGACTTGCCGCAGCCGCTCGGTCCGACGCACGCACAGGAACTCGTCGGCCGCGACGTCGAGGTCGAGACGCTCGACGGCGCGGTGGCGCGACGCCGGTCTCCGGGTTCGACGTAGTCGAGCGTGAGATCGGCGACGGCGATCTTGACCGCCGATGCCGCTGGCCATCGCTGCCGCGATGCGCGTCGTACGCCGCTCACAGCCCGAGCGCGCGCCGCTCGGCGCAGCGCAGGTGGTGCTGCGAGCGCGGCCGCCGCGTCGTCCGGGTCGCGCTCCTTCAGCGCGGCGATCACGCGCAAGGTGCTCCTCCATCGCGAGCGGCAGGTAGCGCGGCGAGCGCCCGTGCAGGCGGATCATCTTGATCTTGTCGAAGTTCTGCTGGTGCGCCGTCATCATGATCCGGTTGCCGACCGATTCGACGATCAGGTTGTGCATGCCCCAGTCGACCTGCAGCGCGGCGTCGAGCAGCCGCGGATCGGCTCGTTGTCCCCGCCATCGCAGGCGTCGCAGCACCGCGGTGCGTGTCGCGCTCGAGCGCGTGCGAGCGTCGCGTCGTCGGCGCGTGTCGACGAAGCGGCGCACGCCGCGAGCTCGAGCACGGTGCGGAACTCGAACGCCTCGTGGATCAGCGTGACGCCGATGTCGGCGATCTGGATGCCGCGCTGCGGAATCAGCCGCACGAGGCTCTCGGCCTCGAGGCGCTTCAGCGCCTCGCGCGTGGGGCCGAGCGGCACGTCGAGCAGCTCGCACAGCTCGCCCTGCGACACGAACTGGCCCGGGCACGAGGTTGCGCTTGAAGAGCTCGCGCCTTGAAGCGCTCGTAGGCGACCTCGCGCATCAGCGACTTCGGCTTCGGTCTTCCTCATGCGAACGTCCATGTGCGATCGGGACCGCGCATGCGCGCGGCACTTGCCAAGCCGATCGATAGCACTGCTAGGATGCCGCTGAGATATTACTCGTAACCCACGAGACCACGCATACGAAGGAGGCCATGACGGCATGCGCAGCATTCCCGCGTCGCTGCGCGCCGCTGCTGTCGCCGCGCTCGCCGGCATCGCTGTCGGCTCGGCGTCGCATCCGCGCAGCAGCTGCGCGTGGCGGTCACGTCGGCCGCGGAGAACGCGCCGTTCTTCTCCGCGATGGAGCACGGCACGTTCTCGAAGCTCGGGCTCGACGTCAAGGTCGACGTGATGCCGAGCGGCGTCGAGATCGCCAACGCGCTCGCGAGCGGCACGGTCGATGTCGGCCTCTTCGGCACGTACCCGTTCCTCACCGCGGTCGCGCGCGGCGTGCCGGTCGTGCTGATCGGCCATACGTGGAACAACGCGCTCAAGAATCCGCAGAGCGAGGTGCTGTCGGTGATCGCGCGCGAAGGACGCCGGCGTGCCGGCGGGCGATCTCGCGAAGCTCAAGGGCAAGAAGATCGGCGTCACGCGCGGCGCCGGCGGCGAGCCGTACATCGTCGGGCCTGCTGAAGCAGGTCGGCCTCACGCCGGACGACGTCACGCTGGTCAACACCGCGCCGTCGAACATGGCGACCGCGCTCGCGAACAAGGACGCCGACGTCATCGCGTCGTGGGAGCCGTGGCCGAGCGCCGCGCTCACCAAGGTGCCGGGCTCGTACAAGGTGATCTACGGCGGCTGCAAGAGCTGCTACGACGCCGGCACCGTCGTGACGACGAAGACGGCGATCGCCGACAAGCCGAAGGCGCTCGAGCCGTTCATCCTCGGCTACGCGCAGGCGCAGGCGTGGACGCGCGCGAATCGCGACGAGGCGGCGAAGATCTCGACGCGCTGGATTCCCGGCATGGACGCGGAGACGCTGACGCTCGCGCTCAAGAACCTGCCGCTCGACGTGCGGCTGTCGAAGAACACGATCGACGGCTTCCGCGCAGTACAGCATTCCGCTGCTCGTGCGCGACAAGCGCATCCCGCAGGCATTCGATCCCGCGCCGGCGGTCGACAACCGCTTCGTCGCCGCGGCGATGAAGGCCGATCCGTCGGCGTTCGCGGACCTGAAGGAAATTCCGGCCGCGCAAGCGCCTGCCGTGACGCACGCCGCACGCCGCGAGCCGTCGCCGCGACCGATGCGCACGACGCGCCCCAACCTGCTGTTCCTGTTCTCGGACCAGCACACGCAGCGCATCGCCGGCTGCTACGGCGATCGCTGTCGCGACCTGACGCCGAATCTCGACCGGCTCGCGCGCGAGGGCGTCGCGTTCGACAACGCGTACTGCCCGTCGCCGCTGTGCGTGCCGAGCCGGATGTCGATGCTCACCGGCGCGCCATCCGTACGAGCAGGAATGCTGGACCAACGACGACTACCTGCGCTCCGACGCCGCGACGTGGCTGCACGCGGTCGGCGCGGCCGGCTATCGGCCCGGTGCTCGCCGGCCGCCTGCATTCGATGGGCCCCGACCAGCTGCACGGCTACGCCGAGCGCATGGTCGGCGACCACAGTCCCGAACTGGGGCGGCGTGCCGCGCCACGATCTCGGCGTGCTCGACAAGGCGAACGATCCGTGGCGCGAGAGCCTCGAGCGCTCCGGCATCGGCCAGTCGGCGTACCAGGTCAAGGACATCGAGACGGCCGCGGCCGCGTGCGCGCATCTGCGCAGCGTCGCGCGGCGCGCCGCGCGCGGCCGCGACGAGCCGTTCTGCCTGACCGTCGGCTTCCTGCTGCCGCATCCGCCGTACGTCGCGTGGCGCGAGGACTACGAGCGCTTCGCCGGGCCGCGTGCCGCCGCCGACGCTACGGCGCGCCGCCGCGACGCGCGCATCCGTGGGAAGCGTGGTGGCGCGAGAACCGCGACATCGCCGATGTCGACGCGCCGCCGCGCTGCGCGCGCGCACCGCGTACTACGCGCTCGTGCATCGCCTCGACGCGCTGATCGGCGACGTGCTGCGACTGCTCGCACGACGCAAGGCCTCGCCGACGACACGCTCGTCGTCTACACGACCGACCACGGCGACCAGCTCGGCGAGCGCGGCCTGTGGTGGAAGCACACGCTGTACGAGGATTCGGTGAAGGTGCCGCTGCTCATGCGCTGGCCGGGACGACTGCCGGCCGGCGAGCGGCGCGCCGCAGGTCGGCGACCTGCTCGACGTCGCCGCGACGATGGTCGACGCGCTCGGCGGCCCGCGCTGCCGCACGGCCAGCGGCCGCAGCCTGCTGCCGCGTCGCGCGCGATGCGCGCAGCGCCGTGGACCGACGAAACCTTCGTGCGAGCATTGCACCGACACGCGTGCCCGCATGGACCGGCGGCCGCGCGACGCAGCAGCGGATGGTCCGCAGCGGCCACTGGAAGCTGATCTACCACCACGGCGACGCGCCGCAGCTCTTCGACCTCGCAGCCGATCCGCACGAGCGCCACGATCTCGCCGGCGATCCCGCGCACGCGGCACGTCCGCGAGCGCCTGCTCGCGCGCGTGCTCGACGGCTGGGATCCCGACGCGATCGCCGCGCGCATCCGCGCGCGGCGCCTCGACAAGGACGTCATCGACGCGCTGGGCGCGCAACGTGCGCCCGCCCGACGAATTCCGCTGGCACGCTGCTGCCCGAGCACAACCGTCTCGATCCGGTCGCCGGTTGATGCATGCATCGCGCCGCACGCTGGCCGCGCCTCGGGCTGGGCTGCGCCGTCGCTCGGCACGCCGCCGCCGGCGCTCGACGATCGCGACGCGGAAGCGCGTGATCGCCGCCGCGATCGAGCGCGGCATCCGCTTCTTCGACGTCGCGCCGCTGTACGGCGGCGGCCTCGCCGAAGAGCGCCTCGGCCGCGCGCTCGCGCGGCCTGCCGCGCGACGACTACGTGCTGTGCACGAAGACCGGCGTCACGCGTCCGTATCGCGCAGACCGCGATGCCGCCCGGCGCCACGCGCCGGCGCGAGTTCGACCGCTGGGACTACAGCGCCGCGGCGACGCGCGCATCGGTCGCAGCGAGCCTCGCGCGCCTGCGCGTCGATCGCCTCGACGTCGTGCACCTGCACGACGTCGAGGATCATCTCGACGCGTGCCTCGAGGCGCACGCCGAGCTCGCGCGGCTGCGCGACGAAGGCGTCGTCGGCGCGCATCGGCATCGGCTCGAACCTCGCCGCGCCGGTGCGAGCACCTGCTCGACCGCGCGCGCGTTCGACGCGTTCCTGCTCGCCGGCTGCTACACGCTGCTCGACCAATCGGGCGCGCGTTGCTCGACGTCGCGCGCGCGCGCGGCATTCGCGGTCGTCGCCGGCGGCGTCTTCAACTCCGGCGTGCTCGCCGCGCTGGCCGCAGCCGGCGCCGACGTTCGGCTACCAGCCCGCGGCCGCGCGAAATCGTCGCGCGCACCGCGCGCATCGCCGCCGATCTGCGCGCGCCATGGCGTCCCGCTCGCGGCCGCCGCGCTGCAGTTCGTGCTGGCGCATCCCGGCCGTCGACGACCGTGCTGATCGGCCCGCGCACCGTCGGCGGAGCTCGACGCCAACCTCGCCGCGGTCGCGCAGCCGATTCCCGATGCGCTGTGGACCGATCTCGAGCGCGCAGGCGATCATTCCGCGCGGCAGCCCGCGCCGAGCGCTGCGCTCGACGCATCCTGCAGCGCGCTGATCGCCGATGCGCATCGACGCCCACCTGCACTTCTGGCAAGCCGGCGTGCGGTTTCGACAACCGGCCCGATCGCCGACAACGCGGCGTATCGGCGCGACTTCCTGCCCGCGCGACGTCGCGCCCGACGCTCGATCGCCAGCGCGCATCGACGCGCGTCATCCTCGTGCAGACGGCGCCGCAGATCGAGGAGACGGACTGGCTGCTCGACTCTCGCCGCGACGACGAGCCGCGTGTGCGCGGCATCACCGGCTGGGTCGATCTCGACGGCCGAGACGTGCGACTTCGACGCGCTCGCTCGCGCGGCCCAAGGTCGTCGGCATCCGCGCGCAGCTGCGGCGCATCGCCGATGCCGGCTTTCGTCGCGCGGCCGCGCGTCGTATGCGCAACCTCGGCGCGCGCTGCGCGCCGGCCTCGCCGTGACGATGCTCGCCGAGCAGCGCCACTACGCGTACGTGGCGCGACGTGCTCGACGCAGCTGCCCGCCGGGCCCGATCACGCTCAATCATCTCGGCATGCCGTTTCCCGACGTCGACCGCGACGCATGGCGCGCCGCGATGCGGCGCTTCGCGCGCGCGGCCGCACGACGTACGTGCAGCTCTCCGGCTTGCCGTTCCTGTTCGGCGAGCGCTGGCGCGACGCCGACGCGCGCTCGCGTGCTCGACGACGCGTTCGACATCTTCGGCCCGCAGCGGCTGCTGTTCGCCAGCGACTGGCCGATGCTGCTGCGCTTCGCGACGCTACGGCGACTGGGTGCGCGCGGTCGAGCGCTTCGTGCGCCGCGCGGCACTGTCGCCGCCGACGATCGCACGCCATCTTCGCGCGGCAACGCGCTGCGCGCCAATCCGCGGCTCGTCGCGCCCGCGCACGCTCGCCGCACACCACTCGCAATGCGATCCACGGAGAATCACCATGAAACGATCGCAGATCAACGCCGCCATCGACCTCGCGCAGCAGCGCTGCGCGAGCACGGCATCCGGCTGCCCGAGTACGCGTACTGGACGCCCGACGACTGGCGCCGCGCGGGTCCCGAGTACGCGCCGCGTCACGCGCAACGCGCTCGGCTGGGCGTGTCACCGACTTCGGCCAGGGCGACTTCGAGCGACATCGGCATCACGATGTTCGACGTGCGCAACGGCACGCCGGAGCGGCCGGACGAAGGCACGCCGTACGGCGAGAAGATCTTCGTGCTGCAAGCCGGGCCAGCGGCTGCCGTATCCACTTCCACTGGAACAAGACCGAGGACATCATCAGCTACGCCGGCGGCACGCTGATGATCCAGCTCTACAACGTCGCACGACGACGAGACGATGGACGAGGCATCGCCGGGCGTCGTGTATCTGCGACGGCGTCGCGCAAGCCGTTCACCGCCGGCCAGGTGTTCGAGATTCCGCACGGCGCGAGCCTCACGATCACGCCGCGCCTCTACCACCGCTTCTGGGCGAAGGAAGGCGGCGGCGTGCTGGTCGGCGGCGAGATCTCGACGATCTCGGTGCCGCAAGACCGACAACCGCTTCGGCGGCAACGCGCGGCGCTTCGTGCCGATCGAGGAGGACGAGCCGGCGCGACTAGCTGCTCGAACATCGACTACCCGCAAGCTGCACGAGATCGCCTGAGCATGGGCAGACGCCTCGACGGCCGCGTCGCGATCGTCACCGGCGGCGGCGCGCGGCATCGGCGCGGCGATCGCGCGCGCGTTCGTGCGACGAAGGTGCGCGCGTCGTCGTCGCCGACCTCGACGCGCAGGCGCGCGCAACGCGCGTCGGACGCGCTCGGCGACGCGCGCGGTGGCCGATGCGCGCTCGACGTGACGCGCGAGGCCGACGTGCGCGACGCCGTCGACGCCACGCTCGCAGCGCTTCGGCCGCATCGACATCCTGGTCAACAACGCCGGGATCATCCGCAAGGCCTACGTGAAGGACATGACGCGAGGAGACTGTGGGACGCCGTGCGTCGACGTCAACCTGAAGGCGACGTTCCTCTGCAGCAAGGCGGTGCTGCCGGCGATGATCGACGGCGCGCCGCGGCCGGATCATCAACATCGCGTCGATCGCCGGCAAGGTCGGCGAGCCGACCGCGAGCGCGTACAGCGCCGCGAAGTTCGGCGTGATCGGCTTCACGCGCTCGCTCGCGCTCGAGGTCGCGCAGCACGACATTCTCGTCAACGCGATCTGTCCCGGGCCCGATCCCCACCGCGCTGGGCAAGCAAGGCTGGCGCGACGGCGCACGACGTCGCAGGGCGTCGGGCTCGACGCGATCATGGCGCGGGTCAACGCGCGCTCGCCGCTCGGCCGGCTCGGCACGCCGGAACAGGTGGCGCGCATGGCGCTCTTCATCGCCTCCGACGATTGCGACTTCACCACCGGCGCCGCGTTCAACGTCGACGGCGGCATCGTGATGACCTGAGCATTTCCCTGCGAGGCACGCCCCGGGACGCCCGGTTAAAATGACGCCCGCACCGCCTCCACGCGCGGCGCTTCCGGAAGGTCACACGTGCGCCGTACATCGCGACTCAAAGCGCTCATCGCAGCACCCGAAATTCTCGTCATGCCCGGGGTGCACGACGCGCTCGGCGCGCGGCTCGCCGAAGCGGCCGGCTTTTCCGCGATCACCGCCGGCGGCTACGGCGCCACGGCGACGCTGCTCGGCCGGCCCGATTCGTCGCAGTTGTCGCTCACCGAATTGTCCGAAATGTATTCGCGCCTTTGCGATGCGACGCCGTTGCCGCTCCTCGCCGACGCCGACACCGGCTTCGGCAACGTGACCAACGTCGTTCGCGCCGTCAAACTGTACGAAAAGGCCGGCGTGGCCGGACTCTTCATCGAGGACCAGGTCTTTCCCAAACGCTGCGGCCACATGGCCGGCAAGGCGGTCGTTTCGCGCGCCGACTGGCTCGCGAAGATCAAGGCGGCGCTCGACGCGCGCGTCGATGCCGGATTTGATCATCATGGCGCGCACCGATGCGCTGGCCGTCCACGGCATCGACGACGCGATCGAGCGCGCGCAACTCGCACGCGAGGCGGGCGCCGACCTGCTCTTCGTCGAAGCGCCGACCGATGTCGGTGAGATGCGCCGCATCTGCGCCGAAATCCCTGGTCCATGCCTTGCGAACAACATCGAAACCGGCCTTTCGCCGTTGCTGTCCGCGGATGAGCTGCAGGCGATCGGCTATGCGGTCGTCGTATTTCCCGTCGCCGCGACCTACGCGGTCGCCTACGCGCTGCGCGATCTCTTCGCGACGATCAAGCGGACCGGATCGACCGCCGAATTCCTGCCGCGGCTGGTCGCCTTCGGGGAATTCAACGAGCTCGTCGGCCTGCCGTTGCAACGGCGTCGCGAGAGCGAGTGGATGCGCGACGCCGAAGCGCTCGTCGAACGCCATCGCAAGCCGTGAACGTCCATCCATCCTTACTCCGAGGAGCTCGCATGTCTCGCTCGTTTCGCGCCTGGCTCACCGCTGGCCTGCTGTGCATCGCGTCGACGGCGCTGGCCCAGACCGGTCGTCATGCGCATCTCGCACCAGGTGCCGCCCGCGCATCATCTGTCGAAGCTGCTGCAGGACTTCGCCGCCGACGTCAAAGCGCGCACCAAGGGATCGGTCGACGTGCAGCTTTTCGGCTCCGAGCAGCTCGCGAAGGCCGGCGAGAATTTTCCGCAGGTCGCGCGCGGCAACCTCGAGGCGGCGGTCAGCGTCAACTTCCAGTGGGGAACGACGATTCCCGAGATGAGCGCGACGCTCGTTCCGTACTACATGACCGACGTCGCGAAGATCAAGCGCTTCGTCACGTCGGACGCACGGCGCCTGCTCGATCAGAAGCTCGAGCAGCACGGCGTCCACAGCGTCGGCTGGTTCTACATCACGCGCGAATCGATCTTCACTTCGAGCAAGAAGCCGATCATCACGCTCGACGATTTCAAGGGCGTGAAGATCCGCGGCCTCAACTCGCTCACCGATCACGCACTGACCGCGGTCGGCGCCGTACCTTCCGCGATGCCCGGGTCCGAGGTGTACCAGGCGCTGCAGTCCGGCGTGCTCGACGCGGGACTGACCGATCTTTCCGCCGCCTATAGCCGCAAGTACTACGAAATCCAGAAGTTCGGCACCGTCGCGCCCTACTTCACGATCTTCTTTCACCTGTACGTGAACCCGCAATGGTGGGCGAAGCTTGCTCCCGAGCAGCGCCAGGCGATCGAGGCCGCGGCCGCGAAGACCGAGCAGGAGGCCTTCGCGGTGACCGAAGCGACCGCGGCGGACGCGCTCGTGCAATTGAAAGCCAAGGGCATGACGATTCACGTGCAAACGCCCGAGGAAGAAGCGACGTGGCGCGCGGCGATGCAAAAGCCGGTGATCGACGCGTTTCTGAAATCGGCGCCGCAGGACGGCCAGAAGATCCTCGATCTCATCAAGGGCCTCTGACAGGTCGGTGCGCGGTCGCGCGATGGACGCGATCGAGCGCCTGATCCGGCGTCTCGCGCGCATCGGCCTCGGGCTGTCGGCCGCGGCGTTGCTCGCATCGCTCGCGACGATCGTCTACGCGGTCGTGCGGCGCTACGTGTTCAACGCGCCGGTCGCATGGACCGACGAGCTCGTCGGCTACCTGCTCGTCGCGAGCGTCATGCTCGCCACCGCGGATGCGCTGTTCGGCGGCGAGCACATTTCGGTCGACATCGTCACCGAAAAGCTCGCACCGCGCGGCAAGCGCGTCGCGTTCCTGTTCGGGCTGGCCGCCGTCGCCGCGACCGCCGTGCTGCTGATCATCGAGGGTGTCGGCATGGTGCGCTTCTCGAACATGGTCGGCCTGCGCTCGAACGGCGATCTCGCGCTGCCGCTGTGGATCCCGCAATCGCTGGTCCCGATCGGCGCATTGCTGCTGCTTCTCGCGGCGTTGGTGGCGTTCGTCGGCGCCTGGCGCGGCAAGGCAGCGCCGCCCGAGCGCGTCACGCCGGTGCAAGGCATCGAGTGAGTGCCGCAGGGCCGTCCCAAGGCGCGAATAGCGCCCCCTCGGGGGGCAGCGCAGCGGCAAAGCCGCAAGCGTGGGGGCACCGATAGGCGATGCTGTTCGCGCTGATTCTCGCCGGGCTCGTCGTCGTGCTGCTGACCGGCGTGCCGGTGTTCGCCGGGCTCACGCTCTTCGGCACGGCGATTCTCTACGCGTTCGAGGGCCATCTCGGGGGCTTGGGCGATCTCGTGTTCGGCGAGCTCGACACGTACCTTTTGGTGGCGATTCCGCTCTTCACGCTGATGGCGCAGTTCATGATCCGCGGCAAGGTCGTCGACGACCTCTTCGGCGCCGCGCACACGCTCGTCCGTCACCTGCCCGGCGGGCTTGGCGTCGCGACGGTCGCCGCGTGCACGGTGTTCGCCGCGATCTCCGGGTCGAGTGTGGCCACCGCGCTGACGATCGGCGCCGCCGCGATCCCGCTGATGGTGCGCTACGGCTATCCGCCGCGCGTCGCGTACGGCGTCGTCGCCGCCGGCGGCACGCTCGGCATTCTCATTCCGCCGTCGGGGCCGATGGTGCTCTACGGCGTCGTGTCCGACACGTCGATCGGGGCGCTGTTCATGGCCGGCGTCGTGCCGGGACTCATGCTCGCGGCGATCTTCGCGATCTACTGCATGAGCGCCGCGCGCTTCGGGTCGAAGGCGATGACCCGCGAGCCGCGCGCGTCGTGGCCGGAAATCGTCGCGGCGCTGCGCCGCTCGTTCTGGGCGCTGCTGCTGCCGGTGCTCGTGCTCGGCGGCATGTACTTCGGCGTGTTCACGGCGACCGAAGCCGCTGCGATCGGCGCACTCGGCGCACTGTTGATCGCGATGCTCGTCTACCGCAACTTCTCGTTCCGGGACCTGTGGCTGTCCGCGCAGGATGCCGCGCGCAACACCGCGATGCTGTTCATGATCCTCGCCGCCGCGGCGATTCTCGGCAACGTGCTCACGAAGCTGCGCATACCGAATCAGATGGTCGACCTCGTGCTGACCTATGGCGTGTCGCAGATCGGCTTCCTGTGCGCGGTGATGGCACTGATCTTCGTGCTCGGCATGTTCCTCGAGACGATCTCGATCATCCTGATCACCACACCGGTCGTGCTGCCGGTGCTGACCGCGCTGAAGATCCATCCGGTCTGGTACGGCATTCTGCTGACGATCAACCTCGAGCTCGCGCTCATCACGCCGCCGGTCGGCATGAACCTGTTCGCGCTGAAGGCGATCACCCGCGCGCCGCTCGGCGAGATCATCGCCGGCGTCGGACCGTACGTGCTCCTGCTGATCTTCGGCCTGGCGCTCGTGATGGTCTTTCCCTTGATCGCGTTGTGGCTGCCCGGGACGATGAATTTCCGCTGATCGGTACTCGCGTGACGCGCGCCTGACCGGATCTCCCCTTTCGCAAACTCTCCGGCTGGAGGAAACTGCCTGTCGCGTCCCCGCGCCGCGAGCGCGACTCAAACGCGCGGGCCGGGGTCCCAGCGAAAAGGGGGTCGTTGCGATGGACCGTCGAGCGTTTATCGGCACTCTCGCCGGTGGCCTCTTCGCCGCGTCGGGCGCGCGTGGCGAGGCGCAGCAGCGAGTGAAAGTTGTGCGGATCGGCTGGCTGGATCCGAGCCCAACCCCGACCGCGGCGCCGTCACGGGCCCTCACCGCATTCAAACAGCGCCTTGGGGAATTAGGCTATGTCGAGGGTCGCGATGTCGTGATCGAAAGCCGTTTCGCGGATACCTACTGGGAGCGCCTCCCGGGCCAGGCTCAGGATCTTGTGAGCCGCGGCGTTGACATTATCGTGACGATCGGAACCGCGACGGTCATGGTCGCCAAGAAAGCGACAGCGACAATCCCGATCGTCATGGCGGGAGTCGGCGAGCCGCTGGAGCTGGGATTGGTCCCGAGCCTCGCCCATCCAGGTGGCAACGTTACCGGAGTCGCCCACAATCCGGGGCCGGAGTTCGCCGGGAAAAGCCTCGAACTGTTGAAGGACGCAGCACCCCGCATCTCTCGCGTTGCCGTGCTGTGGGATTCCGCCGCCCTCCATGAAAACCCTTCTCTCGAAGGACAGCGGGAGGCCGCCCGCATGCTCGGGCTGACGTTGCTGATTCACGACATAGCCAAGGCGCACAGCGAGGCTGCGTTCGCCGCCGTGCTGTCGGCTCTGGAGTCGGAGGGCGCCGAGGCCGTGTTCGTCTATCCCAACTTCATCGCCGCCAAACACGCGAGAGCGATCCTGGCGTTCCTTTCTGCCCGCCATCTGCCCTCGATGTTCCAGGACACCTGGTTCGCGCAACAGGGTGCCTTGTTCTCCCATTACGCGAACTGGATCAGCCTTCGCCGCCGCGCCGCCGACTACGTCGACAGGATCCTCAAGGGCGCGAAGCCGGGTGATCTGCCGATCGAGCAGCCAACCAAGTTCGAGCTGGTGGTCAACCTGAAGACCGCGAAGGCGTTTGGCCTTGCGATTCCTCAGTCAATCCTTCTGCGAGCAGACGAGGTCATTCAGTGATCGCGGAGCGGCCAGCTGGCGGGAGCGGACGCAGGCGTATTCAACGCTGTCAGTGAATAAGCGCCTGCGTGTGCGAATGCATTCATTGACGGAGAGCGGTGAGATGACGGATTCAGCCGATCGGCGCCGCTTCGTCTTGCGAGTGGTCGTCGCCGCGCTCCTCGCAACCCCGCTTGCGTCGCTCGCGCAACCGGTTCCCACGCGAGTCCATCGAATCGGCTTCCTGGGCAATTCCACTGCCGCGCTCGAGGCCAATCTCGTCGGGCCTTTCCGGGAGGGGCTGCGCGATCTCGGATACGTCGAGGGCCGCAATCTCGTCATCGAGTATCGCTGGGCCGAAGGCGACTACAAGCGGTTCCCGAAGCTCGTCGCCGAGCTCGCCGCGCTCGGCGTCGAGATCATCGTCACCGCCGGCACGCCCGCGGCGCAGGCGGTCCAGCGGACCGCGCCGTCGATGCCCCTCGTGATGGTCGCCGTCGGGGACCCTGTCGGCACCGGGCTTGTCGCAAGCCTTGCGCATCCTGGCGGAAAGTCGACTGGACTTACGTCGATTGCCCCGGATCTCGAGGGCAAGCGGCTCGAGCTTCTCACGCGGCTCGTCCCCGGGCTTTCGCACGTCGCAGTCATCTGGAATCCGGACAACGCGTTCCACGCCGGTTCCGAGCGTGAAGTGCAGGCGGCGTCGCACGTGCTGCACTTCGACGTGCTGTCGCTTCCCGTGCGGACGGCCGCCGACTTCGACAAAGCCTTCGACGCGCTCGCCGCCGCCCGTCCGGGCGCGCTGATCGTGCTGGCCGATCGCGTCTACCTGCATAACCGCGCGCGCATCGTCGATTTCGCCGCACGACAGCGGTTGCCGACCGTTTATGCGTATCGCGAACTGGTCGATGCCGGCGGCCTGATGTCGTTCGGCCCCGACTATGCCGAAATGCACCGGCGCGCCGCCACCTATGTCGACAAGATCCTGAAAGGGGCAGATCCCGGCGAGCTGCCGATCGAGCAACCGACGAAGTTCCGGTTGCTGATCAATCTGCGCACCGCGCGCGAACTGGGCCTTGCGATTCCGCAACCGCTGCTGCTGCGCGCCGACGAGGTGATCCAGTGACCGGCCGGTATCGGAATCGATACTCCCGCCCGCGGACGAGGTGATTCGGTGAATCGGCGCCTATTCGTCCGCAGCGTTGCAGGAAGTCTCCTCGGCGTATCGCTTGCTCACGCGTGCACAGCCGACGCACAAGGTCTACCGCATCGGTGTTCTCGAAACGATACCCGCCGAACGGAACGCCGCCAATCTCGATGCGCTGCGCAACGGGCTGCGCGACCTCGGCTACGTCGAAGGGCAGAACCTGATCATCGAATATCGCTCGGCCGACGGTCACGCCGAGCGGTTCCCGGACCTCGCATCCGGGCTGGTGCGCCTCGGGGTCGATTTGATCGTGACCCGCGGGACTCCGGCGGCAAGAGCCGCCAGGAGCGCAACCGCAACCATTCCCGTCATCATGGCGACGATGGGCGACCCGCGCGTTATCGTGGGGAGCTTGACGCGCCCCGAGGGCAATGTCACCGGGGTCACGACGTTCAGCACGGAATTGACCGCCAAGCGGATCGAGCTCCTCAACGCGCTGGTACCGAACCTGTCACGCATAGCGTTGCTTCATAACCTCGGCAATCCCGCGGCGCCGCCCGAATGGGAAGAGACGAAGGCGGCGGCTCGCGCGCTCGGCCTGCGCGCCGACATGTTCGATGTGCGGAGCCAGGGCGAGCTGCACGCGGCCTTCGAGCGGGCGCTGCGAGAGCACGTCGAGGCGCTGGTCATCGGCGCCGATGGGCTCACCCAAATGCACCAGCAGACGATCGTCGACCTGGCTGCGCGCGACAGGCTGCCGGCGGCCTATCCGGGGCGCGAGTTCGTGGTGGCGGGCGGACTGATCGCCTACGCGGTGAACTATTCCGATCTCTATCGTCGATTCGCGAGCTTCGCCGACAAGATATTCAAGGGCGCGAAGCCCGGCGAGCTTCCAGTCGAGCAGCCGCTCAGGTTCGAGCTCGTGATCAACGGCAGGACCGCCAGCGCGCTCGGGCTCATGATCCCGGCATCGCTGCGGCTGCGCGCCGACGAGATGATTGAGTGATGTACTGGCGGACCTTCAGCGGGACGTTGGCGGGGGTGACGCAGTGACGGACCGCAGAAGCTTCGTCGCGGCGCTCGCCGGCGCACTGCTTGCCGTGCCGCTTGCCACATCGGCGCAGCAGCGTGAGAAGCTCTGGCGCGTTGGCTACCTGGGCGCCGGCACTCGTTCGCCGGATGGCGCTCCACCCTCTGCGTTGCGGCAGGCGCTGCGAGAGCTTGGATACGTCGAGGGCCGCAACCTGATCTTCACGACGCGTTGGGCGGAAGCAAGAGGCGAGCGGCTGCGCGCGCTCGCCGCCGAACTGGTCGCATTGAAACTCGATCTGATCGTCACGCTCGGCTGGAAAGGCGCGCACGCGCTGGAAGAAGCAACGTCGACTATCCCGATCGTGTTCGTCGGCGCCGGCGACCCGGCGGGCAGCGGATTGGCCGTAACCCTGTCCCGTCCGGGGGGGAACGCAACCGGAATCAGCGACCAATCCGTCGAACTAAGCGCGAAACGTCTCGAGTTGCTGAAGCAAGTGGTTCCACACGCGCAGCGCATCGCCGTGCTGTGGAACGCCGATGATCTGGCAATGACCGCCCGCTATCGCGAGATCGAGAAAGCAGCGCGCATCCTCGGTACGAGCGTAGAGCCGCTGGGAGTGCGCGAGCCCGAAGACTTCGAGCAAGCGTTCTCGGCTATGACGCGGGCGCGGCCGGACGCACTGTTGCTGGTCACCGATGCACTGACGAATCTCAACCGCTCGCGCGTGCTGGAATTCGCCAAGGCACACGACATCCCCACGATGTACGAACATGGGTTCCTGGTCCGCGACGGCGGCCTGATGTCGTACGGACCGGACTTCGACGACATGTATCGGCGCGCCGCCGGCTATATCGACAGGATCCTCAAGGGCGCGAAAGCCGGCGATCTCGCGATCGAGCAACCGACGAGGTATTACCTGCTCATCAACCTCAGGACAGCGAAAGCGCTCGGGCTCGCAGTTCCCGAGACGCTTCTGCTGCGCGCGGACGAGGTGATCGAATGAACGACACGGCGGACTCCGTGCTCGTTACCGGCATGGGTGGCGTCTCGGAGGCGCCGGCAGCGCGCAGGCCGCTGCACCGCGGTCGACTGTTCCGCAAATATCTGCTGCTCATCCTGACGCTCGTGACGATCGCGCTCCTCGCCTCGGGAGCGATCAGCGTCTACTTCACCTATCAGGAAACCGAGGCGTCGCTCGCTAACCTGCAGCATGAAAAAGCGCTCGCGGCGGCGTCGCGGATCGAGCAATACATCCACCAGATCGAACAGCAGCTCGGTTACGCGGCGCTGCCCCAGCTCGACGCGAGCGACGTCGAATTGCGCCGCATCGAGTTCCTGAAGCTGCTCCGCCAGGCGCCCGAGATCACCGACATCGCGCAACTCGATGCGACGGGTCGCGAGCAGATCGCGGTCTCGCGGCTGGGGATGGACAGCATCAAGTCCGGCAAGGATCGCTCGCTGGAGCCGGCGTTTCGCGAGGCGACGCGCGGGCGCACCTGGTTCGGCCCGGTCTACTTTCGGAAAGAGACCGAGCCGTACATGACCATGGCGATCCGCTCGGGTGGCGAAAAGGGGACGGTGACCGTGGCGGACGTCAATCTCAAGTTCATCTGGGACGTCGTGTCGCGGATCAAGATCGGCGACAAAGGCAAGGCGTACGTCGTCGACGGCGGCGGATTTCTCGTCGCCGATCCGGACATCGGCCTCGTACTGCGCAAGACCAATCTGTCGACGCTTGCCCATGTGCGCGCCGCCAACGACGTGCGCGATGCCGACAATCTCGCGATGGTGTCGACCAATCTGGCCGGCACACAGGTGCTGACGTCGATGGCACCGATCGAGTCGCTCAAATGGAGCGTTTTCGTCGAGCAGCCCGTCGCCGAGGTTTACGCGAAGCTCAACGCGTCGATCCTGCGCACCGTCCTGCTGCTGCTGTCCGGATTCGTCATCTCGGCGCTCGGCGCACTGGCACTCGCGCGCGGCATGGTACGTCCTATCCGCACTCTGGATGAAGGCGCGCAACGCATCGGCGCTGGCGATCTCGACCAGCGCATCGACATCAGGACCGGCGACGAGCTCGAGGCACTCGCAGACCAGTTCAATCGGATGACCGGACAATTGCGCGAGTCCTATGCCGGGCTCGAGCGCAAGGTCGAGGCAGCGCACGCGCGAGCTCTCAAACGCGCTCGACCAGCAGACCGCAATCAGCGAAATCCTGCATGTCATATCGAACAATCCGGGCGACGTGCGGCCGATGTTGAATGCCGTCGCAGAGCGCGCGCTAAGACTGTGCGACGCGGCGCAGGGAACAATCGTTCTGGTCGAGGGAAATGCGCTTCGACGGGAAGCCGCTTTCGGCAGCACTCGCACTCTGGAAGAAGGGGAGGTGATGCCGCTGACGCGCGGGTCCGTTGCGGGACGCGCCATCATCGACCGAGCTCCGTTCCAGATCGAAGACCTCGCCACGGCACCCATGGAGGAGTTTCCCATCGGCCGCGAATTGCAGCGACGAATCGGCCATCACACGGCCCTTGCGGTACCGCTGATGCATGAGGACCGCGCGATCGGCGCGATCCAGCTATGGCGAATGGAAACGCGGCCGTTCACGGAAAAGCAAATCACGCTGGTGAAGACCTTCGCCGGCCAGGCCGCGATCGCGATCGACAACGTGCGGATGTTCAACGAGACGAAGGAGGCGCTCGACCGGCAGACGGCGATGAGCGAGATTCTCCGCGTCATCAGCCGTTCACCGACCAATGTCCAGCCGGTGTTCGACACGATTGCGGCCGCCGCGCTCAGGCTCTGCGATGCGGTCTCGGCGCTTGTCTTCACGTTCGACGGCGAATTGATCCATCTCGCGGCCGGCGCCAATCTCAATGCGGACAGCGCGGACGCATGGCGTCGGGCATTTCCGAGGCGGCCGAGCCGCGACACCGCTGCCACACGAGCAGTGCTCACCGGCAAGGTCGTGATGATTCCGGACGTGCTCGACGACCCGGAGTACATGATCGGGCCCACCGCGGCTGCAACCGGCTTTCGCAGCGCCTTGGCCGTCCCGCTGATACGCGACGAAAAGCCGATCGGCGTTATCGGTGTTGGCAAACCGGAACCCGGGCCTTTTCACGAGAACCAGATCGCGCTCCTCCAGACCTTCGCTGACCAGGCGGTCATCGCCATCGAGAACGCGCGCCTCTTCAACGAAACGAAGGAGGCGCTCGACCAGCAGACCGCGATCAGCGAAATCCTGCGGGTGATCTCGAGCTCGCCCACCGACGTGCAGCCGGTGCTCGATGCGATCGCCGAGCGCGCCGCCAGGTTGTGCGACGCGGCCGCGGCATCGATGTACCTGATCGACGGGGAATCGCTGAAGCATCTCGCGTCGAAGGGACCGTCGGCGCGACCCGGTGAGCCACGTCGATACGCTGCCGATCGATCGCAACTCGCTGACCGGGCGCGCCGTGCTCGAGCGCCGCACGATCCACGTCGCCGACCTCCTTGCCGAGGAGAGCGAATATCCGCTCAGTTACGAGCTCGCGAAACGGCTCGGCCATCGCACGCGTCATCGTCTCGCCGCTGCTGCGCGAAGGACAGCCGTTCGGCGCGATCCTGCTTCGCCGGCAACAAGTGCGGACGTTCAGCGAGCGC
Organism: uncultured Pseudomonadota bacterium; assembly: GCA_963706225.1. Taxonomy (GTDB): domain Bacteria; phylum Pseudomonadota; class Gammaproteobacteria; order Burkholderiales; family Casimicrobiaceae; genus VBCG01. The sequence goes on from CAVPMH010000005.1 coordinate 287,196, forward strand.
GAGATCGCGCTGCTGCGAACCTTCGGCGATCAGGCGGCGATCGCACTCGAGAACGTGCGGCTGTTCAACGAGACGAAGGAGGCGCTCGACCAGCAACGGGCGTCGGGCGAAGTGCTGGCGGCGATCAGCAGCTCGATCGCGGACACCAGGCCGGTGTTCGACGACGATCTTGCAGAGCTGCGAGCGGCTATTCGCCGGGCAGGATCGTCGGTGATCAATGCTCGTTCGCGACGACGGGCTCAGCTCGACCTCGGCGCCTATCACGGACCCGGGACCGATGAGCATCGAGCGACGTCTATCCCGCGTCCGATCGACGATGCCTCGACCTCGGGCCGCGCGATTCTCGAACGCGCGGGTCGTGCACTTACCCCGACGTCGACGCCGACGATACGCCGGCGATCACGCGCGACGCTGGCCAATGGCGTCGGGCACCGCGGCCATTGTCGCGGCGCCGATGCTGTGGGAAGGTCGCAGGCATCGGCACGCTTTGCGTCGGTCGGTCGATTACGCAGGCGCCTTCTCCGACAAGGAAATCGCGCTGCTCAAGACCTTCGCCGACCAGGCGGTGATCGCGATCCAGAACGCGCGGCTGTTCCGCGAAATCCAGGAGAAGGGTCGCCAGCTCGAGATCGCGAACCAGCACAAGTCCGAATTTCTCGCCAACATGTCGCACGAGCTGCGCACGCCGTTGAACGCGATCATCGGCTTTTCGGAAGTGCTGCTCGAGCGGCTGTTCGGCGAGCTCAACGACAAGCAGGACGACTACCTGAAGGACATTCACTCATCCGGCAAGCATCTGCTTTCGCTGATCAACGACATCCTCGACCTGTCGAAGATCGAGGCCGGCCGCATGGATCTCGAGGCGTCGACCTTCAACGTCGCGCTCGCATTGTCGAATGCGCTGACACTCGTGCGCGAGCGCGCGCAACGCCACGGCATCGCGCTCACGCAGGAGGTCGATCCGGAGCTCGGCGACATCGTGGCCGACGAGCGCAAGTTCAAGCAGATCCTGCTCAATCTCCTGTCGAACGCCGTCAAGTTCACGCCGGACGGCGGCCGCATCGACGTATCGGCGCGGCTCGACGATGGACAAGCGGTGATTGCCGTTCGCGACACCGGCATCGGCATCGCCGCGGCGGACCAGGCGGCCGTATTCGAGGAGTTCCGCCAGGTCGGCAGCGATTACACGAAGAAGCACGAAGGGACCGGCCTCGGCCTCGCGCTGACGCGCAGGTTCGTCGAGCTGCACGGCGGGAAGATCTGGGTCGACAGCGAGCCGGGCAAGGGCTCGACATTCACCTTCACGATTCCGCTTCAGCCAGGCAGCGATGAGCCTCATCCTGATCGTCGAAGACAACGAAAAGAACCTGAAGCTCGTGCGCGACGTGCTGCGCGTGAAAGGCTACGCAACGATCGAGGCGACGAACGCGGAAGACGGGATCGCACTCGCGAACGAGCACAAGCCCGATCTCATTCTGATGGACATCCAGTTGCCCGGAATGAACGGCATCGATGCGCTGCGCGTGCTGCGCGCCGATCCCGCGACGGCCGGCATCCCCGCGATCGCGGTCACCGCGTCGGTGATGCAGCAGGATCGCAATCTGATCACCGACGCCGGATTCGACGGATATGTCGGCAAGCCGATCAACCTCAAGGAATTCCTCGACGCGGTGCGCACGACGCTCGAGCAGCGCAAGCCATGAGCGCGACGCAGCGATCGCCGCGCAGGTGCTGATCGTCGACGACACGCCGCTCAACCTGAAGCTGCTGGGCGACCTGCTGCAGGCGAAGGGCTACGCGGTCACGACGGCGAACAACGGCGAAGAAGCGCTCGCGAAGCTCGCTGCCGACGTGCCCGACATCGTGCTGCTCGACGTGATGATGCCCGGACTGTCCGGCTACGACGTTTGCCGCCGCATCCGCGAAAACGCCGCCACGTCGCTGCTGCCGGTCGTCATGGTGACGTCGCTCGATCCGCACCAGGAACGCCTGCACGGGATCGAAGCCGGCGCCGACGATTTCCTGTCGAAGCCGATCAACCAGCCGGAGCTGCTCGCGCGCGTGAAGTCGCTGCTGCGCATCAAGGCGCTGCAGGACGAGGTGCAGCGGCAGACGATCGAGCTCAAGCAGTGGAACATCAAGCTCGAGGATCGCGTGCGCGAGCAGGTTGCCGAGCTCGCAGCGGCTCTCGCAGCTCAAGCGGTTCTTCGCGCCCGCCGTCGCGGACGCGATCGTCTCCGCCGGCGAGCAATCGATCCTGACGCCGCATCGCCGCGAAATCTGCTACGTGTTCCTCGATTTGCGCGGCTTCACCGCGTTCACCGATGCGGCGGAGCCGGAGGAAGTGCAGTCGGTGCTCGGCGATTACCACGCGGCGATGGGACGTCTGATTGCCGAGCACGAAGGCACGCTCGACCGCTTTGCCGGTGACGGCATCCTGGTTTTCTTCAACGATCCGTTCCCGATACCCGAGGCGGGCAAGCGCGCCGCGAAGATGGCGCTCGAGATGCGCGCGCGCTTCGGCGAGCTGCGCACGCAATGGCAGAAGACCGGATACGACCTCGATCTCGGCATCGGCATCGCACGCGGCTACGCGACGCTCGGCGCCTTCGGATACGAGGGCCGCTCCGACTACACGGCCGTTGGACGCGTGGTCAACCTCGCCGCACGCCTCTGCGGCGAAGCGAAGCCGGGACAGATTCTGATCGATCAGCGCACCCGTGCGGCACTCGGCGATGAATTCGGCCTCGAAGCGATCGGACCGCTCGTCCTCAAGGGCTTCGCGCAGCCGGTGCCGGTTTTCGCGCTCACGCGGTAGCCATGACGCGCCAATGAAGTAATCGAACGACGAGGCTTGCGTCGAACCTTTCGGGGCCGCATTCGGTGAGTGACGCGGCGTTCGCAAGCGACGGGCGAAACCGCGTAAAATTCATCCTGCGGGCCGGCGACACAATCGCCTGACCCGAGGCCGCGACCTACCCGCCGCGGCGCGATCCGGAACACGATTCTTGGAGCTCTTCCGATGGCCACCGCCACCGCGGTTACGACCGCACCGCTTCGCGACGTTTCGCTCGACGATAAATACGAGCTCGGCTCCGGCCGCGTCTTCCTGACCGGCGTCCAGGCGCTCGTGCGCCTGCTGATCCTGCAACGCCAGCGCGACACGCAGGCGGGCCTCAACACCGGCGGGTTCGTGTCGGGCTACCGCGGCTCACCGCTCGGCGGCCTCGACCTCGCGTTGTGGAAAGCGCAGAAGTTCCTCGATCGCGCGCACATCAAGTTCCAGCCCGGGCTCAATGAAGACCTCGCGGCCACGGCGATCTGGGGCTCGCAGCAGGTGACGATGTACAAGGACGCGAACGTCGATGGCGTGTTCGCGATGTGGTACGGCAAGGGCCCGGGCGTTGACCGCTGCGGCGACGTGTTCAAGCATGCGAATTTCGCCGGCACGTCGAAGCACGGCGGCGTGCTCGTGCTCGCCGGCGACGACCACGCGGCCAAATCGTCGACGTTGCCGCATCAATCGGATCACCAGTTCTCCGCGGCAATGATGCCGGTGCTCTACCCGTCGTCGGTGCAGGAGATCATCGACCTCGGCCTGCACGGCTTCGCGATGAGCCGCTATTCCGGCTGCTGGGTCGGCTTCAAATGCGTTTCCGACACCGTCGAAAGCTCGTCCTCGGTGTATGGCGACGCCGACCACGTCGACATCGTCGTTCCCGACGATTTCCCGCTGCCACCCGACGGCGTTTCGATCCGCTGGCCGGACGCGTTCCTCGCGACCGAAGAACGGATGCAGGACTACAAGATCTACGCCGCGCTGCATTACTGCCGCGTCAACCGGCTCAACCGGATCGTCGTCGATTCGCCGAATCCGCGGCTTGGCATCATCACCAGCGGCAAGAGCTACCTCGACGTGCGCCAGGCGCTCGACGACCTCGGCATCACCGAAGCCGACGCCGCGGAAATCGGCATCCGCGTGTTCAAGGTCGCGATGCCGTGGCCGCTCGAGCCCGAGGGCGTGCGGCATTTCGCGGAAGGTCTTGACGAAATTCTCGTCGTCGAGGAAAAGCGGCAGATCGTCGAGTACCAGTTGAAGGAGCAGCTCTACAACTGGCGCGACGACGTCCGCCCGCGCGTCGTCGGCAAGTTCGACGAAAAGGGTGAGTGGGTGCGCCCGCACGGCGACTGGCTGCTGCCCGCGCTCTCGGAGCTCACGCCGGCGATGGTGGCGCGCGTCATCGCACAGCGGATCGAGCGGCTCGACCTGCATCCGCGCACGATCGAGAAGATTCGCCAGCGCGTCGACTTCATCAACCAGAAGGAGCGCGCGCTGGCGAAGCCGACGATCAGTCTCGCGCGGATGCCGTACTTCTGCTCGGGTTGCCCGCACAACACGTCGACGAAGGTGCCGGAAGGCAGCCGCGCGACGGCGGGCATCGGCTGTCACGTGATGGCGATCTGGATGGACCGCAGCACGTCGACGTTCACGCACATGGGCGGCGAAGGCGTGCCGTGGATCGGCCAGGCGCCGTTCACGAACGAGAAGCACATGTTCGCGAACCTCGGCGACGGCACGTACTACCACAGCGGCAGCCTCGCGATTCGCGCCGCCGTCGCCGCCAAGGTCAACATCACCTACAAGATCCTCTACAACGACGCCGTCGCGATGACCGGCGGCCAGCCGGTCGACGGCCCGATTTCGCCGCAGACCATCGCGCGCCAGTGCGCCGCCGAAGGCGTGTCGAAAATCGTCGTCGTCAGCGACGAGCCGGACAAGTATCCGCCGAAGTATTTCAGCGACGATATCGAGATTCACCATCGCGACGATCTCGACGCCGTGCAGACGCAAGCTGCGCGAGACGTCAGCGGCACGACGATTCTCCTCTACGACCAGACGTGCGCGGCCGAAAAGCGCCGGCGTCGCAAACGCGGCAAGTTTCCCGATCCGGCCAAGCGCGTCGTCATCAACGAGCTCGTGTGCGAAGGTTGCGGCGACTGCGGCGTCAAGTCGAATTGCGTGTCGGTCGCCCCGGTCGAAACCGAGTTCGGGCGCAAGCGCACGATCGACCAGTCGTCGTGCAACAAGGATTACTCGTGCGTCAACGGCTTCTGCCCGAGCTTCGTCACCGTCGAAGGCGGCAAGCTGCGCAAGCCGAAGAAGGCCGACACCGTCGATTTCTCGCACTTGCCTGCGCCGACGCATCCGTCCACGGCCGATCCGTACGGATTGCTCGTGACAGGCATCGGCGGCACCGGCGTCGTGACGATCGGCGCCCTGCTCGGCATGGCGGCGCATCTCGAAGGCAAGGGCTGCAGCGTGCTCGACATGACCGGACTCGCGCAGAAAAATGGCGCCGTCGTGTCGCACGTTCGCATCGCCGACAAGCCGGAGCAGCTCTACGCGACACGCATCGCGGCCGGTGAAGCGAAGCTCGTGCTCGCCTGCGACATCCTGACCGGTGTCGGTTACGAAGCGCTCGCGAAAATGCAGAAGGGCGTGACGAAGGCGGTCGTCAACACATCGCTCGTCATGCCGGCGCAATTCACGCGCGAGCCCGACCTCGCGTTTCCGACCGGATCGATGGAGCAGGAAATCCGCGACGCCGTTGCGCCCGGCGATGCCGAATTTCTCGATGCGACCAGGCTCGCGACAGGCCTGATGGGCGATTCGATCGCGACGAACCTGTTCATGGTCGGCTATGCGTACCAGCGCGGCCTGCTGCCGCTCGGCGAAGCCGCGATCCTGCGCGCGATCGAGTTGAACGCCACTGCGGTCGAAGCGAACAAGCAGAGCTTCTCCTGGGGCCGGCTCGCAGCACTCGAACCCGAAAGAGTCGCCGCCGCCGCGATCCCGATGGCGAAACCCGAGTCGCAACGGCTGTCGGAATCGCTCGACGAGGTGATCGAGCGCCGCCGCGCATTCCTGACCGATTACCAGGATGCCGCGTACGCTGCGCGCTACACCGCGCTCGTCACGAAAGTGCGCGACACCGAAGCGGCGAAGCAGCCGGGCACCACCGATCTCACCGAAGCCGTTGCGCGGTATTACTTCAAGCTCCTCGCGATCAAGGACGAGTACGAGGTCGCGCGGCTGTACGCGGAAACCGATTTCGTACAGCGCATCGCCGCGCAGTTCGAAGGCGACTACAAGCTCAATTTCCACCTCGCGCCGCCGACGCTCAAGAAGGCCGAAGGCGACACCGGCGAGCCTGCGAAGTCGACCTACGGTCCGTGGATGCTGCCGCTCTTCCGCGTGCTCGCGAAGATGCGGCGCTTTCGCGGCGGCGCGCTGGACATTTTCGGCAGAACGCAGGAGCGCAGGCGCGAGCGCGCGCTGATCGGCGAGTATGAAACGCTCGTCGACGAATTGCTCGCACGTCTCACGCCTGCGAACTACGAGGTCGCGGTGTCGCTCGCGTCGATTCCCGAGCACATCCGCGGCTACGGCCACGTCAAGGAACGTCATCTGAAGGACGCGAAGGCGCGCGAAGCGGCGCTGCTCGAGCGTTTCCGCGGCGCACCCGAAGCGGCGCCGCCGGCGAAGATCATGGTCGCGGCCGACTAGGGCTCGCTCGAACATTCAACGCCAATGCCGACCCGCAAGCACCCGCGCAAGAAGCGCAATCATCGCTGGATCCGCGACGTCAAGACGACCGCTGTCGACGTGCCGGAGGGCACGATGACGCACTCCGCGCCCGAGATCGCGCGCACGCTGCTCGCGCACAATCGCGAGCAAGGCGCCGGGTCGATCAACCGCTTCATCCAGTTCTACATCAACCGCTCGGGCAAAGGCCTGCCGGACGAGCGCAAGCGAACCCTCAAACGGGCGATGGCGCTCGTGCGCCGGCACGGATGAACGTCGACGGCCGCCCTTCCCGATCGGCGCGCGGGCAAACCGCGCTCAGGTGTTACGCCGCTTGCGCGTCGCGCGTTCCTGTCGCGGCATTTGCTGGACTGACGGCACTTCCGGCGGAGGCAAGTCGATCACGTTGCGCTCGATCGCTGCGAGCCGAGCGGCCGTCGCGGGCAGCGCTGGCACGTTCATGCGCGGTGCGATGCCCAAGCCCAGCGCAGTGGTGAGATCGCCGCAGGTGTCGCGCCGCCAGCGGCTCAGGTACGGCACTTCGACGCCGAAGCGCGTTTCGATCAGCCGCAACGTGGAGGTGTGATCGAACGTGTCGCTGACGACGTAGCCGCCTCGCGAAAACGGCGACACGACCAGGCACGGAACGCGAAAGCCAAGCCCGACCGGCAACCCGTTGACGAATTCGCCGGGCGTGTCCGGCGGGGGTGTCGGCGGCGGCACATGATCGAACTGGCCGTCGTTCTCGTCGTAATTGACGATGACCACCGACTTCGACCATGTCGCGGGGTTCGACCACAGCGCTTCCAGCACTTCGCGCGTGTGGTTTTCGCCCGCCGCCGGCAGGAAATCCGGGTGCTCGCTGACCGTCGACGGCGGCACGATCCACGTCACCTGCGGCAGATTGCCGGTGGCGAGATCGTGCAGCAATTCGTAGTGGGGCCGCGTGCGCAACGCACGATCGCGCAGCGGCGAGTTCTTCGCGCTTCGTGCGTAGGCGGAAAAGTACTTGACCACGTTGCAGCCGTAATCGTCGTAGTCGTGATAGATCCGCCACGAGATGCCGGCCCGCTCGAGTCGCTCGGGATATGTTTCCCAGCGCAGGTCGCGCCGGCCGTTGACGAGCACGGGCGCGCCGAACCGGCCGTCCGCGTCGATCGTTCCGGTCATCAGGAACAGGCGATTGGGGAGTGTGGGACCGAACATCGACGCGTGATAACCGTCGCAGATCGTGAACGCGTCCGCGAGCGCGTAGTAGAACGGCAGGTCGTCGCGCGCGAGATAGCCCATCGTGAGCGGACCGGCCGCGCCGTCGACAGCGCGATGCGTGCGCAGCCACGCATCCATCGCGCCGGCGTTCCAGCATCCGTGCTGCGGCCCCCAGGCGTGATTGAGATCCTGCAGGCGCTGCGCGCTGGTGCGGCGCGTGTCGAGGCGAAACGGCAGGACGTAGCCGTCCGGATGCTGCAGGTCGGGCTGGTAAAACACCGGGCGGCCGTCGGGCAGCGCGAGTGCCGTCGCATCGTCGAAACCGCGCACACCTGCGAGCGTGCCGAAGTAATGGTCGAAGGAGCGGTTCTCCTTCATCAGCACGATGATGTGGTCGATGTCCGACAGCCGCGCCGGCGCGATCGCGCCGCGGGCACGCCCATCGAGCGCGGCGAGCGCCG
>CAVPMH010000006.1:0-226413 GCA_963706225.1 uncultured Pseudomonadota bacterium
GATTTCTGGGAAGAATGGCTCTTTGACAGCGAAGAGCCGATGCGAGTCGTGCGGCAAACCTTTGGGAAGTTCAGATGAAGAAGTGCATCTTGCGTTGTATCGGCACCGGCGTCGCAATATTGCTCGGCGCTGCCTCGACGCTTTACGCTCAGAACCAGACGCCCGATGTCACACCCATCCTCCCCGAGGACAGTCTTCCGCTCCGGATAACTATCCAGCAGGCGGACTTTTCATTGCCCAGCGGAGTGCAGTCGTTCGTGGCAGGGCGCTCCGACGGCCGTTGGCTCATACTCGCTGGCCGCATCAACGGTCTGCATGGCTTCAACAACGATAACAATAACTTTCCGCCCAACCAGCAAAACACCACGGTATTCGTCGTAGACCCTCTCCAGAAGACGGTGGCCACGCGTTCGTTGACCGACCTGGGATCGGGGCTCATGCAATCGCAAATCGATCTCTTGTCCGTGACCAGCGCGCAGTCGTACCAGCTCGGCAGCACTTTGTACATGACCGGCGGTTACGGAGTCGACACGGCTTCCGGCAACTTCACCACCAAGGATGCGCTCACCGCGATCGACGTTCCGGCGCTGATGCAATGGGTCGTCAATGCATCGCCCGGCGACACGGCCGCACAGCATATCCGGCAAATCCATGATCCCATCTTCCAGGTTACCGGCGGTGCGATGAAGCTTGGCGCCGGCGGTGTGACGATGCTGATATTCGGGCAGAATTTCGTCGGCGCCTATGTCGGTTCGGCCAACGGCACGTACACCGAACAGGTGCGCAGGTTTCGTATTGTCGATGACGGCGTCAACCTGAGCGTCGTGCCGCTCGGGGCGCTGCCTGCGCTCCCTGACCCGAATTATCGAAGGCGCGATCTCAATGTCGTCCCGCTCATTCGCGACGGGAACGACGCGGGTTGGGCAGCGCTGTCCGGTGTGTTCACGCCGGATAACGGCGTTTGGACCGTTCCCGTCGACATCGCCAGCGACGGTACACCGTCGATGGCCGACCCTTCGATCCCAGCCACTTTCAAGCAGGGCATGAACGAGTACGCGGCGGCCAACTTCGGCGCGTATTCCCCCTCGACCCGCCAAATGTATACGGTTCTGCTCGGCGGCATCAGCTTCGGCTTTTTCGCCAATGGCACGTTCTCCACCGATGCTGAGCTTCCATTCGTCAACCAGATCACGACGATCCGTCACGGTCCCGACGGCAGCGTAGCGCAGTACATCATGAGCAGCGAATATCCCGTCATTGCCTCGACCGGCTCCAATCCTGGTAACCCGTTGCTGTTCGGTGCGGGTGCACAATTCTTCCGCGCCAGTGGCCTGCCGTCTTATGGCAACGGCGTGCTCGACCTCGACCAGCTCGGCGGCTCACAGCCTCACGTCATCGGCTATATCGTAGGCGGCATCATGAGCACACTACCCAATACCAACACACAGTCAGACACGGCGGCGTCGCCGTACATCTTCAAGGTGATGCTGACCTCGACGCTGATGGCGCCGCCGGTGTCGGTAATACGATCGATTCCGGCGCTTTCACGGGGGATGCTGGTGGCGTTGGCACTGCTTATCGGCGCTCTGGGAGTCTTTGTTGAACCACGGTCGGGACTTATCGATGTCGGCTGACAACTCGGAACAGATCGCGCAGTGGAATGGCGCCATGGGCCAGCGGTGGGCCGCCATGCAGCGAGAGATCGACCGCATCGTTGTGCCGTTCGGCGACGCGGCGCTAATGGCGGCAGCACCACAACCGGGAGAGCGAGTGATCGACGTCGGCTGCGGATGCGGCGACACCTCGATCGAAATTGCGCGGAGCGTCGGTGAGACGGGCGCGGTCCTCGGCGTCGATGTATCAGAGCCGATGCTCGAGGTTGCTCGCTCGCGTGCTGCGTTGACGAACCGGGCGAACCTCTCGTTCCAGAACGGCGATGCCTCCGAAGCCGTGCTGCCGACCGAAACCGACCTGTTGTTCTCGCGTTTCGGCGTTATGTTCTTCAACCAACCCTCCAACGCCTTCCGGCATTTGCGTAAGTCGCTGCGTACGGGCGGCCGGTGCGTATTCGTCTGCTGGCGAGCACCGCGCGACAACCCCTGGGCGATGGCGCCCCTCTCCGCTGCACGCACAGCAATGGGGGTCACGCCAGCACCTCCCGATCCTTATGCACCCGGACCTTTTGCGTTCGCGGATCAGGAAAGATTGCACGCCATCCTGTCGGAAGCGGGATTTGATGCTATCCGTGTGCAGCGCTTCGATGTGCCGCTCTCTCTTGGCAGCACGCCGCGTTCCGCCGCGGAGTTCGCGGTGCAGATCGGACCGGTTTCGCGCCTTGTGCGCGAGGTGGGGGTTGAGCACCTGCCCACCATTCTCGATGCCGTCGAGCGCGCTCTCGCCCCGCTTGCCGCAGCGGACGGGCACGTAAGCCTGAACGGTTCGACGTGGATCGTGTCGGCGACGAATCCCGGATGAGTCGCGCACCAGGGGGCGATCCGACGCAAATCGAGCGCAAAGCGCTCAGCTCATCTTCGCAGCGGATTATGAATGCGGATCGCGCAACAGGTGCGCCAGCGCTTCCGGATTCACGGGTTTGACGAGATGCACGTCGAAACCGGCATCCGCGGATTTGCGCCGGTCCTCGTCCTGTCCCCAGCCTGTGATCGCGATGAGGCGCATGTTCCTGCTCCAGGCCGCCTTGCGAATGCGACGGCACGCTTCGTAGCCGTCCATCCCGGGCATGCCCAGGTCGAGGAGCATCGTCTGCGGATGGAATTCCTCGGCAAGCTGGAGAGCCTTTTCTCCGTCATGCGCAACACGAACGTCATGCCCGATGAGTTGCAGGAACGTCGCCAGGCTGGCCGCTACGTCGCGGTTATCGTCGACGATCAGAACCTTCAGCTTGTCCTGAGCGGCCGGCTCGTTGGTTGCAGTCGGCGGGTCTTCGGCGCGCATCGAGCCTGCCGGTAGCCGTACGCGAAACTCGCTGCCACGGCCGGGGCCTTCGCTGCGCGCCTCGATCGCGCCACGGTGCAGCAGGACGAGCCCCTTGGCGAGTGAGAGGCCAATGCCCAGGCCGCCAGCGGGCCTGGCGACGGGACTTTCAAGTTGCGTGAACATGTCGAATATCGATTCCAGCCGTTCGCGCGGGATGCCGAATCCGTTGTCGCTCACGCACACTTCGATGTCGTCGCCGCGACGTTCCGCCTTCAACGCGATGCGGCCACCCTCGGGCGTGTATTTCGCTGCGTTGCTCAGCAGGTTGGAGAGAACCTGCGCGAGCCGGACGGGATCCGCGTCCACCCACAATGGTTCGTCCGGCAAGGACGCGGTGAACGCGTGACGCATCTCCTCGATGAGCGGACGGCTCGTTTCCACCGCGGCCTGGATGGCATGTCGAAGGTCGATGCGTTCCGCATGCAGGGCGATCTTGCCTCGCGTGATCCTGCTGACGTCGAGCAGATCGTCGAGCAGGCGGGTGAGGTGCGAAAGCTGGCGTTCCATCATCGGAAGCACCGGTCGTGACTGCGAGTCGGCACCGGTCACGCGCAGGATGTGGATGCCCATCCTGATCGGCGCGAGCGGATTGCGCAGCTCGTGCGCAAGGGTTGCCAGGAACTCATCCTTGCGGCGATCGGCTTCCTTGAGCTGCTTGGCCCGGCTGCCGATAAGGATGAACCACGGAAATGCCAGTGCCGTAACGCAAAGCTGAAGCATGTCGCTGCGCAGCATTTCGCCATCGTGATTCTCGGCAAAGCGGCCGAGCGTCACGGCCGCATACGAAGCCAACGAGACGACGCCGAGGATGGTGAGCTGTCTCGCGCTGGAACGCAGCATCCCGAACATGAGTGCAACGAAGAAGAACGTCGCGAAGACGACCCGCGTTTCCGGCGCGCGATATACGACAAAGAGCATCGTGAATACGGCGGCCAGCACCTGAGGCGCCGTCAGGCTCGGATCGGCGAAGCGCAGATTGATCCCGAGCCGGAAGATGACGTAGAACGCGACGATGAGGACCACGACGATGGTCGAACCTTGCACGAGCGTGGCAAGGTCGACGTTGCCATGCACGGTGAAGACGGCCAGCACGAGCAGATAAACGATGGACGACCCGCTCGCAAGCAGAAAGCGCTTCAGGCGAAGCCGTTGCCTGGTTTCTTCGCGGCTCGAGAAGGCAACCTCGCGCACCGCATCGGGCGATGAGCGAAGCCAGCTTGCGAGGCGGACGCCGCCAAGCTGCGAACGAAACGCATTGGCAATTCTCATCGGCCGACGTCTCCGTCGTAGCCGGCCACCCAGCGATCCGGCCCGCTGCGTACGGCCCCGAGTGCAAGCGCCGGCGCAGTACGCCGCGGCGCCGGGACGACACTCGAGCGCGCTGCAGCGAAGCTGCACATTGTGCACGATAAGTCAGCGATGGCGAATCGAAATGCCAGATCGACGCATGCGACGGTGGCGACCCAAGCGGACTCGAAGCCGCGGCGTCAGGCGTCCGACGCCGCCGCGATTTCGCGCGCCGCGGCCATCAAGGGCGGCACGAACGCCTTGACCTTCGCGAACGGCATCCTCGCGCTGGGCACCGACACGCCGAGGCCCGCGAGCAGGACGCCGTTGCCAAGGCGGATCGGAACGGCACAGCCGACGACGCCCGGCACGAATTCCTCGTCGCTCGCCGCCCAACCGTCGCGGCGTATGCCGCGGACGACCGTTCGCAAACGCGCCTTCGACACGATCGTGCGCGGCGCGAGCTTGCGCAAAATCGATCGCGCGAGCCACGACTCGAACGCGTCATCCGGCATGTCGGCCAGATACAGCTTGCCGATCGACGTGCACTGCAGTGGCGCATGCTTGCCCTGCTCGAAATGCAGGCCGGCTGCGCGCGTCGTGCGCGCCGAATCGATGTAGACGACCTCGTTGTCGACGCGAACCCCGATCTGGCACGGCTCGCCCAGCTGGTGCGCGAGCGCGACGAGGATCTGGTGTGCCCGATCGGAGCGCATCGCCGCGTCGGCGGCCGCCGCGCCGAGCCGGACGAGGCCGGCGCCGACGATCAGCTTCTTCGAGCCCAGCGCACGCTTCACGAGGCCGCGCTTCTCGAGCTGTGCCGCCAGGCGATGCACGGTGGGCACCGGCAACGCACACGCGGCGGCAAGCTCGGTCACCGATGCCGGCCGGGCGGCGGTGACGAGCGCGGTCAGGACTGCGATCGCCCGGTCGAGCGGCTGATCCTTTTCACTTCGGCGCGCGGCCGCGGGTCGTGGACCGTCGACGGAAATAGTCATTGACGCGCGCCCCGCATGAGGTCAACAATTAAAAAAACAAGAAAAATTCTTCCAGATTCCGGAAGTATAACGGGGCTTCACCACACGAAGGAGGAGACAGGCATGAACGCATCTTGGCTAAGGCAGGCTCGCACGACGGCAGTCGTCCTGCTGGCGGCATTCGGCATCGCGGCAGTGGCCGCGGGCACCGCGAACGCGCAGTCGGCGACGTCGCGTTTGGACGAAATCATCAAGCGCGACAAGCTGATCGTGGCGACGTTCAGCACGGCGCCTCCGTTCTGCTACACCGACGAAGGCGGCAAGCTGGTCGGCTTCGACATCGACATCGCGCACCTGATCGCGAAATCGCTGCTCGGCGACGCGAACAAGGTCGAGTTCGTCACGGTCACGAGCGAAGGGCGATGGCCGGCCGTGAATTCGGGCCGCGCCGACATCGGCATCGCGACGACGACCGTGTATCCCGACCGCGCGCTGCATGTCGCCTTCACGCACCCGTACATCGATTCCGGCATTTCGATCCTCGTTCGCCAGGACGCGAAGGTCGACAGCCTCGCGGCGTTGAACGACGCGAAGTTCACGCTGGCGAACCTCAGCAATCCGCAGATGGCGGACCGGGCGAAGCGCTATGTGCCGAAGGCCAAGGTGGTGACGTTCGACACGCCGAGCGCCGAGTTTACCGCCGTGAAGTCGGGTCAGGCGCAGGCGATGCAGATGGACACGCCGGTGTTGAACTGGTACGCGGCGAACAACAAGGACATGAAGGTGCTGCCCGAGAGCCTCGGCGTTATCCAGGGCAACGCCGTCTTCATGAAGCCCGGCGACTTCACGCTCTGGCTGTGGATGGACACGATGGTGCGCGAGATGACGCAGGGCTCGCGCTACAACGAATACACCGACATCTATAAAAAATGGTTCGGACGCAATCCGCCGCCCGAGCGCTTCTACGGCCAGGGCGGCAAGTGACGCCGAGGCGGGGCGCGTAGCGGCTATCGCGCGCTTCTGCGCGGCGCACTCGCCACGCCGATGTCCGTCGACCTCGGATTCATCACCCGCATCGCGCCGACGCTCGCGCAGGGCCTCGCCACGACCGTCGCGCTGGCGATACCGGCGATCGTGCTCTCGGCGCTGTGGGCGATCCCGGTCGTCGTCGGGCTGATGGCGCGCTCGCGGATCGTCGCGCGGATCACCGCCGACTATGTCGAGCTGGTTCGGAATACACCCGTGCTGGTGCAGATGTTCTTCATCTTCTTCGGATCGGGCATGCTGGGCTACCCGCTGTCCGGCTTCGTCGCCGCGCTGCTCGCCCTCGTGCTGCAGAACGGCGCGTACGTGGCGGAGATCTATCGTGGCGGCATCCGGTCGGTCGCGCAGCGCCAGGCCGAGGCGGGGCTCGCGCTCGGCCTCACCAGGCGCAAGACGTTCGCGATCGTCGTGCTGCCGCAGGCGATCCGGAAAGTGATCCCGTCGCTGTCGAACCAGGGCATCCTGATCATCAAGGACACGTCGCTCGCCGCGACTATCTCGGTCGCCGAGCTCACGTTCCAGGCGCGGCTCCTCGCCGACCGCACCGCGGCCGTGTTCGAAATCTTCTTCACGCTGGCGCTGTTCTACCTCGCGCTGACCGCAATCTTCGCGGGCACGATGCGGCTCATCGAGCGCCGCGTGCGGATCGCATGATGCACCTGCTGCTCGTCAGTGCGCCGCTGCTCGCGCGCGGCGCCGCCGTCACCGTTTACCTGTCGCTCATCGCCATCCTGTTGTCGACGGTGCTCGGGCTCGTCCTTGCGCTTGCGCAGCTCTACGGCGGCATCGTGCTCCGCATCGTCGTCGAGGTCTATCTCTATCTCGTGCGCGGCGTGCCGCTGCTGGTCCTGCTGTTCGCGATGTACTACGCGCTGCCCTATGCCGGCATCGCGCTCGATCCGCTGGCCGGCGGGATCGCGGTCATTTCGCTGTACTTCGCCGCGTTCATGACCGAAGTATTCCGAGGCGCGGTGCTTTCCGTTCCGGCCGGCCAGTGGGATGCGGGACGCGCGATCGGGCTCACGACACCGCGCATCCTGACCGACATCGTGTTCCGGCAGGCGTTGCGCGTCGCCGCACCTCCGTTCGTCAACACCTGCATCATGGTCGTGAAGGGCACGTCGCTCGTGTCGATCATCGGCCTCGCCGATCTCACCTACGTCGGCAAGGCGATCGTCGAGCGCACGCTGGCGCCGTTCGAGATCTTCGGCGTCGTGGCACTCGTGTACCTCGCGTTGTGCCTCGTGCTGTCGCGCCTCGGCAGGCGACTCGAAACGCGGTTGAGCTATGTCCACTGATCCCTCTGCCGCTGTCGCCGAAATTGCGATCCGCAACGTGTCGAAATCGTTCGGGGGCAAAAAGGTCCTCGCCGGTATTTCCGCCGACGTGAAGAAGGGCGAGGCGGTCGTCGTCATCGGCCCGAGCGGATCGGGCAAGACCACGCTGCTGCGCTGCGTGAACCTGCTCGAGCAGTTCGAGGAGGGCGAGATCACGATCGGCGGACAGCCGATGGGCTATCGCATCGATGGCGACGGCCGGCGCGTTCGCCGCAGCGAGCGCGAAATCGCCGCGATGCGCGCGCAGGTCGGCATGGTGTTCCAGAGCTTCAACCTGTTTCCGCACATGAACGTGCTGCGCAACGTGGCACTCGGCCCCGTGCGGGCGCAGGGCATGCCGCGCAAGGAGGCCGAGGAGATCGCCCGGTCGCTGCTCGCGCGCGTCGGCCTCGCCGACAAGGCGGATGCCGCGCCGAATCAATTGTCCGGCGGACAGCAGCAGCGGGTGGCCATCGCGCGTGCGCTCGCGATGCGGCCGAGGGCGATCCTGTTCGACGAAGTGACGTCGGCGCTCGATCCCGAGCTCGTCGGTGAAGTGCTCGACGTCATGCGCGACCTCGTCGAGGACGGCATGACGATGATGATCGTGACCCACGAGATGGCCTTTGCGCGCGCATTCGCGCACCGGGTCGTGTTCATGGCCGACGGCGAGATCGTCGAGCAGGGCGAGCCCGCGCGCCTGTTCGAGCATCCCGAATCGCCGCGGCTGCAAACGTTTCTCAAGCGCTTCAAGCAGGGCTATCAACTATGAATGCGATGAACGACCCGCATACCAGGAGAAAGATCGAGCATGACCGAGCAGTCCTCTGAAACAGCCGAAGCCGCGTCGGCGGCGCGACGGGCGGGTCCGCTTCGCGGGCTTCGCGTCATCGACGCGGGCAACATGATTGCCGGTCCGCTGGCCGCGACGCAGCTCGCCGATTTCGGCGCCGAAGTGATCAAGGTCGAATTGCCGGGCGTCGGCGATTCGATGCGGCACTGGACGCCGATGAAGGACGGCCGCTCGCTGTGGTGGAAGGTGATCGGCCGCAACAAGAAGCTCGTCACGCTGACGCTGTCCACGCCCGAGGGACAGGAGATCTTCCGCGACCTCGCGCGCACCGCCGACATCGTCATCGAGAACTACCGCCCCGGCACGTTCGAGCGCTGGGGACTCGGCTACGCAGCACTGTCGCAGATCAATCCGCGCCTCGTGCTCGTGCGCCTGTCGGGGTTCGGACAAACGGGCCCGTACGCGAAACGCGGCGGCTACGGCACGATCGCCGAGGCGTTCTCGGGCATTCCGTCGTTCACCGGCTTCCCCGACCGGCCGCCCACACTCCCCGGCTTTCCGATGGCGGATTCGGTCGCGGCGACGTTCGCTGCGATGGCCGCGATGTTCGCGATCTACAACCGCGATCACAACGGCGGCAGGGGGCAGGAGATCGACGTGAGCCTCTACGAGCCGCTGTTCCGGCTGGTCGAGGCGCAGGTGATCGGCTTCGATCAGCTCGGCATCGTCAAGCAGCGCCAGGGAAACCGTCTCTCGGAAGATTCGCCGCGCAACACGTATCGCACGCGCGACGGCCGCTGGATCGGCATCTCGGCAAGCTCGGCGCGCACGTTCGAGCGGCTGGCGAACGCGATGGACATGCCGGAGCTCGTCACCGACCCGCGCTTCGCCGACAACGCCGCGCGCTGCGCCAACGACGTGGAGCTCGACACGTTGATCGCCCGCTGGTTCGCCGAGCGCGATTGCGACGACGTGATGGCGCTGTTCGAGCGCAGCGACGTCGTCGCGGGCCCGGTCCTCGACATCCGCGACATCGTGAACGACCCGCATTACCTCGCGCGGCAGAACATCGTCGCCGTTCCCGACGACGATTTCGGATCGGTGCGCATGCAGGGCGTCGTGCCGAAGTTCCTCGACACCCCCGGCGAGGTTCGCCACGCCGGACGTGCGCTCGGCGCCGACAACCGGGCCGTCTACGTGGAAGGCATGGGCATGTCCGAGGAGCGGTTCATGCAATTGCAGTCGCGCGGGATCATCTGACATGACTTCACCCTTCGAAGGCGTTTGCATCGTCGGCGCCGGACAGACGCCGTACGCCAAGCGGTCCCCGCACGGCGTGCAAAAGCTCCTCTACGACGCCGGCTCCGCGGCGCTGCGCGATGCCGGCCTGTGGTGGGACCGCGTCGACGGGCTCGCCGTCACGTCGTTCATGCTGCCGCCCGACAACGTCGCGACCGTCGCCGAGCACCTCGGCGTCGAAGCGCGGTTCCTGTTCCAGGGACTCTACGGCGGAGCCTCCGGCGTCATCGGCATGGCGCATGCGGCGCGCGCGATCCGCGACGGCGCGTGCGAGGTCGTCGTCTGCGCGGCCGCCGACGCCTTCGACGTCGCGTCGCACAACGAGACGCTCGACCGGTTCAACGGCTCGGTCGCGAACTACATGTCGCCGCAAGGCTTCGGCGGCGCCAACGGGATGTTCGCGCTGCATACGCGGCTCTACATGGAGCGCCATGGCGCGACGCGCGAGGACTTCGGCCGCTTCTGCATCGCGCTTCGCGCGAACGCGCTGCGCAATCCCGAACGCGCTCTTCAAGGAGCCGCTGACGATGGACGCGTACCTCGATGCGCGGCAGATCGCCGATCCGCTGCGCCTTTACGACTGCGTCCATCCCTGCGTCGGCGGCGACGCGATCGTCCTCGTCTCCGAGCGGATCGCGCGCACGCTTCCGGGCCCGAGCCTGCGCATCCTCGCCGCCGAGGAAATGCACAACGCGCATGCCAACGACGTGTACCGCACGCCGGGCGGCTGGGACCGTTTCGCGGAGCGCCTGTATGCGCGCGCCGGTTGCGGCCCCGGCGACCTGCATTTTGCGCAACTCTACGACGACTATCCCGTGATGTGCTTCGTCCAGCTCGAAGGCCTGGGATTCTGTCCCCCGGGGAGCGCGCACAACTACGTGAAGGAAACCGACATCACCGTCGACGGCAGCTTTCCCATCAACACCGGTGGCGGCCAGCTCTCCGCCGGCCAGGCGGGCGCGTCCGGCGGCATGATCGGCGTGTTCGAAGGCGTGACGCAGCTGCTCGGCCGCGCGGGCGAGCGGCAGGTGCGCTGCGAACGCGGTCTCGTGTCCGGCTACGGCATGGTCGCGTACGGGCGCGGCCTGTCGTCCAGCGCGGCCATCCTCGAACGCAATCGATAGGCGAACCGATGAACAAGCCGCAGCCGCGCGTCACCGAGCTCAACCGGCGTTACTGGGATGGCATCAATGCCGGGCAGCTCGTCCTGCAGTATTGCCTCAATCACGCATGCGGGCGCGCGATCTTCTATCCGCGCGTTTGCTGCCCCTATTGCCAGCACGCGGAACTCGAATGGAGAGACGCCACGGGAACGGGACGCGTGATCTCGCATTCGACGATCCATCGCACGCATCACGACGGATTCAACGACGAGGCGCCGTACGTATTCGCCGCCGTCGAGCTCGCCGAAGGCGTGCTCGTCTACGCGCAACTGCCCGGCGCGCCGGTCGACGGCACGTCGCTCATCGGGCGAGCGGTGAGTGCCGATTTCGTGCCGCATGGCCCGAATCGCCGGATGCTCGTGTTTCGCCTCGCCGACGCATGATGGACAAGACGCAGCGCGATCATGGATTTCGGTTCCGAGAATACGTCGCCCGTCCATCCCGCGTTCGCGCAGGCGGTCGTGGCCGCGAACGACGGGTACGCAACGAATTTCGAGGCCGAGCAATGGACGGAGCGGGCGCTTCGTGCGTTGCGCGAGCTCTTCGAGACGAACGAGCTGTCGGCGTTCACGGTGTCGACGGGTACGGCGGCGAATGCGATCGCGCTGGGCGCGATGGCGCCGCCGTATGGCGCGATCCTTTGCCACTGGGATGCGCACATCGTGACCGACGAATGCGGCGCCCCCGAGATGTACAGCTTCGGCGCGCGGCTGATCCCGCTCGCGGGCGAGCACGGCCGAATCTCGCCCGAGGCCTTGTCGAGCCAGTTGCGCGAGGCGCGCTTCGGCGTCGTGCACGCGGTACAGCCCGCCGTCCTGAGCCTCACGAACCTCACCGAGGCCGGAACGGCGTATACGCCGGACGAGATCGCGGCGCTGACGCGTGTTGCGCACGAGGCCGGCCTGGGAACGCATCTGGATGGCGCGCGTTTCGCCAACGCCGCCGCATTCCTCGATGTGTCACCCGCGCAATTGTCGTGGAAGTCCGGCGTCGACATCGTGACGCTCGGCACGACGAAGAGCGGCTCGTTCGGCGCCGAGACCATCGTCGCGTTCACGCCGAAGTACGACACGGCGCTCGCGTTCCTGCGCAAGCGCGGCGGACACTTCGCGCCGAAGAGCCGCTTCCTCGGTGCGCAGATCGAGACCTACGTGCGCGACGGCCTGTGGCTCGCGAACGCGCGCCACGCCAACCGCGCGGCACGGCGCATGTCCGAAGGTCTTGCACGGATCGATGGCGTCACGCTGATGCATCCCACCGAGGGTAACGAGGTGTTCGTCGCGATGCCCGACGCGATGGTCGATGCGCTTGTCGCGGCGGGATGCAAATTCCAGCGCGACTGGCGCCTGCATCCGCGGCACCATCGGTTCGTGACGTCGTGGGCGACGACCGACGAGGACGTCGATCGGCTGCTCGAGGTTTGTCGGGCGGCGGCCGGCCGATAATCATCCAGGCATGACCATCTACATCCGGATCATCAACGTACTTTGGCTCGTCTTTGTCGCATAGTGGGCGATCGCAGCCTTGCGTGGCAAACGCAATGTTGGCCGGCGGTCATGGGTTCTGGGGGATACCGCTCATTCTGATCGGAGCGTACTTCGTCTTCAGTGCAAGGCACACCGGCATACTGATGCAACTTGATCCAACCCGTTTCGCGCGCGCGGTTCGCCTCGTCTTGCGGCGGCGCGATCGCTTGCGCGCGACATTGGACGTCGAACTGTCGGACGGCCGGCGAATGCCGGCTTTGATCGAGCGCCATGGCGCCGACGGTTACCGCCTGCGACTCGGCCCGCAAACGCTTCCGGATTACGGTCTCGTCGTCACGAAGCCGCAGCCGCTCGATCTCGAGGTGGATGCGGTGGGGCGCGTGATCGTGCAGGGTGCTGCGAGCCGCCTGATCCTCGAACAGGAATCGCTTCGTGTCGTTCTCGAGCGCTCGGCGTCGACGGTACTGACGTCGATCACCGACGAGCACTTCCGCGGCTGGACAAGGCTGCCTGCGTTCGGATGCGACGGCGAGCGATGGATCGCCGCGATGGCGCTGGCTTCC
Source organism: uncultured Pseudomonadota bacterium (assembly GCA_963706225.1). Taxonomy (GTDB): domain Bacteria; phylum Pseudomonadota; class Gammaproteobacteria; order Burkholderiales; family Casimicrobiaceae; genus VBCG01. The sequence goes on from CAVPMH010000006.1 coordinate 12,927, forward strand.
GGCGAGCCCGTGTACGGGCTGGGCGAGAAGTTCTCATCGCTGGATCGCCGGGGCCAGCTCCTGCATTCGCATGTCGAGGATGCGCTCGGCGTCAACACCGGGCGCTCCTACAAGAACGCGCCGTTTTGCTGGAGTCCGGGCGGCTGGGGCATTTTCGTCAACACACCGGGCCGGGTGACGCACGCCGTCGGATATCCGGAATGGTCGCATCGCTCGTACGCTGCCGTCGTCGAGGACGAGGCGCTCGACCTGTTCCTGTTCGCGGCGGACTCGCCCGCCGCGCTGCTCGCGAGCTACACCGAGGTCACGGGTCGAGCGCCACGGGTGCCCGCGTGGGGACTGGGGCTGTGGATCTCCAAGGCCTACTATGCGTCGCCGGACGAGGCGATCGGCGTCGCTGCAGCATTGCGCAAGCATGGCGTTCCGTGCGACGTGCTCACGCTCGACGGACGCGCTGCATGGGAGGTACGAACGCGCTTCGATTTTCGCTGGGACGAAAGCCGCTATCCCGATCCGAAGGCGGCGCTCGCGGCGATTCACGCCTTCGGCCTTGCGCGTGTGCGTGTGGCTCTATCCCTATGTATCGATCGAAAGCCCGCGTTATGCGGAGCTTGCCGAGCGGGGATTCTTTCTGCGCCGGAAAATGGATGGCAAGCCGTACGTTTTCGACTGGGACGTCGACCCGGCGACGTCGCCCTTCGGCAACGTGCTGACGCCGCTGTCGCCGTCGTCGATCATCGATTTCACGAATCCGGAAGCGTTCGCGTTCTGGCGCGACGAACATCGCGCGCTGTTCGAGGCGGGCGTCGACGTCGTGAAGTCGGACTTCGGCGAGCAGGTGCCCGACGACTGCGTCGCGCACAACGGCGACACGGGCCGGCGCCTGCACAACGTCTATTCATTGCTTTACAACCGCTGCGAGTACGAAGCGACCGAGCGCTACGGCCGCCGGCCGGCAATGGTATGGGGACGGGCGGGCTGGACGGGTGCGCAGCGATATCCGATCCAATGGGGCGGCGATCCCCAATCGGATTGGGAAGGCATGTGCGCGTCGATCCGCGGCGGCCTCGCGTGGGGCCTCACCGGCGTCCCGTTCTACGCCACCGACATCGGCGGCTTCTATGGGTCGAAGCAGCCGGATGCCGAGCTGTATCTGCGCTGGCTGCAATGGAGCGTCTTCTCGTCGCACATGCGCCTCCACGGCGTCGGCGCGCGCGAACCGTGGGCCTTCGGCGCCGAGGCGGAGCGCATCGCGAAGCGCTGGTTGCAGTTTCGCTACCGCCTTCTTCCGTATCTCGGCGCGATGTGCGACTGAAGCTTCTGCAATCGGGCTGCCGGTGATGCGCGCAATGTGCCTCGCGTTTCCGGATGATCGGCTTGCATGGCCATTCGAGGAGCAGTTCCTCTGCGGCGACTGCCTGCTGATCGCTCCGGTGAAAAAACCCGGTGGTGCGGTCGACGTCTACCTTCCGCGCAACGCGGACTGGATCGATCTGGAGTCAGGCGCTCGCCACGCCGGAGGAACACTCCTGCAGGCACAGGCGTCTCTCGAGACGCTGCCGCACTTCGGCCGTGTCGGCTACGCGCTTCCGCTCGCTCCGCCGGTTGCACGCGTCGACGATATCGATGCGGCGGCGCCGCTGGACGAGGTGTGGTTGTTCGGCACGCAGCGGGTCGAGCGTCGCGGATTTTCGCAACTTCGCTACACGACGCAAGAGGGCGCACTTGGCCTCGACTGCATCGGTGCGCGCACGCGCGTTTTCAGCGGGTGATTCGTGGACTGGCCGGCGCCAGCGTGATGCCCTCGCCGCGCAATACGAGCCGGCGACGTTCGTCGTCGGGGATGACGATCGAGATCCGGGTGTAAGGCAACGCGAAGACGGCCACTCTTGCGCGCATCGAGCGTGATCGTGCGGCTCGTCGTGCGAAGCTCGAAGTCGATTTCGGCAAATTCGCCTTCGCGGTAACCGAAGCCGAGTCCGTCGTCCTCGTACAGCGTGAACGCGCTCTCGCCGGCGCCGCGTGGCGGAAAGATGCGCAGTTGCCGCGACGGCTCGTCGTGCAGACGCGCGAAGTCGAGCGTAGTCGGTCGGCCGGAATCATCGCGCCATCCGGCACGAACAGCGGAATGCGCTCGAGCGGCGCGTCGACCTCGATTTCGCGCCCCGCATCGTGCCGCGCGCCGGTCCAGAAGTCGATCCATCCCGGTGGACCGCTCGGCAGATAGACCCGCCGCCGGCGCTGTCCCGGCTCGACGACGGAGGCGACCAGCAGGTTCGGGCCGACCATGAAGTCGTCGCTGTCGTCGAACGCGCGCGGATCGTCGTCGAAATCGTAGAACAGCGGGCGCAGGATCGGCGCGCCGCGCATCGCAGCGTCGCGGTACAGCGTGTAGAGATACGGCAGCAGGCGGTAGCGCAGCCGGATCGCGTCGCGGATCGGCGCGCAGCGCTTCGCGGATGCAGCCACGGCGTGTTGGTCTCGCCGCCCTCCTTCCACGAGTTCATGATGAAGCGCGGGCTGAACGCGCCGCTCTGCATCCAGCGGACCAGCAGCTCGGGGTCGGGCACCGGTCCGAAGAAGCCGCCGACGTCGTGGCCGGTGTTGAACATGCCCGACAGGCTCATCGTGAGGCCCATGCGGATGTTCCAGCGCAGCGTGTGCCAGCTCGTCGTGTTGTCGCCGGACCACGTCTGCGCGTAGCGCTGGATGCCGGGCGGTCCGGCGCGCGTCACGGTGTAGACGCGCTCGTCGGGCCGATGCGCGCGCCTGCGCCTCGAACGTCGCGCGCGTCATCAGCAGCGCGCTGCAGCGGCCGCGAGCGGTCGATCGGGATCGGCGCTGCCGAAGCCGTGCGACTGCGCCGAAGTCGTCCCAGATCTCGTATTCGTTGTTGTCGTTCCAGCCGGCGTCGATGCCGTAGTCGAGCACCTGCCGCTGCAGACCCTCCTGCCACCAGCGCGATGCCCGCCGGATGCGTGAAGTCGACGTGCGCGCCCTCGCCGTCCCAGAACTGGCCGATGCACGGCGCGCCGGTCTGCGCGTCGCTGCACGAACGCGCCGCGCGGCCGCGACCTCCGCGTACGCAGGATGATCGTCGAGCAGGCAGGGCTTCAGGTTGACGACCGTGCGGATGCCCGCGGCGTGCGAACGCCGTCGATCGCTTCGCGCGGCTCGGGAAACTTGTCGCGATTCCACGTGAACACGTAGCGCCGCTTGCCGATGCTCGTGTAGCCGGATCCGAAGTGGAAGGCGCGAGCAGCGGGACGTCGTGCTTCGCGAGCGTGCGTCGACGAAGTCGCGCAAGCTGCGCCTGCGCGTCCGGCGCGTCGGTCAGGCTCATCGCCGTGTTCGCGTAGCCGAGGCTCCAGCGCGGCCCGAACGCCATGCGGCCGGTCAGCTCGGTGAACGTGCGCACGACGTCGCGGATGCGCGGGCCGACGAACACGTAGTAGTCGAGATCGCCGTCGTCGATCTCGGTGTAGCGGTAGAAGCCGTGATAGTTGTCGTACTCGCAGCCGAGGTCGAACGTGGTCGGCGCCAGCGTGTCGTAGAACAGGCCGAACGCAATGCCGCTCGACGGCGTCGCGCTGGATCAGGAACGGCCAGTGCTTGTACAGCGGATCGCGACGTGCGCGCGTCGTAGCCGAGCGCGTCGAGTGCGAGCGTGCGCAAGCCGCCGGCCGTGCTTGTCGAGCGGCCCGGTCTTGTCGCCGAGGCCGAAGTACTGATCCGATAGCGACGCGCGCGATGTAATGCCGCACCAGTCCGCTGCGCGCGCTCCACTGGTACGCATGCGTCGGCCGATCGCTCGCGAACACCGTCCCGTCCGCCGTCCGCCATTCCAGCACGAACGGGTTCAGTCGAATGCGCACGCTTGCCGAGGATGTGCGACAGCGTGAGCTCGCGCTCGCTGCTTTCGACGCCGTGCGCCGGACAGGGAAAACCGCTCACGTCGAGCCGGTCGCGGCCATCCCACGGCACGTCGGTCCCGCCCGGCGCGACCGTCCAGGTCCGCGGCTCCTTGAGGCCGGTGTCGGGCACGAGGAGCACGCGCACGAGATTCTCGTCCAGCACGAAGACCCGGCATTGCCACGCCGGCCTCGAGCGCTACGACGACGCCGGCAGGCGCGTGTCCCCGCGAATTGCGCATGGGCGAGCGGTCGCACGCTTCAGCTCGCCAGGGCGCGATCGGCGAGCGTCAGCGAGCGCGCGGCCTCGGCGGTCTCGAAGAGATGCATCGCCGCCGTCGGCAACTGCACGGCGATCGTCTCGCCGCCATGATGCGTCACCTGGCCGGACGCCTGCACGGTGAGCGGCTCCCCGTTGCGGCAGCCTGCAGTAGAGGAAGCTCGCGGCGCCGAGCTGCTCGAGCCGCTCGATCGTCACGCTCATTTCGATCGCCGATTCCGTTTCGCGCCGATCGAGCGTCACGTGCTCGGGCCGGATGCCGACGGCAACGGCGTGCATTCGCCGGCGCATGCGGGATCGATCGCAAGCGGCGGCGACATCGCCTGCTTCGAGGCCATCGATCGCGATCCGCGCGGCTCCTGCGCTGCGCCGAAACGAGCCGGGCCGGCAGGAAATTCATCTGCGGCGAGCCGATGAAGCCCGCGACGAAGCGGTTGCGCGGATGGTTGTAGAGCTCGAGCGGCGTGCCGATCTGCTCGACACGGCCGGCGCGCAGCACGACGATCTTGTCGGCCATCGTCATCGCCTCGACCTGGTCGTGCGTGACGTAGATCATCGTCGTGCCGAGGCGCTGGTGCAGCGCCATGATCTCGGCGCGCATCGCGACGCGCAGCTCGGCGTCGAGGTTCGACAGCGGCTCGTCGAACAGGAAGATCGTCGGCTCGCGCACGATCGCGCGGCCGATCGCCACGCGCTGCCGCTGTCCGCCCGAGAGCTGCGTCGGCCGCCGGTCGAGCAGCGCGTCGAGCCGCAGCATGCTTGCGCCGCGGCCTGCACCTTGCGCGTCGATCTCGGCCGCGCGGCGTGCGCAGGTTCTCGAGACCGAACGCGAGGTTCTGGCACACGCGTCATGTGCGGATAGAGCGCATACGACTGGAACACCATCGCGAGGCCGCGCTCGCGCGGCCGACACGTCGTTGACGCGCTTGCCGTCGATGCACGATGCTCGCCCGTCGGTCACGGGCTCGAGCCCCGAGATCATCCGCAGCAGCGTCGACTTGCCGCAGCCGGACGGTCCGACGAAGACGACGAACTCGCCGTCCGCGACGTCGAGGTCGACGCCGTGGATCACCGTCGTGTCCGCGAAGCGCTTGACGACGTGCTCGAGTCGAAGCGAGGCCATGTCAGATCGTTTTCGTGCGCTCACTTGACGCCGGCTGCCGCGATGCCGGTCGTGATGTGCTTCTGCAGGAACGCGAACACCAGCGTCACCGGCAACGAGCGTGATGACCGTCATCGCGAGCAGGTAGTTCCACTGCGTGGTGAGCTCGCCCTGGAACGCGTTGAGCGCGAGCTGCAGCGTGAAGTTCTCCGATCTGCGACAGCACGATCAGCGGCCACAGGAAGTCGTTCCAGCGCCACATCACCGAGAAGATCGCGAGCACGGCGAGCGCCGGCGCCGACAGCGGCAGCACGATGCGCCAGAAGATCCGCCATTCGCTCGCGTGGTCCATCCGCGCCGCATCGATCAGCTCGTCGGGAATCGTCAGCATGTACTGGCGCAGCAGGAACACGCCGGTCGGCGTCGCGACCGCCGGCCAGATCACGCCCCACAGGCTGTTGAGCAGGCCGAGCTCCGAGATGACGAGGAAGTTCGGCACGAGGATGATCGTCGGCGGAATCATCAGCGTCGACACGATCAGCAGGAACACGGCGTCGCGGCCGGCGAACCGGTACTTCGACAGCGCGAACGCCGCCATCGCGTTGAACAGCAGCGTGATCAGCGTCGCGACGACGGTGATGAACACGCTGTTCCACAGATAGCGGCCGAAGTCGAACTTGCCGAAGATCTCGGTGTAGTTGCTCGCGCGGCGAAGTGCAATTCGCGCACGCGCTCGCGGTCCTTGATGTTGACCTTGAATTCGTCCTGCGGGATGCGCGGATCGACCATCGTCGCGACGATGCCGATGCGCCGCGCTTCGGCGAGCTCGCGCGTCGCTGCCGTCGGGCAGCTTCACGCGATAGAGCGGCAGCGGACTGGTCGAAGCCGCGCGACGTTCGCCTGCGCCTGGCCGTACGGCAGCAGCTGCGGCGGAAACTCGTTGAGCGCGGCCGGCGTCTTGAACGACGACAGCACGAGCCACAGCGACCGGGCCGAACATGAGGACGAGACCGAGCGACGAGGTAGCCGTACGCGAGCCAGTCGGTCCAGTCGCGGCGTCCGCGGCCGCGCGTCGCAGCAAGCAAGGCCTTGAGCGCTAGCGCATCGTTTCGCACCGTCGAGGCCCGCCGCCGAGCGCCGCGATCAGGCGCAGCTGCAGCAGCGTGAGCACGAGCAGCGACGACGGCGAGCACGAGCGACGCCGCCGCGGCCAGGCCGTATTGCCGGATCGCTTCGGCGAAGCCGGTCTGGTAGATGAACTGGACGATGAACGTCGTCGCCGACCCCGGGCCGCCGCCGGTCAGCACGAACACCTCGTCGAACATCTGCACCGCGCGGATCAGCGCCCAGCACGAGCACGACGACGAGGCTCGGCATCAGCAGCGGCAGCGTGATGCGCGCAGAAGCGCCGCCAGGGCGAGGCCGCGTCCATCTCCGCCGCCTCGTACAGGTCGGCCGGGAATCGCCTGCAGACCGGCGAGCAGGATCAGCGTGTAGAAGCCCATGTGCGCCCAGATGCTGACGAACACGACCCAGAAGAACGCCCAATGGCTGTCGGTCAGCCATTCGACCGGCGATGCGCCCGCGCTCGCGAGGAGCGCGTTCAGCACGCCTTCGCGCTGCAGGATCCACTTCCAGATCAGCGCGACGACCACCGGCGACAGCAGCACCGGGTAGAAGAAGACGCCGCGCCAGAAGCCGCGGCGCGACGATCTTGCGGTTGAGCACGAGCGCGGTGACGAGCGCGAAGAAGCACCATCAGGCCGACCTGCAGCACCGCGAACTTGGCGGTGTTGAAGATCGCGCGCCAGAACAGGTCCTTGCGGCACGTCGACGGATCGAGGTAGTTCCTGCATTCGAACAGCGTCGCGAAGTTCTCGCGCGCCGACGAACGGCCGCTCGCGACGGATAGAGCTGCACGCCGCCGGTGAAGGCGAAGTAGAAGTCGATGACGATCGGCAGGAACGTGAACAGCGCCGAGGATCGACGAGATTCGGCGCGACGAACATCCAGCCGATCCGCGGCACGCCGACGAGGCGCTGCAGCGCGCGCATCGGCGCGTCGACGACGTCGAGCAGCGCGCCGGCGACGCGCGCCGGCAACGCGACGTCAACGCCGCGCGAAGGTGCGACGCGTTGCATCCACGGCACAGCGCGCAGCCGCGGCGCGCGTGCATCGCTACTTCTGCGCGGCCTTCACCTGTTCGTCGATGTCCGCCGCAGATGCGCTTCAGCGCGTCGTCGAGCGACATCTCGCCGACGATCGCCTGCCCGAGGCGCGCGGCGGTCGGGATTGAACAGCGCGCGGTTGTACTTGTAGCCCTGGATCTGCGTACGCGATCGGCGAAAGCTTGCGGCACTTCGGCGACGAACACGTCGAGCGCCGCCTTCGCCGCCGGCGAGACCTTGTAGTCGACGCCCTTCTTCGCGACGCCCGCGTGCGCCGGGATGTTCTCGGTGCGCGCCATGTACTCGGCGTAAACCGGCTCGCTCGCGAGGAAGTCGAGGAAGCGCCCGACGTCCTTCGGGCTCTTCGTGCGCTTCAGCGCGACGAACGCCGCGCCGCCGGGAATGCCCGTGCAGCCGCCGGGACCGCAGGGGTTCGGGCACGACGATCCAGTCGAAGTTCTTGCCCGATCTGCTTGTCCATCCGGCGCACCTGCCAGCTGCCCGACAGGTACATCACGACGCGGCCGTTCGCGAACTCCTCGAACGCATCGCGATAGGTGTTGCCGCCGACGCCGCCCCACACTTCCTTCGGCATGGTGCCGTCGCGGTTCCAGTCGTAGAACTTCTTCGCCATCGCCTTGTAGCCGTCGTCGATGACGAGGTTGCCCTTCGCGTCGAAGATCTTCGCACCCATGCTGATCGCCGGCCCGGCGAAGCGATGACCGCTGCGGTCGAACGCGATCGCGTACGGCGTCTGCGTCGCCTTCGCGACCTTGCGCGTGGCGTCCGCCCACTCGTCCCACGTCGCCTTCGGTGCCGGGCAGCGGAACCTTCGCCTGCTCGAACAGCGTCTTGTTGACGAACGGGCCGGTGACGGTGAGCTGCGTCATCATGCCGTAGATGCCCTTGTCGTTCGGCGTCGGCCGCAGCCACTTGAGCGTCTGCGCCGAAGTTCGCTTCCCAGTACTTCGGGTCCTTCACGTACGGCGTGATGTCGAGGTAGTACTTCGACAGTCCGCCGAGGTCGGTGACGCGCGCGATGTCCGGACCCTCGCCGGCCGCGAGCTGAACCGGCAGCTGTTCGAGGATCGCCTTGTACGGGACCTTGTCGACGATGACCTTGACGTCGGCGTTCTGCGCCTCGAAGCGCTTCGCGAGGTCCTGCGTGACTTCGCACTCGTTGCCGTCCGAATAGCACGCCACGCGGATTTCGCCGGCGTGCGCAGCGGTTGCGAAGGCGAAGATCGCGGTCGCCATGCAGGCGAGATACCGTGGAGCGTGGCGGACGCGCATGGCGAATCTCCAGGGAAGAGGGTTTGGCCGCATTGTATAGCGCGGAACGGACGCCGGCGCCGGCGACGCACGGCAGGTCCGCGTATCGTGGCTCCGGGCTTTGAACCGGACCCGTGCAGAAATGAACATCTACCAGCAACTCATCAGCGCACTCTGGATTATTTTTATCGCTTACTGGGCGGTCGCGGCAATCGGCGCGAAACGAAGCATCGGCGCGCGCGCGTGGAGGAGGGAGATTGGCCTGCGTTTGGCCGTCATCGTCGTTATCGCTCTCGTCCTGCGTAATCCGGCGGTGCGGGGCGCGCTGCGAAACGTACAGACCGACATCTCCGGTAACGCCTTCATGGGGATGGTCGGCCTTGTGCTGTGTGCGCTTGGCATTGCGCTTGCCATCTGGGCCCGAGCGCATCTTGGCCGGAATTGGGGCATGCCGATGTCCCGAAAGGAGCATCCGGAGCTCGTCACGAGCGGACCCTATGCGTTCGTACGCCATCCGATCTATACCGGCATACTCCTCGCGATCCTCGGCTCAACGATAGGTGTGAGCATGTTCTGGGCACTACCGTTCGTCCTGTCGGCAGGTTATTTCATCTACAGCGCCCGCCGGGAAGAAGAAGTCCTGCTGAGGCAATTCCCGGAACAGTACTCGGCATACATGAAGCGCTCGAATATGCTGCTGCCATGGCCATTCAGAAGTGCCCGCACCACGGATCGCAATTGAAGCGGTCAGCCGCTTTCAATCGGATTGGGCATCCCGATCTGGGGCGACCAGTTCGCCATCGAGCGTCAGTCCGGGAATGGATCCAGCACCTTCACGTGCGCTTTTCTGAAATCGTTCGTGTTTCTGGTGACGACGATGAAATCGTGAACGAGCGCGGTCGCTGCAATCAGACTATCCTTTATCGGCATCACTTCACCGGACTTGCGCAGTTCGGCCCGATCCGAGTGAGGGTAGTACGGTGAGGTTGTTTCGGATTCCCGACAGCAACGGAGCGTGGCGACTTGCAGGACTGCGGCCGTCAACAATGAGCAATTCATATTCTGAAGGAGCAGCATGCCTCAAATATCCGTGCAGATAAAAAACAGCACTGGAACTGACTATAACGTGACTGTTGCAGACGAATTTGGAGGCGCATTGAGAGAAGTGGATGGATCACCGTTCGCGCTTGCAGCGGGGGAGACGTCTGTCTTCTTTTCAGTTAACGCTAGTGGAAGTGGAGAAGGGCGAATTCGGTACCAGTGTCAGCGAGGACCAAAGCGTACGGCCATTGACATTTCGAACGGTGACGTAGTTTCAATCAGCTAATGAGAGAATCGCAGACACTTTGAACGATCGAATACCTTGGCGAGTGGACCAGTACTACCCGGTACCGGCTCGAACAGGTGACGATCAGAACCGCTCGACCCACGGCCGCAGTTCGACCTCGGAGGTCCATGCGCTCCGCGGTTGCATCAGCACGTTGACGTACGTCTGGGCGATCGCATCGGGATCGAGCATCGAATCGCCGGTGTCATCGTCGCTGCGGCGGCGGATCTGGCCGTCGATCACGAAGTGGGCGACGTGTATGCCTTTTGGAGACAGCTCTCGCGCCATGCTTTGGGCGAGTCCGCGCAACGCGAATTTACCCATCGCGAACGGCGCTGACTCCGCATAGCCTTTCACGCTCGCTGACGCGCCGGTGAACAGGATCGCACCGGAAGCCTTTGCCGAGCATTGCGGGCACGGCGCGTTGCGCGACGAGGAACGCGCCGAAGGCGCTGACCAGCAGTGTCCGGCGTACCTCGTCGGGATCGAGCGTCATCAGCGGACCGCGCGCCCGAGCGCTCGCGTTGTAGATGACGACGTCCGGAGGTCCGAGTTTCTCCTCCACGTCCTCGAAAAGCCGCGCGACCTGCGCTTGATCCTGCGCATCGCATGCGAACGCCGATGCACCGGTCTCGGCGCATAAGCCGCTCAGCTTTTCGGGGTTGCGAGCGGCGAGCGCAACGGACAATTCGGACTGTGCCAGGAGCCGTGCGAGCGACGCGCTCAGGCCATCGCCCGCGCCCACGATCAGGGCCGTCTTGTATGCCGGAGTCATTCAAGCTCTCCCCGATGATGTCGTGCTGCGCGACAATGACGTGGCAGCATACCAGCAGCAGCGACGCCCGGATCAGCGTGGGCCAGTTGATACGCCTCGGCGACGGCGCGCAAATTTAACGCGGACAATCGGCTGATGGCAGCACGGTCCTATGCAATCCATCCTTGTCATTCGAACCACCGGCCCGGCGCTCTACGAGTTCACGCAAGACGTGACGCGATTCGTGGAGCAAAGCGGCGTGCAGGAAGGGCTGCTCACGCTGTTCGTTCAACATACGTCCTGTTCGCTGTGCATTCAGGAGAATGCCGATCCTGCCGTGCGCCGCGATCTCGAGGAGTTCTTTCGCCGGCTGGTCCCTTCGTCCGACATGCCGTCGATGCGCTGGATCGCGCACGATGCGGAGGGCCCCGACGACATGCCCGCACACATCAAGGCGGCGCTTACCGCTGTTTCGCTGTCGATTCCCGTCACGAATGCGCGCCCTGCGCTGGGTCGCTGGCAAGGCATCTATCTCTTCGAGCACCGCGATGGCGCTCATGCTCGTCGCGTCGTCGCGCATATTGCGTCGTAGCGATGGTCTATGCCCGCGTGACGAGCGCCGGCGAGGCCGTCGGCATCGCGTTCAGGTTCGATCGCATCGAACGCCAGCCGAAGCACGTTCGACGGTCGTCGGCATTCCCGCGAACACTGTCGCTGCATTGCAGCAAAGCAGTCATTCTGCTAAACTGCGAGCATGAAAACTACGCTGACTCTGACGAGCCGCGGTGTGGTGACCCTGCCTGCCAAGCTTCGCCGCGCCTTGGGCCTCAAAGCGGATGACCAACTCATCGCGGAAACGACGCCGGAGGGCCTGCTGCTGCGCCCTGCAGTTACGCTACCGGTCGAGATCTACAGTGAGAAGCGGATTCGCGAATTCGATGAGGCCGAAGCCGACCTCGCCAAAGCGCTGAGTCGCCGGCGCCGCCCTAAGAAACCCGCCCGTTAGGTTTCGGCGGATGCGGGTCTTTCTCGACGCGAATGTCTTGTTCTCCGCGGCGAAGTCAGACGGAGCGGTGAGAGAGCTTCTGCTGCTGCTGGAACAGTCCGGCCACCAGTGTTGCGTGGACGCTTACGTGATCGAGGAAGCGCGCCGGAACCTTGGGGCCAAGGCACCGGACCGCATCTCTGTTCTCGAGACATTACTATTGCGCATGAAGAGGGCGGGTGCGCAGCGCATCGATCCCGCGCTCGAGGCGTCGCTGCCGTTGCCGGCCAAGGATCGCCCCGTGCTGGCGGCCGCCATCCATCAGGGCTGCGACGCGCTGGTCACGGGCGATCGTACGCATTTCGGCGCGCTGTACGGGCGTACGATTCACGGCGTGGCCATTCATTCGCCGCGATCGCTGGCTCAGGCACTTCTTGCGCCCGGCTAACTGAGCATGGGAGCGCATCGCCGAGCCTGCGTTGAGGACCTCGTCCGGACGGCGTCAAGTCCGCATCAAGGGGGCAAACTCACCAGATGCGCTTGACGCCGTACTTGCGAAAAACCTGGTCGGCAGAGACGATCGGACAATCTCCTCGAGGGCCTGCGCGGCAAGCAGGCGGTCGAATGGGTCACGATGGTGGAAAGGGAGCGTCGCAATCCGTGCCACGTGACGAAAATCGATCGCGAGCTGGCGAAACGCATTGGCCGCAAGATGCTCCGGGATGAATCGCTCGATCGCACCCGGCAGCCGCAACTTGCCAAGACTGATCTTGATCGCCATTTCCCAGCAACTCACCAGGCTGAGCAAGCATTCGTTCGCCGGATTCGCGAGTACAGCTTTGGCCCTCCTGGTCAGGGTCGGCGCGTCGTCGATCCACCAGAGGAAAGCGTGCGTATCCAGCAGCACACGCATCAGCTGTAATCCTTGAAATCCTCGGGGGTCGCGTCGAAATCCGGCGCCATCCAGATTTGCCCCTTGGCGGATCCCGGCATGCGTTTCTTGCCGGGTGTCACGATCGGAACGACCTTGACGACCGGTTTGTTGTCCTTGGCGATGATCACTTCCTCTCCGACCATGGCTTTCTGGACCAGCTCGGAAAAACGTGACTTCGCATCGGCGATGTTGAATTTGGCCAAACCATTTCTCCCGAGTTGGTCATTCTAGATGACCATATCGCATCGGTCAAGCGAATGGCCGTGGGCTTTATCGGCAGGACGAACGCTCGTTCGATGAGCCAGGCGCATGCCTTGAGCTAGCCTGCACGGATGATCGGTTCGTGGCGCGGATCTCGCGCCGATTCGGAGCCCATCATGCAGAACACGAATGACGCGCAGGCTGCCTTGCGGACCCGTTCATGAAGCCGGTCGTCACTCGGCATGCCCAGGCGCGGATGCAGCAGCGCGGCATTGCGCGTTCGCACGTCGACTTCCTGCTCGAGTTCGGGCGCGAGTATCACGACCATCATGGCGCGGTCGTGGTGATGCTCGACCGCTCGGCAACGCGACGCATTGCTCGCAGCGGAGCTGCGAGCGGAGTTCAACTGGACGCGCTACGCGGCCTGTACGCCGTCATCGGCAATGGCAGCGTTCGCACGGTCGGACACCGCACGCGCCGGCTGCGTCGTCACTGAGCTTGATAACGAGGAGCAAACTTGAATCCGATTCTCAGCCTTCGGCGTTGGACTTGCGCTCGGGATTGCCGTTGTCTGTGGTGTATCTGCGTGCGCAAATGAAGAACGCGTTCGAGCATGGCAGATTGTCCGTGGAGCCCGAACGTGCAGCACTCGTGGAGCGCATCGCTTCGCGCGAGACCGAGATCGCACGGCTGTCGAGCCATGTGTCGGATCTTGCATCTCGAGTGGAACATAGGGATGCGGCCAACGCCGAGCTGAAAGCGGACATCGCGCGGGTGACGGAAAAGCTGGAAGCCGAGCGCACGTCCGCAACGGAAAAACTCGGCGTTCTCGACAAGGCCCAGGAGGAGCTCACCAGCGTCTTTCGCGCCTTGTCCGGGCAAGCGCTTCAGACGAACAACCAGATGTTCCTCGATCTCGCCGCGCAGACGCTCGGCCGGTTTCAGCAGGACGCGAAGGGCGATCTGGAACGCCGCCAGCAGGCGATACAGGAGCTGGTGGCGCCGGTGAAGCTCTCGCTCGACAAGCTCGACGGCCGCATTCACGACATCGAGAAGGCTCCGCGAAGGGGCGTATCAGGCGCTGACGACGCAGGTGCGCTCGCTGGCGGAAGGGCAGGTCGATCTGCGGCGCGAAACGTTCACCCTGGTGAAGGCGCTTCGCCAACCGGCGGCACGGGGACGCTGGGGCGAGCTGCAGCTGCGCAAGGTCGTCGAGATGGCGGGCATGGTCGAGTATTGCGATTTCGTCGAGCAGGCGAGCGTGAACGGCGAGGACGGCAGGCTGCGGCCCGACCTGGTCGTCCGCCTGCCGGGAGGACTGAACATCGTCGTGGATGCGAAGACGCCGCTCTCCGCGTATCTCGAGGCTGCGGAAACCGATGACGACGACGTGCGCAAGCAGCGCCTCGTGGACCATGCGCGGCAGGTTCGCGACCACATGACCCGGCTCGGCCGGAAGTCGTATCAAGATCAGTTCGACCCGACGCCAGACCTCGTCATGCTGTTCCTGCCGGGTGAGATGCTCTTCTCCGCCGCGCTCCAGCAGGACCCGCAGCTCATCGAATTCGGTGTGCGGGAAAAGGTCGTGCTCGCCACGCCGACAACGTTGATCACGCTGCTGCGCACCGTCGCGTACGGCTGGAAGCAGGAGGCGCTCGCGCGTAACGCGCAGGAGATCAGCGAGCTCGGGCGACAGCTTCACGACCGGATTTCGGTGCTGGCGGGTCATTGGGCAAGGGTGGGCAAGAACCTGGGCGAAGCGGTAGGTGCTTACAACAGCGCGGTGGCGTCGATGGAGACGCGCGTGCTGGTGTCGGCGCGTCGCTTCAGAGACTTGAAGGCAGTGCCCGACGGGCGGGAGATCGAAGATGCTCGAACCGGTCGAAACGATCCCGCGCACGGTGGATGTTCCCGAGCTCGAATTGCACGACGGTATAACGGCAACGATGCAAAAATACCGCGCCACCACGCTCTTCTCGGCAAGCGACCTCGTCGGGTTTCTCGAGTGCGAGCACCTGACGACACTCGGGCTCACCGATCTCGTCACGCCGCTTGCGCGCGCGAAGGACGACGAGTCGGCCGCGCTGATCCAGGAGAAGGGGATCGCGCACGAGGCGAAGTTCCTCGCGTCGTTGAAGGCGGACGGCCTGCGCATCGCGGAAATCCGCGCCTGGGGCGACCCGGCGGAGCTCGCGAGCGAAACGCGAAGCCGCGATGCAGCAGGGGCACGACGTCATCTACCAGGCGACGCTCCTGTCGGACGACGCTGTACGGCCGCGCCGACTTCCTGCGCCGCGTCGAGCGAGCCGTCGAAGCTCGGCGAGTACAGCTACGAAGTGCTCGACACGAAGCTCGCGCGCAGCGCAAAGGCGAAGTTCGTGGTGCAGCTCGCGTTCTATTCCGACCTGCTCGCCGATCGCGCAGGGCGTCGAGCCGCAGATGATGCATCTCGGCGCTCGGCGACGGCACGGAGCGCAGCTTCCGCGTCGCGAATTACGCCCGCTACTTCCGGCAGGCGCGCGAACGCTTTCTCGGCTTCGTCGCGCGGCAACCTGACGTCACGTATCCCGAGACGTGCGCGCACTGCATGTTCTGCGCGTGGCGCGACCTTTGCGAAGCACGCTGGAAGGACGACGACCACCTGAACCAGGTGGCGGGCATCACGCGCCCGCAGATCGGACGGCTGCGGGACGCGGGCACGCGCACGGTCGCAGCACTCGCCGGTCTATCGGCCGGTGCGCAAGTTCCGACGTCTGCAGACCGGAGACGGTAAGCAAGCTACGCGCGCAGGCGGCGCTGCAGCTCGCGCGGCGCACGACGGGCAAGCCGCGCATCGAGCTTCTCGAACTCGACGCTGAGCGCAGGCGCGGCTTCTATCGCATGCCGAAGCCCGATCCCGGCGACGTGTTCTTCGACATGGAGGGCGATCCGCTCGAGGAGGACGGCCTCGAATACCTGTTCGGCCTGCGCTTCGTCGACGGCGACGAGACCGCAGTTCAAGCCGACTCTGGGCGCACGACCGCGCCGCCGGAGCGCGTCGCGTTCGAGCGGCTCATGGACTTCCTGGTCGAGCGCATGCAGCGCTTTCCCGGCATGCACATCTACCACTACGCGCACTACGAGCCGACGCGCGCTCAAGCGGCTGATGTCGCTTGCACGGCACGCGCGAGGCGCAGCTCGACGACCTGCTGCGCGGCGAGAACATTCGTCGACCTCTACAAGGTCGTGCGCGAAGCAATGCGCACGTCCGAGCCGGGCCTGTCGATCAAGGACCTCGAGGTCTTCTACATGCCGCCGCGCGAAGGCGAGATGTCAGACCGCCGGCGCGAGCGATCGTCCACTACGAGACGCTGGCGAGTCACGCAGGACGCCGCGCGAGCTCGACAAGATCCAGCGCTACAACGAGGACGACTGCCGGTCGACGCACCTGCTGCGCGATTGGCTGCTCGGCCACCGGCCGGCAGGATCTGCCGTGGTTCGACCGGATACCGTCGAAGCGGCGGACGAGAAGGACTCGAGAGCCAGGTCCGACGCGGATCGCGCGAGCTCGAGGCAGGACTCGCGCGCTATCGCGCAAGCGCTGCTCGGCGGCCTGCCGGACGATCGCACGGCGTGGGGTGCGGACGAGCACGTGCGCGCGCTCGTCTTCGACCTGCTCGATTTCCATCGTCGCGCCGCGAAGCCGGCGTGGTGGGCGATGTTCGCGCGCCGGGACATGACGGACGACGAGCTGATCGACGACGTCGAGTGCCTCGGCGGCCTCACGCGGATCGCGGACAGCCGCCGGTGCCGAGCAAGCAGTCGCTGCGTCTACGACTTCACGTTTCCCGAGCAGGAGACGAAGCTGCGCGTCGGCAAGGACATGCTCGCAGGACCGACACGACGAAGCGCTCGGGTCACATCGTCGCGCTCGACGAGGCAGGCGCGGACTGATCGACGATCAAGGTCGGCAAGCAAGCGGGAGATGCCCGGCGACGCTATCGATCGGTCCTGGCGGCGCCGATCAACACCGACCCGCTGCGCGACGCGCTGTGGCGCTTCGCGGATGCCGTCGTCGCCGGCGACGGCCGCTTCGCGGCAGTGCGCGCGCTGCTGCGCAAGGACGCACCGGCGCTTCGCGGCCGGCCTGCCGGAGCGCCGGTGCTCGCTGGCGAGAGACGATCTCGGCAGCCGAGCGCGCTGCGACGCCGTCGCTGGCGCTCGACGACAGCTATCTGTTCGTGCAGGGGCCGCCGGGCGCGGGCAAGACGACGATCGGGTCGCGAGCTGATCGTCGGATCTGCTGCGCGCACGGCAAGCGCGTCGGCGTGACGTCGAACAGCCACAAGGTCATCCACAACCTGCTGCGACGCGGTCGAGGAGCGCGCGGACGAGCAGGGCTTCGCGTTCGCCGGCGTCAAGAAATCCAGTACGCAGGATCCCGAGACGATGTACGGAGGGCGGCTCATCGAAACGTGTACGACGAACGCAGATCGTCATCGCGCGGAAGCGCCAGCTGATCGCGGGCACCGCGTGGCTGTTCGCCGATCCTGCAGTTCGAAGCCAGCCGTCGACTACCTGTTCGTCGACGAGGCGGGCCAGGTCTCGCTCGCCAACCTGGTCGCGATGGGAACAGCGGCGCGCAACCTCGTGCTGCTCGGCGACCAGATGCAGCTCGGGCAGCCGATCCAGGGCGTGCATCCCGGACGCTCGGGCGAGTCGGCGCTCGAGTACCTGCTCGACGGACAGGCGACGGTCGCCGACGGATCGCGGCATCTTCCTCGGCACGACGTGGCGCATGCACGAGGACGTGTGCCGCTTCATTTCCGACGCGGTCTACGACGGTCGTCTCGCGCCGGACGCCGCCAACCAGCGCCAGCGTCTCGTGCTCGACGCGTCGGCGCATCGCGGCGCTTGCGGCCGACGGGCATCCGCTTCCTCCCCGTGCGCGCACGACGGCTGCAAGCAGCGAAGCGAGCGCGGAAGCGGACGTCGTCAAGGACATCGTCGCACAGCCTGCTCGCAGCAGCAGTAGATCGACAAGGAGGGCAGCGCAGCGGCCGATGACGCTCGACAACATCCTCGTCGTGGCGCCGTACAACGCGCAGGTGAATCTGCTGAAGACGATGCTTCCGGCGGGCGCGCGCGTCGGCACGATCGACAAGTTCCAGGGCCAGGAGGCGGAGGCGGTCATCGTGTCGATGACGACGTCGAGCGGCGATTACCTGCCGCGGAACATCGAGTTCCTCTACGACAAGAACCGGCTGAACGTCGCCGTGTCGCGCGCAAAGTGCCTCGCGGTCGTCGTGGCGAGTCCCGAGCTGCTTGCACATTCGCTGCAACAGCCCCGAGCAGATGGAGCTCGTCAACACGCTCTGCTGGCTGCGCGAATATGCCGACGGCTCGAACGGGCATTGAGCACAAGACATGGACCGCTCCGAGCGCTTCTACCGCATCGACCAGCTCCTGCACGAGCGCGGCGTCGTGACGCGCGACGCATTCCTCGAGGAGCTCGAGGTCTCGCTCGCGACCTTCAAGCGCGACCTCGAATACATGCGCGATCGGTATCAACGCACCGGTCGTCTGGGACGCCGACGCCGGCGGCTACCGTTTCGACAAGCAGCCGGGGGCCGGGCCACGATACGAGCTACCCGGCTTGTGGTTCAGCGAGAGCGAGGCATTCGCGCTGCTCACGATGGAACACCTGCTCTCGTCGCTCGACCAAGGCGGGCTGATCGGCCCGCACATCGCGCCGCTGCGTGCTCGTTTGACGGCGATTCTCGGTACCGGCGAAGCGTCGGCGGCGGAGGTTCGCAAGCGTATCCGCCTGCTGGCGTTCGCGCCCCGCAAGCTGCCGCTCAAGCATTTCGAAGAGATCGGCCGCGCGACGCTCAAGCGCGTGCGTGTCCACATCGACTACTACGCGCGAAGCACCGACCTGATGTCGGAGCGCGACGTGTCGCCGCAGCGGCTCGTTCACTACCGCGGCAACTGGTACCTGGACGGCTGGTGCCATCTGCGCAACGACCTGCGCACGTTCGCGATGGACGGGATCAGGAACGTGACGTTGCTCGACCAGCCGGCGCGGGAAGTATCGTTCAAGCTACTGGAAGACTACCTCGCGACCGGCTACGGCATCATGCGCGCGGGCGGCGACGTTGCTTGGGCGAAGCTGCGATTCTCGGCGGAGCGCGCGCGTTGGGTTGGCTCCGAGGTTTGGCATCCCGATCAGCGGGGAGTCTTCGATCCCTCCGGACGGTACACGCTGGAGTTGCCCTACCGCGACGATCGAGAGCTGGTGCTCGAGATCATGAAGCATGGCGGTGGAGTCGAGGTGATGGGCCCACCGGAGCTGCGCAAGAAGATCCACGACGCGCACCTGAAGGCGGCGGAGACTAATCGCTGCTGAATGGCGGTCTCGAGCTCGTTCGCGACCGCGTATGAGCCGGACGTTGCTCAGTTCGCCTTGAAGCGGACGCGCATGACCTTCTTGTCGTATTCCGCCTCGGTCTGCAGCGTGATTTCGACTCCGCCCGCGGCGTAAACTCGCCCACCGCTGCGCCGGCACATATCGCGCTCATATTGGCACGGTCCCATTTCCGGGTGCTTCGCGCACAGCGTGCCGACTTTCGGCGCAAATTCGATCGCCGTCTGCTGGCGCACGCCGCTGGTTTCGGAGACACAGACGTAGAGTGACCCGGCGGGCACGACAACGGGCGGGGCTCGGGGCGCCAGGGCCGGCAGGGCGGCTTCGGGAAGAGGACGCCGTACGACGGCTGCGCCTTTGGAATCGCCCGCAGGCGTGATCGGCAACGGTTCTCTGGGCGGAGCGCACGCCGACAAGGCAAGCGCCAACAACAAGAACCCGT
Source organism: uncultured Pseudomonadota bacterium (assembly GCA_963706225.1). GTDB lineage: Bacteria > Pseudomonadota > Gammaproteobacteria > Burkholderiales > Casimicrobiaceae > VBCG01. The sequence continues at coordinate 32,709 of CAVPMH010000006.1, forward strand.
ACATGCGATTCCGGCTCATCGTGGCCTCCTCCCTGTGCGATCCCGCACGATGTAGCCGGCGCTAAGTACTGAGGACTTCGAGCGTTGGCGCGAGCGAAAGCCGCCCAAACAGCGCGGAAACCGCTTGAAGCGCTTTCCGCGCTGTCGCAATTTTTGACATCGACCACGCCGGGTGCAGCGCTTCATCGTCGGCATCGCACTGATTTGCCGGCCAATTCGTGGCGGGCACGGCTTATGCTTGAGCGCTGTCGTGCTGAAGTCTCCCCGTCCCGACACAAGCGCGGAACCGCCGCCGAAGTTCGCGAGCGATGCGGAAATTGAATTCGCGGAACAGCTGCGGCATCGACTCGAGGAACGATACCTCGAACCACCTGCTGCATCGTTGTTTCAGAAGATACGACCGGGCGACAACTCCTGATTCAATTATCCGCAGCAGGTTGGATTGCGCGAATGTACCTGCGCCAGGCGACGTACAAGAACATCATTTCCACTTGTAGACATGCACGGCAATGTACATAGCCAACATGCCAATCGCGAAGCCGCTGGCTACCGCAATCCACGCGGCTTGATCGTGATTCGCCACAACGTGCGCGGATCGTCCGGGTCGGTCAGAGTCGCCGAATGCAACAGCGATGCGTTGTCCCAGATCACCACATCACCGACGCCGTAGCTGAACGAGAGCACATAACGATCCTGCGTCGCGTGGCGTGCGAGCTCGTCAAGCAGATCGCGCGCTTCGTCGTCCGGCATTCCGACGATGCCGAACGAACTGCCGGATACGGCAAACAGCGCCTTCCGCCCGGTCACCGGATGCATCTGGACAACCGATGGGTGATCACCGGCATCTTCGATTTCTGCTCTGGCGTAAGTACCGACGCCACCGTGCGGCTCGCCTCATCGAGATCATTGCGGTTTCCGTAATGGTGGATGGCGAGCAGTCCGTCGATGCGCTCCTGCATCCGCCGAGGCAAGCCATCGTAGGCAGCGTACTGATTCGCGAACAGCGTGCTCCCGCCGTGCCTTGGCACTTCGAGTGAGTACAACGTTGTCGCGCGCGCCGGCACGGCCAGGTACGAATAGTCGGTGTGAAAGTAAGTACCGGCATCGGCGAGCCCAAGCGGCTCGCCCTGTCGTTCCTGCGGTTGGTCAGGATGAGGATGTTCGAATCGGCGGGATGGTGAAACTGGTCGATGACGTGCGGTTCGGGCACCCCGAAGCAGCGCGCCCATGTAACGAACTGCGATGGCGTCAGATGCTGAGCGGGTAGCACGAGCACCTGTGCGGCGTAGAACGCGCGCTCGATAGCAGCGAAAGCATCACCCGCCAGCGGCGTCGCAAGGACCGCGCCGTGCAGGCGTGCGCCGAGACCATCGGAAAGGGGCGAGGTCGTGAACATCGCTTGCGCTAGTTGAACAGGACTCGCGACGAACGATTGCGCGCAAATTGCGAGTCATATCGTAGCACCGACGTGTGACGCCGATTCGCAGCGATCGCCGTGAACTTGACGCTACTCCTGCCGCGGCCAACAATCGCCCCTTTATCGCGTCCCCGTCCCCATGTCGCTCACCACCCCGGCCGCCCGGCGCGATCTCGCGTTCCACCTCCATCCGTCGACCAACCTGCGGCAGGTTCAGAGCGAAGGGCCGCTCGTCATTACGCGAGGCGAGGGCGTGTACGTCTACGACGACGAAGGCCGCCGCTATCTGGAAGGCATGTCGGGCTTGTGGTGCGCGTCGCTCGGCTTTTCCGAGCGCCGTCTCGCGGAGGCCGCGTACCGGCAGATGCTCGAGCTGCCGTTCTATCACAGCTTTGCGGGCAAGGTCCCGGCGGTTTCCACCGAGCTCGCCGAGCGCCTGATCGGCATCGCGCCGGCGGGGCTCGGCAGGGCGTTGTTCGCGAATTCGGGCTCCGAGGCGAACGACACCGCGATCAAGCTCGCGTGGTATGTGAACAATGCGCAGGGTCGTCCGCAGAAGAAGAAGATCATCGCGCGCCAACGCGCATACCACGGGGTGACGATCGCAAGCGCAAGCCTCACCGGTCTCGCCTTCGCCCATACCGACTTCGACTTGCCGATTGCGCGCATCCTGCACACCGACGCGGCTTATTACTATCGCGGCGCGCAAGCCGGCGAATCCGAGGAAGCATTCGCGGCGCGGCTCGCCGACAATCTGGAGGCGCTGATCCTGCGCGAGGGCGCCGACACCGTCGCGGCCTTTTTCGCCGAGCCGGTCATGGGCGCAGGCGGCGTGATCGTGCCGCCGGCCACGTATTTCGAGCGCGTCCAGGCGATACTGCGCAAGTACGACATCCTGTTCGTCGTCGACGAGGTGATCTGCGGCTTCGGCCGCACCGGCAACATGTTCGGGACGCAGACGTTCGACCTGAAGCCGGACATCGTCACCGTCGCGAAAGCGCTTTCCGCCGGCTACATGCCGATCTCGGCGAATCTCGTTTCGAACGCCCTCTACGACATCCTGCTCGCGCAAAGCGACAAGCTCGGGATCTTCGGGCACGGCTACACGTATTCGTCGCACCCGGTGCCGGCGGCGGTCGCACTCGAGACGCTGAAGATCTACGAGGAGCGCGACATCGTCGCGCAGGTTCGCCGCGTTGCTCCGCGCATGCAGGACGGGATGCGAAGCTATGCCGATCACCCGCTGATCGGCGACGTGCGCGGCGTCGGCCTCATCGGCGCAGTCGAGATCGTGCGCGACAAGGCGACGAAGCAGAGCTTCGACACCGAAGGCGGCGGTCGCCGCCTTCCTCGTCCGCCGCGCGCAGCACCACGGGGTGATCCTGCGCAACATGCCGGGCGACATCGTGGCCTTCTGCCCGCCGCTGATCGTGAAGCGAGGGAGAGATCGACGAGATGCTCGCGGGATTCGGGAAGGCGCTCGACGACACCGCTGACATGGTTCGCGCAAAGGGGCTCGCGTAGCGCGCGAGCATATTTACGGCGGCCGGCATGTCTGACCCGATCGTGCGCTTCGCCGGAATCAGCAAGACCTACGACGGGCTCACGCGCGTCGTCGACCGGCTCGATCTCGACATCGAGCATGGCGAGTTCCTGACGCTGCTCGGACCATCGGGCTCGGGCAAGACGACGACGCTGATGATGCTCGCGGGCTTCGAGACGCCCACCGAAGGCGAGATCCTGCTCGAAGGCAAGCCGCTGTCGAGGCTGCCGCCGTACCGGCGCGCGATCGGCATGGTGTTCCAGAACTACGCGCTGTTCCCGCACATGAGCGTCGCCGAGAACATCGCATTTCCGCTGTCGGTGCGCGGGATGGCAAGCGACGAGATCGCACGGCGCGTCGAGCGCGCGCTCGACATGGTGCAGCTTCCCGCATTCGGCGCGCGGCGGCCGGCGCAGCTTTCCGGCGGGCAGCAGCAGCGCGTCGCGGTCGCGCGCGCACTCGTGTTCGAGCCGAAGCTCGTGCTGATGGACGAGCCGCTCGGTGCGCTCGACAAGCAGTTGCGCGAGCAGATGCAGCTCGAGGTACGCCGCCTGCACCGCCGGCTCGGCGTGACGATGATCTACGTCACGCACGACCAGCACGAGGCGCTCACGATGTCCGACCGCATCGCCGTGTTCCATCGCGGGCGCGTGCAGCAGCTCGACACGCCCGAGCGCATCTACGAGCAGCCGGCCAACGCGTTCGTCGCCCGGTTCATCGGCGAGAACAACCGGCTCGAGGGCCGCATCGAAGGCGTCGACGGCAATCGCTGCACGGTCCGCATCGCCGGCGATGCGCTCGTCGAGGGCTCGCTTGCGACGCCGCTCCCGGCGGGCGCCTCGGTCATGATGTCGCTGCGGCCCGAGCGCGTGCAAATCGGCGCCGCCGCACCTACAATCGCGGCGAACGGTCACTGTCGCCTCGACCGGGCGGCTGCGCGAAGTGATCTATCTCGGCGATCACGTGCGCGCGCGCATCGTGCTGCCGAGCAATGACGATTTCACGGTCAAGCGGCCGATCGACGACGTGCACCGCCTTCCGGCGATCGGCCAGCCGGTCGAGCTCGCGTGGGCGCCCGAGCACTGCAGGGCATTCGCGCGGGAAGACGCCGACATTGTGACGTAAGTGACGAGGAGAACCACGATGCAAGCCAGGACATGGAAGCTCGGCGCAGTTGCGCTTTATGCAGTCGCACTCGCGGTGCCTGCAATGGCTCGCGATCTCACGGTCGTCTCCTGGGGCGGCGACTACCAGGACGCGCAGCGCGAGGCGTATTTCAAGCCGTTCATGCAGAAGACCGGCGTCAAGATGGCCGAGGAGAGCTGGGACGGCGGCGTCGGCACGCTGCGCGCGAAGATACAGGGCGGCAACAACAACTGGGACGTCGTGCAGGTCGAATCGGAAGAGCTGTTGCTCGGCTGCGAGGAAGGCCTGTACGAAAAGATGGACTGGTCCAAGCTCGGCGGCAAGGACAAGTACATGCCCGACGCGGTCAACGATTGCGGTGTCGGCGCGATCGTCTACAGCTTCGTGCTCGGCTACGACGGCGACAAGATCAAGGGCGACACGCCGAAATCGTGGGCCGATTTCTGGAACGTGCAGAAGTGGCCCGGCAAGCGCGCGCTGCGCAAGGGGCCGAAGACGACGCTCGAGATCGCGCTGATGGCCGACGGCGTCGCGCCGAAGGACGTCTACACGACGCTGGCGACCGACGCCGGTGTCGAGCGCGCGTTCAAGAAGCTCGACCAGCTCAAGCCCAACCTCGTGTGGTGGGAGAAGGGCTCGCAGCCGCCGCAACTTCTCGCCTCGGGCGAAGTCGCGATGACCGATGCGTACAACGGCCGCCTCGCCGCCGCGAACGCCAAGGAGAAGAAGAACTTCAAGATCGTCTGGACGAACAATCTCTACACGATCGACTCGTGGGTGATCATGAAGGGCTCGCCGAACAAGGCCGATGCCGAGAAGTACCTTCTGTTCGTCAACGATCCCAACAACCAGAAGAACCTGCCGCCGAGGATCCCGTACGGCGTGACGACGAAGGCGTCCACCGCGATGATCGACAAGAGCGTGCTGCCGAATCTCGCGACGGCACCGCAGAACATGGCGAGCGCGCTGCCGATCAACGACAAGTTCTGGCTCGAGAACCTCGACAAGCTGAACCAGCGGTTCAACGCCTGGGTCGCGAAGTAGCCGACCCGCGTTCGGCGGGCGCCGCGTAGCGCGGGAGCGGAATCATCGTGGCAACGATTGCTGCGACGCTCCGCGCCCGGGCAGCGCGCACGCGGCGAGCTGCAGCGTTCACTGCGGCGCAGCCAGCGGCGCGAGCAATGGCGCGCGGCGGCGCTCGTGCTGCCGCTGTTGCTGTTCCTGCTCGCGACGCTTCATCGTGCCGATCGGGTCGATGCTCGCGCGCGCGATTTCCGATACGCGACGTCGACGCACATCCTGCCGCGCGTGTCGGCGGAGCTGCGGCGATGGGACGGTCGCGATCTGCCGCCCGACAGCGCGTACGCCGCGCATGGTGGCCGATCTGCGCGCCGCGCGCGAGGCCGGCACGCTTGCGAGTGCAGCGACGCGACTGAACTACGACATCGCGGGCTTTCGCACGCTGCTCATCACGAGCGGCCGCCGCGTCGCGGGCGAGACGGTCGACTCGCCGCGTCGTGCATTGCTCGACATCGATCCGAAGTGGGGCGAGCGCGCAGACGTGGGCGGCGATCCGGCGCGCGGGTGGACCGGTCACGGATTTCTATCTGCTCGCCGCACTCGACCTTCGCCGCGATGCCGGCAATGCGATCGCACGCCGCGCCGGCCAACGAGTCGGTCTTCCGCAACGTTCTCGGGCGCACGCTGTGGATTTCCGGCGTCGTCACGCTTGCGTGCCTGCTGCTCGGCTATCCGGTGGCGCTCTTCATCGCGCGCCAGCCGCCGCAACGCGCAGCGCTCTTCCTGTTCCTCGTGCTGCTGCCGTTCTGGACGTCGCTGCTGGTGCGCACGGTCGCGTGGGTCGTGCTGCTGCAGCGCGAGGGCATCCTGAACAACCTGCTGCTGTCGCTCGGCGTCGTCCACGAGCCGCTGCGGATGATCTTCAATCGCTTCGCCGTGTACGTGGCGATGGTGCACGTGCTGCTGCCGTTCATGGTGCTGCCGCTCTTCGCGGTGATGAAGGGCATCTCGCCGACGTACGAGCGCGCGGCGGCGTCGCTCGGTGCGCCGCCGTTCACGACGTTCCGGCGCGTGTTCCTGCCGCAGACGCTGCCCGGCATCGGCGCCGGTTGCCTGATGGTGTTCATCCAGGCGCTCGGCTACTACATCACGCCGGCACTCGTCGGCGGCGCCGACGACCAGATGATCAGCTACTTCATCGCGTTCTACGCGAGCAGGACCGTCAACTGGGGGATGGCCGCCGCGTTGTCGATCATGCTGCTCGCGGCGACGTCGCGCTGTATGCGGTGTACAACCGAATGATCGGGCTCGAGAAGCTCCGCATGACATGATGAGCTCGAACCTCACGACCGGGGAGCGCATCGCGCGCATCGCGCTCGCGATCCTCGCTGCACTCGTGCTCGTGTTTCTGGTGGCGCCGATCGTGATCATCGTGCCGCTGTCGTTCTCGTCCGGCTCGTTCTTCTACTACCCGCTTCCCGGCTTCAGCCTGCGCTGGTACGCGGACTTCTTCACGTCGTCGTTCTGGCTGCCCTCGGTCTGGAACAGCCTGCTGGTCGGTACGTCGGCGACTGTTCTCGCGACGCTGCTCGGAACGCTGGCCGCGCTCGGATTGTGGCGCGCGCGCTTTCCGGGACAGGGGGTGCTGCTTGCGCTGCTGATTTCGCCGATGGTCGTTCCCGTCGTCATCGTCGCCGTCGGCGTCTACTTCGCGTTCGCGCCGCTCGGACTCACCGACGGTTATGCGGGACTCATCCTCGCGCACACGACGCTTGCCGCGCCGTTCGTCGTCATCACGGTGCTGGCAACGCTGTCCGGCTTCGATCGCACGCTGCTGCGCGCCGCGGCCAACCTCGGCGCGCCGCCGCTCTCGGCGTTTCGCCGCGTGACCTTGCCATTGATCCTGCCCGGCGTGCTGTCCGGGGCCGTGTTCGCATTCGCCGCGTCGTTCGACGAGGTTGTCGTCGCGCTGCTGATCGCCGGACCCGGACAGCGCACGCTGCCGCGGCAGATGTTCTCCGGCATCAACGACAACATCAGCCTGACGATCACGGCGGCAGCGACGATGCTGATCGCGATCTCGCTCACGTTGATGGTGTTCGTCGGATGGCTGCAGCGGCGGAGCCGGCGTCTGGTGGCGAGTTGATGTGGCTGTCACCGGACAATTGCGCGCCGTGGATCCTGAAAAACCCGGCGGACCCTCGCGCTCGCACAGTTGTATTTCCCGGCGTTCGGTGTCCATAATCCGCAGCATTCGCTTGACCTGAATATCCTCGTCCGAGGACGCTCCGGCGTCGGGCGAACGGTTCAGAACAAGACGCCAGTTGCGTGTGCTGCCGGCTCTCGCCGGTATTCGCAAGTCCTGTCAAAGGAGGCTCTGATGCTCTACCGTACCCAGGTTGCCGCGGCTGTCGCTTTGCTTGCCACCGGACTCGCAACCGCCGCGCCGCCGAAGGTCGTTTCGCTGCCCAACTCGGACGCGCAGTGCTTCGTGCCGTGGGCCGGCGATACGAAACTGTTCCAGTTCCCGGCGAAGAAGGGGCCGTACCGCATCGCGCTCGCCAACGGCTACATCGCGAACACCTGGCGCATCCAGATGATCAAGACGGCGAAGGCGTACGCCGCGCAGCCCGAGGTCGCCGCGAAGCTGAAGGAGTTCAAGGTCGTCTCCACCGGCGAAGACGTCGCCGCGCAGATCGCGGCCATCAACAACTTCATCGACTCCGGCTACGACGCAATTGTGGTGAACGCCCAGAATCCGGCCGCGTTCAAGCCGGTGATCAAGCGCGCCAACGACGCGGGCGTCGTGCTGGTCGCATTCGACAACACGCTCGACACCAACGAAGCGATCAACGTCAATGTCGACCAGAAGGGACTCGGCAAGTACTGGGCCGAGTGGCTCGTGAAGAACGTGCCGAACGGCGGCAAGGTGCTGGAAGTGCGCGGCGTGTCCGGCACGTCGGTCGATCGCGACCGCCATGAAGGCATCCAGGAAGTGTTCAAGGCATCCGGGAAGAAGTGGGACACCGTCGAAGTGATCGGCAAGTGGGACGATCCCACCGCGCAGAAGGTCACGGCGGACGCGATTGCCGTGCACAAGCACTTCGACGCCATCACCGCGCAAGGTGGGGACACCGGCGTCGTGCAGGCAATGATCGATGCCAAGCATCCGTTCGTTCCGTTCGGCGGCGAAACCGAAAATGGCTTCCGCAAGTTCTGCGGCAAGTATGGAGGCGAAGGCCTGAAGTGCGCGTCGGGAGGCACCGGTCCGGCGCAGGTGGCCGTAGCGATCAAGACGGCGATCGCCGCGCTCGAGGGCAAGGTCGTCCCGCAGTCGGTGAAGCTCCCGTTGGCACGGATCGAGTCGCCGAACCTGAAGGACGGCACCGATTATTACTCCGCGCTTTCCGACAATTTCTTCGTTGGCAACTCGTTTCCTACCTGCGGCATCAATTTCACGGCGCAGGAAATCATGGGACAGAGCGAAGCGAACAAATAGGCAGGTGCGGGGATCACCTTCCCCGCACGATCCCTATCGAGCATGAGCGGTCACCCCAGGTGCGAATCGCGATCGGCGCGACGGGCTCAGCGTGCCTGAATGAGCTTGTTCGTGATGCAAGGCGTTTCCAAGCGCTACGGCGGCGTGCGTGCGCTGCAGGACGCCGACCTCGTCATCGAGGCGGGCCGCATCCACGCGGTGCTTGGCGAGAACGGCGCCGGAAAATCGACGTTGATCAAGATCATGGCCGGCGTCGTCACGCCCGACCAGGGGCGCATGTTGCTCGACGGGAAGCCGGTCTCGTTCGCGTCGCCCGCCGGCGCGAACGCAGCCGGCATCGCGTGCATCTTCCAGGAGTTGTCGCTGATCCCCGATCTGTCGGTTGCCGACAACATCGCGATCAGCAATCCGCCGCGGCACCTCGGCCTGATCGACCGCCGTGCGCAGCGCCGCATGGCGGAGGAAGCGCTCGCACGTGCCGGTGCCGACAACATCCATCCGCTCGCGCTGGTCAAGGACCTGTCGCTGTCGCGGCGGCAGATGGTCGAGATCGCGAAGGCGCTCGCCCGCAAGCCACGCATCCTGATCCTCGACGAAGCGACCTCGGCGCTCACCGCGGCCGACGTGACGAAGATCTATGGTGTGCTGAAGCGGTTGCGCGCAGAGGGGCTTGCGTTGCTCTACATTTCGCACCGGATGCACGAGATCGCCGAGCTGGCGGACGAGTGCACCGTGTTCTGCAACGGTCGCAGCGTCGCGAGCTTCGCCGCCGGTACGAGGACCGATAACGAAATCGTCGAGCTCATGATCGGCCGCGAATACAACGCGGTGTTTCCCACGCACAAGCCGCGCGCGGCGAGCGATGCGCCGCCGCCACTTGAAGTGCGCCACCTCGGCTGGAGCGAACGGTTGAACGACATCTCGTTGCAGGTGCGCGCAGGCGAGGTGATCGGCCTTGGTGGACTCGATGGCCAGGGTCAGCGCGAATTGCTGCTCGCGCTCTTCGGTGTGCTGCAAGGGACGACGGGCGAGGTGCTGATCGACGGCCGGCCTGTCGCCATTGCCGGTCCAAACGTCGCGAAGCGCAAGCGGATCGGCATGGCGCTCATTCCCGAGGACCGCAAGACCGAGGGCCTGATGTTGCCGATGTCGGTCCGCGACAATCTTTCTTTCGCGGCACTCGATCGATTGTCGCACTGGGGCGTCGTCGACGGAGCGGCCGAACAGCACGCGGTGGAGCGGATCGTGCGCCTGCTCGCCATTCGCACCGACGGCACCGCCGTGCCCGCCGGATCGCTTTCCGGCGGCAACCAGCAGAAGCTCGTCATCGGCAAGTGGCTGATGATGGCGCCGCGCATCCTCCTGCTGAACGATCCGACGCGTGGCATCGACGTCGGCACCAAACAGGAGATGTACCAGCTTCTCCGCGAACTGGCTGAAAACGGGGCGGCGATTCTCTTTTACTCCACCGACTACGACGAGCTCATCGGCTGCTGCGACCGGGTGCTCGTGATGTACGACGGCGCGATCAGGCGCGAGCTGATCGGCCCCGAGATCACCGAACGCGCGCTGGTCGGCAGCGCGTTGAACATCGGTGCCGAAGCCCGGAAAGCCGGCGCACCGCAAACCGCTTCGACGTGAGCGGCGACTGGTCCTTTTGGCTGCGTGAGCACAAAGGCACGCTGCTCGCATTCGCGGCGTTCGTCGTGATGTTCACGATCTACGCCGCCAACCATCCGGCAGGCCTCAACGCAAACGTCGCGACGACCGCGGCCAACAAGGGCGTGCTCCTCGCTATCGTCGCGATGGCGCAGACGCTCGTCGTGCTCACGTCGGGCATCGATCTGTCGGTCGGCATGGTGATGATCCTCGCCAATTGCCTCGCGTCGAGCATCGTCGTCGGCTCGACGCTGACGACGACGATCGGCGTCGTGGTCGTGCTGCTGGTCGGTTGCCTGTGCGGGGCGATCAATGGACTGATCGTGATCTTCGGGCGGCTGCAGCCGATTGTCACGACCATCGCCACCGGTGCCGTGTATTACGGAGCGGCGCTCGCGCTCCGGCCTGTTCCGGGCGGCGACGTCAACACGCGGCTGGCCGATGCGCTGACCGGCCAGTTGCCGGGCGGCGTGCCCGAGAGTCTCGCGCTGCTGCTTGCGGTGGTTGCGATCGTTTGGGTGCCCTTCCGGCGTTCAGCGATTGGACGGGCTGCGTACGCCGTCGGATCATCGGAAGTGGCGGCGTACATGTCGGGTGTGCCGGTCAACCGCGCCAAGTTCGTTGCTTACACCCTGTCCGGCCTTCTTGCGTCGATGGCCGGTCTGTTCGTCACCTTCATCACGTACACGGGCGAAGCGTCGGCCGCGAACGGCAACACGTACACGCTGTACTCGATCGCTGCGGTCGTGCTGGGCGGCGTGTCGCTCTTCGGCGGTTCGGGCAGCGCGATCGGCGCGATCTTCGGCGCGCTGATGTTCCGCACGATCGGCGACCTGCTCTTCGTGTTCAACGTCGAACCATTGTGGCAACCGCTCTTCCAGGGCATCGTGCTCTCCGCGGCCGTCTGTCTCGGTGCGGTGCGGTTGCTGCGCATACGCAACCGTCTCGACTTGTATGGCTGAGGTTCCGTCCGCAGCCAATCGCTCCGGCCGGGTCATCGCTAAGGTCGGCAGCATGCGCCGGCGCATCGATCCGGCGCTCGCGTGGGCGTTCGGCTGCATCGTGTTGGTGCTGCTCATCGGCAGCCTCTATTCGAGCAGCTTCCTGTCGCCGCAGTACCTGCTGCAACAGTTGAAGGTCGCGTCGTTTCTCGGCGTCATCGCCACCGGAACGATGATCGTCATCCTGCTCGGCCAGATCGACCTGTCGGTGCCATGGGTCGTGGCCGTCGGGGGCATGATGGCGACAGCAGCGACGGGCTGGGGGCCGCTTGGCGAGGCCATGGCGATTCCGGTGGGTATCGGCTGCGGCGTTGCACTGGGGCTCGTCAGCGGCGTCGGCGTTGCGTTTCTTCGCATCCCGTCGATGGTCGTCACCCTCGCGATGAATGCGGTCGCCCAGGGGTTGATGGTCGTGCACACCGGCGGCTTCTCGCCGCAGGATTCGTCATCGCCCGCGATGCGCTTCATCGCCACCGGAAACAGCGTGCTCGGCATACCGAACGCGGTGCTCGTATGGGCCGTGGTCGGCACCGCTGCCGTCTTCCTGTTGACGCGCACGACGTTCGGTCGCACGGTCTACGCAATAGGCAACCGCGAGCGCGCCGCTTATCTTTCCGGTGCGCGCACGCGTACGGTCGTGATGATGGCGTTCGCGCTCGCCGGGGGACTCTCGGCCCTGGGCGGCGTACTGCTCGCAGGCTATGCGAGCAAGGCGGCGCAGGCGATGGGTGACCCCTACCTGCTGCCGGCGATTGCGGCCGTCGTGCTCGGGGGCACGTCGATTCTCGGCGGCCGCGGCAGTTATCTCGGCACGGTGGCCGGCGTCATCCTTATCACGCTTCTGCAGTCGATCCTGTCGGTGATGCAGATGCCGGAATTCGGCCGCCACGTCACCTATGGCATCGTGATCATCGCGATGCTGCTGATCTACGGCCGCGGGCGCCGGCCTGCGGAATAGCCGACGCCGCGCGGAGCACACCCGATGCCGCTCGAACTCACGTCCAGCTTCGCAGTCATCGACCCGCGCTTTCGCAAGCTGGTGTTGCCGTACGTGCATGCGGAGAAGCTCTACACCGGTTGCCGCTGGGCCGAGGGACCGGCGTGGTTCGCAGCCGGGCGCTATCTCGTCTGGTCCGACATTCCGAACGACCGCATGCTGCGCTGGGACGAGACCGACGGCTCGGTCTCCGTGTTCCGCCAACCGTCGATGAACAGCAACGGCCATACGGTCGACGTGCAGGGCCGTCTGGTTTCGTGCGAGCATCGCAGCCGCTGCGTGTCGCGCACCGGGTTCGACGGGACGCGCACCGTCCTGGCCGACCGCCACGACGGCAAACGCTTCAATTCGCCGAACGACGTGATCGTCAAGAGCGACGGCAGCATCTGGTTCACCGACCCGAGCTACGGCATCGACTCGGACTACGAAGGCGATGCTTCGACGAGCGAGATCGGTGCCAACAACGTGTACCGCATCGATCCGCATAGCGGTCGCGTCAGCGTCGTGGTTTCCGACTTCGTGCAACCGAACGGGCTGGCGTTCTCACCCGACGAATCACTGCTGTACATCGCCGACACCGGCCTCACGCACGACACGGAGGGGCCCGCCCATGTGCGGCGCTTCACCGTGTCGAGCGACGGCAGCTCGATCTCGGGCGGCGACGTGTTCGCCACGTGCTCGGTGGGTCTGTTCGATGGATTTCGCGTCGATGCGCAGGGGAACCTGTGGCTGTCGGCCGGCGACGGTGTGCACTGCCACGCGAGCGACGGTTCGCTGCTCGGCAAGATCCTCGTTCCCGAAAGCGTATCCAACGTATGCTTCGGCGGCCCGAAGCTCAATCGCCTCTTCATTTGCGCGACGACGTCACTGTATTCGGTGTTCCTGAATACGCGCGCGGCGCCGCGCACATCGCCGGCGTAGTTCCGTCCCGCACCTCGATCCAGGCCCCGCCGAGCGCAGGCCTTTTTTGCCTGGTGCTCCTGCGCACGTGCGCATAGTCACGCGTGCCCGCGCTCGTTGATCACCTTTGCTCACGACACCAGCCGCTTCGAAATCATGTGCTCCACGCAGTCGTTCACGTGCTTCGTGAGCGTGGCTTGCGCGGTCTTCCAATCCCGCTTCAATGCGCATTCGAGCAGTCGCCGGTGCTCGCCCGCCGCGATGCCGCCGCGGTACACCGCTGCGATCATCTGGTAGCGCAAATACCGGTCGTAGATCATGGCATGGGTGTCGAGCAGCACTTGCGAGCCGCAGGCCGAGATCAGCGCATGGTGAAATTCCTGGTCGTAGCGCTTCCAGGTCTCCGCCACGGAGCGTTGCCCCGCCGCCATCTGTCGCTCCATCGACGCCAGCTTGTGATGGGCGGCGACGACCTTGCCTTCCCACTCCATGTCGCCTGCCTCGAACGATTCGCGCAGTGCGTGCGATTCGAGCAGGCAGCGCATCGCCGCCACTTCGCGCAGGTTGCCGGAGGAGATCGGCATGACCTCGAATCCGCGCGAGCCTTCGGCGATGATCAGCCCTTCCGCGCATAGTCGGTTGAGCACCTCGCGAAGCGTGCTGACGCTTGCCGAATAGATGTCGCGCATCCGGTCGAGCGTCAGCCGTTCTCCGGGCGCCAGCCGGCCGAAGACGATGTCCGCGCGAATGCGCCGATAAGTCTTCTCGCCGATCGTACCGGTTTCCAGCGCTTCGCCGAGCATCGTCAAGTCCCAGTCGCCCGCGACGTTGCCGCAATGTCGCTTGCGGTGTGCTGATGATACCTTTCGTCCGGCATCCGGACCATCAACCTAGGGAATTGCAATCGTCGGACAGAAACGCTATCGTCCGACAGGCCGCGACCGATCGCGGCAAGACCCGTCGCGCCGCAGGATTTCGAATTCCATTGGAGGACCGACCATGTCGTCAGCGATGTCACGTCGTAACGTTCTTCGGGCGGGTGCCTCGGCGCTCGCGCTTGCCGCGTCGCCCCGCCTGCTCGCGCAGGGCAAGCCGAAGCTGCGCTTCAGTTGCGCGTTCACCGAGCAGGATCTCCGCGCCGAGGCGTACAAGGCGTTCGCCGCGGCGATCAGGAACGACTTCGACTTCCAGCCTTTCTGGTCGAATACGCTGTTCAAGCAGGGTACCGAGCTCGTCGCCCTCCAGCGCGGCAACCTCGAGATGGCCAACCTCGCGCCGCAGGACATCTCGAAGCAGCTTCCCGCCTGGTCGCTGATGACGTCGGCGTACTTGTTCCGAGACGTCGATCACTTGAAGAAGACCTTCAAGAGCGACGTCGGACGCGACTTCATCAAGCTGGCGCGCGACCAGTTGCAGATCGAGTTGATCACGCCAGTCTATTTCGGCGCGCGGCACGTCAATCTCAAACCCGACAAGCCGATCCGCACGCCGGCCGACCTTGCCGGCATCAAGCTGCGGATGCCGCCGGGCGAGTTCTGGCAATTCCTTGGCGAGTCGATCGGCGTCAACCCCACGCCGGTCGCGTTCGCCGAGGTCTATACGGCGCTGCAAACCGGCGCCATCGATGGGCAGGACAACCCGCTCCTGCTGAGCAAGCTCATGAAGTTCGACGAGGTGACGACCCAGTTCGTCCTGACGTCGCACGTCGTCGGCTACGATGTCATGGCCGTGTCGTCCAAGGCATGGGACGCGATGAAGCCCGATCAGCAGGCGCGCTTTCGCGCCGCTGCGGAGAAGTCAATCGACGACTACACCGTCAAGTTCGAGGGCCAGGAGAAGGACGTCGTCGCGTATCTCAAGGGCGAGGGCAAGAAGGTCTACACGCCCGACATCAACGCGTTTCGCACTTACGCGCAAAAGCGCTACGTCGACAAGTACGGCAAGGACTGGCCGAAGGGCGCGCTCGAGCGCATCAACGCGCTGTAGTCGGATCCGATGCCGATGTCCGGGGCGGTGAGGCGGCCGGCGGAAGAGCCACCGATCCTTGGCTGGCTGCGTCGGCGTGCCGACAACGTCGCGGTTGCGCTCATCGCGACGATGTTCGTCTCGTTTCTGCTGCAGATCGTCTTTCGCTACGTCCTGAATCGTCCGCTGGGGTGGAGCGAGGAAGTGACGGTGCTCTGCTGGGTCTGGGTCATCTTGTGGGGCGCGTCGTTCATCGTCGCGGACGAAGACGAAGTTCGCTTCGACATCCTGTACAACGCGGTGTCGCCGAACGTGAGGCGCGTGTTCACGATCATCGCTGGCGTCGCACTCATCGTGCTGATCGCGTTGTCGCTGCCGGCGACCTGGCGGTACGTGGTGTTCATGAAGCGCGAGCACTCGGCGTACCTGAAAGTGCCCTTCGATTACCTGTATTCGATCTACCTGATCTTCGCGGTCGTATGCATCCTGCGCCAGACGAGGCTCGGCTGGCTCGCCTGGCGAGGGCTGCGCCGCGGTGACGGCGCGGCACGCGATGGCCCCGGCATCGTGCGGTGATGGGCCTGTCGCCGTTCTCGCTGTGCGTCATCGCGCTGGTATCGCTGGCGTCGATCGGCCTGCCGATCGGACTTTCGATGATCGGCGCATCGGTCCTCTACCTGATCCTCGCGCACCTCGATCCGGGCACCGCGGCCGAGCAGATTCTGAACGGTCTCTACAACAGCTACGTGCTGCTGGCGGTGCCGCTCTTCATCCTGGCTGCCGATCTGATGAATACCGGGAGCCTCACCGACCGTCTCCTCAGGTTCTGCCTGGTGCTGGTGGGTCGCTTCCGCGGCGGCCTCGGGCACGTCAACGTCGTGTCGAACGTGATATTCGCCGGCATGTCGGGTTCGGCGATTGCCGATGCGGTCGGCATCGGACGAATCATCATCGGCATGATGAGCCGCGACGGGAAATATCCGATCGCATACGCGGCCGCGATCACCGCTTCGTCCGCCATCATCGGGCCGATCATTCCGCCGTCGATACCGATGGTGATCTACGCGCTGGTGTCCGACGCGTCGATCGGTTATCTCTTCCTCGGCGGCGTCATTCCCGGATTGCTGCTGGGCGTGGCATTCATGGTGATGAACGCGCTGATATCGCGCCGCCGCAACTACCCGGTCGAGCCGCCGGTGCCGCTGCGCGAGATCCCGCGCGCAACGGTCAGCGCGTTTCCGGCGCTGATGTTGCCGGTGATCCTGCTGGTGGGGATCTACGGCGGGGTGATGACGCCTACCGAAGGCGCCGCCGCGGCGGCCGCCTACGCGCTGCTCGCAGCGTCGCTCATCTATCGGGCGATGACGTGGCGCCAGCTCTACGACGTGCTGCTCTCGAGCGCGAAGGCGACGACATCGGTAGGGATGCTGATCGCCGGGGCGCTGGTGTTCAACTACGTCGTGACGATCGAGAACGTGCCGGCGTCGGTCGCGAGCTTCGTCGCGGGGTTCCACCTTTCCAGCACCGCGTTCCTGCTGCTCGTCAACGCGATCCTGCTCGGCCTCGGCTGCCTGCTGGAGGGTACGACGATCCTTCTCATCATCGTGCCGATCTTCATCCCCACGGCGAAGGTGCTGGGCATCGACGTCGTGCACTTCGGCGTGGTGGTGGTCGTCAACATCATGATCGGTCTGCTCACGCCGCCGTTCGGGCTGTTGCTGTTCATCGTCGCCAACATGACCAGGCAGCCGCTGGTCGCCATCGTGCGCGAATCGGCACCGTTCATCGCCGCAGCGGTCGTGGTGCTGGCGATCATCACCTTCGTCCCCGACACCGTTCTCTGGCTCCCGCGCGTCATGGGCTACAAGGGATGACTTCGTGAGCGCCCGATCGCTTTCCACGGACAGGCCGATCTATGTCCTGAACGGCCCCAATCTCAATCGCCTCGGCACGCGCGAGCCCGAGATCTACGGCAGCACCACGCTCAAGCAGGTGGAAGCGCTGTGCCGGCAAGCGGCCGGCAAGCGGCCGATCGAGTTTCGGCAGACCAATCACGAAGGCCAGATCGTCGACTGGATCCACGAAGCCATCGACCGGGGCAGTGGCATCGTCATCAACCCCGCGGGCTACTCATTCACCTCGATCGCAATCCTGGATGCGCTCAAGATGTTTCCCGGACCGATCGTCGAGCTGCACATCACGAATATCCATCGGCGCGAGGCGCTCTACCATCGCTCGCTGATCTCGAAGGTCGCAACCGCCGTGATCGCCGGCCTCGGCGCCCGAAGGCTACGCCGTCGCCGTGCGGGCGATCGAGGAGATGCTGCGCGCCGAGTCCGCGCCGTCGGCACCGGGCTCCGAAGTGCTGATAAACGGCCGCGATATGACTTGACCCGTCATCCAACCAGCCTGAATCCGACAATCGCGAAGTGGTAGT
The DNA here is from genome assembly GCA_963706225.1 of uncultured Pseudomonadota bacterium. Classification (GTDB taxonomy): domain Bacteria; phylum Pseudomonadota; class Gammaproteobacteria; order Burkholderiales; family Casimicrobiaceae; genus VBCG01. Next base: position 50,293 of record CAVPMH010000006.1, read on the forward strand.
CGAATGTAAACGTGAGCGCGGATGCGCGCGCGCTTCATGATCGCAAAGCTTGTCGCGTCGACGGCTGAAAGCTTGTGCAAGTCCGCGCGCCGAAAGTATTCCCAGGACTGGTCGAGATCCTGCAGTTCGCAGGGAAGAATCTTCACTGTCCGAGGCTTGTATATCGACTCTTTCCACGCCAATGCCACATCGCGGTTGGCGTTACGCTCCAGAAAGGTGAAAGTTTCAATTGCAACGGGAATGGAGGTATGGAGTTTCGCGCCGGATCCCTGTAGGAGTTCCCATTGCTCCCGAGCACGCTGGTGAAGCGGATCGCGCGTAAGGGCGAGCGCGATCCATGCGCCGCTGTCGACGAATGCCGCCTCACCTTGCCGCATCAGGGCTCATCGTGAACGGTGTCGTGCTCCATCGAGGCCCGACGCGGCTCACCATCCCAGATCGCCACTGGCCCCGCAGTTGCCGTCTTCAAGATCACCTTTCTGATTGCCTCGCGAACAAGTTCCGCAACGCTACGCCCGGAACGCGCCGCTGCTTTGCGCAACGCGGCCAGTTCTTCTTTCGGCAGGTATACCTGGGTCTTTTCCATGTGTGTCACTTTAGTACTGATGTTGACATACGTCAAGTCGCGGGCACCATGGAGATCGGCGGCGGCGCTGCCGGGACCGCAGATCCAGCTTCCCCGGGTCCGCGTTTGGCGACGAACACGAGCGGACGTATGGGCATCGCGCGACCGGTGACGAGCCGGTGAAACTCGTGTCGATGGCGGTGCTTGGCGAAGGCTTGCGCGACGGAGCCGACGTTCCGAACATCATACGGCTGACGCGACCCGAGGTTCGTCCGGTGCCGCCGTTGGTCGGCGTACTACGGTCCGCCGCACGGCTGGCGCGACACTCCGGTGCTCAGACGGTCCGATCTATCGGCCGCATCGCGCGACGAAGCAGCGTCCGGCCGAACGGCGCGCGCGCTGGTCAGGCAACTTCAGGACGGTACGCCGAGCATCCATGTTGACAGCAGCCGCGTCGCACAGGGAACTGTCGGCTTCGCGCCGATCGCACTCAAGGACGGCGAACCCGCGATCATCGCGAAGAGACTGAGCGAGCTCTTGGTCGCAAGCTGAAGCTCGTCGACACGCTCGCACACACGTGGTGTTTCCGCGACGCTGCTCGGAACGCTCGCCGCGCTCGGATTGTGGCGCGCGCGCTTCCCGGGACAGGGGCTGCTGCTTGCGCTGCTGATCTCGCCGATGGTCGTTCCCGTCGGTCATCGTCGCCGTCTACTTCGCGTTCGCGCCGCTGGGACTCACCGACGGTTATGCGGGACTCATCCTCGCGCACACGACGCTTGCCGCGCCGTTCGTCGTCATCACCGTGCTTGCAACGTGTCCGGCTTCGATCGCACGCTGCTGCGCGCCGCGGCCAACCTCGGCGCGCCGCCGCTCGCAGCGTTTCGCCGCGTGACCTTGCCGTTGATCCTGCCCGGCGTGCTGTCCGGTGCCGTGTTCGCATTCGCCGCGTCGTATTACCTGGCTTGCGTCATTCGGATTCCAGACACCGCAACATCGCGCGCATGTCGGCCGTCGTCCTCGCTCCAACTTGCTCGGAGCGCGTGCGCAGCCATTCCTGCGCCGCCGCGCGGCCGTAGCCTCGCAGCTCCTGCAGGAAGCCCCGGTCGGTATTGAACTTGCTTGCGTAATCGAGGCCGGCCAGGTGCGGCTCGTCCTTGATCTCGTGCAGGTGAATTCGCTTGTACGGCGAACGTGCGTCGTCACGATTCGTCTTCAGTTCATTGATCGCATCGATCGCCTCGATCTCCTGCACGAGTGTCGCGTTGAACGTGACCTCGTTGACGCGGTCGAGAATGGCGCGCGCATTGGTCGGCACGGTGGGCTGGTTCAGCGGATTCACCCAGACGATCAGCACGTCGGGTGCGAGCGCGGGACTGCGCAACGGATAGAGCGCGGGATTGCCCAGGTACCCGCCGTCCCAATAGAACTCGCCGCCGATCTCGATCGCACGAAACAGCGTCGGCAGGCACGCGGATGCGGTCAGTGCGCGGACATCGAGCTCGCCGGAGCCGAAGATCTTGCGCCGGTTGGTCCTGACGTTCGTCGCGCACGCGAACAGGTAGGGCGTGCGCGGGTCGTTCAATGCACTGCAGTCGGGTAGCTGCGTCGCGAGCACATCGGCGAGCAGGTTCCTGTAGAACGGATTGTCATAGGGTGACCAGACGAGCGACACGGCCTCGGTCCAAAGCTCCATCGGTGACCAACCCGCCAATGCCGAAAGTCCAGGAAGCGGACTGCGGCCGGGTTTGAAGACGTCATTGCCGGCCGCCGAGATGCTGCGCCAGAACTGATCCAGTCGCTGGCGCGCATGCTGCGCACCTCCGCGCTTCAGACCATCGACGAGGATGGCGCCGTTGATGGCGCCGGCGCTCGTTCCGCTGATAGCCTCGATTTCCAGCGACTCTTCTTCGAGCAGCCTGTCGAGCACGCCCCAGGTGAAGGCGCCATGGGCGCCGCCGCCCTGAAGTGCCAGGCACAGATTTCTCTTGCGCATCGCGTATCCGCGCAGCGATCACGCGCGAAACGCGTCGCCGCAAGTGAGTTCGCTTGTCACACCTGCCGTGCCGCAAACAGGTTCTTGCGGATGATTGCGTGAATGCCCCAGTTGCCGTCCACCACCTGCGTCACCCCGAAGTCGACGCCGACCGACATGAGCGAGATCGCTTCGTCCTCGGTCAGGTGCTGGGTCGTCATGAGGAAGTGCCGCATCTTGCGGAATGCGTCGCGCAACGCGAGGTCGATGGACGACTTGGCGAAGATCTCGCTCTGCGCGTTCGGGCCGAGATCGGCGAGGTAGTTCGGAAAGCTGAAGCCGTGCAGGACCCACTCGTCCTGAGTCTCCAGCAGCGGGTAACGCAGATCTGCCAGCGCCGTGTCCTTCAGCGTCGCGTTCTTGTGCAGGATCAGTTGGAACGTACCGGTGAGCGAGCACTCGATCGCCGTGCCGCACATCTCCGAGTCGCCCTGCGAGGCGTGCGAGTCGCCAGCGGACAGGAGGGCGCCCGGCACCGACACCGGGTAATACATCGTCGAGCCCTTGCCGATGCGCCAGTTGTCGATGTTGCCGCCCGTGTAGCTCGGCGGAATCGAATTCACCAACTCTGCTTCGGCAGGGGCGAGGCCCAGCACGCCGAAGTGCGGGCGAATCGGAATGCGCACGTTCTTCAGCACGCCGTGGTTTTCGTTGACCTTGCTGTGGTCGACCGGCACGCCGGGATAATCGATGATTGGATGGACGACGCCGAACGGATCGGTTTGCGGCATCCATCGATAGTTGTAGACCGCGCGCGCCCAGTTGCGCTCGCCCGTTGCATCGACCTCGTAGATCGTGATGACCTCGCGCTTTTTCGGTTCTTCGATCAGGTCGTTGTACTGGAAGCCCCACCACGCGGCGGCGTTGCTGCCGAAGGCCTTGCCGGCGTGTGCGGGATTCGCGCTGGGACGCGGACGCACGTCGATGATGCGGACCTCGAGAACATCACCCGGCTCGGCGTCGCGCACCGCTACGGGTCCTGTGCAGATGTGCACGCCCAGGCCGCCGCCCGCACCGATCTTGTGCATCCATCGGACCGGCTCCGCGCCGGTCCACGCCTTTCTTCTGGCGGTCCCAGTGGAAAACGCTCTCGGCCCCCGGATCGCCCTTGATCATCCGCGCGAAGTCGTCGTACGCGTGATGCGTCAGCGCCTCGATGGTCACGAAATCGCCCGAGTTGACCTCGACAAGTGGCTTCAACGAGCTGGCTGAAGTAGCCCCAGTGGACGGTCTGGTCGGACGCCGCGATGTGGTAGTGGTTGGACCTTTCCGCAGCGCGTGCCCCAACCTGCGCCTGCGCGTTCGAGACAAGTGTCACACCGAGCGCGCCGGCCGAAAGCGCTCCTCCGCCGGCGACAACGGCGTCCTTCAGGAAGCCGCGACGTGCCCGATCGACGTCTTCGTTGATGTCTGTCGAGCTGGCGTGCTGGCATCCGGAGTCACACTCATGATTCGTCATTGGATTCTCCGTCCGTGAGGAGATGGCTCGAAGCATCGTACGCCCGAGCGCAAAGAGGAACAACGGCTTGGACAAATGGCGGATGTCGGCTACCCGCCCCACCCGAGATGGCTCAGGAACTCGCGCGTACGCACCGTCGCCGGCCGATCGAAGATCAGTTCCGGCGGTCCTTCCTCGACGATGCGGCCCGCGTCGAACACGGCGACCCAGTCGCCGACGCGACGCGCGAACGACATCTCGTGCGTGACGACGACCATCGTCATGCCTTCGTCGGCCAGCACCTTCATCACGTTCAGCACTTCGCCGATCGTCTCGGGATCGAGCGCCGACGTCGGCTCGTCGAACAGCATGACGTCGGGCTCCATCGCCAGCGCGCGCGCGATCGCGACGCGCTGCTGCTGCCCGCCCGACAGCGCCGACGGATAGCTCGCTGCCTTGTCGGCCAGTCCCACCTTCGCGAGCATCGCCGCTGCGCGGCGCTTCGCTTCGGCGGGCGCAGCGCGCAGCACGGTGCGCGGACCTTCGGCGACGTTCTGCTCGGCGGTGAGGTGCGGGAAGAGCTCGAAGTTCTGGAACACCATGCCCATGCGCTGCCGCATCGCGCGCAGCGTTCGCTCGTCGCGGCCGAGCCGCGCGCCTTCGAACTCGATGTCGCCGCCGTCGATCGTCTCGAGGCCGTTCGTGCAGCGCAGGAGCGTCGACTTGCCGGACCCGGACGGACCGATCAGGCACACGACTTCGCCGGCGTGCACGTCGAGCGATACGCCGGCGAGCGCGGTGAAGCTGCCGTAGCGCTTCACCACGTCGAGATAGCGAATGACTTTGGTGCCGGTCGCCTTCGCCCGTTCGGTGGCATCGCCGTTCATTCGGTCACCGCGTAGCGGCGTTGAATCCAGTCGACGAGCTTCGCCTGCGGGTAGCCGAGCAGCCAGTAGATGACGGCCATGGCCGTCAGCATCTCGAGCACGCGAAAGGTCTGTGCACGCACCTGCATCGATACATACGCGAGCTCGGTGACGGCGATGACCGACACGAGCGACGTATCCTTGAACAACGATACCCAGGTGCTCGCGAGCACCGGCAGGACGCGCCGCAGCGCCTGCGGCACGACGACGCGGCGCAGCGCCTGCGTGCGGCTCATCCCGAGCGCCAGCGCAGCTTCGACCTGCCCGCGACGGATCGAGTTGATGCCGGCGCGAAATGTCTCGGCGTTGTACGCGGTGACGTTGAGCGACAGCGCGGCGAGCCCCGTGGCGAGCGCCGACAAGCCGAGGCCGGTCAGGATCGGCAGCACGTAGAACGCCCAGTACACGACCAGGATCAGCGGCAGGTTGCGAAACAGCTCGACGTAGGCGGTGGCGAGCGAGCGCACCGGCGCGGCGCCGTACAGCCGCAGCGCGGCGACGATCATGCCGCACGGGACGGCGATCGCCATCGTCGCAATCGTGAGCAGGAACGTCGTCGCCGTGCCGGCGGCGAGCGCGTCGCGATGCTGCCAGACGACGGACCAGTCGAACGTCACGCGCGTTGTCCGGAATCGGCCGACACGCAGGCGCATCCGCGTTGCACGCTGATGCTCACGAGCGCCCGAGGTGCGCCACGCGCCGGTAGAAGCGGTCGACGCCGCGCGTGACCGGATAGAGCAGCAGGAAGTACACGAGCATCGCGAACGTGTACACCTCGATCGGCTGGAAGCTTTGTCCGGCGACCGTCTCGGATTGGCGCATGAGCTCGGGGACGGCGATCACCGACGCGATGGCCGTGTCCTTGATCGTCACCGACAGCAGCGAGCCGAACGCGGGCAGCATGCGCACCAGCGCCTGCGGCAGCACGATGCGGCGCAGGATCTGCGCGATGCGACATGCCGAGCGCGAGCGCCGCGCGCGTCTGTCCGGGCCGCACCGATTCGATGCCGGCGCGCACGATCTCGGCTGCATAGGCCGCCAGATGCACGGTCAGCCCGATCAAGCCGGCCATGAACGGCGACATCGTGACGTCCGCGACGATCGGCAGCGCGAAGAACGTCCACACGAGCACGACCAGCACCGGGATCGCGCGCATGGAATCGATGTAGAAAACGATTGCCGGCCGCAGCCAACGCGGTCCGCGCAAGCGCAGCAGCGCGAGGACGAAGCCGGCGACGAGGCTCGCTGCGCCGGAAGCGAGCGCCAGCAGCAGCGTGATCCACACGCCATCGGCCAGGAAGCGCCAGTTGGCGGTGATGACGCCGAAGTCGAAATCCACGGTGCTCGGACGAAGGGCCGGCGGAATCCGGCGAGCGCGGTTCTCGCGCGCGCCGGAACGCGGCCTTCTACTTCATCGTGTCGATGACGCGCGCTTCGTCCTTCCTGAGCTGCGGCTCGATTTCCTTCTCCACCGCGCGCGCCCACTGCAGGAACGCCGGCTGGTTCTTGTCGATCGCCATGCCGACCGGCGCCGCCTTCTCCGTGCTGTTCTGGCAGTTGTTGTCCTTCGGCAGCACGGCGAGCTGCTTCAGCTTGCGACCCATCGCGACCCACGGCACGCGATTGATCGGCACCGCGTCGGCGCGCTTGGCCATCACTTCCTCGACCGGCGAGACGCCGGAGCCGGCGACGCCGCGCAACTGCGCCTTGGGAAAGCGCTCCTTCACCCAGCCCTCTTCGCCGCCGCCGGTGTAATACGCGATCGTGATGTCGGGCCGGTTGAGGTCGTCGACCGATTTTGCGCTTGGCGAACTTGGGATTGGACGCGAGGCCGAACATGCACACGCTGGTGGTCGAGTAGATGATGAAGTCGACGACCTTCAGCCGCTCGGGCGTCTCGGCCAGCGGCGTCACCGAGATGTCGACCTGATTGGACGCGAGCACCGGGACCTTGGTCTCGTGGCTCACCGGTACGGCCTCGAGCTTCACGCCGAGCCGCTTCGCGTACTCGTTGGCGAGCAGCCACGCCGGGCCGCTCCACGCCTCGCCTTGTCCGGTCGTGTTCTCGACCAGCCACGGCGCATTCGCGAGCACGCCGACGCGCAGCACGCCGGCTTTCTTGATCGCATCGACGCGCGGGCTCGCCCCGGGCGCGGGAACCGGAACGGCAGCCGTCGCCATGATGGTGCATGAACCGAGCAGCAGCGCGACGAGGGCGCGGCCGAAGATGTTCGACATGAATGATCCCTTCGCTGGAAAGATGCGAGAGCGTACACGGGCGGGCTGGCGCCCCGCGAGCGGCAATGATTCGCGAGCGGGGTCTGGCTGTCAAACCCCGCGATCAAGGTGCAGGTGTGATACTTCGCCGGCGGAGGTCAGTCGTGAAATTCGCGGCCGGCGTTTACCGCCTTGACGTAGCCCGCGCGAATCACGAAGTCGCCGAAGCGTTCGCCGGCGCGCCGCTCCTGTGCGAAGCGCCGCAGAACCGGCGTGAGCTCGGCGACGATTTCGGACTCCGATAGCGCGCTGCGATAGAGCTTGTTCAGTCGGTCTCCGGCGAAGCCGGCACCGAGATACAGGTTGTATCTGCCCAGCGACTTGCCGACGAAACCGATCTCGGCCACGTAGGGCCGCGCGCACCCGTTCGGGCACCCGGTCATGCGCACGGTGATCGGTTCGTTTTTCAGCCCGCATTCTTCGAGAACCTGCTCGAGCTTGACGAGCAGCGCGGGCAGATAGCGTTCGCTCTCTGCCATCGCAAGTCCGCACGTGGGCAGCGCGACGCACGCCATGGAATTGAGACGCAGCGCCGTCTGCGCATGCGTGTCGTTGAGCCTGTATTGCGCGAGCAGCGCCTCGATGCGCGGGCGGTTTTGCGGACTGACGTCGGCAATGATGAGGTTCTGATTGGGCGTCAGGCGCAAATCGCCATCGTGAACCTTGGCGATTTCCCGCAGGCCCGACATGAGCGGCAATTCGGGCGTGTCCTGCACGCGCCCGTTCTGCACGAACAGCGTCAGGTGCCATTTGCCGTTGATGCCTTCGACCCAGCCGTAGCGATCGCCGTTATCGTCGAAGTGAAAGGGTCGCGGAGCGCCCAGGCTCCATCCGAGTCGGTCAGCAAGCTCGACCTTGAACCAGTCGACGCCGCGATCGTCGATCGTGTACTTGAGACGCGCGTGCTTGCGGTTGGAGCGGTCACCGAAATCACGCTGAATCTTCACCACCTGTTCCGTCACCTCGGTCATCTGTTCCGGTGTGCAGAAGCCGATGACATCGGCGAGGCGCGGATACGTGGCGGGTTCGCTGTGGCTCATGCCCATTCCGCCGCCGACGGTGACGTCGAAGCCGGCGAGCCGACCGTGCTCGACGATGGCGATGAAGCCGAGGTCATGGGCGAATACGTCGACGTCGTTGCTTGGCGGAACCGCGATCGCGATCTTGAATTTGCGCGGCAGGTACGTCGGGCCGTAGATCGGCTCGTGGTCCGGCTCGCCGCGGTGGACGAGGGCGTCATCGAGCCAGATTTCGTGGTAGGCACGCGTGTTCGGCGTCAGGTGCTCGCTGATCCGCCGCGAGCATTCATAGACCTCGGCGTGCACGTGCGACTGGTACGGATTCGGGTTGCACATCACGTTGCGGTTCACGTCGCCGCACGCGGCGATCGTGCCGAGCAGCACCCGGTTTATTTCCGCGATCGTCGGCTTCAGGTGCCGCTTGAGGATGCCGTGGAACTGGAACGACTGCCGCGTCGTGAGCCGCAGCGTTCCGTTCGCGTGCGTGCGCGCGAGCTCGTCGAGCACGAGCCACTGCGCCGGCGTGCAGATGCCGCCGGCCGCGCGCACGCGGACCATGAACGAGAACAGCGGCTCCAGCTTCTTCTTGCGCCGCTCGTCGCGCAAGTCCCGATCGTCCTGCTGATAGCTGCCGTGGAACTTGATGAGCTGCGTATCGGGCTCGGCGAGCGCTCCTGTGATCGGATCCGCGAGGCTCTCGACGATCGTGCCGCGCAGGTAGTTGCTGTTTTCCTTGATCCGCTCGACTTCGGAGCGGTCGGCGGGAGGCGGAGCGTCTTGCTTCAAATCGTCGTCCTCGGCAACAGGTCGGTACTCCTCAATATACGTCGCGCTGATAACGCTTCTGCCGCTGCATTTGCTGGACGTATTCCTGTGCGCGCTCGAGCGGGAGATGTCCCTGATCCGCGACGATCTCCACGAGCGCCTGGTGCACGTCATGCGCCATCCGCTCGCCGTCGCCGCATACGTAGAAGTGGGCGCCGTCCTGCAGCCACGCATACAGATCGCGGGCCTTTTCCTTCATGCGCTGCTGGACATAGATCTTGTGCGGCTGATCGCGCGAGAACGCGACGTCCATGCGCGTCAGGATCCCGTCCTTCAGATATTGCTGCCATTCGCGCTGATACAGGAAATCGGTGGTGAAGTGCCGGTCGCCGAAAAACAGCCAGTTGCCGCCGCGTGCGCCGGTCGTCTCGCGCTCCTGTACGAACGCCCGGAACGGTGCGACGCCGGTGCCGGGGCCGACCATGATGATCGGAACGCGCGAATCGACGGGAAGCTTGAAGGTCCTGTTGACCTCGACGTAGATCGGCAGTGGATCGCCCTCTGCCACGCGTTCGGCGAGAAAGCACGACGCCACGCCCTTGCGCTTGCGTCCGTGGCTTTCGTAGCGCACCGCCGCGACGGTCAGATGCACCTCGTCGGGATTCGCCTTGTGACTCGAGGCAATCGAGTACAGGCGGGGCGGCAGCTTGCGCAGGATGCCGGTCAATTCGGTGGCGCTGACGCCGCGAACCGGAAACTGCTCGACGATGTCGAGCAACTGGCGCCCCCGCATGTAGCTCCAGAGCTCGTCCGCGTGATCTTCGCGCAGAAGCGTGCGCAACGCTTCCGCATCGCAGAGCTCGGCGTACTTTTCGAGCACCGGTCGCGTCAGCGTGGTGATCTCGTACGTGCGTGACAGCGCCTGCTCCAGCGTTGCTTCTTCGCCGCCCACATCGACCCTGGCCCCGGGATCGAGAGCGAGCGCATGCAGCAGCGCGACCACGCTGGCGTGGTCGTTGGCGGGAATCACGCCGAGTGAATCGCCCGGCTCGTAATTGAGGCCGGCGCCTTCCAGCGACAACTCGAGATGCCGCACTTCCTTGCCGGATCCGTGGCCGCTGAGATCGAGGTTCACCTGCGTGGTCGCGGGAAACGGATTCTTCCTGGAATACAGCGTCGCAATGTTGGACGGAGCAGCGACGGCAGGCTTGACCGCCAGCATCCCCGGACGCGCCGTGTCGGTCGCAAAGGCGCTCAGCACGCCCTCGATCCACTCGGTGGCGGCATCCTCGTAGTCCACGTCGCAATCGACGCGCGGGTGCACGCGCTGCGCTCCCATTGCCTGCAGACGCGCATCGAATTCGCGCCCGGTCTTGCAGAAGTGCTGATAGCTCGTGTCACCGAGCGCCAGGACCGAGTAGCGCGTGTCGGCGAGCTTCCCGGCCTTCTTGCCGTGCATGAATTCGTAGAGGTCTTTGGCAGCGTCCGGCGGGTCGCCTTCGCCATGCGTGCTGACGATGATCAGCAGGTTGCGCTCGCCCCTGAGATCGGCGGCGCGGTACTCGTCCATGGCCTTGAGGCGCACGCCGAATCCCCTGGCGGCCGCCTGACTCCTGACCTGATCGGCAACGCGGGCGCCGTTTCCGGACTGGGATCCGTACAGCACAGTCAGGACCGGCGCATCCGCTTGCTGGTCGGGGAGGTTCGCCGCTTGCGTGTCGCCGCGGCGCGCGGTCGCGATGCCGGCGGCGTATCCGCTGATCCACACGAGCTGATCGGGCGACAGCGGATCGAGCAGGCGATCCAGCGCGGTTAGCTGGTCATCGGGGAGGGTGCTGACGGATTGCAGCAAAGGCTTGCTGGACATTCAGGTGCCGGCGCCTACGGCGCAAATTCGATTGGGTTCCTCCGGATGATGGGGTATCGGATTGATAACTACAAACAACTCATCGCAATGTCTTAATGCCGCAGGTGGCGTCGCAGCAGATCAGGAAGATGGCGCGCCAGCTGCTGAGATCGGCGAGGCAGGGTGACGCGGCACGCGAGCGGCTGGCGCGCCGTATCATCGGCACCAGATTGCGCTCCGACGACGAGATCAGCTGCGATCCGAATTCGACTCAGGGATCTGAGCGCTGCTCGCCGGCCACGCGGCGACCAGCGGTCGAGCTTCCAGGAACGCGTGACGGCGCGACTGCCGACGACATGGAGCCCTGATCAGGCAGAGACAATCGCGACCGGGGAATCCTGGGCTCCTGAACGACGCGACCTGGGCGTCGCGGCAACCGCAGACGCGCGGTCGCAGGGGGATGGATCACGGTGGTGGAATGGCAGCGTCGCAACCCGTGTAACGTGACGAAAATCGATCGAGAGCTGGCGAAACGCGTTGGCCGCAAGCTGCTCCGGGATGAATCGCTCGATCGTACCCGGTAGTCGCAACTTGCCAAGACTGATCTTGATCGCCATTTCCCAGCAACTCGCCAGGCTGAACCAGCATTCGTTCGCCGGATTGGCGAGCACGGTTCTGGCCCTCCTGGTGAGAGTCGGTGCGTCGTCGATCCACCAGAGGAAGGCGTGCGTATCCAGCAGCACGCGCATCAGGTGTAATCCTTGAAATCGTCCGGGGTCGCGTCGAAATCCGGCGCCATCCAGACTTTCCCCTTGGCGGATCCGGGAATGCGTTTCTTGCCGAGTGGCACGATCGGAACGACCTTGACGACCGGCTTGTTGTCCTTGGCGATGATCACTTCCTCTCCGACCATCGCTTTCTGAACGAGCTCGGAAAAACGCGACTTCGCATCTGCGATGTTGAATTTGGCCAAGGCATCCTCCTGAAGTACATATGGTCATTTTAGATGACCATGTAGTACAGGTCAAGCAATATCGCCGCGCGTCGAAGTGCACAATAGCGCCGAGCGCCACGATGGGCGCAGCGGAAAATGTCCGATGCATGAACGCGCATCCGATAAACGCATGCGCATGAAGTCGATGCTTGGCTTGCCGGTCGGCGTCGCGCTGCTCGCGGTGTGCGGCACGGCCGCGCTCGCGGCCACCCTCAATGTGGGCTCGAAGCGCTTCACGGAGTCTTACATTCTCGGCGAGATCATCAAGCAAACGGCCGAGGCTGCCGGTGAAGCGACCGTCGTGCATCAGCAAGGGCTCGGCAATACGGCCATCGTCCTGAGCGCGCTCACGTCCGGCAACATCGACGTCTATCCCGAATACACGGGGACGATCGCGAAGGAAATTCTCAAGCTCGACAAGGTGCCGACGCTCGCCGAGCTCAACACTGCGCTCGCGCCGCAAGGCCTCGCCGTTGGGGTGCCCCTGGGCTTCAACAATACGTATGCGTTGGCGCTTCGCGGCGACGATGCGCGCGCGAAGGGCATTACGCGCCTTTCCGATCTCCGGGCGCATCCGGAGCTGCGACTCGGCCTGTCGCAGGAGTTCATCGGCCGCGCCGACGGCTGGCCGGGGCTGAAGCAAACGTACGACCTGCCGTTCGCCACGCCGCGCGGCCTCGATCATGGGCTCGCGTACGAAGCGATCGCGCAGAAGCAGGTCGATGTCATCGACATCTATTCGACCGACGCGAAGATCGACCGGTACGGCCTGACGGTGCTCGCCGACGACCGCCATTACTTCCCGCCGTACGATGCCGTGCTGCTTTATCGGGCGGATCTGCCGCAACGGCTGCCGAAGAGCTGGAAGGCGCTCACGCGGCTCGAGGGCAGCATCGACGACGCTTCCATGCGACGCATGAACGCGGCCGCAGAGCTGGAAGGCAAGGATTTCGCGTCGATTGCCGCGAATTTCATCGCGCAACGGGCAGGGACGGGCGCAACGCCTGCTGCACGGGGCGTGAGCCGGGGAGCGGCGGGCGGCTTCTGGCAAAAGCTCTTCGGTCCCGACTTCGGGCGCCTGACGCTCGAGCATCTCGGCCTCGTGTTTCTGTCGCTGGCCGCGAGCATTGTCGTCGGCATCCCGCTTGGCATCGTGGCCGCCAGGCGACCCGCGACGCAGGGATGGATCCTCGGCGCGACGGGCGTCGTGCAAACCATTCCTTCACTCGCGCTGCTGGCCGTGCTGATTCCGGTGACCGGCCGCATCGGCATCGTGCCGGCGTTCATCGCGCTCGCGCTGTATGCCCTGCTGCCCATCGTCCGCAATACGCACACCGCGCTTGCGCAAATTTCGCGCGGCATGAAAGACGCGGCGCTATCACTTGGCATGCAGCAGGGAACCATTCTGCGAAAAATAGAACTGCCGCTCGCCGCCCAGACCATCATGGCCGGTGTGAAGACATCGGCGGTCATCAACGTCGGCACGGCCACCATTGCCGCGTTCATCGGGGCGGGCGGGTACGGCGAGCGCATCGTGACCGGCCTTGCGCTGAACGACCACGCGATGCTGCTCGCCGGCGCCATTCCGGCGGCCGTGCTCGCGCTGGTGATCGAGGGTGGGTTCCGCGCCGGCGAGCGTTGGGTGGTCCCCGAAGGGTTGCGTCAGGGCTTCTGAAGCCGATGCCGGTTGACCGCGGCGCCGGCGACTGTCCACGCGTGTCGATTTCTCGCGTCTCCGTTCGACTACTGGGTGAAGGCCCGCACTCGGGCCCATCGAACACTGGAGGCGATCATGGGAATCGTTGTGCTGAGCCTGGACATCCTGCGTCGGATCCTGCAGAAGGCCGGCCCGTATCTTCTCGTGATCCTGCTGCCAGGCGGAAGCGTGCTCGGGCTGCTGCTTTTCCTGTATCGGCGCGGGCGACGGCAATCCGCCTGGCTGAACGACAAGTGCGCCCTTCGTGGTCCGGCTATTCGAAGCCGAGCCCGCGCACGACGAATTCGCTGATCTCGTCGACGACGACGTCCGGGCGCGGCATCGCCGCGCAGCGACCAGCCGCGCAGCGCGATCATCACCGGCAGGAACGTCAGGATGTTGGCCGACAGGTGCGGATAGGGCAGCGGCACGCTCGAGCTCGCGCGCGGCGTCGGCGACGATGCGCTCGAACATGCCGATGAATTCCTCGACGCGCGCGAGGATCACCTGCGCGAGCGCGGGTCGAGCAGGTGGCTGTCCTGGTAGATGAGCGGATCTCGCGGCGGTGGCGATACATCACCTCGGAGATCGCGCGCACCGCCGAGCGCACGCGGCCGACCGGATCGTGCGTGGTGTCGAGCGCCTTGCGCGTCTCGTCGTTGTACTCGGCGACGATGCGGTCGCACACCAGGTACAGGATGTCGTCCTTCGAGCTGACGTAGTTGTAGATCGTCCCCTGCGTCATGTTCGCGGCGCGGCCGATGTCGCGCACGGTGGCGTTGTGGAAGCCCTTTTCGACGAACACCTTGATGGCGGCGTCGATCAGGCGCTCGCGCCGCTCGCGCACGCAGCTCCGGGTTCTTGGTGGCGGTCTTGATGCGCGCGTGCGGACGCGTGCGTCGGTCGCGGGTCCTGGCAGGCTGTTCGCACGGTCCGATCTCTGGATTCTGAGCAACGGGTCAGCTCAGCGTTACTTCGCGCCGATGCCAGGCGCGGCAACGACGTTCCGCACGCGACTGCAGTGCGCCTTGACAGCCGAGTCGCCGGCGGTCCTATTCTGAGCGCCCAGTCAGTTTTTCAAGAGCCGGACACCGGCCATCGGAGGAGAACCATGAAGAGGCTGCTGCTCGCCGCGTGCGCGGCGCTGCTTTGCGTCGTCGCTGCCTGCCGCCGCACAGCAGCAGGGCGTCACCGCCGACACGGTCACGATCGGCGCGCACGGGCCGATCACCGGTCCGGCCGCGTACATCGGCCTCGCCGGCCGCGACGGCATGCTGCTCGCGATCAAGGAGATCAATGCGGCCGGCGGCGTCAACGGCCGCAAGATCGCCGCCGTGTTCGAGGACGACGGCCACTCGCCGACGAAGGCGCTCGCCGCCGTGAAGAAGCTGGTCGAGCAGGACAAGGTCTTCGCGGTGATGTCGGTCGGCGGCAGCAACGCCACGGTGGGCGCGGTCGACTACATGAAGGAGAAGGGCGTCCCGTATTACGTGTCGATCGCTTCGGCGCCGCAGGTGACGTGGCCGTACGCGCGCAATCTGTTCCGCGGCGGCACGACCGAGACCGCGCGCTACGGCGAGCTCTACGCCGAGTTCCTCGCCACGCATTACAAGGCGAAGCGCATCGCGATCATGAGCGGCCGCGAGGAATATCCGCGCAACGAAGGCGACGCGACGGTCGACAAGCTCAAGAACTGGTTCCAGATGGCGCCGGTCGCGCGCGTCGAGTTCAACATCGGCGACAAGGACTTCACGCCGCAGCTCGTCGAGGTGCAGAAGGCCAATCCGCGAGGTGATCGCGTTCTTCGGCAATCCCGCGGAGGCCGCGATCGCGATGCGCCAGGCGAAGGAGCTCGGCCTGAAGCAGCCGTTCTTCGTCGGCAGCAACATGGTCGATCCGGCGCTGATCACCGCCGCGAAGGCAACGCCGAAGGCGTCACGGGCTTCTCGCTGATTCCCTACCTGCCGGGCTCGAAGGCGCCGGACATGGTGAAGTGGGAAGCGGCGTGGAAGAAGGAATATCCCGAACGCGCCCGCCGGCCGGCCGAACAACTTCGACCTGCTCGCGTATGGCGACATGTACGTGCTCGCCGAGGCGATGAAGCGCGCCGGCCGCGACCTCACCACCGACAGCCTCATCCAGCGCGCTCGAAGGCATGCACGACTACCGCGTCGGGCCGGTCGCGACGCCGCGCACGTTCTCGACCAAGCATCACATCGGCAATCTCACGCTCGTGCCGATGATGGTCAAGGACGGCCAATGGGAGCCGGTGCCGTGGTCGAGCACGCGCGAGAGCGACATCCTCAAGCGCTACAACTGACGTAACGCGCCTGCAGCGAAGTGTCGCTGCGGGCGCGCCATGCCGCACGCGCTCGTCATGCGCGAACGTCACGTCCCCGCTTTCGGAGGGGCCATGGCGCGTCGCGAGGACGACGTTCGCTGAGATGACCCTCACGCTCGCCCTCCAGCTCGCGATCGCCGGCGTCAGCGTCGGCAGCATCTACGCGCTGGTCGCGCTTGCGATCGTCATTCCGTTCAAGGCGTCGGGCGTGCTCAACTTCGGGCAGGGCGAGATCGTCACGTTCGGCGCGTATGCGGCGCTGGTCCTCACGCAGCTCGCGCTGCCGTACCCGGTCGTGCTCGTCGGCGTGCTCGTGCTCGGCGCTCTCGGCGGCATGCGTGATCGAGCGCCTCCTGATCCGGCCGATCGTGAAGGCGCCGGAGTTCACGCTGGTGATCGCCACGTTCGCGATCGGCCTGCTGATCAAGGGCGCGATCTCGCTGCACTTCGGCGACAGCCCCAACACGATCGACGGCCCGTTCGGCAGCGATCCGATCGTCGCCGCGGGCCTGCGCTTCAATCCGACCTCGCTGTGGATCTTCGCGTGCACCGCGCTCGTCACCTACGGCGTGATCGCGTTCTTCCGCTGCACGCGACTCGGCAAGGCGATGCGCGCGGTCTCCGTCAATCCGGAGGCGGCGCGCCTGATGGGCATCCGCGTCGACACGCGTGTATCGCTGGTCGTGGGCGATCAGCACCGCGATCGGCGCGCTCGCGGGCCTGCTCGTCGCGCCGCTGATCGGCATCAATCCCGAGATCGGCCAGCTCATCCTGCGCGGGCTTGCTCGCCGCGGTGATCGGCGGCTTCACGAGCATCCCCGGCGCCATCGTCGGCGGGCTCGCGGTCGGCCTGATCGAGACGTACTCCGGGCGTGCTCGTCGGCAGCGCGTTCAAGAACCTCGTGCCGTTCCTGCTGCTGATGGTGCTGCTCGTGTTCCGGCCGCAGGGCCTGTTCGGCGCCGCCGAGGTCAAGCGGGTGTGACGATGCGCGACGCGCGCGTCGCACCTCGGCATCGTCGGTCGCGGCACGTCGTCCTGCTCGCGCTGCGGCGCGGCGCGATTGCGGCAGCTATCCGGTCTACCTGCTGAGCCTCGCGATGATCAACGTCATCGCCGCGGTCGGCCTCAACCTGCTGACCGGCAACTCGGGCCAGATCTCGCTGTGCCATTCGTCGTTCATGGCGATCGGCGCGTACGGCGTCGACGCTGCTCACCGCGCGCTCGGCATGCCGTTCTGGGCGTCGATTCCGCTCGGCGCGGTGCTCGCCGCGCTGCTCGGCGCGCTGCTCGGCGCGCCGGCGAGCCGGCTGCGCGGCATCTATCTCGCGCTCGCGACGCTGGGCTTCCTGCAGATCGTGCAGATCGCGATCGAGGAGCTCGCCGACGTCACCGGCGGCGTGCGCGGCCTGACGGTGCCGAAGCCGGAGATCGGCGGCGTGCGCGTGAGCGAGTACGCGCGCTTCCTCATCGTGCTCGGCTGCTGCGCGTTCGCGCATCTGGACCGCGCGCAACCTGCTCGCCTCGCGCGTCGGCCGCGAGTTCGACGCCGTGCGCCTGAGCCCGCACGCCGCACAGGCGCTCGGCGTGTCCGTGCATCGCGTGCGGCTGGCCGCGTTCGCGCTGTCGGCCGCCTACGCGGGCGTCGCGGGTGGCCTGCAGGCGATCGTCGTCGGCTTCATCGATCCGGTCGAGTTCGGCGTGTCGGCGTCGCTGCGCCAGATCACGTTCATCGTCGTCGGCGGCATGGGCTCGGTCGGCGGCTCGGTGCTCGGCGCCGCGGTGCTCACCGCGCTGCCGGAAGCGCTGCGGCCGGTGAAGGAATACAGCGACATCATCTACACGCTGATCCTGCTCGGCTTCCTGATCTTCCTGCCGCACGGGCTCGTGACGCTGTGGCGACGCGATCGTGCGCGTCGCCTGCAGCGGCGACCGCTGCCGACGCCGTGGAGGCGCGCCCGTGACGCCGCGCCTTGCGGTCGACAACCTCTCCGTGCGCTTCGGCGGCGCTGCGTCGCCGTGCGCGACGTGTCGCTGCGCGTGGCGCCCGGCGAGATCCGTGGACTGATCGGTCCGAACGGCGCAGGCAAGACGACGGTGATCAACGCGATCACGGGCGCCGTGCCGATCGCGCAGGGACGCGTGCTGCTCGACGGCGACGGTGTCCGGACCTGCCGGCGCACGTGCGGTCGCGCCGCGGCATCGGGCGCACGTTCCAGCACGTCGAGCCGTTCGGCGAGCTGTCGGTGCTCGACAATGTGCTGATCGGCGTCGGCCGCCATGCGCACGGTGGGCTTCGCGCGCGCGGCGCTGTCGACGCCGCGTGCGCGCCGACGCGAGAACGCGGCGACGCACGAGGCGCTCGGCGTTCTCGAGCGCTTCGATCTCCTGCCGTATCGCGACTACGCCGGCGGCCGAGCTGCCGTTCGGCGTGCTGAAGCGCATGGACCTCGCGCGCGCGCTCGCCGCGCGACCGACGCTGCTGCTGATGGACGAGCCGACCTCGGGCATGAGCGAGTCGGAGGCCGACCGCGCGATCGCCGCGGCGCGCGCGCTCGCCGAATCGCAGGGCATCACGCTGCTCGTCGTCGAGCACAACATGCGCGTGATGATGGCGCTCGCGCACACGGTCACGGTGATGCAGAACGGCGCGGTGATCGCCGAAGGCAGCGCCGGCCGCCATCCAGCGCAATCGCGCCGTCATCGATGCCTACCTCGGCGAGGAGGCGCGCGATGCTGTCGATTGACGGCCTGCGCTCCGGCTACACGGCGATCGACGTGCTGAAGGGCGTGTCGCTCGACGGTGCCCGACGGCACGATCGTCGGCGTGCTCGGCCCCAACGGCGCCGGCAAGACCGCGCTGATGCGCGCGATCTCCGGGCTCGAATCCGGTGCGCGGCGGCCGCATCACGTTCGACGGCGACGACCTCGCCGGCGCGTCGCCCGAGCATCGTGCGGCGCGGCGTGATCCAGGTGCCGCAGGGCCGCATGCTGTTCGGTCCGATGACCGTGCGCGAGAACCTCGAGCTCGGCGCCTACCTGCAGACCGATCGCGCACGCGGTCGCGCAGCGCCTGCGCACAGGTGTACGCGCTGTTTCCCGTGCTGCGCGAGCGCAGCGCGCAAGCCGGCCGCGTACCTGTCCGGCGGCGAGCAGCAGATGCTCGCGCTCGGCCGCGCGCTGATGGGCAAGCCGAAGCTGCTGCTGCTCGACGAGCCGTCGCTCGGCCTCGCGCCGAAGGCCTTCGACGCGATCCTCGAGCGCGTCAAGCGCGATCCACGCAGCCGGCGCGTCGGTCCTCATCGCCGAGCAGAACGCGCGCAAGGTGCTGCGCATCGCGCACCACTGCTACGTGCTCGAGAACGGCCGCATCGCCTTCGACGGCCCGCCGCCGAGCTGCTGCGCGACGCGCGCATCGAGCGAACGTATCTCGGAGCGGGACACTGACAGACATGAAGATGATCGACATCCATTCGCACTGGGGCACGCGGCGCGGCTACCCGCTGCGCACCGCCGGAGGAGCTCGCGCAGCAGAAGAAGACCTGGAACTCGGAGCCGACGTACGCGACCGAGGACGAGATGGCCGAGTACTTCCGCGCGCAGCGGCGTGCGCACGATCCTCGACTTCGGCTTCACCAAGTTCATGCCGCTCGCCGAGGCGATGCGCGGTGCACGACTACGGCTTCGAGACCGAGCGCGCGCATCCCGACGTGATCCTCGGCCACTGGCTCCACATCGATCCGCACACCGGCGCCGAGGGCGTGCGCGAGCTGCGCCGCTGCATCGACGCGGCGCCCGGCTTCCTCGGCTTCGCCGTCTCGGGCTCGGGCAGCGGCCCGGCGAGCGATCCGGCCTGGACGCCGTTCTACGAGCTGTGCATCGAAGCGACGATTCCGGTGCTGATCTTCGTCGGCACGACCGGCCTCGGCGCCGGGCTTGCCGGGCGGCGGCGGCGTCCTGCTCGACGACTGCCATCCGCGCCATCTCGACCTGGTCGCGGCGACTTTCCGCGACCTGCAGATCGTCGCCGCGCGACCGGGCTGGCCGTGGCAGGCCGAGACGATCGCCGTGCTGATGCACAAGCGCAACATCTGGTACGAGCTGCACGGCTGGTCGCCGAAGTACTTCACGCCCGATCTGAAGCACGAGATTCCGCGCCGGCTGCACGAGCGCGTGATGTTCGGCGCCGACTATCCGCTGTTCACCTACGAGCGGCTCGGTGCGCGACTGGCGCGGCGAGGGCTACGCCGAGGACGTGCTCGAGGACGTGTTCCACAGCAACGCCGAGCGCTTTCTCGCACAGGTGAAGCGCGCATGAACCTCGAGCTGCGACGGCAAGGTCGCGATCGTCGGCGGCGCGAGCCAGGGCATCGGCTACGGCATCGCGCGCGTGCTGGCGCAGCGAAGGCGCGCGGTCGCGATCACGGCGCGCCGCGAGGCGGACCTGCGACGCCGCCGCCGAGCGGCTGCGCAGCGAGACCGGGCGGCGACGTGCTGCCGATCCAGGCCGACTGCCGCCGCGCCGACGATTGCGCGCGTGTCGTCGAGACCGCGCGCGCGCGAGCTCGGCGGCATCGACATTCTCGTCAACAACGACGGCGCGCCGCCGCTCGGCGACCGATCACTGAGCTTCGACGACGCCGCGTGGGCGAAGGCGGTCGAGCAGAACCTGATGTACGTCGTGCGCATGGTGCGCGAGGTCGTGCCGTCGATGCAGGCGCGCGGCGGCGGCAGCATCCTCAACATCACCGCGATCTCGGCGATCCAGCCGATCCCGGGCTTCGCGCTGTCGGTGGCGACGTGGGCGGGCGTGATCGGCTACGCCAAGACGCTGTCGCTCGAGGTCGCGCCGCTCGGCATCAACGTCAACACGATCTGCCCCGGCTACATCGACACGACGCGCCTGCAGAAGGTGTTCGCGGCCGGCAGCGAGGGCGCCGACGTGGTGCGCGCGCGGCTGACCGACGAGATCCCGATGAAGCGCATCGGCACGCGCCGACGACATCGCCAGCCTCGTCGCGCTGCTCGTCTCGCCGCGCGGCCGCTACATCACCGGCACGGCGATCCAGGTCGACGGCGGATTGCTGCGCGCGCGTCGCGCTGAACGAGCGTGCGACGCCGCACAGGAGGACATCATGATCGAAGTACCGCGGCCGCCGAGCCCGTCGGACATCGAGCGCTACCGCGCGAAGGGCTGGTGGCAGGACCAGACGTTCTCGCGAGATCCTCGACCGGCGCGCGCGCGAGACGCCCGATCGCGAGGCGATGAGCGACGCACGCCGGCGCATCACCTACGGCGAGCTGTGGAGCGAGGTGCAGCGCTTCGCCGAATTCCTGCGCCGCCAGGGCGTGCAGCGCGGCGACGTCGTCACGCTGCAGCTGCCGAACCGCATCGAGTTCCCGGTCGTGTTCTTTTCGCTCGAGCTGATCGGCGCGGTCGCGAACAAGATCAGCGCGGATTTCCGCGCGCGTCGAGGTCGACTACATCCTGCGGTTCTCGAAGTCGCGGGCGTACGTCTGCGCCAGCCAGTTCAAGGGCTTCGACTACCTGGCGATGATCCGCGAGCTGCGGCCGACGCCTGCCCGACCTGTCGCTCGTCGTCTGCGTCGACGACGTCGCACGCCGGCGACGTCGTCAGCTTCGCCAAGGTCGTGCACGACACGCCGGAGATCGCCGAGGCGGACCGCGTGCACATGTCGCCGCTCGACGTGATGCGCATGTGCTTCACCTCGGGCACCACCGGCAATCCGAAGGGCGTGCTGCACTGCTTCAACACGACGCTCTGCACCGTGCGAGATGTTCAAACGCGAGCTCGCCGTCACCGAGCGCGACGTGATGCTCGACTACCTGCCGGTCGGCCTCAACTGGGGCTACATGACGCTCGTGCAGGCGGTCATGGCCGGCGCGCGCGTCGTGCTGATGGAGCGCTTCTCCGCGGAAGCGCGCGCTCGAGCTGATCGAGAAGGAGCGCGTCACGTACATCCCGACCGCGCCCGCGTCGATCGTCGCGATGCTGAACGCGCCGAGCCTGCCGAAGCGCGACCTGCGCTCGCTGCGCTCGTCATCACCGGCGGCGCGTCGGCCGCGGTGGAGACGATCAAGGCGTTCCAGGCGGCGGTGCCGCAGCGCCAAGCTCGTCGAGCTCTACGGCATGCTCGAGACCGGCTACCACGCGTTCACGCGCCTCACCGACGATCCGCTGAAGGTGAACGGCACCGTCGGCCGCTGCGTCGACGAGATGGGGCTGCGCATCATCGACGACGACGGCCACGACGTACCGTACGGCGAAGTCGGCGAGATCGCGGCGCGTCGGCCCGTCGGTCCACATGGGCTACCTCGACAATCCGACCGCCAACCGCGACAGCTTCACCGCCGACGGCTGGTTCCGCACCGGCGATCTCGGCCAGTTCGCCGATGCGGACGGCAACGTGCGCATCGCGGGCCGCAAGAAGGAGATCATCAACCGCGGCGGCAAGAAGTACTTCCCGCGCGAGATCGAGGAGCTGCTCTACGAGCATCCGAAGATCGTGCAGGCGGCGATCGTCGGCGCGCCCGATCCGCGGCTCGGCGAGAAGAACTGCCTGTGCGCCATCGTGCGGCCGGCGCAGACGCTCGACGCTCGACGAGGTGGTCGCGTTCCTGAAGGGCCGCGTGGCCGACTACAAGCTGCCCGAGGCGCTGGTCGTGATGAGCGACTTTCCGATGACGCCGACGGGCAAGATCCGCCGGCCGGAGCTGGTCAAGCGCGTGCAGGTACGGGAGCGGCGCCCTGCAGCCTCACTCCGCGCCGAACCCCATCAGCGCCTTCGCATACGCCGGCGCCGTCGGCTCGTGCATGAAGTAGACGTGGATGCTGCGCCACGACGTGGCCTCGAGCCTTCGCGCCCAACGCCGCAGATCGTCATCGGCGTACGTTTCGAGCCGCAGCCGCACGTAGCCCCACGGCGCGGTCTCGACCAACGGCGGCGGCGCGTTGTCCTCGCGCTCGGACAGGCATAGCGCCGCGCCGGCGGCCTTCAGGGCGTCGTACACGTCGTCGGCAAACCAGCTCGTATCGCGAAATTCGAACGCAGCGCCGTGATCCTCGGGCAGCAGGCCCAGAAACGCCGCGAGGCGCGGCAGGTCCTTCTTCAGATTCGGCGGCAACTGGAACAGCACCGGACCGCGCTTGCCGCCCAGCGCTGCGAGGTTCCGATAGAGAAAGTCCAGCGGTTCCGCCGCCGACTCCGCCTTGATACGCGCGAGATGCGTGATCCGGCGTGACGCCTTGATCGCAAATCGGAAATGCTCGGGGTTGCGCCGGCCCAGTTTTCGAGCACGGCGGTCTTCGGCATTCGGTAGAACGTGTTATTGATCTCGACCGTCGGGAGGCGTTCGGCATACCAGGCCAGCATCGCATCGGACTTGATCTTCTCCGGATAGAACGTTCCCTTCCATTCCTTGAAGGAATAGCCGCTCGCGCCCGCGAGGAGCCTGGGAGTCGTCATGGGAGCGGTTCGTTCATGTCGCGAAGCGAACTCACCGTCGGTATCCGGGCCTAATGGACCATGATTCGCAAGCTTCCTTCCGGCGAATACCGCCTCTATTCGCGCAAGGTCGATCCGAAGACCGGCAAGCGCCGCAACCTCGGCACGTTTCCCACGCGCGAGGCGGCCGAAAAGCACGAGCGCGAGGTACAGTACTTCAAGCGTCATTAGCGGGCGCGCGAAGGGTTTGACAACCGCTTGCGATGCGCGCAGATTTCGAGGTTCGTCCACTGCGAAAGGAGGTGATCCATGAAGAGAATCCTGATCGGAACGACGCTGGCCCTGTTCGGTCTTGCTCCGATGATCGGCTCGGCATGCGACTACAACGGCGCCTCGTCGGCGTCCGCCACTCCTCCGGAACAGCTTGCAACGGCGTCACCGCCGCAGGCGAGCAAGGCACCCGCTCCGGTGGCGGCAAAGACGCCGCTGACGAAGCAGGCGAAACGGGCGGGCGACAAGGCAACGTCACCCCCACAGGACGTGAAGATGGCGAGAGTGTCGACCAATTAGATCGTTCCGATAAATCTCCGCGGCCCGCCCTGTGCGGGCCTTTTTCATGGTGCGTCGCCGATGCCGATGCAATGCGGCCGGTCGCGCGACCGCAAGAGAGCAGTCATTTTCACGACGAACGCTTGCGGGCGGCCGATTTCTTCGTGGCCCGCTTTTTCGTCGATGACTTTTTGGTCGCCGTTTTCTTCGCGGACTTTTTCGCGGACTTCTTCGTCGACTTCTTTGCGGATTTCTTCGCCGACTTCTTGCCGGCACCTTGCCGCCCTCGCGTCGCGCTTCCGAGAGCCCGATGGCGATGGCCTGCTTGCGGCTCTTCACCTTCTTGCCGGACGAGCCGCTTCGCAATGATCCGGTCTTCCGTTCATGCATCGCCTTCCTGACCTTCGATTGCGCCTTCTTGCCGTATTTCGCCATCATCTCCTCCTTGTCGATCGATACGTACAGCCGGGCCTCTCGCTACCGCGCCTGATGGCGTTTCGAGCGCGATCCCGATGGCGCGGTTCCCGATGAGCCCGCGGAATCCGACGAACGCCTGATTTCCCCGCGGCGCCCATGGACAAGTACCGGCGCCGAGGCGATCATCCAATCCGGCGAGATCGAACGGGAGAGGCCATGCCAAACGTCACGCTGATCGTCAACGGCGACACGAGGACCGTCGCGGTCCGCGATCCCGACGAGCCGCTTCTCTACGTCCTGCGCAACGCGCTGAAGCTCACCGGCGCGAAGTTCGGCTGCGGCCTCGGCCAGTGCGGCGCCTGCACGGTGATCGTCGACGGCAATCCGGTCCGCTCGTGCTCGATGCCGGTATCGAGCGCGTCGGGGAAGAAGGTGACGACGATCGAAGGCCTCGGCACGCCCGACAAGCCGCATCCGCTGCAAGCGGCCTTCATCGCCGAGCAGGCGGCGCAGTGCGGCTATTGCGTCACCGGCATGGTGATGAGCGGTGCGGCCGCGCTCGCGCGCAAGCCGGATCTCACGCGCGCGGATGCGCAGCAGGCGCTCGCAGGCAACTTGTGCCGGTGCGGCACGCACGAGCGAATCCTGCAGGCGATGGTGCGCGCGGCAGGGAGGAGGGCGACATGAGCGCTCGAGGATTGACCGGGCACGCGCATGCTTCCTCGCGACAGATGACGTCGAATCATGCGAGCGCCGTGCTCGCGCGCCGAGCGTTCCTGCAGGCCGGCGGCGCGCTGGTAGTCGGTTTCATGCTTCCCGGCGCGGTGCTTTGCGCAACGCGTTGCACGCGCCGACGCAGCGATCGGCAAGACGCTCGACGCCGGCGACGTCGACGGCTTCATCGCGGTCAACGCCGACGGGTCGGTGACGATCTATTCGGGCAAGGTCGATCTCGGCCAGGGATTGCGCATCGCGATTCCGCAGATGGCCGCCGAAGAACTCGGCGTCGGCGTCGAGCGCATCGTATTGATCGAAGGCGACACCGCGTTGACGCCCGACCAGGGCGCGACCGCCGGCAGCAGCGGCATCGTGCGCGGCGGCGTGCAGATTCGGCAGGCGGCGGCGACGGCGCGCGAGGCGCTGATCGCGCTCGCAGCGGCGCGCACGGGCAAGGCCTCGTCGGAATTCGATGCGATCGACGGCGAGGTGCGTCCGAAATCCGGCGGCGCCGGCATTCGCTACGCCGAACTGATTGCCGGCAAGCACTTCAGCGTCAAGGTGGACCCGAAGGCGAAGCTGCGCGATCCCGCCTCGTACACCGTCGTCGGCAAGGCGCTGCCGCGGCCCGACATCCCGGGCAAGGTCACCGGGCGGCACGTGTTCATTCACGATTTCATCGTCGACGGCATGCTGCACGGCCGCGTGATTCGTCCACCGGCGGTGGGGGCTAAGCTTGTCGACGTCGACGAGGCATCGATCGCTGCGATTCCCGGCGCGCGCGTCGTGCGCATCGAGAATTTCATCGCTGTCGTGGCCGATGACGAGTGGGATGCGGTGTCCGCGGCGCGCATGCTGAAGGCGCGCTGGTCGCCCTCGGCCCCGCTCGTGAGCGACGCAGGTGTACGCGCGTGGATGCGTACGGGCCCGTTCGATGCGGACGAGACACTGGTGAAGAAGGGCGACGCGCGAGCGGCGCTGGTCAACGCGCAGAAGGTGACCGCCGAGTTCTACTGGCCCGTGCAATCGCATGCGTCGCTGGGCCCGTCATGCGCGATCGCCGACGTGCGCGACGGCCGCGCGACGATCTGGTCGGCGTCGCAGGCGACGCACCGGTTCCGCGAAACGATCGCCAAGGCGCTCGCGTTGCCGAAGGATGCCGTACGCGTCGTCTATCTCGACGGCTCGGGCTGCTACGGCATGAACGGCCACGATGACGCCGCGGCCGATGCCGCGCTGCTGTCGAAATCGGTCGCAGCGTCCGGTGCGCGTGCAATGGTCGCGCGCGGACGAGCACGGATGGGACCCGAAGGCGCCGCCGCAACTCCTGGCACTCGAAGGCGCGCTCACGAGCGACGGCCGGATCGACGCGTGGCGCACCGAGATGTGGATCCCGAAAGCGACGGCCAGCCTCCCGCACATGCCGCTGCTCGCGCTCGACGCCGCGGGCATCGTGCAAACGCCCGGAATCACGACGGGTCTCATCAGCCAGAACGGCGATCCCCCGTACGCGGTGCCGCATCAGGAAGTGCTCGTCCATTGGCTGAAGGACGCGCCGCTGCGGCCGTCGAACTTCCGTGCGCCGGGCAAGGTCGCGAACTGCTTCGCCGTCGAAAGCTTCACCGACATGCTCGCGGCCGCGGCGCACCGCGATCCCGTCGAGTTTCGTCTGCATGCGCTGTCCGATCCACGCGGCATCGAGGTGATCCGGCGCGCGGCGGCGTTGATCGATTGGCGGCCGCGGCCATCGCCCGCGCGCGATGCGGCGGGCATCGGCCGCGGCTTCGCGTACATCCACTACAAGCAGAACGAAAGTTACGTGGCGATCGCGATGGAAGCCGCGGTCGACAAGGCATCCGGTGCGATTCGCGTGCGCCGCGTCGCATGCGCGCACGATTGCGGCCTCGTCATCAACCCCGGTGCGCTGCGGACGCAGATCGAAGGCAACATCCTGCAGACGCTGTCGCGCACGCTGTTCGAGGCAGTGGCCTTCGATCGCTCACGCGTCACCAGCGTCGACTGGGCAAGCTATCCGATTCTCCGGTTCCCCGATGCGCCGGAAATTCTCGTCGACATCGTGAACCGGCCGCACGAGCCGCCGCTCGGCGCGGGCGAGGCGTCGGCCACGCCGGTGCCGGCGGCGCTGGCGAACGCGGTGTTCGACGCCGTCGGCGCGCGACTGACGACGGTGCCGTTCACGCGCGAGCGCGTGCGTGCGGCGATGGGCTGACGCGGTACGCCGCGACGCGAGCGAACGGCTTCAATCGGGGTCCGAGCTTTTTGCGCGCTTTCTGGCATAGGCGCGACTCAACGGGCCATCGACGCCGCCTTGAGAATCCGCAGTTCCATCGGAATGGAGATTGCGCCGTCCGCAACCAGGACGTTGCCCTCCTGGATGGTGATCTGCAGCCGCATCGAGCGAGCGGCCATTTGCGCCAGCGCCCGGCTCGCAGCGATCGGCACCTCGCTCACCGCGAGACGATCCTGTCGCTCGAGTTTCGTCGCGAGACGCTTGCCACCACAGGTCGACCGCCCGCCCGCCGTACGCGAGGACGTGCACCTCGCGCGCGCGGCCGCAGGCCTTGCGCACTTCGCGCTCGTCCGGCAAGCCGACGTCGATCCACTGCTCGATCGTGCCGGTCAGGTCGCGTCGCCACAGATCAGGTTCTCCGTCGGTGCTCAAGCCGCGCCCGAACGCCAGTGCGTCGTCCGCATGCAACGCGAACGCCAGCAATCGGACCATCATCCGTTCGTCCGTTTCGGAAGGGTGCCGCGCGATCGTGACCACGTGATCGCGGTAGTAGCCGCGCTCGATGTCGGCGACGGCAAGCTCGGCTTTACAGATTGTGGACTTGAGTGCCACGAGGTTCTGCTGCCCCTCACCCCAGCCCTCTCCCCGCTGCGCGGGGCGAGGGAGCTGCATCGCTCTGCTCATTGTTCCTGCAGTTCCGCCTTGCGGCGCAGCTTCGCTTCGTGCTCGGCGCGCACGTCGCTGATCTCGCGCATCACGCCCGCGACGTCGGCGATCCGCGTGTCGGCCGCGACGTGTCCGGTGAGCGCGACATCCTCGTTCAGCGCGCCGCGTTCGTAGCGCGACCATATCTCCTTGCCGAATTGCGTCGACGCGAGCGCCGGGGCGAATTGGCTGAAATACGTCGTGATGTTGTCGACATCGCGCTGCAGCATGCGCGCGGCGCTGTTGTTGCCGGCCGCATTGACCGCTTGCGGCAAATCGATGATCACCGGGCCGTCGCGGTCGACGAGCACGTTGTACTCGGACAGATCGCCGTGCACGACGCCCGCGCACAGCATGCGCACGATCTCGCGAATCAGCGTGGCGTGATACGCGAGCGCCGTCTCCTCGGCGAGGGCCACGTCGTTGAGCCGCGGCGCCGCGTTGCCCTCGGCATCGGTGAGCAGCTCCATGATCACGACGCCCTCGAAGAATGCGTACGGCCGCGGAACGCGCACGCCGGCGGCGGCGAGTCGATACAGCATGTCGACCTCGACGCTTTGCCACGCCGCTTCCTGCGCCTTGCGTCCGTAGCGCGTGCCTTTTCCGATGGCGCGCGCCTGCCGGCTGTTCTTCGTCGTGCGGCCTTCCTGATACAGCGCCGCCTGCCGGAAATTGCGCTTGTTCGCGTCCTTGTAGACCTTCGCGCAGCGCTCGTGCTCACCGCAACGAACCACGTAGACGGTGGCCTCCTTGCCGCTCATGAGCTGGCGAAGCACCGCGTCGACGAGGCCCTCGTGCACGAGCGCCTCGAGCCGCTTCGGAGTTCTCAATACCGTTCCCGCGTGCTTCGCCCCGGACGCGCAGGCGACGGCGCGTTCGTCCGCGGCGGCGATTGCCAGCGGCCTTCCCCGCGTGCATGCGGTTGCGCGTTGCCGTGCGCGTGCGCGTTGCCCTTCGCCTGCTTTTGACGTTGCTGCGCAGGCTTCCCCGGCACACTCGCGTTACCGGTCGTTTGCAAACGCTTGCGTGCCGCTGCGTGCGGTTGCGAGGCACCCGGCCGCTGGCCGTGCGCCTGTCCGCGCCCGCGCTGCGTGAACACCGTTTGCGCGACCGCGTTCGGGTCCGGCTCGAAGCCGGGAATCACCTGTTGCGGCACCGAGCGCTTGATGAGGCGCTCGATATCGCGCAGGAACACGTGCTCGTCGACGCAAACGAGCGAGATCGCCTCGCCGTCGGCGCCTGCGCGTCCGGTGCGGCCGATGCGATGAATGTAGTCCTCGGGGACGTTGGGAAGATCGTAGTTGACGACGTGCGGCAACTGATCGATGTCGATGCCGCGCGCCGCGATGTCGGTCGCGACCATCACTTCCACCGCGCCGGCCTTGAAATCCGCCAGGGCGCGGGTGCGCGCGTTCTGGCTCTTGTTGCCATGCAGCGCCACGGCGCCGATGCCGTCGGCGTGCAGCGATTTGACGAGCTTGTCGGCGCCGTGCTTGGTTCGCGTGAACACGAGGACCTGCCGCCACTGATGGTGACCGACGAGCCACGCGAGCAGCTTGCTCTTGTCTTCGCGGTTCACCGGATGCACGCGTTGCGCGATCGCATCGACCGTCGAATTGGGCGGTGTCGCTTCGATCGTGCGCGGCCGGTTCAGGAACTGGGCCGCAAGCGTCTTGATCTCGGCGGGGAACGTCGCCGAGAAGAGCAGGTTCTGGCGCTGCTTCGGAAGCAGGGCGAGCACGCGCTTGACGTCGTGAATGAACCCCATGTCGAGCATGCGGTCGGCCTCGTCCAGCACGAAGATCTCGACGCGGGAGAAATCGACGTGGCCTTGTCCATGGTGATCGAGCAGGCGCCCGGGTGTGGCCACCAGGATGTCGACGCCGCGCTTCAGTTGCGCGGTCTGCGGGGCGAGCCCGACGCCGCCGAACACGACCATCGACGTGAGCTTGAGATGCCGGCCATACGTCTTGATCGACGCTTCGACCTGCGCCGCCAACTCGCGCGTGGGCGTGAGAATGAGCGCGCGCAGCGGTTTGCGCGGTCCCGCCGCATGCGGCGAGTGGCCGCGTGGACAATTGCTGCAGCATCGGCAGCACGAATCCGGCAGTCTTGCCGGTTCCAGTCTGCGCGCCGGCCAGCACGTCGCCGCCGGCGAGGACGGCGGGAATGGCCTGCCGCTGAATCGGCGTGGGCGATGCGTAACCCTGATCGGCGACCGCGCGCAGCAGCGCTTCGGACAGCCCGAGTGTAGAAAAGGACATGAGAATGCTCGAGTGGTTGCTCGGCCATTCGCCCACGAGGAGCGGCCAGTCACAGCCAAACGGGAGAAATTACGGAGGTCGGAATCGACTGCGGCAAGGGGACTGGAACAAGGGCCGCAGCGCGCATTATACCTCGAATCCGGTGCCTTCGATGGCGCGAAGTAATGCCGGACGAAGCGGCGACGCCGGCAGGCTGGTAAACTGCCGACCCTTTCCGAGAGGTACGCGCCGTGATCGATACCCTGCAATGCCTGAAGAAATACGGTCAGCGGCTCGATTCAGAGATCGCCAAAGAGACCGGCTTGCCGCTTGCAACCGTCCGCGAGCGTTTGTCTGCGCTGATCGCCACCGGGGCGGTCATCATGTGTCACCTGACGCGCTTCGAAAAAGGCGTGCGCATCGATGCGTGGCTGTGCCGCGTATCGGGTTACATCCCGCCCGCGGCGCCGGGTCGGAAGGCCAAGCCGGCGACGTAACGCCGGCCGCTTGCGCAAGCAGTCCGTACCGCCGTTGTCGGTGCCCGACGCGCGCGTTTCGTCCGCGCCCGTCGCCGAAGCGAGGGCGGATGCGTGGCTGCGCAAGCATCGCAATCGCCTGCTGTCGCTCGACGACTTCGAGATCGCGGCGCGGCGGCACCTGCCGCGCCCGGTTTTCGGCTACGTCGCCGGCGCGGCCGAAACGGACTGGTCGCTCGACGACAACCGCGCGGCATTTGCCGAGTTCGGCTTCCTGCCGCGCGTGCTCGTCGATGTGTCGAAGCGATCGCAGCAGGCGACGCTCTTCGGCCACACGTATTCGGCGCCGTTCGGGATTGCGCCGCTCGGCATCAGCGCGCTCTACGCGTACCGTGGCGATCTCGTGCTTGCGGCGGCGGCCGCGGCGGCGAACGTCCCGATGATCGTCAGCGGGTCGTCGTTGATTCGCCTGGAGGATGTCGCGAGCGCAAGCCCGGGCGCCTGGTTCCAGGCATACCTGCCCGGCGACGTGCCGCGGATCACCGCGCTGATCGAGCGCGTGGCCGCGTGCCGGCTTCAGGACGCTCGTCGTCACCGTCGATTCGCAAGTCGCGGGCAACCGCGAGAACAACATCCGCGCCGGGTTTTCGACGCCGCTGCGACCGACGCTGCGCCTCGCCTGGGACGGCATCACGCATCCGCGGTGGCTTTTCGGAACGTTCCTGCGGACGCTCGTCTCGACACGGCATGCCGCACTTCGAGAACAACTACGCGACCCGCGGCGCCGCCGATCCTGTCGCCCGACATCCTGCGCGATTATTCGGACCGCGGGCACCTCGAACTGGGAACATTGGTCGACTGATCCGGCGGCATGTGGAAGGGGCCGCTCGTGATCAAGGGCATCCTCGACCAGGCGGATGCCCGCATCGCGCGCGACGCCGGCGCCGACGGCATCATCGTGTCGAACCACGGCGGGCGCCAGCTCGACGGCGCGGTGGCCGCGCTCCGGGTGCTGCCCGGCATCGCAGCCGAGTGCGCCGATATTCCGGTGATGCTGGACGGCGGCGTGCGCCGCGGCACCGACGTGCTGAAGGCGCTGGCACTCGGCGCGACGTTCGTCTTCATCGGCCGGCCCTTCGCGTACGCGGCAGCGGTTGCCGGCGCCGCAGGCGTCGGGCATGCGATCGAGCTGCTGTCCGGCGAGGTTCTTCGCGACATGGCGCTGCTCGGGATTACGAGCCTCGACGAGCTCGATGCCCGGCGTCTCGTGAGGATTCGGGAGCGCGTATCCGGGTAGCGGTTGCGGTGGCGTTCTTGTACGAATCGTCAACGCGATTCGGCAGTATGCTTTTTCGGCGTGGCCGCGGTTTCTTGCCGGTCATGGATATTTTGCGGTCACCCTGCGAACCGGAATCGGCGCAACCCTCTCTAACTTGCGCAATTGATCAGCTTGAGTCCGGGCGCATTCGAAGCCATCAATAAGGAAAGGTGACGAAATCATGAAGCGAATTCCCCATGCAGGTTTGCTGGCGGTTGTCCTGTGCGCAATGCTCTCGGCATGTGCATCGACGGGCACGCGCGTGACCACCACTTCGGACGCATACAAGACGATGGCGAGGAGTCAGCAGGCGTGGTGCTCGCAGTTCGGTTGCGGCTGCTCGATCGATGGCCAGCAGGCGACCTGCACGCTCGTCGGCACGTGCATGCAGACGGGAAGCTGTCAGGCCTCGCAATAGCGGTTTGCGCCCGGAGCATCGAGCGGCGCTCCGGTAGTATCGAAACGTCACGCCCCGGCGGCGAACCCCGCCGGGGCTTTGCGCGCGCGTCTCCGGATCGAATCGTCCGGCGGCGGCAAACGCACGCGATTCAACGAATGCCCGATCTCGCCGCTTTCCTTGCCCAGCACGCCATCGAGGCGCAGCGCTTCGAGCACCCGGCGGTCATGACCGTCGAGGAGTCCGAGCGCCTCGTGCCGAAATTGCCGGGCGCCAAGACGAAGAACCTGTTCCTGCGCGACAAGAAGGGCGCGCGGCACTTCCTCGTCACGGTTCCGCATGATCTTCCCGTCGATCTCGATGCACTCGGCTTGCAGTTGGGCGCAGGTCGATTGGGCTTCGGCTCGCACGAGCGGCTGATGAAGCACCTGGGCGTCACGCCGGGATCGGTCAGCCTGCTGGCACTCGTGAACGATCCGGCGCAGGCGGTCGAGTTCGTCATCGATCGGCGATTGTGGGAGGCCGATGCCGTGCATGCGCATCCGCTCGTGAACGACGCGACGATGGTGATTCCACACGCAGCGCTCGAGCGCTTTCTTGCGGCGACCGGGCACTCGCCGCGCATCATCGACGTGCCGGGACGGCGCGCGTCGGAGCTCGAGTCGGCTTGACGTCGGGCGCGACGCTTGCGCAAATCCCCGACGATCGCCCGTAGCTCAGGACGGTCGCCATTCCGGATTGGCCAGGTGCCACGCGAGGTGGAGCGCGGAAAAGCGTGAACAGGATCACCCACAGCCACCAGAACAACCGGATGATCGCCGTCTCGGACGCATGCGCGGAGGGCGCCTCGACCAGCGTCGTGTAGGGATCGTTCGGAATGCTGCGCGACGCCGAGATAGCGCGCGACGAGCTTTTCGTCGCGTCGCGACAATGCGCCGAATTGCTGCTGATATGTCGCGAAGTGATCGTCGGGGAAAAGCCGCTGCCATTCCTGCTCGATCAGCAGCAGCCGCGTATTCGCCGTGTCGACGAACGCGCGGCCGCGCCGGTCCAGGCGCAGAAAGTAGAAGGATATGAAGAGCGGCGGAATCGGCACCACGGCAAGCATTGCCATCGTGATGAGCGAGAAAACGCCGATCGCGTCCTTCGCGAACAAGCCGAAAACCGCAAGGAACGCCGTCTCGATCGTGAGGAAATGCGCGAACCGCTGCTGCTTCAGCGTCTCGTAGAACTTGAGCAGATCGAGATTGGCTTTCCACTCCTCCAGCAGTCGCGTGTCGCTCCTTGCCATCGCTCGATCCTCATTTCCAGGGGCGCGTGATCATAGCGCCAATCGGCGCACAGACGCGCGAACGGGTAAGCTTTCGCCGATGCAGACGATGCAGGCAAGGAGCCAACGATGAGTGAGCCGAACGAAGCGAGCGGCGATTTCCGCGAGCACCTGATCCGCTACGGCGGCGACACCTATCCCGAAATCGTCGAGCGGGCGCAAGGCTGCTACGTCTTCGACGCGGCGGGCAGGAAGATCCTCGACTTCACGTCCGGCCAGATGTGCGCGACCGTCGGCCACAACCATCCGAACATCGTCGCGGCCATCAAGCGAGAGCTGCGACAGCGCGCTGCACCTCTTCTCCGGCATGATTCCGCGCAGCGTCGTGCAGTTGGCCAACGCGCTCGCGAAGATCGTTCCGAAGCCGCTCTCCCGATCGCTGCTTCGTCAACACCGGCAGCGAAAGCAACGAAGCGGCGATCAAGATGGCGAAGCTCTGCACCGGCGGCTTCGAGGTCGTCGGCCTCGGCGGCTCGTGGCACGGCGTCACCGGCAGCGCGGGCTCGGTGTCCTTCGCGAGCGATCGCAAGGGATACGGGCCGGGCATGCCGGGAACGTTCGTCCTGCCCGAGCCGAATGCGTATCGCTGTCCGGTCAAGCACTGCCGCGACCATTGCGACCGCACGTGCATGAAGATCGGCTTCGAGCTCTACGACATGCAATCGACGGGCGCGCGCGCCGCGGTCATCGCCGAACCGGTGATCAGCGCCGGCGGCG
Source organism: uncultured Pseudomonadota bacterium (assembly GCA_963706225.1). Taxonomy (GTDB): domain Bacteria; phylum Pseudomonadota; class Gammaproteobacteria; order Burkholderiales; family Casimicrobiaceae; genus VBCG01. The sequence goes on from CAVPMH010000006.1 coordinate 84,777, forward strand.
TCATCGTCCCGCCCGACGGCTATTTCGACGCGTTGCAGCAGGAAACCCGCAAGCGCGGCATGCTGCTGATCTTCGACGAGGCGCAAACGGCGTTCGGCCGGCTCGGCCACTGGTTCGCGGCGTCGCATCTCAACGTGACGCCGGACCTGATGACGGTGTCGAAGACGCTCGGCGGCGGCATTCCGCTCGCCGCGGTGATCACCAACGACGACATCGAAGCGACCTGCCACGCGCGCGGCTTCGCGTTCTACACGTCGCACGTCTCCGATCCGCTGCCGTCGACCGTCGGCCTCGCCGTGCTCGAGACGATCGAGCAGGAGCATCTGCTCGCGCGCAGCCGCGAGATGGGCGACTATCTCGCCGCCGCCTCGCGCGATCTGCAGCAGCGCCACGAGGAGATCGGCGACGTGCGCGGCATGGGGCTGCTGCGCGGCATCGAGCTCGTCAAGGATCGCGAAACGCGCGAGCCGAACCACGAGCTCGGCGCGCTCACGACGGAACGCTGCCTGCAGCTCGGGCTCAGCATGAACATTCGCCGGCGTCCCGAGCGCGGCTCGGTGTGGCGCATCGCGCCGCCGCTCACGGTCAAGCGCGAAGACATCGATCTCGCGATGACGATCTTCGACCAGGCGTTGACACAGATGAAGGACGTGCTCGCGAAGCGGTCGACCGCCTCGGCTGCCAGGACGCCGCCGGCTTCCGGCGACTCGGCCAGCGTTGCGTAGCGCCGGCCGTCGTCGTCGTTGTAGCAGCGGATCCCGCGTCCGCTTCGCAATCGGGCACAATTGGACCGGCGTCCAGGAGCCGAGGACCGGTTTCCGGCATCGATCCCATAAACGGGTACAGGAGGAAAACATGCGTAACAGATGGCTTACGGTCGTCGCATCGGCGCTGCTGCTCGGCATGCTGGGTGTCAGCGCCGCGAAAGCGGACGAGTTGCAGGACATCAAGAAGAAGGGCGTGCTGATCGTGGGCACCAAGGCCGATTACCGCCCCTTCGGCTATCTCGATCCGTCCGGCAAGATCATCGGCTTCGAGCCCGATCTCGCCGCCGACGTCGCGAAGCGCCTCGGCGTGAAGCTCGAGCTCGTGCCGGTCGTCGCGTCGAATCGCATCCAGTTCCTGCAGCAGGGCAAGATCGACCTGATGATCGCGACGATGAGCGATACGCCGGAGCGGCGCAAGATCGTCGACATCGTCGAGCCCGACTATTACGCGTCGGGCACGAACGTCATGGCGAAGAAGTCCGAGAACCTGAAGAGCTGGGACCAGCTGCAAGGGCAAGAAGGTGTGCCTGATCCAGGGCTCGTTCTACAACAAGGAGCTGCAGGAGAAATACGGCGTCGAAGGCGTCGCGTTCCCGGGAACCGCCGAAGCGTACTCGGCGTTGCGCAACGGCAACTGCGTCGCGTTCGCCTATGACGACACGGCGATCGTCGGCGAGTTGCAGAAGCCGGAATGGAACGACTACGAGATGCCGCTCGATTCGATCCTGATCGCAGCCGTGGGGTCTCGCCGTCAAGCAGGGCGAGAAGGCATTCGCCGATTTCATGTCGAAGACGGTGACCGACTGGCACAAGACGGGCTTCATCGAGCAGCTCGAGAAGAAGTACGGCATCAAGCCGACGAAGTTCGCGCAGGAAATGCACGAGAAGTACAAGTAAGCAGACTGCGGACGATCGCCCGGCGCGGCGCGAGCGTCTTCGCCCGGCGCCGGGCAGCGGCGTCGTTCGCGGGTGACAAGCCGACGGGGAGCGGCCGATGCAGTTCGTCTGGGACTGGTTCCGGTGGCTGTACGAGACCACCGGCATCAATCTGACGATCTTCTACGACGCGTTCGATCGCGGCCGCTTCGCGAGCGGCTTCTGGATGACGGTCAAGCTGTCGGTCATCTGCATCGTCCTCTCCGTGGTGATCGGGATCGTCGGCGCGTGGATCCAGCGCTCGCGCCTGCGCGTCGCGCGCACGATCGTCTACTGGTACATCCAGGCGTTCCGCAACACGCCGCCGCTCGTCCAGCTCTACTTCTTCTACTTCGGCCTCGGCAGCCTGCTGAAGGCCGTCAGCGGCGGGCCGCTCGTCACCAACGTGACGTGGGCGATCATGTCGCTGTCGTTCTTCGCCGGCGCGTTCAACGTCGAGATCTTCCGCTCCGGCATCGAGGCGGTGCCGCGCACGACGATCGAGGCGGCCGAATCGCTCGGCTTCAGCCGCCTGCAGACGTACCTGCGGATCGTCTTCCCGCTGGCGTTTCGCATCAGCCTCCCGGCGCTCAACAACAACCTGGTGAACCTGGTGAAGACGACGACGCTCGCCTACGCGATCGCGGTGCCGGAGATGCTTTACGTGTCGAGCCAGATCTGGTCCGACGAGCTCAACGTGCCGGTGATGATGAACGTGCTGCTGATCTGCTACTTCGTGCTCGTCGGCATCCTCGTGTACGTGATGCACCGCTGGGAGCGCGCGATCCGCGTGCCGGGGTTCGGGGTATGAGCGCTTCAAGCGGCGCTTCGGAATCGCGCGTGCTGCCCGTCCTGCTTGCCGGCGGCGGCAAGGCATCGCACGCGCGGCGCTTCGCGAGCGCACGCAGGGCATGCCGGCGCTGCGGCTCACGGCTTCCCATGGCGTCGCGCTGCTCGTCGTGTTCCTCGTCGGCTGCGGCCTCGCCCGCGCACAGGCGCAGGCGTACGACCCCGACATCCTCGCGACGATCTGGAAATGGACGCCGCTCCTCGCGCGCGGCTTCGTGTTCAATCTGGCGATCAGCTTCCTCGCGATGGCGATCGGGACGGTCGGCGGGATTTTTCCTCGGCTTCGCGCAGATCTCGCTGCTGCGGCCGGTGCAAGCGCGGCGCCTGGCTCACGACGCATTTCTTTCGCAATGCGCCGTGGCTCGTGCTGCTGTTCTATTGCATGTTCCTGCTGCCGTTCCAGGTGACGGTGCTCGGCGTGACGATCCCGATTCCCGACTGGACGAAGGCGACGCTCGGGTCTCGCGCTGCCGGTGATGGCGAACGTGTCCGAGATCGTGCGCGGCGCGGTGCAGTCGATCCCGACGACGCAATGGGAATCGGCGGCTTCGCTCGCCTTCAATCGCCGGCAGACGCTGTGGATGATCATCGTCCCGCAATGCATCAAGCGGATGCTGCCGCCGTGGATGAACCTGTACGCGATCCTCACGATGGCGACGGTGCTGGCGTCGATCGTCGGCGTGAGCGAGATGATGACGCTGACACAGCGCGCGCTCTCGCGCCGAGAGCCGCCCCGGGCTGCTGCTCGCGTTCTACAGCTACGTGCTGCTGTGGTTCTTCGTCTATTGCTATCCGATCGCGCGCTGGACCGTGCGGCTCGAAGCGCGCTACGCCGTCAACCAGTAGGGTCGCGCCGATGCCTGATGCGACCGCCGACCCCATTGTCGTCCTGCAGGACGTGCACCAGTCGTTCGGCGACCGTCGAAGTGCTGAAGGGCGTGTCGTTCAGCGTCGCGAAGGGCGGCGTCGTCTGCATCATCGGGCCGTCGGGCTCGGGCAAGTCGACGCTGCTCCGCTGCATCAACGGCCTGGTGCCGATCCAGCAGCGGCACGCATCCGCGTCGCGGCATTCGACGTCCACGCGCTGCAGGACCGACAAGGAAAAGATCGCGCTGCGCAAGGAGGTGTCGATGGTGTTCCAGCAGTACAACCTGTTCCCGCACAAGACGGCGCTCGAGAACGTGATGATGGCGCCGATCCACGTGCTGAACGAGAATCGCGACGAGGTGCGCGAGCGGGCGATCGCGCTGCTCGCCAAGGTCGGCCTCGCGGCGAAGCGCGACGCGTATCCGGGCGAGCTGTCGGGCGGCCAGCAGCAGCGCGTGGCGATCGCGCGCTCGCTCGCGATGCGGCCGGAGGTGATGCTGTTCGACGAGGTGACCGCGGCGCTCGATCCGGAAACGGTCAAGGAAGTGCTGAACACGATTCGCGAGCTCGCGCGCGAAGGCATGACCTGCATCCTGGTCACGCACGAGATGCGCTTCGCGCGCGAGATCGCCGACGAGGTGCATTTCACCGACGGCGGCACGATCGTCGAGTCGGGCCCGCCCGCGGAGCTCTTCGATCATCCGCAAAAGGACCGGACGCGCGCGTTCCTGTCGCAGATCCTGTAGCGGAAATCGGTGTCGGAGGTGTAATTATCGAAGGCGTCCGATAATTACACCTCGACACCGATCGCCTACCTTGATGCGCTACTCGATCTTCTCCCTCGTCGGCAACGCGCTCAGCCGGCCACGCGCACTGGCCGCTCGCATGGCGCAGCCCGGCGCCGAAGAAGCATTACGACGCCGTGATCATCGGCGGCGGCGGCCACGGCCTCGCCACCGCGTACTACCTCGCGAAGGAGCACGGCATCCGCAACGTCGCCGTGCTCGAGAAGGGCTGGCTCGGCGGCGGCAACACCGGGCGCAACACGACGATCGTGCGCTCCAACTACCACCTCGACCCGAACGCGCATTTCTACGAGTTCTCGCTGAAGCTGTGGGAGCGGCTGTCGCAGGAGCTCAACTTCAACGTGATGTACAGCGCGCGCGGCGTGCTGAATCTCGTGCATACGCCGGCCGACATGGATGCGGCGATGCGCCGCGGCAATGCGATGCGCCTCAACGGCATCGATGCGCAGTTCCTGTCGCGCGACGAGATCGCCGCGCGCATTCCCAATCTCGATTGCTCGCCGAACGCGCGCTTTCCGATCCTCGGCGGACTGCTGCAGCCGCGCGGCGGCACCGTGCGCCACGACGCGGTCGCCTGGGGCTACGCGCGCGCGGCCGACGCGCTCGGCGTCGACATCATCCAGCAATGCGAAGTCACCGGCATCCGCATCGAGCAGGGCGCGCGTCACCGGCGTGCGAGACGACGCGGGGCGACATCGGCGCGTCCGAAGATCGGCATCGCCGTCGCCGGCCATTCCAGCCAGGTCGCCGCGATGGCGGGCGTCAGGCTGCCGATCGAATCGCACGTGCTGCAGGCGATGGTCTCCGAGCCGGTGAAGCCGGTGCTCGACACCGTCGTCACGTCCGGCGCCGTGCATTTCTACATCAGCCAGTCGGACAAGGGCGAGCTCGTGATGGGCGGCGATCTCGACTTCTACAATTCGTACGCGCAGCGCGGCAATCTGCCGCGCGATCGAGGACGTCGTCAGCGCCTGTCTCGCGCTCTTTCCCGAGCTTCGGCCGACTGCGCCTGATGCGCACCTGGGGCGGCATCATGGACATGACGATGGACGGCAGCCCGATCATCGGCAAGCTGCCGGTGAAGGACCTCTACATGACCGGCGGCTGGTGCTACGGCGGCTTCAAGGCGACGCCCGCGTCGGGCTTCGTGCACGCGTAGACGATCGCGCACGACGAGCCGCATCCGCTCAACGCCGCGTTCACGCTCGAGCGCTTCGGCGAGGGACGCGCGATCGACGAAAAGGGCGCGGGTCCCTATGCCTGGGCGCACTGAGCCGATGGGCGTTCGGACATGCTGCTGATCCCCTGCCCGTGGTGCGGGCCGCGCAACCAGATCGAGTTCACGTACGGCGGCGACGCGACGCTTCGGCGGCCGCCCGCGGACGCGCCGGAATCCGCGTGGGTCGATTACGTGTACCTGCGCGACAACCCGCGCGGACCGCATCGACGAGCTCTGGCACCACGGCGCCGGTTGCCGGAGCTGGTTCACGGTACGCCGCGACACGCGCACGCACGACATCCTCGCGAGCGCGCCCGCCGGCGAACCGCTGGCCGGCGATCGCCGATGACGCAACCGTGTCGTCTCGCGCAGGGCGGCGTCGATCGATCGCGTCGCGCCCGCTCGCGTTCGAGTACGACGGCGCGCGCTACGAGGGCTACGCCGGCGACACGCTCGCGTCCGCGCTGCTCGCCAACGGCGTGCATCTCGTCGGCCGCAGCTTCAAGTATCACCGGCCGCGCGGCATCTACAGCGCCGGCGCCGAGGAGCCCAACGCGCTGGTGCAGCTCGCGCGCGGCGCGCGCAGCGAGCCGAACACGCGCGCGACGACGCTCGAGCTGCTACGACGGGCTCGTCGCGAGCAGCCAGAACTGCTGGCCGTCGCGTGCGCTTCGACGCCGGCGCGATCGCCGACGCGATGTCGCCGTTGTTGCCGGCCGGGCTTCTACTACAAGACGTTCATGTGGCCGCCGACGCCGCGATGGTGGCTGCGCTACGAGCACGTGATCCGCCGCGCCGCGGGCATGGGTCGCGCCGCCGACGCGCCGGATCCCGATCATTACGAGCATCAGTACGCGCATTGCGACGTGCTGGTGATCGGCGCCGGCCCGGCGGGATTGGCGGCGGCGCGCGTCGCCGCGGCAGCGCGGTGCGCGCGTCATCGTGTGCCAGCAATCGCCGCGATTGGCGCGGCGAGCGTCGTCGGTACCGGTGCGACGATTGGCAGATCGACCGGCCGGCGATTGGATCGACGCGAGCGATTGCGCGAGCTCGCGGCGCAACCGGACGTCACGCTGCTTTCGCGCACGACCGCGTTCGGCTACTACGACGCGAATCTCGTCGGCGCGCTCGAGCGCGTCACCGATCATCTTGCCTGCCGCGCCCGCGCATCTTCCGCGGCAGCGGCTGTGGATGATTCGCGCGAAGGCCGTCGTGCTGGCGAGCGGCGCCATCGAGCGCGGCATCGCCTACGCGAACAACGATCTGCCCGGCACGATGCTCGCCGGCGCGGCGCGCACAATACGTCGCGGCGCTATGGCGTGCGGCCTGGCACGCGCGCGGTCGTGTTCACGAACAACGACGGCGCGTACGCGGCGGCACTGGCGTTGCACGACGCGGGCGTCGCCATCGCGGCGATCGTCGACGCGCGATCCGAGTCGCAGCTACGCGGCGCGCTCCCGGCACGCGCGCGCGAGACGGGGCTTGCGGTGCTGCCGGGTTCCGTCATCGCGAAGGCGCGCGGCCGCTTGCGCGTGTCCGGCGTCGAGGTCGTGTCGCGCGCAGGCGGCGCAGCCCGATCGCTCGACTGCGATCTCGTCGCGGTGTCGGGCGGCTACAGTCCCGCCGTGCATCTTTTTCGCAGGCGCGCGGCACGCTGCGCTACGACGACGACGACCGCAAGCTTCCTGCCCGACCGATCGCCGATGCCGATCGTGGCGGCCGGTGCCGTGCAGGGGCATTGCACACCGGCGGCCGCGATCGCTGACGGCGAAGCGGCGGCGCACGCGGCGCTCGCGCATGCGGGCATCGCGCCGCGCTCGACGCTCGCATGCACCCGCGCAGGCGGACGATCGCGACGCCGTCGACCCGCTGTGGGCCGTTCCGTCGCGCAACGACGCGAAGTGCTTCGTCGATCTGCAGAACGACGTCACCGTTCGCGACATCGCGGTTGGCGAAGCGCGAGGGCTATCAGGCGGTCGAGCACCTGAAGCGCTATACGACGCTCGGCATGGGCACCGACCAGGGCAAGACCAGCAATGTCATCGGACTCGCGCTGATGGGCGAAGCGCTCGGCGTGTCGATTCCGCAGGTCGGCACGACGACGTTTCGCCCGCCGTACACGCCGGTGACACTCGGCGCGTTGCCGGGTCACGCGCACGGGCCGCACGTCGAGCCGACACGCTACACGGCGATGCACGCATGGCATGCGGCGCAGGGCGCGCGCTTCGTCAACACCGGGTTGTGGAAGCGGCCGCATTCGTACCCGCGCGCCGGCGAATCGGAGGACGATGCCGCGAATCGCGAGGCGCGCAACGTCCGCGAGAACGTCGGCGTCGTCGACGTGTCGACACTCGGCAAGATCGAGCTGCAGGGCCGCGACGTCGGCGAATTCCTCAATCGGCTCTATGTCAACCGCTGGGATAACCTGCAGGTCGGCCGCTGCCGCTACGGCGTGATGCTGCGCGAGGACGGCATCGTGCGCGACGACGGCACGACGTCGCGGCTCGACACGACGCATTACCTGATGACGACGACGACCGCGAACGCCGTCGCCATCATGCAGACGATCGAGCGCCTGCTGCAGGTCGACTGGCCGGAGCTCGACGTTTACGCGACGTCGGTGACCGAGCAGTGGGCCGCCGCGGCGCTGTCCGGCCCGAAGGCGCGCGAAGTGCTCGCGCAACTCGTCGACATCGACGTGTCGAACGAAGCGTTTCCGTTTCTCGCCGTCGGCCAATGTCGCATTCGCACGGCGGCCGGCGGCGTGACTGCGCGCCTGTTCCGGATGAGCTACTCGGGCGAGCTCGCCTACGAGATCCACGTGCCGGCCGATTGCGGCCGCGCGATGTGGGAAGCGGTGCTCGAAGCGGGCAAGCCGTTCGGCATCATGCCCTACGGCACCGAGGCGATGAACACGCTGCGCATCGAAAAAGGCCACGTCGTGATCGGCGCGGAAATCGACGGACGCACGACCGCCGGCGATCTCGGCATGGAAAAGCTCGTCAATCCGGACAAGTGGTGCATCGGCAAGCCGCTGCTCGCGCGGCCCGCGTTGAACGCCGCCGACCGCTGGCAATTGGTCGGACTCACTGCCGCGAACGGCGAGGTGATTCCACGCGGCGCGAAGATCGTGGCCGATCCCGATCACGCGCTGCCGAATCCGATGCTCGGCCATGTGACGTCGTGGTGCTTCAGCCCGCATGTCGACAGGTGGATCGCGCTGGCGCTCGTGTCCGGCGGCCGCTCGCGTCACGGCGAAACGTTGTGGGCGGTGTCGCCGCTCGCGGGCGCGAAGGTACAGGTCACGCTGGGCCCGCCGGCTTTCATCGATCCGAACGGGGAGCGGTTGCGTGTCTGATTCGCCGCACGCCGCGAACGGTGGAAGCGAGGCGGTCGTGACGCTGGCGGAAGTGCGTCTCGCCACCGCCTGGAACGTCCGCGGCAATCCCGCGCAAGCGGCCTTCGTCGCCGAGGCGGAACGCGCGCTCGGCATGCCGCTCCCCTTGCAACCGAATACGAGCACGCGCAACGCAGCGGGCGCGGTATTTTGGCTCGGCCCTCGCGCATGGCTTTTCGTCGCCGGTGCAGACTTGCCGCGCAACGATTTCGACGACGTGCGACGGAAGCTGAATGACGCGGGCGGCGCGCTGTTCGACGTCTCCGCGAGCTACGTCGCGTGGACAGTTTCAGGCGTTGCAGCGCCGCGCGTCCTGAACAAGGGCTGCCCGCTCGACCTGCATCCGCGGGCGTTCGCGGCAGGCCGGTGCGCGCAAAGCGTGCTCGGACACGTCAACGCGCTGTTCTACAAGCCGGACGACGCGTCGACATTCATCGTGATGGTGGCGCGCAGCTTCGCCGCGGATGCGTCGGACTTTCTGACGGCGTCGGCTGCCGCGGACGGCTATCGCATCGCACCGCCGGTGTCGTTCGGCGCGGCTTGACTCGGGATCAATGCGCGCCGGCAGCCGCCTCGCTCGCCTGCGGCGCCCCGCGCACCGGCCGCGCGAGCCACACGACGGCGATCAGCGCCAGGAACAGCAGCGCCGGAAACGTAGAACACGTCGTTTGCCGAGAGCATGAATGCCTGCTGGTCGACGAGACGATTCAGCAACGCGTAGCTCTGGTCGGGGGTGAGGCCGCTCGCCTGCAGCGTCGCGAGCGCCTGGCTCGACGCAGCGTCGGCGCTGCTGAGATGCTCGACGAGTTGCGCGTGATGCAGCGTCGCGCGATGGTCCCACGCGGTCGTCGCGATCGACGTGCCGAACGAGCCCGCGGTAATGCGCGCGAAATTGAAGAGTCCCGACGCCGCGGGAATTCGATCGGGCGACAGCCCCGACAAGCTCAGCGTGACGAGCGGGATGAAGAAGATCGCCACCGCCGCGCCCTGGATGATCGTCGGCACCATCAGCGTCCAGAAATCGGCGGACGTGTTGAAGTCGGCGCGCATGAACAGCACGAGCGCGAAGATCAGGAATGCGCCGGTCACGAAGATCCGCGGATCGACCTTGTTGATGGTCCGGCCGACAAACGGCGTCAGCACGATCGCCAGCACGCCGACGGGCGCCAGCACCATGCCGGCCTGCGGTTGCCGTGTAGCCCATGTACTGCTGCAGCCACAGCGGCAGCAGCACGACGTTGCCGAAGAAGGCGCCGTACGCGAGCGACATCGCGAGCGAGCTCGTCCAGAAGTTGCGGCGCGCGAACAGGCGCAGGTCCACGACCGGGTGCCGCTCGGTCAGCTCCCAGACGACGAACAGCGCGAAGCCGACGCCGGCGGCGATCGCGAGGAGCCAGATTTGCGTCGAGCCGAACCAGTCGAGGTCCTTGCCCTTGTCGAGCATGATCTGCAGCGCGCCGACCCACAGCACGAGCAGGCCGAGGCCGACGCCGTCGATCGGCAGTTTGCGCGTCGGGCGTTTCGCGCGTGCGGTAGATCATCCACGTGACCGCCACGGCCGCGAGGCCGACCGGCACGTTGATGTAGAAGATCCACGGCCACGAGATGTTGTCGGTGATCCAGCCGCCGAGCAGCGGTCCGACGACGGGCGCCACGAGCGTCGTGATGCCCCAGATGGCGAGCGCGCTGCCGGCCTTCGCCTTCGGATAGCTCGACAGCAGCAGCGACTGCGACAGCGGAATCATCGGTCCGGCGACGGCGCCCTGAACGACACGCGAACGCGATCAGCACGCCGAGCGTGGGCGCGAGCGCGCAGAGGAACGACGCCAGCACGAACAGCAGCACCGAGGCGATGAACAGGCGCACCTGTCCGTAGCGCTGCGTCAGCCAGCCGGTGAGCGGCAGCGAGATCGCGTTCGCGACGCCGAACGACGTGATGACCCACGTGCCCTGGTCGGGCGATACGCCGAGATCGCCGGCGATGGCGGGCAGCGACACGTTCGCGATCGACGTGTCGAGCACGTTCATGAAGGTCGCGAGCGACAGCGCGACGGTGCCGAGCGCGAGCGTCAGGCCGGAGAGCGGGGCGGGCTCGCCGGCGGAACCCGCCGGCGTCGACGACGCGGGCTGCGCCGACGCTGACGATGCAGCGGGTCCGCCGAGCGAAGCGGCGGGCATCGTCGTTCAGGCTGCGGCGGCGCCGGCGTTGCAGCGGAATCCATGCGTCGACCTTCCGGCTCGTCAGTGCGCGCCGCCGCGGGCGAGCGTCGGCACGGTCGAGTGCGCAAGCTTCGTCGTCGGCGTCTGCGCGGTTGCCGGTGTCGCGGCAGCGTGATCGTTGGCGGCGATGATCGCCTTGACGCGCTGTACGGCGACACCGTCGACCGAGTCATACACGTCGGTCGTGTACAACTCCGGCGACGACTGCGCGAGCTGCGGCAGGCGATCGCCGTTGCGCTGGTGCGTGTCGACTTCCACCTGCATCGACAAGCCGATCTGCAGCGGATGCTCCGCCAGCTCGTGCGGATCGAGCGCGATGCGCACCGGCACGCGCTGCACGATCTTGATCCAGTTGCCGGTCGCGTTCTGCGCCGGCAGCAGCGCGAACGCGGACCCGGTGCCCGCGCCGAAGCCTGCCACCGTGCCGTGATAGCGCGATGCTTGCCGCCGTACAGGTCCGCCTTCAGCGTGACCGGCTGACCGACGCGCATCGCGGCGAGCTGCGGCTCCTTGAAGTTCGCATCGACCCATACCTGGTCGAGCGGAACGATCGCCATCAGCGGCGCACCGGGCGCCACGCGCTGGCCGAGCTGCACCGAGCGCTTCGCGACGTAGCCGGACACGGGCGCCGGCAACTGCGTGCGCGCGACGTCGAGATACGCGTCGTGCACCTGCGCCGCCGCCGCGAGCACGTCGGGATGGTTCGCGACCGTCGTGCGATCGATGCGCGCCTGATTGGCCGCGAGCTCCTGCTGCGCCGCGATCAGCGCCGCCTTGGCGCTCGTGAGCGCGTCGCGCGCATGCTGCAGCTCTTCGCCGGAGACCGCACCGGCGCTCGCGAGGCGCTCGCGGCGCGTCGAGGTCCTCGCGTGGCCCGCGCAACGTCGGCGCTGCGCATGCTCGACCGTCGCCCTGAGCTGCGCGGTCGTCGCGAACAATCCGCGCACCTCGCGCACCGTCTTGGCGAGCTTCGCGTCGGCCTGCTCGAGCGCGATTCTCGCATCGGCCGGATCGAGCTGCACCAGCGTTTGCCCCGCGTTGACGAACTGCGTGTCGTCGGCGGCGATGCCGACCACGGTGCCCGCGATCTGCGGCGTGATCTGCACGACGTTGCCGCTCACGTACGCATCGTCGGTGGACTGCGTGTAGCGCAGCGCGATCGCCCAGTAGCCGCCGTAGCCGAGGGCGATCAGCGCGAACGCGCCGAGGACGATCGCGAGCCAGCGCTTGCGCGTGTTGCGCAGCGCGCCGTCATTCGAGGATTGCTGCTCGTTGGAGGATTGCGGTGCGTCGCTCATGATGTGCCTGCTTTCGTGGTCCTTGTCCGGTCGTTGCGTTTCGGTGCTCATCGCGCGACGCTCGCCAGCGCTGGCGTCGGCGTCGGCTGATACCCGCCGCCGAGCGCGCGAATCAGGCCGATCGACACGTCCAGCTCGCGCGCATGCAGGTCGGCGTCGAGCCGCTGTTGCTCGAGCAGCGGCTGCTCGGCGGAGAGCACCTGCAGGTAATTGCCGAGTCCCTCGCGATAGCGCAGCAGCGCGAGGTCGTACGCCTGGCGTGCCGTCGCGAGCGCCAGTCGCTGCTGCGCGCGCTGCTCGTCGACGCTGCGGAACGACGCAAGCTGATCGACGACGTCGCGCATCGCATCGGCGAGCGTCTGGTTGTACTGCTCGACCGCGATGTCGTAGTCGGCGTCCTTGCCGGCGAGGTTGGCGCGCAGGCGTCCCGCGTCGAAGATCGGCAGCGTCACCGCCGGGCCCGCGCCGATCATCCGGCTCGCCGCGGTCAGCAAATTGCCGGCACCGAGGCTCTGGAGACCCGACGAACGCCAGCAGGTTCACGTTCGGATAGAACTCCGCCTTGGCCGATGCCGACGTCCTTGCGCGCCGCCTCGATGCGCCAGCGCTGCGCGATGACGTCCGGCCGGCGGCCGAGCAGTTCCGCGGGCACCGTCGACGGCAACGCCACGGGCGAGAGCGCCTGCGCCGTGGGCCGCGCGATCGCGAGACCGCGATCGGGTCCGGCGCCGAGCAGCGCCGCGAGCTGATTGCGCGCGAGCGCGATGCGCTCGTCGAGCTGCGCGATCTCCTCGCGCGTCGCCGGCAACGCCGATTCGGCCTGCTTGAGCTCGAGCCGCGAATCGATGCCCGCGGCATTGCGATCGCGCGTCAGCGCGACGATCTGTTCGCGCTCCTTCAGCGTCGCTTCGGCGACGTCGCGCTGCAGGTACGCGCGCTGCAGTTGCACGTACGCCTGCGCGATGTTCGTCGACAGCGCGAGCCTCGCCGCGTGCGCATCGACTTCGGCGGCGCGCGCCGCGCCGAGCGCGGCTTCGTACGCAGAACGGTTCTTGCCCCAGAAGTCGATCTCCCACGTCGAGCGTCGCCTGGAGCTGGTCGAGTGTGCGCGTGCTTCCGCCGATCGGCGGGGGCACGATGCCGTTCGCGGAATAGCGCTCGCGCGTGCTGGACACGCTCGCGTCGATCCGCGGCAGCAGCGCGGCGTTGCTCGCGTCCGCGGCGGCGAGCGCCTTGCGCGTGCGCGCGGCGGCGATCTTCAGCGTGGGGCTGCCCGCGAGCGCTTCGTCCATCAGCGCGTCGAGTTGCGGGTCGCCGAACGCGTTCCACCAATCGTCCTTCGGCCACGCGGCGCTCGAGACGGTTGCGTCCGCGAGCGAGCGTTGCGCGGCGAGCGTGTCGGCGTCGCGTGGCGATGCGTCGGGCGCAAGACCGCCCGTGCTCGCGCAGCCGGCGAGGCACGGCGATGGCGAAAGCAGACGCGGCGAGTGCGGCACGAGCGGGCATGGCGAACAGCCTTTCGATGGGATCGTTGGGATGACGAGTGGACGGGTTTATGCTTGCTGAAGCTGTTGATGCCTAGGCAACTATCGGGCCAAAAAAAAGACGTCAGCGGTTTTCCAGCATGCGATTCAGAAGGCCCTCGAGCACGCGCGACGTCGTCCTTGCTGAAGCCGCGGAGAAAGCGCGCCTGCACGCTTTCCTTGGTCGCCAGCAACTGCGGATAGAGCGCCTTGCCGGCGGAGGTGAGATCGAGATTGGTCGCGCGCCGATCCTCCGGATTCGGGCTGCGGCGAATCAGGCCCTTCTGCTCGAGCCGATCGATCATGCGCGTCATCGCGCCCGGGTCGTACGAGATGCTCTTGCAAAGCGTCGACGCCGAAGCGGCCTGCTTGTTCGCCACCGACGCGAGCACGAAGAGTTGCGGCGCCGAGATGTCGAATTTCGACAGCTCGAGGTCGAGCGCGTCGATCAACTCGACGCGCACGCGATTGATCAGCCGGATGATGCCGTGATTCGATTGCGCCGGCGCGATCTCGACGAGTGCGGCGGCAGCGGCTTTCGTGGTCAGCATGATCGACATAATAGGTGCCTAGGCAGTGATTGTCAAGGCCACTATTGCGTCTGGCGTGGCGTTGCCGACCAGCGCGTCAACGGGTAGGCGCAATGCCTACACCCATATACGGTGGTATCCGATTAGTTCATCCGACAAGAGGCGCCAACATCAGCGAGCGGGAAAGATCCCGCATTTCGGAGAGCGGCGATGAACAAGGATCAGATGAAAGGCGCGGTCAAGGACATGGCGGGCAAGGTGCAACGCAAGGCCGGGCAAATGACGGGCAGCACGTCGCAGCAGGCGAAAGGCGCGGCGAAGCAGGTCGAGGGCAAGCTGCAGAAGGGCGCCGGCAACCTCCAGCAAGCCGCCGAAGACGCCGACCGGAAATCGCAGCAAACGGCGGAAGACATCGACCGCAAGTCCCGGCCGTAGCGGCATTCTTTGCATTCGCCCCGGGTTGCGCATTGCCCTCCGGGGCGTTTCCTGCGTGAACGCGTACGCGCGACGTGACTGAAGCGCGGGAGCTACTTGCGGAACAGCCACAGCAGCAGCGACACGATGACCGAGATCACGAGACAGGTCACGATGGGAAAATAAAAGCCGCCGCTCGCCGACTCGACCCGGATGTCGCCGGGCAGCCGGCCCAGCGGTAGCCGGGAGACCCACGGCCACAGGAAGCCGATCGCCGCCACAGCGAGACCGATGATGATCAGCGCGCGTTGCATGTTTCTCAAGGGACTTCGCGCGCCGGCGTTTGTTCACTGCGTTCGACGCGGGATGTGGCAGGCGCCCGCGGCTTCGAACGGCGTACGGAATCCTTCAACTTCGCAAGGCGTCTGCCAGTTCGACGATGCTCGAGACCGACACGTCGACCGGTGCGCCGGCAGCGCTTTCGCCGGCACTCCCGCCGAATTCGTCCGGCCTTGCGACGAATGCCGTGCGCAGACCGACGCGAGCGGCGGCGATGAGGTCCGACGTATGCGCGGCCACCATCATCGCCTCGTCGGGCGCACAGTCGAACGCCTCTGCGGCGACGCGGTACACGATCGGCTTCGGCTTGTAGTCACGCGCCATTTCGGCGCCGAGGATCGCGTCCCACGGCAAGTCGTTGCGTCGGGCGAGGTCGACCATCAGCGAGACGTTGCCGTTCGAGCAGGGCGCGAGCCGGTAATTCGCGTGCAGGCGCGCAAGTCCCGGCTTGACGTCGGGCCACGCATCGAGCCGGTGCCACGCGAAGTTCAGGCGCACGCGCGCCGGCTCGTCGATTCGATCGAGCGCGAAGTCGCGCAGGACGACATCGAGGTTGCGCCGATGCAGGACGTCGAGCTTGCAAAAGGGCAGCCGGCCGCTGCGCACCTCGTCCATCGCCGGCTGATATCGGGCGCGCCAGGCGTCCGCGAAGGCGAGCCAGTCGACCGCGACGCCAAGCGGGGACAGGATCGCCTGCGCTTCCCTCGCGATCGAGCCGCGCCAGTCGACGAGCGTGCCGAAAACATCGAAAAGGAGCGCCTTGATCCGGAATGGACCTGCGCTTCGCTCGTTCATCCGCGTGCCGTTCATGGCAATGCGCTCCTTGCCGCCGACGCGCATGCGACGCCGGGCATCGTCTGAAACAGTATGCGCGCTAGAATGACGCGACCGCAGCCGGTCTGTTGATGGGAGCAGATCGATTCGAATGAGGTGACACCATGCACGAAATCGTTGCCGACGTCTTCACGTGGTCATGGTTCTCCGAGCCGCACGGCTACAACTTCAACGGGTATCTGGTTCGGCACGCGGAGGGCAATCTCTGCATCGACCCCGTCGAGCCCGGCGAACGGAACCTCGTCGAGATCGAGCGCATCGGCGTCGCCAGGATTCTCCTCACCAATCGCAACCATTCGCGCGCCGCGAACGCCGTCCGCGAGCACACCGGGGCGCCCATTTTCATTCATCCGGACGATGCGTCGCATGCCCGCAGTCAGGGCACCGTCAACGATGGTGAGCTGCGAAGCGGCGAGAGGATCGGGCCACTCACCGTCGTCGGCGCCCCCGGCAAATCGCCCGGAGAAGTCGTGCTGCACTGGCCCGAGCGGCGATTGCTGTTCGTCGGCGACGCTGTCGTAGGCAATCCACCGGGACAGTGCGCGTTGCTGCGCGAAAAGGTGATGGACGATCCGGCGCGGCTGCGCGGCAGCGTGCGCGGCCTGCTCGATCTCGATTTCGACGCGCTGCTGTTTGGCGACGGCGTGCCGATCCTCCACGGCGCCAAGGCGCGGCTCGCCGAACTGGTGGAGACCTTTCCGCAATAAGCGGAGCCCATTCATCCGGCGGCGGCGGCGAGCCGGCAACCGCGCGCCAATCCGCATCGCGTCGGCCTTCATGCGCTGGCTATTCGATCCGCGGCTCACGAACGAAGCGTTCGGCGATCCGGGCGTCTATGTCGATTTCCGCGACGAGCGGCGTGCGCTGCTGTTCGATCTCGGCGACATCGGCGCGCTGCCGCCGCGCAAGCTCATGCGCCTGTCGCACGTCTTCGTCACGCACACGCACATGGACCACTTCGCCGGCTTCGACCGCCTGCTCGCGGTCGTGCTCGGGCGCAAGGCGCAGCTCACGCTGTTCGGCGGACCGGATTTCATCGCGCAGGTCGAGCACAAGCTTCGCGCGTATACGTGGAACGTCGTGTACCGATACGACGAGCTGGCGCTCGACGTGTGCGAGATCGGCATCGACGGCCGGGGACAGTGCGCGCGCTTTTCGACGCGGACGAACTTCGTGCGCGAGTCGAGCTCGTCGTTCCGGCTCGCCGATGACGTCGTCCACGACGAAGCGATGTTTCGCGTTCGCGCGCGCTTCGTCGACCATGACATTCCGTGTCTCGCCTATGTCATCGAAGAGAAGGCCCACGTCAACGTGGCGAAGGATCGTCTCGACGCGCTCGGCGTGGCGACCGGCGCCTGGCTGCGCCGTCTCAAGCACGCAGTGCTCACCGGCGCGTCCGATGCGACGCCGATCGAGCTGCAATGGCGCGATCGCGACGGCGACCATGCGATGACGCGAAGCGTCGGCGAATTGCGCCATCTGATCCTCGATGTCGTGCCCGGCCAGCGCATCGGATACGCCACCGATCTTCGCTATACCGATGCGAACGTGCGCACGCTCGCGGAGCTTTTCGCCGACGTCGACGTGCTGTTCATCGAAAGCGTGTTCCTCGACGACGATGCCGAGCACGGCCTGCGCAAGAATCACCTGACTGCCGGACAGGCGGGGCGCATCGCACGACTCGCTCGCGCGAAGTCCGTGAAGCCTTTCCACTTTTCGCCGCGCTACGAAGGGCGCGAGGCGCAATTGATCGAACAGGTGCAGGCGGCGTGGTCGGGCGACTGATGCGACAACGCATCGACTAAAATGCCCGCATGCCCGCCCGCATCGCCAAATCCGCCAAGCCGCGCGCCAGCGGCAATCTGCGCATCGGCGATCAATGGAACGCGATCACGATCATCGCGCTATCGAGGAAAACCTGAGGTAGATCGGACGTGCCATGCCATTGCGCATCGAAGACTACGCACTGATCGGAAACACGCGCACCGCCGCACTCGTCGGCAAGGACGGCTCGATCGACTGGATGTGCGTGCCGCGCTTCGATTCGAACGCGTGCTTCGCAGCGCTGCTCGGCAAGCAGGAGCACGGGCACTGGCAGCTCGGTCCGGCGCGCGGCGTGGCCGCCGTTCGCCGTGCGTACCGGCCCGATACGCTGATCCTCGAAACCGAGTTCGAAACGGAAGAGGGCGCCGTACGCATCATCGACTGCATGCCCGTATGGGAAGAGCGCACCGATATCGTGCGCATCGTCGAATGCGTGCGCGGCAGCATGCCGATGCGAATGGAGCTCATCATGCGGTTCTGCTATGGAACCGTGACGCCGTGGGTGCGCCGCGTGGACGATGCGTTGCTCGCCACTGCCGGACCCGATTCGCTCGAGCTGCGCACGCCGGTCGAGCTCGTGGGCCGCGACTTCACGACCGTCGCGGAATTCACCGTGTCGCAAGGCCAGCGCGTGCCGTTCGTGATGACCTGGTTTCCGTCGCACGAGACGCATCCGCTGCCGATCGACGCAGAGGCGGCCCTCGCGGCCACGGAGCGCTACTGGCGCGCGTGGTGCGGCCATTCGACGTACGAGGGGCGCTGGGAGGATGCCGTTCGCTCGTCGCTCGTGATGCTGAAAGCGCTCACCTTCGCGCCGACCGGCGGCATGGTCGCGGCGGCGACGACCTCGCTGCCGGAACAGATCGGCGGCGTGCGCAACTGGGACTACCGCTACTGCTGGGTGCGCGACGCGACGTTCACGCTGTACGCATTCCTGCTCGCCGGCTATCACGACGAGGCGCGTGCGTGGCGCGGCTG
Source organism: uncultured Pseudomonadota bacterium (assembly GCA_963706225.1). Taxonomy (GTDB): domain Bacteria; phylum Pseudomonadota; class Gammaproteobacteria; order Burkholderiales; family Casimicrobiaceae; genus VBCG01. The sequence continues at coordinate 103,557 of CAVPMH010000006.1, forward strand.
GCTGCTGCGCGCGGCGGCGGGTCACCCGGCGGAACTGCAGATCCTGTACGGCATCGCCGGCGAGCGCCAGTTGACCGAGCTCACGTTGCCCTGGCTGCCCGGCTACGAAAATTCCGCGCCGGTGCGCGTGGGCAACGCAGCCGCCGTGCAGTCACAGCTCGACATCTACGGCGAGTTGATGGACTCGTTGCACCTTGCGCGCGACGCGGGTCTCGCCGCCGATGCCGACGCATGGAATTTCCAGCGCACGCTGGTCAACTTTCTCGCGGCCAACTGGCAGCGGCCGGACAGCGGCATCTGGGAAATGCGCGGCGAGCCGCAGCAGTTCACGCATTCGAAGGTGATGGCGTGGGTGGCGATGGATCGCGCGGTGAAGGCGATCGAGAATTACGGGCTCGAGGGACCGCTCGACAAATGGCGTGAAGTGCGTGCGGCGATTCACGATGAGGTGTGCGAGAAGGGCGTCGACAAGGCGCGCGGCGTGTTCGTCCAGCGCTACGGCTCGACCGAGCTCGATGCGAGCCTGCTGCTGATTCCGCTGGTGGGCTTCCTGCCGCCCGACGATCCACGTGTCCAGGCGACCATCAGCGCGATCGAGCACGAGCTCGTCGTCGACGGCCTCGTCCTGCGCTACCGGACGTCACACAGCACCGATGGCTTGCCGCCGGGCGAGGGCTTCTTCCTGCCGTGCTCGTTCTGGCTCGCGGACAATCTCGCGCTGTGCGGGCGCAACGCGGAAGCCGATGCGCTGTTCGAGCGCCTGCTGGCGCTGCGCAACGACGTCGGCATGCTGTCGGAGGAATACGACTTGCGCGATCACCGCGCCCTCGGCAACACGCCGCAGGCGCTGACGCATGTCGCGCTGATCAACACCGCCCGCAATCTGTCGAAGGGCGGCGGCCCCTCGGAGCATCGCAGCGGCGCGACGACCGAGGAGCCGCCCGGCGGACAGGCGCCGGTTGCATCGCCGAAATCCGAATAGCGGCGCTGCGTCCGGACCTTCGCGGGTTCTTCAGGCTGCGATCGGCTGGATGTTGCGACTGCGCGGCCTACGCCGAGCGCACGCAGCGTCGCTGCATCCTCGGCGATCGGCCGCACCTCGACCGATCCGATGCGCGCACCCGGAATCTTCGCCGCGACGAGGATCGCCTCGTTGAGATCGCGCGCCTCGATGACGTAGTAGCCGCCGAGCTGCTCCTTGGTTTCCGCGAACGGTCCGTCGGTCGTCGATACCTTGCCGTTGCGAACGCGCACCGTGGTTGCCGCGCCGGGCGGCAGCAGCCGATTGCCGCCGACATATTGGCCGCTTCGGCGGATGCCCTCGGTGAACGCCACGTACTCCTCGAAGTGCTTCGCCGCATCGGCTTCGGGCATTTGCTCCATCACGGTTTCGGCGCAGATCAGGCACAGGAATTTCATCGCGTTGCCCCTTCGAGTCCGAATTCCAGCGGGCGCACTTCGACCACACCGCCCGCGCGCAGCGTCGGAATGCGCTGCGCGATCGCTATTGCCTCGTCGAGATCCTTGCAGTCGATCAGGTGATAGCCGCCGAGCTGCTCCTTGGTTTCGGCGAACGGCCCATCGGTGATGACCGCCTTGCCGGCCCTTTCGCGCACCGTGGTGGCGGTTGCGCTCGATCCGAGCTTCGCGCCGGCGCGGTAGTGACCGCTCGTTGCGAGGCGCTGCTGGAACTCGCCGTATTGCCGCATGATCTCGTCGCGTTCCGGCTCGGGAATCTTCTCCCAGCGGTCTTCATCGAAACAGCACATCAGCAGGTATTGCATGGAATGTTCTCCTTCGTGGGTGGCGTTGCTATGACAACGCGAGCAAATCGAGCGTCACGCCGAGCCCGTACAGCATGCCGATCCAGCGCGCCCGGGTGTGCGACGCGTGTTCCCGCGGCACGTCCTGATGCACCAACGTCAACGCCGATCCGTGCTCTTCCACGGCGCACATCGACGCGCACGCGCGTGACGAGGTGCCGGTCACGGTCGGTGGCGAGGATGAAGCCGAAGCGCCGGTGCGGGACGATCTCGGTGTATTCGCCGCGGTAGTTGACGTCTTCGCCATATCGCTGTTCCACGAAACGGAACGAGCCGCCGACACGAGCATCGATATCCGCGTGCGCCATCGGGCACGTTGCCGTCGCGAACAGCCACCGGCCGGGCGATCGCGGGATCGAGCCAGGCGTCGAAGACGCGCTCCGGCGACGCGCGAAAGCGGCGAGCGACGCGTATCGCGGCACGCGGTTCCGGCATCGGGCGTGATCGGCCAGGCGCTGCTTCTGGCATGGATTTCCGGTTTCATGGCTCGTGGAACGCGAAAGAAACGAGGATTCGATACCGGTAGTCGAATGGGCGGGTCCGAAATCGACAACGCCGTCGCGAGTCCGCGCAGTTCAGCGCAGCCTCGGCGAGCCGCCGCTCGAGAAACCGGCGCTCGGGTGCCTGCTTCGCAAGCGCGATGGCGCGCTCATACGAGGCGCGCGCATGCGCCGTCTCGCCGAGCCGCCGGCACAGATCCGCGCGCGCGGCGTGCGCCAGGTGGTAGTCGCTGCAGGTCGCCCGCGCGCGAGAATCGCATCGATGAGCGCGAGCCCGGCGGCCGGCCCGTCGCGCATCGCGACCGCGACGGCGCGGTTCAACTCGACGACCGGCGACGGGTCGCTGCGCATCAGCACGTCGTAAAGTCCGACGATCTGGCGCCAATCGGTGGCATCGGCGCTCGCGGCGTTGGCATGCACGGCGGCGATCGCGGCCTGCAGCGTGTACGGTCCGAAACGCCGTGATGCGAGCGCCTGCGCAACGAGCAACGATCCCTCCTCGATCTGGCTACGGTCCCAGCGCGAGCGGTCCTGGTCGTTCAACAGAACGACCTCGCCGGTCGGCGAGGTGCGCGCCGCGCGCCGCGATTCGTGCAGCAGCATCAGCGCCAGCAGGCCGATCGCCTCCGGGTCCGGCAGCAATGCGACGAGCAATCGGCCGAGCCGTATCGCTTCGGCCGACAGATCGACCCGCGTCAGCGTCGGCCCGGAGGATGCCGAGTAGCCTTCGTTGAAGACGAGGTAGACGACGCGCAGCACCGTATCGAGTCGCCGCGGCAACTCTTCCGGCGTCGGCACCTGGTAGGGAATGCCGGCGTCGCGGATCTTCCCCTTGGCACGCACGATGCGCTGCGCCAGCGTCGGCGCGCCGGTGAGGAACGCCTGCGCGATCGCTTCCGTCGTGAGGCCGCACACCTCGCGCAGCGTGAGCGCGATCTGCGCGTCGGGCGACAGCGCGGGGTGGCAGCAGGTGAAGACGAGGCGCAGGCGATCGTCCTCGATGCCTTCGCCGTCGTATTGGACGCTCTCGTCGACGATGGCGTCGACCGCTTCGGCGACGTCGTCGATCGAATCGAACCGCGCGCGCCGGCGAATGCCGTCGATCGCCTTGAACCGGCCGGCCGAAACCAGCCACGCGCGCGGGTTCGCCGGGCACGCCGTCGCGCGGCCATTGCTCGAGCGCTGCGCGAAACGCGTCGTGCACCGCCTCCTCGGCGAGATCGAAGTCGCCCAGCAGGCGGATCAGCGTCGCGAAGATGCGGCGCGATTCGGCGCGGTAGATGGCGTCGATCCTCGCGGGGACGCCATCTGCCCGGTCATCGCTCGTGTGATCCTCCCACGCCTGCGGCGTGCGCAGCGGTTCCAAAATGTCCGACCGGCTCGCTGTCAGCGCTTCGGCGCCTTCGCCGACTCCGCGATCTTCGCGCGCTGGCGCTCCTCCTGCTCGCGCAGCTCGGGCGTGAATTCGGCGCCGAAATCATCGGCTTCGAACACCTGGCGGATTTCCAGCACCGCATCCTCACCGGGCATCGGGTCCGGGCAGCGCTTGACCCATTCGATCGCCTCTTCCTTCGACTTGCATTGCCAAAGCCAGAAGCCGGCGATCAACTCCTTGGTTTCCGCGAACGGCCCGTCGGTCACGGTGCGCTTGCCGCCCGAGAACCTGACGCGCGCGCCCTTCGAGCTCGGCTGCAGCCCCTCGCCTGCAAGCATCACGCCGGCCTTGACGAGCTCTTCGTTGAATTTCCCCATCGCGGCCAGCAACTCCTTGCTCGGCAGCGCACCCGCTTCGCTGTTCGGCGTCGCCTTCACTATCACCATGAATCGCATTGTCGTCTCCATTGGTCGGTTGAAAGCGAGCGAGGCGTTCGGCCGGCCATCCACGGCGCGAGCGCACGCTCTACTTTATGTCGAATGGGCTGCGGCGAAATCGACAGATTTGACGAACGATTTTCCCGCCGGCGAGCCGGACCATCGTCGGCGGCGAGACGCCGGCACGCGCGGCCTGCTGGCGGCTTGGGACGGTGTTAAATGCGTGTCGTCAGCATCCGGATCATCCGCACGGCCGTTTCGCGGCCGCGGTAATAGCCCGGGACGCGAAAAGTTTCGGAGAAGCCCATCGCGCGGTAGAACCGCAACGCGGGCACGTTGGCGGCGCGAACCTCGACATGGACCGACGTCATGCCGGCGACAAGCGCGGATTCGACGAGCCAGCCGAACATGCGCCGCGCGACGCCGCGACGCTGGTGGGCGGCATCGACGGCGAGCAGGATGAGGTGCGCGCGCTCGTCGCCAAAACGCATGATCGAGAAGCCTGCGGCGGAGCTTCGCGAGCGCGCCACGAGCGTGACGGTTTCCGGCTCCGCCATCAGCGCAGCGATCCGGTCTGGCCGGTACGCCCAGCCGAGGCCCGCCTCGATCAGGTCGCGCGACAGGCGGGCGATCGCCTGCGCGTCGCCGGGGCTCGCGAACGCCAGTTCGATATCCAGTGCAGCCACGCCATCATTGTGCCATCGGGATCAAGGGGAACGGAGGCTTGAACGCGCGATCAAAGCCTGCGTTTCACGCGCGTTTGCATCCAATCTCAAGGAGGAGGACTCATGTATTCCGGAATTCGTCATGTGCTGGTCGCCTGCCTCGTGGCGGTCGTCGGAGCGTTGCCGGCGTCCTCATTGGCAGCCGCGCAGGGCAAGATCAAGCTGCAGTGGTTCGGGCAATCGGCGACCAAGATCACGACCGTCGCCGGCAAGGTGATCGTGATCGATCCGTGGCTCACGAAGAATCCGCTGACGCCGCCTGAGTACAAGAACCTCGACGCGATCGGCAAGATGGACATCCTGCTGGTCACGCATGCGCATGGCGATCATCTGGGCGATGGCCCGGAGCTCGCGAAAAAGTACAACGCCCCGCTGTGGGGACCGGCGGGCCTCGACGATTCGCTGCAGACGCTCGGCATCCTGCCGCCGAACCTTGCGCCGCGCATGGGCAAGGGCGGCACGATCGAGCCGTTCCCGGGTGTGAAGATCACGCAGGTGCACGCCGAGCACAGTTCCGAGCTGCGCTGGCACAACCCCGCGACGGACAAGGACGAGGTTCACGTCGGCGGCGAGCCGGTCGGCTTCATCATCGAGCTCGAGAACGGCTTTCGCATCTATCACATGGGCGACACGAGCCTGTTCGGCGACATGAAGCTGATCGCCGAGCACTACAAGCCCGACCTGATCATGATTCCGATCGGCGGCCATTTCGTGATGAACCCGCAGGACGCGGCGTTCGCGACGAAGACGTACTTCAAGCCGAAGCACGCGATACCGATGCACTACGGAACGAGCCCGTATCTCGTCGGCACGCCGGCGGAGTACATCAAGGCGATGGGCAAGACGTCCACGAAGATCCACGACATGAAGCCGGGCGAGACGATCGAATTCTGAGCACGGCGCGCGAGATCGCGAAGCTATCCTACGCGCCGATTTCGCGCAGTCCTACACGGCCTTCGGCATGCAGCCGATCGAGCATCGGCGCATCGCGTGCGAACCTGACATTTCGTAATTGCTCAGAGAGGCAGATCGATGAACGCCAGAAAGAGTTTGCTTGCGCTTTGCATTGCCGCCGGGTCGATCGCGACGCTCGGTGTAACACCGGCGCTCGCGGAGGTCTATGTCCGCATCGGTCCGCCGCCGCCTCGTTACGAGGCCGCGCCGGTGGTGCGTCCGGGCTGGATCTGGGAGCCGGGATACTGGAACTGGAACGGGCGTCGTTACGTCTGGGTGGGTGGGCATCGCGTTCGCGCGCATCGCGGCCAGCATTGGACACCGCATCGGTGGGTCGAAGACCACGGCCGATGGCGGATGGACCGCGGTCACTGGGATCGCGACTGATCGGTAGCGGAAATGCATGCGCGCGCCGGCCCGCGGGTCGTGCGCGCCGTGCGTCCTGTCGTCGCTAGGCAACAGGCGTCGTCCTGTGCAACAATGAGGTCAATCAATTTGCATCAGGGTGACCGCGATGCTGGACCGCGACGGCTATCGCCCGAACGTCGCCATCGTCATCGCCAACGGCAAGAACCTGGTTTTCTGGGGCAAACGGGTCCGCGAGCACTCGTGGCAGTTTCCGCAGGGCGGCATCGATCCTGGTGAGGCGCCCGAGCAGGCGATGTACCGGGAACTGCGCGAGGAAGTCGGACTGGAGCCGCAGCACGTCAGGATTCTCGGCCGCACGCGCGACTGGCTGCGTTACGAGGTACCGCACCACTGGATCAAGCGCGAGTATCGGGGCAGCTACCGGGGACAGAAGCAAATCTGGTATCTGCTGCGCCTCGTCGGCCGTGACAGCGATGTCAGCCTGCGCATCACCGATCATCCCGAATTCGATGCCTGGCGCTGGCACGACTACTGGATTCCGCTCGAATCGGTGATCGACTTCAAGCGCGAGGTGTATCGGCGCGGCGCTGATGGAGCTCGAGCGTTACCTGCACGCGCGACCGCAAACGCGGCGCGAGCGGCTGTACGGCTGGGCGCATCCGGAGATGCCGGCGTCGTATACGAATCCGGTCACGTCGCGCAGCTGACTCGAATCGTCGCGCATCACATTCCCATCATCCCGCGTGCATCCGCGGCGTCATCATCATGCCGCTGAACACGTAGCCCGCAAGCAGGCCGAGCACGATGCCGCACAGCACGACGACGATCGTGAACGGCACCGCCTTGTCGGCGGATGATTTTTTCAGCACGGGCGCACCGAGAAAGAACGTGTAGATGGCGTAGATCGTCGCGATCAGCGTGAACACGCCGCCAAGGATGCCGAGCAGGTTGAAGATGCCGGCGAGCCACGCGACCGTGTAGGCGTACGCGGTCAATTTCAGCGAGGCGACGAAATCCTTCGTCGCCGCCGAACGACGGCGCCAACGCGTCGACGATCAGCGCCAGCACGAAGGTGATGATCAGCGAAAGCACGTACTGCGCGATCGCGATCTGCAGCGAATGCACCGACAACAGCAAGGCGATCGGGCCGATCGCCGCGAGGATCATGATCCAGCCGGTGTAGAGCGACTGTACGGTGGCCGGCTCGGCGGCGATTTTTACCCATTCGCCGCGCGGTTCGAGAAGAATGCCCTTGACGCGGTCGCCCAGATTCATTCGTTGCCCCCTGATGCCGTTTCGTTGTGTCGAGCGCGCGCTACCCGAGCAACACCAGATTGGAGCATCCACCGCTCGCTCGTGCTCGCTTAACGTTCGCTACGCTCACGTTAGTGGACGCGCAATCCGGTCTTGTTCGGCATTCAGCCGAGCAAGACCAGATTGTCACGGTGGATGAGCTCCGGCTCGTCGACGTAACCGAGCTCGGCTTCGATTTCCGATGACGGCCGGCGCACGATCCGCGCGGCTTCCTGCGCGCCGTAGTTGACGAGCCCGCGCGCAATCTCGCGACCGTCCGGCGCGAAGCAGCCGACAAGCTCGCCACGGCCGAAACTGCCGGACACGGCGATGACGCCGACCGGCAACAGGCTCTTGCCGTCCTGCGTCAGCGCGCGCACGGCGCCCGCGTCGAGCGTCAGCCGGCCCGCGAGACGCACGTGATCGGCGAGCCACTGCTTGCGCGCGCCGAGCGCGCTCGTGTTCCGCGATGAGCAGCGTGCCGAGCGCTTCGCCGTTCGGCGAGGCGCGTCAGCACGTCCGTTTCCCGGCCGCAGGCGATGATCGTCGATGCGCCGGAGCGCGCGGCGCGCTTCGCCGCCTGCACCTTCGTCAGCATGCCGCCGCGGCCGATCGCGCTGCCGGCGCCGCCCGCCATCGCTTCGAGCGCCGGGTCTCCGGCACGCGCGGTGGCGACGATGGTCGCCGTCGGATCGTGTGCGCGGATCGGCGGTATAGAGTCCCTGCTGGTCGGTCAGCAGCACGAGCACGTCGGCGTCGATGAGGTTGGTGACGAGCGCGCCGAGCGTGTCGTTGTCGCCGAAGCGGATCTCGTCGGTCGTGACCGTATCGTTCTCGTTGATGACCGGAATCACGCGCAAGCCGAGCAGCGTCGTCAGCGTCGTGCGCGCATTGAGATAGCGCCGCCGGTCCGACAGATCTTCGTGGGTCAGCAGCACCTGCGCCGTGTGCAATCCATATTGCGCAAACGCGGTCTCGTAGGCCTGCACGAGTCCCATCTGTCCGACGGCGGCGGCGGCCTGCAGATCGTGGATCGCGCGCGGACGCGTGGTCCAGCCGAGCCGTTGCATGCCTTCGGCGATCGCGCCCGATGACACGAGCACGACCGATCGCCCCGCTTGCGTCAGCCGCGCGATTTGCGCGGCCCAGCGTGCGACCGCGACGTGATCGATGCCGCGGCCGTCGTTGGTGACGAGGCTCGAGCCGATCTTGACGACGAGCCGAGACGCGCTGGCGACTGGCGTCATGTCTCGTCCGCGGGCGGACGACGGCGACGGGGAGCAACGGGCGCCGGCGTGACGACGACCGGCACGCTCGGCATCGACTGCTTCCGGCGCGGCCGGCGGCTGCGCGTCGAGCCACGCCTGGATCGCGAACGTGAGCTCGCGGCAGCCCGATCCGTCGATCGCCGAGATGCCGAACACCGGCCCTTTCCAGCGGAACGAGCGGACGAACGCCTTGCAACGCGCGTCGCGCTCGTCTTCGGGCACGAGATCGAGCTTGTTCAGCACGAGCCAGCGCGGCTTGGCCGCGAGCGCCACGTCGTATCGTTCGAGCTCCTTGACGATCGCGCGCGCGTCGGCGAGCGGATCGGCCGCGGGATCGAGCGGCGCGATGTCGACGATGTGCAGCAGCAGGCGCGTGCGCTGCAGATGGCGCAGGAACTGGTGTCCGAGCCCCGCGCCTTCCGCCGCGCCTTCGATGAGCCCCGGAATGTCGGCGACGACGAAGCTCTTGCCTTCGGACGTGCGCACGACGCCGAGTTGCGGCGCGAGCGTCGTGAACGGATAGTCGGCGACCTTCGGGACGCGCGGCGGAGATCGCGCGGATCAGCGTCGACTTGCCGGCGTTCGGCAGGCCCAGCAGGCCGACGTCCGCGAGCACCTTGAGCTCGAGATGCAGGCGCCGCTGCTCGCCTTTTTCCCCGGGCGTCGACTGGCGCGGCGCGCGGTTCGTGCTCGACTTGAAGTGCAGGTTGCCGAGCCCGCCCTTGCCGCCCTTGGCGACGAGCGCGCGCGCGCCGTCGTGATCGAGATCGGCGATGAACTCGCCGGTGTCGGCGTCGGTGATCACGGTGCCGACCGGCATGCGCAGCACGATGTCGTCGGCGCCGTGGCCGTATTGGTCGGCGCCGCGTCCGTTCTCGCCGCGCTTCGCGCGATGGATGCGCGCGAAGCGGTAATCGACGAGCGTGTTGATGTTGCGATCGGCGACGGCAAGGATGCTGCCGCCGCGCCCGCCGTCGCCGCCGTCCGGTCCGCCGCGCGGCACGTATTTCTCGCGTCGAAACGACGCGGCGCCGTTGCCGCCGTCGCCGGCGATCACTTCGATATACGCTTCATCGACGAATTTCACGACGTCTCATCCTTCATGTAGAGCACGTAGCGCTCGGTCGCGTCGCCGCGCCGGCCGCCTTCCCATTCGACATGCCAGCCCGTCGAGCGCGGGCGCCGCGCCGGCGATGGCGCCATACTGGACGAGCAGGGCCGGACAATCGCTGCTTGCGTGCGCGTCGGTCTCTTCGCGCACCGTTTCGATGCCCGCGAAGTAGTACAGCAATGCGCGCTGCGGATCGCCCAGATTGCGGCTCGCGACGCAGCCGTCGCGTCGGCAGGTGTCCGTTCAGGCTCTCGATCATCGCGCGATACGAGCGCCGCGAATCGAGATACGGCAGCCAGATCGTCGAGTAGAGGCACCACGCGAGCGTGACGCCCGCGGCCCAGTTGAGCAGCGCGCGGCGATTGCTGCGGCGCGCCGGGCGCACCAGCGCGATCCACAACAAGGTCAGAAATGCGGCCGCGATGACCGAGCCCAGATGGAACGTCGGCTGGAACCCGATCTCCGTGTCGCGAAACAGCGCCGCGACGCGCGGCGACATCCCGTTCAGCCGCGCATCGATCCAGAGGCCCCAGACGACGATCGCGAGCAATCCGAACGTCAGGATGCCGAACCAGTCGAGCGCGCGCCGAGAAGCCGCGCTTCAGCGAATCGATTTCGAGCGACGCGAGCAGCGCGCACGGCACGAGCAGCGGCAACGCCTGGATGAGTCTCGGCTCCGGGAGCAGCAGCAGGTTCACGTAGATGACGAGCGCCAGCACGCCGGGAATCTGCACCGACGGCTGGCGCGAGTCCGCCGTCGAAGCCGCGCCCTCGCGTCCACAACGTCCAGGCGATCAGCGGCAGCGCCGGCCATGCGAACCACAGCAGGTTGCGCGCGTGATAGAGCGGATTCGCGAGCGCCGGATCGCCGAAGTAGCGCGATGTGCTGCGCGAGTCCTTCGGTCGCGAGCCACGCGTCGAGCAGCGCCGGGTCGCGCCGGTACAGCGCGACGATCCAGGGCGCCGCCGAGCGCGACGGCGACGACGAGTGCCGTGCCGAGCGTCATCGCATATTCGCGCCGGCGCCACGGCGGCCCGAGCGCCACCAGCACGAGCGCGCTGATCGCAAGCCACGCGGGACCGGTGAAGCCCTGGCAGAGGAATGCGACCGCGATGCCGACGCCAAGCCACGCGCCGCCGCCGACAGGCCGGCGCAGCGCGAGCGCCAGTCCGTACAGCGCCATCGCGACACCGACCATGACGCCGAGCTCGCCGGACAGCACGTGCGCGCGGTCCCACAATCCGACCGAGCCGATCAGGATCAGGACCGGCAGCCAGCGATAACGCGCGGCCCGCGAGCTCGCCGCGTCGCGAGCGCCGCGAACAGCAGGATCAGCGCCAGCGCGCCGCCGGCGGCGATGCGCGCCGCGTTGTACGGCTCGAGCGGCGGGGACAGCGAGCTGTTGCGTCACCGCGGCAAGCGCCGGGCACGAGCGGCGGGTGAAGCAGATACACCTCGCCTGCGAGATGCGGGCACGACGTAGTCGCCGCCCTGCGTCATTTCCCACGCGACGCCGAACGTCGTCGCGTCGTCGAATTTCCAGGGATCGTGACCCGCCAGCCCGAACGCGATCCACGCGAAGGCGAGCAGGAACAGTCCCGCCTGCTTCCAGGCGCGGTACGGGTCCGGCGGATTCAGCGTCGGCGGAATCCGATGCCTCGACGACGCGTCGGCCCGGGCTGCGCATGGCGAAAGGATCGTCGCTACCGCGCATGGCCGCAACGAAAAAGGCAGCCGAAGCTGCCTCTTGGCGGATGTCCGCGCGACAACGCGTCGATCAGGCGGATGGCGTTGCCGTCTTCGTGCCGTAGCGCTGGCGGAACTTCTCGACGCGGCCGGCGGTGTCCATGATCTTCTGCTTGCCGGTGTAGAACGGATGGCACGACGAGCAGACTTCGACGTGCAACGGCTTGTCGATCGTCGAGCGCGTGGTGAACGTGTTCCCGCAGCTGCAGGTCACGTTGATTTCACTGTACTTGGGATGGGTATCGATTTTCATGATCGTGCCTTCCGTTTGCCGAACACCTGGAGCCCGAGGCGCGACCTGCAAGTGGCGGGCGACGTCCGTTCGGGCCGAAGGGAATCGCGCGATTATCCGCGATCCCGCGGCTACTGACAAACGGGATGTTGCGGCGCCGAGCACGCATTGCAAGAGATACCGCAAGCCGTTGATTTTAAATACAGGAAGGACGCGATGCCGGCGTCTCGGGCGCGGACCGGCTCGCGTGGGCCGGCCGCGCCTTGCAACCCTCAGGATGTCGGGCTGCCTTCCTTCACGCTCGCGCGAATCTGCTGGCGAAGCTGCGGCGAATCCTCGTGCTTGTGCACGCTCACCGCGTGCTGCGCCGCGGCGGCGACGACTTCGTCTTCGGTATCCGCGGAAATCGCGACCGAGCATTTGGTGTCGCTCGGGAACAACCGGCAATCGATGTATTTGCGCGCCATCGTCAGTCCTCCGTCAGGCGGGAATGAGGGCACTCGCGAGTCGCGCCCGCCACGCGACCCGCAGGCTCGACTTTACCCGCGGCGCATCGATTCGAAGAACTCGGCGTTGCTCTTCGTGGCCTTGACCTTGTCGAGCAGGAATTCCATCGCCTCGAGCTCGTCCATCGGATAGAGCAGCTTGCGCAGGACCCACACCTTCTGCAGGATGTCGGGCTTCAGCAGCAGCTCCTCGCGGCGCGTGCCCGAGCGGTTCACGTTGATCGCCGGGTAGATGCGCTTTTCCGCCATCCGCCGGTCGAGGTGGATTTCCATGTTGCCGGTGCCCTTGAATTCCTCGTAGATCACGTCGTCCATCCGCGAGCCGGTGTCGATCAGCGCGGTGGCGATGATCGTCAGCGATCCGCCTTCCTCGATGTTGCGCGCGGCGCCGAAGAAGCGCTTCGGCCGCTGCAGCGCGTTGGCGTCGACGCCGCCGGTGAGCACCTTGCCGGAGGCCGGCACGACGGTGTTGTAGGCGCGGGCGAGACGCGTGATCGAATCGAGCAGGATCACGACGTCCTTCTTGTGCTCGACGAGGCGCTTCGCCTTCTCGATCACCATGTCGGCGACCTGCACGTGGCGCGTCGCGGGCTCGTCGAACGTCGAGGCGACGACTTCGCCGCGCACCGTGCGCTGCATTTCGGTCACTTCTTCCGGCCGCTCGTCGATCAGCAGCACGATCAGGATGACGTCCGGATGATTCGACGTGATCGCGTGCGCGACGTGCTGCAGCATCACCGTCTTGCCGGACTTCGGCGACGAGACGAGCAGCCCGCGCTGGCCCTTGCCGATGGGCGCGACGATGTCGATCACGCGGCCGGTGATGTTTTCCTCGGCCTTGATGTCGCGCTCGAGGACCATCGGCTCGTCGGGGAAGAGCGGCGTCAGGTTCTCGAAGAGGATCTTGTTCTTGGCGTTCTCGGGCGGCTCGCCGTTGACCTTGTCGACCTTGACCAGCGCGAAGTAGCGCTCGCCGTCCTTCGGCGTGCGGATCTCGCCTTCGATCGTGTCGCCGGTATGCAGATTGAAGCGGCGGATCTGCGACGGCGAGATGTAGATGTCGTCGGTGCCGGCGAGGTAGCTGGTGTCGGGCGAGCGCAGGAAGCCGAAGCCGTCGGGCAGGACTTCGAGCACGCCCTCGCCGAAGATGCTTTCGCCCTTCTTCGCCTGCGTCTTGAGCAGCGCGAAGATGAGATCGTGCTTGCGCATGCGATTCGCGCCCTCGACTTCCATCGAGTTCGCGATGTCGAGCAGTTCGGAAACGTGCTTGGCTTTGAGTTCGGACAGATGCATGGCGTGCAGGAACGGCAGGGACGGCCGCTTCAGGCCGGGTGGACGAATCGGGATTCGTGGCGGCGCCGCGATGGGAGGGCGGCACCTGGAATATGCGCCGGCGCTTATCTGCGCTCGGTGGACCGGTGCGGTACGACGCGCCGGTCAGTCAGGAGGGAAGCGTATCGGGCTTGACCCGGCCTGTCAAGAAAGCGAATCAGAGATGGCTGTCGAGGAAGGCAGTCAGTTGCGATTTCGACAATGCGCCCACCTTTTGGGCATGGACCTGGCCACCCTTGTACAGGATGACGGTGGGGATGCCGCGAATGCCGAACTTGCCCGGCGTGGCCGGATTGGCGTCGATGTCGAGCTTGGCGACCGTGAGCTTGCCTTCGTAGGCCTTGGCGACTTCGTCGAGCACCGGCGCGAACATCTTGCACGGCCCGCACCATTCCGCCCAGAAATCGACCAGCACGGGATTCTGCGATTGCAGTACGTCCTGCTCGAACGTGGTGTCCGAAACGTGTTTGATGAGATCGCTCATCGAATGTCCTTTCCGCCCTGTCAGTCACCTGCGGCGCGGCGCGGAACAATCGCGTGCGTCGCACCGCCTCGATGGCAGTTTACCGCAAGCCGCGGCACGCGCGCTCACGATGGAGAATGGGCGCGATCTGTTAAAATTCAAGCCGTCCCGCAATTGAACGGATCGAGAAGCAAGTCTTCATGACCTACGTCGTCACCGAAAGCTGCATTCGCTGCAAATATACGGATTGCGTGGACGTCTGCCCCGTCGACTGCTTTCGCGAGGGCCCGAATTTCCTCGTGATCGACCCGGACGAATGCATCGACTGCACGCTCTGCGTCGCCGAATGTCCGGTCGAAGCGATCTTTGCCGAGGACGACGTCCCGGAGGACCAGCAGGCAGTTCAAGGCGCTGAACGCCGAATTGTCCAAGGCGTGGAAGCCGATCATCGAGCGCAAGCCGGCGCCGCCCGACGCCGAGGAGTGGAAGGATGTGCGGGACAAGCTTTCCGAGTTGAAGCGTTGACATGTTCATCCATCTCGAGCGTTTGCCGATGATCCGATATCGCGTGGTTTTGACGTTGTCATTGATCTTCTCCGCGGCGGTGGCGGCGCAAACCCCGGCCCCCGCCGGCGATGCCGCGAAGGGCGAGGAGAAGACCCGGATGTGCGAGGGCTGCCATGGGATCGAAGGTTGGCGCACCGCGTACCCCGAGGTCTACCACGTGCCGAAGCTCGGCGGGCAGCATGCCGCGTATATCGTGCAGGCGCTGCACGAGTACAAGAACGGCGATCGCAGCCACCCGTCGATGCGCGCGATCGCGGCCAGCCTCACCGACCAGGACATCGCCAACCTCGCCGCGTATTACTCGCAGGGCGGCCCGAAGACCCAAACGGCGAGCAAATGATGACATCGCGTACGCGCATCGCTGCTCGTCGCGGCCACGCTCGCAGCTACCGGCGCTCGCGAGCGCCGCCGACATCGCCGCCGGCCAGGCGAAGGTCAAGGAAGTCTGCCAGGCGTGTCACGGGCTCGACGGCAACAGCCAGTCGCCCGACTACCCGAAGCTCGGCGGCCAGTATCCCGATTACCTCGCGAAGGCGCTGCGCGATTACAAGTCCGGCGCGCGCAAGAATCCGATCATGGCGGGATTCGCGGGCACGCTGACGCAAAAGGACATCGAGAACGTCGCGGCGTATTACGCGTCGCAGCCGGCGGTTCTCGCACCGAAGTACTGAACCGGTGTCGGAGGTGTAATTATTCGCGCAACGTTGCGCGAATAATTACACCTCCGACACCGGTTCACTGCTGTCGCTCGAGGCACGCGAGATACACGGCGGCATCCGGGCCGGCGCCCGTTCGCTGCGCCTGCCAGATCGCTTCACCGAGGCATTCGACGATCGCATGCAGCGCTTCGTGCGCGTCGCCGCGCGCTGTCGCGCAGCCGCTCGTAGTGCGCGACGATGCCGGGCGGCTGGTCGATCGCAAGCTGCTCGGCAACCGCGAGGTGCAGCGACAGATGCAGGAACGGATTGACGTCGCCCTGCTCGGGCTGGTAGTCGCGATGCACATGCGCCTCGGGCGCTTCGAGCAGCGACTGATATTCCGGGTGCATCGCGACCAGTTGCGCCGCGGTCTGCTCGAGTCCCGACAGCGGCTGTTTTGCCCGGTACTTGCGCCAGGCGTCGATAAGGAACAGGCGCGCTTCGTCGCGGCTCGGCGCGAACATCGATTTCAGGCCTTTACCCGTCTCGCAGGTTTGCGCGGCAGTGCGCCGACCGGCGCGGGCTTGAGCGGCATTTCGGCGGCACTGATGCCCGGCAATGCCTTCGTCTTCGCCGGGTATTCGCAAAGATCGGCGATGACGCATTGCGGACATTTCGGCACGCGGGCGACGCACGACGTAACGGCCGAGCAGAATCAGCCAGTGATGGGCGTTGTGCCGGAACTCCTCCGGCGTGAACTTCATGAGCCGGCGTTCGACGGCCTCCGGGTCCTTGCCGACGGCAAGCCGCGTGCGATTCGCGACACGAAAGATGTGCGTGTCGACGGCAATCGTCGGGCTCGCCGAACGCGACGTTCAGGACGACGTTCGCCGTCTTGCGCCCGACGCCGGGCAGCTTTTCCAGCGCGACGCGATCGTGGGGCACTTTGCCGGCGTGCTCGTCGACGAGGCGTTGCGAAAGCGCGACGACGTTCTTCGCTTTCGTGTTGAACAATCCGATCGAGCTGATGTACGGGATCAATCCGTCGACGCCGAGCTTGACGAACGCCGCGGGCGTGTTCGCGACCGGAAACAGGCGCGCGGTCGCCTTGTTCACGCCCTTGTCGGTCGCTTGCGCGGACAGCACCACGGCGACGAGCAATTCGAACGGCGAGCGGTATTCGAGCTCGCTTCGGGGATGGGGATTCGCGGCGCGAAGCCGCTCGAAGATCGCGCGTCTCTTGGCAGCGTTCATCGCCGGATTATAAGGATCCCTCGCCAAGCCGCCGCGGCAGCGCAGGGAGAGACGGCACGTCCGACCGTTCGCGGAAGCCGGCAACCGCTTGCACCCGGAAATCGTCGATTGGTCGCGGCGGCCTTTCGGTGCGCCGGGCGTCCCGGACAATGACGGCATTGGGCGCGAGGTTCGCGCCCGGAACTGGACCGGAGAGCGCGATGCCTGAAACGACTTCCTCCGCGGCGTCACCCGAGTGCAGCGCAAACGCAAATGGCCATCCGCTGGAAATCATTCCGTTCTTCCGCCGTTTCCGGCGCAGCTTCGCGCGTGACATCCTGTACACGGCGATCTGGAACACGTTGTTTGCGATCTTCTTCTTCGCGCTCGGCGCGCTCTTCGACACGCACGCGCCCCTGTCCCGGATTCTCGGCAATACGTTCATATTCGCGCAGTGCATCGGCTTCGCTATCTATTTCGGATTCTTCGCCGGCGACCGGCTGCTCGGGGCGCGGCTTGCTCGCGCTTCGAAATCGCTGCGCACGCTGTACTTTGCGGCGATTCCCGTCGTCTGCGTTTTTCCGGGCTACCTGTTCGCGCTGCGCTTGTTGGGGTGGGACCAGTCGAGCGCGTGGGGCATCTCGCCGCGCGACTTGCTGTCGCTCCTGCTCCTGGCGCTCGTCATAACCGGACTCATGCTGGCGATCTTCATCCCGCGCGAGCGGGCCGCACGCGCCGAGGCGGCGATCGCCAACGAGCAGGCGCGCGTCGCGGGTGCCGAGAAGGAGGCGACGACCGCCCGGATGAAGCTGCTCGAAGCGCAGGTCGAGCCGCACTTTCTTTACAATACGCTGGCGCACGTCGTCTCGCTCATCGACCACGAGCCGTCGAACGCCAAGGGGATGATCGAGCGCCTGATCGTGCTGCTGCGCGCGAGCGCCTCGTCGGCCGCCGGCAGGGGCACGCTCGGCGCCCAGGTGGCGCTGCTGCGCGCGTATCTCGACATCGTCGAATTGCGCATGGGTGCGCGATTGACCTGGCGGATCGACATGCCTGCGTCGCTCGCGGACATCGAGGTGTCGCCGATGCTGTTGCAGCCGATTGTCGAGAATGCCGTCAAGCATGGCCTGGAGCCGTCGGTGGCCGGCGTCGAGATCACGATCGCGGCACGACGCGAAGGATCGATACTGGTGTTGAGCGTCGCCGACACCGGTCGCGGCTTTCGGGCGACGATGCCACGCGCCACGCCGGGCATCGGGCTCGCGAACCTGCGCGCGCGACTTGCAGCCGCGTACGGGGACGCGGCCTCGTTAATGGTCGAGGACGTGCGCCCGCATGGATCGCGCGTGACGATCGCAGTGCCGCTTGCATCCGAGCCGGGCCCGGATAAGCACGGCCAGCGGGCGTTTGCGGCGGCGTGCCATGAACAGCGTGCGCAGGACGACGGCGATCATCGCCGACGACGAGCCGCGTCTCGCGACGTACCTGCGTGACCGGCTTGCGACTTTGTGGCCGGAGCTTGTGATCGCCGGGATCGCGGCAAACGGACCCGAGGCGCAGGCGCTCATCGCCACCGAGGATCCCGACATCGCGTTTCTCGATATCCGGATGCCCGGTCTCACGGGACTCGAAGTGGCACAGGCTGCCCACCGGAAGCTCCATGTCGTGTTCGTGACCGCGTTCGACGAGTACGCCGTCGACGCGTTCGAGCGCGCGGCCGTCGATTACCTGCTGAAGCCGGTCACGGACGCGCGCCTCGCGCAGACGGTCGAGCGCCTGAAGCAACGCGTGACCGATCACGCCGCCGCGCCCGACTTGCGCGCCGTCTTCGAAACGCTCGCGCGGCTTGCGCCGGTCCTTGCACCCGGCGCTGCACCGGAGCGGCTCGCATGGATCCGTGCGTCGGTGGGGCAGCAGGTGCGGCTGATACCGGTCGAGGACGTCTGCTATTTCCAGGCGAACGACAAGTACACAAGCGTATTCACGAAGGACGGCGAGGCGCTCATTCGCACGGCGCTGCGAGAGCTCGTCGACGCGCTCGATCCGGACCGGTTCTGGCAAGTGCACCGCGGGACGATCGTGAATCTCGCGCACGTCGGCGCGACGAACCGGGATCTCGCCGGGCGCGTATCGCTTTCGCTCAAGACGCGCACGGAAGCCATCGCGGTTTCGCGCGCGTTCGCGCATCGCTTTCGACAGATGTAGTCGGGCTCGCCGGCCCTCGCCGAGCCAGGCGGCCGACTGCATGCTTCGTCCCGATCAGCGTGGCGCGGCGGGAATGCCCGCCAGGTCCGTGAGCCGTGCAAGCCGCGCCGGCTCGTTCGCGCGGAAGTCGGCATCTTTCGAAAGCAGGGCGAGCGCCTTTGCGGCCCACGGCTGCGCAGCGACGCGATCGCCCCGTGCAACGGCGATTTCGGCGAGCTCCTCGAACACGTAGCCGTCGGGGGCATTTGTCGCCTGCAACTCGTCGGCGAGCCGACGCTGGATCGCTTCCGCTTCGTCCAGGCGGCCGACAGAGCGTAACCCGCGTGCGACTGTCCAGCGCGCGATGCGCGTGCCCACGAGGTCCTGCTTCGCTTCGAACGCGGCGAGCGCGTCCTGCCAGTACGCGAGTGCGGCCGCGTAATCGCCCCGCTCGTGCATCGCCCAGCCGAGGTTGTTCAGTAGCGATGCTCGCCAGCCGCGCGTACGCGCATCGTGCGCGGCGTCCGCGGCGGCAAGCGCGCGCAGGTCGAGGTCGAATTGCCGCGCGGGCGGCGCGGCGATCGCCAGCATGTGCAAGGCGTCCACGCGATAGTAGTCGGCGCCCGGCAACGTGTCGTCGGCCGATGCGGCGAGCGCCTGCTCGAACCACGCGAACGCGCTGCTCGCATTGCCGCTCGAATTGTCACGGCGTCCGCGCTCGAGCAGATAACGAACGCGTACGCGGGCGGGCAGGCGGGCGAGCGCCGGCTTCACGGTGTCCAGTGCGCGGTCGGCTTCGGCGAATTGCCGCTGCAGGCCGAGCGCGCGTGCAATCTGCGTCGTTGCCTCGTTTGCCTCCCGTGATCGGGTGGGGTAGCGCGAGGCTTCGGCGCGAAAGCGTGCTTCCGATCGAGCCGGTTGCTCGAAATTCCACAGCGCGTCAAGGCGCTGCGAGTAATCGTTCGGAACGGCGGCATTCGCGAGCGTCGTGGCCGCCGCAAGAAGCGCCGTCGTGACCGTGAAGGCGAGGCCCGACATCTCGAGCGGCCCGTCAGTGGTCATCGCGCGCGGGCAAGTGGGCCGCTACGAGCGCGGAAGCGCCGCGCCGCGGCGTGCACGGGCCCGCGCTATCGCCGCGGCGATGGCGCTGCTGCGCTTGCGCGCTTCGACGTCACGCCGTGGCTGTCACTTTTGCAACGGCGAGCCGATCGGCGCGCCGCTCGAAACGCTCGCGTGCGGCAATCGCGTCCGCCGTGTTCCAGTCCCTGTGCGCGGGAAGCATGTCGATGCAGTCGACGGGGCAGGGCGGGACGCACAATCCGCAGCCGCTGCAAAGCGACCCGAGGACGGCGTGCATGCGCTTTTGCGCACCGATGATCGCGTCGACCGGGCATGCCGCGATGCAAAGCGTGCAGCCGATGCATGCACTTTCGTCGATGCGCGCCACCTGAAGTGGGCCGGGAGCGCCGCGAGACGCATCGAGCGGCGGCGCGACGCGCGCGAGCAAGCGTGCGATCTCGTGCAGTGCTTCGGTTCCACCCGGCGGGCACCGGTTGATGTCAGCCGCGCCGGCAGCGATCGCCTCGGCATAGGGGCGGCATCCGTCGTAGCCGCAGCGCCTGCACTGCGTCTGTGGCAGAAGCGTCATCGATCCGATCGGCGAGCTCGCACGCAGCGGTCTCCATGGTGCTATTTTAGCGTCGATGGCCGCATACCACGAATCGCTCCACGCACACGA
Source organism: uncultured Pseudomonadota bacterium (assembly GCA_963706225.1). Classification (GTDB taxonomy): domain Bacteria; phylum Pseudomonadota; class Gammaproteobacteria; order Burkholderiales; family Casimicrobiaceae; genus VBCG01. Next base: position 124,052 of record CAVPMH010000006.1, read on the forward strand.
TGGCGACGCGCACGACCATCATTGGCCCGCCGACGCGACGCCGATGCGCGCGCTCGGTGCAGCACTCGTCCTGACGGCCGGCTACGCGGTCGTCGAGGCAGCGGGCGGCTGGCTCGCCGGATCGCTCGCGCTCTTGTCCGACGCCGGGCACATGGCGACCGACGCGGCGGCGCTCGGACTCGCGCTCTTCGCGCAATGGGTGGCGCGGCGGCCGCCGTCGCCGCGCGCATCGTACGGGTATGCGCGCGCGGAAGTGCTCGCGGCTTTCGTCAATGCGATTGCGCTTTTGCTGCTGGTCGGCTTCATCGTCATCGAGGCAATCCGCCGCGTGACGAATCCGGCGCCGGTCGCCGGAGGCGCCGTGCTCGGCATCGCGGCGGTGGGATTGCTCATCAATCTCGTCACCGCGTGGGTGCTGTCCCGCGCGCCGTCGTCGACGGGCGCGCACAGCGCGCTGCTGCACGTGTTGTCGGACGCGCTCGGATCGATCGCCGCGATTGTCGCGGGTGCGGTGATCCTGACGACCGGCTGGACCCCGATCGATCCGCTGTTGTCGCTGCTGACCGCGGTGCTGATCCTGCGCGCCACGTGGCGCCTGCTGGCGCAGACGACCGGCGTGCTGATGGAAGGCGTGCCGACGCACCTCGATTACCGGGAAATCGGCACGGCGTTGACGGAAATTCCGGGCGTCACCGGCGTGCACGATCTGCACGTGTGGCACATGAGCGCCCGGCACCCCGCGCTCTCCGCGCACGTCACGCTCGACAGCGGCGACGAATGGCCGCGCATCCTCGATGCGGCGCGGCACATGCTCGCGACGCGCTTTCGCATCGACCACGTCACGCTGCAGCCGTCGTGGGCGACCCGTCCCGGCTACGGCGACCGGCCGGTGATTCCGATCGTGCCGGCGGACGGCACGTAGCCGGACGAGCGCTAAATCCAGCGCACGCGCCGGAAGCGCAGATACAGCAGAGCGTCGATCGCGACCATGATGAAAACCGCGAGCGGATAGCCGATCGACCAGCCGAGCTCCGGCATGTTCTTGAAGTTCATCCCGTAGATGCCGGCAATGAGCGTCGGCACGGTGATCAGCGCGCCCCACGCGGCGAGCCGCTTCGTCACCTCGTTGTCGGAAATGCCGATCAGCGCGAGATTGACCTGGATCGCGGTCGTCAGCATTTCGCGAATGCTGTCGATGGTGCCGTTGATCCGCGCGAGATGGTCGTAGACGTCGCGGAAATACTCCTGCGTTCCCTGGCAGGACAGCGGAACGCGTCCGCCGTAGAGCTTGCCGACCGCCTCCATCAGCGGCGCGACGACGTGCTTCAGCGCCATGAGCTGGCGCTTGAGCTCGTACAGCTCCTCGATCTTGCTGCGCGACGACGCGCTCGCGAACAGCTGCTCCTCGGCGGCCTCGAGACGCGTCTCGAGGTGGTCCAGCACCGGAAAGTAGCGGTCGACGACGTTGTCGATCAGCGCGTAGAACACGAAGCCCGCGCCTCGACTCAGAAGCTCCGGCTCGCGCTCGGCTCGCGCGCGCACCGCCGCGAAGCCGATCTGCGTGCGATGGCGCACCGTCAGCACGTAGTTCGGGCCGACGAACAGGTCGACCTCGCCGATCTTGAGCTCCTCGCTGCCATCTTCGAGCTTGACCAGCTCGACCGGGTGCAGCACGGCGAACAGCGAATCGCCGTATTCCTCGATCTTCGGTCGCTGATGCCCTTTGCGCGCGTCCTCGACCGCGAGCTCGTGCAGGCCGAACTCCTGCGCCATCTCGTCGAGCTCCTCGAGCGTCGGCTCGAACAGCGCGACCCAGACGAGGCAATCCGGCCGATGCACGTACTCGCTGATGTCCTCGACGGGGATGTCGGCGACCTTGCGACCGTTTTCGTAGGCGACGCAGCTGACGAGCATATTGGTGGCTCCCGGAATCGCCGCCATCATAGCGATGCGGCGAGCGCGCGGCCAGCGTGCTGGCAATGCCGACGCGGTAAGATCGCCGAGATCGCATCCACGGCTCCGCTCATCGCGCCGGACCCGGTCGCCTGATGATCATCACGTCGCTGCTCGACACCGACCTGTACAAGTTCACGATGATGCAGGTCGTGCTGCATCATTTCCCGGCCGCGCAGGTCGAGTACCGCTTCAAGTGCCGCAACACCGGAGTCGACCTGCAGCCCTACATCGGCGAGATCCGGCGCGAGATCGCGCGAACTGTGCCGGCTGCGCTTCAGCCGGCGCGAGCTCGATTACCTGCGAAGCTGGCGCTTCCTCAAGAGCGATTTCGTCGATCTGCTCGGCCTGTTCCAGCTCGACGAGCGCTTCATCCACGTGAGCGCGCTGCCGGGCGAAAACGGCGAGATCGACATCGCGATCAAGGGCCCATGGCTGCACACGATCCTGTTCGAGGTGCCGGTGCTCGCGATCGTGTCGGAGGTGTACAACCGCGACCGTTCATCCGGACCCGGACTTCGCCGAGGGACAGGCGCCGTCTCGCGCGAAAGATCGAGCAGCTCAATTCGGTGCCGGATCCCGAATTCCGCATCGCCGATTACGGCACGCGCCGGCGCTTCTCGCACGACTGGCAGGAGCGAGGTGATCGTCGCATTGCGCGACGGCATCCGCTCGAAATTCGTCGGCACGAGCAACGTGCTTTTCGCGCTCGAGCACAACCTGACGCCGCTCGGCACGATGGCGCACGAGTATCTGCAGGCGTGCCAGGCGGTCGGGCCGCGGCTGCGCGACTCGCAGGTGTTCGCGTTCAACACCTGGGCGCGCGAGTACCGCGGCGACCTCGGGATCGCGCTCTCGGACGTGTTCGGCATGGACGCATTTCTGCGCGACTTCGATCTCTTCTTCTGCAAGCTGTTCGACGGCGTGCGCCACGATTCGGGCGATCCGTTCGAGTGGGGCGAGAAGCTGATCGCGCACTACCAGCGGATGCGCATCGATCCGCGCACGAAGGCCATGGTGTTCTCGGACAGCCTCAACGTGCCGCTCGCGCGCCGGCTGTTCGAGTACTTTCGCGGCCGCAGCCAGACGGCGTTCGGCATCGGCACGAATCTCACCAACGACCTGGGCTACGAGCCGCTCGCGATCGTGATCAAGATGACCCGCTGCAATGGCCAGCCGGTCGCGAAGATCAGCGACGAGCCGTCGAAGACGATGGACTACGACCCGTCGTACGTCGCGTACGTGCGCGAGGTGTTCCAGGTCCCGGCTTGGTGAACGCGCCGACGTAATTACACGAGAGCCGCGAGCGCGCTTCGATACGCGCTCAGCGCCTTGCCGCCGAAGCACGCGAACACGACGCGCTCCAGCGTCGGCATTTGCCGGGCGGCGGCCGCGACCTCGCGGGTCGCGATCGCCGTCGCGCGATCGAGCGGATAGCCGTAGACGCCGCAGCTGATCGCGGGAAACGCGATCGAGGCGATCGCGAGGTCGCGGGCGAGGGCCAGCGAATGGCGATAGCAGGCGGCCAGCAGCGCCGGCTCGCCGCGCCGCCGCCCTGCCAGACGGGGCCCACCGTGTGGATCACGTAGCGAGCCGGCAACCGGTAACCGCGCGTGAGACGCGCTTCACCGGTCGGGCAGCCGCCGAGCGTCCGGCATTCGGCGAGCAACTGCGGGCCCGCGGCGCGGTGGATCGCGCCGTCGACGCCGCCGCCGCCCAGCAGCGACGTGTTCGCGGCATTGACGATCGCGTCCACGGCAAGCGACGTGATGTCGCCCTCCCAGGCTTCGATAACGGTGCCGCCGATGCTCGGCATGTGCTGCTCGATCGATGAACGGCCGACAGTGTAAAGTGGTTGCGTGGCAACGCCAATTTCCGACGACAAGGTGCTCCCCGCGCGAGCGGGGGACGCGCCGACAACAGCCGCCGCCGCGGCCGATCGCCGCCTGCGCCTCGACGACATCCTGAAGCTCATGGTTGCGGACGGATTGATCGCGCAGTCCGACGCGGAGCAGATCGCGCGCTCGCGCACGCAGCGCTTCGAGCATCCGCTCGAGCTCATCGCGGAGCAGAAGCTGAAGTCGCGCAAGCCACCGCAGAAGCCGTTGCAGCTCGACGGCCTCGTCGAATGGCTCGCCGGCAAGCTCGGCGTGCCTTATCAGCACATCGATCCGCTGAAGATCGATCTTGGCGCCGTCACCGCGACGATGTCGAACGCGTACGCGGAGCGCTATCGCATCCTGCCGGTCGCCGTCGACCGAAGGACGCTGACGGTCGCGACGGGCGAGCCGTTCGTGCGCGCCTGGGCCGACGAGCTCGAGCAGCATCCTGAAGCTCGAGATTCGGCTCGTGCTTCGCGAATCCGGCCGACATCCGGCGCTACATCGGCGAGTTCTTCAATCTCGCGCGCTCGATGAAGCGCGCGCAGGAGAATTCGCACGGCGACTTCGCGCTGGCGCGCAACTTCGAGCAGCTGGTCGAGCTCGGCCGGCACGGCCATCTCGACGCGAACGACCAGCACGTCGTCCACATCGTCGACTGGCTGTGGCAATACGCGTTCGAGCAGCGCGCGTCGGACATCCACGTCGAGCCGCGGCGCGACGTCGGTCTCGTGCGCTTCCGCATCGACGGCGTGCTGCACCAGGTCTACGCGATTCCGACGTCGGTGCTGAATGCCGTGACGTCGCGCATCAAGCTGCTCGCGCGCATGGAGATCGTCGAGAAGCGGCGCCCGCAGGATGGCCGCATCAAGACGCGTCACGCCGGACGGCGAGGAGATCGAGCTGCGCATCTCGACGATGCCCACGGCGTTCGGCGAGAAGATCGTCATGCGCATCTTCAGCCCGGAAGTGCTCGTGCGCGATTTTCAGGACCTCGGCTTCACCGGCGACGATCGCTCGCGCTGGGAGACGATGACCAGCGAGCCGCACGGCATCATCCTCGTCACGGGACCGACCGGATCGGGCAAGACGACGACGCTCTATTCGACGCTGAAGGGACTCGCGACGCCCGAAGTGAACGTCTGCACGATCGAGGACCCGATCGAGATGATCGAGCCCGCGTTCAACCAGATGCAGGTGCAGCCGGTCATCGGCGTCGATTTCGCGCGCGGCGTGCGCACGCTGCTGCGCCAGGATCCCGGACATCATCATGGTCGGCGAGATCCGCGACCGCGACACCGGCGACATGGCCGTGCAGGCCGCGCTCACCGGGCACCTCGTGCTGTCGACGCTGCACACCAACGACGCGCCGACGGCGGTGACGCGGCTGCTCGATCTCGGCTTCCCGCCGTACCTGATCAACTCGACGCTGCTCGGCGTGATGGCGCAGCGGCTGGTGCGCACGCTGTGCCCGCATTGCAAGGAGCCCGTCGATCCGCCCGACGACGCGACGTGGGCGGCGATCACATCGCCGTGGCGCGGCGAAAAGCCCGCGAAGACGATGGCCGCGCGAGGCTGCCTCGAATGCCGGATGACCGGCTACCTCGGCCGCATCGGCCTCTACGAGATCATGCTGATGACGCCGGCGCTGCGGCGGCTCATGACGCAGGACGCCGACGACCGTGCGATCCGCGAGCAGGCGTTCCAGGACGGCATGAAGCCGCTGCGCGTGTCGGGCGCGATGAAGGTCGCGGCGGGCCTCACGACCGCCGACGAGGTGGTGAAGGTGGCGCCGCTCGCGTAACGGCGTTCACTTCACCTTCCTTTTCTTCGGCAGCACACCCTTGTCGCGCAGGACATCGCGCGCCATTGCCTGGCGCTGCGTGTCGGACATCGTCGGAAACGACTTCCGAAGCTTCATGTCGGTATTCTCGAACGCCTGGAACGCGTTGGCCTGCTCCGGTGTCAGTCTGGCGCTCTCGGGCAATCCGAGTTTCTTGCGTATCTCCCTTCGCTTCGCATTGCCGACCAGACGCGCGAGGAGCAGCACGAGCAGCAAGACGACGACGGCGAAGCCGATCGGCACCCAATACAGTTCCACTGTTGCCTCCAGCGGGGGATCCCCGGAAACGGGACTTTACGCGCGCCGCAAGCATCATGCCATCGGCATGACGCGTTCGAGCCGAAATGACGAGGTACGCGTTGCAGCAAGGTTGAAGTTTCGACGCACCTGCGCTATGAGAGGCTGCCTTTACGCGGAATGCGAGACGAACCATGCCCGTCAATGACAACGAAAGCGGTCTCGAAAAGGGCTTGACCAGCTACGGCGATCGCGAATTCTCGCTGTTCCTTCGCAAGGCCTTCATCAAGGGCGCAGGGTACAGCGATGACGCGTTGTCGCGCCCGATCGTCGGGATCGTGAACACCGCCAGTGGCTACAACCCCTGCCATGGCAACGCGCCGCAGCTCATCGAGGCGGTGAAGCGCGGCGTCTTGCTGGCCGGTGGCGTACCGATCGATTTTCCGACGATCTCCATCCACGAGAGCTTCGCGCATCCGACCAGCATGTATCTGCGCAATCTCATGTCGATGGATACCGAGGAAATGATCCGTGCGCAGCCGATGGATGCGGTGGTGCTGATCGGCGGCTGCGACAAAACGGTTCCCGCGCAATTGATGGGCGCGATTTCGGCGAACGTGCCGGCGATCCAGCTCGTCACGGGATCGATGCTCACCGGATCGCATCGCGGCGAGCGCGTCGGTGCGTGCACCGACTGCCGCCGTTTCTGGGCGGCTTTCCGCGGCGATGAAATCAGCCGGGACGAAATCGATGCGGTCAACGATCAGCTCGTGGCGAGTGTGGGCACCTGCTCGGTGATGGGAACCGCCAGCACGATGGCGTGCATGACGGAGGCGCTCGGCATGATGGTGCCCGGCGCGGCATCGCCGCCGGCCGTGACCGCCGATCGCATTCGAATCGCCGAGCGGACCGGCGCGCAGGCGGTTGCGATGATCGGTCTGCGCCTGACGCCCGACAGGATTCTCACCGCCGAATCGTTCGAGAACGCGCTGCGCGTGCTGCTGGCGATCGGGGGATCGACCAACGGCATCATTCATCTGACGGCGATCGCCGGCCGGCTTGGCATCGCCATCGATCTCGCGCAACTCGACAGGATGAGCGTCGAGACGCCGGTGCTCGTCGATTTGAAGCCGTCGGGCCGGCATTACATGGAAGACCTGCACCGGGCCGGAGGCATGGTGACCGTCCTGCGCGAATTGCGGCCGCTGCTGCATCCGGGCGCGATGACGGTCACCGGCCGGACGCTGGGAGAGGAAATCGACGCCGGCCCGCCGTCGTTTCCGCAGGACGTCGTGCGCAGCCTCGATGCGCCGATTTACCGGCAGGGCGGCATCGCCGTGTTGCGCGGCAACCTGGCGCCGCGCGGCGCCATCATCAAGCAGTCGGCCGCGTCGGCGAAGCTGATGGAGCACGAAGGGCGCGCGGTGGTATTCGAGGACGTGAGCGATCTCGCGTGTCGAATCGACGATCCCGCGCTCGACGTCGCGCCCGACGACGTTCTCGTGCTGAAGGGTATCGGCCCGGTCGGCGCGCCGGGCATGCCGGAAGCGGGCTACATCCCCATTCCGAAAAAGCTCGGGCGCATGGGCGTGAAGGACATGGTGCGCATCTCCGACGGCCGGATGAGCGGAACCGCTGCCGGCACGATCGTCGTGCACGTAACGCCGGAAGCGGCGATCGGCGGCCCGTTGGCCGCGGTACGAAGCGGGGATCGCATCCGGCTCAGCGTGAAGGAACGAACGCTCTCCGTTCTGCTGAGCGACACGGAAATGGCAAAGCGGATGGCGGCACTGCCGCGTGTTTCGCTCGGCCTGGAGGCACGCGGCTACCGCAAGCTGTTCCTGACCTCGGTCACGCAAGCCGACGAAGGATGCGACTTCGACTTCCTGCGGGCTGCCGAAATGAAGCAACGCGTTCCGAAAGGATAGCGTTCCCTTTCGCTGCGAGAGGAAGACCGGCCCGGAGCCTATGTCTTCCCGCGGAATGCCCGTCTTGCTGCACGCTCATACAGCGCCTGCAATGCACGCTCCGTGAGCTTGCGATCGTCCCCGTCTCCCTGTACGTACAGGAAGGACGCGATCCGCGCTGCCTCGCGCTCGATGGAGGCCGAGGTTGTCGGCGCCGCACGTCGTTCGAGCGCATTCCGGGCGAGGGCGGACGAAACGGCTGCCTGTCTCTCGGCAGAACTCCTGGGCTTATGTTCCATGGCGTCACCGTCAGGCTAAGGTCCCTGCAGGGTTCGACGTTGCCGTCTCCAACGCGTTCGGCAGGCCGCTCACCGATGAACGCAAAACCTGCGCAAAAAGCCGGAATGTGGTCCGGATCGACATTGGCATGGAATTCGCGTTCGATGGCCTTTGTTCGGGACAACGGCCGAGGACTATTTCCGCGCGGCAATAAGTGACGTTAAGTGACCCCGTCAATATCAATATCCCAGGCCAGGTACAACGAACCGGGACTGCTTTGAGCGCGCATGCCATTCACTGAGCAGAGGCTTCGACAGTGGTTCACCGACCCTCCCCGCGCAAACCTCGCGATCGCGTTGTTTTGTGTTGTCGTGGTGGTGATCGCGTGGGCGTCGCGGGTGGATCGCATAGAGGTCGAGCGCAGCCAGGCGATTGCGGATGCAGTAAGGCAAAACGCCAATCTCGCGGTCGCGTTCGAGGAACACACGGTCAGAACGCTCAAAAGCATTGATCAAACGTTGTTGTTCATAAAGCACGAGCGGGAGCAGCCGGGATCCAGCTCGAACATCCGCCAGTTGCCGACAGACGGCATCATCGACAACGATCTCTTCACCTACATTGGCGTGGTCGATGAGGAAGGCGATCTGATTTCCGGCAGCGAACCATTCAATCCGACCAATCTGGGTGATCGTGACTGGTTCAAGGTTCACCAGCGCCAAAGCAGCGACGCGCCATTCCTCGGTAAACCGCTGTTGGGTCGCGTCACCGGCAAATGGGCCTTTCAGATGTCACGCCGCATCGACAAGCCGGATGGGTCGTTCGGCGGCGTCCTCTACGCGTCGATCGATCCGACATACTTCTCAAAATTCTATCGTCAAGCAGACCTCGGTGAAGAGGGGCTGGTCACGTTGGTCGGATTGGACGGGATCACGCACGCGCGGCGCGTCGGACAGGAGCTCACTTTCGGGGAAGACATGCGGGAAAGTACGCTATTCGCCGAACAGGCGAGGAATAGCGTCGGCAATTTCATCAGCACCGGTAAACTGGACGGCAAGCGACGCTTGATCAGTTATCGGAGGCTTAAGCAGTATCCGCTGATCGTCGCGGTCGGCACCTCGCAGAACGAGGCTCTCGCGTCCTTCTACCAACGCGAGCACAACTATTACGTGCGCACCGCATTGTTCAGCCTGTTCGTCGGACTGTTTGCGGCCGGACTGATCGCCGCGTTGTCGCGGCAAAAACGAGCGATGGTTTCGGTTGCGCGAAGCGAAGCCCGGTTTCGCGCGACATTTGATCAAGCCGCCGTGGGCATCGTGCGTTCGGCGCTCGATTTGCGCATTCTGGAGACCAATCCGAAGCTTTGCGAAATGCTCGGCTACACGCACGAGGAGCTGCTTGGGCGCAATCTGCTCGATGTGACGAGCCCGGAGGATCGTTCCAGGCACACCGATTTCAGGAACCGGCTGCTCGCCGATCAGCGCGGCTCATCCTCGCCGGATATGGAGAGTCGATACCTCCATAAGAACGGCTCCGTGGTCTGGGCTGTCATTGCCTCGACTTTGGTGCGTGGCAAGAACGGTGACCCGGATCATCTCGTGACCATCATTCAGGACGTCACCGAGCGAAAGCGTGCGCAGGAGCGGGCGGCCTACCTTGCCTGGTTCGACTTGCTCACCGGGTTGCCGAACCGGCATCAGCTCTACGACCAGTTGACGCAGATGCTCACCCAGACGCAGCGAGCCGCGCGTTTGGCCGCGTGCATGATTGTCAAGCTCGATCACTTCCGAGACGTGAATGGCATTTACGGGCACGCAGCCGGCGATCTCTTGCTTGCCGAAGTCGCGGAGCGCCTGCGGAGCAGCGTCAGCGGTTCGGATATCGTCGCGCGGCTCGGCGGCAGCGAGTTTGCGCTCGTACTTCGCGATCTCGTCAAGGCGGACGACGCCGGACCGGTCGCTCAGAAGGTGATCGACGCCCTCACGCCGCGATTCAATCTCGGCGGACGCCAAACCTACATTTCCGCGAACATCGGCATCGCCGTCTACCCCGGCGACGGCGACGATCCCAAAGAGCTTCTGAAGAACGCGGACGCGGCGATGCAGCGCGCCAAGGAGCAGGGCCGCAACACGTTCTGCTTCTACCTGCCGCGGATGAAGGAACGGGCGCAGAAGCGATTGGAGCTGGACGTAAGCGTGCGGGGCGCGCTCGAACGCAATGAATTCCTGTTGCACTACCAGCCCAAAGTTGATCTCGCCACCGGAGTCGTGAGCGGATTGGAAGCGCTGTTGCGTTGGCATCACCCGCAGCGTGGCCGTATCGCGCCGGCGGAGTTCGTGCCGATCCTCGAGGAGACCGGGTTGATCGCGCCCGTCGGGGAATGGGTGTTGCAGACGGTCTGCGAGCAAATCAAGATCTGGCAGACGCGAGGTATCGTCGTCCCGCCGGTCGCGGTGAACCTCTCCGCACAGCAGTTCCATCGACCGGATTTCGACGCTCAGGTGGGAGCGCTTATCACCAGGAGCGGCGTCGACTGCGGCTTGATTCAGCTCGAGATCACGGAGTCGATGTTGATGCGCGACCCGGCCGAAGCGGCGGGCATGCTAAGCAGGCTGAAGCGCATGGGCTTGATGCTGTCGATAGACGATTTCGGCACCGGCTATTCGAGTCTCGCGTACCTGAAACGCTTCCCGCTCGATGCGCTGAAGATCGATCGCACTTTCGTTCGCGATCTGACGACCGATTCGGACGACGGAGAGATCGCTCTGGCTATCATCAGCCTCGCGCACAATCTCAAGCTGAAGGTCGTCGCCGAAGGTGTGGAAACCGAGGCGCAAATGAATTTCCTGCGCTCACACGGCTGTGACGAGATGCAGGGATATCTATTTGCGCGGCCGCTGAGCGTTGAGAGTTGCACGCGCCTGCTGATAGAGCGCCGTCGGATGCACTTCGCCAAGCCGCGTATCGCATCGCACAGCACGGGGCGCATCTTCGACCTGGCTTCGCGCGTGTCGCGACGGCAGTCATCGGAAAAGGCGAAGTAGACGCTTGCGTTTACGCGAGCCGTCGCTTGAATACGACGACGGACTTCGTCAGGCGCTACCTTGGCCGACCCTGTATCCCGGCCAGCCGAGCGTGATGGAGAAGGGCGCGATCCTTGCCGAGAATGAACTTCATCAGGTCCTCGAGGATCTGCTCCTTGATCGCATTGCTTTGAAACGCAAGGCTGACGCGATCAAAACGATCCGCATTCACGAGCGTAGTAGTGACGACACCCGTTTTGTAGTCGGCTCTGAAGATGACCGCGGCGGGTATCTCAGGCGGCACCGTCACCATGCATCTGCGGACGATTCCGTCGCCATCTTGTATGCGTCGGCTCGCGAACTTCAGATTTGCTCTTTCGAGGTCCTTTTTGGCGAGCTCTGCGTCTACCGCCCACATCTCCACGGTAATCGGTTTTGAAGCGCAGATTTGATAATAGAGATTGATTTCGTCGATAAGGGAAAAGCCTCGCATATTCTGCGTGTGCTGCCCTACAACGCCGCGCTCGAACCGCGGCGAGTCGAAGACGACTCCGTGTCCCAGATTGAAGCGGTGCGCGATCGGGGACTTGATGGCGTTGAGATAGGTAACTGCCTTTTCCAGCCATCGAAAGCATTTGCGCATTCGAGCATCAATGACATTGCATTCCTCGACGGCGCAATGGGCGTTCGGCGAGTGCTGGACCGTTTCATATTCGTTGCGAAGCGCATCCAGAAAGGACGTTTTCTCGGCCATGCTCATGTCCAAATGGTTATGGGACAGCTCGTCAGCAGCTTTCGCGCCAGCGACCAGCCAGGAACGCGGCCTCTAAGGGCCATGGGGCGCGTGCCGGCCATCGAGGCGGATGAGCGAGTTGCAACCCGGAGGGTTGTCGCCGAGGCGCGCAGATTTGACGCCAAGCGTCATCGTCTGCAATGCGGACATTGCGGCCGGCGCGGGGACGTTCGGTGCTTTTGTGTCGCGGCTCGCGTCATGTGCGGGTTGTAATGCTCGGGTGGTAGGCAATTCATATGCCTGCTTGCTGTGAGCGATACGTGCGGGGTGTACACGACAAGAAGATCACAGCGACCCCCCTTCAGGCGCAGCACATCGACGCGTTCGACCGCCGATCAATACGATACGCAGCACGAGTGGATCTACATCGTCTACGACGCAACGAAGCCGGGAACGGAAGTCGATACCGGTACCACCTATGGCTCACTGCAACCAGGACGAGGGAGCCAGTCCGCGGTGTACTTCCTTCGTTACGACGGCGCTAACGACATTCACACTGCGCCGAAATTGATCGACGATCGTCCGATTGGCCACCAAACATTCCCTGACATCAGCGCCGACGGCAGCGTGCTGCATATGTTGTGGTGGGATAGTCGGGCGGACCCACGCTATTCGTCGGCGCGACCGATCGGCAACTGCGCGAATTTGAGCACCGTCCCGTCGCTCGATGTCTGGGGCACGAGGTCAACCGATCAGGGCAACAACTGGATTAACCCGACACGTTTGACCGCTGTCACCAGCAACCCCAACCACGAGCAGTTCGACGGGCGCTCGGTGCCCTTTGCAGGCGATTATTTGTGGATCACGTCGCTGGGAACCTTTTCGTTCGGTGCCTGGACTGATTGGCGCAACACCGTGCCCGGACTCGATCAGCGCGAGGCGGCTAGCGAAGACGATGGCGCCGACGTACTGCAGTGTCGGACGCTGCTTGCATCAGGCAGTTTGACTGGCGATACGTGCCCGCGTAACGGCGGTCTCGATCAGGACATCTACGGCACGTTTACGCCGTGATCTTGTTGAGCGTCGCACAAACGACCGGGTCACCGCGGTATGAACGCTACGATCGCGGGACCGGTACGAAGCGGCCGCACGCAGCCGTAAGTCGCGCTGAGCGGGCTGGGCTAGCACTGCGTACCGAGTACGCCGGTGCTTGAACGCTCGATCTGCGCGAATCGGTGCTGCTGCGGGCTGACGAGGTTTCAATGATGAATCGCGCGCTTGGGTTCATGGGTCAGCGCTACTCGCCGGGGGGTGGCAATTAAAGTCGTTTCGTTACTTAAGTGTCTGCTTTGCAGAGTATCGACCGGCTGGTTAGAGGGTCGAATCCGGGCATTGACTACGCAATAGCCGCGTCGTGACCGTTACGCTCTATCCTTTTCGCTACCGTGACACCCGCACCGGCCGCTGGATCAAGGCGCGGTACAAGGCGACCCGTGAGGAGATCGCCGCACGCTATGCCGAGTGGAAGATCACGGGCCCTGCGAAGTTCGCTCGGATGTCGGCGGCTCGTTCAACCCGCATCGCGTAGTCCCGCACCGCGACGGCCTCGAAACTATTTGCCGCTTTGCCCGCCGCAACAGTCTTCTTTTTGGCGCGCTGCTCACTCGGATCAATTCCGCGAGCGAGGAGCTTCCGGCAATCGTTGCGGCGCTCCCGCGCATCTTGCAGCGACACGGCATCCCACTTGCCGAGCGCAAGCAACTTCTCTTTGCCGCTCGTTCTTGGCGGATGGGGTGGGATTCGAACCCACGAATCGCTTGCGCGATTGCCGGATTTCAAGTCCGGTGCATTCAACCGCTCTGCCACCCATCCTTCGATTTCGGCAGCCCCCAAATTACTGGAACCACGTGCCTCATGGTCCGTCGAGCGTATCCAATCATAACGGAGAACGACGAAATGGCGACGACGGCAGCGGTGGGGGTGGGCGACATCACGCACGAAGAGGCGGCGGATTTTGTCTCGGCGCTCGAGGAGCGGCACCGCAGCGGCACTTTTTTCGCCCACGTGATCGGCTACAGCATTGTCGGCACCAGGGACTGACCGACGCAATTCGTATCGCGCGCGTTCAACGGCTTTGCGAGGAGGGTTGATTTCGCGCGGAGGCGGGCGCATCTTGGCATTCGCAAGGATCCGCGGCCCCGGAAAAACCCCGGTCGGAGGGCCGCCGATATCTGCTAGTCTAGTGCCGTTGCTGTCATCCCCGGGCCGACGGCCCTTTTTCGGAGGTTACATGGAACCCAGGTTGCAACCGGTCTTGACGCGCGAGCCCACTCCCCAGGCGGGCAGTGCCGTTGCCGAGAGCCAGAACCGCGTTCTGCGCAATACGTACTGGCTGCTCTCGCTGTCGATGCTGCCGACGATCGCCGGCGCGTACGCGGGAATGCAGCTCAATTTCCTCAAGCTGTTCGCCGCCGCGCCGGTCATGGCGCCGCTGCTCATGTTCGGCGTGATGATCGGCGCGCTGTTCGCCGTTACCGCGTTGCGCAACAGCGCGTGGGGCGTTCCGGCGCTCTTCGGCTTCACGTTCATCGCCGGACTGATGCTCGCGCCGATCCTGTCGGTCGCGGCCGGGTTCCGTAACGGCGGACAACTGGTGGCGCTGGCCGGCGGAATGACCGCCGCGATCTTCCTCGCGATGGCCACGATCGCCACCGTCACGAAGCGCGACTTTTCGTTCCTCGGGAAATTCCTGTTCATCGGCCTGGTGCTGCTGATCGTCGCATCGCTCGCCAACCTGTTCTTCCAGGTGCCGGCATTCTCGGTGACGATCTCGGCGATCGCCGTGCTGCTGTTCTCGGCGTACCTGCTGCACGACGTCAGCAGGATCGTTCGCGGCGGCGAGACGAACTACATCACGGCCACGCTGAACCTGTTCCTCGACGTCTACAACATCTTCATCAGCCTGCTCAACATCCTGATGATCTTCTCGGGACAGCGCGACTGATCGGAAGCGGCCTTCCGTTGTAATGCCCGGGGCGAGTGAATCTCGCCCCGTTTTTTTGCCCGCGTCACGGCTCGAACACCGCCATCGACTCGACGTGCGCCGTGTGCGGGAACATGTTGACCACGCCCGCCGCGGCGAGCCGATAGCCGCGCTCGTGCACGAGCACCGCGGCGTCGCGCGCGAGCGTCGCCGGGTTGCACGACACGTAGACGATGCGCGCCAGCACGCGCTCGTCGTCGCGATGCGGCAGCGCCTTGACGAGCTCGATCGCGCCTTCACGCGGCGGATCGATCAGCGCGCGATCGAGCGCGCCCAGCCCTTCGACGAATTCCGGCGTCACGGTGAACAGGTTGGCGCACGACGAACGTCGTCCGTTGCGCGAGACCGTTGCGCGCGGCGTTCGCTTCGCGCGCGAGCGACGAGCGCCTTGCTGCCCTCGACGCCGATCGCATGCGCGCCGCGGCGCGCGATCGGCAGCGTGAAGTTGCCGAGGCCGCAGAAGAAATCGGCGACGCGCTCGCCGGGCGCGGACCGAGCAACTGGAGCGCCCGGCGCACCAGCACGCGGTTGATCGCCGCATTCACCTGCGTGAAATCGGTCGGCGCGAAGGGCACCGCGATGTCGAATTCCGGCAGCGTGTAGGCGAGCGTGGCGCCTCGGCGGATGAAACGGCACGACGGTGTCCGGGCCGCCCGGCTGCAGCCAGAACTCGACGCCGTGCGCGTCGGCGAAGGCGACGAGCTTCGCCTCATCGGAGAGCGACAGCGGCTCGAGAATCCGCAGCACGAGCGCGTGGACGAGCCGTTCGGCATCGATGTCCGCCGCAAGCGCGCGCGGCGTCAGGCGCTCGCCGACCGCAAGCTCGATCTGCGGCAGCCGCGTGCGGATCGACAGCGATTCGACGAGCGCGCGCAGCGCCGGCAGCAAGCCCGAGATTTTGGGCGGAACGACGTGGCATTCGCGCATGTCGGCGACGTAGCTCGATTTGCGCTCGTGAAAGCCGATCAGCACGCCGCCTTTCTTCGGCACGTCGCGCACCGACAGCCGCGCGCGATAGCGATAGCCCCAGGCCGGACCGGCGATCGCCGGCAGCAGCGTTTCGGCGCGCACGCGCCCGATCCGCGCCAGCGCGTCCTCGAGCGCGCGCTGCTTCGCCGCGATCTGCAGCGCCTCGTCGGCGTGCTGCAGCGTGCAGCCGCCGCAGACGCCGAAATGCGGGCAGCGCGGCACGACGCGCGACGCGTTGGCGCGATGGATCGCCACGGCGCGTGCGATGTCGTAGCTCGGCTTGCGCTTGACGATCTCGACGCTCGACGCGCTCGCCCGGCAGCGCGCCTTCGACGAACACGACCTTGCCGTCGACGTGCGCGATGCCGCGGCCTTCCTGGTCCAGCGATTCGATCGTGAGCTCGGTCATGATCGAAAGGCGCGGATTGTACGCGCCGCGTCGTCGACGCGACACCGGTAAAATGCCGGCATGAAGATTCTCGCGCTCGATACGTCGACCGAATGGCTGTCGGTGGCGCTCTTCGACGGCGCAGAACGCCGATCGCAATGCGCGAGCGCGCCGGCAACGCGTCGTCCGAGCGGATCCTGCCGGCGATCGGCGAAGTGCTCGCGCAGGGCGGCACGTCGCTCGCGCAGCTCGACGGCATCGCGTACGGCGCGGGCCCCGGCTCGTTCACCGGCGTGCGCATCGCGTGCGGCGTCGCGCAGGGACTTGCGTTCGGCGCCGGCCTGCCCGTCTTCGGCGTTCCGACGCTCGGCGCGATCGCGCAGTCCGCATGGCGCGCGCACGGCGCGCGGCGCATCGTCGCGTGCCTCGATGCGCGGATGCGCGAAGTCTATGTGGCGGCGTACGTGCGCAACGGCGACGGATGGGCGCTGGTCCGCGAACCGGCCGTGCGCAAGCCCGACGAGGTCGAGCCGCCATCGTCCAAAGGCTGGCACGGCGCCGGTGACGGCTTCGCCGCGTATCCGCAGCTCGAATCGCGGCTGCATCTTGCCGGCGTGCGACCCGTCGATCATTCCGGACGCGCAATCGATCGCCGAATGGGCGTGGCCGCAGTTGCTCGCCGGCGAAGGCATTCCGGCCGCGCAGGCGCAGCCGCTCTACGTTCGGCATCGGTCGCGCTGACCAGCGCCGAGCGCGCGGCGGGCATGCGACTCTGACGGCACCGGCGCGATGGCCTCGCTTCCCAAGCCGACCGCCGCTCGCGCCGGTGCACTGGCGCCCGCTGGCGGCGCACGATCTGCCCGTCGTCGCGGCGCTCGAGGCGCACATCCACGCCGCGCCGTGGAGCGAGCGCAATTTCCGCGATGCGCTCGCCGCCGGCTATTCGGCGCGCGTCGGCGTGCGCGACGGATCGCATCGTCGCGTACGGCGTGCTGATGCTCGGCGCCCGGCGAGGCGCAACTGCTCAACCTGTCCGTCGTCCCCGAGGCGCGCCGCGCGGGACTCGGCCGCGCGCTGCTGATGCAATTCGTCGACGATGCGCGGCGTCTCGGCGCCGAGCAGTTGTTCCTCGAGGTGCGCGTCGGCAATCTCGGCGCGATCGCGCTCTACGAAACCGCCGGATTCGCGTCGGTCGCGCGCCGCGTCGAGTACTATCCGCCCGCCCGGCGCGGCGGCGTTCGCGAGGATGCGCTGGTCATGCGCTGCGCTCTGCGCCTGCTGCCCCGACCGCTGATGGCCACGCGCGACGAGGTACTGCGCGAGCTGGGTCTCGCACCCGTCTGGCGATTGCGTCGTGCTCCGTGGAACGCCGTGTCGCCCGGCGGCCCGCGAACGGATGCGCCGCCCGCGCCGGCCGATGCGGTCGGGACCGATCCCGCGGCGCGCAACGCGCGGATCGCGACGCTCGCGTTCGACGCGCTCGCCGACGACATCGCCGGATGCCGCGCATGCGGGCTGTGCGCGACGCGCGAACAGGACCGTTCCCGGCGTGGGCGACCGTCGATGCGCAGTGGATGTTCGTCGGCGAAGCGCCGGGTGCCGACGAGGATGCGCAGGGCGAGCCTTTCGTCGGCGCCGCCGGGCAACTGCTGGACAACATGCTCGCCGCCCTCGGGCTCGCGCGCGGCGACGGCGTCTTCATCGCGAACGTCCTGAAATGCCGGCCGCCGAACAATCGCACGCCCGACCCGCTCGAAGCCGCGGCGTGCCGACCGTATCTCGACCGGCAGATCGAGCTCGTCGGTCCGACGCTGATCGTCGCACTCGGCAAAAGCGCCGCCTGCACGCTGCTCGGCATCGATGCCTCCGTGGCGAGCCTGCGCAATCGCGTGCATCGTTACCGCGGCACGCCGCTGATCGTCACGTACCATCCGGCGTATCTGCTGCGCACGCCGGCCGACAAGGCGAAGGCCTGGGAGGATCTGCTGTTCGCGCGCCGCACGCTGCGCGAGCTGGCATCCCACGCCGCCTGAGGCCGCGCGGTCGGAAATCGCTTGCGCGGGCCGCGGCCAGGCCGCATATTCGGGCGGCAGGCGATTCCACCCACTCGTGATCGGGAGGAGGAACATGTTGCGCAAGCTGTGCATCGTGCTGGCCGCCGTGATGGCGCTGGCGCTCGGCGGATGCGGCTACAACGACCTGCAGCGGCAGGACGAAGGCGTCAAGGCGGCATGGTCCGAGGTCCTGAATCAGTACCAGCGGCGCGCCGATCTGGTGCCGAATCTCGTCAACACGGTCAAGGGCTACGCGCAGCAGGAGCAGCAGGTGCTGACCGAGGTGACCAACGCGCGGGCGAGCGTCGGCTCGATCAAGGCGACGCCCGAACTGCTCAACGATCCGGCCGCGTTCCAGAAATTCATCCAGGCGCAGAATCAGCTCCAGGGCGCGCTGTCGCGCCTGCTCGTCGTTTCCGAGAACTATCCGCAGCTCAAGTCCGATGCGCTCTTCCGCGACCTGCAGTCGCAGCTCGAGGGTACGGAAAACCGGATCGCCGTCGCGCGCAACCGCTACATCAAGACCGTGCAGGAATTCAACAGCACCGTGCGCCAGTTTCCGACGAACCTCACGGCGATGATGTTCAAGATGAACGTCAAGCCCAACTTCACCGTCGCCGACGAAAGCGCGGTCAGCGCGCCGCCGAAGGTCGATTTCGGCAAGGGTGCCGCACCGTCCGCGCCCGTCGTGCCGCCACCGACGCCCGGCGCGACGCCTGCGCCATCGCCGGGAACGACGCCGGCTCCCGCACCGGCGCAGAAGTCCTGAAGCCACGGCCCCGCAGTCGCTTGCGTGCCGCGTGCGCCGGCGCGCTCGCGCTCGTCATGCTGTCGCTCGCGTGCGCTGCTTCGGCCCAGGATGCGCCGTGGAAAACCGGCACCGACGGATTGGCGCCCATCCCGAAGCTCACGGCGCGCGTCACCGACGAAACGAGCACGCTCTCCGCGGCGGACAGGCAGGCGCTCGAGGCCAAGCTCGCCGACTGGGAGCAGCGCAGCGGCAATCAGCTCGTCGTGCTGATGGTGCCCGTCGACGAAGCCCGAGCCGATCGAGGCGTATTCGATCCGCGTCGCCGAGGCGTGGAAGATCGGCCGCAAGGGCCAGGACAACGGCGCGCTCTTCGTCGTCGCGAAGGACGATCACAAGATGCGCATCGAGGTCGGCTACGGCCTCGAAGGCGTGCTGACCGACGTCACGTCGCGCCGGATCATCGACGAAGACGTCGCGCCGCTCTTTCGCCAGAACCAGTTCGCCGCCGGCATCAACGCGGGTGTCGATCGCATCATCGCGGTCGTCGGCAGCGGCCAGCCGTTGCCGGCGAAGCGCGCGGCAGCCGCACGCGGCCCGGTCAGGGATTCGATTTCGGCACGCTGCTGATCTTCCTGTTCGTCGGCGTCCCGATCGTCGGCGGCATCCTGTCGCGCATCTTCGGCCGGATGCTCGGCTCGACGGTCGGCGGCGGCGTCGTCGGCGCGGGCGCATGGCTCCTCGCGGGATCGATCGCGATCGGCGTCGGCGCCGGCCTGATCGCATTCCTCATCATGCTGCTGTTCAGCGCGGGCGGCGGGCATCGGGCGCCGCGGCGGCATGTGGATTCCCACCGGCGGGTGGGGCGGCGGGGGCTTCGGCGGCGGCGGATTCGGCGGCGGCGGCGGCGGATTTTCCGGCGGCGGCGGCAGCTTCGGCGGCGGCGGCGCATCGGGCGGCTGGTGAGCGATGGCCACGCGGACGCCATCGCTTGCTGCGGCACGTCGTCACCGATCACCTGTCGGTCAGGCGCGCGTTCCCGCCGGCGGCGCTCGCGCGACATCGAGCATGCGATCGCGGCGGGCGAGCGCACGCATCGCGGCCAGGTGTGCTTCGCGGTCGAGGGCGCGCTGCCGCCGCTGCGCGTGCTGCGCAAGCTCACGCCGCGCGAGCGCGCGCTCGAAGTGTTCGGCCTGCTGCGCGTGTGGGATACCGAGGAGAACGCCGGCGTGCTGATCTACGTGCTGCTCGCCGATCGCGACGTCGAGATCGTCGCCGATCGCGGCATCGACCGTCTCGTCGACGCGCGCGAATGGCAGGCGATCTGCGCGGGAATGGAAGCGGCGTTCGGCGAATCGCGTTATGCCGACGGCGCCGCGCAGGGCATCGGCGAAATTTCCGCGCTGCTTGCGCGGCATTTTCCGCGCACGGCCGCGTCCGCGAACGAGTTGCCCGACAAGCCGGTCGTGCTCTGAGCCGGGCCGGCGCCCGCTTACGACCCGAGCTCGGGCTTGTCGATGCCGATCAGGTGCATCGAGTCGTACTCGCGCTGGTTGAGACGGTGGCGCCACATGACGAGCAGCATCGACGCCGTCACCGACAGGCCGAACAGGATGATCGCCGAGCTGACCGAAAGCCCGGCGCGGACCATGAGGCGCGTAAAGCCCGACCATGACGAGGATGCCGATGTTCTCGTTGAAGTTCTGCACGGCGATCGAATGGCCGGCGCCCATCAGCACGTGGCCGCGGTGCTGCAGCAGCGCGTTCATCGGCACGACGAAGAATCCGGCGCAGGCGCCGATCGCCACCATCAGCAGCATCGCGAGCGGGATGTAGTGGACGAACACCATCACCATGACGACGACGCCCATCGCGGCGCCGACGGGCAGCACCCTGACGGCGCCGCGCAGCGTGACGAGCTGCGCGGCGAGCATCGCGCCGACGGCGATGCCGAACGCGACCACGCCCTGCAGCATCGCCGCCTGCGACAGGTTGAGCGACAGCGCGCGCGCCGCCCAGTCGATGACGATGAACTGCAGCGTCGCGCCCGCGCCCCAGAACAGCGTCGTCGTCGCGAGCGAGATCTGGCCCGAGCCGGTCGCGCCACAGCAGCGCCACGCAGTGCGAGAACTCGCGCACCAGGTAGAACGGATTCTTGCTCGGCACGCGATGATCGACGCCGGTGTCGGGAATGTACCAGTTGAAGATCGCGGCGATGACGTAGAAGCACCATGATCACCGCGATCGCGGCCTGCGGGCGGCGTGTCGATCGGCGTGTCGATCATCGGCAAGTCGAAGCCGAGCAGCGCGGCGGAAACGCGCGGCGTGATGAGCACGCCGCCGAGCAGCACGCCGAGGATGATCGAGGCGACGGTCGCGCCTTCGATCCAGCCGTTGGCGATCACGAGTTGCTGCGGCGGCAGGAGCTCGGTCAGGATGCCGTACTTGGCGGGCGAGTAGGCGGCGGCACCCAGGCCCACGACCGCGTACGACAGCAGCGGATGCACTGTCGCCGAGCATCATCGCGCAGCCGACGATCTTGATCGCGTTGGTGAGCAGCATCACGCGGCCCTTCGGCATCGAGTCGGCGAAGGCGCCGACGACGGGCGCCAGGACGACGTACGAGACGACGAAGCACTGCTTCAGCGCCGGCGTCATCCACGCGGGCTCGTGCAGCTCGCGCAGCAGCGCGATGGCCGCGACGAGCAGCGCTTGTCGGCGAGCGACGAGAAGAACTGCGCCGCCATGATGGTGTAGAAGCCGGGTTTCATCGAGCCTTTGGAGCCGACCGCGGCTTTTGCCTGCTCTGACGTTCGCTGTCGATTGTTATAATGCGAACATGCGCGGCCGGCGCTTTATACCATGATCGCACACGCCTTCCCAAGGCTTTCGCACCTGCCGCTTCCTCCTTCCGGGCTGTAGCGGACAGCGCCCCCAGCGCCGTTCCCCTCGCGCATGACCCGCCCGCTCGTCGCGCACGTCGATCTCGCCGCACTCGCCGGCAATCTCGCGCGTGGTACGCGCGATGGCGCCCGGCGCGAAAGTGCTGGCGGTCGTCAAGGCGAATGCGTATGGCCACGGCGTGAGCCGCGTGCTGCCGGCGCTCGCGCACGGCGGACGGACTCGCGCTGATCGAGCTCGATACCGCGTTGCAGCTGCGCGCGCGTCGGCTATCGGCGCCCGATCCTGCTGCTCGAAGGCTTTTTCGATGCGGCGGAGCTGCGACGACATCGCCAGCGCATTCGCTCGCGGTCGTCGTCCATGACAGCCGAGCAGGTGCGCATGCTCGAGCAGGCCGCGCTTGCGCGTCCGCGTCGACGTCTACCTGAAGATCAATACCGGCATGAACCGGCTCGGCATTGCGCCGGATGACGCGCGCACGGTGGCCGAACGACTGGTACGCGCGCCGGCGGTGGCGTCGCTTGCGGCTCATGATGCATTTCGCGCGCGCCGACGAGCCGGATGGCGTCGCCGAGCCGCTCGCGCGCTTCGCATCCGCGTGCGCGGGCCTGCCGTATCCGCGCTCGTTCGCCAATTCGGCGGGTGTCGTCCGCTACCGCGAAGTCGGCGGCGATATCGTCCGCCCCGGCATCATGCTGTACGGCGCGACGCCGTTCGCCGACCGCAGCGCCGAATCGCTCGGCGCTCGCGCCCGTGATGACGCTGCGCTCGAAGCTCATCGGCGTGCAGGCGCTCGAGCCCGGCGCCAGCGTCGGTTACGGCGGAACGTTCGCGGCGGCGCAACCGATGCGCATCGGCGTCATCGCGTGCGGCTACGCCGACGGCTATCCGCGCCATGCGCCGAACGGCACGCCGGTGCTCGTCGACGGGCATCGCGTGCCGATGGCGGGACGCGTTTCGATGGACATGATCACCGTCGATCTGTCGTCGGTACCGCGACGCGCAGGTCGGCAGCGACGTCGTGCTGTGGGGCGACGGATTGCCGGTGGACGACGTCGCCGCGCGCCGCCGGCACCGTCGGTTATGAACTGCTGTGCGCCGTCGCGCCTCGCGTACCGTTCGCGGTGCGCGCCGATGCCGGAGGATAGACCGTGTACGTCGTCGTGACCGGCGCTGCCGGGTTCATCGGATCGAATCTCGTCAAGGCGCTCAACGCGCGCGGCGAGACGGACATCATCGCCGTCGACAACCTCGCGCAGGCCGACAAGTTCCGCAATCTCGTCGATTGCGACATCGCCGATTACCTCGACAAGGAGGATTTCCTGGCGCGCGTCGTCAACGGCGACTTCGACGACGATATCGCGGCGGTGTTTCACGAGGGCGCGTGCTCCGACACCACGGCGAGCGACGGCCGCTACATGCTCGCCAACAACTACCGCTATTCGGTCACGCTGCTCGAGCATTGCCAGGACAACGACATTCCGTTCCTGTACGCATCGAGCGCGTCCGTCTACGGCGCGGGCACCGTGTTCCGCGAGGAGCGCGCGCACGAGGCGCCGCTCAACGTCTACGGCTATTCGAAAGCGCTGTTCGACCAGTACGTGCGGCGCCTGCTGCCGGAGCGCACCGCGCCGATCGCCGGCTTTCGCTATTTCAACGTCTACGGGCCGCGCGAGGCGCACAAGGGACGCATGGCGTCGGTCGCGTATCACTTCTTCCAGCAGTACCGGCGCGATGGCCGCGTGCGCCTGTTCGCAGGGCTCCGGCGGATATCCGGACGGCGAGCAGCGGCGCGATTTCATCCATGTCGACGACGTCGTCGCGGCGAATCTCGACTTCTACGATCGTGGCGAGCGCTCGGGCATCTTCAACCTCGGCACCGGCAATGCGGCGACGTTCAACGCCGTCGCGCACGCGACGATCAACGCGTGCCGCAGCGATGCGCCGGCGATCCGCCGCGCGCGTTCAACGAGCTGACGCGGCGACGGGACGATCACGTACGTTCCGATGCCCGAGGCGCTCCATGGCAAGTACCAGAGCTTCACGCAGGCGGATCTCACGCGTCTTCGCGCGGCGGGCTACGCGGCGCCGATGCTCGGCGATCGGGGAGGGCATGCCGCGCTACGTCGAAAGTCTGATTTCGCGCGATGTGACGCCCTTCGTAAGCTTGGGCCTCGATCACGCCGCACCGCTTTCGCAGCATCGAGCGCCGCGACGCGACGATCCCGACCTTACTTCGAAGGAGTGACTCATGGTCCGTCTGCTGCTCGCTGTCGTCTTGGCATTCGCGGCGCAGTTCGCCAATGCCGCGCTCAACCTCAACACCGCCACCAAGGACGAACTCGTCGCGCTGTCCGGCATCGGGCCCGCCAAGGCGCAGTCGATCATCGACTATCGCACGCAGCATGGCGGGTTCAAATCGGTCGACGAGCTGAAGGACGTCAAGGGCATCGGCGCCCGGCGCTTCGAAAAGCTGAAGCCCGAGCTCACCGTCGGCCCGGCGCCGGCCAAGACTGTCGCGCGCCAGGATGCGAAGGCCGCCGCGCCGGCGAAGGCGGAGGCCAAATCGCATAAGTAAGCGCGTTGAGGGGAGCGCCGGCGCAGCGGCGTGGCCAGGCAGCGCCGCGTCCCAGCGCGGCCAGCGCAGCGGCGACAGCCGCAAGCGTGGAGCGCGGCGCTCCGCTACAATCCGCCCTATGGATTACCCCACGCTGTCGGATACGGTCGGCAATACGCCGCTGGTGCGCCTTGCGCGCCTGCCGGGCACGACGTCGAACGTGATCCTGGCCAAGCTCGAAGGCAACAACCCCGCCGGGTCGGTCAAGGACCGGCCGGCGCTGTCGATGATCGTCGAGGCCGAGAAGCGCGGAACGATCAAGCCGGGCGATACGCTGATCGAGGCGACGTCGGGCAACACCGGCATCGCGCTCGCGATGGTGGCCGCCATGCGCGGCTACCGGATGGTGCTCGTGATGCCGGAGAGCCAGACGGCGGAGCGCGTGCAGACGATGCACGCTTCGGCGCCGAGCTGGTGCTGACACCCAAGGCAGGCGGCATGGAGGCGGCGCGCGACATCGCCGGACGCATGCGCGACGAAGGCAAGGGCACGATCCTCGACCAGTTCGCCAATCCCGACAACCCGCTCGCGCACTATCGCGGCACCGGCCCCGAAATCTGGCGCGACACCGGCGGGCGCATCACGCATTTCGTGTCGGCGATGGGCACGACCGGCACGATCATGGGCGTGTCGCGGTTTCTGAAGGAACGGAACAGCGCCGTGCAGATCGTCGGCGCGCAGCCCGAGGAGGGCGCGTCGATACCCGGCATCCGCAAATGGCCGCCCGCGTACCTGCCGAAGATATTCGATGCGAGCCGCGTCGATCGAACGGAAAACGTGTCGCAGGCCGACGCCGAGGATACGGCGCGGCGTCTCGCGCGCGAGGAAGGCATCTTCTGCGGCATCAGCTCGGGCGGCGCGTGCGCGGTGGCCTTGCGCGTTTCGCGAACGGTCGAGAACGCGACGATCGTGTTCATCGTGTGCGATCGCGGCGACCGCTACCTTTCCACCGGCGTATTTCCTGCGTGACGGCCGGCATCGCGCGCTAGCGGCGAACGTCGCCACGCGCAACTCGCCGCGCGAATCGTTCGCGTCAACGATGACCCCCGTGCTCGTCTTCGACATCGAGACGGTGCCCGACGTGGCGGGCATCCGCCGCGTCCACGACATCGCGGCAGAGCGTCGACGACGCCGGCGTCCTCGACTGGTTCCTGCAGCGGCGACGCGCGACGACCGGCGGCGACTTCATGCCGCTTCATCTGCAAAAGGTCGTCGCCATCGCCTGCGCGATGCGCGATGCGGCCGGCATTCGCATCTGGTCGATCGGCGACGCCGCCGATCCCGAGCCGGAGCTGATCCGGCGCTTCTTCGACGGCATCGAGAAATACACGCCGCAGCTCGTGTCGTGGAACGGCGGCGGCTTCGACTTGCCGGTGCTCAATCATCGCGCGCTGATTCTCGGCATCAGCGCGTCGCGCTACTGGGATTGGGGCGACGACGACCGCGAGTTCAGGTTCAACAACTACCTCGCGCGCTTTCACACGCGCCATCTCGACCTGATGGACGTCATCGCGCAATACCAGCCGCGCGCGAGCGCCGGGCTCGACGCGATCGCGCGGCTGTGCGGCTTTCCCGGCAAGCTCGGCATGGACGGCGGCGCCGTCGGCGCGGCGATCGCCGCGGGCCGCATCGATGACGTGCGAAGTTACTGCGAATGCGACGTGCTCAATACGTATCTCGTCTACCAGCGCTTCCGGCTGATGCGCGGCGAAATCGACGCGGGCGAATACGCGCGCGAGATTTCGCTCGTTCGCGAGCGCATCGCCGCGTCTGGATGCGCCGCACTGGCGCGCGTTCATCGGAAAGTGGGACGGCGCCACGGCGTGATCGCCGGCGCGGATCATTCACGCGCGCATGATCGGCAGCGTCTCGAAGCGGCCACCCAGCACAGCGCGCGAATCGAGTCCCCACCAGCGCTCGAGCGCGGTGGCATAGACGCTGCGAAAATCGATCGCGGGCGCGAGATTGCCGTCGGCCGAAAGCTGTGCGAGTGCAGGCGCGGCGCCGTAGAGCCCGCCGGCGACGCGGCCGCCGAGGGCGAAATGCACGTTGGCGGTGCCGTGATCGGTGCCGCCGGACAGGTTTTCGCGCGGACGCCGTCCGAATTCCGCGTAGGTCAGGATCAGCGTGTCGTCCCAGCGCCGCAGCTCGGTGAGGCCCTGCGCGAGCGCCACCAGCCCGTCGGCCGAGCTCGGCGAGCAGCCGCGCCTGCGTCGGCGCCTGGTTCGCGTGCGTGTCGAAGCCGTTGAGCGTCAGCCGCACGACGGCAACGCCCTTCGCGCGCGCGAGCGCATTGCACGCGGTTCGCACGGCGTTGCCAAAGGCGCCCTCGGGAAAGCGGGTGGCGAGCGTGCACACTCGTGCGAAGCTGCGCGGCGGCCTGCACGATGTCGCGATTCGGTGCGCAGGATGTGCGCGAGCGCGGGCGTGCCGGCGCGTGCGAGCGCGTGCATCGACGGCGCGCGATCGCCAAAGCGCGCGGCATCGGCGATCGTCACGGCGCGCGCGCGCCGCCGTCGAGCGGACCGAGGTCGTACGAGCCGATGACGAATCCGTCGGCCGCGAATCGCGCGGGCGGCGGCGCGGCGGCGAACGTGCGCGTCAGCCATCCGGTCGGGCAGGTATTGGTCGCTGCGCGATGCCGTGTCCCAGATCTCGATCGAGCGGAAAGTGCGACAGATTGGGCGCGGGATAACCGACGCCTTGCAGCACCGCCAGTTCCTGCCGCTTCCACAGCGCGAGCAGCGGTTGCAGCGCGGGATGGAGGCCGCAACGATCCGACAGCGGCACGACCGCATCGCGCGCGATCCCGAGCTTCGGACGCAAGCGGTAATACGCCGGGTCGGCGAACGGAACGAGCGTGTTGAGGCCGTCGTTGCCGCCTTTGAGCTCGACGAGGATCAGGAGCCGCGCGTAGCCCGCGGACGCTGCTCGCAGCCGGCGCGCTTGCGCATCCGGCCGATCGCGCACCGCCGATGGCGCCGGCGATGGGCATCGTCACGAGCGCATGCGCGCCGGCGCGAATGAAACGGCGGCGTTCTTCGTTCATTTCAATTGATAGACCGGATCGAGCATGCGTGGCGCGGATCAGCGACCGCGGGCTCGCGTTCCGCCGCGGCTTCGGTGACCGCGTCGCTGACGGCGGGGAGCGGCAGCAGCAGATGTTGCCACTCGGCGCTTGCGGACGGCGACCCGCCGCGCGTCGAAACGGCCATGACGGCGTCGGGCATCGCGCGCGTCGCGCGGGCGAGAAACTCCTGGCGCGCCAGCAGCGTCGAGCTGTTGATCCACGCGTCGCCGCCCGGCCAGCCGCGGACGTTGGGCGGCGCGAACAGCACCTCGCCCATGCGCGCGGTCGCGGCGGCGATCGGCCGCATGTCGCCGGGATCGACGTCGAGCGTACGCAGCGTGCCGACGACGAGCTCGACCGGGCTCTTCACGAGCGTTCCGCGATTGCGCGCACCCCAGAATGCGTCGGACAACAGGAGATCGCGCAGCGCGACCTTGATCGCGTAATGCGACGCGCGGAAATCGCCTGCGATGCGCGCGACCTCGCGCCGCATCCGGCTGCGGCGAAACGAATTCGCGCCACAGCTTGTCGACGAGAAACGTCGCAGTCTCCGGGCGCGCCAGCAGGACGTCGAGCACGCCATCGCATGTCGAAATCGCCGCGCGCGCCGAGGATCGTCTTGACGCCGTCGTCGTGCAGATCGTGGCCGGAACACCGCCTGCCCGGTGGCCCGGTCGACGCCGAAGCCGGTGAACGCACGCGCCGCCTGCGCGACATCCGCTTGCGCGTAATGGCCTTCGCCGAGCGTGAAGAGCTCCATCACTTCGCGCGCGAAGTTCTCGTTCGGCGCGCCGCGCCGGTTGCGCGCGCCGTCGAGCCAGATCAGCATCGCCGGGTCCTTCGCGACGGCGTGCAGCAGCGTGGCAAAGTTGCCGAGCGCCTCGCGGCGAAACAGTGCGTTCTGCGCGTACATCAGCCGCGCATCGCGGACCTTCTGTTCGCTCGACGCGAAATGATCGTGCCAGAACAGCGTCATGCGCTCGGTCAGCGGCGACGGCGTCGCCCGCATTTCGGCGAGCCACCAGCCGCGCAATTCCTCGATGCGCGCGCGTTCGCGCTGGCGCAGCGCCTTGCGCTCGTCGGCGCTCATGCCGGGATGCGGAATGTCGCTCAGGCGCCGTTGCTCCCGTTGTCCACGCGGGCGGCAGGGCACGATCGGCTCGGATGCGCGTTCGCGCGAGGAGCGCGTCGACCGCTTCTTCGCGCGTGCGTCCTTCCAGCGCTCGTACCTCGCGCGACCGTCGGCGCGAAACCGGTGCGCACCAGCAGATGCCGCGCATCGTCGAAGTCGAGCCGCTGCGTCGCATCCGCCTGCGCGAGCGACGAGGCAAGCGCCAGGACCAGGAGCGCGAGAGGCTCGACGAAATGGCGGATGAAAGGCGGTGACCGCATCATCGTGGCCGGATCGAGAGACGGGTGAGCGGGGCGATGCCGACGCTAACGGCGCAATCGCAACGCATAGTTGACACCATCCGCGGTCGCGGGGATGAAACGAGATGTAACGGGGCGTTGCCCGCCGGACGGCCGACGACGGGAACCGGCCCGTTAAAGGCTGAGCGTGCCGCGGCCGATCTCGATCACGCGCCCGGAGACGTGGATCGACCGATCGGATTCCACGGCGAGGCCGAGCCGGCAAGGACGGCCGACCGCCTCGCCCTGATCGATCGCAAGCCGTTGCGGCAGCGGCGGCATCCGTCGCGAGCAGCCAGCCACCCAGGTTGGCGCACGCCGATCCGGTGCCCGGATCCTCGATGACGGCGCCGTGCTTCGGAAAGAAGAAGCGGGCGAGAACGCGGTCGCCCTCGCGCGCGAAGACGTACGCCATCGCGCGTTGGCCATTGTTGCCGGACGCAAGCAACTGCGGCGCCGACGGCTGCGCGCGGCGCACGGCGGCAAACGATGCGAGCGGAACGATCAATTGCTCGCTGCCGGTGTCGACCCACAGCGGCGCGGCCGTCGCGTCGAGATCGCCGGCGGAAAGGCCCAGCATCGACGCGAGCTGCTCGCGCGACGCCGCGGGCGAACGATGCCGCGGCGCGTTCGCCGTGAAGCGTCCAGGTGTCGCCGTCGGCGACGACGGGAATGATGCCCGCGCGCATTTCCAGCGTCAGCCGATCGCCGGCATTCGCGAGCGCGCGCACGACGTGCGCCGTGCCGAGCGTCGGATGGCCCGCGAACGGCATCTCGAACGTCGGCGTGAAAATGCGCACGTGCGCGGTGGCCGCCTGCGACGGCAGGACGAACGTCGTCTCCGACAGGTTGAACTGCAGCGCGAGCGCCTGCATCGTCGCGTCATCGAGCCCCTGCGCATCCTCGAATACCGCGAGCGGATTGCCGGCGAGCGGCGCTTCGGCGAACACGTTGACGATGCGAAACGCGTAGTCGCGTCATCGATGCTCCTTCAGGCCGCGCGCGGGGCGGCAGTGCGCTCGAGCAGTTGCCGCGCGAGCTCGCGAAAGGCCGCCGGTCGCGCATCGTCGACGCGCAACACGGCGGCACTGCGGTAAAGCGCGGAAATTGCGCAGCATCGCGCGCTCGTACGACGGATCGTAGTGCCGGTCGAGAAGCTCCGCCGCGAGCTGCGACGGTCTGCCCCGACTGCATCATCGCTTCCCACCGGGCAATGACGGCGTTGCCGTGGAGCTTCGCGAGCGGTGCGAGCTGCGCATGCAGCCGCGTCTCGTCGTGCGCGAGATGCGCGTAATCGGCCTCGAGCATCGCGACGCGCAGCGGCTGCGCGACGTCGAGCCGGATGCACGGCGCGGCGCGCATCGAATCGAGCAGCGCCTCGGGCACCTGCAACCGGCCGATGCGCTGGCTTTCCGATTCGACATACACGGGACGCGACGCATCGAGGCGCGTCGAACGCGTCGAAGAGCGCGCTCTCGAACGCCTTCTGCGTCGGCTGCGGCTCGCCGGGGATGTCGCCGAGCAGCGAGCCGCGATGGCGCGCGAGGCGCTCGAGGTCGAGCACCTGCCCGCCTTCCGCGGCGATCGCCTCGATGAGCCGCGACTTGCCCGATCCGGTGAGGCCGCAGATCACGCGGTAGGCGAATTGCCGCGGCCATTGCGCGAGCAGTGCGACGACGTGCCGGCGGTACGCGCGATAGCCGCCGTCGAGCTGCGTGGCGCGAAAGCCGATTTCACCGAGGACGTGCACCAGCGCGCGGCTGCGCTGCCCGCCGCGCCAGCAATAGACGAGCGGCGTCCATTCGCGCGGCTTGTCGCGCACGTGGGTTTCGACGATGCGCGCGATGTTGCGCGCGACGATCGCGGCGCCGGCCTTGCGCGCATCGAACGCCGAGACCTTCACGTACATCGTGCCGACGAGCGCGCGCTCGTCGTCGTCGAGCACCGGCAGGTTCACCGCGCCGGGCACGTGATCCTCCGCAAATTCGGCCGGCGAGCGAACGTCGATGCGGTCGCCGAACGACAGGCATTCGTCGACGGTCACCGTGTTCGCGTGACGCGGCGGCGGACCGGGCGGCAGCGGTGCAGTCATCGATGCGACAGCAGCGGATCGAGCTTCGGCCAGACGTTGTCGAGGATGCGCGCCTGCGCCGCGGCGTTCGGATGGATGCGGTCGGCCTGGAACTGCGCGAGATCCTCGTCGAAGCCGTTGAACGCGTACGGCACGACAGGCAGGTGGTTCGCTTTCGCGACATCGGCGAACAACGAGACGAAGCGCCGCGAATACGCCGGTCCGTAGTTCGGCGGCACTTTCATGCCCACGAGCAGCACCTTCGCGTGCGCGGCGAGCGATTCTTTCACCATGGCGTCGAGGTTCGCGCGGGTGGCGTCGAGATTGCCGCCGCGCAACGCATCGTTGGCGCCGAGCTCGATGACGACGACGGACGGACGATATTCGCGCAGCAGCGCGGGCAGCCGCGCGCGCCCGCCGGCCGTCGTGTCGCCGGAGATCGACGCATTGACGACATGCTCGCGATGCCCGTCCTGCGTAAGCCGAGTCGCCAGCAGATCGACCCAGCCTGCGCCCTTGGGCAAGCCCGTATCCTGCGGAAATCGAATCGCCGACGACGAGCAGCACTGGCGATGCGTTTGCGCAGCAGCCGCGGGCGCCGCGAGCATCGCGCAGGCGAGCAGCATGCATACGACATGTTGAATCCGGTTCATCCGATCCCATTGTAACGTTGCAGAAATGGCCGAGCCCCCGTCGCCGTCCGGTTGCGGGACAAGCGCACTAAATGCCGCAGGTAGAATCCAAGCCCCATGCCGCTCCCGATCATTCGCGCGCAAAACCTTGCCAAGATCGTCCAGAGCGGTGATGCGCCGCTCACGATTCTCGACGCGGTCACGTTCGACATCGCCGCCGGCGAGACGGTCGCGATCGTCGGCGCGAGCGGATCGGGCAAGACGACGCTGCTCGGGTTGCTCGCCGGCCTCGACGATCCGACGTCCGGCGACGTCGTGCTCGACGGCGTTTCGCTGTCGACGCTCGATCAGGATGGATGCGCGGCGCTGCGGCAGCGCTTGCTCGGCTTCGTGTTCCAGTCGTTCCAGTTGCTGCCCGCGCTGACGGCGCTCGAAAACGTGATGCTGCCGCTCGAGCTCGCCGCTTCGCCGGACGCGACGGCGCGGGCGCGCGAATGGCTTGCACGCGTCGGCCTCGCGCGACGCACGACGCATTATCCGCGGCAACTGTCCGGCGGCGAGCAGCAGCGCGTCGCCATCGCGCGCGCGTTCGCGGGCGAGCCGAAGATCCTGATGGCCGACGAGCCCACCGGCAATCTCGACGGCAACACCGGAATCGAGATCGCCGACCTGATGTTTCGCCTGAATCGCGAGAACGGGACGACGCTTCTGCTCGTGACGCACGAGGTCGACATCGCGCGCCGTTGCGAGCGTCGGCTTTCGCTCGCCGCGGGACGGCTCGTGGCCGACGAGCGCGCCGGTGCAGGGACGCACATCGCGGCGACATCGCTGCGGGCCGCCGCGAAATGACCGCGGACCGCGCGCAAGAGACCGCCTCGAAGAGACCGCGCGATGGCGCTTCCGTGATGCAGACGCTGCGCCTCGCGTTGCGGCTCGTCGCGCGCGATTGGCGCGCGGGCGAATTGCGCGTGCTGATCGCCGCGATCGTGCTCGCGGTGTCGAGCGTGGGCACCGTCGGATTCTTCGCCGACCGCGTGAAGAGCGGCCTCGCGCAACAGGCGAACCTGCTGCTCGGCGCCGACCTGATGGTGTCGGCGATCGTCCGTTGCCGCAGGACTACGCAGACGAAGCGCAAGCGCTCGGCCTCGCGACATCGCCGGCCATCCGCTTCAACAGCATGGTGCAGCAGTCGGGCATCGCGAATGCGAACGCCGTGCTGACCGACGTCAAGGCGGTATCCGACGGCTATCCGTTGCGCGGCTCGATCATGCTCGCCGGTACCGGGTACCGGCGAGCGCCGACCGGCCAAGGGCATCCCCGCGCCGGGCGAGGCATGGATCGACACGCGGCTCGCCGATCGAATCGGCGCGCGCGTCGGCACCAGGCTGGCCGTCGGCGACGCGACGCTCACCGTCACCGCGATCATTGCGCAGGAGCCCGAGATTGCCGGGCTCACGTTCGCGCCGGGGCCGAAGCTGCTGCTCAATCTGCGCGACGTGCCGGCGACGAATCTGCTGCAGCCCGGCAATCGTGCGACGTGGCGCCTGCTGGTCGCCGGACGCAATCGCCGCGGAAGGATCGACGATTATCGTGCGTGGCTCGCCGATCGCATCAAGCCCGGACAGCGCGTGGACACGGTGCGCGACCTGCGCCCGGAAGTGCGGCAGACGCTCGAACGCGCCGAGAGGTTCCTCGGCCTCGCGGCGCTCGTCGCCGTGCTGCTGGCGGCGGTCGCGGTCGCGCTGGCCGCGTCGCGCTACCTGCGCCGGCATCTCGACGCGGCCGCGATGTTCCGCTGCTTCGGCGCGCCGGTCGCGACGACGCTCGCGCTCTTCGTCGTTCAGTTCGCGGTGCTCGGGATCGTCGCCGGCGCGATCGGCGTCGTCGGCGCGCTGATCGGGCAGCAAGTGCTCGCCGCACTGCTGTCGGCTGCGTTCGTCGAAACGCTGCCGCTGGCCCTCGGCGACGCCGGCGCTGACGGCGTTCGCGACCGGATTGCTGCTGCTGTTCGGCTTCGCGCTGCCGCCGCTCGTCGCGCTCGCGAACGTCCCGCCGCTGCGCGTTCTGCGCCGCGACCTGCCGCGTCCGCGCGTCGGCGGCGTGCTCGCCTACGGTTGCGGCGTCGCCACGGTCGCCGTTCTGATCGCGTGGCAGGCGCACGAGGCGCAGGCCGCGTGCGATCATGCTCGGCGGCGTCGGCGGCTTGCTGGTCGCCGCCGGTGCGCTCGCGTGGCTGCTGCTGATGCTGCTGAAGCGCGTGCCGCAGCGCGGCGTGTCGTGGCGCTTCGGTCTCGCCAACCTGCGCCGTCGCGCCGTTCGCGTCGAGCCTGCAGATCGGCGCGCTGGCACTCGGCCTCGATGTCGCTGCTGCTGCTGACCGTCGTGCGCGGCGACCTGATGCGCAACTGGCGCGCGAGCCTGCCGCCCGATGCGCCGAACCAGTTTCTCGTGAACGTGCTGCCCGATCAGGTCGCCGATGCGCGCGCATGGCTCGCAGCGACAATTGCACGCCGACGTGCCGTTCAAGCCGATGGTGCGCGGACGGCTGGTCGAGGTGAACGGCGCGCCGCTCGACACGTCGCGCTACACCGACACGCGCGCGCGCCGACTCGCCGAGCGCGAGTTCAACCTGTCGTGGACCGATGCGTTGCCGCCGGGCAATCGCGTCGTCCAGGGCCGGTTCTGGTCGACACAGGCGCGCGGCGCCGGCGCGGGCATGTCGCTCGAGGAGGGCATCGCGCAGACGCTCGGCGTCAAGGTCGGCGATCGCCTCACGTTCGACGCGGGCGGCATCCGGGTGACCGCGCCGGTGACGAGCCTGCGCAAGGTCGACTGGGACAGCTTCCGCGTGAACTTCTTCGCGCTGTTCGCGCCGGGCGCGCTCGACGACCTGCCCGCGACGTACATCGCGGCGTTCCGCGCGCCGGAAGGCGACACGTCGTGGCTGTCGGGGCTCGTGCAGCGCTATCCGAACATCCTGTCGATCGACGTCGGCGAGATCCTGCGCCAGGTGCAGGGCATCGTCGATCGCGTCGCACGCGCGGTCGAGTTCGTGTTCCTGTTCACGCTCGCGGGCGGCCTGCTGGTGCTGCAGGCGGCGATCGCGTCGACGCAGGACGAGCGCAAGCTCGACGCCGCGATCGTGCGCACGCTCGGCGCGTCGCAGCGCGCAGTTGCAAAGCGCGCAGGCGGCCGAGTTCCTGCTGCTCGGCGCGCTTGTCGGGCCTGCTCGGCGCTGCCGGCGCGACGGCGATCGGCTGGGCGCTCGCCGATCGCGTGTTCAATATTCCGTTCTCCGCGAATCCGCTCGTCTGGCTGTACGGCATCGTCGGCGGCGCGCTTGCCGTGACGATCGCGGGATGGCTCGGCACGCGCCAGACGGTGCGCGAGCCGCCGCTCGCGGTGCTGCGGGAGCTCGGCTTGAATTTCGCGTTCGGAGTGGTCGCCGATGTAAGGATTGCATAAGATTGCAGTCCCGCGGCACAATATGCAGTCCCGATGGACACCATTTCGCAAAGCTTCGCGCTGGCGCTCCACATGGTCGCGCATCTCGATCCGCGTCTTGCCGCGATCGTTGGGCTTTCGCTCGCCGTCAGCCTCACGTCGACGCTGTGCTCGGCGGTGATCGGGCTGCCGCTCGGCGCCGCGATCGCGATCGGCCGTTTCCCGGCCGCGGCCCGGTCATCGTCGCGTTGAATGCCGCCATGGGGCTGCCGCCGGTCGTCGTCGGACTGGTCGTCTACCTGCTGCTGTCGCGCGCCGGACCGCTCGGCGAGCTCGGCCTGCTGTTCACGCCGCCGGCGATGGTGATCGCGCAGACGATCCTCATCATCCCGATCATCGCCGCGCTCACGCGCCAGATGGTCGAGGACGCGTGGACCGAGTATCGCGAGCAGTTGCAAAGCCTCGACGCCGTCGTGGCTGCAATCGACGCTGACGCTGCTGTGGGACACGCGCTGGTCGCTGCTGACCGTGCTGCTCGCCGGATTCGGCCGCGCCGCCGCGGAGGTCGGTGCCGTCATCATCGTCGGCGGCAACATCGACGGCGTCACGCGCGTGATGACGACGGCGATCGCGCTCGAAACGAGCAAGGGCGACCTGCCGCTCGCGCTCGCGCTCGGCGTCGTGCTGATCACGCTCGTGATGGCGCTGAACGTCGGCGCGCACGTCACGCGCCAATGGGCGAGGGCGCGCCTTGGGTGACGTCGAGATCAGCGTGCAAGGGCTGCCGATCGTCGCGTCGCGCGTGGACGTCGTGCGCGGCGCGACGCTCGTGCTCGATGGCGTCGACCTCGCGATCGCGCCGCGGTCGCGCACGTTCATCCTGGCGCCAACGGCGCCGGCAAGAGCACGCTGCTGCGCGTGCTGCACGGGCTGATCGAGCCGACCGCGGGGCCGCGTGACCTGGGGCGCTTTCGCGACGCGTCCGCGCGGCCAGGCGATGGTGTTCCAGCGGCCCGTGCTGCTGCGCCGCTCCGCCGCGGCCAACCTGCGTCATGCGCTCGCGCTGTGCGGCGTGCGCGGGCGCGAAGCGCGGCGCCGCGTCGACCAGCGCATTGACGAGCGTGGGCCTCGCGCGATGGCGCGGACGGCCCGCGCGCGTGCTTTCCGGCGGCGAGCAGCAGCGCCTCGCGCTGGCGCGCGCGTGGGCGCTCGCGCCCGAAGTGCTGTTTCTCGACGAGCCGACGGCGAGCCTCGATCCGCCGTCCACGCGCGCCGTCGAGGCGATCGTCGAACGACATCCACGCGCTCGGCACGACGATCGTGATGACGACGCACCACCTCGCGCAGGCGAAGCGCCTCGCCGACAGCATCGTCCTGCTGCATGACGGACGCGTCGCCGAGCACACCGAGCCGCGGCCTTTTTTCGCGAACCGCGCTCGGCCGACGGCGCGCGCTTTCCTGGAAGGAGAACGCTTGTGATGAAATCGCTGATGCAAGGCGCCATGGCGCTTGTCGCGTGCTCGCTGGTTGCCGATCGGCGCGCACGCGGAGCAGCCGTTCATCGTCGTCGCGTCGACGACGTCGACCGAGCAATCGGGACTGTTCGGCTACCTGCTGCCCGCGTTCGAAAAGGACACGGGCATCGACGTGCACGTCGTCGCCGTCGGCACCGGCCAGGCGCTCGACATCGGACGGCGCGGCGACGCCGACGTCGTGTTCGTGCACGACAAGGCGGCCGAGCTCAAATGGCTCGCGCGAAGGCAACGGCGTCAAGCGCTACCCGGTGATGTACAACGATTTCGTCCTGATCGGACCGCAAGCGGATCCGGCGCACGTCGCGGGCGGCAAGGACATCGCCGCCGCGTTGAAGACGATCGCCGCCGCGAAGCCGCCGTTCGTCTCGCGCGCCGACAAGAGCGGCACGTATGCGGCGGAGCTGCGGCTCTGGAAGGACGCGGGCGTCGACATCGCGACGGCGAAGGGTCCGTGGTATCGCGAGACGGGCTCCGGGCATGGGCCCGGCGCTCAACACCGCGGCCGGCGATGGACGCGTACATCCTCGCCGACCGCGGCACGTGGCTCAATTTTCACAATCGCGGCGACCTCGCGATCGTCGTCGAAGGCGACAAGCGGCTCTTCAACCAGTACGGCGTGATGCTCGTCAATCCCGCGAAGCATCCGAACGTCAAGAAGGAGCTGGGCCAGAAATTCATCGACTGGCTCGTGTCGCCGCATGGACAGGACGTCATCGCGGGCTACAAGATCGACGGCGAGCAGCTGTTCTTCCCGAACGCCGGGACCGATAGCTGACGTTCCGCGCGCACGGCGCATAATCCGCGCCCATGCGTCGTTCGTCGCTGTTCCTCGCCGGGGGATTCGCGCTGCTCGTGATGCTCGCGCTGCTCGCGATGGCGTCGGGCCGCTACGCATTGACGCCCTCCGAAATCGCCGACAGCGTGTACCGGAGCATCGCGGGACAGCGTTCGCTTCGCATGTCGGACGAGGTGCTGTGGCAGATTCGCCTGCCACGCATCGCGCTCGCGTGCCTCGTGGGCGCGGCGCTCGGCGCGGCGGGCGCCGCGTTCCAGCATCTGTTTCGCAATCCGCTCGTCGCACCCGACACGCTCGGCGTTTCGTCCGGCGCGGCGCTCGGCGCCGTGCTCGCCATCTTCGTCGGGCGCCGGCGCTCGCGATCGCCGCGCTTGCCGCGTTCGGCGGCGGCCTCGTCAGCCGTCGCGATCGTCACGCGCTCGCGTCGCGCTCGCCGCGCACGACCGCGTGGTGACGCTCGATCCTGATCGGCGTCGTCGTCGCGAGTCTCGGCGGCGCGGCGATTTCGCTCGTCAAATTCCTCGCCGATCCCTACAACCAGTTGCCGGCGATCACGTTCTGGCTGATGGGCAGCCTCGCCGCCTCGACGTGGCGGCAAGTGGCGATCGTCGCGCCGGCGATCCTGATCGCGATCGCGCTGCTCGCCGCTTGGCCTGGCGCATCAATCTGCTCGCGCTGCCCGAGGACGAGGCGCACACGCTCGGCGTGCACGTCGACGCGCTTGCGGGCGATCGTGATCGCGACGGCGACGCTCGCCACCGCCGCGAGCGTGGCCGTCTGCGGCATCGTCGGCTGGGTGGGGCTCGTCGTGCCGCACATGGCGCGCCTCGTCGCGGGTCCCGAATTCTCGCGACTGCTGCCGGTGTCGGCGCTGTTCGGCGCAATCTTCATGCTCGCGATCGATACGCTTGCTCGCGCAGCGACGGCCGTCGAGGTGCCGCCCGGCATTCTTACCGCCTTCATCGGTACGCCGCTCTTTCTCGTGCTGCTCGCGCGACGCGAGTCGCCTGATGCTCGACGCCCGCGGCCTCGCCTTCGGGTTTCGCATCGCGCCGCGTCGGCAGCGACGTCGATTTCACGCTCGCAGCCGGCGAATCGCTCGCGGTCCTCGGCGGCAACGGCGCCGGCAAGACGACGCTGCTGCGAACGCTGCTCGGCCTGCTGCCGGCGCTCGCCGGTCGCGTGGAAATCGACGGCGTGCCGATCTCGTCGCTCCGCGCGGCCGCGCGCGCCGCATCGATCGCGTACGTCCCGCAGCAACATTCGCCGGCGTACGCGTTCAGCGTGATGGACGCGGTGCTGATGGGGCGCGCCTCGCATATCGGCACGTTCGCGCGGCCGGCGCAGGACGACTACGCGCGCGGTGCGCGACGCGCTGCGAACGCTTGGGATCGATGCGCTCGCGAATCGCCCGGTCACCGAAATCTCCGGCGGCGAGCGTCAGCTCGTGATGATCGCGCGCGCGCTCGCGCAGCGCGCATCGATCCTGCTGCTGGACGAGCCGACGGCCAATCTCGACTTCGGCAATCGCGTGCGCGTGCTGACGCGAGCTCGATCGGCTGCGTGCGCGCGGGATGACGATCCTGTTCTCGACGCACGAGCCCGACCAGGCGCTCGCACATGCCGACCGCGCGCTGCTGCTCGCCGACGGCCGCCCACTCGTGCTCGACACCGTCGAGCGCGCGCTGACGGCCGAGAACATCGAGCGGCTCTACGGCACGCCCGTGCGACTGTTTCGTCTCGACGCGCGCCGCTACGCGTGCGTGCCGCTGGAACCGCAGACG
Source organism: uncultured Pseudomonadota bacterium (assembly GCA_963706225.1). GTDB lineage: Bacteria > Pseudomonadota > Gammaproteobacteria > Burkholderiales > Casimicrobiaceae > VBCG01. The sequence goes on from CAVPMH010000006.1 coordinate 163,366, forward strand.
GACGCGCGGCCCGTGGCCCCATAGGCGATCGATCACCAGCGTTCGTTCCGCTCGTTCGAAGCGGCGGGCGCACGCCTCAAAGTCAGCTTTCGACGACGATGACGTGCGCCTGGATCTTTGCGTCCACCGCGCCGCGGCCGAAGCGCCGGGCAATCGCCTCCGCCGCCATGTCGGTCGCTTCGCCAAGTCGCGTCGGGCCGCGGGCAGTGATTTCATTTTGCAGCGGCGTTCCCTGGCAGTAGGCGATCGCCGGGACCCGCGGCGAATCGGCGCAGCTTCGCGCCGCCAGCGTGACGATATCCGCCGTTCGCGTGAAGCCGGCGTATGCGAGGTCGCTGCGGACTGCGTCGGTATCGAAATAGCCGTGCGGCGTGCGGCGCATGAACCGCGGCGGGTCCTCGGGAAAGAGCGTCTGCAGCGACGTCGTCACGACGTCCGCGAATTCGTTCTCCTCGATGCGGTCCCACACGTTGAACAGCAGCGATCCGCCTGCGCGAAGGACGCGTCGCACTTCGGAGAACGCCTTCCGCTTGTCCGGGAAGAACATCGCGCCGAATTGGCACACGACAGCGTCGAAGCTTCCGTCCACGAACGGCAGGTTCATCGCATCGGCAGCACGCCATTCGACGTTGCGCGCTGTACACACAGCGCGAGCACGGTCGATCATCTGCGGGTTGAGGTCCGTCGCAGTGATGTTCACGTCCGGCGCCAATGCGCGCGCCATCGCGCGCGTCACCACGCCGGTCCCGGCGGCGATTTCCAGGATACGGTGCAAGGGCTGCTCCGCCAGGCGGCGCGCGAGGTCGGCGGCATAGGGCTCGAAAATCAGCGGTACGAGCAGCGTGTCGTAGATCTCGGGGATCGAGCCCGCGAAAACCTTGTCGATGTCGATATCGCTCACGTTTCGTCTTCCTTGTCCTCTTTCGACCGCAAGCAGCGTCAGCCGCGACGACTCCTCGCGGCGCGGTGGGAACGCAACTCTTCCTGGCTCGAGCCCATCACGCAGGCACAGCGACGATCACGGACACGGGGCTCGCAGTCGGGACGATACGGTCCAGGCGGAATCCGCCGGAGGCCAGCAGCGCCTGGTATTCGACCCGCGAGCGCTCGGCGCCGCCGGTGATGATCAGCATGACGATGTCGAGTACCTTTGCGACGTGCGGCCCGGGGACCTCCGGCAAAACGGATTCGAGCACGAGGAGCTCGGCGTGCTTCGGCGCGGCGCGATGAACGCAACGCAAGATCGCGCTGGCTTCCTTGTCCGGCCAGTCGTGCAGAACGTTGCCGAGGATGTACGCGTCGGCTTGCGGCAACGCGTCGTGGAAGAAATCGCCGCTTTGCAGCGTCATCCTTGGCGGTGGCGAGACGTTGGCCAGTACCTGCGGACGATCGAACAGAATGCCTTTTGCGCTCGGCACCGCGCCGAGTATCGCCGCCAGGATGTGACCGCGGCCCCCGCCCACGTCCGCGATGACGCCGTAACGCGTGAAATCGAACGCGGGAAGCAGTGCGGCGATTTCAGCGCCGGATTTCGCCGTCATCGCCTCGTCGAAGACGCGCGCCTCATCGGGTTGATCGGCAAGGTAGGCCCAGATGCCTCCCGGCGCCACCTTCCCGATCGCAGGCTCTCCCGTGCGCGCGGCGTGCTCGAGCTCGCCCGCGGCGGCCCAGTTCACGCGCCCGCCGATCATGCGAACGAAGGCGCGCATCGAATGCGGATGATCGCTGCGCAGCAACCGCGAAAGCTCGGTATGCGCCCAGGCATCTCCGCGCGCTTCGAAGATCCCGGCCACGGCGAGCAAGCGAAGCATGCGTTCGACGGAACCCGGATGCGCGTGCGCCGCGGCCGCAAGCGACTCGGCCGTCATCGGTGTCTCGGCCAGCGCATCGGCAAGGCCCAGCTCGGCGACGACATGAAGACAACGCGGCAACAGGTGCGCTGTCGCGATTCGCCACAGCTGTGCGGACGGAGGAATGGGCATTTGAGTGAAATCCGTCAGGTTCGAGGGGAGGGTCGTGTCGTCGGCGCGCGGGCAGCGATGCCGAAGTCAGCGGAGCGCCCAGGCGGTGCCCGCTCATGCGTTGAAAACGACGCGGCCGGTATTCGCGACGTTGTAGCCGCCGAGCGACGTCGCCTGCGCGGCGAATTCGGGCGTGCGCGCCCAGGCGAGCAGCGCCTGCAGCGGCGGCTCGAACACGTCGCGGCGATAGGCGATCAGGTCGAGACGCTCGGTCGCGAGCGGAATGAAGGCAAGCCCGTTCGCGCGCGCGGCCGCCTCGATGCCGAGTCCGACGTCGGCGTGTCCGTCACGAATGATCGCCGCGAGCTCGGTTTCGGCGTGCGCCACGCGTGCCGACCAGTCGAGCGATTCGGGTTGGACGCCGCCTTGCGCAAGCAGATGCAGGAACAGGCGATGACTGCCGGCTTCCGGTTGACGCGTCGCGATGCGCAAGCGCTTGCGCGACAGGTCCGCGATTTTGCGAACCCGATGCGGGTTTCCGTGGCGCAGCAGCAGGCCTTGCGTGCGTCCGCGCCCATTCGAGCACGACGATCCCGGCGCCTGCCAGCATCGTGCGCACGAGAGGCACGTTGAACTCGCCGCTCGCCTCGTCGAGCCAATGCGCGGCGGCGGCCGTCGCTTCGCCACGCGCCAGCGCATCTACGCCGGCCCGGCTGCCGGTCGCGAGGATGGCCAGGCCGCAGCGCGATTCGCGCACCGACCATTCGAGGAGCGGGTCGTGGCTGCCGGCGATGATCGCGGGTCGCGCGCGCGCCGGGGCGGCGGGCGCTTCGCCCTTCGCGGCAATCCAGGCGTCGACCTGCGCGCGCGGGAACAGCAGCTTGCCGGTCGCGCGCACGTGCGGTATCGCGCGCTGGCGCACGAGGTCGTAGATGCGCCGCTCCTTGAGCCGCAGATACGCGGCGACTTCGCGCGTGTCCATCATGTCGGCGGGCGCGCCGGGCGCGGGCGTGTCGCGGGAATGAGCTTTGGCCACGCCCGATTTTGGCATAGTGATCGGGTTCTTGCCAAACTTTGCCATCGACACTACCATCGACCCATGACCACCATGAACGTCTCTCTCCCCGATGAACTGAAGGCATTCGTCGATCAGCAAGTCGCTGCGCACGGATATGCGTCGACCAGCGAATACTTGCGCGACCTGATCCGCAAGCAACGCGACATCGAGCAGTTGCGCCAGATGCTGCTGGACGGCGCGAATTCCGGTCCCGGCAAGCGGATCGATGATGCCTGGTTCGCGGAGCTGCGAGCCAAGGCCAGGCGGCGGACGGCGGGGTGACCGGCAAGCCCGTCGTCCTGCGTCCGCTAGCCGTAGCGCGACATCGACGAAGCAATCCAGAACTACCGACGCGAGGGCGGCGGTCCGCTGGCTGCCAAGTGGGCCGAAGCAATCGAATCCGCATTGCGCCACGTCACGGCGCATCCGGCCAGCGGTTCGCCACGCTATGCGGCGCAGCTCAAGCTCGCCGGTTTGCGTTTCTGGCCGGTCAAGCGGTTCCCCTATCTCATCTTCTACATCGAACACGCCGACCACGTGGATGTGTGGCGCGTGCTCCATGGGGCGCGGGATTTGCCGGCGTGGCTGCGCGATGAGGGGTGAAAGACGCGAAGGAGGGACGCAACGGGCAAGAGGCGGATCGAGTCCGCGCGATGCGCTGGCGTACGATTCTCAAACGCCTATTTCCCGCTCAGGATCGATTCCCGCGACAAGCGCCGCGCGACCGCGACGAGCGCGATGACGATCAGCGCCGCCGGCGCGAGCCACGACAGCGCAAGCTGCGCGAGCGCCGGCGCTTCGCCGCGCAGCGACGTGTTGAGCAGCGAATACTGCGCCGACACCGGGCACGAGCATCAGCCAGCCGGGCTCCTTGCGCTGCATGAAGAGCTGCACCAGCGGAATCAGCGACACGACGAACAGCAGCACCGAGACGTTCGCCTGCGCCTCCTTGTAGGCGCGCGCGCGGCTGCCGACGTAGAGCAGGATCGCCGGCAGCATCAGCATCATCGGCACCAGCACGAGCAGGAAGCGGCCGAATTCGCGCGACCCGAACAGGAACGGCACGCCCACCGGCGGCAGCGGCGCGAACGCAAGCGTCAGGTAGAAGCCGGTCAGCGTCAGCGTGCACGACCAGCGCATCGAACGCGCACACCGCAAGCCACTTGCCGATGACGATCTCCGCCGGCCGCGCGGGCGTCATCAGCAGCGGCTCGAGCGACTGGCGCTCGCGCTCGCCGGCCGTCGTGTCGAGCGCCACCGCCATGCCGCCCATCACCGATGCGAACAGTCCGTAATACGCGACGAGAAACAGCACGAGCGCGCCCGATTGTTGCGGCGTGGCGAGGTCGGCCGTCTCGATGCAGCAGCGGATTCGCGACGCTGGTCGTGCACACCGCGCAGCATCAGCCGCTGGTCGCCCCACAAGCGGTTGTAGCCGCGCAAAAGCGATTCCGCCTGGTCGATCGAAGGGCGCGCGCGATCGCGCGAGCGGTCGAACACGAGCTGTACGGTGCCGGGCTTGCCCTGCTCGACGTCCTTGCCGAACGAGGCATCGATGACGAGCACGACGTCGAGATCGCCGCGCCGGATCTGCGCGTCGTAATCGGCGGGCGCTTTCGTGACGCTGACCTGTTGCCGCTGCAGGAATGCGACGACGGCCGGCGCATATTCGGCGCCGATGACCGGCAACGTCATTTCGCGCGCGTGCTCGGCCTGGCTCGCCATCAGGTTGAAGATCAGCAGCAGGAAGATGGGCCCGGCGAGGATCGCCGACAGCAGCGTGACCGTTCCCGTGCGCCGGTCGCGCAACGTGTCGAGCAGCTCCTTGCGCAGGATCGCGGTCGTGCGCGCGAGTGCCGCGCCGACGGAAGTCGTCATGCCGCGAGGCCCTCGTCCGACCCGAGCAGCGCGACGAACGCATCTTCGAGGCCGCTCGTTCCGGCGCGGGCGATGAGCTCGGACGCGGTGCCTTCCGCGACGACGCGCCCCTGCGACAGCACGACGATGCGGTCGCACAGCGCCGCGACTTCCTGCATCACGTGCGACGAGAAGAGCAGGCACTTGCCCTGCGCGCGCAGCGCCCGCAACTCGGTGCGCAGCATCCGCACGCTCATGATGTCGAGGCCGTTCGTCGGTTCGTCGAGCAGGATCGTGTCGGGGTCGTGGACGAGCGCGCGCGCGATCGCGACCTTCATCCGTTCGCCTTGCGAAAACCCCGCGACGCGCCGATCGGCGATCGGAGAGAGGCCGAGCGTCGCGAACAGCGCGTCGATGCGCTGCTCGAGCGGCGCACCGGAAAGGCCGTGCAGCGCGCCGTAATAGCGCACGTTCTCGCGCGCGGTCAGGCGCGCGTAGAGTCCGCGCGCGTCCGACAGCACGCCGATGCGCGCGCGCACCGCGTAGCGGTCGGCGACAGCGTCGAGGCCGTCGACCTGCGCCTGGCCGGCGTCCGGGACGACGAGCGTCGCGATCATTCGCAACAGCGTCGTCTTGCCGGCGCCGTTGGGACCGAGCAGACCGGTGATCGCGCCGTTCGGCGCGTCGAACGTCACGTCGCGCACCGCATGCACGTCGCGGCGCTTGCCGAACGCCTTGGCGAGCCGCTCGAGCGCGATCATGGCTGCGGCGCCAGGCGATCGGGCCAGGACGGCGGACGCTTCGAGTGCTCTAAAAAGTCGATGCAGGATTGCGGCAGCGTCGCGAATCCCGCGGTGTCGACGAACGCCGCGATGAGCCGCGGCGCGCACGCGTGCGGCGACACGATATGCCCGAAGCCGCTGGCAACGACATGCCGGCTGTTCGGAAGCCCCTTCGCGACTTCATCGCCGTACGCCGGCGGCGTCACCGGATCGAGTCCGCCGGACAGCAGCAGCACCGGCACGTCGCTTTGCACCGGTGTCGTGAAATCCGGCGGATAGCTGCCCTTCGGCCAGTGGTCGCAGACGGCGATCGCGCGCCGCGCGAGCGCGCGCACGCGACCATCCGCGACGCCGTTCATCCGTTCGTCGCGCGTGACGCGCGGCACATCCTCGGCGCAGGTCACCGAGTAGAACAGCGCCGGGTTGAACTGCTCGGGCAGGTCGCCGACGATGACGAGCGACGCGGCAAGCAGCGGCGCGTAGTCGCCGCTTCTCGCGAGCGCGAGCAGCTCCGGAATGAGGCTCGCCGCTTCGGGCGCATATGTGAGCGGTTGCAGCGCACCGATGATCGTCTCGAAGTCGAGGTGCATCTCGCGTGACAAGCCGGTGCGCGGATCGCGCACGGTGATGGTTTTGCCGCCTTCGAGCGATCGGCGAATCGCCTGCAGTGTCGCCGCCGGATCGGGATGCGCCTTCACGCAGGGAGCCGACGCTTTGCACGCTTCGATCACGCCGTCGAGCGCATCGTCGCGCGTGCGCCATACGTCGAATGAAATGCGCAGCGACGGCGGCGCTACGCCATCGAGCACGACACTGCGCACGCGATCGGGATGCCGGCGCAGGTACTCCTGCGCGACGCGCGTGCCATAGCTGCCGCCCCACAGGTTCACCCGCCGGTAGCCGAGCGCTTCGCGCATCTCGTCGAGGTCATCGACCCACGCGCTCGTCGTGTATTGCGACGCATCGACGCCTTTTTTCGCGAGTTCCCATTCGCACAGCAGCGATTTCGGCACCGGGTCGGTGTCGAATTCGGCGTGCTCGTCGGGCGCGAACGCGGGACAGGCGAGCGGCGACGAGTGACCCGTTCCGCGCTGGTCGATCAGCACGATGTCGCGCGTGCGGCGGATCGAGCCGAGCTGAAGCGCGAAGGGCCCGAGCGTCGAGGCGGCCTGGCCGGGGCCGCCCGCAAGCAGCACGAGCGGATCGGCCGCCGGCGACAGCGTGTTGGCCGGCAGCACGGCGACGAAGATCGACAGCCTCCGCCCCTGCGGGTGGCGCCGGTCTTCGGGCACGTCGAGCGTTCCGCATTGCACCGCCTGCGCCACCTTCGGCAGCCGGCACTCGGTGAGCGCGATGCGCCGCGCGCTCGCTGCACGATCGCCGCATCCGGTCACGGACAGCGAAAGCGCGACGACCATCAGGGCAGCGTAAAATCCTGCGGAGACATGCGCGCGCATCGTTTCGATTTCGCTTCTCCCGCAAACCATGGCTGAGCTCGAGCCCGGTATCGTCACCGATCTTCGCGATCGCCTGACGTATGGCGGCTACCTGCGGCTCGACCGGCTGCTCGATGCGCAGCAGCCGGTGTCGGGCGGCGATGCCGAGCCGCCGCGGCACGACGAGATGCTGTTCATCATCCAGCACCAGGTGTCGGAGCTGTGGATGAAGCTGATGATCCACGAGCTGCGCGCGGCAATCGCCCACGTGCGCGCCGATGCGCTCGAGCCGTGCTTCAAGATTCTCGCGCGCGTCAAGCTGATCCAGAAGCAGCTCTTCGAGCAATGGGCGGTGCTCGAAACGCTGACGCCGTCCGAATACGAGGCATTCCGTCCGGCGCTCGGCACGTCGTCGGGATTCCAGTCGGCGCAGTATCGCGCGATCGAATTCCTGCTCGGCAACAAGAATGCGGCGATTCTCGATGTCTTTCGCCACGACGCGCAGGCGTTCGCCGAGCTCGACGCGCTGCTCCATGCGCCGTCGCTGTACGACGAGTTCCTGCGTCATCTCGCCCGGCGCGGCTTGCGGTGTGCCGCGCGCATCGCTCGAGCGCGACGTGACGCAGCCGTACGTCCGCAATCCGGATCTCGTGCCGGTATTCCAGCGGATCTACGAGGATCCCGCGCAATGGTGGGACGCGTACGACATGTGCGAGAAGCTCGTCGACGTCGAGGAAGCGTTCCAGCTCTGGCGCTTCCGGCACATGAAGACGGTCGAGCGGATCATCGGCTACAAGCCGGGCACCGGCGGCTCGTCGGGCGTCGCGTTCCTGCGCCGCGCGCTCGAGCATTCGTTCTTTCCCGAGCTCATCGACGTGCGCACGGTCATCGGCGCGCGGTGAGCGGCCACCCGCGACCCGCGTCGCCGCACGCAGGCGGGAACCAGTGCGACGTCGATCGAGGCGCGTCGCCGCGCTCGGCGACGGTCCGCTGACCGAAGCCGCGCTCGCAGCGCATGTCGCGCCGCTTTTCTCCCGCGCGCGGGCGGCCGGCTCCGAACGCGTCTATCTCGCCAATCATTCCCTCGGCCGTCCGCTCGACGCGATCGAGGCCGACGTGCGCGAAGGCCTTGCCGCGTGGTACGCCAATATGGGCGGCGCGTGGGATGCATGGATGGCCGAGATGAACGCTTATCGCGCGCGACTCGCGCGTCTCATGCACGCCCCGCGCAGCGATTGCGTGGTCCCGAAGACGAGCGCCGGACAGGGCCTGCGCGCGATTCTCAATTCGTATGAAGCCGATGAGCGTCCCCGCGTGGTCGCGACACGCGGCGAGTTCGACTCGCTCGACGTCATCCTGCGCGAATACGCGCGCCGCGGCCGCATCGAGCTCGCGCTCGTCGCGCCGCGCAACGGCGGCCGGTTTCACACCGGCGACATGCTCGATGCGATCGGCGCAGCCGTCGATCTCGTCGTCGTGTCGGAGGTGGTCTTCAATACCGGGCAGCGGATCGATCGACCTCGACGCGATCGTCGAGCGCACGCAGCGCGCAAGGGGCCGCGTGCTGCTGGACGTCTATCACTCGCTCGGCGCGCTGCCTGTCGACGTCGCGGCGCTCGACGTCGACTTTGCCGTGGGCGGCAGCTACAAGTACCTGCGCGGCGGACCGGGCGCGTGCTTCCTGTACGTGCACCCGCGGCATCTCGACGGGTCGCTGCGCACGCTCGACATCGGCTGGTTCGCGAAGCGCGAGCCGTTCGCCTATCGCCGGCCCGATCCGCCGCAGTTCGCCGAGGGCGGCGACGCATTCCTCGAATCGACGCCGCCGATCCTGACCTGGTACCAGGCGCGCGCGGGCCAGCAGCTCGCGCTGGCACTCGGTCGTGGCGCGCATTCGCGCCTATTCGCTGCGAGCAGCAGCGACCGCCTCGTCGCGCTGCTGGCGCAAGCGGCATCGACGCGCGCGGCGGGACGGACGATCACGGCGCTTTCGTCGTCGGCGATCGATTCGCGGGCGGCGAGTGGTGCGAGGCACTGGCGCAGCGGCACATCGTCACCGATGCGCGCGGACCGTATCTGCGGCTTTGCCCCGACATCCTGACCACGGACGACGACCTCGCGTTGACGGCCGACGCGCTCGCCGGCATTGTCGGCTCGCAGCATGCGCGGTGACGGTGGCCGTCAGGCGTTCCGCGTGATGAGCCGGACGAGGATCAGGAGCACGACGACGAGGACGGCGGCGGAAAGGATGCCGACGATGATGACCTGGTGCGGCTTGATCGTGACCGCGTCGCGGCGCATCGCGTCGCCCTTGCGCACGCCGAAGAAGCTCCAGAAGACGGCGCCGGCAACCTGGCGCAACGTCGCCGGCCGCGGCGAGGGCGGAGGCGTATTCGGATCGGAATCGGGTGTCGGCATCCGGCAACGGTCGAGCGGGATAGCGCTCGAGCTGGGCTGGCGCGATCAGTGCGTCGATGGTAACACCGCGTTGCGGTCCGAATCCGGCGCCGCGGATCGATGGGAAGACTTGAAACGGCAGCTAATCGCCTCATTTTTTGCATGTTCCGATCGAATAACACGGATTTGCTCCCGACCATGCGCTTCGACAAGCTGACCACCAAGTTCCAGCAGGCGCTGGCCGACGCCCAGAGCCTCGCGCTCGGCCACGACAACGGCTTCATCGAGCCGCAGCACCTGCTCGCCGCGCTCCTCGCGCAGGAGGACGGCGGCACGGCATCGCTGCTCGCGCGCGCCGGCGTCAACGTGCCCCGGCGTGCAGGCGGCGCTGCAGCACGGCGATCGACAACCTGCCGAAGGTCGAGGGCACCGGCGGCGAGATCACGATCTCGCGCGACCTCAACAACCTGCTCAACCTCACCGACAAGGAAGCGACCAAGCGCGGCGACCAGTTCATCGCCAGCGAGCTGTTCCTGCTCGCGCTCGACCGACGACAAGGGCGACGACCGGCCGGCTCCTGAAGGAGCAGGGGCTGACGCGCAAGTCGCTCGAAGCGGCGATCGAGGCCGTGCGCGGCGGCGGCAACGTCGATTCGCAGGAAGCCGAAGGCCAGCGCGAGGCGCTCGCCAAGTACACGATCGACCTCACCGAGCGCGCGCGCGACGGCAAGCTCGATCCGGTGATCGGCCGCGACGACGAGATCCGCCGCACGATCCAGATCCTGCAGCGGCGCACGAAGAACAATCCGGTGCTGATCGGCGAGCCGGGCGTCGGCAAGACGGCGATCGTCGAGGGCCTCGCGCAGCGCATCGTCAACGGCGAGGTGCCGGAGACGCTCAAGAACAAGCGCGTGCTGTCGCTCGACATGGCGTCGCTGCTCGCCGGCGCCAAGTATCGCGGCGAGTTCGAGGAGCGCCTGAAGGCGGTGCTGAAGGACATCGCCGCCGACGCCGGCCGCACGATCGTCTTCATCGACGAGCTGCACACGATGGTCGGCGCCGGCAAGGCCGAAGGCGCGATCGACGCCGGCAACATGCTGAAGCCCGCGCTCGCGCGCGGCGAGCTGCACTGCGTCGGCGCGACGACGCTCGACGAATACCGCAAGTACATCGAGAAGGACGCGGCGCTCGAGCGGCGCTTCCAGAAGGTGCTCGTCGACGAGCCGTCGGTCGAATCGACGATCGCGATCCTGCGCGGCCTGCAGGAGCGCTACGAGATCCACCACGGCGTCGAGATCACCGATCCCGGCGATCGTCGCGGCGGCCGAGCTCTCGCATCGCTACATCACCGACCGCTTCCTGCCCGACAAGGCGATCGACCTGATCGACGAGGCCGCCGCGCGCATCAAGATGGAGATCGACTCCAAGCCCGAGGCGATGGACCGGCTCGACCGCCGCATCATCCAGCTCAAGATCGAGCGCGAGGCGGTGAAGAAGGAAAAGGACGAGGCGTCGAAGAAGCGCCTCGCGGCGATCGAGGAGGAGATCGCGCGCCTCGAGCGCGAATACGCCGACCTCGACGAGGTGTGGCAGGCCGAGAAGGCGCAGGTCGCCGGCAGCGCAGCACATCAAGGAAGAGATCGACAAGGTCAAGCTGCAGATGGACGAGGCCAAGCGCAAGGGCGACTGGCAGAAGATGTCGCGAGCTGCAGTACGGCAAGCTGCCGCAGCTCGAGGCGCAGCTGAAGAAGGCCGACAAGACGCTCGCCGCCGAGCAGGCGAAGAAGCCGCAACTGCTGCGCACGCAGGTGGGCGCCGAGGAAATCGCCGAGGTCGTGTCGCGCGCGACCGGCATTCCGGTGTCGAAGATGATGCAGGGCGAGCGCGACAAGCTGCTGCAGATGGAAGACGCGGCTGCACCAGCGCGTGGTCGGCCAGGACGAGGCGGTGCGCCTCGTCTCCGATGCGATCCGCCGCTCGCGCTCGGGGCTGTCCGATCCGAACCGTCCGTACGGCTCGTTCCTGTTCCTCGGTCCGACCGGCGTGGGCAAGACCGAGCTCACGCAAGGCGCTCGCCGAATTCCTGTTCGACACCGACCAGGCGATGATCCGCATCGACATGTCGGAGTTCATGGAGAAGCACTCGGTCGCGCGCCTGATCGGCGCGCCGCCGGGCTACGTCGGCTACGAGGAGGGCGGCTACCTCACGGAGGCGGTGCGCCGCAAGCCGTACTCGGTGATCCTGTTCGACGAGATCGAGAAGGCGCACCCGGACGTGTTCAACGTGCTGCTGCAGGTGCTCGACGACGGCCGCCTGACCGACGGGCAGGGCCGCACGGTCGACTTCCGCAACACGGTGATCGTGATGACGTCGAACCTCGCGTCGCACAAGATCCAGCAGATGACCGACGACGACGCCGATCCCGAGCTGATCAAGATCGCGGTGATGGCCGAGGTGAAGGCGCACTTTCCGGCCCGAGTTCGTGAACCGGATCGACGAGATCGTCGTGTTCCATCCGCTCGCCCAGGAGCAGATCGCGAGCATCGCGCGCATCCAGTTGCGCGGGCTCGAGCAGCGGCTCGCGAAGCTCGATATCCGGCTCGACGTCGACCGAGGCTGCGCTCGAGCGTCGTGGCGGAAGCGGGCTTCGATCCGGTCTACGGCGCGCGGCCGCTGAAGCGCGCGATCCAGCAGCAGATCGAGAATCCGCTCGCGAAGGAAATCCTGTCCGGCGCATTCGCCGCCGGCGACACGATTCACGTTCGCGAGAAGAACGGGCGCATCGTGTTCGAGAAGAAAGGCGCCGCGGCGGAACCGGCCGCGGCCTGACGGTGGCGCGCTACACGAGCCGGACGTTGCGCAGATCGCGCAGGTCGTGCCCGGTGCCCTCCGGCATCACCGTCGTCGACATCGCGCGTCATCACCTTGTAGAGCGCCGCCGTCAGCGCGCCCTGGATCACGTAGGCGAGCGCGCTCATCCAGTCGCGCAGACCGGCGAGCGACGGGAAAATTCGCGCGACGCCGTACATGTCGACCGCGTACATCGCGATGCCGAACACGACACCGACGATCGCGGCAGTCGCCGTGCCGACCCGGTTCACGAGGACCGCGAGGATGATGCCCGACAGCGCGCCGAGCGCGAGCAGCAGCGCAGCGCCGACGGCCGCCGTCCTCGGGCCGCCGCCGACCGGCGCCGAGCGGCACGACCGCGTGCAGCGTCACCGTGCCGAAGATCGACGAGCGGTGTCCACGGCGACGTGCCGCGCATGGCCCACGAGAATGCCATTTCGATGACGGCGAACACGATCATCGCGACGATGCCGGCGAGGATGGCGATGCCCCAGTCGATGCGTTCGGCTGTTGGCGCCGTGCAACAAGCGTGGTCATGATTTCCTCCGCCAGAGATGATTGCGTACGGATTGCTACGCAGATTCCGTACCCGGAGGCGTTGGACTTGCGAACGGGCGCGTCATTCTGCCGATGCCGTCCGGCGGCGTCGACGAGCGTCCGATTCTGGCAACAAATGCTTCGTCGGCGAGGTACGCGCGGAATCGCTGTCAGCGAACGGCCGACGTTTCCGTGCGCCGTTGCAGCAGCCGGCGCGCCAGGCCGAGCATCGCCAACAGCCACGCGACGAGCGAAATGTCGCCGGCGATTCGGGCGAGCGGGTCAAGAAATGCGAGCCCGCTGGCCTCTGCGTACGCGTGCGTCGCGACGCTGTACATTCCCAGCGGGAACACGAGCGACCAGTACTGCGGGTCATAGCGTATCGGCACGCGCTGATGCAGGTGTCGCCATGCGAATACGGCGACGAGAAGCGGAACCCACCACGAGCCGGTCGCCCAGAAGAACAGCGTAAAGCCCGCGAGAAAATGCTCGATGCCGGCGACGAACGCATAATCGGGCGCGCTCGCCTCCAGACGCGCGCCGGCGAGCGTCGTGATCGCCACTGCGCCCATGTTGATCCAGTAGGTCGGCGTCAGCGTATGGACGTCCATCGGGCGGAAGGTCCAGCGGAAGAAGATCAGCCCGATCACGAGGATGTAGAGCATCGCGCCGGCGAGAAAGAAGGCGAGGCAGGCGAAGACGACGATGTCCGGTCTCGGAAATTGCGCGGCGACGATCGTGCCGAGCACGGCGATCGATTCGGTGGCAACCGTCGCCAGCAGCCACGAGCCATCGAGTCCCTGCTCGAGCCGCGGCTTCGGCTCGATGACCGTAACGGCGGCGAAGAACGCATAGATGAGCGCCAGCCACAGCACGAGTGCCAGCACCCATAGCGCGCTCGCCGCGAAGCGCGCGCCGGCGAGTTGCACGCACTGGACGCCGAGCACGCAGGTACCCGCAACGATCGTCAGGAACGCCGGGCCGCCGACATGGTTGCCGAGCTCGTACGCGACCGCGCGCGGCGCGTGCGCGATGCGCGCACAGCCCGCGATCCACAGCAGCGCGTACGCGCCGATGTTGACCGCGAACAGCGCCCGCGCGATGGCGACATATCCCTGATCGTCCATCGCGAGCGAAACGATCCCGGTCGCCATCACGAGCGCGAAGTAGCCGGGGAACGTTCCGCCAAGCAGGGTCAGACTCGACTTTTCGCGAAACAAGGGGCCGAAGGGACGACGCGTTGCGAAAAGTCGAGTCTGACCTAGTCTGACCCTGCTTGTCGCCTTGCGCGAGTCACACGTACGGGATCTGGCGCGGCGGCGGGCCGAAAAACGCCGCCAGCGTGGCGAGGACGCCGGCTCGCGCTTCTCGCGCACCGGCAGCTTCAGCGCTGCGCCTTGGCGCCCGACGATGCAGAACACCGCGTCGTTCTGCGCTTCGACGACCGTGTTGCCGTTCGTACTCGACGACCCAGTTGTCGCCGGGCCGCAGCACGATGTCGTGGCGCTCGTGCTCCTGCGTCAGCCAGAGCGTGCCCTGCGTGACGCGCAGCGTTGCGCCGCGAACGTCGGGCAGCGTGATCGCTTCGCGGTGCCAGAGACTGATGACGGTTCCGGATTCGAAGCAGGCCATGACAAACCTCCGTAGAATGCGTGCAGATGCATTCGAGGTCGCCGGATCGCAGCGCGGTGCCGCTCCGCCTCGATGAAGGATCATTGTGACGACGCGCAGGCCGCTCGCTCAAACGCTCAATTCGAATGGATCGCATGCATGGAGCGCATGCATAAGACGTTGCGCGCGCTGCCGTCGCTCGACTTCCTGCGCGGGTTCGAGGCCGCGGGGCGGCGGCTGTCGTTCACGCTCGCTGCGCAGGAGCTGTTTCGTCACGCAATCGGCGCTGTCGCGGCAGATCAAGGCGCTCGAGGATGCGCTCGGCGTCGCGCTGTTCGAGCGCCGGCATCGCGCGCTGGCGCTGACGCCGGCCGGCGCCGCGTTCCATCGCGACGTGACCGAAGCGCTCGAATCGCTCGCCGCGGCCACCGACGCGGCTGCGCGGCGCGACGCGCTCGCCGGGCCTCACGCTGTCGACGACGGTGTCGTTCGCGTCGCTGTGGATCATCCCGCGCCTCGCGACATTTCGCGCGCGCCACCCGGACGTCGAGGTCTACGTCTCCGCGGACGATCGCGTCGTCGATCTCGCGCGCGGCGACGTCGACATCGCCGTGCGCTACCTGCCCGATTCCGCGGCGCCGGAAAACGCCGTGCGCCTGTTCGGCGAACGGATGACGCCGGTCGCGAGCCCGAAGATCGCGCGCGGCGCGTCGCCGCTGCGCGCGCCGGCCGATCTCACGAGGCACGTGCTGCTGCATCTCGACGATCCGGAGGGCCGCACGCCGTGGCTCGACTGGCGCAGCTGGCTCACGTCCAACGGCGCAGCCGGGATTGAAGCCCGCCGGCGCGCTGCGGTTTCGCATCTACGACCAGGTGATGCAGGCGGCCGTCGGCGGGCAGGGCGTCGCGCTCGGCCGGCTGCCGATGATCGCCGAGCACTTGCGCGACGGCCGCCTCGTCGCGCCGTTCGCGCAGCAAATACGATTCGGCGCGCAGCTACTTCGCGCTCGCGGCGCCGCGCGCCGCGCGAGCGCGACGACGTCGCCGCGTTCCTGCGCTGGCTGCGCCGACGAGGCCGGCCGCGCGACGTGACAGCGGCGCCGGACGCTCGCGACGCCACGCCGAGCGCAGCGCCACGCATTGAACACGCCGATACGCGATCGCACATGGCACTCGCGCCGTCCGCATGGATCGAGCGCTTCGCGCATCTCGTTCCCGCCGGCGCGCGCGTGCTCGACGTCGCCGCCGGCCGCGGACGCCATGCGCGCTTCTTCGCGGCACGCGGCGCGCACGTCGCTCGCGGTCGACCGCGACGCCGATGCGCTGGCGGCGCTCGCCGGCGTCGCCCGGCGTCGACGACGCGCGTCGCCGATCTCGAAGGCGGGCGCGTGGCCGTTCGCGGACGCAGCGCTTCGATGCGATCGTCGTCGTCAACTACCTGCATCGCCCGCTGCTTCCGCAACTGCTCGCCGCACTCGCGCCCGACGGCGCGCTGCTCTACGAGACGTTCGCGCGCGGCAACGAAGCGTTCGGCCGCCCGTCGAATCCGGCGTTCCTGCTGCGCGAGAGCGAGCTGCTCGATCGCGCGCGCGAGCGGCTGACGATCGTCGCGTTCGAGCAGGGGCGCATCGACGGCGACGCGTCCGGCGGTCGTGCAGCGCCTCGCCGCGGTCGGCCGCGCGCGCGCCTGGCCGCCGCCGCTGCCGACCTCGGCATACGGCGTCGGCGCGAGCGCCGGCGTGCCGCGGGCGAACGGCGCACGTCGCCGCAGGCGAATCGGGTAGAATTCCCGCTTTTCCAGGAAACGGTTCATGCTTTCAGGCAGTCTCGTCGCGATCGTGACGCCGATGCACCCGGGCGGCGCGCTCGATCTCGCCGGCGCTCGCGCGGCTGATCGACTTCCACGTCGCCAACGGCACCGCCGGCATCGTCATCGTCGGCACGACGGGCGAGTCGCCCACCGTCGACGTCGACGAGCATTGCCGGCTCATCCAGATCGGCGATCGACCATGCCGCGGGCCGCATCCCGGTCATCGCCGGCACCGGCGGCAATTCGACCGCGGAAGCGATCGCGCTGACGCGCTTCGCGAAAGGCGCCGGCGCATCGGCGTGCCTGTCGGTCGTGCCGTACTACAACAAGCCGACGCAGGAAGGGCTGTACCGGCATTTCCGGACGATCGCCGAAACCGTCGATCTGCCGCTGATCCTGTACAACGTGCCGAGCCGCACCGTCGCCGATCTCGCCAACGACACGCTGCTGCGGCTCGCCGAGATTCCGGGCATCGTCGGGACTCAAGGATGCGACCTCCGATCTCGTTCGTCTCGTCGACCTGCGCAACCGGCTGCCGGCGGGCACGCGAGTTCGCGCTTTACTCGGGCAACGACGACACGGCGCTCGCGTTCATGCTGCTCGGCGGCAACGGCGTCGTCTCGGTGACGGCGAACGTCGCGCCGAGGCAGGTGTCGGAGGTGTGCGCCGCGGCGCTGCGGCGGCGACGTCGCCGCGGCGCGCCGGCTGAACGCGCAGGCTCGCTGAACCTGCACGCGCGGCTTTTCGTCGAGGCGAATCCGATCCCGGTCAAATGGGCGCTGGCCGAGATGGGCTTCATCCACAACGAATTGCGGCTGCCGCTTACGCCGCTGTCGCCGCGATACCACGATGTGGTCCGCGCCGCGCTGCGCGAAGCGGGCTGCATCGCTCAGCCGGTGTTGAAGGCCTACTCCTGATGAACGTACTTTCGATTTCCGGCGCGCGCCTCGCGGCGCTCGCACGTCGTTGCACTCCTGTCGCTCACCGGCTGCGAATCGCTCGGAATCGGTCCGCTCGGCAAGCGCATCGATTACAAGTCCGCGAGCACCGCGCCGTCGCTCGAGCTGCCGCCCGACCTGACGACGCCGCAATACGACGATCGCTACACGGTCACGACGGCGTCCGGGCTCGCCGCGCAGAACGCCGCGCGGCCGAAGCAATCCGACCTGCTGCCCACGAACGCCGACGCGCACATCGCGCGCGCCGGCACCGAGCGCTGGCTCGTCGTCAAGGCGACGCCGGAGCAGGCGTGGTCGACGGTGCGCAAGTTCTGGACGGACAACGGATTCGTGATCGCGAGCGAGCAACCCGCGGTCGGCGTCATGGAAACCGACTGGGCCGAGAATCGCGCCGAGGTTCCGAACGACCTGTTCCGCAAGTACATCGGCAAGTACATCGACGTGTTCTACTCGACGTACAAGCGCGACAAGTTCCGCACGCGGATCGAGCGCGGCACCGAGCCCGGCACCGTCGAGATCTACGTCTCGCATCGCGGCATGGAGCAGATGCCGACGACGAAGATCGACAATGTTCAGGGCGCCGGCTTCGCGTGGGCGGTGATGCCGCCCGAATCCGGGGCTCGAGGCGGAGATGCTGTCGCGGCTGATGATGCGCTTCGGCGCGCCGGAGACGCGTCGCCGAAGCGGCGCGTCACGCCCGCGGCCGCCGCCAACGCGCCCAAGCATGCGCGGCTCGAGAAAGGTCGATGGCTTCTCGAAGCTGATCGTCGACGATCCATTCGACCGCGCGTGGCGCCGCGTCGGCCTGGCACTCGACCGCACCGGCTTCACCGTCGTCGATCGCGATCGCTCGACCGGCACTCTACTTCGTGCGCTTCGCCGATCCGGACGCCGACATGGCGCGGAAGGACCGCGAGAAGGGCTTCCTCTCGAAGCTGATGTTCTGGAAGGACGACGAGAAGGACAAGCCCGAGCAGTACCGGATCAAGGTCGTCGAGACCGCGCCGCAAAGCATCGTGAGCGTGCAGGATCCCAAGGGCGAACCCGATCGCTCGCAGACCAGCGAGACGATCCTGGCGCTGCTGCGCGACCAGCTCAAGTAGCCCGGCGCCGCCGGCCGCTGATGCGCTTCGCTTCCCTCGGCAGCGGCAGCGAAGGCAACGCGCTCGTCGTCGAAGTCGGTGACACCCGCGTCCTGATCGATTGCGGTTTCCGCGTGCGCGACACCGTCGCGCGCCTGCTGCGCGCTCGGCATCGCGCCGGACTCGCTCGAGCGCGATCCTCGTCACGCACGAGCACGCCGACCACATCGGCGGCGTGGCGGCGTTCTCGGCGCGCTACCACATTCCCGTCTGGCTCACGTTCGGCACGCTCGAGATGGCCGGCGAGCGCTTCGCCCGGCATGGAGCGCATCTTCGGCTTCGACAGCCACGACGCATTCGCGATCGGCATGCTCGAAGTGCGGCCGTTCCCGGTGCCGCACGATGCGCGCGAGCCGGTGCAGTTCGTCGTCGGCGACGGCGACCATCGGCTCGGCGTGCTGACCGACATCGGCATCGACGACGCGCTACGTCGAGGCGAGCCTGACCGGTTGCGATGCGCTCGTGCTCGAATGCAACCACGATCTCGACATGCTGGCGGACGGCGACTATCCGTGGCCGCTGAAGCAGCGCATCGCGAGCCGGCTCGGGCATCTGCACAACGAGGCCGCCGCCGAGCTGCTCGCGGCGCTCGACACGTCGCGGCTGCAGCACATCATCGCCGCGCATCTGTCGCAGCAGAACAACACGCCGGACAAGGCGCGCGCGGCGCTCGCGCGGCGCGCTCAACTGCACGCCGGACTGGATCGGCATCGCCGACCAGCACGACGGCTTCGCCTGGCGCGATCTGTAGCCATTCCGCAAAGCGAGGGACTCATCATGGACAAGCGGCAGGAGCTATACCGGGGCAAGGCGAAGACGGTCTACGCGACCGACGATCCGCAGCGACTCGTCATGCACTATCGCGACGACGTCTCGGCGTTCGACGGCGCGAAGCTCGCGAAGCTCGACGGCAAGGGCGAGACGAACAACCGCATCAACGCGTTCGTCATGGGCAAGCTCGCCGATGCCGGCATTCGCGACGCACTTCGTGTCGCTGCTGAACGAGCGCGAGTCGCTGGTCAAGGCGATGAAGATGATTCCGGTCGAGTGCGTCGTGCGCAACGTCTGCGCCGGCTCGATGGCCAAGCGCTACGGCATCGAGGAGGGCCGCGGCTGCCGGAGCCGATCTTCGAATTCTTCCTGAAGAGCGACGCGCTGCACGATCCGCTCGTCAACGACGACCACATCCGCGTGCTCAGGTGGGCCACCGCCGGCGAGATCGCGCAGATGAAAGCGCTGACGCATCGCGTCAATGCCGTGCTGAAGCCGCTGTTCGTCGCGGCCGGCATCGACCTCGTCGATTACAAGCTCGAGTTCGGCCATCCGCTCGACGACCTCGCGGGCGCGCTCGTGCTCGGCGACGAGTTCACGCCCGACGGCTGCCGGCTGTGGGATGCGACGCACCGGCGAGAAGCTCGACAAGGACCGCTTCCGCCGCGACCTCGGCGACGTCATCGAGCATTACCGCGAAGTGGGACGGCGCATCGGCGTTCCGTTACCGTGATGCGTTGATCGGATCGAAAATCGGTGTCGGAGGTGTAATTCGCGATGAGCGCGACGGCAAGGCGCGCTGCTGATCGCGAATTACACCTCCGACACCGATTTTCAGAGGCCGAGCACCGTCCCCGTCACGCCCGGCTCGCCCGTCGCCCAGATCTCGTCGAAGCGATCGACGAGCGGCTTCGCGCGCTCGGGATCGCCGATCGACAACGTCCCGCCGGTGCGCCCGACGTGGTACCGGTGCACGAAGTGCGTGTCATCGACAATCAGCAGCGGATTCATCGCCGCGCGGGCGGCGTTTCCGGTGCGGTAAACCTTCATCGCGTGCGCGTGGCGCAACAGCAGCACGCTGAGCCTTCCGCCCGACGATTCGATCCAGCGCGTGTCGTGCACGATGATGTCGAGACGGGCGCCGGGCATGCGCCGCAGATACGAGGACAGCGCATCACAGCGCGCCGGCGTGTTCCAGCCGCCCCACGACAGGTCGATGTCGAAGACCTTGACGTGGCGCCTCGCGAGCGCGATCGCCTCGTCCTGCGCACGAACGAGCGCGGCGATGCCGTCGAGGCGCTCCTCGCGCGGCAGTCCGGGCGGAGGTGGAACGGGTTCAGGCGGCGTCGGCGAGGAACCCATGGCGGTGCCAGTCATGGAGCAAGTCGATCATCTGCGCCGATAGCGCGGCGCATTCCTTCGGCGTCAACGCATCGCCGATCGGCGAGCCGGCGCAGTTCCGCGCGGTCGGTCGCGGGCAGCGGCACGTCCTCGCCGTTCAGGTAGTAGCGCGCATCATCGTAAAGGAGTTGCGTGCGCCGGTCGAGCCGCACGCCGTCGCGCGACGATGCGGCGCAAAAACCGCTCGCGTGTCGCCCGGCGTCCCGGCCGGAACACGACCTCGGGCTTGGGCTCGGTCAGGTAGCGACCGAGAAAACGCGCGACGTCCTCCGGATTCCAGCGAATCTGCGCGATCGTTCGCGCGACACGCCGGCGCATCTTCGCATCGATGTGCGCCGCCGCACGTGCCGGGCGCAGATCGGGATCGGCGTAGCGACCCGGCACGTCGATCGCATCGCGAAGATGATCGAGGAACGCTTCGGCAAGCTCCTGATGACAGCGGTGCGCGAAAGCCGATCGAGCACGTGATGCACTCGTCGATCGCGATGCCGTCGTGCGCGAAGTCGGGCGGCAGGTACAGCATGTCGCCGGGGACGAGCGTCGCCTCGTGCTGCGGCGTGAAGCGCGCGAGGATTTTCAGCGGCGACGCCGGGTCGCAGCCGCAGATCGTCCTGCCGGCCGTAGCGCCACCGTCGCCGGCCGAGCGCCTGCAGCAGGAACACGTCGTAGGAATCGGCATGCGGGCCGACGCCGCCGCCGGGCGCCGCGTAGCTCACCATCAAGTCGTCGAGGCGCGCGAACGGAATGAACGCGAAGCGGCGCAGCAGCGCGTCGGCGGCGTCGCTGTGCAGGTTCACGCCCTGCACCAGCAGCGTCCAGTTGCGCGCCGGCAATCGCCGCAGTTCCGCGATGCGAAACGGGCCCTCGGCGAGCGTGTACCGACCGCGGGCGCGCTGCACGAGCCGTGACGAGACGTCGTCGCGCGCGCGAGCGCAAAGAGCTCGTCGCGACTGATGAACGCGGAGAAGTCCGGCATCGCGCACCGGACGAGCAGCGCATCCTTGTGCCAGTACCGGTGCATGAACGCGGCGGTCGTCCGGCCGCCCAGCAACCGCCGCGTGTCCACGTCCGCCATGCGCCGAGTATAGCGAGCGTCGGCGTCGGGGCGGGGAATGTGCGCGTGAACCGGATTGGTACAATGCAATTCCCTTTCCGGAATCAACCGCCTGCGTTCCGCGGGGCGTCCACCATCGCCTTCATCCGCTCATTTTCGTCATGAACGTTTTCGCGAACACCGTCGTCACGCTGTCGTTCCAGCTCTACGATGCGACCAATCGCCTGATCGAGAAAACCGACGAGCCGGTGACGTACCTCCACGGCGGGCATTCCGGCATCTTTCCGAAGGTCGAGGCCGCGCTCGAGCACAAGGAGGTCGGTGATTCGGTGTCGGTGACGCTCGAGCCGGACGATGCGTTCGGCGATTACGACGCCGAATTGATGCGCGTCGAGCCGGTCGACCAGTTGCCGCCGGACATCGCGGTGGGCGGCCAGCTCGTCGCCGAGCAGGACGGCAACGAAGTCGTCTGGCGCATCACCGACATCGCCGACGGCAAGGCCGTGCTCGACGGCAATCACGAGCTCGCGGGCCAGCGCCTGCGTTTCGATTGCAAGGTGCTCGACATACGACCGGCGACGCTGGATGAAATCACGCACGGCCACGTTCACGGCGCGCACGGCCATCACCACTGACTGCGACCGAGTTCGCGCGCACGCATGATCCGCTACGACAATCACCCGTCCGGCCGGCATTTCCTGCAGATTCCCGGTCCCACCAACGTGCCCGATCGCGTGCTGCGCGCGATCGATCATCCGACGATCGACCATCGCGGGCCGGAGTTCGCGCAGCTCGGCCTGTCGATACTCGGGCGCATCGGTTCGGTCTTCCAGACGCGCGAGCCCGTGGTGATCTACGCGGCTTCGGGCACCGGCGCGTGGGAGGCGGCGCTCGTCAACACGCTGTCGCCCGGCGATACGGTGCTGATGGCGGAGACCGGGCATTTCGCGCTGCTGTGGAAGCGGCTCGCCGAGCGTCTCGCGCTGAAGCCCGAGTTTCTTCCCGGCGATTGGCGTCACGGCGCCGACATCGATGCCATCCACGCGCGGCTTGCCGACGATCGCGCGCATGCGATCAAGGCCGTGTGCGTCGTCCACAACGAGACGTCGACGGGTGTCGTCAGCGACATTCCCGGCGTGCGACGGGCGATCGATCGCGCCGGGCATCCGGCGCTGCTGCTCGTCGACACGATTTCGTCGCTGGGATCGATCGATTATCGGCACGACGAATGGGGCGTCGACGTCACGGTCGCAGGCTCGCAGAAGGGCCTGATGCTGCCGCCCGGCCTGTCGTTCAACGCGGTGAGCGCCAAGGCGCGCGCCGCGTCGAAGCGCGCGACGCTGCCGCGCGCGTACTGGGCCTGGGACGAGATCATCGCGGCGAACAAGAACGGCTACTGGCCGTGGACGCCGGCGACGAACCTGCTGTACGGGCTCGATGCCGCGCTCGACCAGTTGCTCGAAGAGGGATTGCCCGCGGTGTTCGCGCGCCATGCGCGGCACGGCGACGCGACACGCGCCGCCGTGCGCGCGTGGGGCCTCGAAATCCTGTGCGCCAATCCCGACGAATACAGCAATTCGCTGACCGCCGTCGTGATGCCCGACGGCCACGACGCCGATGCATTTCGCCGGATCGTGCTCGATCGCTTCGACATGTCGCTCGGCACCGGCTTGTCGAAGCTCGCGGGCCGCGTGTTCCGCATCGGCCATCTCGGCGATTTCAACGATCTCACGCTGATGGGCACGCTCGCCGGCGTCGAAATGGGCCTGGCGCTCGCGAACGTGCCGCATCGCACCGGCGGCGTCGACGCCGCAATGTCGATTCTCGCGGCAGCAGCATAAGTGCGGCCGGACGCGTTGCCGGATTATCTCGTGCCGTTGCGCGATGCGCTGGTCGAGGCGCGCCGCGAACGTCGATCGATTCCGGTCGAAGGCCTGCCGGTGCCGCGCAGCGATGCCGATGCGTACGCCGTGCAGCACGGCAGTGGCCGACGCATGCCGGCTTGTTCGCAGTCATCGCGTCCGCGCGCGTGGAAGGTCGGCGCGGCGAGCCGCGACGCGGTTCCCAACGCCGCCCCGTTGCCGCCGAAACACGTCGTTCGCAGTCCGGCGACATTCGCCGCGGGAACGTTCAATCGCATCCTGATCGAGGGCGAGATTGCGTTTCGGCTGCGCGCGCCGCTCGGCGACATCGCGGCCGATCCGTCAGCCGTCGCGGCGGCGATCGGCGAATGGCTCGTCACGATCGAAGTGGTCGATCCGCGTTATGCGAACCTCGATGACGCAGGACCGACGCTGCGCCTCGCCGATCACGGCATGCACGGCGCGCTCGTCGTCGGCAGCGGTGGACCGCTTCCGCGACGCCGTCGATTGGACGTCGCTCGTCGCGCGCGTGCGACGCAACGGCGAGTTGGTCAAGGAAACGCGCGGCGGACATCCGCTCGGCAACCTGCTCTTCCTGCTGCCGTGGCTCGCGCGCCATGCGATCGAGCGCGGCGTCCCGCTCGGCGATGGCGACGTCGTCACCGCGGGCACCTGGACGGGCGTGTCGGAGGCGTTTCCGGGAGAGACGATCGACGTCGAATTTCCGGCCATCGGGCGCGCCAGCGCGCGCTTCGAATAGCAGGAGAACGCGCTACGGCGCCACGTCGGACAGGGCGTCAACGTGGAACAGCATCAGCCTTTCAGCAGCCGCTTCAGCTCGTACAGCGCCGCGAGCGCGTCGCGCGGCGACAGCGTATCGGGATCGAGCGCCGCGAGCCGCGCTTCGAGCTCTCCAGACAGCGCGCTCGGCGCCGCTTCGAGTGCCGCGACCTGCGCTCGCGAAGAGGTCGTGCTGCGCATCGTCGCGCGCATTGAACTTGTCGAGCCGCGCGAAATAGCGCTGCGCCTGCTTGAGCGTTTCGGCCGGTACGCCGGCGAGCCGCGCGACCTGCAGGCCGTAGCTGCGGTTGGCGGGACCCTCTTCGACGTGATGCAGGAACACGATGCCCGGGCCTTGCCGGCTCTTCGTCTCGACCGCGTCGAAATGGACGTTCGCGCAACCGTCGAGCTCGGAGGGCAGCGCCGTCAGCTCGAAGTAATGCGTCGCGAAGAGCGCGAGGCTGCGATTGTGCGCGGCGAGCCGATGCGCGATCGCCCACGCGAGCGAAAGACCGTCGAACGTCGACGTGCCGCGGCCGATCTCGTCGATCAGCACGAGGCTCTGCGCGCTCGCGCGATTCAGGATGTACGCCGCCTCGGTCATCTCCACCATGAACGTCGAGCGCCCGCCGGCGAGATCGTCGGCCGCGCCGATGCGCGTGTAGATCGCGTCGAGCGGTCCGAGCGTCGCGCGTGTCGCGGGCACGAACATGCCGCAGTACGCGAGCAGCGCGATCACCGCCGTCTGGCGCATGTACGTCGATTTGCCGCCCATGTTCGGACCGGTAATGACCAGCAATCGTCGCGCGGCGCCCAGCATCAGATCGTTGGCGATGAACGACTCGACCTGGCGCTCGACGACGAGATGGCGGCCGCCGTCGATGGCGATGCCGATCTCGTCCGCGAACTGCGGTCGCGCAAGCCGCAACGCGTCCGCGCGCTCGGCCAGCGTCGCCAGCACGTCGAGCGTCGCGAGCGCAACCGCGACTTTCTGCAATTCGGCCATGGCAGGTGCAAGCTGCGATACCACGGCGTCGTACAGCCGCCGCTCGCAGGCCAGCGCCCGCTCCTGCGCCGTCAGCGCCTTCGATTCGAACGCCGCGAGCTCCGGCGTCGTGTAGCGCTCGGCGTTCTTCAGCGTCTGCCGGCGCCGGTAGTCGGCTGGAACGCGCTCCGCGTTCGCGCGCGTGACTTCGATGTAGAACCCGTGCACGCGGTTGTATTCGACCTTCAGCGCGGCGATGCCGCTGCGCTCGCGCTCGCGGCGCTCGAGCTCGAGCAGGAACTGCGCGCATCCGGCGTCGAGATTGCGCAATTCGTCGAGCTCGGCGTCGAAGCCGTCGGCGATCACGCCGCCGTCGCGCAACTGCACCGATGGCTCCGCGGCGATCGCGCGCGCCAGCAACGCTTGCCATTGCGGATCGCAAGCGAGATCGCGCGCGCAATCGCGCAGCAGCGGCGCGTCGAGCTGCGCGACCGCTTGCGCGAGGTCGGGCAGCAGCGCCAGCGTATCGCGCAGCCCCGCGAGATCGCGCGGCCGCGCGCTGCGCAACGCGATCCGCGACACGACGCGCTCGACGTCGATCGTGCGTCGCATCGTCGCGGCGATCGACGCGCGCGAGCGCGGAATCCGCGCGCAGCGCATCGATCGCGTCGTGCCGCGCCGCCGCGCGCGCCTGCTCGCGCAACGGATGCGTGAGCCAATGGCGCAGCGTCCGGCTCCCTGCTGCGCTGGCGCAGTGGTCGAGCAGCGAGTGGAGCGTCGGCTCGCGCTCGCCCGAGAGCGTTTGCGTGATCTCCAGGTTGCGGCGCGTCGCCGCGTCGAGCGCCACGAACTCGCTCGGCGATTCGACCTGCAGCGAGCGCACGTGATCGAGGCGTCGCCTGTTGCGTCGCACTCGCGTAGCCGAGCAGCGCGCCCGCCGCGCCGATGGCGAGCGGAACGGCATCGGCGCCGAATCCCTGCAGGTCGATCGTCCCCATCTGCCGCGCGAGCGCACGCGTCGCATTCGCCGGATCGAAATGCCACGCGGGCAGTGCGCGAACGGCGACCGCGTTGCCGCGCCACGGCGGTGCCGTCACGTCTTCGGCGAGCAGCAACTCGGCGGGCTCGACGCGCTCGAGCGTCGCCGCGCAGTCGGCGATCGCCACGTCGGTCAGCGTCATGTGCCCCGAGGCGAGGTTGAGCCAGGCAATCCCGGCGCGATCGCCATCGAGCACGAGCGCGGCAAGCGGCGCGTCGCGCTTCGCGTCGAGCAGTCCCGCGTCGGTCAGCGTGCCGGGCGTGACGATCCGCGTGACCTTGCGCTCGACCAGTCCCTTGCTCGTCGCCGGATCGCCGATCTGATCGACGATGACGGCACTTTCGCCGCGGCCGAGCAGCCGGACGAGATGCTGCTCGAGCGCGTGCCAGGGCACGCCGGCCATCGGTATCGGCGCGCCGCCGGACTGCCCGCGTGCAGTCAGCGTGATGTCGAGCACGCGCGCGGCGCGCTCGGCATCGGCGTAGAACAGCTCGTAGAAGTCGCCCATCCGATAGAACAGCAGCCGGTCGGGATGCTCGCCCTTGAACCGGAGATACTGCTGCATCATCGGCGTATGCTTGTCGGCCGCAGGCATCGCGCGGCTCTCGTCGTTCTCGCGCGGGTTGCCGATTTCACTCATCGTCTGCGAATTATAGTGATGCCACGGCTCGAGCTTCGTCCCGGCGCGCTGACCACCGACGCGCTGCGCGCGCTGTGGTGCGGCTCGCAGACGTTGCACGTCGACCCGGCGGCGCGCGCGAAGGTCGATGCGGCGCGCCGCGACGGTGTCGAACATCGTCGCCGCGCACGAGACCGTCTACGGCGTCAATACCGGGTTCGGCTTGCTCGCGCGCACGCGGATCGACGACGCACGCCTCGCCGAGCTGCAGCGCGCGCTCGTGCTGTCGCATTCGGCGGGCACGGGAGCGCTGCTCGACGATGTCGCCGTGCGTCTCGTCATCGCGCTCAAGGCCGCGTCGCTTGCCCGCGGCTACTCCGGCGTGCGCTGGCGCGTGATCGAGACGCTCGCCGAGCTGCACAACCGCGGCGTCGTGCCGTGCATTCCGGCGCAGGGATCGGTCGGCGCCTCGGGCGACCTGGCGCCGCTTGCGCACCTCGCCAGCGTGCTCATCGGCGAAGGCAGCGCCCGCATCGGTGAGCGAACCGTCACCGGCGCCGAGGCGCTTGCGGCGGTCGGCCTCGAGCCGCTCGAGCTCGCGCCGAAGGAAGGCCTGGCGCTGCTCAACGGCACGCAGGTGTCGACGGCGCTCGCGCTCTGTGCGCTGTTCGCGACGGAGCGCGCGATGGCGGCGGCGTTCGTCGCCGGCGCGATGTCGGTCGACGCCTGTCTTGCGAGCGACGTGCCGTTCGACGCGCGCATCCAGGCGCTGCGCGGACATCGCGGACAGAGCGGATGCGGCGGCGGTCTACCGCACGCTGCTCGAAGGCAGCGAAATCCGCGCATCGCACGTGCATTGCCATCGCGTGCAGGATCCGTACAGCCTGCGCTGCCAGCCGCAGGTGATGGGCGCGTGCCTCGACCAGATGCGCAATGCCGCATCCATGCTGATGACCGAAGCGAACGCGGTCTCCGACAATCCGCTCGTGTTTCCCGACACCGGCGAAATCCTGTCCGGCGGCAACTTCCACGCGGAGCCCGTCGCCTTCGCGGCCGACAACCTTGCGCTCGCGATCGCCGAGATCGGCGCGCTGTCCGAGCGGCGCATCGCGCTCCTGATGGACACGACACCTGTCGGGATTGCCGCCGTTCCTCGTCGAGGATGCGGGCGTCAACTCCGGCTTCATGATCGCGCAGGTGACGGCCGCGGCACTCGCCTCGGAGAACAAGGCGCTCGCGCATCCGCGCAGCGTCGATTCGCTGCCGACATCGGCCAATCAGGAGGACCACGTCAGCATGGCGACCGGCGCGGCGCTGCGCCTCGCGCCGATGGTCGGCAATACGTCGGCGATCGTCGCGATCGAGCTGCTCGCGGCCGCGCAGGGGATCGAATTGCGCAAGCCATTGCAGACGTCGGCGCGGCTGCAGGATGCGCACGCGATTGTCCGCGAAGCGCTGCGTTCTGGGACCGCGACCGCGCCTTCGCGCCGGATCTTGCGCGCATGCGGGCGAGCGTCGAGGCGGGCGATTTCGCGCGTTTCGTGGCGGCGATGGCGTGGCGCTGTGCTGAGCGCGGGCGCGCAAGGCTCTAAATGCATCACTGGCCTCTGAAGGTGTCGCGATGCTGCAACGTGTACGAACGGACTGGACGCGCCATCGTGACGGCGTGATTCGCGCGCCGCGCGGCACGGCGCGGACCGCGAAGTCGTGGCTCACCGAAGCGCCGCTGCGGATGCTGATGAACAACCTCGATCCCGAGGTCGCCGAGAATCCGCCGAGCTCGTCGTCTACGGCGGCATCGGGCGCGCCGCGCGCAACTGGGAATGCTTCGACGCGATCGTCAAGGCGTTGACGGAGCTCGACGACGACGAATCGCTGCTGATCCAGTCGGGCAAGCCGGTCGGCGTGTTCCGCACGCACGCCGATGCGCCGCGCGTGCTGATCGCCAATTCGAACCTCGTGCCGCACTGGGCGACGTGGGACACTTCAACGAGCTCGACCGCAAGGGCCTGATGAT
Organism: uncultured Pseudomonadota bacterium; assembly: GCA_963706225.1. Taxonomy (GTDB): domain Bacteria; phylum Pseudomonadota; class Gammaproteobacteria; order Burkholderiales; family Casimicrobiaceae; genus VBCG01. The sequence goes on from CAVPMH010000006.1 coordinate 192,293, forward strand.
GTTCGGCCAGATGACGGCCGGCTCGTGGATCTACATCGGCAGCCAGGGCATCGTGCAGGGCACGTACGAAACGTTCGTCGAAGCCGGGCGGCAGCATTACGGCGGCAATCTCGCCGACAAGTGGATCCTGACGGCGGGACTCGGCGGCATGGGCGGCGCGCAGCCGCTCGCGGCGACGATGGCGGGCGCGTCGATGCTCGCGATCGAATGCCGGCAAAGCCGCATCGACATGCGCCTTGCGACGCGCTATCTCGATCGGCAGGCCGCGAATCTCGACGAGGCGCTCGACTGCATCGGCGCGGCGTGCGCGTCGCGCACGCCGGTGTCGGTCGGCTTGCTCGGCAATGCGGCGGAGATCGCTGCCGGAGATCGCGCGGCGCAGCGTCGAAGGTGCGATCTCGCCGCACATGGTCACCGACCAGACGTCGGCGCACGACCTCGTGCACGGCTACCTGCCGGCGGGCTGGAGCGTTGCGCGCTGGCAGGACGCGCAGCGCGATCCCGATCGGCATGTCGAGCTCATCGCGGCCGCGCAGCAATCGATCAGGGCGCACGTCGAGGCGATGCTCGCGTTCCACGCGCGCGGCATCCCGACGTTCGATTACGGCAACAACATTCGCCAGGTCGCGTACGACGAGGGCGTTGCGAACGCGTTCGATTTCCCCGGATTCGTTCCGGCGTACATCCGGCCGCTGTTCTGCGAAGGCAAGGGACCGTTTCGCTGGGTCGCGCTATCCGGCGATCCGGCGGACATCGCGAAAACCGATCGCAAGGTGCGCGAGCTCTTTCCCGACAATCGCCCGCTCGCGCGCTGGCTCGATCTCGCCGGCAAGCGCATCGCGTTCCAGGGCCTGCCGGCGCGGATCTGCTGGCTCGGGCTCGGCGAGCGTCATCGCGCGGGCCTCGCATTCAACGACATGGTGGCGAGCGGCGAGCTGCAAGGCGCCGATCGTCATCGGCCGCGATCACCTCGATACCGGGTCGGTCGCGAGCCCCAACCGCGAGACGGAAGCGATGGCCGACGGCTCGGACGCCGTCTCCGACTGGCCGTTGCTCAATGCGCTGCTCAACACTGCGGGCGGCGCGACGTGGGTGTCGCTGCATCACGGCGGCGGCGTCGGCATGGGCTACTCGCAGCACGCCGGCGTCGTGATCGTCTGCGACGGCACGCCGCAAGCCGCGCAAGCGCATCGCGCGCGTGCTGTGGAACGATCCGGCGTCCGGCGTGATGCGCCACGCGGACGCCGGTTATGCGAAGGCGATCGAGGTCGCGAAAGCGAACGACCTCGATCTGCCGATGCTTCGCTGGTAACGTCGCGTCAGTCGTCGTCGTCTCGTCGTCGTCGTCGGTCGGGCCGATCGCGCCGCGAATCTCGCCGCTCGGGAAATGTCGTCGAGTGCACGTTCGCATACGCGGCCCCGCGCGCATCGCCTTGATCATTTCGGCGAATCCGGCCGCGCCGCCATCGATGCCCTGCGTCGCGCGGGCGATCACGTCGGCGGCGGTCAACGTTCCGCTGATCGTCGCCGGCGGCGGCGGGCAGCGTCTGCGGCAGCGGCACGCCCGCCGGCTGGCGCGATCACCGCGGGGTTGAAGCAGAGGAACAGCGACGATCTGGCCGGTCAGCGCGGGCCGGCCGAAGTGGATATGCGCCTGCGTCGACCGTCCGACGACAGGTCGCGGTACGTCAGCGTGTAGCTGATCGCCGTCCCGTCCTTGTTGACGCGTGGCGACGAACGTACCGCTGCCGGTCGAGTTGATCGTCAGCGGCGTCTCGTTGTAGCCGATCAGCTTCGTCGCGAACGTGATTGTCATTGTCCCTGCCATCGCCGTTGCCGCTGGATTTGCCGTCGGCCAATGCCGTCGTGGCGCTCACTGCGCGCCAGCGTGGCAACCGCCGCGATCGAATACTTCCTGCGCTTCGTCATGGGATCCTCCGTGTCGGGCTTGCGCGACCTCAGCAAACAGCGGGTCGCGAACGATTATTTCCCGACGCGGTCAAAAAATCCAGAACGACTGCCGCGGCACCTCGAGCCAGTGCGCGCCGCCGTCGAGCGGCTGATCGCCGTACGCGCGCACGCGCGCCTCGCCGACATGGAACAGGTGCTCCCACTTGTCGCCGAGGTACATCGACGTCGACAGTTTCGCCGCGAGGCGGTTGTCGCCGGGACCTTCGGCGATGCGAATGCGCTCGAGTCGAATCATGCCGATACCGTCGCTGCCCGCCGCGGCGCCGGGCTTCGCCGTTCCCCACAGCCGCCAGCCGTCGCCTTCGAGCAGCGCCGCGCCATCGCGGATTTCGGCGACGCGGCCCGGGAAGCCGATTGTTGCTGCCCATGAACTCGGCGGTGAAGAGCGTCTCCGGCGAGCTGTACATCTCTTCGGGCGTGCCCTGCTGCTCGATCTTGCCGCCGTTGAGCAGCAGGATGCGATCGGACATCGCGAGCGCTTCCGCCTGGTCGTGCGTGACGCACAGCGCGGAAAGCTGCATGCGCACGATCAGCTCGCGCAGCCACGCGCGCGCTTCCTCGCGCAGCTTCGCGTCGAGATTCGACAGCGGCTCGTCGAGCAGGATCACCGGCGGGTTGTAGACGAGCGCGCGGGCGAGCGCGACGCGCTGCTGCTGGCCGCCCGAAAGCTGATGCGGAAAGCGGCTCGGCGAGATGGCCGAGCGAGAGCTGCTCGAGCGCCGCCTGCACGCGCGTGCCGACGTCGGCGCCGGCTGATGCTGCGCAGCTTCAGCGCGTACGCCGACGTTGTCGAACACCGTCTTGTGCGGCCACAGCGCGTACGACTGGAACACGAGGCCGAGATTGCGTCCCTCGGCCGGTATGTCGATGCCCTTCGCGCGCCGTCGAACACGACCTTGTCGCCGATCAGGATCGTGCCTTCGTGCGGCACTTCGAGGCCGGCCACCGCGCGCAGCAGCGTCGTCTTGCCGCTGCCCGACGGCCCGAGCAGCGACACGACTTCGCCGCGGTTGAGCGTCATCGCGACGCCCTTCAGGATCGGGTTGTCGCCGTAGCGCAGGTACAGGTTGTCGACGGTCAGCTCGGCCATGCCGTTCCCCTAATCGCGCAGCCTGACGCCGAAGCGCAGCGCGAATGCGAGCCCGATGAAGACCAGCACGATGTTGATCAGCGACAGCGCGGCGACGACGTCGATCGCGCCGCCTTGCCACAGCGACACGAGTTGCGCGCCGATGACTTCGGTGCCGGGGGCGAGCAGGTAGACGCCGGTCGAGTACTCGCGCTCGAAGATCATGAAGACGAGCAGCCACGATCCCAGCAGGCCGTGGCGGATCAGCGGCAGCGTGATCTCGCGCGAGATGCGGCCGCGGCGCGCGCCGACCGTGCGCGCCGCTTCCTCGAGCTCGGTGCTCACCTGCATCAGCGACGACGAGATGAGCCGCATGCCGTAGGCGAGCCAGACGACCGTGTACGCGATCCACATGCTGAAGATCGTCTCGCGCAGCGGCCGCAGCGGCGGGAAGAACAGGAACACCCACAGGAACGCGAGGCCGATCAGCAGGCCCGGCACCGCGCGCGGGACGAGCACGAGGTAGTCGACGAGGCGCGACCAGCCGTCGTTGCGCCGGTGCGTCGCGAAGCCGATCGCCGTGTAGCACGCGACGGTGATCGCGCCGCCGACCGTGCCGAGCAGCACCGTGTTCCAGATCGCGCGCACGTGCGTCGGCTCGTCGAACACCGCGCGGAAGTTGTCGAGCGTGAACGCTTCGGCGAGGTGCACGCCGAAGCCCCAGTTGGTCACGAACGCGCGCAGCGCGATGCCGCTGATCGGCACGATGACGGCGACGAACAGCCACAAGCCGACCAGCGCCGACGGCGACCCACTTCCACGCGCCGAGCGGCAGCTCGCGGATGCGCCCGGCCTTGCCCTTGATCGTCGCGTACTTGCGCACGTTCTGCAGCAGATGCCGCTGCAGCAGCACGAGCGGAATCGTCATCGCGACGATGCAGACGCGACCGCCGCCATCAGGTGATACGACGGCGTGCCGAGCTTGTTGGTGAGCTTGTACAGGTACGTCGACAGCACGAGATGGCCTTCGGGATCGCCGAGCACCAGCGGCAGGCCGAAGAGCTCGATGCCGAGGAAGAAGACGAGCACCGCGGAGAACAGCAGCGCCGGCATGATCAGCGGCAGGCTGACGGAAACGGCGACGCGAAACGGCGACGCGCCGGCAATGCGCGCCGCTTCCTCGACGTCGGAGCCGAGGTTCTTCAGCGCGGACGACGCGTAGATGTAGACGTTCGGCACGTGCGTGAGGCCGGCGATCACCGACATCGCGCCGCAGCGAGTAGAGGCCCCACGGCGCGCGCGCCGAAAACATCGGTCGCCCAGACCGAGTAGAAGCCGACCGGTCCGGCGGCGACGACGTAGCCGAACGACAGCACCATCGGCGACACGAAGCTCGGCACGAGCAGCATCGGCTCGAGCCAGCGCTTGCCGGGGAAATCGGTGCGCTCCATGACGAACGCGAGCACCGCGCCGAGCGGCACGGCGATCAGCGTCATGCCGGCCGCGATCAGCAGCGAGTTGCGCAGCGCCGTCCAGAAATCCGGGATCGGCGAAGATGAACGCGTACGCGTCGACGCCGACCGTCTTGACGCGCGTCGAAGAACGGCGCGGTGAGCAGGCTCTGATAGAGGATCAGCGACAGCGGCGCCAACACCGCGCACGCCGTCAGGAGGATCGTCAGCGCGCGCGGCAGGCCCGACAGCAAACCTTCGCCCGATCGCTCGGTCGCGACCGGAATCGTGGGCTTCGCGACCGTTGCCATCGGGTCGTCGCGCCGGCGCGGGCGAGCGCGCCGGCGTGCTAGGTGGGCTTACTTGCTCCCGGAGGCCAGCGTCTTCTTCCAGTCGGCAAGGAACTCGAGCCGCTTCTTCGGGTCGAGATACGACACGATTTCCGAGCTGACCGGAATCGGCTTGACGACATTCGCGCCGAGCTGCTTGTTGAGCGACGCGGCGGTGTATTCCGCGTCGACGTCGGTGCGGATGGCGAAGAGCTCGACGTCGCTGCCGATCAGCTTCTGTCCGCGCTGCGACAGCATGTAGTCGGTCCACACCTTGGCCGCGTTCGGATTCTTCGCCTGCTTGCCGATGAACATCACGCGCGACAGCACGAGCGTGTAGTCCTTCGGCAGCACGACGCCGAGGTTCGGGTCCTTCTTCGCGCGCACCAGCGCGTACGAGCCCAGCACGTTGTAGCCCAGCAGGTGCTCGCCGGACGACACCTTCTCGAGCATGTTGCCGGTGCTCGCGTACACGCGGTAGCTCGTCGCGCCGAAGCCCTTCTCGAGGTCCTTCATTCCCGGGAAGTACTTCGTGTCCTGCACGACGAACATGAAGCCGACGCCGCTCTTCTCGATGTCGTAGGTCGTGACCTTGCCCTTGAACTTGTCGGCCTTCCGTGTTGAGGAGCTTCGCGAACGCCGCGTGATCCTGCGGAATGTCGTCGCCGGTCACGAGCCGCTTGTTGTAGATGAACACCGCGGGCTCGTACGTCGTGCCGTACGCCTGGTTCTTGTAGACCGCCCACGGCGGCAGCTTCGACGCCTCCGGCGAGACGTAGGTCATCGCCTGGCCGTCGTCGACGAGCTTCACCTGCAGGTCCATCGCCGAGCTCCACATGACGTCGGCGCGAGCCCTGGCCCGACGCCGGCTTCGGCGATGAAGCGGTTGTACATCTCGGTCGAGTTCATGTCGTTGTACTCGACCTTGATGTCGGGATAGAGCGCGTTGAAATCCTTGATCAGCGGCTGCGCGGCCTTGGTGTCGAGCGCGCTGTAGATGACGACCTTGCCTTCCTTCTTCGCGGCCGCGATCGTTTGCGCATAATCGGCCGGGTAGCCGGCGGGCACGGTCTGGGCGAAGGCCGGTGCGACGATCGTCGCGAGGGCAAGCAGGACAAGACGTGGCAACATGCAATCCTCCGGATTGGCGAGCGTTCGGTGGCTTATTCTATGCGATGACGAAGGCTTACGAAACGCGAGGCACGGTGGAACCCGACTGGACGACGTGGATCGGACGCACGCAACGACGGTCCGACCGGGTAACGGCGGCGCCGGTCGCAGCGCTTGCCGCAACGCTCGATCGCAACGATCCTGCGCCGAAGGAGGGCGACGTCCTGCCGCCGCTGTGGCACTGGCTGTACTGCCTCCCGCTCGATCGGCAATCCGACATCGGTCCGGACGGCCATGCCAAGCGCGGCGGCTTCCTGCCGCCCATCCCGTTGCCGCGCCGGATGTGGGCGGGCGGGCGCATCACGTTCAGCGCGCCGCTTCATATCGGTGAGCCGATCGAGCGCGAGTCGCGCATCGTCGACATCACACGCAAGGAGGGCCGCTCGGGGCCGCTCGCATTCGTCGTTGTCCGCCATGCGATCAGCGGTGCGAACGGCGTTGCGATCGTGGAGGAGCACGACATCGTCTATCGCGGCAAGGCGAATGCCGGCGAGCCGTCGCCGACCCCCACGCCTGCTCCGGTCGATGCAGCGTGGTCGCATGAAATCGATCCCGATCCCGTGCTGTTGTTCCGCTATTCGGCGCTGACGTTCAACAGTCATCGGATTCACTACGACCGGCGCTACGTCACCGACGTCGAAGGCTACCCGGGGCTCGTCGTGCATGGGCCGCTGATTGCAACGCTTCTTGCCGACCTGCTGCGTCGCGCGCTTCCCGGCGTCACGCTTGCGGCCTTTTCGTTTCGCGCGGTCAGCCCGCTTTTCGACGGCGCGTCCTTTTTCGTGCGCGGACAGCCGGCACGCGACGGCAAGAGTGTCCGGCTGTGGGCGGCGAACACGCACGACGATCTCGCCATGGACGCGACGGCGACGCTCGCGTGAGCGAAGCGTCGCATCGCGAGATACGCGACGCGATCCGCGCGCTGTGCGCACAGTATCCGGACGAATATTTCCGCAAGCTCGACGCGCAACGCGCATATCCCGAGGCGTTCGTCGATGCGCTGATCGGCGCCGGCTGGTTGTCCGCGATGATTCCCGAAGCGTACGGCGGCACGGGACTCGGCCTTGCCGCCGCATCGGTGATCATGGAGGAAATCAATCGTTGCGGCGGCAACGCCGGCGCGGTCCACGGCCAGATGTACAACATGGGAACGCTGCTCCGCCATGGCAGCGACGCGCAGAAGCAGAAATACCTTCCGCTCGTCGCGCAAGGCCGATTGCGCATCCAGTCGATGGCGGTCACCGAGCCTTCGACCGGCACCGATACGACCCGGATCAGGACAACCGCGGTAAGGCAGGGCGACCGTTACGTCGTCAACGGGCAAAAGGTCTGGATTTCGCGCGTGCAGCACTCGGATCTGATGATTCTGCTCGCCCGAACGACGCCGCTCGCGGACGTGACGAAGCGATCGGAAGGCCTGTCGGTCTTCATCGTCGACCTGCGCGACGCGCTTGGCCACGGGCTGACGATGCGGCCGATCCCGAACATGGTCAACCACGAGACGAACGAGCTCTTTTTCGACAACCTGGAGATTCCCGCCGCGAACCTGATCGGCGAGGAAGGGCAGGGGTTCCGGTACATTCTCGACGGTCTCAACGCCGAGCGGACGCTGATCGCCGCCGAATGCATCGGCGATGGTTACTGGTTCATCGAGCGCGCGGTCCGATACGCGAACGAGCGCATCGTGTTCGACCGGCCGATCGGCAGGAACCAGGGCGTGCAGTTCCCGATCGCCGACGCGTACATCGAGATCGAAGCCGCGAACCTGATGCGGTTCAGGGCGTGCGAGCTGTTCGACCTGGGCAAGCCGTGCGGCGCCGAAGCGAACATGGCGAAGTACCTCGCCGCGAAGGCGTCGTGGGAAGCGGCGAACGTGTGCATCCAGACGCACGGCGGCTTCGGCTTCGCAACCGAATACGACATCGAGCGCAAGTTCCGCGAGACGCGCCTCTACCAGGTCGCGCCGGTGTCGACCAACATGATTTTCGCGTATATCGCCGAGCACGTGCTCGGTCTTCCCCGCTCGTTTTAGCCGGCGTCAGTCCGCTTTCGCGATTCCCTGCGCCTTCATGGCTTCCTGCAGCCGCTTCTGCGACGCCGTATCGCCCGCCCGCCTGCCGGCGATCATTTCGGTGATCCAGTTCACGAGCAGCGTCGTATAGGCGTGGCGGCACGCGGGATCGGTGAGGGCATGATCGGCGCCGTCGATCGCGCGGTAGGTCAGCGAGCGCGCGCCCGCGAACGCGTGCCGGTAGTTCTCGATGACCTCGTGCGGGATGATCGTGTCGTGCGCGCTTTCGACGATAAGCACGTCGCCGCGGTATTCGGTCGCGGCGCCAAGGGCGCGATTGTCGCGTGCCTCGATCACCATCCGCCGGTACGCTTCGAGACTTTGCAGTTCCCGCAGCGCGAGCTTCGGCGATGTCCAGTCGGTGTCCTTGTAGAGCGCCGGCGCGCGCAGCCCGAGCCATTTCACCGGGCGCAGCGTCGTGAGGATCGTCGCCAGATAGCCGCCATAGCTGCTGCCGACGACTGCGATCTGGTCGTCGTCGACCGCCGCCTCGCCGGCGAGCGTGTCGTAGGCGGCGAGCGCGTCGCTGAGGTTGTCCTCGCGCGTCACTTTCGCCTGCTCGGGCGCGGTCTTGGCGTGGCCGCGCATGTCGATGGTGAGGCACGCGCAACCGAGCGCCGCGATCTCGCGCGCACGCGCGGCCGATTGCGCCTGATTGCCGCCCCAGCCGTGCAGGAACAGCACCCCGGGCATCCGCGTATCGGGAACGATGAGCGTGGCCGCAATCGAGTGGCCGGCGACGGCGATCTCGAGCGCTTCGTCACGCGTGGCCATACGGCTCGATCAGCGAGTACTTGGTCAGCGGTCCCGCACGCTCGTCGTCGCCCTGAAAATAGACGATCGCATGCGGCGGCGGCGACGCATCCGTCCCGTAAACCTCCGTCGACGAGGCGCGCACGGCGGCAAGTGCCGGGTCCGCGCGGAACGCAGCAAGGGCCGCGACTTCGGCGCCGCTCGCGCCGCCGACGCGCCATGATTGCTCGAGCACACCGGAGCGCGCGCGGCCGCGCGCATCGGTACCCTGCGCGACATCGTAATTGCGCCGCGATGCCACGAGTCCGGCGAAGCATTCGAACGCGGCGCTGTCGTAGCGGCGCGCCTGTTCGACCGCGCGGCGCACCGCGGCAGCGGGATTCAACGCGAGCAGCGCATCGAAGTCGCCCCGCACGACGAGCAGATCCGAGCCGCCATACACCTCCTTGCCCGCGTTGTTTGCGGTAAGTCGCTGTGTGCCGCAGTAGCTCGCCACGAGATCGTCGACGCGCACCTGGCCGACGCTGTACGTCGTGACGTCAACGAGATCCTGCTCGAGCGAGATGCCGTAGCGCAGCACTTCGTCGGGGTCGGCCTCAGCGAGCGCGCGCTCGAGCGCTTGCCGATCGGTCGCGACCGCCTGGCCGTGTCCGCCAATGCCGAGCGCCTGTTTGACGCGTACCGGCCCGTGCGCGAAAAGCCGCATCGCGGCGCGCATCGCGTCGTCGACGCTGAAGGCGGAGAAGCCGTGCAGGACGCTCGCACGCACCTGTCGCGCGAAGGCCTCCGACCATCCGTCCGGCGCGCAGGCGTCGTCGTCGACGAGCGGGTGGCTGATGCTTTTCGTCGCGACGAACGGATGCGGCACGATGCCGCCGAACAGGTCGCGCTCGCCGGCGATGCCGAGCGCACGCGCCTGCTCGACGCCGATCAGCGTATCCGTCGGTACGAAATAAAGCGCGCGCGGATAGCTCGCGCGATTGTCATAGTCGCCGGCGTAGCGATAGCCCTTGATCGCCGCGAGCTTGCGCGCGATCTCGCGGCAAGTCGCATGGTCGTGCGCGGCGCGATCGCTCGTGCGTTCGCGGTAGACGACGACGTCGCCGCTGTGCCGAGGCGACCCGCCGGCGGACAAATCGTGACGGGCGTTGGCCATGCTGTCGACGGGCTGGGATGGTCGGGGTGAGAGGATTCGAACCTCCGGCCTCTACGTCCCGAACGTAGCGCTCTACCAGGCTAAGCTACACCCCGATTCCGGCAGGAATGATGCTTGGCGGCGCCGGGAATTCAGTAACTGCGTTGCGCCGCGAAAGTCGACAATTGTAGCAGACTGGATGCGGCGCGCGACGGCGGCAGCCCGGCAAGACACGCCGCCGCGGCGTCGCTTTCGGCCTGCGCGCGCTCGCGCGCGTACGCCAGCGCGCCGGTGCGATGCAGCGCCGCCACGACCGGCGCGAAATCGGTCAGTCCGCCGCCCGCGATCGCATGACGGATGACGCTCGCTTCGTCGCGGCTGCCCACCGCGAGCGCGCGGATCAGCGGCAGCGTCATCTTGCCTTCGGCGAGATCGTCGCCGAGGTTCTTGCCGATGTGCGCGGCGTCGCCGGAATAGTCGAGCACGTCGTCCATGATCTGGAACGCGGTGCCGAGGTGCATGCCGTAGCGCGCGAGCGCATCCTCGCATGCCGGTGCGGCATCGCCGAGCACCGCGCCGAGCCGTCCCGCGGCCTCGAACAGCTTCGCGGTCTTGCGCTCGATCACGTCGAAGTACGCGCGCTCGTCGATCGCGGCGTCGCCGGCGTGCATCAGCTGCATCACCTCGCCTTCGGCGATGAGGTTCGTCGCGTCGGCGATGATGGCGAGGACGCGCATGCGATCCACGCCGACCATCAGCTGGAACGCGCGCGAATAGAGGAAGTCGCCGACCAGCACCGACGCCGGATTGCCGAACGCGGCGTTCGCGGTGGCGTGACCGCGCCGCAGCTGCGATTCGTCGACGACGTCGTCGTGCAGCAGCGTCGCCGTGTGGATCATCTCGATCGCGGCCGCGAGCGTGTGCTGATCCGTCCGCGATAGCCGCAGGCGCCCGCGGCGAGCAGCAGCAGCGCCGGGCGCAGCCGCTTGCCGCCGCCGGCGATGATGTAGCTCGGCGACCTGGCGAATCAGCGCGACGTCCGAGCGAAGGCTCTCGCGCAGGACGCGGTCGACGGCGGCCATGTCGTCGCCGATCGACGGGATTCAGGAAATCGAGGGTCACGAACGGGCGGCGGCGATCGTCTTCTGCGGGAAGGGCGGATGCAGGAGGCGGGGCGTAGCGCCGCGCGGGCCGTCCGGCGGCGGCGTAGCGGGCATTCTACCGGACTTCATTTCGGGTTCTTCGCCGCGACCGGGCCGCGTGCGCTCGATGATGACGCAATGGCTGACGCTGCGCTTGCCCGGTTCCGACGAAAGACGTTATAATCCAAGGCTTTCCGCGGCCGGATCGAGAGGCGCGATCCCGCGCGGCGCCGACGCGTCGTTCGGCTTCACGGCAAACAGGGCGGCGGGCATCGGCTTCCACCGCCAACAACAGGAGTTCCACTCATGTACGCGGTCGTAAAAACCGGCGGCAAGCAGTACAAGGTTGCCCCCGGCGAAAAACTCAAGGTAGAACAGATACCGGCGGACGTGGGCGCGGAAGTGGTTCTCGACCAGGTGCTGATGGTCGGCGACGGCGAAAGCGTTCGCCTCGGCCAGCCGGTCGTCACGGGCGCGACGGTCAAGGCCACCGTCGTCGCGCACGGCCGCGGCGAGAAGGTCCGGATCTTCAAGATGCGCCGGCGCAAGCACTATCAGAAGCACCAGGGGCATCGGCAGAACTACACCGAGCTGCGGATCGACAGCGATCGTCGGCTGAAGGAGCGCACTCATGGCACACAAAAAGGCAGGCGGCAGCTCGCGCAACGGCCGCGATTCGGAGTCGAAGCGCCTCGGCGTCAAGGTGTACGGCGGCGAGGCGATTCGCGCCGGCGGCATCATCGTGCGCCAGCGCGGCACGCGGATTCACGCGGGCGTCAACGTCGGCCTCGGCAAGGACCACACGCTGTTCGCGCTCGTCGACGGCAAGGTCAGCTTTCGCGTCAAGGGCGAGCAGCAGCACAAGTACGCGAACGTCGAGCCGGCCGCGGACGCGCGAAGCGCGCTGCCTGACGCGCGCCGAGCTACGCGGGGTTCCTCCATGGCGCCGCGCGTCGTATGCGCGCGCGGCTCACGCCGCTCGATCCACCACATCATGCCGATCGCGAGCGCCGTGAACGCCGCGAGCGGGAACACGGCGGAGAACAGCGGCGGCCAGTCGTTCAGCACGCCGAGGTTCGAGAACAGCCGGCCGAGCGAGGAAGAACGCGAGGCCGAGCATCGTCCCCGCGAAGATGCGGAAGCCGACGCCGCCCTGGCGGCGCTGGAAATGCGCGAACGGCAGCGCCAGCATCATCATCACCAGCACGGCGGCCGGATAGAAGATCTTGTTCCAGAACGCGATCTCGAAGCGCGACGTCTTCTGCGCGTTGTCGCCGAGCACGCGGATGTTGTCGTAGAGCGCGCCGAGCTCGAGCCGCTCGGGCGCCACCTGGTAGACGGTGAGGATCGACGGGCGCAGCACCGTCGTCCACAGGTAGACGGGCGTCGGTCGTGACGTGCGTCGCATCGGCGTCCGATCTCCGTCGATCTTCACGTTCTCGAGCTGCCACTGGCCGTTGCCGACGAACGTTCCGGTCTCGCGCGACGCGGACGGTCTTCAGGCGCAGATCGCGCGTCGAACTCGTAGATGCGCACGCCGACGAGCGTCATGTCGGCGAGCACCGTGCGGATGTTGACGAACGTCAGGTCCTGCTTGAACCAGAAGCCGGACTCGAACTGCTGCGCGACGACGCGCCGACTCGCCTTGCCCGACGGCGCGCACCGTCTGCGCAAGGCGCTCCGCCGGCGGCGCGACGTATTCGCCGGCGAGGAACGTCGCGGCGGCCAGCGGAATGCCGACGCGCAGCACCGACCACATCACCTGCGCGAGCGACATGCCCGACGCGCGCATCACCGTGTACTCGGAATTGGCGACGAGCTGCGCGATGGCGAACAGCGTGCCGATCAGCGCGGCGACCGGGAAGAGCTCGTAGAGGCGCGACGGCAGGTTGCAGCGTGACGAACAGCAGCGCGCGGCTGATCGTGTAGTCGCCGCGGCCGACGTCGCCCAGCTCGTGGATCAGGTCGAAGAACGCGAACAGCGCGATCAGCGCCGCGAAGATCAGCAGCGTCGCGAGCAGCACGTCGCGGCCGATGTAGCGCTGCAGGGTCTTCATCGCCGATGCGCTCGCGCTGCAGCGCGCCGCGCGCAGGCGGTCAGCGGTGCTGCCGCCGGCGCGCGCGCGCGCGAACAGGCCGGTCACCGACAGCTGGTGGCGGAACAGCACGACGACGACCAGCAGCGCGATCACGTGCGGCAGCAGCAGGCCCGCCCACAGCTCGAGCTTGCCCTGCGCGATCAGGCTCTGCACGATGTTGAGGCAGTTGCTGTAGAGCATGTACAGGAACGCCGCCGCGACGAGGTTGAACGAGCGTCCCATGCGCGGATTGACGTACGCGAGCGGCACGGCGAGCAGCGTCAGCACGAGCGCGGAGATCGGCACCGAGATGCGCCAGAAGAGCTCGGCGCGCTCGACGCGGCCGTTCGACGCGAGCAGCGCGGCGGTCGGAATCGCCTTGCGTCGACGTCGGCAGCGCGCGCACCTCGGCCGGCTCGATGCGCCGGCCGAGCTTCTCGAACTCGACGACGCGGTAGTCGGCCGCGCCGGGCTTGCCCTCGTAGCGGCGGCCGTTCTCGAGCACGATGAAGCGGTCGCCGTTCGGCATGTCCTCGAGCTTGCCGCGCGCGCGCGACGGTGGTCGCGTCCTGCTTGTCCTCGACCGAGTGCAGGAAGACGTTGCGGATCGTGTTGTCGAACGGATTGATGCTTTCGACGAACACGACGAGGTTCGCGCGCGGGAACTCGCGGAACAGCCCCGGCGTGACGACGCGCGATGTCGTCGCGCGACTCGAGCTGGCGCTCGTATTCGAGCTTGCGCTGCTCGGCCCACGGCGACAGGTAGAGCGACAGCACGACGATCGCGACCAGGAACGGCGCCGCAAACAGCAGGATCGGCCGCAGACAGGCGGTGAGCGACTGTCCCGACGTGAACCACACGATCATCTCGCTGTCGCGATACCAGCGCGAAAGCGTCAGCAGCACGGTCAGGAACAGCGCGACCGACAGCAGGATGTTGAGGTAAAACAGCGCGTTGAAGCCGAGCAGCGCCAGGATGCCGTCCGGCGCGACGGCGCCGCCGGCGGCGCGCGCCAGCAGCCGCAGCACCAGATTGGTGAACAGGATGGCGAGCAGGACGAGGAACAGCCCGATCGCGGTCGCCGTCAGCTCGCGGACCAGGCTGCGCCGGAAAATCATGACGGCGGGAAAATTTTGACTTTTTTACGGCGATTTGCCGATAATGCGCGAGTATCGACCCTGTCGCACAAGAAACGCCCGGAAGCGAACCCGAGGAGCCCGATGGAATTTACCATAAAAAGCGGCAGCCCCGAGAAGCAGCGCAGCGCATGCGTCGTCGTCGGCGTTTTCGACAACCGCAAGCTGTCGCTTGTCCGCGGAACTGATCGATCGCGCGTCGAACGGCTACATCAGCGAAATCATCCGCCGCGGCGACATGGAGGGCAAGCTCGGCGCCACGCTGCTGCTGCACAACGTGCGCGGCACGCTGGCCGACCGCGTGCTGCTGCGTCGGCCTCGGCAAGGAGCGCGATTTCCGCGACAAGGAGTTCCGCCAGGCGATCCGCAGCGCCGTCAAGCTGCTGAACGAAACCGGCTCCTACGAGGCGGTCCTCTACCTGACCGAGGAAAAGGTCAAGCGCCGCGAGGTCGCCTGGCGGGTCGAGCACGCGGTGGTCGTGGCGATGGACGCGGTCTACCGCTTCGAGCAGATGAAGAGCGAGCCCACCGAAGTGCGCCGGCCGCTGCGCAAGCTGACGCTGTCGGTGCCGCAGCGCTCCGATCTCGGCGCCGGCGAGGCGGCCGCGGCGCGCGGCCTCGCGATCTCGCACGGCATGGATTTCGCGCGCGATCTCGGCAACCTGCCGGGCAACGTCTGCACGCCGCGCTATCTCGCCGAGCGCGCGCAGGAGCTCGGCAAGGAGTTTCCCGACGTCAAGGTCACGGTGCTGGAGCGCGCCGGAGATCGAGGAGCTCGGCATGGGCTCGTTCCTGTCGGTCACCAACGGCAGCGACGAGCCGCCGCGCTTCATCGTGCTCGAGTACGAGCAGTCGCAGCGCAAGCAGAAGCCGATCGTGCTGGTCGGCAAGGGCATCACGTTCGACACCGGCGGCATCTCGATCAAGCCGTCCGGCGACATGGATCAGATGAAGTTCGACATGTGCGGCGCCGCGTCGGTGCTCGGCACGTTTCGCGCGATCGCCGAGCTCGAAGCGCGAAGCTCAACCTCGTCGGCCTCGTTCCCGCGTGCGAGAACATGCCGTCCGGCCGCGCGACCAAGCCCGGCGACATCGTCAAGAGCATGTCGGGCCAGACGGTCGAGGTGCTCAACACCGACGCCGAAGGCCGGCTGATCCTCGCCGACGCGCTCACGTACGCCGAGCGCTACGAGCCGCGAGGCGGTCGTCGACATCGCGACGCTGACCGGCGCGATGGTCATCGCGCTCGGCCACGTCGCGAGCGGCGTGTTCAGCAACAGCGACACGCTCGCGCGCGCGCTGCTCGCCGCCGGCGACGACGCGTACGACCGCGGCTGGCAGATGCCGCTGTGGGACGACTACCAGGAAGGGCTCGCGAGCAACTTCGCCGATTTCGCCAACGTCGCCGGTCGCGCCGGCGGCAGCATCACCGCGGCGTGCTTCCTGTCGCGCTTCACGCACAAGTACGACTGGGCGCATCTCGACATCGCGGGCATCGCGTGGAAGGAAGGCAAGGAAAAGGGCGCCACCGGCCGCCCGGTGCCGCTGCTCGCCACCTGGCTGCTGTCGCACGAGGCGATCGGCTCGAAACGCGCGCGGATGCGCATGACGACGATCGATTTCTACACGCACGTCGGCGATCCGCTGACGCTCGTCGGCGAAGCTCGTCGCCAAGGCCTGGCGGCGCACGGCAGCGTGCGCGTGCTCACGCCCGACGCGACGACCACCGGCGCGCTCGATCGCCTGCTGTGGCTGCGACCCGCCGCTGGCGTTCCTGCCGCATTGCCGGATGGACAGCCCGATCGCGGCCGAGACGCCGATCTGGATCGACGAGACGCTCGAGCACGCCGGCCCGGCGGCGGTGCTCGTCAACCTGCATCCGGAGCCGCCGCCGTTCTTCAGCCGCTTCGAGCGCCTCGCCGAGATCGTCGGCGCCGACGAGGACGATCTGCTCGCCGGACGCGCGCGCTTTCGCTTCTATCGCGAGCGCGGCTACGACATGCGCCAGCACGACTGGTCACGGCGCGACTGAACCATCGCCCGCAGCGCCCGAGCTGGTGACCGATGCCGACCGCGCGCGAGCTCCTCGAGCAGGCCGACGCGCTGATGCGCCGCAATCGCAAGCGCGGGAAGGGCCGACTCGACGTTCCCACGCTGACCGATGCGCTCGGCGTCGACCGCGACGCATCGCTGGCGCCGACGGTGATCCTGCCGGACGCGCCGGCGACGAGCGTCGATCCGATCGTGCTCGACGCGCCGCGCGGACGGTCGACGCCATGCGTCGCGACCCGCCGCTGGACGCCGATCCGATCTCGCTCGACACGCTCGCCGATGTGCCGGTGCTGACCGACGCCGTCGTCGCGTGGCCGCCGGTCACGGCGTCGCGTCGAGAACGCCGAAGTCGCCGGCGAAGCCGATCGACGCCGACGATCGCCGATGCCGCGGCCGTCGACGCTGACGCCGGCGACGCGTTCCCGGCGTCGGCCGCCGACGCGGAAGCGGTCGCCGCGAGCGCGCGACCGCCGGCCGTGCTGGAGCAGGAGCGCCAGCGAGCCGGCCGCACGAGGATCGCGCCGGCGGCGCCGGCCGCACCGCGGCTCGACGACGATTTCATCCTGGAGATCCCGCCCGCGCAACCGGAAGCGCCGAGCCGCGGTCGCGCGACGATTCGCCGATTCCGCCGGTGGCCGGCCCGGCCACGCTCATGCCCGGCAGCCGCGATTGGGACGCGCTGGCCGAGGAAATCCGCATGCAGGTGCTGCAGCGCATCGACCTCTTCACCGACACCGGATTGCGCGAGCAGCTCGGCGCGCGGCTGTCGCCGATCGTCGATCGCGCCAGCGCCGCGCTGGTCGCGACGATCAACCGCAGTCGGGCGAGCTGTCCGCGGCTACGTCGCCGAGGCGATCGAGCGCGAGATCGAGAGCTGGCGCAGCCGCGCGCGCGATGCATGCCCGTGCGATCGTGCGTCTCGCGATCGATGATTTGCCGCGATGCTACGCCGCACGCTCCGCTGGAACCTTGCAGGCTCGCGCATCGCGTGCTAGACTGCTCGCATGACTCCGACTTCCGCAACCTGCGCGCCGCTGCCGTTGCGCGCTTCGTCTATTTTTATCCGGAACATCGCCGAGGGCCGCACGCGACCGTAGATCAGCAGCAACACAGAATCAACATCGATCGGGCGGCCCCACAAGGGCCGCCCGATTTTTTTTGACGCTCACCGAACGAGGAGACGCACCATGATCATCGTCATGCAACCCGACGCCGGCGAGCCGAAATCGCCGCCGTCGAAGCCAGGATTCGCGCGCACGGACTCGACGTCCACGTTTCGCGCGGCACCGAGCGCACGCTGATCGGCGCGATCGGCGACGAGCGCAAGCTCGATCCCGAGATGTTCGACCCGCTGCCCGGCGTCGAGCGCTCGCTGCACATCCTGAAGCCGTACAAGCTCGTCGCGCGCGAGTGGCACAAGGCGAGCACGATCGTCGACGTCCGCGGCGCGCGCATCGGCGGCAGCGACGTGCAGGTGATCGCCGGACCGTGCTCGGTCGAAACGGTGCCGCAGATGGAGGCGGCGGCGGCGGGCGTCGCGGCGGCGGGTGCGCGATTGATGCGCGGCGGCGCGTTCAAGCCGCGCACGAGTCCGTACGCGTTCCAGGGCAAGGGCGTCGAAGGCCTGACGATGCTGAAGGACGCGGCGTCGCGTTTCGGCTTGCCGATCGTCACCGAGCTGATGGACGTGCGGATGCTCGACACGTTCCTCGAGCACGACGTCGACGTGATCCAGATCGGCACGCGCAACATGCAGAACTTCGATCTGCTGAAGGAAGTCGGCAAGGTCGACGTGCCCGTCATCCTCAAGCGCGGGATGAGCGCGACGATCAGCGAATGGCTGATGGCGGCCGAGTACATCGCCGCGGGCGGCAATCACCGCATCATGCTGTGCGAGCGCGGCATCCGCACGTTCGAGACCGCGTATCGCAACGTGCTCGACGTCACGGCCGTCGCCGTGCTGAAGAAGGAGACGCACCTGCCGGTGATCGTCGATCCGTCGCACGCGGGCGGCAAGGCGTGGCTGGTGCCGGCGCTCTCCTGCGCGGCGATCGCCGCCGGCGCCGACGCGCTGCTGATCGAGGTGCATCCGTGTCCCGCCGAAGCGTGGTGCGATGCCGACCAGGCGCTGTCGATCGACGAGTTCGCGCACGTTGATGCAGCGTCTTCGCGCCGTGGCGCAGGCGATGGGCCGGTCGCTCGCGGCACCGCCAGTCGAGCTTCGCGAGCCGGCGCTCGCACTGTGACGAACCGTTCGCGACGCCGGTTGCAGGATATGCGTCCACTATAATTTCACGCTTTTGGATAAGGCCGGACGCGCAAAGGACATGGAACTCGCGAAAAGCTTCGAGCCGCACGCGATCGAAGCGAAGTGGTACCCGCTGTGGGAGTCGCGCGGCTATTTCAAGCCGAGCTACGCGCCCGGCGCGCCGCCGTACTGCATCCAGCTGCCGCCGCCGAACGTCACCGGCACGCTGCACATGGGCCACGCGTTCCAGCACACGCTGATGGACGTGCTGATCCGCTATCACCGGATGCGCGGCGTACAACACGCTGTGGCAGGTCGGCACCGATCACGCGGGCATCGCGACGCAGATCGTCGTCGAGCAGCAGTTGAAGGCGGCGGGGCTGACGCGCCACGACCTCGGCCGCGAGGCGTTCGTCGAGCGCGTGTGGGCGTGGAAGAAGGAGTCGGGCGGCGCGATCACGCACCAGATGCGCCGCCTCGGCGCGTCGGCCGACTGGTCGCGCGAGCGCTTCACGATGGACGAAGGCCTGTCCGCCGCGGTGCGCGAGACGTTCGTGCGGCTGTACGACGACGGGCTCATCTATCGCGGCAAGCGGCTCGTCAACTGGGACCCGAAGCTCATGACGGCCGTGTCGGATCTCGAGGTCGACAACGAGGAAGAGCAGGGCAAGCTCTGGGAGCTGCGCTATCCGCTCGCCGACGGCATCGGGCTCGCTGGTGGTCGCGACGACGCGTCCGGAGACGATGCTCGGCGACACCGCGGTGGCGGTGAATCCGGACGACGAGCGCTATCGGGCTTTCGTCGGCAAAGCGGTGCGCGCTGCCGCTCGCCGACCGCGACATTCCGGTGATCGCCGACGACTACGTCGATCGCGACGTTCGGCACCGGCGTGGTGAAGATCACGCCGGCGCACGACTTCAACGACTGGGCGGTCGGCCAGCGCCACCGGTTGCCGGTGCTGTCGATCTTCAACCTCGACGCGACGGTCAACGACAACGCGCCGGCGAAATACCGCGGGCTCGATCGGTACGCCGCGCGCAAGGCGGTGCTCGCCGACCTGCAGGCGCCGGTCTCGTCGTGTCGGAAAAGCCGCACCGGATGGTCGTGCCGCGCTGCGGGCGCACCGGCGAAGTCGTCGAGCCGATGCTGACGGATCAGTGGTATGTCGCGATGCGCACGCCTGCGCCGGCGTCGCATCCGTTGTGGCCCGGCAAGACGATCCAGCAGCTGTGCCTCGACGCGGTGAGCGAGGCGGGCATCGTCGATCCGCAGACCGGCGAAGCCGGCCGCGTGCGCTTCGTTCCGGGCGAATGGATCTCGACGTACCGGCACTGGATCGACAACATCCAGGACTGGTGCATCTCGCGCCAGTTGTGGTGGGGCCACCAGATCCCCGCGTGGTACGACGACGCGGGCAACGTCTACGTCGCGCGCACCGAGGCGGACGCGCGCGCGCAGGCGACGCGCAGGCTCGGCCGCGCGCCGGCGTCGTTCGTGCGCGACGAGGACGTGCTCGACACGTGGTTCTCGTCGGCGCTCTGGTGCCATTCGACGCTCGGCTGGCCGGCGGACACGCGCGAGCTGCGCACGTTCCTGCCGTCGTCGGTGCTCGTGACCGGCTTCGACATCATCTTCTTCTGGGTCGCGCGGATGATCATGACGACGACCTGTTCACCGGCAAGGTGCCGTTCCGCGACGTCTACATCAACGCCATCGTCCGCGATGCCGAAGGGCAGAAGATGTCGAAGTCGAAGGGCAATGTCCTCGATCCGCTCGATCTCATCGACGGCGTCGACATCGATACGCTCGTCGCCAAGAGCGTCGCCAACATGATGGACCCGCGCCAGGCCGAGACGGTCGCGAAGCGCACGCGCAAGCACTATCCGAACGGCATCCCGTCGTTCGGCGCCGACGCGTTGCGCTTCACGTTCGCGTCGCTCGCGACGTTCAACCGCACGCTGAACTTCGACCTGAATCGCTGCGAGGGCTATCGCAACTTCTGCAACAAGCTGTGGAACGCGACGCGCTTCGTGCTGATGAATGTCGACGGCAAGGACGTCGGCGCTCGACGATGCGCAGCCGCGGACGTACACGTTCGTCGACCGCTGGCTTCTCGGCCGCCTGCAGCAGGCGAAGCACGACATCGCGGCAGAACCTCGACGCGTATCGCTTCGATCTCGCCGCCAGGGCGCTCTACGAATTCGTGTGGGACGAGTACTGCGACTGGTACGTCGAGCTCGCGAAGGTGCAGCTCGCGCGCGCGGACGCCGAAGGCGACGCTGCCGCCGCGCGCGGCACGCGATCGATCCTCGTGCGCGAGCTCGAGGCGACGCTGCGGCTCGCGCATCCGTTCATGCCGTTCATCACCGAGGAGCTGTGGCAGATCGTCGCGCCGCTCGCCGGAAAGACGGGCGACACGATCTCGCTGCAGCCGTTTCCGAAGGCCGACTTCGATCGCGTCGATGCGCGCGCGAACGAGCAGATGGCGCTGCTGAAGGACATCGTGAACGCGTGCCGCGCGCTGCGCGGCGAGATGAACCTGTCGCCGGCGCAGAAGGTGCCGCTGATCGCGACCGGCGATCGCGCGACGCTCGACGGAATTCGCGCCTTATCTCGCGCCGCTCGCGAAGCTGTCGGACATGCGCATCGTCGACGCGCTGCCCGCCGGCGATGCGCCGGTGCAGATCGTCGGCGACTTCCGGCTGATGCTGCACATCGAGATCGACGTGGCGGCGGAACGGGCAAGAATCGCGAAGGACATCGCACGCCACGAAGGCGAGATCGCGAAGGCGAAAGCGAAGCTCGCCAACGATGGCTTCGTCGCGCGCGCGCCCGGTGCCGTCGTCGAGCAGGAGCGCAACCGGCTCGCGGGATTCAGCGCGACGCTCGACAAGCTGCGCGAGCAGCTCGCGCGGCTTCGCGGCTGACCCTGAGGTTGCGGGCGAATCCGGCGGCCGGATCGCGGCAGCGCTATACTCATTCGTTCCGCGCGACATATGGCGCATAAACGAACGGAGGGCGACATGGCAGTACGCATCGGTGACGTGGCCCCGGACTTCACGGCCGAAACCACGCAAGGCAGGATCAAATTCCATGACTGGATCGGCGACCACTGGGCGGTCCTGTTCTCGCATCCCAAGGACTTCACGCCGGTCTGCACGACCGAGCTCGGCACGATGGCGAAGCTCAAGCCGGAGTTCGACAAGCGCAACACGAAAATCATCGGCATCAGCGTCGACCCGGTGAGCGATCACACGCGCTGGGCCAAGGACATCGAGGAGACGCAGGGCGCGGCGGTGAACTACCCGATCATCGGCGGCGACGATCTCGAAGTCGCGAAGGCGTACGACATGATCCATCCGAACGCGAGCGGCGGCAGCCCGCGCACGGCGAACGACAACGCGACGGTGCGCAACGTCTTCGTCATCGGGCCCGACAAGAAGATCAAGGCGCTGCTCGTCTACCCGATGAGCGCCGGACGCAACTTCGACGAGGTGCTGCGCCTGCTCGATGCGGTGCAGGTGAACGCGAAACACGGGCTCGCCACGCCCGCGAACTGGAAGCCGGGCGAGGATGTCATCATCCCGACGTCCGTCTCGGACGAAGACGCGAAAAAGAAGTATCCGCAGGGGTTCAAGACCCACAAGCCGTACCTGCGTACCGTTACGCAGCCCCGCTGACGGAGCAGACGGTACCCGGCAGGACGCCCGCATGGCGCCTTGCCGGCGCTCGGCTCGCGTTTGACCCTGCTACGGGAATCGTGGACACTGCATCGCCCCGGTTTTGGCGGTACGTGTCCCATTGACGGATCCCGCGCATGAGTAGTCCGTTGCCGATGCATCCCCCGCTCGCCACGCTCGATGACGACGCGTGGGACGACCTGCTCAATTTCATCGAGGAGCGGCGCGTCATCCCGATCATCGGGCCCGAGCTCCTGCAGGTCGACACCGACGCCGGGCCGCGCCCGCTGTACGAATGGGTCGCCGAGAAGCTTGCCGTCAAGCTTGGCGTCGACACGTCGCACCTGCCGCGGCCGTACACGCTGAACGACGTCGTCTGCTGGTTCCTGTCGTCGCGCGGCCGGCGCGAAGAGGCGTACACGCGACTGCGCAGCCTGTTCCGCGACGCGAACTTCGCGCCGCCGCCGGCCTTGCGCCAGCTTGCGCAGATCACCGATTTCGATCTTTTCGTCACGACGACGTTCGATCCGCTGCTCGAGCAGGCGGTCAACCTCGAGCGCTTCGGGGGCGCGCAGTCGACCGAGGTCATCGCGTACGCGCCGAACCGCGTCGCGGACCTGCCGGCCGAGCGCGAAAAGCTCACGCGCCCGGTCATCTATCACCTGCTCGGGCGCCTTTCGGCGTCGCCGACGTACGTCATCTCCGACGAGGACACGCTCGAGTTCATCTGCGCGCTGCAAAGCGAGCACCTGACGCCCGAGAAGCTCTTCCACGAGCTCGAGCACAATCACCTGCTCTTCATCGGCAGCAGCTTCACCAACTGGCTTGCGCGCCTGTTCCTGCGGATGGCGAAGCGCCACCGCCTCTCGGATCCGCGAGACGTCGGCGAGGTGCTGGCGGACAACCATTCCGGCAGCGATGCGCGGCTGATGAACTTCCTGCAGCAGGTGAGCGTGCGCACGCGCGTCTACAGCGGCGCCGGCAAGTTCGTCGACGAGCTGCACCGGCGCTGGACGGCGCGCCGGAAGCCCGGCGGACGTGATCGCGCTCGATCTTCCGCAGCGTTTCATGCCGCCCGAGCGCGACATGCCCGACAACGCGGTCTTCATCAGCTATGCCCGCGAGGACCTGCCGGCCGTGCAGCGGCTAAAGGCCGGGCTCGACGCGGCCGGCGTGCGCACGTGGTTCGATCTCGACCGCCTCGAAGGCGGCGACGACTACGACCGCAAGATCCAGCGCAACATCGCGCGCTGCTCGTACTTCATCCCGGTCGTGTCGGCGACAACCGAGCGCCGGCTCGAAGGCTACTTCCGGCGCGAGTGGAGCTATGCGATCGACCGTTCGCGCAATATTGCCGAAGGCGCGCTCTTCATCGTGCCGGTGTCGATCGACGATACCGACCCGGCCGCCGCGCACGTTCCGGACAAGTTCAAGGCGCTGCACATCACGCGGCTGCCCGGCGGGGAAGTGACCGCGGAATTCGCGCGCCACCTGCACGATTTTCTTTCCGCTCGCCACTGAACCGTTGGCGCCCCTCGACAGCCCCGTCGCGCACACGTCGGTCGATGCCGAAAATCCGTGGCTCGGCCTCGCGTCGTTCACCGAGGAAACGCGGGCGTACTTCTACGGGCGCGAGGAGGAGGTGGCCGAGCTTGCACGCCGCGTGCAGCGCAAGCTCCTCACGCTGCTCTTCGGCCAGTCGGGCCTCGGCAAGACATCGATCCTGCGCGCCGGCATCGTGCCGCGGCTGCGGGCGATCGGCTATTGCCCGGTGTACGTGCGCATCGATTATTCGCGCGACTCGCCTCCGCCGTCGGAGCAGATCAAGTCGGCGATCGCGCGCGCGACGGAGGAGGCCGGGCAGTGGACGCGAGTCGGGCGTCGCCGTCGAAGGCGAATCGCTGTGGGAATTTCTGCACCACCGCGACGACGTGCTGCGCGACGCGTCCGGCAGGCCGCTCACGCCGCTGCTGATCTTCGACCAGTTCGAGGAAATCTTCACGCTCGCGCAATCGGATGACGCGGGCCGCGCACGCGCCGCGCAGTTCATCGACGACCTCGCGGACCTCGTCGAGAACCGCCCGCCGAAGGCGCTCGAAGCTGCGATCGACGAGGACGAGTCGGCCGCCGACCGCTTCGACTTCGCGCGAAGCGACTACCGCATCCTGATCGCGCTGCGCGAGGATTATCTCGCGCATCTCGAGGCGCTGAAGGGCGCGATGCCGTCGATCACGCAGAACCGGATGCGCCTTGCGCGGATGACCGGCGCAGCAGGCGCTGGCAGCGGTGGTGAAGCCCGGCGGCAAGCTCGTCTCCGAGGAGGTCGCCGAATCGATCGTACGCTTCATCGCCGGCGGATCGGAGCTGCGCAACGCCGAGGTCGAGCCGTCGCTGCTGAGCCTCATCTGCCGCGAGCTCAACAACGCGCGGATCGCGCAGGGCCGCGCCGGAAATTTCCGCGGATCTCCTCGCGGGCTCGCACGACACGATCCTCGCCGAGTTCTACGAGCGCGCGCTCGCGGACCAGCCGCCTGCCGTGCGGCGCTACATCGAGGATCGATCTGCTGACCGACTCGGGCTTTCGCGAAAGCGTTGCCGAGGAGCGCGTGCGCAAGGCGTTCGCGGACGTCGGCGCGGCGCCCGACGCGCTCGCGACACTGGTCGATCGGCGCCTGCTGCGCATCGAGGAACGGCTCGACGTGCGCCGCGTCGAGCTCACGCACGACGTGCTGTGCAGCGTCGTGCGCGCGAGCCGCAACCTTCGCCACGAGCGCGAGGCGCGCGACGAAGCCGAGCGCAAGCTCGCCGACCAGCGCGCACGCGAGCGGGCGACGCGCAAGGCGCTGGTGCGCGCCCGCCAGATCGCGGCGGTTTGCGCGGTGCTCGCGATCGGCGCGGCGGCGAGCGCGCTCTTCGGCTACGTCAGCATGAAGCGCGCGCAGCGCGCCGAGGCGCAGGCGCTGGAGACGCGCACGCTCGCCGAAAGTGCGCGCGGCGAGGCCGAAAAACTGATCGTCTACCTGCTCGACGATTTCTATCTCGAGCTCGAGCCCGTCGGACGGCTCGACATCGTGGCAGCACTCGCCAAGCGCGCCGTCGACTATTACGCGGCGCTGCCGCCTGCGCTTCGCAGCACCGAGACCGACCGCAACCGCGCGCTCGCGCTGGTGCGCTACGGCGCCGCGCTGCGCAACCAGTCGCGGCTCGACGAGAGCGGGAAAGCCCTGTCGGACGCGGTCGACGTCCTCGGCAAGCTGCGCGGCCAAGGCGATCGATCGGAAGCAACCGCGATCGGGCTGGGGCTCGGACTCTCCTCGCAGGCGCGCGTGGCGTCCAGCCAGAACAGGCTGCCGGAAGCGCTCGATCTCGGAAGCCGGGCCGTGGAAGTGCTGAAACCGCTGATGAGCGCTTCGTCGCCGTCGGTTCGGCTGCGGCGAGCGTACGGTCTCGCGTCGACCTTTCTCGGCTTCGCACAAGGCGTCGCCAACGAGAATGAGGCGGCGGTCAAGACGCTGAAGGAGGCGCGCGATGCCTACCGCAGCATCGACGCACTCAAGCTCGACGACGTGCCTGCGGCGACAGCGTACGCGGAGGCGTCTTCGTGGCAAATGACCGCACTCTCGAATCTGGGCCGGTTCGACGAGCTCAGGCAGACGGGCGACGATGCTCTCAAGGTGACCCGCCAAGTGCTGGAGCGACATCCTGGCGACATGTCGGCGCTGCGCTCGGAGGGCCTGATCCTCGATGTGCTGGCGGGTGTCGAGTGGACCGATCTGCACGTGCGCAAGGCCCTGGAGCTGGGGCGCCAGGATGTACGCGACTGGGAAGCGATGGTCAGGCTGGACCCGAGCAATCAGATCGCCTGGAACAATCTTGTCAACGCTCGGATGCAGGTGGGCGGCATGTTGCTGAGCCTCGGTGAGGTACGCGAAGCCCGCGAGCAGACCCGCGCGGCGCTCGGCGTGGAAAACACGGTCAAGGAATCCGCCATGATCGGCACGGTACTGTCGCTTGCGTCCGGCTACCTCACGAGGCTCGAGGCCGACGCCGGCGACCGCCAGGCGGCGGCGGCCGCCTTGGCGTCGAACCAGCGCTTTGTCGCGCTGGCGATCCGCGCCATTCCTGACAACTCGTTCGGCCGCGCGTATCTGCCGGAATTCCTGGGCAACTACGGCTATCCGGGGTACGGGTTCGGCTACGGTGCGTTCGCGCTTCCGGTCGCCGATGGCGATTACGAGGCGGTGCGCAGGATGGCACACGCATCGGCGAAGCGCCTCGAGCAGATCAAGATTGACAACGCATCGCAACAGGACCCCAGGAATGCCATGCTGAATCTGGCGTACTGGACCGCGGCCGACGCGTCATATCGGCTGACGGACTACGCGGCCGCCGACGCTGACATGCAACGCGCGCTCGCGCTTCGCAAGCTGGTTCCAGTGCGTACGCTGTCGGACCAACGCGACGCAGGCAACGAAGCGGCGCTTGCCGTGATGATCGCCGCGCGTCTCGGGCGAGATGCCGAGGCGCAGCGGTTGCTCGAGCCCGTGCTCGAATTGCATCGCGGACTCTACGCGCGCAAGGACAACGAAGACCTCACCCAGCACGTCGAATTCGCGCAAGCGCTTTATGCGTCGGCGCTTGCCGGCTCCGCCCGAAAGACGGCTGAGCTCAAGCAGGCGGCGGCGCTCATCGACCAGTTGCCGCCGGCGATGCGCGGGCTGATCAGCGTCCGGCCGCGTGCGCGCGTGGATCGCCGAGGCACAGGGGTCCTGATCACGGGCATCGGCGAGATCCGCGCGCATCTCGATCGCGGCGCGCCGTGGGATGCCTGCGATGCGTTTCGCGGTGCGATCGGCGAGCGCCCGAACGATGGCGAATTGCTCTACTGGGGCGCGCTTGCCCACGCACGTGCCGGTGCGGCGCAGGTCGCGCACGCGCTGCTCGACAAGGCGCAGCAAGCGACGCCTTCGCGGGAAATCGACAGCCGACATCGCCAGCCTGCGCGGCCGATTGTTCAAGGACGCGTTCCATCGCGCCCCGGAGCGCGCCGGCGCGGCGAAACTCGTGGGCGAGGCGCGCGAGCAGTACCAGAAGGCGTATGCGATCGCGCACGACACGCACCCGGGGATCAACGCCGCGGCGCTCGCCATGCTCGCCGGCGATGTCGACGCGGCGAGAACGCTCGCACGCGAAGTCCGGTCGACGCTTGCCGGCCGGTCACCGCGTTCGACCTGGGACGAAGCGACGGAGGCGGAAGCGCAGCTTCTGCTCGGTGATTGGGCTGCGGCCAGCGAGTGCTACGCGGCCGCGTGTGTGCTCGCGGCGGGGAACGCCGGCATCATCGCGACGATGCGCCGTCAGGTGCGGCTCCTCGCGCGGGTGATACCTGAGGCAAGCGCGCTGCTGCCGTTGTTGCGCGCGCCCGATGTCGTCGCATTTGCCGGCCACATGATCGACGCCGAAGCGCGCGTGTCGCCGCGGTTTCCCGCCGCGCTCATCCCGGCGGTGCGCGAAAGGCTCGACCGTCATCTTGCGACGCTGCATCAGCCGATCGTCTTTACGTCGGCGGCGTGCGGCGCCGATCTGCTGTTCATCGAAGCGGCGCTCGATCGACGCGCGGAACTGAACATCGTGCTGCCGTTCGATCGCGGCGACTTCGTTCGCACGAGCGTGGCCGTCGGCGGCGCCGAATGGGTGACGCGGTTCGACGACGCGCTCGCGCGCGCCACGCGAATCATCATGGCGACCGACGAGAACCATCTCGGCGACGACACGCTGTTCGAGTACGCCGCGCGCTTGGTCGAAGGGTTCTCGATGCTTCGCGCGGCGCAGCTCGAAACGTCGCCGTCGCTGCTGTGCGTGCTGGACGCAGCATCCGCCGAGCGCGTCGGCGGCACGCGCGCCTCCTGCGAGCGGTGGCGGCGCAACATCAACGAGCCGCACGTGATCGATCTGCACGCGCTGCGTGCGAGCGCTTCCGGCGCGGCGCCTGCGGCACCGGAAACGACGCCGTCGCCGCCGCGTGCGCGAACGGACCCGACGACGCGGCAGGATCCGGATGGGGCGAATCGGCCGCACCGCTCGTGGAAAACGCTGATGTTCGCCGACTTCGCCGGCTTCAGCCGCGTGCACGATGCGTTCGCGCCGCAATTCCACGAGCACTTTCTCAGAATTGGCGCAATGCAGATTGCGGAATCGCCGGTCAAGCCGCTCGACGCGAAGACGTGGGGCGACGGTCTTTACGTCGTTTTCGACTCGCCACAGGACGGCGCCGAGTTCGCGCTCGGCTTCCTCGATCGCACGCTCGACGTCGACTGGACCGCCGCGGGACTTTCGTCCACGAGCCGGATCAGGATCGCGCTGCATGCGGGCCCGGTGTTCCGCGGCTTCGATCCGGTCATGGGCCGCGACGACTTCTTCGGCTCGAGCGTGACGCGCACGGCGCGCATCGAGCCCGTGACGCAGCCTGGCACCGTCTACGCGAGCGAAGCGTTCGCGGCGACGCTCGCCGCCGCCGGGGGGCGCGGGTTCGCGCTCGAATACATCGGCC
Organism: uncultured Pseudomonadota bacterium; assembly: GCA_963706225.1. Classification (GTDB taxonomy): domain Bacteria; phylum Pseudomonadota; class Gammaproteobacteria; order Burkholderiales; family Casimicrobiaceae; genus VBCG01. The sequence continues at coordinate 221,130 of CAVPMH010000006.1, forward strand.
GGATGCCGCTCGCCAAAGCGTATGGCGAGTCGCGAATCTATCGGCTGGACCGCGCATGACGGTGTGGCGGTGCGAGAGGGCGCCGGGGCGCGTGGACGCATGAGATCGCCTGCATTGCCGCGCACGTTTCGCGCGCTCCGCCATCGCAACTTCCGCCTGTTCTTCACCGGCCAGGGCCTGTCCGTGATCGGCACGTGGCTGCAGCAGGTCGCGATGGGCTGGCTCACCTATCGGCTGACGAATTCGGCGTGGCTGCTCGGCGTCGTCGCATTCTGCGCGAACGTGGGCATTCTGCTGTTCAGCAATCTCGCGGGCGTGCTCGCCGATCGCATCGATCGCCGCCGCGGCCTCATCACGACGCAGTCGCTGATGCTGCTGCAGGCGGTCGTGCTCGCGGTGCTGGTGGCGTTCGGCTGGATCCAGACCTGGCATCTGATCGTGCTCGCGTTGTGGCTCGGCACCTGCTCGGCGTTCGACATGCCGTTGCGGCAGTCGATGTACGTTCATTTCATCGCCGATCGCGGCGATCTCGGCAACGCGATCGCGCTCAACTCGATGCTGGTGAACATGGCGCGCGTCGTGGGGCCTGCGCTCGCGGGCCTGCTGCTCGCCGTGACGAACGAAGCCGTCTGCTTTGCGCTGAACGCACTGTCGTTCGTCGCCGTCATCGTCGCGGTTGCCAAAATGCAATGGCCGTCCGACATCCGCCAGCGCGTCGTGACCGGATGGTGGGCGAGCTGGATCGAAGGCGTGCGCTATGTACGGGGAATGACGCCGGTGCGCGCGCTGCTGGCACTCGTCGCCGGACTCGCATGGACGATTGCGCCGTATTCGTCGCTGATGCCCGTGTACGCGAAGGACATCTACGGCGGCGGTCCGCACACGCTCGGGTACCTGCTGTCGGCCGCGGGTTTCGGCGCACTGATGTCGACCGCGTATCTCGCCGGCCGCGCGACAGTACGCGGACTCGGGCGGGTCATCATGCTCGCGGCCGCCACGAGCGGCGCGGCGCTCGCCGCGTTCGCGTACATTCGCATCTTTCCGCTCGCGTTGCTGTTGATGGTGCTGGTCGGCGGCGGAACGATCCTCGCCGCCGCATCCGCGAACACGATCCTGCAGACGATCGTCGGCGATCATCTGCGCGGGCGCGTCGCATCGTTCTACACGCTCGCGTTTCTCGGCGTGGCGCCGCTCGGGAATCTGGCAGCCGGCGCGATCGCCGGCGCGATGGGCACGCCGTTCGCCTTCGCGCTGAACGGGGTGTTGGCGGTACTGGCCGCGCTGTGGTATCGCAGCAAGCTGCCGATGGTGCGCGACGTGCTGCGTCCGATCTACGAAGAGCTCGGCGTGCCGCGCCGCCGGTAAGTCGGGCGGAGTAATTCGGTGTCGGAGGTGCAATTCTGATAGGACCGCCGGGGTGCGGGCCGCTTCGTCGATCAGAATTGCACCTCCGACACCGAATTACTCCGCCCGACTTACCGGCGCTCGATCTTCGGGTCCAGCGCGTCGCGTAGCCCATCGCCGAGCAGGTTGAATGCGAGCACGGTGAGGAAGATCGCGAGCGCCGGAAAGATCGCCTCGTGCGGCGCGGTCAGCATGTCCGAGCGCGCGGCGTCGAGCATCGCGCCCCATTCGGGCGTTGGCGGCTGCGCGCCCATGCCGAGAAACGACAGGCTCGCCGCGGTGATGATCGACGTGCCGATGCGCAGCGAGAAGTAGACGACGACGGCGGAGACGGTTCCCGGAAAGATGTGGCGAAACACGATCGTGCTCGCCGACGCACCGAGGCTTCGCGCTGCCTCGATGTAGGTCAGGTGCTTCAGCGCCAGCGTGTTCCCGCGCACGAGGCGCGCGAAGGTCGGAATGCTGAACACCGCGACGGCGACGATGACGTTCGCCATGCCGCCGCCGAGGATCGCGACGATGCCGATCGCGAGCAGGATGCCGGGGAACGCGAACAGCACGTCGCAGATGCGCATGATGATGCGATCCCACCATCCTTCCTTGTAGCCGGCGACAAGGCCGAGCAGCGTGCCGACGATCGCGCCCGCGGCAACCGCCAGGAATCCGGCCGTGAGCGAGATCCGCGCGCCCATCAGGATGCGGCTGAAGATGTCGCGTCCGAGCGCGTCGACGCCGAACCAGTGCGTCAGCGACGGCCGCGCATTGAGCGCGTCGTAATCGAAGTAGTTCTCGGCGTCGTACGGCACGATCCACGGCGCGGCGATCGCGACGATGACGAGCACGACGACGAACGCGCCCGCAACCATCGCCACCTTCTGGCGCTTGAACTTGCGCCAGAACTCGGACCACGGCGTGCGCACGCGCTCGTCCGCAAGCGCCGGCGCTGCGCTCAACGTGGCAAGCGACGAGGTTGCCATCAGCGGTACCGGATGGTCGGATTGATGAGGCCGTACAGCAGATGAACGGTTCAGCGGGCAGAACCGTATTGCTTGCAGGACACTTCGGACGGAACGGGACGGCCGCAGGCCCACCCCACCCGGGACCCCCGCCGGCCGGGCAGGATGGGCCCACACAGTGCCCGGCCGGCCTCACCATCCGGTGTCGCCGGGCCGTTGCCGGAAGGAGACTGCCGTGGGCGTCCTGGACAGCTTCCGCCTGAACGGTCGGGTCAGCGCCGTCACCGGCGCCAATCGGGGGATCGGCCGGGCGCTCGCGGTGGCCCTGGCCGAGGCGGGCAGCGACCTGGCCCTGGTGGTCCGCGACCCGTCCAGCTGCGCCGGCCTGATCGAGCAGGTGGCGGCCCTGGGCGTGCGGGCCGAGGCGGTGGCGGCCGACGTCACCGACGTGGACGCGGTCACGCGCGCGGTGGACACGATCGCCGCCTCGCACGGCCGGATCGACGTGCTGGTGAACAACGCGGGCGACTGCATCCACCGACCGGCCCTGGAGGTCACCCCGCAGGAGTGGGCGCACGTGATCGACACCAACGTCACCGGCGTCTGGAACTGCTCGCAGGCGTTCGGCCGGTACATGACCGAGCACGGCGGCGGCTCGATCGTCAACATCGGGTCGATCTCGGCGCCTGATCGTCAACCGCCCGCAGAGGCAGCCCGCGTACAACACCTCGAAGGCGGCGGTGCACCAGCTGACCAAGTCGCTGGCGGCGGAGTGGGCGCCCGACGGGGTCCGGGTCAACGCCGTGGCCCCGGGCTACGTCAAGACCGAGATGGCCCCGGTGGACGAGCCGCAGTTCCGCCGGCACTGGATCGAGGACGCCCCGATGCAGCGCTACGCCGCTCCCGAGGAGCTCGGGCCGCACCGTCGTCTACCTGGCCAGCGACGCGTCCGTCGTTCATGACCGGCTCGGTGCTGGTGATCGACGGCGGCTACACCGTCTTCTGATCCAGGATCTCACTCGGCCAGCAGCCGGGCCTTCAACCGGGTGAACTCCTCCGGCGTCACGGCACCGGAGGCCCGCAGCCGGTCCAGGCGCTCCAGCTGGTCCAGCAGCCCACCGCCCGGTCCGGCGACCGCCGGTCCGGCGGCCGGCGTGCTCCGGTCCGGTGGGGTGCCGTAGGCCGGGACCGTCTCGGGCGGCCTCGAGCACCGCCGGTTCCGCCGGCTGCAGGGCCGGCGGTGCGGCCGGATCCCAGACCACCCGGCCGCGATCGGCCGGGTCGAAGATCACCGCGCGCCGCTCGCCCCGGCGCGGCACGTCGATCCGGGAGACCGTTCCGGTCAGCGTCGCCTCGAACGGCGGTGATTCGTCCACCGGGGTGACCAGCAGCCGCAACCGCAGCACCGGATTGTCGTTGATCGTCGCTCCGGTGTCCTGGACGTCGAGCACGGTGGCCGTCCCCCGGCTCCCGGCCGCCAGCAAGCGCGTCCGGCCGCGCCGCCCGGCCGAACCGGCCAGCAGCAGGCCGCCCGGAACCAGCGACGAGGCCAGGAAGATCCCGCCGAACAGCAGCCCGAACCCGTGCCCGAAGCCGGAGGACTGCAGCCCGGCCAGCACGGCGCCGAGCCCGATGGCCGCGAACATGCCGAAGAAGACGGCGAAGCCGCCGCCGATCGTCCCGACCACGCCGGCGAGGATCCCACCGACCAGCAACCCGACCGAGCCGCCGACACCGGCCGCGCAGGAGTCGGCCGCGGAGGCGCAGTCCGCGCTCCGGATGATGTCGTGGATCCCCACCGCGATCGAGGCCGCACCGGCGAACCCGATCACCCGGAAGATCACAACGCGCAGGGACATCGCCGGATGCTAGCGGCTGCCGGTCGCCCGGCCGCCCGGATCGCGGCGGGTGGCCCCCGGCCGGCGGATCCGGTGGACCGCCCGACCCGGGTCGGCCCGCGGGTGTAGACCTTGCGGGTGAGCCGGCTCGTAGTGACGCACCACGACGTCGACCTCGACCAGGTGACGATCCACTACCGGCAGGTCGGTGACCCGGTCGCGCCGCCGGTGGTGATGCTGCACGGCGGCGGCAGCGACGGCGGGACCTGGCACCGGACGTTCGCCTCCCTCACTGCCCACGGGCTCCGGGTGATCGCCTCGGACCTGCGCGGGCACGGTCGCAGTTCCCGCACGGCCGACTACGACCTGGTCGCCCACGCCCGCGACGTCCGCCGGTTGTGCCAGGTGCTGGCCCTCGACCCCGCGGCGCTGGTCGGGCACTCCCTCGGCGCCCACGTCGCCTCGCTGCTGGCCCAGTCCCGGCCCGAGCAGTTCACCCGGCTGGTCCTGGAGGAACCACCCGCCCCGAATCCGAGGCCCGACCCCACCCCGACGGCCGGACTGACCCGGCGCCGGACCCTGCTGCTCGCGGCCGGAACCGTCCTGCGCCGCCGCCGCTACGACCCCCGGGCCCTGCTCACGGCGATCCGGCAGCTGCGCGAGCCCGACCCCGGATGGTGGACGGCGCTGGCGTCGATCACCGCCCCCACCCCGGTCATCTCCGGCGGCCCGGGCAGCCACATCCGCCCGCACACCCTGGAGCAGGTCGCCCGGGCGATCCCGCGGGCCCGGCTGGAGACCATCCCGGTGGGCCACCGGGTGCACAGTCTGGCCGCCGAACGGTTCACCGCCCTGGTCACCGCGTTCCTGGCGCCCTGACCCCGCTCCGACCCCAGGCCGGGCCCGGCCACGAGCCGGTCAGGAATCGAGAAGTACCGCCGCACGGCCGCGCCTAGCCTTTGAGAGGCACCAGGCAGCGAGGTCCTGGGCATAGGAGAGGGAACCCGGAATGGCCACGAAGACCGCCCTGACCGAGTCCGAGGGCTTCAGCGCCGAGGAGCGCGCCGCGATGCGAGCGCGCCGCCG
>CAVPMH010000007.1:0-59399 GCA_963706225.1 uncultured Pseudomonadota bacterium
ACCCACGACATCCTGTGGCTCGTGTCCAACCGCAAGTTCGCGCAGTTCAGGGCGCTCGTCGTCGCAGCACCTCCGCGCGCCGATCCGTTCCCGCTGCTGCCGTACGCCGCCGAGGCGCTCGGCGTCGGCGAAGGCGACAGCGTGCGCGTCGTACCGCTCGCGCCGGGCCGGACGGCCATGAACTTCGACGGCCTGCCCGGCCCCACGCACAATTACTCGGGGCTCTCGCGCGGCAATCTCGCCGCGGAGCGCAACGCGCAGCAGGTTGCGAATCCGCGCGAAGCGGCGTTGCAGGGCCTCGCGAAGATGCGCACGCTCGCCGCGCGGGGCATCGCGCAGGGCGTGCTGCCGCCGCAGGAGCGTCCCGACGTCGGCGCGCTGCGCGCGCTGGGCTTCACCGGCAGCGACCATGACGTGATTCGTTGCGCCGGGCGCGACGCGCCGGAAGTGCTCGCCGCATGTTGCTCGGCAGCGTCGATGTGGGCGGCGAATGCGGCGACGGTGAGCGCGTCGGCCGACTGCGCCGATGGACGCGTGCACATGACCCCCGCGAATCTCGTCACCTATTTTCACCGGTCGATCGAGGCGGCGACGACGACGCGCGTGCTGCGCGCCATTTTCGCGGACGACGCGCACTTCCGCGTCCACGATCCGCTGCCGGCGGCACCGCAGTTCGCCGACGAAGGTGCCGCGAACCATACGCGTTTCGCCGTCGATGCGGACGCGCCGGGCGTCGAGTGGTTCGTCTACGGAAGGCGCGCTTTCGGCGGCGGGCCGGCGCCCGCGCGCTACCCGGCGCGGCAGACGCGCGAAGCGAGCGAGGCGATCGCAAGGCGGCATGGACTCGACCCGTCGCGAGTGCTCTTCACGCAGCAGCGGCCCGATACGATCGATGCGGGCGTCTTCCACAACGACGTCATCGCCGTCGGTGAAGGGACGTTTCTCTTCTGTCACGAGCGGGCGTTCGCCGATCAGCCGGCGACGCTCGCCGCGCTGGCGGCAGCGGTCGGCCCGCGGTTTTGCGCGATCGTCGTGCGTGACGACGAATTGTCGGTGGCCGACGCGGTGGCCACGTATCTGTTCAACAGCCAGTTGCTCGAGCGCGGCGATGGCCGCTTCACGCTCGTCGCGCCGGCCGAGTGCCGCGCGCATCGCGCGAGCGCGCAATTGCTCGACCGGCTCGTCGCAAGCGGCTCGCCGATCGCCGAAGTGGTGACGTTCGATCTGCGCCAGAGCATGCGCAACGGAGGGGGACCGGCGTGCCTGCGGTTGCGCGTGCCGCTGACCGTTGCCGAGCGTGGCGCGATCCGCTGCAACGTCGTGTTCGACGCGACGCTCGATGCGGCGCTCGACGGATGGATTCGCCGCCATTATCGCGACCGCTTGACGCCGGCCGACCTTCGCGATCCCGCGCTGCTCGACGAAACCCGGCGCGCGCTCGACGAGCTGACGCAATTGTTGCGGCTGCCGCCGGTCTATACGTTTCAGGGCACGTGAGCGGCGATGAAACGCGATTTTGCGGATCGCCCGCGCTGGATTAAGCTAGCCGGCAGCCTGTTTACATCACGATGGCGTCTCAAGGAGAGAATTCATGAACGTATCGACAATCGGCGCAATCGGTCTCGCGGCACTGCTGACCGGCGGCTGTGAATCGATGAACGGCCCGCAGGCTGTCGCGAATGCCGACGCGCAGCGCAACACCGAATGCCGGACGGTGCGCATTTCGAGCGGAACCGAGGAAATTCGGCGGAACAGCCCGCGCGCCGAGGCCGGCACGCAAACCGAGCCCGAGGATTCGATGAAAGAGGCGGAGGGCCGGATGGCGCTCGGCCGCATCCGGCGCGACGAGCCGCGCGCGCTGCGCGACAACGTCGCCCCGCAGGAAAGCCTTACGAGCAAGGCCCTGCGCGAGTGCTGATTGTGCAGTAAATGGGGCGGAGGCCGGATCGCGGCTATTCGGCTGCGATGATCGGCAATCGGCGGTGCAGGCGGACCGGCGACCAGCGCATCGCGACGAGGCAGAGCACGATGCCGAGCGATCCGACCACCCACAGCGTGTGCCGCAAGCCGATCACCGTCGCGAGCGCGCCGCCCGCGAGCGATCCGAGCGGCGCGGCAGCGACGGCGAGAAAGCGCATCGTCGCGGTCATCCGTCCGAGCAGGCGATCGGGGGTGAGCGCCTGGCGCAGCGCGAGGTAGTTGATCGCGTAGAGCACTGCGCCGAAATCGAACAGCAGCATGCCGGCGCCCAATAGCAGCGTCGCGGTGGCCGTCGATCCGCGGATCAGGCCGAACGCCTGCCAGCCGAAGGCCGTCAGCAGCAGCCCATACACGATCGTCGCGCCGACGCCGAAGCGGCGCGACAGCCGTTCCGCCGACGATGCCGCGATCACGCAGCCGAGTCCGCCGGCCATGTAGGCGAGGCCGATGGCGCCGGCGGAAAGCCCGAGCTCGCGCGTGGCGAACAGGATCAGCACGGCGACCTGCATGTGGTGCAGCACCTGCCACGCGGCGGCGACGAGCGCCAGCGCGCGCAGCGTCTCGTTGCGAAAGACGAGCGCCAGCCCCTCGCGGATCTCGGCGCCCATCGATTGGCGCGCGATGCGCGGCGGCGGCACGTCGTGCGGCACGCGCATGCGGCGCAGCATCAGCGCCGATGCGAGAAAGCCGCAGGCATCGATCGCGATGGCGAACGGCGCCGTGAGCAACTGGATCAGCCCGCCCGCAATGCCGGGGCCGATCAGCGCCGACGATGTTTCGCCGAGCGTGATCTTGGCGTTCGCCTCGACGAGCCGGTCGCGTCCGGCCATCTGCGCGATCAGCACCTGGTACGCGGCGCCGCCGACGACGTTCTGCACGCCGCAGAAGAAGCCGACGGCGTAGAGCACATCGACCGACAGCACGCCGCGCCACGCGCAGATCGGAATGATCAGCAGCGCGGCGCCGCGGCTCAAATCCGATGCAATGACGACCGGCAGCTTGCGCACGCGGTCGAGCATCACGCCCGCATGCAGCGACACGAGCGCGAACGGCAGCGCCTCGAGGGCGACGAGGATGCCCATCTGCAGCGGCGTCGCATGCAGCAGCAGCGCCGCCGTCAGCGGCAGCGCGAGATTGGTGATCTGCGCGCCGAACGACGTGATCGTCAGCGACAGCCAGAGGCGGCGAAAATCGGCCACGTGCCACAGCCCGCGAAAATTGCGGCGGCCGAAACGCGCGAGCCGTTCGAGCGGTTTCATGAGACTTCTCCGGCCGCGAAAACGGCGCGGCCACCGATTCGACATCGGCGGGGTCTGATTCCGGAGATTTCCCCGGTGGTCGGATTCCGCCGTTCCCGGCGGACATCCGCGCGGGCGTTACGTAAGGACGTGCAGAAGGCCGCGGTCGGTGCCGGCCTTGCCCGGTCCACGAACCGCAAAGGCGCGCACGATTGCGCACGAGGGCGCAATGCAGGTCGCGTTCGCGATCAGGATGGACGAGGGATTCATGGCGCAGGCATGCGAAAGGTGCGGTGAAAGGATGACGCGATTTTACGCGGCCGCGCTACGCGCGGCAATGCGAATAGTCGACATTCGACGGCCGGCGCGGACCGCGTGTCGCATTCGCGCGACGGTGTCAGGTGTCGGACCGATGCAGGCCAGGCGAATGCGCCGGCTCGGCGGAATTCACGTCGCCGTCATTCAGCGCGCGGCGAGGCGCGCCGTGTCGATGCCGATGAACTCCCACGGATGCGACCAGTACGCGTGCTTTTTGTAGCCGCGCACCCAGGGCTGCACGAGCGTGTTCTCGATCGGGTACACGTGCAGCACCCACGGGTTGTAGGCCGCGACGAGCTCCGCCATCTTGCGGTAGAGCCGATTGCGCTCCGGGCCGTCGGGAATCGTGCGCGACTGGCGATACAGCGCGTCGTACGCCGGCAGATCGAAGCGCGAGTAGTTCGTCTGCCCGATGTTGCCGCCGTAGAGCAGTTGCGCGAATGCATCGCCTTCCGCGTACGCGTTGATCCAGCCGACGCGCCAGAACTGCAGGTGGCCCGCCTTGCCCATCTTCAGCAGATCGGGCCATTTCTGCTTCATGAATTCGACGCGGATGCCGACTGCCTTCAGGTTTCGCTGCCAGATCTCGTCGATCTCGCGATCGCGCGTCGTCGGCATCGACGCCATCACGAGCGACAGCGGCTTGCCGTCGGGAAGGTCGCGCCAGCCGTCGCCGTTGCGGTCGACGTAGCCGAACTTGTCGAGCAAGGCGCGTGCGCCCGCCGGATCGTAGGGAGCCGCGACGTTGAGCGAATCGTCGTGGCCGGGAACGTTCGGCGGAATCGGTTGCGTCGCGGGCAACGCCTGACCCTGATAGACGACCTTGATCAGCTCGGCCGTATTGAACGCCATCACCACCGCGCGGCGCAGCGCGACTTTCTCGTTGGTGTAACCGCCGACGACGGCGTCCTGCATGTTGAAGTACGCATACTGCACCGCCGGTTGCGTGAGCCGCTGCAGCGTCACGCCGCGGGCCGCGTACGCGGGCTTCAGATGATTGGACGCGTCGAGCGCATGGTCGGTCAGCTCGGAGGGCAGGTCGACGTAGTCGAGTGCGCGGCTATCGAAGGCGAGGAGACGCGGATTGGACTCCTCCATGATCGCGACTTCAACGCGGTCGACGAGCGGCAATCGCTTGCCCGCGACGTCGGCGAAGGCTGCGCGGTCGGCCGCATCGGACGGCTCGGGAAAGCGCTCGTCGCGGAAATTCGGGTTCGCGTCGAGCACGATCTGCTGGCCGCGACGCCACGACTTGAGCATGAACGGCCCGGTGCCCACCGGATGATCCATCGTCCAGCCGTTGGCGTCGCCGTAGCGCTCGATTACCTCGCGCGCGACGGCGGCCATCGGGCTCGAGCACAGGTAGCCGAACAGGATGTAGTCGGGGTCCTTCAGCTTGACGCGGATCGTGTAGCGGTCGAGCGCGCGCAGGCCATCGATTGGCGCGTCGTAGTCGAGCTTGCCGCCCTTCGCCGCGGCGATCACCGCGTCGGCGCCGACGATCTTGCCCTGCAGATACCACGAGAACGGCGAGCGCACGCGCGGATCGAGAAGCCGCTTCCACGAATAGACGTAGTCGGCGGCCGTCGAGCTCGCGCTTCTTGCCGTCGAATGCGGCGTCGTCGGCGAAATGGATGCCGGGCCTGAGCTTGAACGTCCACGTACGGCCGCCATCCTCGATCTGCGGCAGCGCCGCGGCGGTGCGCGGCACGCGCTGATACGGGCGCGCGAGGTAATCGAACGCGTAGAGCGTTTCGAAGATCGCGCGTTGCACGTGATCGGAATACAGATCGCTCGTCGCCTGCGGGTCGAAGCCCGTCTCGGCGACCGGAAACGCGACGCGCAGCGTCCTGACGAGCGGATTGCCGGCATTCGCGGGCGGCTGCGCGCGCGCAATCCGGGGCGCAACGGCGGCAACCGCCAGCGTGGCAAGGACGCGGCGTCGCGTCGCAAGTCTCGTCATCGCTGCACCTCGGTGGCGCCTGCTGCCGCCTGGCTCGGGCGCTGCACGTTCGTCGCGGCATCGGGACCCGATTCGCCGCGGCCGCGCGCGCGATCGACGTCGAGGTACGCGAACGGATACTGGAACGTCGGGTTGTACTTGAAGCCGCGAAGCCACGGCTGCACGAGCACGTTCTCGTAGCGAAACGCCGTGAGCACCCACGGCGCATACGCGTTGACGAGCTCCGACATCCTGCGTTCGGTCGCGAGGCGTTCTGCCCCGTCGGGCAGCGCGCGCGCCTTTTCGTAGAGACGATCGAACTCGGGCAGCGCGAAGCGCGAAAGATTCGAGAAGCCGGCGTTCTTGCCGTACAGCAGGCCGAAGAAGCCGAAGCCGTCGGGCGTCGTGTTGATGTTGCCGACCTGCCACATCTGCAACTGGCCAAGACGGGCCGCCTTCAGCAGGTCGGGCCACTTCTGCTTGTCGAACTCGACGCGGATGCCGATGGCGGTGAGGCTCTTCTTCCACAACTCGTCCGCCTCGCGGTCCTGCGCGGTCGTCGACGACGCCATCCGCAACGTCAGCGGCTTGCCGTCAGGCTGCTCGCGATAACCGTCGCCGTTGCGGTCGACGTAGCCGAAGCGATCGAGCAGCGCCTTCGCGGCCGCGAGGGTCGAACTTGAGGCGCCCGTCGTAGCCGGGATCGTGGCCCGTCATGTTCGGCGGCACGACCTGGGTCGCGGGCAGCCCCTGGTTCTGCCGCAGCACGCGGATTTCCTCGTTCACGTCGTAGCCCATCGCGATCGCGCGCCGCAAGGCGATCTGCGCCGGCGCATAGCCGCCGAACACCGGATCATCCATGTTGAAGTACGCGTACGAGATCGCCGGCTGAATGGCGCGCTCGAGTCGCACGCCCGCCTTTGCAAACGCCGGCTTGAGCCGGTTGCCTGCGTCGAGCACGTTGGTGACGAGCGTGACCGGCACCGCGACGAAATCGAGCGCTTTCTGCTGGAAGGCGAGCAGCCGCGGCTGCGCTTCCTCGATGATGCTGATGTCGACGTTTTGCACCAGCGGCAACCGGCGGCCCGCGAGACCTTTCACGAGCGCCTCGTCAGCCGCGCCGGCCGGCGCCGGATAGCGCTCGTCGCGATAACCGGGATTCGCCTCGAGCACGATCCGCTGGCCGCGCCGCCAGTCCTTCAGCCGATACGCGCCGGTGCCGACCGGATTGGCCATCGCAGAGCCGCTCGCGTCGGCGTGCGCGTCGATCACCTCGCGCGCGACCGCGGACATCGCTGTCGTCGTGAGGTTCGACAGCAGCTCGTAGTCGGCGAAGACGAGCTTGAAACGCAGCGTGTAGCGGTCGAGGGCCTGCAATCCCTCGATCGGCGCATCGTAGTCGAAATGCCCGGTCTCCTTCGCCTTCGCGACGACGGCATCGGCGCCGACGAACCGGCCGTCGACCATCTGCAGCGAGTTCGAGCGCAACCTCGGGTCGAGGATGCGCTTGATCGCGTAGACGTAATCCGCGGCGACCAATTCCCGGCGCTTGCCGTTGAATACCGGGTCGTCGGCGAAATAGATTCCCTTGCGCAGGTGGATCGTCCACGTCTTGCCGTCGTCGGCGATCTGCGGCATGTCCGCGGCGGTGTTCGGGACGAGCTTGTACGGGCGCGCCAGATAGTCGTAGCGATAGAGCGGATCGAAGATCGCGCGGTTGACGTAGTTCGAGTAGATGTCGCCCGCCGCCTGCGGGTCGAAGCCGGTTTCCGCGATCGGGAACGCGACGCGCAACGTCTTCGTCCCGACGGATTGCGCGAACGCCGCCGATGTCAGCGCGACGAGCAGCGAGGCGGCGACGGCGAGCCGCGCGCGGCGCAACGTCGAGCGTTGCATGAGCATCAGAGCGCCTTCGCGACGTCCGGCTCGATCGATTCGGGCGTGTCGTTCGGGGCATAGCGCGCGACGACCTCGCCATCGCGGCCGACGAGGAACTTCGTGAAGTTCCACTTGATCGCCTCGGTGCCGAGCAGCCCCGGTTTTTCGTGCTTCAGGTAACGGTAAAGCGGCGCCGTCGCGTTCCCGTTGACGTCGATCTTCCGGAACATCGGAAACGTCACGTTGTAATTCGTCTCGCAGAACGTCGCGATTTCCTGCTCGTTGCCGGGCTCCTGCGCGCCGAACTGGTTGCAGGGAAAGCCGAGGACTTCGAGCCCCTGCTCGCGGTACTTGCGATACAGCGCTTCGAGTCCCTGGTATTGCGGCGTGAATCCGCACTTGCTCGCGGTGTTGACGACGAGCAGCACCTTGCCCTTGTAGCGGTCGAGCGCGACCTGGCGGCCTTCGATGTCGTCGACGGTGAAGTCGTAGAGCGTGGTCATCGATCCCTCCTCGGCCGGGTGTCCGCCCATTATCGCGCAGCACGGAAACGGGCAAAAGCGCGCGTCCCGCGGGCTTCTTTCGCCGACGCCTTCGCGCTATGGTACTGCGGTCGCATCGACCTCACGAGCACAATGGCCCGAACGCAAAGCGCAGGCGTCGTCGTCTATCGACGTAAAGGCGCGGATCCCGAAGTGCTGCTCGTCCATCCGGGCGGCCCGTTCTGGGCGGGCAAGGACGATGGCGCATGGTCGATCCCGAAAGGCGAATTCGGCGCCGACGAAACGCCCGCCGACGCGGCGCGCCGCGAGCTTTTCGAGGAAACGGGCTGCGAGCCAGGGGACGCGCTGATCGCGCTCACACCCGTTGCGCAATCACGCGGCAAGATCGTCCACGCATTTGCCGTCGAAGGCGATCTCGATCCGGCCGCCATCGTCAGCAACACGTTTGCGCTCGAGTGGCCGCCGCGATCGGGCCGAATGCAGTCGTATCCCGAGGTCGATCGCGCCGCGTGGTTCAGCCTCGACGACGCGCGGCGCAAGATCGTGCCGGGTCAGCGCGCGATTCTCGACGAGCTGGCCGCGAAATTGAGGCTGGAGGCGAAATGATCGCGGACAGCGCGGTTCATGGGCGTACGCGCTTATAGTAGCGAACGTTGGCCGCGGCAGAATCAACCGGGCCGCGCTCGTCGAAATAATCTCTCGAGGAGGATCGAGATGAACATTCCGAACGCTTCGCCTGCGCTGTACAACGCCGACCTCGCGCCCGCGACGGAGCGCAAGTGGGGCGCCTTCAGCATCTTCAACGTGTGGACGTCCGACGTCCACAGCCTGTGGGGCTACTACCTCGCCGCCAGCCTGTTCCTGCTGTGCGGCAGCTTCGTCAACTTCCTCATCGCGATCGGCCTGGGCTCGCTGGTGATCTTTTTCCTGATGAACCTCGTCGGTTATGCCGGCGTGAAGACCGGCGTGCCGTTTCCGGTGCTGGCACGCGCATCGTTCGGCATCTGGGGCGCGAACGTGCCGGCGCTGGTGCGCGCGATCGTCGCCTGCTTCTGGTACGGCGCGCAGACGGCGCTTGCGTCGGGCGCGATCGTGGCGCTGCTGACGCGCACCGACACCTTCATGGCATTCCAGAAGAGCTACCACCTCCTCGGGCATTCGGCGCTCGAGGTGATCTGCTTCGTGATCGTCTGGGCGCTGCAGCTCCTGATCATCCAGAAAGGCATGGAGACGGTGCGCCGGTTCCAGGACTGGGCGGGCCCTGCCGTGTGGGTGATGATGCTCATCCTCGCCGTCGGGCTCGTCATCAAGGCAGGCGGCTTTTCGTTCGACCACGGCATCCCGCAGGACGTGCTCCTCGCGAAGACGAAGGATGCGGGTGTGGCCGGCGAGCCGGGATCCGTCGCTGCGCTGATGGCGGTGGGCGCGACGTGGATCACCTACTTTGCGGCGCTGTACCTCAATTTTTGCGACTTCTCGCGCTACGCGCCCGACAAGGCAACCGTTGCGCAAGGGCAACCTGTGGGGATTGCCGATCAATCTCGTGCTTTTCTCGCTGGTCGCCGGCATCACGACGCTCGCCGCGTACAAGGTCTACGGCGAAGTGCTGCTGCATCCCGAGCAGATTTCCGCCAAGTTCGATAGCTGGTTCCTGGCGCTGCTCGCGGCCGCGACGTTCGCGATCGCGACGCTCGGCATCAACGTCGTCGCGAACTTCGTCTCGCCGGCATTCGACTTTTCCAACGTCTTTCCGAAGGCGATCGACTTCAGGAAGGGCGGCTACATCGCCGCGGCGATCGCGCTCGTCCTCTACCCGTTCGCGCCCTGGGAAGGCAGCGCGGCCGCGTTCGTCGGCGGCATCGGCGCGACGATGGGACCGCTGTTCGGCGTGATCATGGTCGACTACTACCTGGTCGCGAAAGGCGAGATCAACGTCGGCGCGCTCTACGTCGAGAACGGCGAATACCGTTACCAGGGAGGCTTCCACGTCGCCGCGTTCATCGCGGCCGGGATCGGCGCCCTGTTCTCCAGCATCCTGCCGAATTTCACGAGCCTGCTGCCTGCGTGGTGGGGCGTGTACGGCTGGTTCTTCGGCGTCGCGATCGCGGGTGCGGCGTATTACCTGCTGTCGATGCTGATGCCGCGGCCGCTCGCGCAGGCGGCCGCGTAAGCCATTGGTCACGGATAAATCGGTGTCGGAGGTGCAACTCGATAATTACACCTCCGACACCGGATTCCGGGCGCCGAAGCCGCCGCCGCCGGGCGTCTCGACGACGAGCACGTCCCCGGCGTTCATCTCGACCTTGAACGTCGCGCCGTAATCCTCGCGCGACCCGTCGACGCGCTCGACCCAGTTGCGCCCGAGCGCGCCCGGCGCGCCGCCCGCCACGCCGAACGGCGCAATGCGCCGGTGATTCGCGAGCATCACCGCGGTCATCGGCTCGAGAAAGCGCACGCGGCGGATGGCGCCGTCGCCGCCACGGTGCCGGCCCGCGCCGCCGCTGCCGCGCCGGACGGAGAATGCCTCGAGGCGCACCGGAAAGCGCCATTCGAGCACTTCCGGATCGGTCAGCCGCGAATTCGTCATGTGCGTCTGCACGACACTCGCGCCGTCGAAATCCGGCCCGGCGCCAGCACCCCCGGCGATCGTTTCGTAATACTGGTAGCGATCGTTGCCGAACGTGAAGTTGTTCATCGTGCCCTGCGAGGCGGCGAGCACGCCGAGCGCCCCGTAGAGCGTATCGGTTACCGTTTGCGACGTTTCGACATTGCCCGCGACGACGGCCGCCGGATAGCGCGGGCTGAGCATCGAGCCGTCCGGAATGACGATCGTCAGCGGCACGAGGCACCCGGCGTTCATCGGAATGTCGTCGTCGACGAGCGTGCGGAACACGTAGAGCACGGCCGCCTTGCACACGGCAGACGGCGCATTGAAATTGGTGGGCTGCTGCGCGCTGGTTCCGGTGAAATCGATCGTCGCGGAGCGCGATGCGCGGTCGACGCGGATCGCGACCCGGATCACCGCACCGCTGTCCATCTCGTACGCATAGCGGCCATCCGAAAGCGCGCCGACGACGCGGCGCACCGATTCCTCCGCGTTGTCCTGCACGTGGCGCATGTACGCGCGCACGACCGGCAGCCCGAAGTGCGCGACCATCTTCGCGAGCTCCTCGGCACCCTTCGCGCAGGCGGCGACCTGCGCGCGCAGATCGGCGAGGTTCTGCTCGACGTTTCGCACCGGATAGCGACCGGATTGCAGGATCGATCGCATCTCGGCGTCGAGGAAGCGGCCGTGCGCGACGAGCTGCACGTTGTCGAGCAGCACGCCCTCCTCGTCGACGTGCGAGGACGCGGGCGGCATCGATCCGGGCGTGATGCCGCCGATGTCCGCGTGATGACCGCGCGATGCAACGTAGAACTCCGGCCCCTCACCCGCGCTTCGGGCACCTCTCCCGCCGGAGCGGTCGCGAGAAACACCGGCGCGATCACCGTCACGTCCGGCAGATGCGTGCCGCCGTTGTACGGCGCGTTGAGCACGAACACGTCGCCGGGCTGCATCGCGCCGCTGCGCCGGGTGATGATCGTCTTGACGCTCTCGCCCATCGAGCCGAGATGCACCGGCATGTGCGGCGCGTTGGCGATCAGGTTGCCGTCGGCGTCGAACAGCGCGCACGAAAAATCGAGGCGCTCCTTGATGTTGACCGAATACGACGTGTTGGCGAGCGTGACGCCCATCTGCTCGGCGATCGCCATGAACAGGTTGTTGAACACTTCGAGCATCACGGGGTCGGCGCTCGTGCCGATCGCATGCGCGCGCGCGAGCGGCTGGACGCGCTCTAGCACCAGGTGGTCGCGCAATGTCAGCGTCGCGCGCCATCCGGGCTCGATGATGGTGGTCGCGTTTCGTTCGCGAATGATCAGCCGGTCCGTCGATCGTGTCCCCGGGTCGCAGATCCTCGCGCGCATACACGTTGGCGTCCCGCCATGCGCCCTGCGCGTAGAGGCGATGCCCGCTGAACGGCCGCAGGTTATCGGCACGCGGCGCGAAATCCGGCCGTTCTTCGAGGACGTCGTGCGACGTGCCGATGGCTTCGATGGCGATGGCCTCGATGATCAGCGGCTTGCCGGGCATGAGGAATCCATACTGCTGCCGATAGCGTCGCTCGAAGTCGGCAATGACGGTGTCGGCGCCGTCATGGAAGGGAACCGCCAGCGTCGTATCGGTGCCCTCGTATTTGAGCTGCAGCGTGCGCTCGCAGCGGATGCGCGGCGGCGCAATGCCTTGCGCCGCGACGTCGCGCCGGACCGCCTCCTCCAGCGTCGCGAATTCGGCGCTCGTCGCCGCGAGCGATGCGCCGGACAACGGTGCCTCGACCGCGTGCTGGCGCAGCGCGCGCACATCGGCAAGTCCCATGCCGTAAGCGGACAGCACGCCGGCGAGCGGGTGGATGAACACGCGCGACATGCCGAGCGCATCGGCGACGCGGCACGCGTGCTGGCCACCCGCGCCCCCGAACGAGCACAGCGTATAGCCGGTGACGTCGTAGCCGCGCTGCACGGAGATGTGCTTGATCGCGTTCGCCATGTTCTCGACGGCAATATCGAGGAAGCCGTCCGCAATCTGCTCGGGCGTGCGCGCTTGCGCGGTGGCGGATGCGATCTCCGCCGCGAGCGCCGCGAATCTTTCGCGCACGATGTCCGCGTCGAGCGGCTGATCGCCGTCGGGCCCGAACACTTCGGGAAACAGCTTCGGGTCGAGCTTGCCGACCATCACGTTGCAATCGGTCACGGTCAAGCGGTCCGCCGCGCCGATAGCTGGCGGGTCCGGGATTGGCACCCGCCGATTGCGGACCGACGCGAAGCCGCGCGCCGTCGAACGCGCAGATCGATCCCCCGCCGGCCGCGACCGTGTGGATGCTCATCATCGGCGCGCGCAGCCGCACGCCGGCGACTTCGGTAACGAAAGCGCGCTCGTATTCGCCGGCCCAATGCGTGACGTCGGTCGACGTTCCGCCCATGTCGAAGCCGATGATTCGATCGAAGCCTGCGAGCCGCGACACTTCGACGGCACCGACGATGCCGCCCGCGGGTCCCGACAGGATCGCGTCCTTGCCCTGGAACCGCCGCGCATCGGTCAGACCGCCGGACGACTGCATGAACTGCAGGCGCAGAGCCGGCCGGTCTTGACCGTGCGTCGTCCCCTCACCCCGGCTTTCTCTCCGCGCGGCGGGGAGAGGAAGGTCTGCGCCGAGATCGCGCTCGACCTCGTCCACGTAGCGGCGCAGGATCGGCGACAGGTACGCATCGACGACCGTCGTGTCGCCGCGCGACACGAGCTTCATCAGCGGACTCACCTCGTGCGAGACCGAGACCTGCGTAAAGCCGATCGCGCGCGCGAGCTGTCGCGATCGCATGCTCGTGCTGCGGATACCGGTAGCCGTGCATCAGCACGACGGCCAGCGCGCGGATGCCCGCATCGAGCGCATCGCTGCAGCGCGGGCTCGAGCGTGTCGAGATCGAGCGGATGCACGACGTCGCCGTGCGCGCCGATCCGCTCGTCGACCTCGATGACGCGCTCGTACAGCGGCGTGGGGAGCACGATCCTGCGCACGAAGAGCTTCGGGCGGTTCTGATAGCCGATGGAAAGCGCATCGGCGAAGCCGCGCGTGATCACCAATGCCGTCCGCTCGCCGGTTCGTTCCAGCAGCGCGTTCGTCGCAACGGTGGTGCCCATCTTGACGGCGGAGATCGCGTCGCGCGGAATCGGCGCGCCGGGTGCCAGTCGCAGCAGCTCGCGTATGCCGTGCACCGCCGCGTCGCGGTAGCGCTCGGGGTTATCCGACAGGAGCTTGTGCGTGACCAGCGTCCCGTCGGGACGGCGCGCGACGATGTCGGTGAAGGTGCCGCCGCGGTCGATCCAGAATTCCCACATACCCCGTTCCCTGTCACCTGACATATGATGTCGGCCGACGGAACACGCCCTTCGCGTCCCGTTCGACTTCGGAGAACTCGATGAAACGCCTCGCTGCCGCCGCTGTTGTGCTGGGCCTGACGCTCGCGCTGCCCGCGCTCGCGCAGACCAAGTGGGATCTTCCCACGGCCTACCCCGCCAACAACTTCCACACTGAAAATCTGCAGCAGTTCGTCAGCGACGTCGACAAGGCGACCGGCGGCAAGCTGAAGATCCAGTTGCATCCGAACGCGTCGCTCTTCAAGGCGCCGGAGATCAAGCGCGCCGTACAGGGCGGGCAGGCGCAGGCCGGCGAAATCCTCCTCGTCAATTACGAGAACGAGGACCCGCTCTACGGCATCGACGGCGTTCCGTTCCTCGCGACGTCATACGGCGAGGCATTCAAGCTCTACAAGGCCGAACGCAAGGCGCTCGACGACAAGCTCGCGAAGCAGGGCATGATGCTGCTCTACACGGTGCCGTGGCCGCCGCAGGGCATCTACACGAACCGGACGCTCAACAGCGCCGCGGACATGAAGGGCCTCAAGTGGCGCGCGTACAGCCCGGCCACGTCGAAGATCGCCGAGCTCGTGGGCGCGCAGCCGGTCACCGTGCAGGCCGCGGAAGTGTCGCAGGCGCTCGCCACCGGCGTCATCGATTCGTACATGTCGTCGGGCGCCACCGGCTACGACTCGAAGACGTACGAGCACATCAAGCACTTTTACGACACGCAGGCGTGGCTGCCGAAGAACGCGGTCATCGTCAACCGGCGCGCGTTCGACGCCCTCGACAAGCCGACGCAGGCGGCGCTGCTGAAGGCCGCCGCCGCCGCGGAGACGCGCGGCTGGAAGCTGTCCGAGGAAAAGACCGGCTGGTACACCGATCAGCTTCGCCAGAAAGGGATGACGATCGACAAGCCGAGCGAGCAGCTCACCGCGGACATGCGCAAGGTCGGCAACGTGATGCTCGCCGATTGGCTGCGCAAATCGGGACCCGATGGGAAGAAGATCATCGACCAGTACCGCGCGCTGCAATAGCGGGCGCCGTGCGCGCGTTCCTCGACCGGCTCTATGACGCCGCCGCGTACGTGGCGGCGTTTTTTCTCGTCGGCACGCTCGCGATGGTGCTGCTCGGCATCGTCGGGCGGCTCTTCAACTGGTTCGTTGCAGGCACCGACTCGTACGCCGGCTATTGCATGGCCGCGAGCGGCTTCCTGGCGCTCGCGCACACGCTGAAGCATGGCGAGCATATTCGCGTGTCGCTGGTGCTCGAGCACGTCGGCATGCGCGCGCGGCATGGGCTGGAGCTGTGGGCATTGGCCCTCGCGACGCTGCTCGCCGGCGCCTTCGCGTGGTACAGCGTGCGGCTTTCATGGCAATCCTTGCAGTACAGCGATATTTCGACCGGCAATGATGCGACGCCGCTGTGGATTCCGCAGCTCGCGATGGCGGCCGGCACGCTGGTGCTGCTCGTCGCATTCGTCGACGAACTGGTGCTCGAATGGCGCGGCGAGCGGCGCACCGAGATTCCGAGCGAAGCGCTGCATCATGAGTGAGCAGGGGCAAGCATCGACGCGCTGATCACGACGCTGCTGATCGTCGCGCTGTTCGCGCTGCTCGGCAGCGGCGTGTGGATCGGGCTCGCGCTGGCCGGCGTCGCGTGGATCGGCATGTCGCTGTTCTCGTCGCGCCCCGCCGGCGATGCGATGGCGGTCACGATCTGGGGCACCGCCTCGTCGTGGACGCTGACGGCGCTGCCGCTCTTCGTCTGGATGGGCGAGATCCTGTTTCGCACGCGGCTCTCCGAGGACATGTTCAAGGGCCTGGCGCCGTGGCTCGAGCGCGTGCCCGGCCGGCTGCTGCACACGAACATCATCGGCTGCACGATCTTCGCGGCGGTATCCGGATCCTCGGCGGCGACCTGCGCGACGATCGGCAAGATGACGCTGCCCGAGCTCGCGCGCCGCGGCTATCCCGACGGCATCACGATCGGGTCGCTCGCGGGCGCCGGAACGCTCGGCCTGCTGATTCCGCCTTCGATCATCATGATCGTCTACGGCGTGTCGGCGAACGTGTCGATCGCGCAGTTGTTCATTGCCGGCATCATCCCCGGCATCATGCTCGCCGTGCTCTTCTCCGGCTATATCGTCGACGTGGGCGCTGCTGAATCCGGAGCGCATTCCCGCGGCGACCGAGCGCACGACGCTCGCGCAGAAGCTTTACGCGTCACGCCATCTGATTCCGGTCATGCTGCTGATCCTCGTCGTGCTGGGCTCGATCTACACCGGCGTCGCGACGGCGACCGAAGCGGCAGCATTCGGCGTCGTCGGCTCGCTGGTGCTCTCGGCCACGCAGGGTTCGCTCGACTGGCGCACGTTTCGCGACGAGCCTGCTCGGCGCGACGCGGCTTTACTGCATGATCGCGCTGATCCTCTCGGGCGCCGCGTTCCTCACGCTCGCGATGGGCTACATCGGCTTGCCGCGCGATCTCGCCGAATGGATCGCAACGCTCGGGCTTTCGCCGTTCGCGCTGATCGTGGCACTCGCGCTGTTCTACATCGTGTTGGGCTGCTTTCTCGACGGCATCTCGATGGTCGTGCTGACGATGGGCGTGATCCTGCCGACCGTCGAGAAGGCCGGGATCGACCTCCTGTGGTTCGGCATCTTCATCGTGCTCGTCGTCGAGATGGCGCAGATCACGCCGCCGGTCGGCTTCAACCTGTTCGTGCTGCAGGGAATGACGAATCGGCAGATCACCTGGATCGCGCGGCATACGCTGCCGATGTTCTTCCTGATGTGCGCGGCGGTGCTCGCGATCTGGTTCTTTCCGACGCTCGTGACGCTGCTGCCGCAGCATATGAAGATGTAGGGACGCGCGTTGGGCATGATTGACGACGGAATGATCGACACGTTCTGCGACCAGCTATGGCTGCAGGACGGCCTCGCCGCGTCATCGCTTTCGAGCTATCGGCGTGACCTGGCGGGGTGGTGCGCCTGGCTCGCGAAGCGCAATACGTCGCTGCTTGCGGTCGGCCGCGGCGATTTCGACCAATGGCTCGCAGACCAGTTCGCGGCCAGGGCGAGGGCGACGTCGGTTGCACGCCGGCTGTCGGCGCTCCGGCGCTTCTATCGCTTTCAACTTGCGCGCGGCGCGATCAATGAGGATCCGACGCTGCGCGTGCGCGCGCCAAAAAAGCCGCGACGCTTGCCGAAGCTGCTGTCGGAAGCCCAGGTGGAGACGCTGCTCGACGCGCCCGACACCATGACAGCGCTCGGCCTTCGCGACCGCGCGATGCTGGAAACGCTCTACGCGACCGGCCTGCGCGTGTCGGAGCTGACGGGCCTCAAGCTGTCGCAGGTCGCGCACGACGCGGGCGTCGTGCGCGTCGTCGGCAAGGGCAGCAAGGAGCGGCTCGTGCCGATGGGCGACGAGGCCGTCGCATGGATTTCGCGCTACCTGCGCGACGTCACGGCCCGCGCTGGCGGGAACGTCGAAGCGCGACGAGATGTTCCTCACGCAGGCGGCATGCGCCGCTGACGCGCCAGGCATTCTGGGCGCTCGTCAAGCGCTATGCCGTGCGCGCCGGCATTCCGAAGACGTCGCTGTCGCCCCATGTATTGCGCCATGCGTTCGCAACGCATCTGCTGAACCACGGCGCCGATCTTCGCGTCGTGCAACTGCTGCTCGGGCACGCCGACATCACGACGACGACGATCTACACGCACGTCGCGCGCGAGCGGCTGAAGCAATTGCACGCGGCGCATCATCCACGCGGCTAGCGTGCAGCGATGACGCCGATGGATGCCGGCAACGATACGGCGGGACTGATTCCCGAAGGCCCCGAGGGCCATGCCATTCGCGACGCGTATCTCGCCGACGAGCGCACGACGCTCGTAGCGCTCGCGTCGCAGGTGACGCAGGACGACGCGGCGGCGCGTGCCATCGGCGCGCAGGCGCGCGCATGGGTCGAATCGGTGCGCGACGATCGGCCGTCGCAGGGCGGCATCGAATCGTTCCTGCAGCAATACGACCTGTCCACACCCGAAGGCGTGCTGCTGATGTGCATCGCCGAGGCGCTGCTGCGGATTCCGGATACGGCCACCGCCGACGCGCTGATCCGCGACAAGCTCGCGCGCGGCGACTGGGAAAACCACCTCGGCGCCTCCGATTCGCTGCTGGTCAACGCGTCGACGTGGGGCCTGATGCTGACCGGCCGGCTGACGCGCATCGACCGCGACGATGCGCGCGATCCGCGCGCCTGGTACGAGCGCTTCGTCGCGCGCGCCGGCGAGCCGGTCGTGCGGCTCGCCGTGCGGCAGGCGATGAAGGTGATGGCCGAGCAGTTCGTGCTGGGGCGCACGATCGAGGAGGCCGTCGCACAAAGCCGCTCCGCCGGGCAGGCCGCGTATCGCCATTCGTACGACATGCTGGGCGAAGCGGCGGTCACCGCCGCCGATGCCGCGCGCTACTACGATTCGTATCGGCATGCGATCGCGACGATCGGCGCCAGCGCGGACGCTTCCGAAGCGTCGGTATTCGCGCGACCCTCGATCTCGGTGAAGCTGTCCGCGCTGCATCCGCGCTACGAGTTGCCGCAGCGCGCGCGCGTCTTCGCCGAGCTGGTCCCGATCGTGGCGTCGCTTGCGCGCGACGCGCGTGCGCATCGGATCGGCATGACGATCGACGCCGAGGAAGCCGAGCGACTCGAATTGTCGCTCGAGCTTTTCGCGCGCGTGCGCCGCGACCCGGCATTGGCCGATTGGCACGGCCTGGGACTTGCCGTGCAGGCGTACCAGAAGCGCGCGCGCGCGGTGGTCGGCTACATCGTGGCGCTCGCGCGCGAACTGGGCACGCGCATTCCGGTGCGTCTCGTCAAGGGCGCTTACTGGGACACCGAGATCAAGCGCGCGCAGGTGCAGGGCCTGGCCGGCTACCCGGTGTTCACGCGCAAGGCGCACACGGACATCTGCTACCTGGCCTGCGCGCGCGCGCTGCTCGAGGCCGGAAGCAGCGTCTATCCGATGTTCGCGACGCACAACGCGCACACGATCGCGTGGGTCAGCGCGCGCGCGACGAGCCTGCGCAACGACGCGTACGAATTCCAGCGGCTGCACGGGATGGGCGAAGCGCTCTACCGGCGCGTGCTCTCCGGCAGCGCCGGACCGCATCTCGCCTGCCGCGTGTATGCGCCGGTCGGTGGCCACCGCGACCTCCTGCCCTACCTCGTGCGTCGTCTGCTGGAAAACGGCGCGAACACGTCGTTCGTCAACCGCATCGGCGATTCGCGCATCGACATCGACGACGTCGTCGCCGATCCGCTGGTCCGCGCGCGGTCGTGGGACTTCGTGCCCGCGCGCGCGATTCCGCTGCCCGCTGATCTCTTCGCACCCGAGCGACGCAATTCGGAAGGCGTGTCGCTCGCCGATCAGTCGGCGATGCAGGCGCAAGACGATGCGATCGCGCACAGCGCGTCGACGCGCTGGGCAGCGGCGCCGATGGGCGGCGGCGCGCCGGCGCGGCGGCACGCCGCGCGACGTGTTCGAGCCTGCGGACCGGCGCCGCAGCATCGGTACCGTCGTCGATGCGGAATGGCAAACCGTCGACCGCGCGCTGGAAACGCTCGTCGAGGGCCAGCGCGGATGGGATGCGCAGCCGGCGCACGAGCGCGCGGCGATTCTCGATCGCGCCGCGGCGGGCCTCGAAAGCGAGCGCGCCGCGTGGGTCGCGCTGCTGGCGCGAGAAGCAGGCAAGACGCGCAGCGCTTCCATCGCCGAAGTGCGCGAAGCGGCCGACTTCTGCCGCTACTACGCCGCAGAGGCGCGGCGCCGCTTCGGCGCGCCGGTTGCGCTGCCCTCGCCCACCGGCGAGTCGAACACGCTGGCGTTGCGCGGGCGCGGCGTGTTCGCGTGCATCTCGCCGTGGAATTTTCCGCTCGCGATCTTCACGGGCCAGGTGAGCGCAGCGCTCGCAGCCGGCAACGCCGTCATCGCGAAGCCCGCCGAACAGACACCGCTCATCGCGGCACAGGCGGTTCGCACGCTGCACGAGGCCGGCGTGCCGCTCGACGCACTCGCGCTGATGCCGGGGCCGGGCGAGACGATCGGCGCGCGGCTTGTCGCCGATCCGCGCATCGCCGGCGTCGCGTTCACCGGGTCGACCGCGGTCGGCAGCCAGATCGCGCGCTCACTCGCCGCGCGCTCGCCGATCGTGCCGCTCATCGCCGAAACCGGCGGACAGAACGCGATGATCGTCGACAGCTCCGCGCTGCCCGAGCAGGTCGTCGGCGACGTCGTGCAATCGGCGTTCGACAGCGCGGGCCAGCGCTGCTCGGCGCTGCGGCTCCTCTGCCTGCAGGAAGACATCGCGCCGCGCGTGCTCGAACTGATCGCCGGCGCGATGGACGAGCTCGCGATCGGCGACCCCGCCAATCTCGCGACCGATGTCGGACCGGTGATCGACGAGGCGGCGCGCGACGCGCTCGAAGCGCACATCGCGCGGATGCATGCAGCAGGGCTCGTGCGTCATCGCGTCCTGCTTCCCGGCGGATGCGCGCACGGGACGTTCGTCGCACCGGCGCTGATCGTGCTCGATCGCCTCGATCGCCTGACGCAGGAGATCTTCGGACCCATCGTTCATGTGACGACGTGGCGCGCGGGCGAGCTCGACGCGCTGGTCGACGCAGTGAACGCGTTCGGCTACGGCCTGACGCTCGGCATTCACAGCCGCGTGGATGCGACGATCGAGCGCATCGTGTCGCGCGTACGCGTGGGGAACGTCTACGTGAACCGCAACATGATCGGTGCCGTCGTCGGCATGCAGCCGTTCGGCGGCGAAGGGCTGTCCGGAACCGGCCCGAAAGCGGGCGGCCCCAATTACCTGCCACGCTTCGCGGTCGAGCGCACGCTATCGGTCAACACCGCCGCGGCCGGCGGCAACGCGGCGCTGCTCGCGCAGGCCGACGATTAGTGCTGTCGAGAGGTCCGCAGATGTGAACGGCTAGCGCGGCTCGTGCGCCTCAGGTCGCGCAATTGCCGCTCGAGCGCTTCGACCCGCTGCATGAAGCGCAGGACGATCGCGACGGCGTGCACGTCGTCGAGCGCGAAATCGTCGCGCAGCCGCCGGGCCGTGCGGGCGGTGACGATGCAGCGCGAGCTGAAGCGCCACGACCCTGCGGCTTCGTCGCGCGGCTCGAGTGCGCCGCAATCGACGAGCACCTGCAATTCGGCTTCGGAGAGCCCCGATTGCTCGACCAGTTGCGCGATCGACATCGCGCCGCTTTCGTCGAGGAAGAGCGCCGCCGACGATTCGATCTTCACCATGTTGCATCAGCCGGGAAGGGCCGCCCCGACCGGCTGACCAGCCCCGGGGGGCAGCGAGCGGAGCGAGCGTGGGGATGTTCAGCCGGGAAGGGCCGCCCCGACCGGCTGACCGCCCCCGGGGGCAGCGAGCGGAGCGAGCGTGGGGGGATGTTCATCTCAGTCCACCATGTGCGCGCGCGGGTCGAACGCCGACGCTTCCTTCAGTTGCGTGAACAGCGCGCGTTGTCGGTCATCGATGACGGTCGGCACCGCGATCTGCGCGACGGCGTACAGGTGGCCGGAGGATCCGTCGGCGCGCGACAGTCCGCGCCCGGCGAGGCGCAGCTTCTGTCCCGCGTGCGTGCCCGGCGGAACCTTGAGCGTCACGCGTCCGGCCGGTGTAGGGACGTCGACACTTGCGCCGAGTACCGCTTCCCACGGCGCGAGCGGCAGATCCATGTAGAGATCGAGACCTTCGGCGCGGTACAGCGGATGCGACTGCACTTCGATATCGAGATAAAGATCGCCGTCGCGGCCGCCGTTCGCACCCTTGCCGCCCTTGCCGGGAACGCGAAGCTTCTGCCCGTCGGTCACGCCCTTCGGCACGCGGACGCGGATTTTGCGCGGCACGCGCCGCAGGAAGCCGTTTTCATCGGGCTCGGCCACTGCCATGTCGAGCTCGATTTCGGTTCCCTTGTACGCCTGGTCGAACGCGAGCCGCACCGCCGCCTCGAAGTCCTGCCCCGGCATCGGCGCATTCGGCGCGCGGCGCCCGCCCCGCGTGCGTCCCGAGATGCCGGCGAAGAGATCGGCGAGATCGACGTCGTCGAATGAAAACGATGGCTCGCCGGGCGATTGCCGCCAGCCCGGCGGCGGCCGGAATTCGTCGCCGGGTGCGTGGCGGCCGAGCTCGTCGTACGCGGCGCGCTTCTCGGGATCCTTCAGCGTTTCGTACGCTTCCGCCACTTCCTTGAACTTTTCCTCGGCACCCGTTTCCTTCGAGACATCGGGATGGTATTTGCGCGCGAGCTTGCGATACGCGGCCTTGATGTCCGCGGGCTTCGCGGTGCGCTCGACGCCGAGCGCCGCGTAGTAGTCCTTGTATTTCATCGCGCGCGTTTACTTCACTGCAGCTTGATGTTGCCGTCGAACGCAATCTGGATGTTGAGGCCCGAAACGACGAGCGTCATGTGCGCAGGAAAGCTCTCCGTACCCTTGATCGCGCCGTCTTCGATGCCCTGCAGGACGGCACGCTCGATCTCGCGCTGCGAGCCGATGCCGACGATCTTCAGGAACTTGCGAATGCTCAGATTGAATGTCTCATCGTCCATGGCACGTTTCTCCGGTGTGGTTGGCGGGTTGCGTTCCCATTCTAGCGATAGCCAAGGCTTCACGCGGCGTCATCCGCGCATGCCGGCGTCGCGCTCGATCGCGACGCCGATCTCGCGCACGCCTGGCAACGCGCCCAGTTTCGCGACGCGCAGCTTCACCGACCGGGCGCCGAACTCGTCGAGCACCAGCGCCGCCATCGCTTCGGCGAAACGCTCGAGGAGCGCGTGCGGATGCTGGCCGGCGAACGCGCGCAGTCGCGCGACGACTGCCGCGTAGTCGATCGCGTCGGCGAGATCGCCGGTTTCGAACGGTCGCGACGACGGCAGGCCGATATCGAGATCGATGCGTATCGTCTGCGGCAGCTCCCGCTCCCACGCATAGACGCCGACCTTCGTGTCGAGGCGCAAATCATGGATGAAGATCGTGTTCATGGACGTCGCTCGAAAGTGCGCACGCGCGCCGGCGGCGCGAGGCGGGTGGACGGTGCGGGATGCAGGCTAGAATCGCGCCAATCTTACCGAACGTTCGCGAAGAGCCATCATGTGGATCACACTGGCGCTGATTGTCGGCGCGTATCTGATCGGGTCCGTCTCGTTCGCGGTGATCGTGAGCCGTGCGTTCGGATTGCCGGATCCGCACGCCTATGGTTCCGGCAACCCGGGTGCAACGAACGTGCTGCGCACCGGCCATCGCACCGCCGCGCTGCTGACATTGCTGGGCGACGGCATGAAAGGATTCGTCGCGGTATTCGCGGCGCAACGGCTGTCATCGGTGTTCGGCGGCACCGCGGACTGGACGGTTGCCGCGGCGGCGCTCGCGGTTTTCGTCGGTCACCTGTACCCGGTGTTTCATCGCTTTGCCGGCGGCAAGGGCGTGGCGACCGCCGCCGGCATCGTCGCGGCGTTGCACTGGCCGCTCGGCGTCGCGCTGGCGGCGGTCTGGCTGACGATGGCGTTCGGCTTCAGGATCAGCTCGCTCGCAGCGCTCATCGACGGCCGTGCTGATGCCGCTCGGGCTTTTCTATGCGCGCGGCCCCGGACCGGAAGCGTGGGCGGGCGTCGCGATCGCGCTGTTGCTGTTCTGGCGGCATCGCGCCAACATCCGGCAATTGATGAGCGGCGGCGAGCGTACGATCGGTCAATGAAGGCCTTTTATCGCGCCGCCACGACGCTTCGCAATTCCCATCGCGGCTGCACCGAAAAGCCATACGCGCATCGCGCGTCCGCGACGCGGAGCGCCGCCGCCATCGCGATCATCGCGCCGTTGTCGGTGCAAAATCGCGGCTCGGGAAAGAAGACGCGCGCGCCGCGTACGGCCAGCGCCTGCGCGAGCCGCGCGCGCAACGCGCGATTGGCCCCGACGCCACCGGCGACGACGAGCGACGCGCGGCCCATCGCGTCGAGCGCCTGCAATGCCTTGGCGACGAGCACGTCGACCACGGCCGCCTGAAACGCGGCTGCGATGTCGGCCTTGCGCGACAACGGCAGCCGCGCCGGATCGCCGCCATCGCCCGCATCGCGCGCCCGCAATGCGACGGCCGTCTTGAGGCCGGAGAAACTCACGTCGAGATCGCCGGAATCGATCAGCGGCCGCGGCAGCGCAACGTTACCGGCGTTTCCCTGTTCGGCGAGTGCTGCGAGCGCGGGTCCGCCGGGATAAGGCAAGCCGAGCAGTTTCGCCGTCTTGTCGAACGCCTCGCCGGCGGCATCGTCCAGCGTGTCGCCGAGCAGCGCGTAGCGGCCGACGCCCTCGACGTCGAAGAATTGCGTGTGGCCGCCCGATACGAGCAGTGCTACGAACGGAAATGCCGGCGCCGGTTCGCCGAGAAGCGGCGACAGCAGATGGCCCTCGAGATGGTGGATTCCGAGCACCGGCTTGCCGAGCGCGAAGCCGAGCCCGTTCGCGACGCTCGCACCGACGAGCAGCGCGCCGGCGAGGCCCGGACCCTTCGTGTAGGCGATCACGTCGAGATCGCGCAACGCGAGCCCGGCGCGGGCAAGCACGTCTTTCGCAAGCGGCAGCACGCGGCGCACGTGATCGCGCGACGCGATCTCGGGCACGACGCCGCCGTAGGCCTCGTGCAGTGCGACCTGCGAGTGCAGCGCGTCGGCGAGAAGCCCGCGCTCGGTGTCGTAGAGCGCGACGCCGGTTTCATCGCAGGACGTTTCGATGCCGAGCACGCGCATGGTGAGATGCACTATACCGAGCTTGCACGGCGCCGCTGACGGCTGCTATACTTTCGGGTTACCAAAACGTACTCGATTGCACGGAAAGGCCCTACCTCACATGACCAGCGTTCGCGTTCGCGAGAACGAGCCGTTCGAAGCGGCACTGCGCCGCTTCAAGCGCACGATCGAAAAGACCGGCCTCCTGACCGAGCTTCGTGCGCGCGAGTTCTACGAGAAGCCCACGTCGGAGCGCAAGCGCAAGAAGGCCGCGGCGGTGAAACGGCATTACAAGCGGCTGCGCAGCCAGCAGCTACCGCCGAAGCTGTACTGACGCCCGCTCGGCGCCGAAGATCGGTGTCGGAGGTGTAATTCGGCAAGCATCGCTCCGGTCTCACCTCGTTGCGCACCGAATTACACCTCCGACACCGATCTTTTCGATGACGCTCAAGGACCGCATCACCGAAGACATGAAGGCCGCGATGCGCGCGAAGGCCGCCGCGCGCCTGTCGACGATTCGCCTGCTGCTCGCGGCGATCAAGCAACGGGAAGTCGACGAGCGCACGACGCTGTCCGACACCGACGTCGTCGCGGTCATCGACAAGATGATCAAGCAACGCAAGGACTCGATCACGCAGTTCGTCGCCGGCCACCGGCCGGATCTCGCGGACGCCGAGCGTGCCGAGCTGGCCATCCTGGATGCGTACCTGCCGCAGCGGATGTCCGAAGCGGAAATCGGTGCGGCGGTAGACGCCGCGATATCGTCCGCTCGAGCAGCGGGTGCCACCGGGCCCTCGCTGATGGGCAAGGTCATGGCCGCGCTCAAGACGGAGCTCGCCGGGCGTGCCGACATGGCGCAGGTCGCAGCCGCGGTGAAAGCGCGTCTGTAGGGGGCCAAGTGCCCGGTCGCTGCACGGCGGCCCCGAACATCGATCCATTCGCTATACTGGGCTCGTTTCCCTGCCGTGTGGGAGTGCCCGCGGCCGGCTTTCCGGCCGGTCGCGCGGTGCCCTCGGCCTCCGGCGGCGCGCCATCGATGATTCCGAACGACTTCGTGCAGACGCTGCTGGCCCGCGTCGATATCGTCGAGGTGATCGATCGTCTGGTTCCGCTGAAAAAGGCGGGCGCCAACTATCAGGCGTGCTGCCCGTTCCACAGCGAAAAGACGCCGTCGTTCACCGTCAGCCCGACGAAGCAGTTCTATCACTGTTTCGGCTGTGGCGCGCACGGCACGGCCATCGGTTTCCTCATGGAATACGCGGGCAAATCGTTCCCCGAAGCGGTTGATGCGCTCGCGCGCGACGCAGGGCTCGAAGTGCCGCGGGTCGACAAGCCGGGCGAGCGCGAGCGTATCGAAGAAAGCCGCGATCTGTGCGAAACGCTGCTCGTTGCGGCGAAGTTCTACCGCGCGCAATTGAAAGAGGCGCCGGCGGCCATCGATTATCTGAAACGTCGCGGCCTCACCGGCGCGGTCGCGGCGCATTTCGGCATCGGCTACGCGCCTTCCGGCTGGCAAAACCTCGCCGCACCATTTCCGACCTACGACGATCCGGCGCTCGAAGCGGCCGGGCTCGTGATCGCCGGCGAAAGCGGCAAGCGCTACGACCGCTTTCGCGACCGCGTGATGTTTCCGATCCACGACACCCGCGGCCGCGTCATCGGCTTCGGGGGTCGCGTACTGGCCGGCGGCGAGCCAAAATACCTCAACTCCCCGGAAACTGCCGTCTTCTCCAAGGGAAATGAGCTCTACGGCATCTATCTTGCGCGAAGCGCCATTCGCGACGCTGGCCGGGTGATCGTCGTCGAGGGCTACATGGACGTCGTGGCGCTCGCCCAGCACGGAATCGGGTATGCGGTAGCGACGCTCGGCACCTCGACCACCGCGATTCACGCGCAAAAACTCTTCCGTCTCACCGACTCGGTCGTGTACTGCTTCGACGGAGACGCCGCGGGCCGCAAGGCCGCCTGGCGCGCGCTCGAGAATACGCTGCCGGTGCTCACCGACGGCAAGGAAGCCCGTTTCCTGTTCCTCCCCGACGGCGAGGACCCGGACGATTTCGTCCGGCGCCGCGGCAAGCGGCCGTTCGAGGACGCCGTTGCCGGCGCGGTGCCGCTGTCGCAGTATTTGCTGACCGAACTGACGGCACAGCACTCGCCGACCACGGCCGAGGGCCGCGCCGCGCTGGTGGCGGCAGCGCGCCCCTACGTCGGCCAGATCGCGGCGCCCGTCCTCGGCGCGCTGGTGCGCCGTCAACTGGCCGAACTCGCCGGCCTTCCCGAGGCCCAACTCGGATTGCCGTCCGGACCGGCGCCTTCGCGTGCCGCGCACCCGGCGCGCAGCGCGCCGGCGTCGCGCCACGCCGTCTCCGGCAACGTGCGGCGAGCGCCGTCGCTGGTGCGCGCGCTGTTGCAGGGGCTGGTGCTCGAGCCGTCGCTTGCGCGGCGACACGAATTGCCCGCGGTGGATGGATCGGGACCCGAGGACAGCGCGTGGAACGCCGTGCTCGAGCATTGCAGGACCGCGCCGGAGGAGCCGACGACCGCAAGTGTCGTGCAGTACTTCGCGTCCACCGATCACGCCGCAGCGATCGCGGCCGTGCTCGCCTCGGCCGCCGATCAGGCACTGCCCGCGGCACAGGTCGAAGTGCAGGTGCTGGCGGCCGCGGAGCGGCTGCGCCGCGCCGAGGACCAGCGCGCCGTGCACGCGATGCTGGCGCGGCCGCTGGAGGCCCTTTCCGGGGAAGAGCGCGAAACACTGGTCCAGCGGCTCCTCGCCGGCGCGCGCGACGAGCACTCCGGGCCCGATTAAGCGACGGATGCGCGTGCGCTGATGCGTCCACACGCTATAATTTGAGGTTTTTCGCGTCGCCCCCATTGTCTTTCGGACGGCGCGGCCTTCGGAAACAACGGAACGGCGCACCCGCCCGTGCGCCCCGACCGGCGGCGCCGCACCGAACAAGGATGACCATGGTGAAGAAGCACGTGAAACCGACCCGCAAATCGCCCGCCGCCAAGAGCAGGTCGCAGGCCAGGAAGCCGGCCGCGAAGCACGCGGCGAGCCGGAAGCCCAAGCCGGCCGCCGCCCGCAAGCGTCCGGCGGTCAAGCGTCCGGCCGGCAACGGCAGCAAGCCGGCGAGCCGCAAGGCCGTTGCCGGCGCCAAGGCCGCCGGAAGCAGCGCCAAGCCGGCCGCCCACGCGAAGGTCGCCGGAAATGCCAAGGCCGGGACGACGGCGAAGCTGAAGGCCACCGCCGCAGCCAAGCCCAAGGTCCCCGTAAAGGCCGGCAAGCCCGTCGCCACGCCCGCGAAGGCCGATAAATCCACCGCCAAGGCCACCGCCGCGTCGCTCGCCGCGGTCGTGAAGGGCGTCCCGAGCCGCAAGCCGTCGGTCGGCGAGATCGCCGCGAAAATCGCCGGCAAGCGCGCCGAGGACGCCGCGCACCGGAAAGGCAAGAACGGCAAGCACGTCGAAGCGCCGCGCGAGTTGACGCCCGCCGACGTCGAGGCGCGCAAGCGCCGCCTCAAGACGCTGATCGTGCTCGGCAAGGAGCGCGGCTACCTGACGTACGCCGAGATCAACGACCATCTGCCGGACGACATTCTCGACGCCGAACAGATCGAGGGCATCATCTCGATGATCGGCGACATGGGCATCCAGGTCTACGACGAAGCACCGGATGCCGAAGCGCTGCTGATGTCCGAGACGCCGGCGACGGTGCCCGCCGAGGACGTCGAGGAGGAAGCCGAAGCCGCAGCCTCGACGCTGGACAGCGAATTCGGGCGCACCACCGACCCGGTGCGCATGTACATGCGCGAGATGGGCTCGGTCGAGCTCCTGACGCGCGAGGGCGAGATCGAGATCGCGAAGCGGATCGAGGAGGGCCTGAAGCACATGATCCTCGCGATCTCCGCCTGCCCGATGACGGTCCAGCAGATCCTCGAGCTCGCCGACAAGATCGGCAAGGACGAGCTCAAGATCGACGACGTCGTCGACGGCCTGCTCGACTTCAACGAGCAGTTGACGCAGATCGAGGACGAGCGCGACGAGATCGAGGACGAGGAGGACGAGACCGATCCCGGCGTCATCGAAAGCGAGAATCTGGAGCGGTTGAAAGTCGCGGCGCTCGAGCGCTTCGGCACGATCCGGCGCCTGTTCACGCGGATGCTCGCGGTGCTTACGAAGGAAGGTCACAAGGCGCCGAAGTATCTCGACCTGCAGAAGAAGATTTCCGCCGAGCTGATGCAGATCCGATTCTCGGCACGAATGGTCGAGAAGCTGTGCGACTCCGTGCGCACCGAAGTCGACAACATCCGCCAGCACGAGCGCAAGATCCAGGACCTCGTGGTGAACAAGAGCGGCATGCCGCGGCCCGATTTCATCAAGGCGTTCCCCACGAACGAGACGTCGCTGCGCTGGATCGACCGCGAAGTCGGCGCGCATCACGGGTACAGCGAGTTGCTGGCCAAGTATCGCCAGGCGATCGTCGAGCAGCAGCAGAAACTGCTCGACCTGCAGATGCGCGTGATGATTCCCTTGAAGGATCTCAAGGAAATCAACAAGCAGATGTCGACGGGCGAGGCGAAGGCGCGCAAGGCGAAGCGCGAAATGACCGAGGCGAACCTGCGCCTCGTGATTTCGATCGCGAAGAAGTATACGAACCGCGGCCTGCAGTTCCTCGACCTCATTCAGGAAGGCAACATCGGCCTGATGAAGGCGGTCGACAAGTTCGAGTACCGTCGCGGCTACAAGTTTTCGACGTACGCGACGTGGTGGATTCGGCAGGCGATCACGCGCTCGATCGCCGACCAGGCGCGCACGATCCGCATTCCGGTGCACATGATCGAGACGATCAACAAGATGAACCGGATTTCGCGCCAGATTCTGCAGGAGACCGGTCAGGAGCCCGATCCTGCGACGCTCGCAGTCAAGATGGAGATGCCCGAGGAGAAGATCCGCAAGATCCTCAAGATCAGCAAGGAGCCGATCTCGATGGAGACGCCGATCGGCGACGACGACGACTCGCATCTCGGCGATTTCATCGAGGACCAGTCGACGGTCGCGCCGTCCGACGCTGCGGTGAATGCATCGTTGCGCGACGTGTGCAAGGACATCCTCGACACGCTGACGCCACGCGAGGCGAAGGTGCTGCGGATGCGCTTCGGCATCGAGATGAACACCGACCACACACTGGAGGAAGTCGGCAAGCAGTTCGACGTCACGCGCGAGCGGATTCGGCAGATCGAGGCGAAGGCGCTGCGCAAGTTGCGGCATCCGTCGCGGTCGGAAAAGTTGCGGAGTTTTCTCGAAGGCGAATGATCGACACGCTGCATTTGTGCGCGCATTCAAAGACTCCCCGCTAATCCGGGGCGTTTTTGTTTTTCTCGGCGAC
Organism: uncultured Pseudomonadota bacterium; assembly: GCA_963706225.1. Taxonomy (GTDB): domain Bacteria; phylum Pseudomonadota; class Gammaproteobacteria; order Burkholderiales; family Casimicrobiaceae; genus VBCG01. The sequence goes on from CAVPMH010000007.1 coordinate 29,994, forward strand.
AAGCGCCGTCGTCACTCTGCTGACACGAGCTACCGTTTGACACCCAGTCGGCCATGGGCACGACGAAACTGTCGTCCAGCGATAAGAAATTCATCGAGAAAGCCGCGGTGGGCGGCATGGCCGAGGTGCAGTTCGGCAAGCTCGCCGCGGACAAGGCATCGTCGGATGAGGTCAAGAAGTTCGGGCAGAAGATGGTCGACGATCACAGCAAGGCTGATGACCAGTTGAAGCAGGTCGCGACGAGCAAGGGTGTCACGCTGCCGACCAGTCTCGACAAGTCGACTCAGCGCGAAATGGACAAGCTTTCGAAGCTGTCCGGCGCCGACTTCGACCGCGAATACATGAAGACCATGGTGTCGGACCACAAGAAGGACGTGAGCGAGTTCAAGTCGGAAGCGAGCAAGGCGAAGGACCCCGACGTGAAGCAATTCGCCTCGTCTACGCTGCCGACACTCGCAGGAGCATCTGACGCTCGCGCAGTCCACGCAGAAGAGCCGCCAACAGCGAGCCGCGCAACACGACCAAGACATCGAGCCGCGCGAGCACGAACAAGACAGGGACGTGATCGTCCGCGCGTAGAGCGCGGCGTAGCACGAGCAATCGGCGCCGGCGGCCGCGGTCCCGGCGCTTTTCGTTCATGTCGACGCGACGCCGGCGACATCCCGGAACCAGCGCACCGGAAGAAGACGCGGACGCTATAATCCGCGCGCCGCGTGCGTGGAGCTTTGCCGTGCAGTGCCAGGGCCCTGCGAACGCACGACGGGCCCGTAGCTCAGTCGGTCAGAGCAGGCGACTTATCGCTTGGTCGCTGGTTCGATGCGGCGCAGAGCGCGATCGGCGTCATCGTGCGATCTCCCTCGAGCGCGTGCGCAAATGTCGACCAGCGCAGCAACAGCATTCAAATCCCGCGCCGTGCGCTGCAGCTCGCAGTAAGCGCGCTCGCCGCGGCCGCCACGAACGTATCCACCGGCGCCAACGACGGGTGCACGCGGGAAACGCGGCACGACACTTCGGTCTTGCTGGTGAAGCGAACGCGCACGCGAACGCGCGACACCTGGCGCACGTCGAGCAGAATCGGCCGATTGTAGATCGCCGGCCTGAACTGGCCGCGTAGAACGCCGCCATTGACGCGCGACTCCGCTGCCTTCGCCGTCGAGCCAAAACCAAGGCGCAGGAATAACGCCTTCGCGCCGCCGAGGCCGAAGGTAATGAATTTCATCGCGTGACGAATCGGAAGCGCAGCACGACGCGGCTGCGATGCACGCGATGGGAGTCACTGGAAGAACGCACGCCGCCGACGGCTTCGACCGGCGCCATCGCCGTGAGCGTAGTTGCCCAGGTAAGCGAGGTGCCAACGACCGTAGGACCGCCGGATCAACGTTAAGCCCGAGCACTTCGCCGCCGGTTCCGGCGCCCTCGCAAATTTGCGCCTGCTGGTGATTTTTCAAACTGTTTTGCAGGAGGCGCACGAGCGCGGCGGCGCCCATTTCCGACTGCAAGGTCCATTGCCTCGACGCCTCGACGTAAACGCCCGCATTGCACGGCGCAAGCAGCACGCGCGACGTCGTCGGCGTCGTCTCGCTGATCGCTGAAGATTCGTCGGCGAGCACTGTCGGCGTCGGCAAGCTGGCAAACCTGCCGACTTGTTGTGCGCCCGCCGGGACCGGCGCGAGGGTGGTGCAGAGCGACAGAAAATCGTCGCCGGCGGCCGGTACGCCCGGTGTCGCTTCGACGGCGGTGCTTGTCGAAATATCCACCGGAACTCGGCGTTGCGACGATCGCATCGCGCGTGAGGCGCGGCGCGAAAAACGAGTTTGCTAGCCGCGGCTTGATGTCAGCGGCACGCGCCATGCGATCGGAAACTTCCTTTTCGAACGTGGCGTGGCTCCAATCGAGTTCACCCGATGCGCGAAGCGCTCGCGCGAATGAATAGCGAGCCGTGGATCGGATGCGCGCAGCACCTCGTGGAGTTCGGCGCGCGCCTGTCGTATGAGAAATTGCGCGGCGCGCGTGCGCTTGAGCGTCTGCACGCGCTCGTTGCCAAGTCGCTGCACGAAATAATCCATTGACGAACGCGAGCCTTTCAGTTTTTCGACGCACGACGTAGCACGGCGCGAGCGCGGACCTTGCAGACCTACTCGGCAGAGGTGCGCAGTCGATAGACCGCGCACCCGCGTTGCTGCGCGACGATCTCGATCTGCGGGCAACCGGGCGCAATAGCGTGCCGAGCGCCGTTGCACGACGCGCGCGGACGCGTTCAAGTCGACGGCGCACCGCGAGCGCGACGCGATCGCGCCGCGCGGCTCGTCGTCGGCACTGGAGCACGCCCCGCGTCGTGAACCGGGCACGGGCCGAAATAGTCGTCCAGTGCGGCGACCAGGTCCGGCGACGACTCGTTGCGCCTGCGCAGGTCCGAACGCAGCCCGCGCAGCTCGGCGAGCACGGCACGCAGCAACGTGACTTCTTCGCGCACCGGCGCGCAATTGCTCACGCCTGCACGCCGTCGTCGGTCAGGAATCTTGCTCGTGGCGTGCGTCTGCATGACGTGTTGACCGCTTCGCGATCACGCGCGGAACACATCGCACGCGCGAGCGGTCCTCTGCTTGGGAATGATGAGAGCAGCGACCACGACGGCATTCGGGATTTTCCGGTACAACCGGCTGCACTCGGAGCACGTGGCGGTGACCGCTGCAGTGTCTGTACGCGCACCAGCATCGGGTTGTGCGCGCAGGGTGTCGGTGGAAGGAGGGGGGGCGCGGGCTCCCATTCGGCGACGATCGGCACGAGCGCTACCGGATTCGCCTGTAGTCCGTAGCGCTTGCCCTTCGCTGCGACGGAGCGCGGATCATGGTCGGCCTTGGCGCCCCACTTATATGCGGCCGACAGGTGCGCCCGAACGATATTCACTTGCCTGGTGCAGCCAGCCTCTACCATCTTCGCGAGCACGTCGCGGATTTGATCCGCGGTCACGTTCGCGGCATGGATGCGCCACAAACCGCGGTGCGCCTTCTCGACGTGCATCCGAAGCGCCAACTCGACGGAACGGGCGGAAACCTTGCCGGCAGCCTTCAGGCTTGCAACGTAAGCGTTGCATAGATCGCCGAGCGAGCCGCGCCGTTCTTCGGCGTCTTTCTTCTGTGCTTCGACCGCAGCGTGCGCCTTTACGTCGCCGTATTCCTTGCGGACCTTGGTTTTCGCCTTGCGCTTGTCACGCGCCTGTTGCAGCGTCAGGCCATCTTTGCCGGTGGGGTCGAAACTGCCGAGCGCGATCAACCGATCGGCGTCGCCGAGCCGGTAGCGATAAAAGAAGTCTTTTGCGCCGGTCGGTCGGATGCGAACGACGAGCCGGCCTTCGCCCTTCTCGCCCGCGTCGCTGACTTTGTACGGCTGCGCCGCCGGCCGCAGCCCGCGCAGGTACGCATCGGTAAACGCCTTCGCCAAATTTCACCCCCTAGTATCGCTTGGCCTGCTTGGTCCCCGTTTGGTCCCCGTATGGGTCCCCGTTTACGCAGCGGTTGAGTTTGCGCGTAGTTGCGTCACTTTGCGCTACTTACGACGGTATGTCAATGAGTTACGACGGTTTACGATTGCGCGCTTTGCGCGAGTTTGCGGTAGATCCGCGACTCATAATCGCTTGGTCGCTGGTTCGATCCCAGCCGGGCCCACCCTCAAGCGGTATCGCGCGGCGCAAGATCGAACAAGCTCGTCGCGACGAGCTCGAGCACCGCGACGTCGTCCTGATTCACGAGCCGCCACCGCCAGCGCAGGATGCCGAGCGACGATTGGCGCTCCGATCGCCGCACATCGAGCACCTCCGCATGCAGCGTCAGCGCGTCACCCGCGCGCACCGGTGCGAGCCACTTCAGGTATTCGAGGCCGGGCGAGCCGAACGATTCGGAATCGTGGAGCGCGCCGTTGACGATCGAGCCGCATCGCGATGCCGCACGTCTGCCAACCGCTCGCGATGAGGCCGTTCCAGCGGCTGTTTTTTGCCCGCACCGGGTCCGCATGGAACCATTGCGGGTCGTACTCGCGTGCGAACGCGAGAATCTCCGCTTCGGATACCGAGTCCGGCCCGTACGTCAGCACCTGGCCGGGCCGGAATTCGGCGAAATTCATCGCGCGCTCGCCGGCGACGCGTCGCGCTTCCGGTTCGCGTTGAAGCGCTCGATTTCGCTTTCGATCACCGCGCGATCGGTAATCCCCGCCGGACGGGCACGCGACGGAAGACACGCGACGAAAGGCTGAAAGCGCTCGAGGCTCCTGTCGTAGAGCCGCCGCAGCTCGGACAGCGGGTTGTCGTGATCATCGACGCGAAGGTCGAGCATCGGATAATCCTCGGTGGTGACGATGCGCAATGCGGCCGACTGCTTGCCGCGCTTGTCCCCACCCGCGGCTTCACCCGCCGCCATTGCGGCGATCAGGCGCTCGGCAAAGCCGAGGTGCGCGTGGTCGCGATAAGCGCGAGCGGTGTCTTCGAGCACGCGTGCGCCGGCGAGCATGTTGCCCGCGATCGACAATCCCTCGTCCTCGAGTTGCCCGCACCAGTCGATGCATTGCTTGCCCGTGTACGCGGCCGTTCGCCCGTGCGCATCGACGACATGGACCTGCCGATGATCGCGCCCCGAATCGGCGGCGACCAACGCTTCGATCACCTGCGCGGGGTCGTGCCGCTGCGCCAGAAGATCGAGCCCGGCCGGGCCATAGCCCGGATTGACCAGCGCCTGCGTCGCGAGCGCGCCGACGCCGCTACGCGCATGCGCGCACAACGCGCCGACGGCGAAAAAACGACTCGCGACGGCAACACCCAGGGCGCCGCTATCGTCGCGCGCAACGATCGACCAGGTCATCCGCCGCCCTTCATCGGAATTCGGAACTTGCAGCGCCGCCGCGGCGCAGGGGACTGCGTGTCCGGCAGCCGGTTTGCGCGCACTATAATGCAGTCCCCTCGCACGCGCGAGGATGCAAACGCCGATCTGCAACGGCGATACGCCGCGCCATGACGAATTTCTCCGCCCCGCCGTCAGCGTTCAACCTTGCGACGCACCTCATCGCGCGCAATGCGGGGCGCGCGGATCGCATCGCCTACATCGACGAGCGCACGCGCATCTCGTACGGCGAGCTCGAGAACGGCATTCGCGCGTTCGCGTCGGTATTGCAACAGCACGGCCTGCGCCGCGAGGAGCGCGTGCTGCTGCTCGCGCACGACAGCGTCGAATGGCCGATCGCGTTCCTCGGCGCGATCTACGCCGGCATCGTGCCGGTGGCCGTGAACACGCTGCTGACCGTCGACGATTACGCCTACATGCTGTCGCATAGCCGTGCGCGCGCAGCGATCGTGTCGGCCGCGCTGCTGCCCACGCTCGAGCGGGCGATGCAGGCGGGACCGCATGATCTTGGCATCGTATGGGTCATCGGATCGACGGGCGCACCAGCCCCGGGCCGCCGCGATTTCAACGTGGACGTGGCGAACGCGCCGCCGGCGAAGCCCGTCGCGACGCACGCCGACGACGTCGCGTTCTGGCTCTACTCGTCCGGTTCGACCGGCGCGCCGAAAGGGACCGTCCACTCGCACGCGAACGCGTACTGGACGGACGCGCTGTACGCGCAAAACGTGCTGCAGCTTACCGAGAGCGACGTGTGCTTCTCGGCGGCGAAGCTGTTCTTCGCCTACGGCCTGGGCAACGCGCTGACGTTTCCCCTGTCGGCGGGCGCCACGACGGTGCTGATGGCCGAGCGCCCGACGCCGCAGGCGGTGTTCAAGCGGCTCACCGGGCAGCGCCCCACGGTGTTCTTCGGCGTACCGACGCTTTATGCCGCCATGCTCGCGTCGCCCGAATTGCCGGCGCGTACCGCGGTGGCGATGCGCGTTTGCGTGTCCGCCGGCGAAGCCCTGCCGCGCGACATCGGCGCTGCGCTACACCGCACACTTCGGCTGCGAGATCCTCGACGGCATCGGCTCGACGGAAATGCTGCACATCTTCCTTTCGAATCGCAGCGGCAACGTGCGATACGGCACGACGGGCGTACCCGTGCCGGGCTACGACGTCGAGTTGCGCGGCGAGGACGGCCGGTGCGTCGCGGACGGCGACGTCGGCGATCTCTATGTCCGCGGCCCGAGCGCCGCGCTGATGTACTGGACGAACCACGCCAAGTCGCGCGCGACGTTCCAGGGCGAATGGACGAAAAGCGGCGACAAGTACGTGCGGCGCGAGGATGGATGCTACGTCTATGCCGGCCGCGCCGACGACATGCTGAAGGTGAGCGGCCTCTACGTATCGCCGTTCGAAGTGGAGGCGGCGCTCGTCCAGCATCCGGCGGTGCTCGAAGCGGCCGTGATCGGGAAGATGGACGCCGACGGCCTCACCAAGACCAAGGCGTTCATCGTGTTGAAGTCCGGCCAGGCCATCGATGCGGGACTCGAGGACGCGCTGAAGGCATTCGTCAAGGACAAGCTCGCGCCGTACAAATATCCGCGCTACATCGAGTTCATCGCCGAATTGCCGAAGACCGCCACCGGCAAGATCCAGCGTTTCCGGCTGCGCGAGCGCGAGCAAGGTCGCGGTTCGTGATGGAAGTGTCGTTCGTCGACATTCCGTTTCGCGGGCGGGAAATCAGCATCGAATACGCGTGGATCCCGGACACCCTCACGCCTCCCGCCTCGCGAGCTCAGCGGCTCTCCCGCGCGCCAGTCCTGCGCGCGCGCCGCTCGTCGTATTCCTGCACGAGGGACTCGGGTCGCTTGCGATGTGGAAGGACTATCCGCAACGGCTGTGCGACGCCGGCGGCTATCGCGGCCTCGTGTTTTCGCGCGCCGGCTACGGACGCTCGACGCCCCGGCGCGCCGGAGAGCGCTGGCCCGTCGACTTCATGGAGGCGCAGGCGCGTGAGGTGCTGCCGCGGCTCTTCGAGCGACTCGGCGTTGGCGCCGATGGCGCGAAGCCGTGGCTCTTCGGCCACAGCGATGGCGGGTCGATCGCGCTCATCCATGCGGCGAGCTTGCCGGACACCGTCGCGGGCGTCGTCGCGGTTGCGCCGCACATTTTCGTCGAGGAGCTGTCGGTGCGCAGCATCGCCGCGGCGCGCGACGCGTATCGGTCCACCGACATCCGATCGCGGCTCGCGCGCTATCACGACGACCCCGATTCCGCGTTCTGGGGCTGGAACGACGTCTGGCTCGATCCGGCGTTTCGCGCCTGGTCGATCGACGCTATGCTTCACCGCCTGCGATGCCCCATACTCGCGGTTCAGGGAGAAAACGACGAGTACGGAACGCTCGCGCAGGTGGAAGGCATTCGCCGGCGCGCGCCGCGGACCGAAGTCGTCGTGCTTGCGCATTGCGGTCATTCGCCGCAGCGCGATCAGCCCGAAGCGCTGACACGGGCCGTGGTCGATTTCATCGTGCGCCATTCGCCGGTACTGACTTGCCAGGGAGAAACGCAATGACTGTCCGCCAGAATGCACTCGCGCGCGTCACGCTCGCGGCTCTCCTGTGCCTCGTCGCTGTCGGCGCCGGTGCGCAGAGCAGGATCAAGATCGGCTTCATGCTGCCGTATACGGGAACCTACGCCGCCCTTGGCACGGCGATCGAGAACGGGTTCAGGCTGTACGTGCAGGAAAAGGGCGGCAAGCTCGGTGGGCGCGAGCTCGAATACTTCAAGGTGGACGACGAGTCGGAACCGTCGAAAGCCGTCGACAACATCAACAAGCTGATCAAGCGCGACAACGTCGACGTCGTCGTCGGCACCGTGCATTCGGGCGTCGTCATGGCGATGGCGAAGGTCGCGAAGGACACGAACACGCTGCTCGTGATTCCGAACGCCGGCGCGCGCGCGGTCACCGGTCCGATGTGCGCGCCGAACATCTTCCGCAGCTCGTTTTCGAACTGGCAGCCGGGCTATGCGATGGGCAAGGTTGCCGGCGAGCGCGGCGCGAAAAAGGTCGCGACGATCACGTGGAAATACGCCGCCGGCGATGAATCGGTCGAAGGATTCAAGGACGGGCTCAAGGCCTCCGGCGGCGAGGTCGTCAAGGAGCTGACGCTGCCGTTTCCCAACGTCGAGTTCCAGGCGCTGCTGACCGAGATCGCGGCGACGAAGCCCGACGCCGTCTACGCGTTCTTCGCGGGCGGCGGCGCCGTCAAGTTCGTCAAGGACTACGCAGCCGCGGGACTCAACAAGACGATCCCGCTCTACGGGCCGGGCTTCCTGACCGACGGAACGCTCGAGGCGCAAGGCGCCGCGGCGCAGGGAATGCTGACGACGCTGCACTACGCCGACGGCCTCGATCTGCCCAAGGACAAGGCGTTTCGCGCCGACTACAACAAGACGTACAAGATGAGTCCCGACGTTTATGCCGTGCAGGGTTACGACGCCGCGCAGATGCTCGGACGTGGGCTTCACCGCGGTGAAGGGCGACGTCGCCAGGCGCAAGGAGCTCGTCGCGGCGATCGAGACGGCGCACGTATCGACAGCCCGCGCGGGACGTTCACGTTGTCGAAGTCGCACGATCCGGTGCAGGACATCTACCTGCGCAAGGTCATCGGCAACGAGAACAGGGTCGAAGGCGTCGCGGTCAAGGCGCTCGCCGATCCGTCGCCAGGCTGCAGGATGTAGCCGACTCTGGCAACGCGTTGCGCCCGCCGGCCGGGCGCAACGGTGATTGGGCGGCGCCGATCGCACCGAACTACCTCGATGGACTTCGCGATATTTCTCGTCCAGTGCCTGAACGCGGTCCAGTACGGGCTGCTGCTGTTCCTCGTCGCGAGCGGATTGACGCTGATCTTCGGCATCCTCGGCGTGATCAACCTCGCGCACGGCAGCTTCTACATGATCGGCGCCTACCTCGCGTACGCGCTCGCGCCGTGGGTCGCCGCGCACCTCGGCGGCGGTTTCTTTACCGCGCTTGCGATCGGCCTCATGCTGTCGATCGCATTCGGCTACCTGCTCGAATGGGGGTTCGTCAGCTATCTGTACGAACGCGATCATCTGCAGCAGGTGCTGATGACCTACGGGCTGATCCTCGTATTCGAGGAGCTTCGCAGCATCCTGGTCGGCGACGACGTGCACGGCGTGGCGCCGCCCGCCTGGCTCGCCGGCAGCGTTCCGCTCGGCCACGTGATGACGTATCCGGTCTACCGCCTGTTCATGTCGGGCGTATGTGTCGCCGTCGCGCTCGGCCTCTACGCGATCATCGCGCGCACGCGCCTCGGCATGGCGATACGCGCGGGTGCCACGAACCGCGAGATGGCGCAATCGCTCGGCGTCGACATCCGGCTGCTGTATCGGATCGTGTTCGCCGCCGGCGTGGCGCTCGCCGTCTTCGCAGGCATGATCGCCGCGCCGGTTTCGTCGGTGTATCCCGGCATGGGCAACCAGGTGCTGATCATCTCGTTCGTCGTCGTCGTGATCGGCGGCATCGGCTCGATCCGCGGCGCATTGCTCGCCTCGCTCCTCGTCGGCTTCGCCGACACCTTCGGCAAGGTATTCATCCCGCAATCAGCGGGGATCCTCGTGTACGTCCTGATGGCGGCGATCCTGTTGTGGCGGCCCGAAGGGCTGTTCCGGACGGGATGATGACGACCCCCACGCTTGCGGCTGCCGCCGCTGCGCTGCCCCCGGTGGGGGAGCTAATCGCGGCTTGGGTCGGCCCGGCGCCGCGAATGACGACCCCCACGCTTGCGGCTGCCGCCGCCGCGCTGCGATGAAGACCGCCACGCATTCAATGACGGCACGTGTCTGGCCACTCGGCGTCGCGCTCGTCGCGCTCGTCGTGTTCCCGCACGTGGGCGGAACGTTCTACATCGATCTCGTGCTGACAACGATGATCCTCGCGATCTTCGCGCTGTCGCTCGAGCTCCTCGTCGGGCGCACCGGGCTCGTGTCCTTCGGACACGCGGCGTTCTTCGGCATTGCCGCGTATGCGACGGCCCTGCTTGCACCGAATGCGGCAGCACCCTCGCTCGCATGGCTGTTGCCCGCCGTCGTGATCGTCACGGCGCTCGCGGCGCTCGCGATCGGGGCGTTGTCGCTACGCACGCGCGGCATCTATTTCATCATGGTCACGCTGGCGTTTGCGCAGATGGCCTATTTCGTCTTCCACGACATGCCGTTCGCCGGCGGCAGCGACGGCCGCTATCTGCACGCCAAGCCGGTGCTCGCGATCGGCGGCTTCACGCTGCTCGATCTCGACAAGCCGCGCACGTTCTACTACGCGGTCCTCGGCTGCCTTTGCGCCGTATACGCGCTGCTCGCGCTCGTCGGTCGCTCGCGTTTCGGACACGCGCTCGCCGGCATCAGCGCGAACGAGCAGCGCATGCGGGCGGCGGGGTTTTCCACGTATCCGTACAAGCTTGCGGCGTTCACGCTCGCCGGCGGCCTGGCGGGCGTCGCCGGGTTTCTGCACGCGATCAAGGACGGATTCGTCAATCCCGAAATCCTCGCGTGGCACCAGTCGGGCGCGGTGTTGCTGATGCTGATCCTCGGCGGCATCGGCACGCTGCGGGGCCCGGTCCTCGGCGCGTTCCTGTTCGTGCTGCTGAAAGAGCTGTTCCAGTCGGAAGCGCTGTTCGGCGCGTTTGCGCGGCATTGGCAGCTTCCGCTCGGGCTCACGATCATCGCGTGCGTCGCGATGATGCCGAACGGCGTCATCGGGCTTCCGACGCAATGGCGGCGCGTTCGCGCGCCCGTCCCGCATGCCGGATGACATCCTGCTGACTGCGAGCGAAGTGTCGCGCCGCTTCGGCGGGCTCACTGCCGTCGACCGCGTCTCGCTGTCGGTTTCGCGCGGCGAAGTGCATGCGGTCATCGGCACGAACGGCGCCGGCAAATCGACGCTGGTCAACGTGCTGGCCGGAGAAATCGCGCCCAGCGGGGGACGCGTTCATCTGCAGGGGCGCGACGTGACGCGCTGGCCGCAGCCACGGCGTGCGCGCGCGGGTATCGGCCGCAGCTATCAGCGCACGACGATCTTTCCGCGCTCGACGGTGTTCGAGAATTGCCGGCTGACCGCGCAGGCGCATTATCAGCATCCGCTCGATTGGTGGAGCGCAGCCGCGCGCTGCCCGGACAGCACGCGACTCGCGCAGCAGGCGATCGAGCAGGCGGGCCTTGCCGCGCAGGCGCATCGCGTCGCGGGCACGCTGTCGCACGGACAGAAGCGCCAACTCGAAATCGCGATGTGCCTCGCCACCGCGCCGCATGTGCTGCTGCTCGACGAGCCCTTGGCCGGCATGGGTCCCGAAGAGACCGAACGGATGCTGTCGCTGCTCACCGGCTTGAGGCGCGGCCACGCGATCCTGCTCATCGAGCACGACATGGATGCGGTGTTTCGCATCGCCGATCACATCACGGTGATGGTCAACGGCGCGATGATCGCGTCGGGCGAGCCCGACGCCATTCGCCGCGATGCCGCGGTTCAGTCGGCGTACCTCGGCGATGTCGAGCAAACGCGCGAGCCCGCGCCCGTCTGAGGGCAATGTCCGCAATACGTTCCGCCGCGTTGCCGGACGCACGTCGAGAGGCGATGAGCGCGCTCATCGAGGCGCGCGACGTCCATGCGCACTATGGCGAGAGCCACGTGCTGCGCGGGGTATCGATCGCGATCAACGCCGGCGAAGCGATCGGATTGCTCGGGCGCAACGGCATGGGCAAGACGACGCTGATCCGCACGTTGATCGGACTCACGCGCGCCAGCGGCGGCAGCGTGCTCGTGCATGGCCGCGACTGCACGAACGAGCGGCCGCACCGCATCGCGCGAATGGGCGTCGCGTACGTTCCCGAGGGTCGCGGGATTTTTCCGAATCTGAGCGTGCGCGAAAACCTGCTGTTCGCGGCGCGCCCGCCGTCCGACGCGCGTACCGGGTGGACCTGCGAGCGCGTGCTCGAGAGGTTTCCGCGCCTCAAGGAGCGCCTCGCCGCCGGCGGCCATCAGCTCTCCGGCGGCGAGCAGCAGATGCTCGCGATCGGCCGCGCGCTGATGACCAATCCCGAGCTGCTGATCCTCGACGAGGCCACCGAGGGACTCGCGCCGCAGTTCGTCCGCGAAATCTGGCGCATCGTCGACGAGATCCGCCAGACCGGCATCGCATCGCTGCTCGTCGACCGCAACTACCGGCTCGTGCTCGCGCACACCGATCGCGCCCTCGTCATGGAGAAGGGCGTCGTCGTCGTCGAAGGCTGGTCGGCATCGCTCGCGCAGCGCACCGACGTGCTCGGACGTCACCTCGGCGTGTAGGCCACCAGCAGGGTGTAACGGCTGGCGACCTTGGTTGCGACACGACGACGCCTCACTTTCCGCGCTGCAGCTCGAGCGCGCGCGCGTACAGCGCGTCGCGCGGTCGATCGGTCACTGCCGCCGCTACCCTCGCCGCGCGCGCCGGGGGCAGTTCCTCGAGCAGCGCCGCGAGCAGCCGATCCGCGTCCACGGCGGCACCTGCCGCATGCTCGATCGGCGCATCGACGATCAGCACGAATTCGCCGCGCTCGCGATTGGCGTCGGCGGCAAGCCACGCGAGCGCATCGGCGAGCGGCATCGTCACGATCGTCTCGAAGGCCTTCGTCAGCTCGCGCGCGACCGTGACCATTCGTCTTCCGTCGAGCGCTTGCGCAAGTGCGCCGAGCGTGTCGGCAATCCGGTGCGGCGCCTCGTAGAACACGAGCGCGACCGGCCACGATGCGATCGACGTCAGGCATTCCCGACGCGCCTTCGCCTGCGATGGCAGGAAACCGATGAACGCGAAGCGCTCGGCGACGAGGCCCGCGGCCGATATGGCGGTCGCGACGGCGCTCGCTCCGGGAATCGGCACGACGCGATGGCCGGCCGAGGCGGCGACACGGACGAGACGCGCGCCCGGATCGCTGATAGCCGGCGTTCCCGCATCGGTGACGAGCGCGACGCTGCGCGCCGAGGCCAGCGCTTCGACGAGCGCATCGGCCTCGCGCGCTTCATTGTGCCGGTGAAACGCGCGAGGGCGCGTCGTGATCCCGTAGCGCGCGAGCAGTTTCGCCGTGATCCGCGTATCTTCGGCCGCGATGATGTCGGCGCTTTTCAGGATATCGAGCGCGCGCAGCGTCAGATCGCGCAGGTTTCCGATCGGCGTCGCCACCACATATAATGACCCGGCTTCGGCGCGAAACACCAACCCGTCGGCTTCGGGATCGGATGGCGTCGTGATTTTCTCTTCCGTCATGCGCCCTTCCCCCGGCCGTCCCGCCTTTACGTCCCGTTCCGCATGCGGCGCGCTTTGCGCGGCGGCGGCGATTCTGTTCGCTGCCGGCGCATTGTCGTGCGCATCGATGCGCCCGGCAACCCGCGTTCGCGTGATACAGCCGCCCGCTGCCGTTGCGCCCGCGCCTCCCGATGCGAATGCGCCGGAGATTGACGGGGAATCTCCCGATGCGTTGGCGTCTCCCGGCGGTCAGGCGCTTGTCCCCGGCGCCGCGGCTTCGCCGGAGGGCGCGCCCAGCGGCAGCCGCGTTCCCGCGCCGCCGACGAGCAATCTGATCGCGCTGATCCTCCCGCTCGACGAGCCCGCATTCCAGCGCGCAGCGAGCGCCGTGCGCGACGGCTTCTTCGATGCCGCGGCGGCCGCCGGCAGGGGTGGCGACTGCATCGTCATCGGACACGCGCGCGATGGCGTTGCCGCCGCATTCGGCGCAGGCGCGCGCGAAAGGCGTGCGCGTCGCGGTCGGACCGCTCGTCCGCGACGATCTGAAGACGCTCGCGCTCGCCAATGCCGACCTGCCGTGGACGCTCGCGCTCAATCAGCTCGATGACGGTACGCCGTTGCCGGCGGCGATCTACACGTTCCCGTTGACGGTCGAAAGCGACGGTCGAACGCTCGCGCGCCGCGCGCTTGCCGCCGGCGCCCACTCGATCGACGTCATCGAGGGCGATTCTCCGCTGATGAAGCGGTTTGCGACCTCGTTCGCCGCCGAGTGGACCGGGAAAGGTGGCGAGGCGCCCGCGGCGATCCGCTTCGATCCGGCGCCCGACGCGCTCACGGCGATGCGCCGCAGTCTTGCGAGAAACGTTCCCGATGCGGTGCTGCTGGCGGTCAACGGCGAGCGCGCCTCGCTGCTCAAGCCCTTCATCGGCGGCATCGACGCATATGCGAGCGGACTCGCGTTCGAGCGGCCGACGACGGCCGTCGCACGCGATCTCGATGGCGTGCGCGTCGTGGAGATTCCGTGGCTGCTGACACCCGACGCGCCGGAATTCGCGGCGTTCAAGCGCCGCGATTTCGACAGCGACTCGCTCGCGCGTCTGTATGCGCTCGGTCTCGACGCGTACCGGATCGCCGCTTCGTTCGGCAATGGGCCGCCGAATCGGTTCGAGCTCGAGGGCGCGACCGGGCATGTCAGCCTCGGTCCGGGCCACGAATTTCAGCGCGCGGGCCGGATCGGCGTGTATCGCGACGGCATGCTCGTTCCACTCGAATCGGCGCCTTGACGACGACCGGCGTTCGCGCGGAGGCGCTGGCCGCCGAATTCCTGATGCGGCAAGGCCTCGCGATCGTCGCGCGCAATTTTCGTACGCGGTTCGGCGAAATCGACCTGATCGCGCGTGACGGTCGCGTGCTGGTGTTCGTCGAGGTGCGCATGCGCCGCTCGGACGCCTTCGGCGGCGCGGTCGAGAGCATCACCGCGAGAAAGCGCGCTCGCCTTGTCGCGGCCGCGAACGGCTACCTCGCGATGCTCGGCCGCGAGCCGCCGTGCCGCTTCGACGCGATCCTGATGCACGCGCTCGATCCGCGCACGATCGAATGGCGGCGGGACATCGTCGGCGTCGACGCGTAACTGCTAGAATCCGCCGGCCATGATCGATCATGTCGAGCGCATCCGCGGTCATTTCATCGACAGCGCCACGCTCAAGCAGGAAGCCGCGCAGACGCTGGCGACGCCGATCGCGCGCGCCGGCGGCGTGCTGACCGATTGCCTGTTCGCGGACGGCAAGATCCTCGCGTGCGGCAACGGCGGATCGGCGGCGGACGCGCAACATTTCGCGGCCGAGCTCGTCGGCCGCTTCGAGCGCGAGCGCCCCGAGCTGCCGGCGATCGCGCTCACCACCGACACGTCGCTGCTGACCGCGATCGCCAACGACTATTCCTTCGAGCAGATTTTCGCCAAGCAGGTGCGCGCGCTCGGTGCGAAGGGCGACGTGCTGCTCGCGATCTCGACGTCCGGCAATTCGCCGAACGTGATCGCCGCCGTCGTTGCGGCCCACGAGCGCGAGATGCGCGTGATCGCGCTGACCGGCAAGGGCGGCGGGCGCATCGGTGAACTTCTGGCGCCCGAGGACGTCCACCTGTGCGTTCCGCATAGCCGCACGATGCGCATCCAGGAGGTTCATCTGTTGACGATTCATTGCCTGTGCGACGTCGTCGACGCCACGCTATTGGGAGACGATGCATGACGAAGCACCTGCTGTTCGCGCTGTTCGCGTTGCTGACCGGAGCATCGATGCTCCTAGCGGGCTGCGTGCCGCTGCTGGTGGCCGGCGCCGTCGGCGGCACCGCGCTCGTGGCGACCGATCGCCGCTCGGTCGGCGCACAGGCCGACGACGAAGCGATCGAGCTCAAGATCGGCAACAACATCGGCACCGGCTACGGCGACCGCGTCCACGTCAACGTCACGAGCTACAACGGCATCGTGCTGCTGACCGGCGAAGTGCCGGCGCCCGAGCTCGTGACGACCATCACCCAGATCGCGCGGACGACGGCGAAGGTACGCAGCGTCCACAACGAGCTGACCGTCGGCCCGGTCAGCAGCGTCGGCTCGCGCACCAACGATTCGTACATCACGTCCAAGGTCAAGGCGCGCTTCGTCGAGGCGAACAAGTTCGCGCCCAATCACGTCAAGGTCGTCACCGAGCGGCAGGTGGTCTACCTGATGGGCCTCGTGCGACACGACGAAGCCGACACCGCCGCGCAGATCGCCGCGACGACGTCGGGCGTGATCCGCGTCGTCAAGCTGTTCGAATACATCAACTGACCGCGAGAGGCGATGACGAACGCGTCGCCGGCGTCACCCCTTCCGGAACCGCGTTACCCGGCCAGGATGGCCGGTGCCGCCGATGCGCTCGCACGCATACGCGCGTTGGCGCGCCCGCTGGTGTTCACGAACGGCGTCTTCGATATCCTGCATCGCGGACACGTCACGTATCTCGAGCAGGCGCGCGGACTCGGCGCATCGCTCGTCGTCGCCGTGAACTCCGACGCATCGGCGAGGCGCCTTTGCAAGGGACCGGATCGGCCGCTCAATGCGCAGGACGACCGGATGGCGGTGCTCGCGGCGCTCGCGTGCGTCGATCTCGTCGTGCCGTTCGAAGCCGACACGCCGCTCGACCTGATCGTCGCCTGCATGCCCGACGTGCTCGTGAAAGGCGGCGATTATTCGATCGCGACCTGCGTCGGCGCGGCGGAAGTGATCGCGCGCGGCGGCCGTTTCGTCGCCATACCGTTTCGCTACGATCGCTCGACGACGTCGCTCGTGCGGCGGATTCGCCGCGACGTTGCGTGAAACGTCGTTCGCGTGAGCCGGTCCTAGTTCGCGCTCGCGGCGCAGCGCGCAATGTCCTCGAACGCGCCGTAGGTCGGTTGCCGCGACCGCGACGCGCCGCACAAATCCGCGGGCGGCTCGCCGCTGTCGCGCCGGCGCGGCGGATCGGCGCGCCAACGCAGATCGAGCGCCGGTGCATCGGCAAAAAGCCGCCGCACCGGGTGCCAGCCGAGATAAAGCGCGGCCGTTCGCGTATCGATGTTGTCCCGCAGGTGCAGTATCGCGCCGTGAACCGCCCGCATCGGCCCGTCGACGAGGTTGCCCTCGACGTCGGCGCTGCTCTCGCCAAAGCGTGCGGTGATGCCGCCGGTGTCGATCAGCGTATTGTGCGTGATCAGGCTCGCCGCCGCGCGGTTGAGATAGATGCCGTCGTCCGAGCACGCGGCGATCAGGTTCGAGGCGATCACACTCCGGTCCTGCTCGGTGATGCAGCGGCCGCCGCGGCAGGCGTCGGCGCTCGATCCTCCGCCGCCGAGCGACAGCCCGACGCGCTGTCCTGCGAAACCGCGCAGCCTGTCTTCGCATACGACGACGTTCCGCTCGAAGCGATTGTCCGCGCCGCCGCCTTTGACGAATGCGCCGTAGCTGATCCGGTCGGATCGTCCCTTCACGAAATCACTGATCCGGTTCCCGCGGATGCGCCAATGGCTCGCAGCGACGAGATCGATCGGCGTCACCGGATTGCCGGTATCCCGGACGCTGTCGTTACGCAGCGTGTTGCCTTCGATCACGCCGAAATCGGGATACGCACCCGCGCTGCCGTTGACCTTGAAGTGCGCATTGAAGTCGACGATCTCGTTGTTGCGGGCGAGGAAGTGCGCGGCGTTGCCAACCACGTGAAACGCGTGCTCGCAATGCGAATGGTCCGCGCAGGTCCCCCGGATGACGAGATTCTCGAACGACCAGTAAGGTGCGGAGACGAGAAAGCCTTCGACCATGTTGAATTCGAGCACGACGGAGCCGGGCCTTTCCGCGCGCACCAGGATCGGCGCCGCCCGAGTCGCCGGTTGCGATGCGGCGATGTACGTTCCGTCGAAGCGATAGGTCCCGGGGAGGAACGTGATCGCATCGCCTGGCTTCGCGTCGCCGACCGCGCGCAGCGCTTCTTCCGGCGATGCGACGGCCACGCGACGCGGGAGGTCCTCGGGCGCCGGCGGCATGGCTTGCGCGAGCGGCATGGGTATCGGCAACGACGGTTGCGAGCGTCGCCCGCGATCGAGCGCCAGCAGGATGCCGGCCGCGAAGTGACCGATGCTTTCGATGGCCGCACGATGACCCCCGGCGCGCCGCTCGACGTAAATCGCAAGCCTGCGCGGCGGCACATTGACGCGCTCGATGGCGATCCACGCCGCACCGGCGACCGCCAGCATGAGCGCCGCGAGCGAAAGCCACTTCATGCGTTGCTATAATCGCGCATACTTCACTCGCCAGTCACTGCTTCCTCATGCTGACGATCGACCGCGAAATCGACGCGCGCGGATTGAACTGCCCGCTGCCGATCCTGCGCACGAAAAAGGCGCTGAACGACATGGCGTCGGGACAGACGATCCGCATTACCGCGACCGATCCTGCCAGCGTGCGCGATTTTCAGGCGTTCTCGCGCCAGACGGGCAACGCGCTGCTCGATCATGGCGAAAGCGACGGCGCGTTCTGGTTCGTGCTGAAGCGCCGCTGACCTCGCGCGCATTCCGCGCGCCGCTCGTTCAGCGGCGATAGCGATTCAGGAAGCTCGAGACGATACCCCGCTGCGCGCCTTCGATGGCGCCGTCGAGCGAGCGATCATACGGGTCGTGCTGGCGCGCCTTGCGAAAGGCGTTGAGCGCCTCCTGGTATTCGCCGGCCGCCTGCTGCGCACGGCCGAGGCAGCTCCATGCTTGCGCATTCGCGAGATCGAGATCGACCCACGCGCGGCACAACTCGAGCGCGCGCCGCACGTTGCCGGCACGCAGCATGCGCGGGCCCTCGCCCTTCAGGATGTCGATGCGCGCACGGCGCGCCGCCATCATCGCGCTGAATTCGGCGTCGCTCGGGCCTTGATCGGCGCGACTGTCCTGCGATCCAGATGCCGTGGACGAATCCGCCTGAGTGCCGATGCGCACGCTGTCCGGAAGATGCAAAAGCGTCGACGCCGCCGGAAGTGTCGGCAACGCGGGAAGCAGCCGCTCGACGCGATCGCTCGCATTGCTGATGTCGCCCTTCAGGCTGGTCGTCGTCGGCAGCGCGGCAGCGACCGCCGCATTCGTCCACGCGACGGCCTCGGCCATCGGCTGCTGCCAGGCGACGCCGTAAAGCCAGACCATCGACGCGAGCCCGCACACGCCGGTGACCGTGTTCACCACGCCGGCGGGCCCGTGCGTGACCAGGCAATCCTCGGCGAAATCCCAATCCGTTTCCTGATGCTCGACCAGCCGCTCGTGCGCGACGGCGATGGAGATCGGCGCGAGCAGCGGAAACCCGCAGCCCAGTCCCTGACACCACACGCGCGCGGCACGCGCGAATCCGCGGATCAGCTGTGCGCGCGTATTCCGCGGCGCGTACGCATCCGAGATCGAGAACTGAAGGTAGAGGCCGAAGAGCCACTTGCCCGGCGTCGTGCCCACTGACGTGATCAGGAGCGCCTCGATCGGCACCCAGGTCAGCGTGATGAGAATCGGCGCAAGCAGCGGATGCGCGAGCAGGTACGCCCAGCGCTCCGGGACCAGGCCGAGCGCGCGCAACTGCGACAGCAGCAGCGCAAGCAGCAGTCCCCAGATCGCGTAATCGAACATGCGCGCGGCGAGCCGATGCCACGGGCGCGGCTCGCTCGTGCGGCCCGATTTTGCGCGCTCGAGCTCGGCCATCCGCAGCTGGAAAATCCACGATGCGTCTTCCTGCGGCTGGTTGGTGCCGAGAAAGACGCTGCGCTCGCGGCGCCAGTTGAGGATAGCCAGGTCGGTCTGCGGCACGAGCGCCGAGCGCGTGCTGGCCTGCCGGCGGCGCAGGACGACGATGCCGTGCACGGCGGCGTAAACGCCGGCGAGCAGCAGGAACGTAACCGTCAGACCGCCGAGCACCGAGCGCGCGACCACGACGAAATCGGGTGGCGTGACGAACACGATCGCGAGCGCGATGAATACGCCGAAGACCGCGCACAGGCCGAAGGTCAGCGCCGGCGAGCGGCCGAACGACGCGGCCCGCTGCGTAAGTCCCGGATGGTGGGTCGCGGGAACGTCGGACTTGTCTTCCGGCAACTCGGAATCGAGCGGGTCGCCGATCGCGCGGTCGCCGGGTCCCGTCGCGGCGCCTACTTCGGTGTGCTCGTCGTTACCGAGCAACGCCTGCTCGAGCGATTCCCGCGCCGGCAGGTCGTCGTCGTTCGAGTGCGACAATTCGTGGTCGTACCGCTCGCGGCGCTCGCCGTCGCTCAATATGCGGCTGGCATGGTTGATGAAGCGCAACGCCTCTTCGACGTTGCCCTGGCCGTCACGAGTCTTGGCGTAGTACTTGCGGATGAGCCCGCGCAGCGCCGCACGCACTTCCTCGTCGGTCGACGTGGGGAGAATGCCCAATGCGTCGTACAGCGTCGCCTTCATGCTTGCATCCCCGAAGCGCGCACGTGATATGACGTTGGAATAGTCGGACAAAAGTCCGCGAAGAGCAACGGGAATCGAGTGCTGTGCATTTCCGGAAAGACAGGCTGCAAGTTCCGGGCCATGCTCAAGGAGCATCCGCCGTCGTGGGTGCCGGAAGCAAACGCTCAAAAAAAGCGGCCCGGAGTGGGCCGCTCGTGGTGCCGTGCACCGGCAGGGGTTCCGGCGCGTACAGCGCGAATCAGGACGCCTGTTCGGGCTTCGTCGTTTCGCGCGCCGTGAGCTTTTCGCGAATGCGCGCCGATTTACCCGATCGGCCGCGCAAATAATAAAGTTTCGCCCGGCGGACGTCGCCGCGGCGCTTCACCTCGATCGATGCGATGAGCGGCGAGTATGTCTGGAACGTCCGCTCGACGCCCTCGCCGCTCGAGATTTTGCGCACCGTGAACGCCGAATTGAGGCCCCGGTTGCGCCTGGCGATCACGACCCCCTCGTACGCCTGCACGCGCTTGCGCTCGCCCTCGACGACGTTGACATTGACGATCACCGTGTCGCCCGGGGCGAAATCGGGAATCGTCTTGTTGAGCCGCGCGATTTCCTCGCGCTCCAGTGTTTCGATGATGTGCATGGCGTTCGTCCTTTCGATTGGCCTTTGCGGCCGGCTTGCCGCGCGAGAGCAGGGCGCCCCCTGATGCGCGGGTCAATTATCCGTTAATTCGTGCCTGTACTCGTCGAGCAACGCGCGCTCCTCCGCCGAGAGCGTGCGCGATTCCAGCAAGTCCGGCCGCCGTTGCCACGTGCGCCCCACGGCCTGCTTCAGTCGCCAGCGCCTGATTGCCGCGTGATCGCCCGACAGCAGCACGTCGGGAACCCGCGCCTCCCCGTAGCGCTCGGGCCGGGTGTAATGCGGACAGTCGAGCAATCCGTCGGCGAACGAGTCCTGCCGCGCCGATTCGGCGTCGTTCAGCGCGCCGGGCAACTGGCGCACGATTGCATCGATCAGCAGCAGCGCCGGCAACTCGCCCCCCGATACCACGAAATCGCCGACCGATACCTCGCAGTCGACTTCCCGGTCGAGCAGACGCTGATCGACACCTTCGTAGCGTCCGGCGATCAGCGTGACACCGCGCTCGGCCTCACCGACGAAATTCATCACCGCGGCGTGCGTCAACGGTGTTCCGGCCGGCGACAGGTAAACGGTTATCCCGCGCGCGGCGCCGGCCGCCGATCGCGCATCGCGGGCGGCTGCAAGGGCGCGCGCGAGCGGCGCCGCCATCAGCACCATCCCGGGTCCGCCGCCGTAGGGCCGATCGTCGATCGTCCGGTACGCGTCGGTCGCGAAGTCGCGCGGATTGAATACGCCGAGCTGCCACAATCCGCGCTCCCGTGCACGACCGGTGATGCCATAGCCGCAGGCCTGCGTCACCATCTCGGGAAACAGCGTCACCACGTCGATGCGCATCAGCGGCAACCGTCAGTACAACCGTCAGTACTTCACCGGCCAGTCGACGTCGATCCGGCGCCCCGGCGCATCGACGCCGTCGATGTACTGCGTCACCCACGGAATCAATCGCTCCTGTCCATCGTGCCCGGCGATGCGCAGGATCGGGTGCGCGCCGCTCTGCACGAATTCGACTGCGACACCGAGTGCTGCGCCCTCACGATTCACGACACTCATGCCGATGAGGTCGGCCTGGTAATGCTCGTCGTCGCCAAGCGCCGGCAGCGCTGCGCGCGGCACGCCGACGTCGGCGCCGTGCAAGGCTGCCGCTGCGTCGCGCGACGCGACACCCGAAAGCTCGACGACCAGCATCCCGTTCTGCTCGCGTCGCGCGAGAACGTGGTAGGCGATCCAGTCGCTCCCCGATCGGGACCGCAGCCACCACTGCTCGTGATCCAGCAGCGACGCAGGATCGGCCGATTGCGGCTTGACCTTCACCGCACCGCGCACGCCGTGCGGCGACGCGATGCGTCCCATCACGACGATCGTCGCCGCGTCGACCAGGGCTTCAGGCGGCTGCCGGCGCGCCGGTGTCGGCGGGCGCCGGCGCGACGGGCGCGACCGGCGCCACATTCGCCGCGCGGTCGACGAGCATCTGCACCGTGTCCGAAAGCTTCGCGCCGTGCTGGCGCCAATACGCGACGCGCTCGTGCGCGATGCGCAAGCCTACCTCGCGTGCCGATGCGACCGGGTTATAGAACCCGACGCGCTCGATGAATCGTCCGTCGCGCCGATTGCGCGAATCGGTTACGACGACGTTGTAGAACGGTCGCTTCTTGGCGCCGCCGCGGGCCAGTCTGATCACTACCATGGTGGGGTCCAGTTCGGGTCCCGGCGTCCGGAAATCCGGAGGCGGGCCGCAAAACGAAAAGTCGATGATTATACGGGTAAAGCGGGCTGCGGAGCAAACGGAGTTTCGGCGAGCGCCCCTCACCCCAGCCCCTCCCGCTCGCGGGGAGAGGGCTGGGTGAGGCCCCTCACCGCCCGGCCATCAGGCTGCGCAACCCGCGCATCATCTTCTGCGGGCCCTTGGCGACCATTTTCATCATCTTCTGCGTCTGCGCGAACTGGTTCAGCAACTGGTTGACCTCCTGCACCGACACGCCGGCGCCCGCGGCGACACGGCGCTTGCGCGACGCCTTCAGCAATTCGGGCTTGACGCGCTCCTGCTGCGTCATCGAATTGATGATGCCCTCGATGCGCGCGATCCGCCGCTCGTCGAGCGTCGCGCCTTGCGCTGCGCGCGCGACCTCGGCAGGCAGCTTGTCGACGAGCGCGGCAAGCCCGCCCATCTTGCGCATCTGTGCGATCTGCGCCTTGAAATCGTCGAGATCGAAGCCCTTGCCGGACTTGACCTTGCGCGCGAGCTTCTTCGCCTGCTCGACATCCACGTTCCGGTGCGCGTCCTCGATCAGCGACAGGACGTCGCCCATGCCGAGAATGCGCGACGCCATTCGCTCGGGATGGAACACCTCGAGGCCGTCGACTTTTTCCGACACGCCGGCGAACTTGATCGGTGCGCCGGTGACCTGGCGCACCGACAATGCGGCGCCGCCGCGTGCGTCGCCGTCGAGCTTCGTCAGAATGACGCCGGTCAGCGGCAGCGCGTCGTGGAACGCGCGCGCCGTGTTGACGGCATCCTGCCCCTGCATCGCGTCGACGATGAACAGCGTCTCGACCGGGCGCAGCGCCGCGTGCAGCTCGGCGATCTCGCGCATCATCGCCTGGTCGATCGCGAGCCGGCCCGCCGTATCGACGATCAGCACGTCGTGATAATGACGCCGCGCCCAGTCGAGCGCCGCAGTCGCGATCGCCACCGGCTGCTCGGCAGCGCTCGATGCAAAGAAGTCGACGCCGACCTGCTGCGCGAGCACCCTGAGCTGCTCGATCGCGGCCGGCCGATAGACGTCGGCGGAAACGAGCAGCACCTTCTTCTTCTGCGCGGCGACAAGGCGCGCGAGCTTCGCAGCGGTCGTCGTCTTGCCCGAGCCCTGCAAGCCGGCCAGCAGGATGATGGCCGGCGGCGTGGTCGCAAGATCGAGCGGCTGCGCAGTCCCGCCCATCAGCGCGGTCAGCTCGCGCGCGACGACGCCGACCAACGCCTGCCCGGGGGTGAGCGAGCCCACGACGTCGGCGCCGATCGCCTTCTCGCGCAGATCGGCGGTGAACGTCCTGACGACCGGGAGCGCTACGTCGGCTTCGAGCAGCGCGAGGCGGACTTCGCGCAGCGCATCCTGGATGTTGGCGTCGGTCAGACGCGCTTCGCCGCGCAGCGTCTTGACGACGCGCGACAGGCGTTCGGTGAGTGTCTCGAGCATGGGATGTGCGACCGTGGCGCGCGGCGGAAATCCGGCACCGTAAGGTAAACTGGATCGGTGGTCATTCTACTGCACGTGCTCGTCGCGGCGATCTATGCGGCCACGGCGTGGGCGCGCTGGCCGCGCGCCGCTGCGACGCCGGCGCCACGACGCAGCGCCGCGCAGGCGCTCCTGGCACTCGCGTTGCTGTTGCATGCGGTCGCGATCTGGCGCGCGATCGTGCGTCCCGGCGGACTCGATTTGTCGTTCGTCAATGCGCTATCGCTGGTCGCCGGCCTTGCCGTCCTCGCCGCGTGGCTGACCGGCGTCTTGCGCACGCTCCCCGGTGTCGCCGCGGTCGTGCTGCCGGTGGCCGCGGTTTGCGCGCTGCTGCCGCCGCTCGCCGCGTCCCCGCATCGGCTTCCCTTCGCCGGCGACCCGTGGGCTGCCGCGCACATCGGCATCGCGCTCGTCGCTTACGCGCTGTTCGTCGTCGTCGCGCTGCAGGCGCTCGTGATGACGGGGCTCGAAAAGCGCCTGCACCGCGGATTGCCCGATATAGCCGCGAGCGCTGCGCCACCGCTGCTCACGCTCGAGCGGTACATGTTCCGCCTGCTTGGCGTCGGCTTCGTGCTGCTCACGCTCACCCTCGCGAGCGGGATGCTGTTCTCCGAGGAACTGTTCGGCAAGGCGCTGACGGTGACGCACAAGAACGTGTTTTCCGTCGCCGGCTGGCTCGCGTTCGCCGTGCTGCTCTTCGGCCGCTGGCGTTATGGCTGGCGCGGCCGCACGGCGCTAAAATGGATTCTCACCGGAACGCTGCTGCTCGTGCTCGGGTACCTCGGCAGCAAGTTCGTGCGCGAGATCGTTCTCGGGCGCTGAATTGGACGACATCCCCTTAAGCGCGCTCGCGCTGGCGCTGATCGTCCTGCTGGTGTCGTCCGGCTTCTTTTCGATCGCCGAGACCGCGATGATGGCGGCGAACCGATACCGGCTGAAACACCAGGCGCAGCGCGGCGCGCGGGGCGCGCGATTGGCGCTCTCGCTGCTCGCGAAGACCGACCGGCTGCTTGGCGTGATCCTGCTCGGCAACAACCTGATCAACGCCGCCGCGGCGACGATCGCCAGCATCATCACGGTGCGCCTCTTCGGCCTGGGCGAATGGCCGCTCGCGCTCGGCACCGTGACGGTGACGTTCCTGATCCTCGTGTTTTCCGAAATAACGCCCAAGGTCGTCGGCGCCGCGTACGCCGACCGCCTGGCGCCGCTCGTGAGCTTCGTCCTGGCACCGCTGCTGCGCGCGGTGCGTCCGATCGTCTGGTTCGTGAACCTGTTCGTGCAGGGCCTGCTGAAGCTTTTCCGCTTCAAGCCGGCAGCGCAGCCCAGCACGACGCTGTCGCAGGAAGAACTGCGCTCGCTGGTGCTCGAAGGCGCGCAGTACTTTCGCGGCAAGCACAAGACGATGCTCGCGAACCTGATGGACCTCGAGGCGATCACCGTCGACGACGTGATGACGCCGCGCAGCCAGATCCACGCGCTCGATCTCACCGAGAAGCCGGCGTTGCTGCGCCAGCAACTCGCGACGTCGTATCACACGCGGCTGCCGGTCTGCGAGGAGTCGCTCGACAACATCGTCGGCGTGCTCGCCGTCAAGAGCATCCTGCACGTGATGCAGGGCGGCGAGGTCGACGCCGAGCGCATCCGGGCCGTGCTGCGGCCGCCGTATTTCGTTCCGGTCGGCACGCCGCTGCTGACGCAGTTGCAGCAGTTCCAGACCGATCGCCAGCGGCTCGGCCTCGTCGTCGACGAATATGGCGAGCTGCAGGGGCTCGTCACGATCGAGGACATCATCGAAGAGATCATCGGCGAGTTCACGACGCAGGCGCCGGGCGGGCCGGAGAGCTTCCGGCGCGAGGCGGACGGCAGCGTCGTCGTCGACGGGATGGCGCCGCTGCGCACGCTCAACCGGCGGCTCGGGACGCGATTCCCGCTGGACGGACCGAAAACGCTGAACGGGCTCATCGTCGAGCACCTGGGCGAAATCCCCGACGCCGGCATCAGCTTCAAGGTCGACGACCAGGCCGTCGAAATCCTGCAGACGCAGGATCGCGCGGTCCGCGTCGTGCGCCTGCTGCCGCCCGTGGGCCGGGATACGTCTCCTTTACAAACGCAGACCGAGCGGGCATCATCCTGACAGCAAGTTTTATGCGAATGGAATAAGCGGCCCGTCGGTGCGCGGCAATGCCGGCTGGCAGGCAGGGTTCGAGACGATGTTTCGCCGGAACGGCCAAAGGCACCTCGGCAGAACCGAACTCGGCGAAAGTCGATCTCGAACCCTGCTTCACCCCGAATTCGGCATAACGTTTGCTTTCCCTGACGTTCCGACCCGCTTTGTCCCGCGGCGCGGCGTGATTTGCGACGGCATCCGTGGCAAAAACGCAACAACGTGAATATGCATAACTGACGATGGCCACCCACGCCGCCACCCGAAACATCAGCGGTCTCGCCCGCGCGCTCGCCCAGCACGGCGTCATGTCCGAGCAGGAAGCCGAGGCGCTGCAGCTGCAATCGCAGTCCTCCGGCGTGTCGTTCGTCGAGCAGGTGCTTTCCGGCAAGCGCCTGTCGGCGCACCAGTTGGCCGTGTTCGCCTCGCGCGCGTTCGGCGTTCCGCTGCTCGACCTCGCCGGCTTCGATTTCGACCAGATCAACCGGGAATACTTCGACACCCGGATTGCCCAGACGCGGCGCGTTCTGCCGCTGCACAAGCGCGGCAATCGCCTGTACGTGGCGACGTCCGACCCCGCCAACCTGCAGGCGCTCGACGAGGTGCGCTTCAAGACGAACCTCGTCGTCGAGCCCGTCGTCGTCGAGGACGACAAGCTCGCGCAGGCCATCGTCAAGATCGTCGAGTCGACCGGCACGACGCTGAAGGAAATGGCGGCGCTCGAAGACATCGAGATCGCGCTCGAGGACGGCTCGGCGCAGCCCGCCGGCGGCGACGAGGACAGCAGCGAGGTCGAGGACGCGCCGGTCGTCCGCTACATCCAGAAGGTGCTGATCGACGCGATCACCGCCGGCGCATCGGACATCCATTTCGAGCCGTACGAGAAGTTCTACCGGATCCGCTACCGGCTCGACGGCATCCTGATGGAGGTGGCGCAGCCGCCGCTCGCGATCAAGGACAAGGTCGCGTCGCGGATCAAGGTGATCTCGCGGCTCGACATTTCCGAAAAGCGCGTGCCGCAGGACGGGCGGATGAAGCTCGTGCTGTCGAAAAGCAGGGCGATCGATTTTCGCGTGTCGACGCTGCCGACGCTCTTCGGCGAGAAGATCGTCATGCGGATACTCGACTCGTCGGGCGTCAAGCTCGGCATCGAGGCGCTCGGCTACGAGGCCGACCAGCAGCAGGCGCTGCTCTTCGCGGTCGGCCGCCCGTACGGCATGATCCTCGTGACCGGACCGACGGGCAGCGGGAAGACCGTTTCGCTCTACACGTGCCTGTCGATCCTGAATCAGCCGGGTGTGAACATCGCGACCGCCGAGGACCCGGCCGAAATCCAGCTCCCCGGCGTGAACCAGGTCAACGTCAACGAAAAGGCGGGACTCACGTTCGCAACCGCCTTGCGCGCGTTCCTGCGGCAGGACCCGGACGTGATCATGGTCGGCGAAATCCGCGACCTCGAAACAGCCGACATCTCGATCAAGGCCGCGCAGACCGGTCACCTCGTATTGTCCACGCTGCACACGAACGATGCGCCGTCGACACTCGTGCGGATGCTGAACATGGGCGTCGCGCCGTTCAACATCGCCTCGTCGGTCAACCTCATCACCGCGCAGCGCCTCGCGCGGAAGCTCTGCCCGCAGTGCAAGCGCCCGGAGGACATTCCCCCCGAGGCGCTGCTGCGCGCCGGGTTTCAGGAAGAGGATCTCGACGGCAGCTGGCAGCCGTTCGGGCCCATCGGCTGCGACCACTGCAAGGGAACCGGCTACAAGGGCCGGATCGGCGTGTACGAAGTGATGCCGATGACCGACGACATGAAGCAGCTCATCATGCGCAACGGCAATTCGCTCGACATCGCCGAGCAGGCGCAGCGCGAAGGCGTGCGCAACCTGCGACAATCGGGCCTCCTGAAGGTGAAGAGCGGCGTCACCTCGCTCGAGGAAATCGAGGCCGTCACCAACGAGTAATCGCAGCATCCGGGAAGAAGGACACGCCATGGCGACCGCAGCAGTAGCGCGCAGGGACCTGAAGGTCAAGGAACAGACGTTTCTGTGGGAAGGCGTCGACCGCAACAACAAGCCGATGCGCGGCGAGCTTCGCGCCGTCTCGGAAACGGTCGCGACGACGAACCTGCGCCGCCAGGGCATCCGCGTCCTCAAGCTCAAGCGCCAGTCGTTCCGCGGCGGCCGCTCGATCAGCGGCAAGGACATGACGTTCTTCACGCGCCAGCTCGCGACGATGCTGAAGGCCGGCGTGCCGCTGCTGCAATCGTTCGACATCATCGCGCGCGGGCACAGCAACGCGCGCTTCTCGCGCCTGATGCTCGACATCAAGAACAAGATCGAGACGGGCTCGAGCATGTCGCAGGCGTTTCGCGAGTACCCGAAATACTTCGACGCGCTCTACTGCAACCTGGTGCAGGCCGGCGAAACGGCGGGCATGCTCGATGCGATCCTCGACCGGCTCGCGACGTACCAGGAAAAGATCCTCGCGATCAAGAGCAAGATCAAGTCGGCGCTGTTCTACCCGATCTCGGTCATCGTCGTCGCGATCGTCGTCGTGTGCGTGATCATGGTTTTCGTGATCCCGGCGTTCAAGAGCGTGTTCGCGAGCTTCGGCGCCAACCTGCCGTGGCTCACGCTGCAGGTCATCGACATCTCCGACTTCTTCGTCAAGTACTGGTGGGCGATGACGATCATCCTCGTCGGCGCGTTCGTCGGCATTCGCTTGTCGATCAGGCGCTCGGACAGCGTCCGCTACATGGTGCACCGGTTCTCGCTCAAGTTCCCGATCATCGGCCCCATCCTCGAGAAGGCGACGATCGCGCGCTGGACGCGCACGCTGCAGACGATGTTCGCGGCCGGCGTGCCGCTCGTCGAATCGCTCGACGCCGTCGGCGGCGCTTCGGGCAACATGGTCTATATCGCGGCCACCAAGCGAATCCAGACCGACGTCAGCACCGGGACGAGCCTCACCAACGCGATGGCGGCGACGAATCTCTTTCCGACGATGGTGCTGCAGATGACGCAGATCGGCGAGGAATCGGGCTCGCTCGACAACATGCTGGGCAAGGTCGCCGACTTTTTCGAGCGCGAGGTCGACGACGCGGTCGCGGCGCTCTCGAGCCTGCTCGAGCCGATCATCATCTGTTTCCTCGGCGTCGTCGTCGGCGGCCTCGTCGTCGCGATGTACCTGCCGATCTTCAAGCTGGGCGCGGTGATTTGACGGCGGGGGCCGCCGACGCGACCCGCGGCGCACT
>CAVPMH010000008.1:0-107617 GCA_963706225.1 uncultured Pseudomonadota bacterium
GTGCCGCGCACCGTGCGCGCGCTGAAGGCGCGTTTCCCGTCGCTCGGCGTCATCACCGACATCGCGCTCGATCCGTACACGAGCCACGGCCAGGACGGCCTGATCGACGACGACCGGCTACGTGATGAACGACGAGACCGTCGAGGCGCTGGTGCGCCAGGCGCTTTGCCACGCCGAGGCCGGCGTCGACATGGTGGCGCCGTCGGACATGATGGACGGGCGCATCGGCGCGCTTCGCGACGCGCTCGACGCGCGAGCGTCTCATCCACACGCGCATCCTCGCGTATTCGGCGAAATACGCGTCGTCGTTCTACGGGCCGTTTCGCGACGCGGTCGGCTCGGCCGCGATCCTGGCCGGCGGCGACAAGTACACCTACCAGATGGATCCTGGCAACAGCGACGAGGCGCTGTGGGAAACGTTCCTCGACATCGAGGAGGGCGCCGACATGGTGATGGTGAAGCCGGGCCTGCCCTATCTCGACATCGTGCGCCGCGTGAAGGACACGTTCGGCATGCCGACCGCGGTCTACCAGGTGTCGCGGCGAATACGCGATGCTGAAGGCGGCGGCGCAGGCGGGCTGGCTCGACGAGCGCGCCTGCGTGCTCGAGGCGCTGATCGGGATGAAGCGCGCGGGCGCCGACGCGATCCTCACGTACTTCGCGCTCGACGCGGCGGGGTGGCTCAGGGACGAGGGGTCGGCGGCCTGAGCAATTCCTCCACCCCCGCCGCGTCCAGCCGCGCCTCGTCCACTCCGCGGCGCTCGCGCCGCGGCCGCTGGCGCGCGGCGAGCGGCGTGCGCACGATGAGCCGCACGCCGCCGCGTCGCGTATCGATGAAGAGCTCGGCCGCCGCGCGTTGCGCCGCGCCGGGGGCGACGCGATAGGCGATGTTGCGGTTGATGAGCGCGAGCTCGACGGCTTTGGAATCGTCGGCGACGAGCTCGATCCGGATGTCGCTGTGCGCCGTCGCCCATCCGGCCGCGACGCCGCCCACGAGCGCCGGCGCGAATGCCGCGAGCTCGCGCATCCAGACGCAGCGCCTCCTCGCGCTGGCTGCGCAGCGTCGCCGCGTGCTCGTCGCCGCCGAACAGCTCGTGATGCTCCGCGAGCGCCGCCTCGATCTCGTCGTCGCCGGGCAGCGCGGTTCGCTCGGGCAGCATCAGCTGGCGCACGGCCTTGCGCTTCGCGAGCGACCAGTCGGCGAGGCCGTGCTCGGCGATCAGCCGCGCGGCGACGTCCGCGATGCGGGCGCGGTTCTGCGCGTCGCGGTTGCCGGAATCCGCGACGATGCGCGCGTCCGCCGAACGCATTCGATCGATGGGCCATGGCGCCTGATCAGAACATCTGATCGCGGACGTCGCGCGCGGGGGCAGTCCCCGGCATCAGCGCCGGCGCGAGCGCGTCCTGCGCCATCCGCGGCGTGAATTCCGCCATGAACCAGTCGGACAAGCTTGCTCGAGTCGTCGCGCAGCCCGGTGTCCGGATTGATGCGCAGCGACACGACGCCGGCCGGCGGCTCGGGCAGCTCCTCGGGCACGCCCTTCAGCGCGCGCTGCATGTAGCTGATCCAGATCGGCAGCGCGGCGACGCCGCCCGTCTCGTTCGTGCCGAGCGTCTTCGGCTGGTCGAAGCCGATCCACGCGACGCCGACCTGCGCCGCGTTGAAGCCGCAGAACCAGGCGTCGACGTTGTCGTTGGTCGTGCCGGTCTTGCCGGCGAGGTCCTTGCGCTTCAGCTCCAGCGCGCGCGCCGCGGTGCCCGACGCGATGACGTCGCGCAGCAGCGTCGTCATGATGAACGCATTGCGCGGGTCGATCGCGCGCTCGGCGTCCTTGCGCCGGCGAGCGCGGGCTTCGCCTCGGACAGCGACGTTGCCGCTGGCTGTCGGTGATCTCGCTCGATGAGGTACGGCGCGATCGCGGTAGCCGCCGTTGGCGAACACCGAGTAGGCGGTCGCCATCTGCAGCGGCGTGGCCGCGCCGGCGCCGAGGCCCATCGTCAGGTAGGCCGGATGCAGCTTCGGATCGAAGCCGAAGCGCGCGATGTAGTCCTGCGCGTACTGCGGGCCGATCGCCTGCAGGACGCGGATCGTCACGAGGTTCTTCGACTTGGCGAGCGCGACGCGCAGCCGCATCGGGCCCGTCGAACTTGCCGTCGTAGTTCTTCGGCTCCCAGCGCCTCGCCGCCGGCCTTGTCGGCCGGCACGAAGAACGGCGCGTCGTTGATGATCGTCGCCGGCGTGAAGCCCTTCTCGAGCGCCGCCGAGTAGATGAACGGCTTGAACGCCGAGCCCGGCTGGCGCAGCGCCTGCGTGACGTGGTTGAACTTGTTGCGCGTCGTAGTCGAAGCCGCCGACGAGCGCCAGGATCGCGCCGTCGTCGGGGCGACACGGCGACGAACGCGGCCTCGGCCTGCGGCATCTGCGCGATCGCCATAGCGCGCCCTTGTCGTCGCGCAGCAGCCGGATGATCGCGCCGCGGCGGATCTTCTGGTTGGCCGGCTGCCTTGTCGGCGAGCGCGCGCTGCGCGAACTTGAGTCCCGTCGCCCGTCACTTCTGACCTGATCGCCGTTGCGCAAGCACGGCGCGTACCTGCGCGGGCGTCGCCTGCAGCACGACGGCCGCGCAGGATGTTGTCGCTGTCCGGGTTCTCCTGGAACACGCGGTCGAGCACCGCGTCCTGCTCGGCCGGGTCCTGCGGCAGGTTCACGTAGCTGTCCGGGCCGCGGTAGCCGTGGCCGCTGGTCGTAGTCGATCACGCCCTTGCGCAGCGCGGCGTACGCCGCTTCCTGGTCGGCGCGCCGGATCGTCGTCCAGACGGTGATGCCGCGCGTGTACGCGTCGTCGCCGTAGGCGTCGAAGACCACCTGCCGCGCCATTTCGGCGACGAACTCGGCGTGCACGCTCGAGCGCTTCGCGCAGTCGGCGGCCGCACGCACCAATGGCGCATTTTGTGCTTCCCGGAACTGGTCGTCGTCAATGATAGTGAAGCTCGTGCATCCGTCGCAGCACGTACAGCTGGCGGGTCTTCGCGCGCCGCGGGATTGCTGATCGGGTTGTAGGCGGACGGCGCCTTGGGCAGGCCCGCGAGCATCGCCGCCTCGGCGACGGTGAGTCTCGGCGAGCGGCTTGCCGAAGTAGATCTGCGCCGCCGCGGCGAAGCCGTAGGCGCGCTGGCCGAGGAAGATCTGGTTGACGTAGAGCTCGAGGATCTCGTCCTTGGACAGGTTCGCCTCGATCTTCCAGGCGAGCAGCACCTCGCGCAGCTTGCGGGAGACCGTCTTCTCCCGGGTGAGGAAGAAGTTGCGGGCGACCTGCATCGTGATGGTGCCGGCGCCCTGCTGGGTCCCCGACGTCGCATTGGCGAGCGCCGCGCGCAGCACGCTCAAATAGTCGACACCGCCGTGCTGATAGAAACGTTCGTCTTCGGCGGCCAAAATGGCCTGTTTCATGACATCCGGGACTTCGCCGATCCGCACGATCGCGCGCCGCTCCTCGCCGAATTCGCCCAGCAGGTCGCCGTCGGCCGAGACGACGCGCAGCGGGATCTTGGGCTGGTAGTCGGTCAGGGCGTCGAGGGGCGGGCAGCGTCGGCCACAGCAGGGCCAGGACGAACGCCCCGAGCAGGCCGCCGACGACGGCGAGCCCCAGCGCGACCGAGGCGACATAGAGGAGCCAGCGCTTTAGCACGATGGAATAAAACCGATGTTTGGGGCAGGGTGCCGGCGGCGATTATAGGCGTGCATGCAACACTCGCCCGGCCAAAAGGAAACAATTTGACGACCGGCATACTTGTTGCCAGAGTTTAATGTAGATTATCAGCAACGGACCCGACGTCCCATGCTCGCCGAAAACTTCTCGTCCGCACTCGACTTCTTCAAAACCAAGTCTCCGCCGCTGATTGGCGTCGACATCGCGTCGACGTCGCTGAAGCTGGTCGAGCTCGTCCGACGCCGGCAAGGGCGCTGTACCGCCTCGAGCGCTACGTCGATCGAGCCGCTGCCCAAGGACATCGTCACCGACGGCAACATCGCCAACCTCGAGCACGCCGGCGACGCGCTGAAGCGCGCGCTGGAAGCGCCTCGGCAGCCGCAACCGCAACGTGGCGCTGGCCCTGCCGGCCGCGATGGTGATCACCAAGAAGATCATCGTCCCCGCCGGCCAGACGCGAAGAGGACCTCGAGCTCACCGTCGAGGCCGAGGCCAACCAGTACATCCCCTTTGCGCTCGACGAGGTCAATCTCGACTTCCAGGATGCTCGGCCCGGCGCCCGAACAACCCGGACGAGGTCGAGGTGCTGATCGCCGCCTCGCGCAAGGAAAAGGTCGAGGATCGCGTCGCCGTCGCCGAAGCGGCGGGTCTCAAGGCCGCGCGTGATGGACGTCGAGTCGTACGCGACGCAGGAAGCGTTTCGCCTGATCGCGCCGTCGCTGCCGGCCAACGGCCGCGACCAGAACATCGCGCTGGTCGACATCGGCGCGCACGTCACGCACTTCTACGTCCTTCGCAACAACCAGATCCTGTTTTCGCGCGACCAGGCGTTCGGCGGCAACCAGCTGACGCAGGACATCCAGCGCGCCTTCAACCTGTCCGCCGAGGAAGCCGAGTCGGCCAAGAAGAACCAGGGCCTGCCGGAGAACTACGACCACGACGTGCTGCAGCCGTTCATGGAGATCGCTGGCGCTCGAGGTCACGCGCGCGCTGCAGTTCTTCTTCACGTCGACGTCGTACAACCAGGTCGACCAGATCGTGCTCGCCGGCGGCTGCGCGCTGCTTGCCGGGCCTCGACGAGCTCGTCGCCAAGCGCGCCGGTGTCGCCACCGTCGTCGCCAATCCGTTCGCGACGATGCAGACGTCCGAGCGCATCCGGCCGCGCCAGCTCGCGCAGGACGCGCCGATGCTGATGATCGCCACCGGCCTCGCCATGCGGAGCTTCGAATATGGCTCAAGATCATGCGCATCAACCTGCTGCCCCACCGCGAGCAGAAGCGGCAAGCGCGCCAGCGCCAGTTCGTCTCGCTCGCGATCGCGCTCGCGATCCTGGGCGTCGCCATCGTGGCGCTCGTGCACGGCGTCCTCGCCGCGCGCATCGACAACCAGAAGTCGCGCAACACGCTGCTGAAGACGCGAGATCGCCAAGCTCGACAAGCAGATCAAGGAGATCGACAAGCTGCGCGACCAGATCCACGCAGGTGCTGGCGCGCAAGCAGGTCGTCGAGACGCTGCAGGCGAACCGCAACGAGGCGGTGCACCTGCTCGACCAGCTCGTGCGCCAGCTGCCCGACGGCGTCTACCTGCAAGTCGGTGAAGCAGACCGACACGAAGGTCACGATCGTCGGCTACGCGCAGTCGAACGCGCGCGTGTCGACGCTGATGCGCAACATCGAGGCGCTCGCCGTGGCTCGAGAAGCCCGAGCTCGTCGAGATCAAGCTCGTCACGGTGCCCGCGGCAGGGCCGCGGCTGAGCCGCAGCGCCTCAACGAGTTCACCCTGAACTTCCAGATCAAGCGGGCGCCGCCCGAAGCGATCGCCGGCCCGGGCTCTGCCGCCAAGGCGCGCGCCAAGGGAGGCAAGGCATGACCCTCGACGACTTCCGCCGCCTCAACTTCCGGGAAGTCGGCAACTGGCCGCCGCTTCCGAAGGTCGATCGTCCTCGCGCTGATCGTGCTGTTCATCGTGGCGCTCGGCGCGTTCTTCGACTGGAAGGACCAGTGGGACACGCTCGCAGACGGCGCAGCAGGAAGAGGGCCGGCTCAAGGAGCAGTTCACGCAGAAGAAGGCGAAGGCGATCAACTTCGACCTCTACGTCCAGCAGCTGGCCGAGATCGAGCAGTCGTTCGGCGCGCTCGTCAAGCAGCTGCCGAACCGCGTCGGAGATCGATGCGCTGCTGACCGACATCAACCAGGCGGGACTCGGCCGCGGCCTGCAGTTCGAGCTGTTCCAGCCGGCGCCGCAGGAACGGATGGCCGATTTCTACGCCGAGCTGCCGATCAACATCAAGATCACCGGCAACTATCACGACATCGGCGCGTTCGCGAGCGACGTCGCGCAGCTGCCGCGCATCGTCACGCTGAACGACGTCGCGATCACGAACGACAAGGGGACGCTGACGATGGACGCCGTCGCGAAGACCTTCCGCTACCTCGACGAGGAGGAAATCGCGAAGCAGCGCGCGCTCACGAAGGCGGCCAAGGAAAAGGCGAAGCGATGAAGCGCGCTTGTCTTGCTCGCCATCGCGTCGCTGGCACTTCTCGCCGGCTGCGGCTCGTCGAACCACAAGGACCTCGTCGACTGGATGGCCGAGCAGGGCAAGGGCGTCCGCGGGCAGCTCGACCCGCTGCCGCAGATCAAGCCCTACGAGCCGTTCGCGTACAACGACTTCGACCTGCCCGATCCGTTCAAGCCGCGCAAGATCGAGCCCACGAAGACCGACAGCACGAGCAAGCTCGCGCCCGATCTCAACCGCCGCCGCGAGCCGCTCGAGGCGTTTCCGCTCGAGTCGCTGTCGATGGTCGGCACGCTCGAAAAGGGCAAGACGCTCTACGCGCTCGTGCAAGACGCCCGAGCGCGACCTCTACCAGGTGCGCCAGGGCAATTACATGGGCCAGAACTTCGGCGTCATCGCCGGCATCAGCGACACCGAGATCAAGCTCAAGGAACTCGTGCAGGACGGCGCCGGCGACTGGACCGAGCGGTCCAGCACGCTGCAATCTGCTGCAGGCTGACCAGAAACAGGAGCAGAAAAAATGAACGCTAATCGCGTCGCTCGACGGCCGGGCTGGGGAGGCCCCGCCGCAGCAAGAGCCTGGATCGCTCGTTTCGCGGGACTCGCGGCCGTCTTCGTTGCCGGCGCCGCGCTCGCGCAGGCGCCGAACACGATCGAGAACGTCTCGGTCACGCGCGGCGCATCGGGCAACACGATCGTGCGCTTCGCGCTGAAGTCGCCGCCGGCCAATCCGCCGGCCGGCTTCGCGATCGCCAGCCCGCCGCGCATCGCGCTCGACTTCCTCGACACGGCGAGCGGCCTCGCGAGCAACCAGCGCGCGGTCGACGATCCGGCGCTGCGCAGCCTGCAATTCGTCCAGGCCGGCAACCGCACGCGCGTCGTGTTCAACCTCAACAAGCCGCAGACGTTCGATACGAAGGTCGAAGGCAACGCGGTCGTCGTCACGCTGACCGATACCGGCACCGGCGGCATGGCGCAGGCCGGGCAGGCGCAGGTGCAGCGCTTCTCCGAAGCGCGCGCGAGCGACACAGCAGCATTCGCTTCGCGACGTCGATTTCCGCCGCGGCAGCAACGGCGAAGGCCGCATCGTCGTCGACCTCTCGGACAACAGCACCGGCATCGACATCCGCCAGCAGGGCCGGCAGCTGATCGTCGATTTCCTGAAGACATCGGTGCCGCGCAACCTCGAGCGCCGCCTCGACGTCGCCGACTTCAATACGCCGGTCGTCACCGTCGACACGTTCGAGCAGAACGGCAACGCGCGGATGATCATCGAGCCGCAAGGGCATCTGGGAATATTCGGCCTACCAGGCGGACAACCGTTCATCGTCGAGGTGAAGCCGGTGCTCAGGAAGACCCGAACAAGCTCGTGCAGGGCTCGCGCGCCGGCTACAAGGGCGAGAAGCTCTCGCTCAACTTCCAGAACATCGAGGTGCGCGCGGTGCTGCAGGTGATCGCCGACTTCACCGGCCTCAACATCATCACGAGCGACACCGTGCAGGGCAGCCTCACGCTGCGCCTCAAGGACGTGCCGTGGGACCAGGCGCTCGACATCATCCTGCAGACGAAGGGCCTCGACATGCGCAAGAACGGCAACATCGTTCTGATCGCGCCGCGCGAGGAACTGGCGCTGAAGGAGAAGCAGCAGCTCGAATCGCAGGCGCAGATCAACGATCTCGAGCCGCTGCAGACCGAGACGTTCCAGCTCAATTACGCAAAGGCCGCCGACGTCGTGACGCTGGTCACGTCGAGCAAGTCGGGCGCCACCGGCCCCGATGCGGGCGGACGCTTCCTGTCCAAGCGCGGCAGCGCATTCGTCGACCAGCGCACGAACATCCTGTTCGTCACGGACATCGGCAGCCGGCTCGAGGAAGTGCGGCGCGTCATCCGCCAGATCGACACGCCGGTGCGCCAGGTGCTGATCGAGGCGCGCATCGTGATCGCGGACGACAAGTTCAGCCGCTCAGCTCGGCGTACGGCTTCGGCCAGCAAACCGGCGCGACGTTCAACGGTCGCTATCGCGGTTCGGCGGACGCTCGCGCGCAGCCGGTCGACGACGCCGATCGCGGCCGGCACGCCGCGAGACTCGCACGCGACGCCGTTCGAGCTCGCATCGGGACACGTGCCGCCGCAGGCTACTCCGACTCGCCGACAGCTCAACGTGAACCTGCCGCGGTGGTCGCGAGCGGCCTGAACCGGCCAGCCTCGCCGCTCACGCTGATCAACCTCGGCAGCGGCAACCTCATCAATCTCGAGCTGTCGGCGCTCGAAGCCGACAATCGCGGCAAGGTCGTGTCGAGCCCGCGCGTCATCACCGGCGACAACCAGAAGGCGGCGATCGAGCAGGGCACGCGAGATCCCGTACGTCACGCCGGGCAGCGCCAACTCGCCGGCGACGGTGCAGTTCAAGGAGGCGGTGCTGAAGCTCGAGGTGACGCCGCAGATCACGCCGGACAACCGCATCATCATGAACGTCGAGATCCACAAGGACACGCGTGGGCGCCGTCGTTCCGCAGGCCGGCGGCGGGTCGGCGCCGTCGATCGACACGAAGAACGTGGTGACGCAGATCGCCGTCGACAATGGCGACACCGCCGTGATCGGCGGGATCTACGAGGAGACGATCACGCACACGACGTCGACAAGGTTCCCTTCCTCGGCGACATCCCGGGCGTCGGCAACCTCTTCAAATCGACGTGCGGTCGAGCGAGAAGACCGAGCTGCTGATCTTCCTGACGCCGCGAATCGTGAGGGAATCGCTGACGTCCGTGCGCTAAGCCGTGTAAATGGGGTCAGAGCGAATTAAACGCGGCCCGACTTGATCGGGCCGCGTTTAATTCGCTCTGACCCCATTTACAATGCCCCGGTGTCGCTGCACCGGGGCAATCTTTTTCTCGTCGGACTCATGGGCGCGGGCAAGACCACGCTCGGGCGGCAGCTCGCGCGTCGTCTCGACAAGCGTTTCGTCGACGCCGACCACGAGCTCGAAGCGCGGCTCGGCGTCTCCATCCCGACGATCTTCGAGA
Organism: uncultured Pseudomonadota bacterium; assembly: GCA_963706225.1. Lineage (GTDB taxonomy): Bacteria > Pseudomonadota > Gammaproteobacteria > Burkholderiales > Casimicrobiaceae > VBCG01. Next base: position 9,251 of record CAVPMH010000008.1, read on the forward strand.
TCGAGGGCGAAGCGGGCTTTCGCGATCGCGAGGAGGCGATGATCGACGAGCTGACGCGCCTCACGGGCGTCGTGCTCGCGACCGGCGGCGGCGCGATCATGCGCGCGCCGAGCCGCTCGCGCCTGCGCGAAAACGGCACGGTCCTCTATCTTCACGCCGAGCCCGAGACGCTGTGGCAGCGGCTTCGCAACAGCCGGCACCGGCCGATGCTGCACGCAGCCGATCCGCGCACGCGGCTCGTCGAGCTCTATCAGCTGCGCGATCCGCTGTATCGCGAGGTCGCCGACCACGTCATCGAGTCCGATCGCGACGCCGTGATCCGCTTCGTGCGCTCGCTCGATGCGCGCTGCAGCCGGCGCATGACGTGACGCGATGACGACGCTCGACGTCGCGCTCGGCGAGCGCGCTATCCGATCCACATCGGCGCGGGCCTGCTCGCGCGAGCGCGGCGCGCTGCTCGCGCCGCACGCGCGGGCGGCGCGCCGTCGATCGTCACCAATGCGATCGTCGCCGCGCATCACCTCGCGCCGCTGCAGGCGTCGCTTGCGCGAGCGCGGCGCGCACGTCGACGTCGTGCTGCTGCCCGACGGCGAAGCGCACAAGAACTCAGACGACGCTCGACGATCTGCTGACGCGACTGCTCGAAGCTGCGCGTCGAGCGCGTCGACGACGCTGGTCGCGCTCGGCGGCGGCGTCGTCGGCGACATCGCGGGCTTCGCCGCCGCGATCTACCAGCGCGGCATTCCGTTCGTGCAGATCCCGACGACGCTGCTCGCGCAGGTCGATTCGTCGGTCGGCGGCAAGACCGGCATCAACCATCCGCTCGGCAAGAACATGATCGGCGCGTTCTGGCAGCCGCGCGCGGTGCTGATCGACACGCGACGCTCGCGACGCTGCCCGAGCGCGAGCTTCGCGCGGGGCTCGCCGAAGTGATCAAGTACGGCGCGATCCGCGACGTCGAATTCTTCGCGTGGCTCGAGGCGAACATGCCGGCGCTGCTCGCGACGCGACGCCGCGGCGCTTGACGCACGCGATCCACGCGCAGCTGCGCGATCAAGGCCGAGATCGTCGCGGCCGACGAGCGCGAAGCGGGCGAGCGCGCGCTGTTGAACTTCGGTCACACGTTCGGCCACGCGATCGAAGCGGCGCAGGGCTACGGCGAGTGGCTGCACGGCGAGGCGGTGGCGGCGGGGATGGTGTGCGCGGCGCGGTTGTCGGAGCGGGTGTGCGGGTTCGACGCGGCGGAAACGCAACGGCTCGTCGAAGCTGATTGCCGCCGCGGGCTTGCCCACGGTCGCCGCCGCCGATCAGCGCCGAGCGCTGGCTCGAGCTGATGCGCCGCGACAAGAAGGTCGAGCGCGGCGCGATGCGCTTCGTGGTTCTCGACGTGCTCGGCGAAGCGTCATTCGAGCGATCGACGAGCGCGACGCCGCCGATGTCGTCGCCGACACGCTGAACGTAGCGCGACGCCGTTTCGCTCGCGGTCCTGATTCTGCGACGTCTCGAAACAAAACGGCGCCCGCGGGCGCCGTTTTGCATTTGCGCGTTGCAGTCAGTGCAATGACAGGCCATTGCCGCCGTCTGTCGTCTGGCTGACCCGAATCGTGTACCGTGAGCGTCGAAGTTGCTGCCGGCCAACGCGCTGGCCATGCGGAATCGGTGACGTGCACGACGCCGCCGGCGCTAACGGTCGGCTGCGACGACGGACGCCGGGTACGAATGGCGCTGAACGTGCCCGTGCCGCCCGTGACCAGGAAATCGAACGTTGTTGTCGGCACGCCGCGCCGTGCAGCTCTGGCGAGACGCTGGAGTGATGACGAGCGCCGCCTGGCGGCGGTGCCGCAGTTCCGAGGACATTGCTCGCCGTCGGCGGCGTCAGCAGCGTACGACCCGCCGCATCCGTGATCGCGAACGTGAGCCCCGTGAAGCAGGTGCCGTTCGTCGTGATCGTGAACGCGCCGCCGCTGCGCTGCACCGGCGCGCCGGTGATGGTGATCGCCGTCGGGAAATTCGTCGCGATCGTGTACGGCGGCGTGCCGCCGAATACGAAGAAGCTGGCGCTCGCGCCGTTGCTGCAGGTCGCGGTATCCGGTCCCGTGAACGTCGTCACGCCCGTCGGGATGATCGACAGCACCGAATTCCCGTTCACGAACTGCGCAATCGTGAACTGGCCGACGACGCTGCTGCCGCCCGTGACGTCGGTCGCGCGAATCGTCGCGATCTGCGTTGCCGCCGTCGTCGGCACGACGAGTCGCACGGTGGCGTTGCCGTTCTGATCGGTCGTGACGCGTCAGCGACTGCACGAGCGGTTGACCCGGCGCCGTGCTGGAAATCGAGAAATCGCCCTGCACGACGTCGAAACGCACCTCGCGTCCGGCAAGCGGCGCGCCCGCCGGACCCGTCATCATGAACCGACGCCGTGCCGTCCTGTCCGGAGCAAAGCGTCGCGCCGGATGCGCCGCAATTCGGATTGCCGGTGATCGTGATCGAAGCCGGCAGCAGCAGCGCAGGCCGCACGGTGACCGCGGCGGACGCCGTCTGCCCGGCCGCATCGCGGATCGACAGCGTCACGGCCGTATCGGCGCCGACGCTACCGGGGACGACGACCAACGTATTTCCCGTGAGCGTGCCGACAACGGGCAACGCCGCCTGGTCACTTGAAAGGACCGCGTACGGCTGCGTCCCCCCCGTTACCAGGAAAGTGAAGGGATTGCCCGAATACACCGTGGCGGTCGCCGGGGTGATCGCCAAAGGCACCGCGACCGATCCGCTCATGCTGCTGGGCGACCCGCTGCCGCCGCCGCACGCGGCGAGCGACAGCACGCCGGCCAAGGCGGCGAGGGTCAGGAGTGGGCGCAGCCACGCGGTAAGACGGTATCCGGGCATGATGTTGTCCTGAAGGTGCGATTGTAGGGGCAGCGAAACGGGCGCAGCAACAACGATCTAGCAAAGTTTGTTCAGATTAAAGCGGAACAGCATTCATGACGCAAGCATTTCCGGCGGAAAGGTGGGTCCGGAAGGCGAATTTGTTGCATCGCGATCCGGCTGATGGTGGCGCGCCGCGATTCTTGCCGCAATGCAGCATCCCGCGTAACATGGACGGGTTTCGCCGTATTTCGGTGAAACTCATGACGCTTGGGGCAAGCCGCAAGCGGTTTCTTCGTCAAAAACGAGGTGCCTCGTGGAAGCGCGTTCCCGTTCGCCCGTCAACGCCTATCCGCCCGCAGCACAGGGCCTCTACGACCCCGCGAACGAGCACGATGCGTGCGGCCTCGGCTTCATCGCGCACATCAAGGGCCGCAAGACGCACGAGATCATCGCGCAGGGCCTGCAGGATCCTCGAGAACCTGACGCATCGCGGCGCGACGGGCGCCGACCCGCTGCAGGGCGACGGCGCGGGCATCCTCCTGCAGATGCCCGATGCATTCCTCCGCCGCGCCTGCGGCAAGCTCGGCATCACGCTGCCCGCGATCGGCCAGTACGGCGTGGGCATGGTCTTCCTGCCGCAGGAGCCCGCGTCGCGCGTGGCCTGCGAGCAGGAAATCGAGCGCACGATCACCGCCGAAGGCCAGGTGCTGCTCGGCTGGCGCGACGTGCCGACGAACAACGCGGGCCTCTCCGAAGCGCACGAAGGAGGTCGAGCCGATCATCCGCCAGGTGTTCGTCGCCCGCGGCTCGCGCGACATGGATCAGGACGCGCTCGAGCGCAAGCTCTACGTCATCCGCAAGGCGTGCCGGCCACGCGATCCAGGCGCTGAACCTGCGCCACGGCAAGGAGTTCTACGTGCCGTCGTTCTCGACGCGCACGATCGTCTACAAGGGCATGCTGCTCGCGCACCAGGTCGGCGAGTACTACCTCGATCTGCACGACGCGACGATGGTCTCGGCGCTCGCGATGGTGCACCAGCGCTTCTCGACCAACACGTTCCCGACGTGGGATCTCGCGCATCCGTTCCGCTTCATCTGCCACAACGGCGAGATCAACACGCTGCGCGGCAACTTCAACTGGATCCGCGCGCGCGAAGGCGCGATCGCGTCGAAGGTGCTCGGCGACGATCTGCACGAAGCTCTGGCCGCTGATCTACGACGGCCAGTCCGATTCCGCGTCGTTCGACAACGCGCTCGAGCTGCTCGTGATGGGCGGCTATTCGCTCGCGCACGCGATGATGCTGATGATCCCCGAGGCGTGGGCCGGCAATCCGCTGATGGACGAGGACCGCCGCGCGTTCTACGAATACCACGCGGCGCTGATGGAGCCGTGGGACGGGCCGGCCGCGATGGCGTTCACCGAACGGCCGGCAGATCGGCGCGACGCTCGATCGCAACGGCCTGCGTCCCGCGCGCTTCGTCGTCACCGACGACGACTACATCGTGATGGCGTCGGAAGTCGGCGTGCTCGACATTCCCGAATCGAAGATCGTCAAGAAGTGGCGGCTGCAGCCGGGCAGGATGCTGCTCGTCGATCTCGACGCCGGACGCATCGTCGACGACGACGAGCTGAAGCGCACGCTCGCGACCGAGCAAGCCGTATCGCGAGTGGATCGACACGCTACCGCCTGCGCCTCGAGGAAATGCCCGAGCCGGCGCCGCCGACGCCGTCCGACGGTGCCGCTGCTCGATCGCCAGCAGGCGTTCGGCTACACGCAGGAAGATCTGCGCATCATCCTCGCGCCGATGGCGCAGAACGGCGAGGAGCCGGTCGGCTCGATGGGCAACGACGCGGCGCTGCCGGTGCTCTCCGACCGGCCGAAGGTCTTCTACAACTACTTCAAGCAGCTCTTCGCGCAGGTGACGAATCCGCCGATCGATCCGATCCGCGAAGCGCTCGTGATGTCGCTCGTGTCGTTCATCGGTCCGCGTCCCAACCTGCTCGGCATCGACGTCGACCGAGCCGCCGATGCGCCTCGAAGTGCAGCAGCCGGTCCTCACGCCCGAGAACATGGAGAAGCTGCGTCACATCGAGCTCTTCTCCGGCGGCGCGTTCCAGTCGATCGAGCTCGACATCTGCTATCCGGCCGCGTGGGGCGGCAACGGCATGGAAGCGGCGCTCGCGAGCCTCGCCGCGCACGCGGAGGACGCGATCCACCAGGGCTACAACATCATCATCCTGTCCGATCGCAGCGTTGGCGCCGACATGCTGCCGATTCCCGCGCTGCTCGCCACCGCCGCCGTGCACGAGCATCTGGTCAAGAAGGGATTGCGCACGTCGACGGGACTCGTCGTCGAAACGGGCTCGGTGCGCGAAGTGCATCAGTTCGCGCTGCTGGCGGGTTACGGCGCCGAGGCGATCCATCCGTATCTCGCGCTCGAGACGCTCGCCGACATGTCGCGCATCGCATACCGCAGATCGACCCGAAGGAATCGCAGAAGCACTACATCAAGGCGATCTGCAAGGGCCTCTACAAGGTGATGTCGAAGATGGGCATCTCGACGTACCAGTCGTACTGCGGCGCGCAGATCTTCGAGGCGGTCGGCCTGCAGAAGGCGTTCGTCGACAAGTATTTCACCGGCACGTCGAGCACCATCGAGGGCATCGGATTGTTCGAAGTCGCGGCCGAGGCCGCGCGACTGCACCGGCTCGCGTTCGGCGACGATCCGCTGCTCGAGCAGGCGCTCGACGAGGGCGGCGACTACATGTACCGCATCCGCGGCGAGGAGCACATGTGGACGCCGGAGACGATCGCGAAGCTGCAGCACGCGTCGCGCGCCAATTCGCATTCCACGTACCGGGAATACGCGGCGCTCGTCAACGAGCAGGGCCGCAAGCTCAAGACGCTGCGCGGCCTGTTCGAGTTCAAAACGGGCGAGCGCGCGCCGGTCCCGATCGATGAGGTCGAGCCGGCAAAGGAAATCGTCAAGCGCTTCGCGACCGGCGCGATGAGCCTCGGCTCGATTTCCACCGAGGCGCACACCACGCTTGCGATCGCGATGAACCGCATCGGCGGCAAATCGAATACCGGCGAAGGCGGCGAGGACCCGATGCGCTATCGCGCCGAGATGCGCGCCGGCAAGAGCACCGTGAAGGCCGGCGACACGCTTGCGTCGGTCATCGGCAAAGGCGCCGTCGAGCACGACATTGCGCTCGAGGCGGGCGACAGCCTGCGCTCGAAGATCAAGCAGGTCGCCTCGGCGCGCTTCGGCGTGACGGCGGAATACCTCGCGTCGGCCGACCAGTTGCAGATCAAGATGGCGCAAGGCGCGAAGCCCGGCGAAGGCGGCCAGCTGCCCGGGCCACAAGGTTTCCGAGTACATCGCGCAGCTCCGCTTTTCGGTGCCCGGCGTCGGCCTCATTTCGCCGCCGCCGCATCACGACATCTATTCGATCGAGGATCTCGCGCAGTTGATCCACGATCTCAAGAACGCGAATTCGCAGGCGTCGATCTCGGTGAAGCTCGTGTCGGAGGTCGGCGTGGGCACCGTCGCCGCGGGCGTCGCGAAGGCGAAGGCCGACCACGTGACGATCGCCGGCCACGACGGCGGCACCGGCGCGTCGCCGGAATCGTCGATCAAGCACGCCGGCACGCCGTGGGAGCTGGGTCTTGCCGAAACGCAGCAGACGCTCGTGCTGAATCGCCTGCGCGGACGCATCGCCGTGCAGGTCGACGGCCAGATGAAGACGGGACGCGACGTCGCGATCGGCGCGCTGCTCGGCGCCGACGAGTTCGGCTTCGCGACGGCGCCGCTCGTCGTCGAAGGCTGCATCATGATGCGCAAGTGTCACCTCAACACGTGTCCCGGTCGGCGTCGCGACGCAGGACCCGGAACTGCGCCGCCGCTTCACCGGGCAGCCCGAGCACGTCGTCAATTACTTCTTCTTCGTCGCGGACGAGCTGCGCGAGATCATGGCGCAGCTCGGCTTTCGCACGGTGAACGAAATGATCGGGCGCAGCGACCTGCTCGACATGCGGAAGGGCATCGAGCACTGGAAGGCGAAAGGTCTCGACTTCTCGCGCGTCTTTCATCAGCCCGACATGCCGCCCGAGGTCGCGCGCTTCCGTTGCGAAGCGCAGGATCACGGACTCGCGCGCGCGCTCGACCATCAACTCATCGCGGCCGCAGCACCCGCGCTCGAGAAGAACCAGCCGGTGCGGCTCACGTACAAGATCCGCAACGCGCATCGCTCGGTGGGCGCCATGCTGTCGGGCACCGTCGCGCGAATGCACGGTCATGCAGGCCTGCCCGAAGACACGCTGCACGTCGCGTTCGAGGGCGTCGCCGGCCAGAGCTTCGGCGCGTTCCTCGCCCGCGGCGTGACATTCGAATTGCAGGGGGCGACGAACGACTACGTCGGCAAGGGGCTGTCCGGCGGCCGCATCGTCGTCTATCCGGATCCCGCGTGCCCCGCGAAGCCGGAAGAGAACATCATCATCGGCAACACGGTGATGTACGGCGCGATCGACGGCGAAGCGTATTTCCGCGGCGTCGCGGGCGAGCGTTTCTGCGTGCGCAATTCGGGTGCTACGGCCGTCGTCGAAGGCGCCGGCGACCACGGCTGCGAATACATGACGGGCGGCACGGTCGTCGTGCTCGGCCGCACCGGTCGCAACTTCGCGGCCGGCATGAGCGGCGGCGTCGCGTACGTCTACGACGCGGACGGCACGTTCGCATCGCGCTGCAATCCGGCAATGGTGTCGCTCGGTCCGGTATTGCCGGAAAGCGAGCAGCACAAGGCCGAAAAGGACCTCGCGGCGGCCGGCAAGGGACGCCTGCTGCACGCCAACGAGGCCGACGAAGCAATCCTGCGGCGCCTGGTCGAGCGGCACCTGCGCTTCACCGGCTCGACGCTCGCCTTGTCGATGCTCGATCACTGGGACGCGACGCGCGCGAAATTCGTGAAGGTGTTCCCGAACGAGTACCTGCGCGCGCTTTGCGAAATGTACGTGAAGGCGCAGCGCACGCAACCGGCCGGCATTCCCGGCGAACGCGCAGTTGCGTGACGGACCGACGACGATGGGCAAGATGACGGGGTTTCTCGAGTGGCAGCGGATCGCCGAAGTCGTCGATCCGGTGCAGTCGCGCGTGCGGCATTTCCGCGAGTTCATCCACACGCTCGACGACGCCGCCGCATCGAAACAGGGCGGCCGCTGCATGGACTGCGGCATCCCGTTCTGCCAGACAGGCTGCCCGGTCAACAACATCATTCCGGACTGGAACGATCTCGTCTACCGGCACCAGTGGAAGGCGGCGCTCGACGTCCTGCACTCGACGAACAACTTCCCCGAATTCACCGGGCGCATCTGCCCTGCGCCCTGCGAAGCCGCGTGCACGCTCAACATCAACAGCGATCCCGTCGGCATCAAGTCGATCGAGCATTTCATCATCGACAAGGGCTACGCGGAAGGCTGGGTGGTACCGGTCCTGCCCAAGCGCAAGACGGAAAGGCGCGTTGCGGTCGTCGGCTCGGGTCCCGCGGGCCTCGCCTGCGCGCAGCAACTTGCGCGCGCCGGACATGATGTCGTGCTGTTCGAAAAGGAAGACCGGATCGGCGGCCTGTTGCGCTACGGCATTCCCGATTTCAAGATGGAGAAGCACCTGATCGATCGGCGGATGGCGCAGATGTCGATCGAGGGCGTCGAGTTCCGACCGAATGCGCACATCGGCGGCAACGTTTCAGCCGAGTCGCTGCTGGCGGAGTTCGACGCGATCGCGCTCACGGCCGGTGCCGAAAAGCCGCGCGACCTGCCGGTGCCGGGGCGCGATTTGCGCGGCATCCACTTCGCGATGGAGTTCCTGCCGCAGCAGAATCGCGTCGTCGCCGGCGACCGGGTGGCGGAGCAGATCGTCGCGGCGGGCAAGCGTGTCATCGTCATCGGCGGCGGCGATACCGGCTCGGATTGCATCGGCACGTCGACCCGGCAGGGCGCGGCGTCGATCGTTCAATTCGAATTGCTGGCGCAGCCGCCACAGAGCGAGAACAAGCCGCTCGTGTGGCCGTACTGGCCGATCAAGCTGCGCACGTCATCCTCGCAGGAGGAAGGCTGCGAGCGCGACTGGTCGGTCGCGACGAAGCGGTTCGAGGGAACCGAACGGCAAGGTCGAGAAGCTTGTCGCCGCGCGCGTCGAATGGCAGCGCGACGGCAGCGGCGCGATGCGGATGGTCGAAGTGCCGGGCAGCGAATTCGAGATGAAGGCCGAGCTCGTGTTGCTCGCGATGGGGTTCACGGGTCCCGGCGACACGGGCCTTGTCGAGCAGTTCCGCGTCGATCGCGACGCGCGCACGAACGTCAAGGCGAATACCGACGACTACCGCACCAGCGTGCCGAAGGTCTTCGCCGCCGGCGACATGCGCCGCGGCCAGTCGCTCGTCGTGTGGGCGATCCGCGAGGGACGCCAGTGCGCGCATGCGATCGACGCGTTCCTGATGGGCTCGTCGTCGTTGCCACGCTGATAAATGGGGTCAGAGCCAATTTCCCGCCTGCCCCGATCCATCAGTCGGCTTTACGCTTCGGGAAATTGGCTCTGACCCCATTTATCACGCCGATCGTCACGCTCGACATCGCGACGCTGGCGTCCGGTCGTCGAGCCCGCCGACACCGAGCGTTACGCGCGCGAGCTCGAGGCGGGCGGCGTGCTCGTGCTGCCGCATCTCGCGTTCGAGCTGGCCGCCGACGAGCAGCGTTTTCTCGACGTCCGCTGGGCGGACGGCAAGGCGAAGAACATCAGTCTCGATGGCGCCGCGATCAAGGGCGCACGAGGCAGTGCAGCCGATCTTGCGGCGCTCGCCGCGATGGTCGGACGCTTCGCGGCCGATGCGAGCGCGTTGATCGCGGCGCTCTTCCCGCGCTATGCGCCGCATCTCAAGCGCGCGCGGACGAGCTATCGCCCGCAGCGCGCGACGGGACGCGCCGTCTCGTGGCGCAAGGACGACACGCGGCTGCATGTCGATGCGTTTCCGTCGCGGCCGAATCGCGGCGAGCGCATCCTGCGCGTGTTCTGCAACGTCAATCCGCATGGCGAGGATCGCGTCTGGCGCGTCGGCGAAACCTTCGAGCCCATGGCGCGCGCGCTGCTGCCGCGCGTGCGCGCGATGCTTCCCGGCGAGGCAGGCGTGCTCGCCGCACTGCACGTGACGAAGTCGGCGCGCAGCGAATACGATCATCTGATGCTGGGCCTTCACGACGCGGCGAAGTCCGACCTCGGCTATCAGCGCGATTGCGCGCAGCGCGAAATCCGCTTCGCGCCCGGCACGACGTGGATCTGCTATTCGGACCAGGTGATGCACGCCGCCGCGTCGGGACAATTCATGCTCGAGCAGACGACGCACCTGCCGCTCTCCGCGCTGTACGAGCCCGCACGCTCGCCGCTTGCCGTGCTCGAGCGCATCACCGGCCGCAAGCTCGCCGCTTGACTGCCGCTCGCCAACGACACGCTGCTGCGCGCGTTGCGCCGCGAGCCCACGCCGTACGTGCCCGTGTGGCTGATGCGACAGGCCGGTCGCTACCTGCCCGAATACGCGGCATTGCGCGCGCGGGCCGGAAGCTTCATGGCGCTGGCGACGACACCGTCGCTCGCCACCGAGGTGACGCTGCAGCCGCTCGCCCGCTTTCCGCTCGACGCCGCGATTCTTTTCTCCGACATCCTCACCGTGCCCGACGCGATGGGTCTCGGCCTGTCGTTCGCGGAAGGCGAAGGCCCGCGCTTCGAGCGCACCGCCGCCGACGAGCGCGCGATCGAAGCGCTCGCGGTGCCGGACCTCGCGAAGCTTGCGCTACGTGTTCGACGCGATCGCGCGAGATCAAGCGCGCGCTCGCCGGACGCGTGCCGCTGATCGGTTTCGCCGGGAGCCCGTTCACGCTCGCGTGCTACATGATCGAAGGCGGCGGCAGCGCCGATTTCGCCACGGTGCGCAAGATGGCATTCGCGCGCCCGGAACTGCTCGATCGCCTCGTCGCCGTCAACGCGGATGCCGTCACGCAGTATCTCGATGCGCAGGTGAGCGCGGGCGCCGACGCGCTGATGCTGTTCGACACCTGGGGCGGCTTGCTGTCGCCGTCCGCGTATCGGCGGTTTTCGCTCGAGCCGATGCGCGCCATTCTCGCGCGACTGCCGCGGCACGTGCCGACGATCGTGTTCAGCAAGGGCGCCGCCGCATCGCTGCCGGCGATCGTCGAATGCGGCGCATCGTGCATCGGCCTCGACTGGACCGTCGATCTTGCGGATGCGCGCCGTCGCTACGGCGCGCGCGTGGCGCTGCAAGGCAATCTCGACCCGCTTGCGCTGCTGACCGATCCGCGAACGGTCGAGAGCGCCGCCATGGCGATCGTCGAGGCCGCCGGACCGGCGCCGGGCTACGTCTTCAACCTCGGCCACGGCATCGTGCCCGACGACGCCGCCCGAGAATGTCGATGCGCTGGTCAGGGCCGTCCACCGGGCGTCGCGCGGACGCGATCGATGACCGCGTTGCCTGAAGCAAGCATCGCCCGATAGCCGCTCGGGCGGATTTGAGGGGGTTGACAAATCCCGAAAAGAGGCTCTTCGGACACACTTATGCACACGAATCGGCCATTTGTCCTACCCCGCGGGATGTGACGAAAATTGCGTGAATCGCAAGCGATAACATTCTGACAATCAAGGAAATTTTTTGGACAGTCGCAACAATGCAACAATCACGCCATGCAGTTGACGCCCACGCCCGGTCGTATCACGGCGAGTTACGCACAAAACTATCCACAAGACGGGTTGGAAAAGTTTACCGGACATTTTTCTAATTAACCGCTTGGCCTCTCATGTTCATGTGAAGGTTTAAGTCGCCGGTAACCGTCGTCCTGCAATCGCCGCTGATTTTGTAAACTTGACCCGCGCGTTCGATGGCGATCGCTCACGTCGCCATGCCGATCGCGGCGTGGCAACTCTTCGATTATTGGGTTCCCGACGGCCTCGAGATTCGGCGCGGCGACATCGTTCGCGCACGACTCGGCGGGCGCAAGCACGTCGGGGTCGTTGCCGGCATCGAACCGACGTCCGACTTCGTCGATCGCCTGCAGCCGATCGACGCGCTGACGGATGGTGCGCGGGTGCCGGACGAGATCATGGCGCTCGCGGAATTCGTTCGGCGACTACTACCAGGCGCCGCCCGGCCTCGCGTACGCGCTCGTCGCGCCGCCGGCGACGACGCGCATTCGCCGGCAACGCAAGCGACGCGAAGGCGGAGAGCTTCGCCGCGAACGGACGATGCGGCGCAGCCGCAGGCGCTCAATCGTGCGCAAGCGGCAGCGCGTCGATGCGCTTGCCGCAGCGGAAGGCGCGTTCGGCGCGACGATGCTGCACGGCGTCACCGGCAGCGGCAAGACCGATGTCTACCTTGCGGCTGCCGCCCGGGCGATCGCGCGCGGCGGCCAGGTGCTGATCCTCGTGCCCGAGATCAATCTCACGCCGCAATTCGAGCGTCGCGTGCAAGGCCGGCTTGCCGGATGCGCGCGCGGTGACGCTGCATAGCCGTCTTGCCGCCGGCGCGCGCCGTGCGAACTGGAATGCCGCGGCCAGCGGCGAGGCGCAGGTCGTGCTCGCGACGCGGCTTGGCGTCTTCGCTCCGTTGCCGAACCTTGCGCTGATCGTCGTCGACGAGGAGCACGACGACTCGTTCAAGCAGCAGGACGGCGTCCGCTATCACGCGCGCGATCTCGCCGTGTGGCGCGCGCGAAAGCGCAATGTCCCGATCATCCTCGGCAGCGCGACGCCGTCGCTCGAAACGTGGCGCCATGCGCGCAGCGGCCGGTATCGAAGCGCGACGCTGCCCGAGCGGGCCGATGCGCGCGCGCGGCTGCCGGAGATCCGCTTCGTGCCGGCGCGCAGCGCCGATGCGCACGACGGTGTTTCCGGCGCGCTGTGGGACGCGCTCGCCTTGCGGCTCTCCCGGAACGAGCAGGCGCTCGTGTTCGTCAATCGCCGCGGATTCGCGCCGTCGCTCAAGTGCGCGTCCTGCGAATGGGAATCGCAGTGTCCGCGCTGCGCGGCGCGACTCGTCGTGCACCGCCAGCCCGACCGATTGCGCTGTCACCATTGCGGGCACAGCGAAGCCGTTGCCGCGCGCATGCCCGGAATGCGGCAACGTCGATCTGCTGCCGCTCGGATTCGGCACGCAGCGACTCGAGCAGGCGATCCGGACGGCGTTTCCCGCGGCGCGCGTCGTGCGCGTCGATCGTGACACGACGCGCACGAAGGATGCGTTCGCCGCGGTCAGAAAAAAGGTCGAGGACCAGGCGGTGGACATCCTGGTCGGCACGCAGATGCTCGCGAAGGGACACGACTTCCCGCGGCTGACGCTGGTCGGCGTGCTGGGCGCCGACAACGCGCTTTACAGCGCCGATTTTCGCGCGACCGAGCGACTCGCCGCGCTGCTGATGCAGGTCGCGGGCCGCGCGGGGCGCGCCGATCTCGCCGGCGAAGTGATCGTGCAAACCGACTTTCCCGCGCACGCCGTGTATCGCGCGCTGGCGGCGCACGATTACGCGCGCTTTGCCGACGAGCTCGTGTCCGAGCGCGCGGCTGCGCAGTTGCCGCCCGCGGCGCGCATCGCGCTGCTCGTTGCCGAGGCGCACGTTCGCGCCGATGTCGACCGCTTTCTCGACGTCGCCTTCGAGCAGGCAAGGGCGCTCTGCGATCGGCGAAAGCGGTGTCGAGGTCTTTCCGCCGGTGCCCGCAGCGATGCCGAGGCGTCGCGGTTACGAGCGCGGACACGTGCTCGCGCAGGGCGCGCATCGCAAGGCGTTGCAGGCGTTCCTGCCGCGCTGGCGCGAGGCGATCGCGGCACGCGCCGGCACGCGGGTTCGCTGGGCGCTCGACGTCGATCCGACGACGTTCTGACGGATACGCCGCGCACGGCGGCGCGACGGCACGCGCGCATCCACTCGCTATAATTCGCCGCGCCATGCCTCGCCACGAAGCCGCCGGCACGCCCGCGGCCGTCAATCCCAGGGAACGCATCGAACTCGACGCTCGCCGGCATCGTGCGCGAGCTGTTGCCCGGCGTGACGCACCGCCGGTCGACGGTCGAGCGCCCGCGCGATCCTGCGCATGGCGACTATGCGACGAACATCGCGCTGGTGCTCGCCAAAGCCGCGCGTCGCAATCCGCGCGAGCTGGCGCAGGCGATCGCGGCGTCGCTCGGATCGGCGCTTGCCGACTGCATCGACGCACCGGAAATCGCAGGCCCGGGGTTCATCAACCTGCGCTTGCGGACGGCCGCACGCCAGCAAGTCGTCGCCGCGGTGCTCGCGGCGCAGAGCGACCTACGGGCGCAGCGATGCCCGCGCCGGCGAACGCGTGATCGTCGAATTCGTGTCGGCGAATCCGACGGGACCGCTGCATGTCGGCCACGGCCGCCAGGCCGCGCTCGGCGACGCGATCGCCAACCTGCTCGAATGGCAGGGCTGCGACGTGACGCGCGAGTTCTACTACAACGACGCCGGAGCGCAGATCCAGAACCTCGCGGTTTCCGTGCGCGCGCGTGCGCACGAGATCCTCGGCGAATCCGGCGACTTTCCCGAGGACGGCTATCGCGGCGAATACATTCGCGAGCTCGCGCAGCGCTACCTCGACGAAGTCGGCAACGACCTCTCGGACATCGAGTCGATCCGCCGCTTCGCCGTCGCCGAGTTGCGCGCCGAGCAGGACCGCGACCTCGGCGCATTCGGCGTCCGCTTCGACCGCTACTACCTGGAAAGCTCGCTTTACACCGACGGACGGGTCGACGCGACGGTCGCGCGTCTCGTCGCGTCCGGCGCGACGTACGAGCACGACGGCGCGCTATGGCTGCGCACGACCGACTTCGGCGACGACAAGGACCGCGTGATGCGCAAGTCCGACGGCGGCTACACGTACTTCGTGCCCGACGTCGCCTACCACGTCACGAAATTCGAGCGCGGTTTCGCGCGCGCGATCAACGTGCAGGGCTCGGATCATCACGGCACGATGGCGCGCGTGCGTGCGGGCCTGCAGGCGATCGGCATCGGCGTGCCGCCCGGTTATCCCGATTACGTGCTGCACAAGATGGTGACCGTGATGCGCGGCGGCTGCGAAGTGAAGATCAGCAAGCGCGCCGGCAGCTACGTGACGCTGCGCGAGCTGATCGACGAAGCCGGCCGCGACGCGGTGCGCTTCTTCCTCGTGTCGCGCAAGGCGGACTCGGAATTCGTGTTCGACATCGACCTCGCGCGGTCGCAGTCGGAGGAGAACCCGGTGTATTACGTGCAGTATGCGCATGCGCGCGTCGCGTCGGTGCTGAAGCAGGCGGGCCTCGGCGCGCGACGACGCGCCGGCGACGCTGCGCGACGCCGACGTGTCGCCGCTCGTCAGCCGATACGAGGAGCCGCTGCTGCGTCGCCTGGCCGATTTTCCCGATGAGATCGCGCTCGCCGCGCGCGAATTCGCGCCGCACCAGCTTGACCTTCTACCTGAAGGATTTGGCGCAGGAATTTCACAGTTACTATAATGCGGAGCGGTTCCTCGTCGACGATGCGCGCGTTCGCAATGCGCGGCTCGCGCTGATCGTCGCCGTCGGGCAGGTGTTGCGCAACGGCCTCACGATTCTCGGCATCGGGGCGCCGGATGAGATGTGATGCTTGTGCGCTGCGCCCGGCCCGTTTCCAATGACGGCAGACTCTCTCGATTGCGTGCCACGATTCGCGTAACCCTTCAATGACCGCACCCTCCGCATCGCGCCGCCCGTCGATGTCGCGCACGCCGCAGCGCCATGGCGCATTCGGCGGCACGCTGATCGGCATCTTCATCGGCATCGTCGTCGGGCTCGGCATGGCGGCAACCGTCGCCTACTGGCTGATGAAGAACAATCCGGCGCTGCCGCTGCCCTCGCTGTCGCGCGATGCGCACGAGCCGTCGCGCGACGCGGCGAAGGTCGCGAAGGCCGACGACAAGCCGCGCTTCGATTTCTACAAGATTCTTCCGGGCGTCGAGGAGCCCAAGGTGCAGCAGCCGGCGCGACCGGAGCGTGGCGACCGGGCGGTCGTCGAGCAGGCGAAGGAGCACGGAGCGATCCGCCGGCCAGTCGAGCCATGCCGGCCATTCCGCCCGCGATGGAAAGGGTGGCGGCCGCCGCCGAATCATCGGCCAAGGCGCCGGCGCCGAGCGACCGCTTCTGGCTGCAGGCCGGGTCGTTCTCGGCGGCGCCGGACGCGGAAAATCTGCGCGCACGGCTGGCACTTTCCGGCTGGGAAGCGACGGTCCAGGAAGGCGCGCTGCCCGACCGGAGCATCCGCTTTCGCGTGCGCCTCGGACCCTACGACAATGCCGACGAGCTGGGTCGGATGAAATCCGAGCTCGCGAAGCGCGGCTTCGACGTTGCGGTCATCCGCTATTGACGCGCGCACGTCGCAATCCCGCGTCGGCGCGGAACTCCCGCGCACCGCGACCGGCCCAACGACGTTCGGTCGCGCGATCTCACGACCCTATCGAGCCTTTCCACCTCCAGGAGCCTACATGAGCCTTTCCGCAACGCGCTTTCTCGGCCGCAGCATCCTCGCCCTGCTCGCGATGGCAATGCTGGCGAGCGGCAGCGCCGGGGCGCAGCTCGTCGAAGGCAAGAATTACGCGCGCATCACCAATCCGCAGCCGGTCGAGACCGGCAAGAAGATCGAGGTCATCGAATTCTTCTCGTATGGCTGCCCGCATTGCGCGGCGCTCGAGCCGTATCTCGACACCTGGCGCGCCAAGCAGCCGGCGGACGTCGCGTTCCGGCGCGTGCCCGTCATGTTCCAGGAGCGCTGGGTGCCGCTCGCGAAAATCTACTACACGCTCGATGCCCTCGGCGCCGAATCGAAGCTGTCGCCCGAGGTGTTCAAGGCCATCCACCAGACCGGCGTGGCACTGTGGGACGACAAGAAGTTCTTCGACTGGGCGGCGAGCGAGGGTCTCGACCGCAAGAAGGTCGAGGAGGTGTTCACGTCGTTCGCGATCGACGGCAAGATGAAACGCGCGATGCAGCTCGCGCAGGAATACCAGATCCAGGCGGTGCCGACGGTGATCGTCGACGGCAAGTTCGTGACCTCCTCCGATCGCGTGGGCACGCATGCCAACCTGCCGGCCGCGATCGACGAGTTGATCGCGAAGGCGCGCGCGGAGCGGAAGAGCTAGAGCGGGATGCAGACACGAATTCGCATCCGGTCTCAGCTTCGACGGTGATCGGAATCCGTATCTGACGAGCGCGTGATCTGAACCCCATCGTCTTCATCACCGGCGCCTCGTCGGGCATCGGCGAGGCGCTTGCGCGCCACTACGCCACGCACGGTGCAGCGGTCGGGCTCTTCGCCCGGCGCGAGCACGAGCTTTTACGCGTGGCGAAATCGCTTGCGCCTGCATCGGTCGCGACGTACGCGGGTGACGTGCGCGACGCCGCGTCGCTCGCGCGCGCGGCCGGGGAGTTCCGCGCACGTTTCGGCACGCCGGATATCGTGATCGGCAGCGCCGGCATTTCGCAAGGCACGCTCACCGAGCACGCCGAGGACCTGCCAGCGTTCCGGTCGGTGTTCGAGACGAACGTGCTCGGCCTCGTGAACGCGTTCCAGCCGTTCATCGCGCCGATGCGCGCCGGGCGCCATGGAGCGCTCGTCGGCATCGCGAGCATCGCCGGCTTTCGCGGCTTGCCGGGATCGGGCGCATACAGCGCATCGAAGGCCGCGGCGATCGCCTATCTCGAGAGCCTGCGCGTGGAACTGCGCGGCAGCGGCATCGCGGTCGTCACCGTATGTCCCGGGTACGTCGCGACGCCGATGACCGCGGACAATCCGTATCCGATGCCGTTCCTGATGCAGCCCGACGTCGCCGCGCGCAGGATCGCGCGTGCGATCGCCCGGCGCAGGCGGTTCTACGTTCTGCCGTGGCCGATGGCGATTGGCGGGCGCGTGTTGCGCGCCCTGCCGCGACCGCTGTACGACCGCCTGTTCGCCAACGCGCCGGTCAAGCCGCGGCGCGCCGGCTGAAACAAAAGCGCGCCGCCAGGCATCGCGTCGGGCCGCAGTCAACTGGCATCATCACGCGCGCGTTCATGACAGGATGATCCGGAGACGATCCTCGTACGACGACGCACCTTCAACGCCGAATCGAATCGGCCGAGTCGCGGCGATCCACATGCCATGGCTGATTGCGCTTTTCGCCGGCACGACCGCCTTCGCGGCGCATGCGCAGGCCGGCGATGACCTCCTGGCGCGCGTCGGGCGCGTCGCGAACGTGCAGGGGACGATCTACCACTCGCCGGATGACAACGCCGGCGAATGGTCGCAAGTCGGCCTCAACGATCCGGTTGCGCAGGGCGACAACCTGTGGGTCGACCGCGCTGGTCGCGCCGAAGTCGATTACGGCGGCGGCCAGTTCCGGCTCGCGGGCGACACGAGCCTCCATGTATCGCGGCTCACCGAGCGCCAGCTTGCGTTGTTCGTCGCCGCGGGAAGCGTCATCGTTCGCGTGCGCGCGCTCGAGCCCGAGGATTCCGTGCGCGTCGATACGCCGACCACGCAGGTCGCGCTCACGCGTCCCGGTCTTTATCGCGTCGATGTCGATCCGGAGGCGGCGAAAACGACGCTGATCGTTCGCGAAGGCGAGGCCGACGTTGCAACCGCCGCCGGAACCGAGCAGGTGCTCCCGGGGCAGACCGCGGTGCTGCGCGGGTCGCGGCAACGTCATGGCGGACATCCGCAACGGCGGCGGCATCGACGGCTTCGACACGTGGAGTGCTGCGCGCGATCGCGTGTACGAAGCGCCGCGCGAGAATGCGTACGTCTCGCGCGAGATGGTGGGATCCGCCGACCTCGACACGTATGGCGCCTGGCAGACGTATCCCGACTACGGCGCCGTCTGGTTTCCGACCGTCGATCCTGAATGGGCGCCGTATCGCTTCGGTCACTGGACGTGGCTGCGCGACTGGGGCTACGTCTGGGTCGACGACGCGCCGTGGGGATACGCGCCGTTCCACTATGGACGCTGGGCCTACGTCGGCGGCCGCTGGGGCTGGTGTCCCGGCGCATACGTCGCGCGGCCGCTCTGGGCGCCGGCGCTCGTGGCGTGGTACGACGGCGCGGGTTTCGTCCGCAGCCCTGGCCGCAACAACGGGGCTGTCTATGGTTGGGTCCCGCTCGGGTGGCGCGAGCCGTTCGTGCCGTCGTGGCGCGGATGCACGTCGCGCTGCTACGCGCGCTACAACCGGCCGTATGCGGTCAACGTGACCCAGGGGGCGGATGCGCGGCCGACGCATTTCGTGAATTGGAGCGTCCCGGGCGGCAGCACCGCCGTGCCGGCTGCAGCGTTGACGAGCGGGCGGCCGGTGGCGATCAATCGCCTGCCGATCGCGAGCAACAGGGCGATCGCGCCGCCGCTTTCGACTACGCCGCCCGCGATGAAGCCGGTGCGCGAGCGCCCGGGCGCGATCCGACCGGGCACTGCCATTCCACTGCCTGCGTCGGCGTATGCGGCGCGTATGCCGATCGCCCCTGCGAGGCCTCGCGATCCCGCGATCAGTCGTCCGATTCCGCCGCGTCCCGCGACATCGATCGGCGTTCCGCTGCATCCGGCGCCCTCGCAGCTTGCGCCGGCGACACCGATGGAGGCCTCGAAGCCCTCGCAGCACCCGGTGCCGGTGTCGCCGCCGGCGTCATTGCCGCAGCCGTCGCTGCCTCGCGCCGGTCCTGCGCCGGCGCCGCCGCCATCACTGCCGCGCGTCGCCCCTGCGCCGATGTCCCCATCGTTGCCGCGCGTCGTTCCGCCGCTGATGCCGTCGCCCGCGTTGCCGCACGTCGCTCCGCCACCTCCGATGCCGATGGCGCCGCCGCCGAGCGTCGTTCCGGCGCCCGCCGCTGGGTCGGCGCCATCCCCTGCTCCTGTGCAGCGCGCTCCGGTTCGAATCGCTCCCGCGCCGCCGCCCCGGAACGGCCCAATTGATTCGTGACCCGGCCGCCGCCGCGCCTGCG
Organism: uncultured Pseudomonadota bacterium; assembly: GCA_963706225.1. Taxonomy (GTDB): domain Bacteria; phylum Pseudomonadota; class Gammaproteobacteria; order Burkholderiales; family Casimicrobiaceae; genus VBCG01. The sequence continues at coordinate 29,164 of CAVPMH010000008.1, forward strand.
CCTATCGCAACCGGTTGATGCGACGCCCGCCGGCGACCGGAATCATGCGTCGGCGCGCAGACAAACATACGCGCCCGGCGCCGCCTCGATCACCGGCAGTCGGCCTGTTCCCGGCACGCGCGCCGGCGCTTCGCCGCCGAGATACGGCTCGATCCACGCGCGCCAGTCGGTCCACCACGATCCGTCGTGCTGCTGCGCGCCGGCAAACCAGCTATCCGCGTCGCCGGCCGGCTTGTCGCTGCGTCCAGTAGCCGTACTTGTTGGCCGCCGGCGGATTGATCATGCCCGCGATATGTCCTGAGCCGGACAGCACGAAGCGCGTCTTGCCGCCCATGAGCCCGCGACCCGCGTAGGTCGTTTTCCACGGCGCGATGTGATCCTCGATCGCGGATACGAAGTACGCGGGAACCGTCGCCTTCGAGACATCGATCGGCACGCCGGCAAGCGTGAGCCCGCCCGGCTCGCGCAGCTTGTTGTTCATGTACATGTTGCGCAGGTAGAAGCTGTGCATCTGCGCCGGCATGCGCGTCGAATCGCAGTTCCAGTGCAGAAGATCGAACGGGAACGGGTCGCGGCCGAGCAGGTAGTTGTTGATGACGAACGACCAGATGAGGTCGTTGGCGCGAAGCAGGTTGAAGGTGTTCGCCATCTCGCTGCCTTCGAGATAGCCGCGCTCGGCCATCTTCTTCTCGAGCGACGCGACTTGCGCTTCGTCGATGAACACCTCGAGCTCGCCGGCGGCGGTGAAGTCGATGAGCGCCGTCATGAACGTCGCGCTCGCGATGCGTTTCTGCTGCTTCTTCGCGGCGAGGTAGCCGAGGGTCGCGGCGAGCAGCGTGCCGCCGAGGCAATAGCCGATGACGTTCGCGTCGGCTTCGCCGGTCGCCTCCTCGATCGCGTCGAGCGCTGCGAGCGGGCCTTCGACGAGGTAGTCCTCGAAATCCTTGTGCGCGAGCCGCTCGTCCGGGTTCACCCACGAGATCACGAACACCGTCATTCCCTCGTTCACCGCCCAGCGGATGAACGAGTTCTTCTCGCGCAGATCCAGGATGTAGTACTTGTTGATCCACGGCGGCATGATCAGCAGCGGCCGCTTCCACGCCTTCGCGGTCGTCGGCTCGTACTGGATCAACTGCATCAGCGCGTTCTGGAACACGACCTTGCCGGGTGTGGTCGCGATGTTGACGCCGAGCTCGAACGCCTTGGTGTCGGTCATCGAGATGCGCAACTGGCCGTTGCCGCGCTCGATGTCGTCGAGCAGGTTGTTGAGCCCGCGCACGAGGTTCTGGCCGCCGCTCGCGACCGTTTCGCGAAACACTTCGGGATTGGTCAGCGCGAAGTTCGACGGCGCGAGCGCGTCGATGTACTGGCGCGTGAAGAAATCCACCTTCTTCTTCGCCGGCTCCGACAGCCCCTCGACGCTCGCGACCTGCTCGTGCAGCCAGCGCGCGGTGATGAGGTAGGACTGCTTGACATAGTCGAACAGGAAGTACTCGTGCCAGCCGGCATCCTTGAAGCGCTTGTCGCCTTTGGCCGGCTCGGCGACCGGCAGGGCCGGGGCGCCCATCATCCGCAGCATCGACGTTTGCCACAGGCTCATGTAATCGCGCCACAGGCTCATCTGGCCTTCGGCGAGGCGCGCGGGATTGGCGAGCATCTTTGCGGCGAGCTCCATGAACGCCTTGCCGAGTCCGAGCTCGTCGGTCGCGACGGCTGCCTGCTTGCCCGCGTTGCGCGACGCGAAGTCGCCCATCATCTTCGCGCTCTTCTCGGCCGCGGCGGCGAGCGATTCGGCGAGCTTGACCGGATCGAATCCGGCGCCCGGAGCTGCGGCTGTCGAGGGTGTTGCAGTGGAAGCGGGTGCTGACATCGGATTTTCTGCGGATAGGAGAACCGGCGGTGCGGTCATTTTACGCGGCGAAGCGGATCGTCCCGTCGTTCGCCACGCGGCGCTCGATTCGGCCGTCGCGCCACAGGTGATTCAGATGCGCGATCGCCTCGCCCATCGCGAAAAAGCGCTGTTGCAGATCGAGCTCGCGCCGGAACAGCACCGGGATCACGTCCTGCGCCGATTGCGGGGTACCGGCGTCGACGAGGGCCCGATGCAACTCGGCGAGGCGTGCCGCATGATGATCGCGAAGGCGTGCGACGCGCGCCGCGATCCCGCGAAACGGCGGCCCGTGCGATGGCAATACCAGCGTGTCGGGCGGCAGGGGCTCGAATGCGGCGAGGGACCCGAGGAAGCGCGCGACCGGGTCGCCGTCCGGCTCGCCGGGCCATACGGCGACGTTCGTGCTGATGCGCGGCAACAGCATGTCGCCGCCGATCAGCAGCCGTCCTTCGACCGTCGCGAGCGACGCGTGCTCCGGCGAGTGCCCGTAGCCCGCGATGACCCGCCATCGCCACGAGCCGAGCGCCAGCACGTCGGCGTCGATGAGGCGCGCGAACGCGTGCGGCGCCTCCGGCACGCCGCGATGATAGTGATTGCCGCGCGCCGCCAGCCCCGCGAGATGCTCGGCCGGCATGCCGTGCAGCGCGAAGAGCGCGCGTATGTCGGCCTGACCGAGCCCGGCATGCTGACCGATCAGCGCGTGCGCCGCGAGATACTCGCCTTGCGTCATCGCGATCGTGCAGTGGAAATGCGCGGCAAGCCAGGCCGCGTTGCCGAGGTGATCGGGATGGCAATGCGTCACGACGATGCGACGGATCGGTCGGCCCGCGAGCGTCGTCTCGAAGTGCCGCTGCCAGTGCGCGCGAGTGATCGCATCGCCGTAGCCGCAATCGACGAGCGTGAAGCCGTCCGGCTCGTCGATCAGCCACAGGTTCACGTGATTGAGCGCGAACGGCAGCGGCATCCGCAGCCAGAGCACGCCCGGCGCCACCTCATGCGTGTGGCCGGGCTGCGGCGGCGCGTCCGCGATCTCGACGAGTGCTCCGAAAGGCATCCGCGCTATGGTATCGTGCCACCCCGCGCGGCCATGCCTCGCTTCGCATTCCATGAACCGCAACGCCATCGCGCAGGGCTCGCGTGCGACGTACACGATCTCGGATCTCGCGCACGAGTTCGCGCTGACGACGCGCGCGATTCGCTTTTACGAAGACTGCGGCCTGCTCGCGCCCGAACGCCGGAAGCGCACGCGCGTCTATGGCGAGCGCGAGCGTGTGCGGCTGAAGCTGATCCTGCGCGGCAAGCGCCTGGGTCTCGCGCTGTCGGAAATCGGCGAGCTGCTCGATCTCTACGAAGTGCGGCGCAACGAGCGCGCGCAGTTGACGGCGTTCCTGGCGCTCCTCGCCGAGCGACGCACGCGCCTGCTGCAGCAGCGCGAGGACATCGAGGTCGTCCTGGCCGAAATCGACGGCATCGAGCGGGAATGCCGGCGCCGCCTCAAGGCCGAGGCCAAGCCGGGTCATGATTGACGTTTACGTAAACGGAAGACACAATCGAGGGGTGAAGGGCCAAGCCGGCGTAATCGTGCGGTGTTCAACCAATGAATGATTCGCCAATAAGCGCCGCCGGGCCGTCCCAAGGCGCGAATCGCGCCCCCGCCGGGGGCAGCGAAGCGGCGATAGCCGCTGAGCGTGGGGGTCCAATGAATGCCTTCGTCCCGGCCTTCGCGGGCTTCGCCGAGCGCGTCCGCGAGAGCTTCGGGCGCCAGGGTGCGATGGCGTTGATCGGCGCGGAGTTGATCGAGGTGCAGCCGGGGTACTGTTCGATCGCGCTCACCCCGCGGCCGGAACTCTGCCAGCAGCACGGTTACGTGCACGCGGGTATTCTGGCGGCGCTGGTCGATTCGGCCGGCGGCTACGCGGGCTACACGCTGTTTCCCGACGACAGCTCGGTGCTGACCGTCGAATACAAGCTGAATCTCGTAGCGCCGGCGCACGGAGACCGGATCGTGGCGGAAGGCTTCGTCGTCAAGCCGGGACGCACGCTCGCGATCACGCGCGGCGAAGTTCACGCCGAGCGTGCCGGTGGCCGAACGCTGGTGGCCATCATGCAGCAGACGCTGATGGTGATGCGCGGCAAACCGGACCAGGTCCACATGATCAACATTCCATCGCTCGACTTCGATCTCGGCGAGACGATCGACTTGCTGCGCGCGTCGGTCCGCGAATTCGCGGCGAGCGAAATCGCGCCGCGCGCCGCGGACATCGACCGCGAGAACGTGTTCCCCGCCGATCTGTGGCGAAAGCTCGGCGACATGGGACTGCTCGGCATCACCGTCGAGGAAACCTACGGCGGTGCCGGACTCGGCTACCTCGCGCACGTCGTCGCGATGGAGGAGATCTCGCGCGCATCGGCGTCGGTCGGACTCTCGTACGGCGCGCACTCGAATCTTTGCGTCAACCAGATCCGGCGCAACGGCACCGCGGCGCAGAAGCAGAAGTACCTGCCGAAGCTCGTTTCCGGCGAACGGGTCGGCGCGCTGGCGATGAGCGAATCGGGTTCCGGCTCCGACGTCGTCTCGATGCGCCTGCGCGCCGAGCCGCGCGGCAACGCCTACGTGCTGAACGGCACCAAGATGTGGATCACGAACGGGCCCGACGCCGATACGCTCGTCGTGTACGCCAAGACCGATCCGCACGCGGGCTCGCGCGGCATCACGGCATTCATCGTCGAGAAGGGCATGCGCGGCTTCACGACGGCGCAGAAGCTCGACAAGCTCGGGATGCGCGGCTCGAACACCTGCGAGCTCGTGTTCGACAATTGCGAAGTGCCCGCCGACAATGTGCTCGGCGAGGCAGGGCGCGGCGTGGACGTGCTGATGAGCGGTCTCGACTACGAGCGCGTCGTGCTCGCCGGCGGATCGCTCGGCATCATGGCCGCCTGCTTCGACGCGGTGCTGCCGTACGTCCACGAGCGCCGGCAGTTCGGCCAGTCGATCGGCGAATTCCAGCTCATGCAGGGCAAGCTCGCCGACATGTACACGACGATGAACGCGTGCCGCGCCTACGTGTACGCGGTCGGCCGCGCGTGCGATCGCGGCGAGACGACGCGCAAGGACGCCGCCGGCGCCATTCTCTACGCGGCCGAGAAGGCGACGTGGATGGCCGGCGAAGCGATCCAGTGCCTCGGCGGCAACGGCTACATCAACGAGTTTCCGACCGGCCGGCTGTGGCGCGACGCGAAGCTCTACGAGATCGGCGCGGGAACGTCGGAGATCCGGCGGATGCTGATCGGCCGCGAGCTGTTCGACGAATCGAAATGATCCCATGTCGCTGGCGATGAAACCCGCGTGCGAGCGATGCGCAGGCATCGTTGCCGGTGGCCGCCGCGCGACGCGCGGATCTGCAGCCACGAATGCACGTTCTGCGCGGCGTGCGCCGATGCGATGCACGGCCGCTGCCCGAATTGCGGCGGCGAGCTCGTGGCGCGGCCGCGGCGCGTCGCGCACGCATGCGAGCCGCTGCCGAACGCATGAAAGGCAATGACCATGACCAATGATCCGATCGTCATCGTCGGCGCCGCGCGGACGCCGATGGGCGGTTTCCAGGGCGACTTGTCGCCGCTCGCCGCGAGCGATCTCGGCGCGGCGGCGATCAAGGCCGCCGTCGAGCGCGCGGGCATCCGGCCGGAAGACGTCGACAAGACGATCTTCGGCTGCGTCCTGCCGGCCGGGCAGGGCCAGGCGCCCGCGCGGCAGGCATCGATCAAGGCGGGCCTGCCGCTTTCGACCGGCTGCACGACGGTCAACAAGATGTGCGGCTCGGCGATGGAGGCGATGATCCTCGCGCACGACGCGCTCGTCGCGCAGTCGGCGGATGTCATCGTCGCGGGCGGCATGGAGAGCATGAGCAATGCGCCGTACCTGATGCCGAAGGCGCGCGCCGGCTACCGGATGGGGCACCAGACGGTGCAGGACCACATGTTCCTCGACGGCCTCGAGGACGCGTACGACAAGGGCCGGCTGATGGGAACGTTCGCCGAGGACTGCGCGCAAAGCTTCGCGTTCACGCGCGAGGCGCAGGACGAATTCGCGCTGTCGTCGCTGTCGCGCGCGCTCGCCGCGAACCGCGACGGCACGTTCGACTGGGAAATCGCACCGGTCACGGTGAGCGGCAGGAAAGGCGACGTGGTGATCGATCACGACGAGCAGCCGGCCAAGGCGTCACCCGAGAAGGTTCCGACGCTGAAGCCCGCGTTCCGCAAGGACGGAACGGTCACCGCGGCCAACTCGAGCTCGATTTCCGACGGCGCGGCCGCCGTCGTGCTGATGCGCCGCTCGACCGCCGAATCGCGGGGATTGAAACCGCTCGCGACGATCGTCGGCGCATGCGACGCATGCGCAGGAACCGGGACTGTTCACGACGGCGCCGGTCGGCGCGATCGAGAAGCTGTACCGGAAGACCGGCTGGACGACGCGCGACGTCGACCTCTTCGAGATCAACGAAGCGTTCGCCGTCGTCACGATGGCGGCGATGCGCGAGCACGGCATCCCGCGCGAGCGCGTCAACGTTCATGGCGGCGCGTGCGCGCTCGGCCATCCGATCGGCGCATCGGGCGCGCGCATCGTCGTGACGCTGCTCGGCGCGCTGCGCAAGCGCGGCGGCAAGCGCGGCGTCGCGGCGCTCTGCATCGGCGGCGGCGAGGCGACCGCGCTCGCCATCGAGCGCATCGCGTAATCGCCGGGCATGTTCGACAACTATCCGCTGTTCGTCGCCGCGTGCGTGGCGCTCGTGCTCACGCCGGGGCCGAACCTGCTGTACCTGATATCGCGCACGCTGTGCCAGGGGCGCGCGGCCGGATTGATCTCGCTCGCCGGCACGACGAGCGGATTCGTCGTCCATATCGTCGCAGCGTCGCTCGGGCTATCGGCGGTGCTGATCGCCGTGCCGGTCCTGTTCGATGTTCTGCGCTTCGCCGGTGCCGCGTACCTGCTGTGGCTCGCATGGGATGCGCTGCGCTCGCGCGACGCCGCGCTGTTCGCGCCGCGCGCGCTTGCAAGGGAGCGGCCGGCGAAGCTCTTTCGCACCGGCCTGCTGACGAGCATTCTCAATCCGAAGGTCGCGCTCTTCTATCTCGCGCTGTTTCCGCAGTTCGTCGTTCCGGCGCACGGCTCGGTGCTGCTGCAATCGCTGCTGCTCGGCGCGACGCAGATCGTCATCGCGGTCATCGGCGATTCGCTGTTCGTCCTCGGCGCGGCCCGTGTGTCGCGCTGGCTCGGCGCGCGTCCCGCCTGGGAAGCCGCGCAGCGGTACGTGCAAGGCGGCGTATTCGCCGCGATCGCGGTCAAGCTCGCGCTCGCGAAAATGGGGTCAGAGCCGTAACAATTGCGCGGCTACCTCCTGCTCACTTTTACGGTTTCGTTGCGCAATTATTACGGCTCTGACCCCATTTTTCCGACATGCTCCTGACCGACGAACAGCGCCAGATCCGGGATACGCTGCGCGCGTTCGCGCGCGACGAGCTCGCCCCGCATGCGGCGGCATGGGATCGCGAGCACGCGTTTCCGCGCGATGCATTGCGCGCACTCGGCGATCTCGGTGCGCTCGGCATCGTCGTGCCCGAAGCGTGGGGCGGCGCGGGACTCGACTACGTGTCGCTCGCCGTCGCGCTCGAGGAGATCGCGGCGGGCGACGGCGCGACGTCGACGATCGTCAGCGTGCAGAACTCGGTCGTGTGCGGACCGATCAACGCGTTCGGTACCGATGTGCAGAAGGCGCGCTACCTGCCGCCGCTCGCGCGCGGCGCAGCAGCTGGGCTGCTTCTGCCTCACCGAGCCGCAAACCGGCTCGGATGCGAGCGCGATCACCACGCGCGCCGAGCGCCGCGGCGATCGCTACGTGCTGAACGGCGTCAAGCAGTTCATCACGACCGGTGCGAACGCCGACGTCGCGATCGTGTTCGCGGTGACGGATCGCGACGCGGGCAAGAAGGGCATCTCGGCGTTCATCGTCGACACGAAGGCGCCGGGCTACGTCGTCGCGCGCATCGAGGAAAAGCTCGGGCAGCGCGCGTCGGATACCGCGCAGATCGTGTTCGAGCAATGCGAGGTGCCGGCCGAAAACCGGCTCGGCGACGAAGGCGACGGCTATCGGATCGCGCTCGCGAATCTCGAAGGCGGGCGCATCGGCATCGCCGCGCAGGCGGTCGGCATGGCGCGCGCCGCGCTCGAAGCGGCGCTGACCTACGCGCGCGAACGACGGACCTTCGGCAAGCCGATCGCCGAGCATCAGGCGGTGAATTTCCGGCTGGCCGACATGGCGACGCAGGTCGATGTCGCGCGCCAGATGGTGTGGCACGCGGCGGCGCTGCGCGATGCCGGCGAGCCCTGCCTCAAGGAAGCGTCGATGGCGAAGCTCTTCGCCTCCGAAATGGCCGAGCGCGTCTGCTCGGATGCGCTGCAGATCCACGGCGGTTACGGTTACGTGACGGACTTTCCGGTCGAGCGCATCTACCGCGACGTGCGCGTGTGCCAGATCTACGAGGGCACGAGCGACATCCAGCGGCTGGTGATCGGCCGCGCGCTGCTCGGATGAACGTGACGCATCCGGCGCTCTCCTCCGCTGGTAGTCGATCGCGATTCCCGCTGACATGTCGGCGCATTCGCCCGAATACACGCTCTACTGCTTCGCGCAGTCGGGCAACGCGTACAAGCCTGCGCTGATGCTCTCACTGGCCGGCGCCGATTGGTCGCCGCGTTACGTCGATTACTTCGGCGGCGAAACGCGCACGCCCGCATATCGTGCGATCAACGTGATGGGCGAAGTGCCGGTGCTCGAGCATCGCGGCGTACGCCTTTCGCAGTCCGGCGTCATTCTCGACTATCTCGCGCAAGCGCTCGGCCGGTTCGGCCCGCACGGCGACGACGAGCGCCGCGAAATTCTTCGCTGGCTGCTGTTCGACAATCACAAGCTCACGAGCTATACCGCGACGTACCGTTTCATGAGAACGTTCCTGAAAGGCGCGGACCCGGGCGCGACGGCGGAATTCAGGAAGCGCGCCGAGGCGGCGTGGGCCATCCTGAATGCGCATCTCGATCGGCGCCGTCATGTCGTCGGCGACCGGCTGACGATCGCCGACCTGTCGCTTTGCGGCTACCTGTTCTTCGACGACGAGATCGGCGTCGACTGGAACGACTATCCGCATCTTCGCGACTGGCTTCATCGCATCCGCGACGAGCCGCGCTGGGTGCATCCGTACGCGTTGATGCCGGGGCATCCCCGGCCGGCGGCTGCCTGAAGACGCGAACCGACGACGAACGAACCGATGCCGGTCATCGAAACGAAGCTTTCCACGCGCGATCCGACGTTTGCGCACAATCGCGACGCGATGGCGGCGCTCGTCGCCGATCTGCGCGGAACGCATCGCCGCCATCGAGCAGGGCGGCGGCGACGCTGCGCGGGCGCGACACGTCGCGCGCGGCAAGCTGCTGCCGCGCGAGCGCGTGCGGGCGCTGCTCGATCCGGGCAGTCCGTTCCTCGAGCTGTCGCAGTTCGCCGCTTACGGCATGTACGGCGACACGATCGCCGGTGCGGGAATGATCACCGGCGTCGGACGGATCGCGGGACGCGAATGCGTGATCGTCTGCAACGACGCGACGGTCAAGGGCGGCACCTATTTTCCGATGACGGTGAAAAAGCACCTGCGCGCGCAGGAGATCGCGCGCCAGAACGGCCTGCCGTGCATCTACCTCGTCGATTCGGGCGGCGCCAACCTGCCGAACCACACCGACGTGTTTCCCGACAAGGAGCACTTCGGCCGCATCTTCTACAACCAGGCGACGATGTCGGCGGAAGGCATCGCGCAGATCGCCGTCGTCATGGGCTCGTGCACGGCCGGCGGCGCCTACGTGCCGGCGATGTGCGACGAATCGATCATCGTCCGCGAGCAGGCGACGATCTTTCTCGCCGGCCCGCCGCTCGTCAAGGCGGCGACCGGCGAGATCGTCAGCGCCGAGGAGCTGGGCGGCGCCGACGTGCACACGCGCGTATCCGGTGTCGCCGATCATTTCGCGCAGGACGATCATCACGCGCTCGCGATCGCGCGGCGCATCGTCGGCAACCTCAATACCCGCAAGCGCGTGACGCTCGACATCGCGGAGCCCGTGGCGCCGCGTTATCCGGCCGAGGACATCTACGGCATCATCAACGCCGACATCCGCAAGCCGTACGACGTGCGCGAGGTGATCGCGCGCATCGTCGACGATTCGGCGCTCGACGAGTTCAAGGCGCGCTATGGCGCGACGCTCGTCACCGGCTTCGCGCGGCTGTGGGGCTATCCGGTCGGCTCGTCGCGAACAACGGCGTGCTGTATTCGGAATCCGCGCTCAAGGGCGCGCACTTCATCGAGCTTTGCGCGCAGCGCGGGATCCCGCTCGTCTTCCTGCAGAACATCACCGGCTTCATGGTCGGGCAGAAATACGAAGCGGGCGGGATCGCGAAGGACGGCGCGAAGATGGTCACCGCCGTTTCCTGCGCCAGCGTGCCGAAGTTCACCGTGATCATCGGCGGCAGCTACGGCGCGGGCAACTACGCGATGTGCGGGCGCGCGTTCAATCCGCGCTTTCTCTGGATGTGGCCGAATGCGCGCATTTCGGTGATGGGCGGCGAACAGGCGGCGACGGTGCTCGCGACGGTGCGCCGCGACGGCATCGAGGCGAAAGGCAGGACGTGGAGCGCCGAAGAGGAGGCCGCGTTCAAGGCGCCGATCCGCGAGCGCTACGAGCACGAGGGTCATCCGTATTTCGCGAGCGCGCGGATCTGGGACGACGGCATCATCGATCCGGTGGATACGCGCCGCGTGCTGGCGATGGCCATTTCCGCATCGCTCAATCGGCCGATCGAGCGCACGACGTTCGGCGTGTTCCGGATGTGACCGGCGCGATGGCACGCGACGACGCAGCCGGCGCGCCGGCCGATACGGCGATGCGGCCGACGGTGTACGACACGCCCGAACGCACGCTTCTGCGCGAGCAGGTGGCGCGTTTCGTCGCGCGCGAGGTCGAGCCGCACGCCGACGCATGGGAGCGCGACGGATTCGTGCCGCGCGCGCTGCTGCGGCAACTCGGCGAGCTCGGGTGGCTCGGCCTGATGGTCCCCGAGGCGTACGGCGGCGCGGATGCCGATGCGATCACGAACTTCGCGTTTGCCGAAGCGCTGTCGCGCTCGACCTATGGCGGCTTCGTCGTGACGGTGCTCGTGCACACGGACATGGCGTCGCCGCATCTCGTTCGCGCGGGGACGCATGCGCAGAAAGCGCGCTGGCTGCCGGGCATCGTGCGCGGCGAGATCGTGAGCGCCATCGCGGTGACCGAAGCGAACGCCGGCTCCGACGTGGCGCGCATCCGTACGTCGGCGCGGCGCGACGGCACCGACTGGGTGCTCGATGGCAGCAAGATGTTCATCACGAACGGCGTGCATGCGGACGTCTACTTCGTCGCCGCGCGCACCGCGCCGCTTGCGACGGGATCGCGCGGCGTCTCGATGTTCATCGTCGAAAAGGGCACGCCGGGATTGGCAGTCGGCCAGGTGCTCGACAAGTCGGGCTGGCGCTCGTCGGACACCGCCGAGCTCGTGTTCGACGGCTGCCGCATACCGGGCGAGAACCTGCTCGGCGGGGAAGACGAAGGCTTTCGCGCGCTGATGCACAACTTCCAGCGCGAGCGGCTCGCGCTCGCCGCGATGGCGCTCGGCAACATGTCGTCGTCGCTCGCGTTGGCACTCGCGCACGTGCGCTCGCGCGAGGCGTTCGGCGGCGTGCTGTGGCAGCGCGAGGCGATCCGGCAGAAGCTCGCGCTGCTCGATGCGCGCAGAGAGGCGGTGCGCGCGTTCGCGTATCACTGCGCATGGCTGGTGTCGCAGGACGGCGATTGCGTGCGCGAGATTTCGCAGTTGAAGGCACTCGCCGGCGAACTCGCCAACGACGTCGCCTACGGATGCCAGCAATGCCACGGGGGGATGGGCTATATTCGGGAAACGGCGATCGAGCGCCTCTGGCGCGACGCGCGCATCCTGTCGATCGGCGGCGGCGCGACCGAAGTGATGCTCGAGGAAGCCGCGAAGCGCCTTTGAGCTGCCCGCTGCTCCTGCGATGGAACCCTCCTCCTCACCCGGCGAGCGCGCTCATGGACATGCCTTGCGACGTGATGGTTCGCGACGGCGTCGCGACGGTGACGCTCAACCGTCCCGAAATCCACAACGCGTTCGACGAAGCGCTGATCGGCCGTCTGACGGCGACATTCGTCTCGCTCGACGACAATCCCGACGTGCGCGCCGTCGTCCTCGCCGGCGCGGGCAGGAGCTTTTGCGCGGGCGCCGACCTGAACTGGATGAAGCGGATGGCGGCGTTCGGCCCCGAGGAGAACCTGGCGCGACGCGCATGCGCTGGCCGCGATGCTGCGCTCGCTCTACGCTTTGTCGAAGCCGACGATCGCGCGCGTCACCGGCGCCGCGTACGGCGGCGGCGTCGGGCTCGTCGCCGCCTGCGACATCGCGATCGCCGTGCCGGAGGCGACGTTCGCGCTGACGGAGGCGAAGCTCGGCCTCATTCCCGCCACGATCGGCCCGTACGTGATCGAGGCGATCGGCGCGCGGCAGGCGCGCCGCTATTTCCTGACCGCCGAGCGATTCGGCGCCGCTCGATGCGCTGCGGATCGGCTTGCTGCACGAAGTCGTCGCGCGTGAAGCAGATCGACGCGCGCATCGACGCACTGATCGCGACGCTGACGGCGGCGAGCCCCGCCGCGCAGCTCGAATGCAAGGCGCTGATCCGCGGCGTCGCGCATCGCCCGATCGACGAGGACGTGATCGCCGGAACGGCGGAGCACATCGCGGCGGTGCGCGCATCGCCCGAAGGCAGGGAAGGTGTCGCCGCATTCCTCGGCAAGCGGCCGCCGGCGTGGGTGGAAAGGACGAGGAGCGGGGAGCGAGGACAGGGGCGCGGAAAGCAGCGCGGGGACGATCGAGGATCGAAGACCGGGCGCGGCGAGGCTCGATAGCGGAGCGATCTCATGGGCACATTCGCGCATTTCGACACGTGGCAACTGGTGGCGCTCGCCGCAACGCTCGGCTTCGCGAGCGGGCTGCGGCTCTACGCGGTGCTCTTCATCGTCGGCGTGGCGGGCTATCTCGGGTGGGTCGACCTGCCGTCGGGACTCACGCCGCTTTCGCATCCGCTCGTGCTCGCGGCGTCGGGCTTCATGTGCTTCGTCGAATTCTTCGCCGACAAGATTCCGGGCGTCGACTCGTTGTGGGACGTCCTGCACACGCTGATTCGCATCCCCGCGGGGGCGGCGCTCGCTGCGAGCGTATTCGGCGATTCGTCGTCGGCGACGATGCTTGCCGCGGCCATCCTCGGCGGCACGCTCGCGGCGGGCAGCCATTTCACGAAGGCCGGCAGCCGCGCGCTGATCAACACGTCGCCCGAGCCGTTTTCGAACTGGGGCGCATCGCTGACCGAGGACGTCGCGGTCGGCGGCCTGCTGTGGCTGGCGCTCGCGCATCCGCTGGCGGCCGGCGTGGTCGTCGTGCTGATGATCCTGCTGATGATCTGGTTGCTGCCGAAGCTGTGGCGCACCGGCCGGCGCGTCGCGGGACGTCTTTCGGGCTGGCTGTCCGCGCCGAAGTCGCGCGGCGCGCCCCGATGAGCGTCATTTCGGCGCGCTGATGTTTCACAGGATTCTCATCGCCAATCGCGGCGAGATCGCCTGCCGCATCGCGCGAACCGCGCGCCGGCTCGGCGTGTCCACCGTCGCCGTCTACAGCGACGCCGATGCGAGGTCGCTGCACGTCGAGTCCTGCGACGAGGCGTACCGCATCGGGCCGGCGTCGCCGCGCGAAAGCTACCTCGATGGCGATGCGATCATCGCGGTCGCGAAGCGCGCGCGCGTCGAAGCGATTCATCCGGGTTACGGCTTCCTGTCCGAAAACGAGGCGTTCGCGCAAGCCTGCGCGCGATGCCGGTGTGGTGTTCATCGGACCGCCGCCGGCGGCGATCGCCGCGATGGGCTCGAAGTCCGCCGCGAAGTCGATCATGAGCGCGCGCCGGCGTACCGGTCGTTCCCGGTTATCACGACGACGATCAGGATGGCGCGCTGCTCGCGCGCGAAGCCGCGCGCATCGGCTTTCCGGTTTTGATCAAGGCGACGGCCGGCGGCGGCGGCAAGGGAATGAAAGTCGCGACGGGCGCCGACGATTTCGCGCGGCGCTTGCCTCGGCCAGGCGCGAGGCGAAAGCGTCCTTCGGCGACGAGCGCGTGCTGATCGAGCGCTATCTGACGGCGCCGCGGCACATCGAAATCCAGATCTTCGCGGATACGCGCGGCAATGTCGTGCACCTGTTCGAGCGCGATTGCTCGGTGCAGCGGCGCCACCAGAAAGTGCTCGAGGAAGCGCCCGCGCCGGGCATGGAGGCCGCGCGACGGCGCGCGATGGCCGACGCCGCGATCGCGGCCGCGAAGGCCATCGGCTATGTCGGCGCCGGGACCGTCGAGTTCATCGCCGAGCAGGACGGCACGTTCTACTTCATGGAAATGAACACGCGGTTGCAGGTCGAGCATCCGGTCACCGAAATGATCACCGGACTCGACCTGGTCGAATGGCAATTGCGGGTCGCCGCCGGCGAAGCGCTGCCGAAATCGCAGCCGATGCTGGCGATCAACGGCCACGCGATCGAGGCGCGCGTGTACGCGGAAGATCCGGTCCGCGGCTTCCTGCCGTCGATCGGACGGATCGCGCACTGGCGAATGCCGGAGCAAGGCGCTCGCTTGCGCGTCGACACCGGGTTTCGCGAAGGCGACGACGTCACGCCGTTCTACGACCCGCTGCTCGCGAAGGTGATCGCCTGGGGCGAGGATCGCGAGCGCGCGCGCGACGCGCTGCTGCGCGCGCTCGCGGCCTGCGAAGTGACCGGCGTCGCGACGAACATCGCGCTTTCTCGAGCGCGTCGTCGCGCACGACGCGTTCGCATCGGCGCACATCGACACGGGGCTGATCGACGCGCATCGCGACGCATTGCTCGCGCTGCCTGCCGGCGTGCCGCGGCGTGCGCTCATCGCGGCCGCCGCGGACGAATATCGCGCGGTCGAGGCCGCGGCGCGCGCCGTCGCCGCCTCGTCGGACGACTTGCATTCGCCGTGGCACCTGACCGACGCGTGGTGGAACGGCACCGCGACGCATCACCTCGCGTTCGTGTTCGATGACGGCGAGCATCGGCACGCGCTCGCGATCAGGCCGCTGGCGGACGGCTGGATTCGCATGGCAGGAGACGGGCTCGCCACCGATGCGCGCGCCGAATCACGCGGTGCGGGACTATGGATCGAAGGCCGCGAACACGACGCCGGCGGCGTTCGTCACGATGGCTTTACGGCGAGCGTCGTGCGCGACGGCGACGTGCGTCATGTCATCGGCCTCCGGCGTGCGCGCGCGCCTCGTGTACGTCGACTCCCTCGCGCATGCCGGCGCCGAGGCCGAGCCTGGAGGGCATCTGACCGCGCCGATGTCGGGCACCGTCGTTGCCGTGATGGTCGCGGTCGGCGACGCGGTCGACAAGGGCGCGGCGCTCATCGTGCTCGAGGCGATGAAAATGGAGCACACGATCGTGGCGCCCGCGTCGGGCCGGGTCGCTGCGGTCCATTTCGCCGTCGGCGACCGGGTCGGCGAGGGCGCCGATCTCGTCGATGTCGAGGACGTCCGATGATGCTCGATACGAGAGCTGAACTCCCGCGCGCCGTACGTCTTGTCGAAGTCGGCCCGCGCGACGGGTTGCAGAACGAGCAGACGACGGTTCCGACCGACGTCAAGGTGACGCTGATCGACATGCTGACCGACGCGGGACTTCCGGCGATCGAGGCGACGTCGTTCGTGTCGCCGAAATGGGTGCCGCAGATGGCGGATGCGGCCGAGGTGATGGCGCGAATCCGGCGCAAGCCCGGCGTCCGCTATCCGGTGCTCACGCCGAACATGAAGGGCTTCGACGCGGCGCGCGCGGCAGGCGCGGACGAAGTGGCGGTGTTCGTCGCCGCGACCGAAGCGTTCTCCAGGCGCAACATCAACTGCTCGATCGACGAGAGCCTTGCGCGCGCGCGGCCGATCTTCGACGCGGCGAAGGCGGCCGGCATTCGCGTGCGCGGCTACATCTCGGTCGTGCTCGGCTGCCCGTATGAAGGTGACGTCGACCCGCGGCAGGTCGCGAGCGTCGCCGGCGCGCTTTACGCGATGGGCGCGTACGAGGTGTCGCTCGGCGACACGATCGGCACCGGCACGGCGGGCAAGACGCAGGCGCTGCTGCGAATCGTCGCGGAGCACGTGCCGGTCGGCGCGCTCGCCGGTCATTTCCACGACACGTACGGACAGGCGCTCGCCAACCTGTACGCCGCGCTCGAGCTCGGCGTCGCGACGTTCGATTGCTCGGTCGCCGGACTCGGCGGCTGCCCGTATGCCAAGGGCGCCACCGGCAACGTCGCGAGCGAAGACGTGCTGTATCTGCTCGACGGGCTCGGCATCGAGACGGGCGTCGACATGACGAAGCTCCGTCGCGCGGGCCGCTACATCTCCGACTTCCTGCAGCGCGCGCCGGTTTCGCGCGTCGCGCGTGCGCTCGACGCGAAGCAGCCGCTGATTCAGCCGGCATGAAGGAATCCGCGACGCCGGTTCCTTCGCCGTGCATCAGCGTCTGCCGGATCGATGACGCGACGGGCCTTTGCGTCGGGTGCCTGCGCACGCTCGACGAGATCGCGGCGTGGGGCATGCTCGACGACGATGCGCGCCGTGACGTGTGGCGCGCGATCGGCGAGCGGCGGGCGCCGCGCGCCGGCGCGACGGGAACCGAAGGAAGGTAATGGTGATCGCCGACTGGTATTTCGATTTCGTGTCGCCGTTCTCGTATCTGCAATGCGAGCGATTGCAGCCGCATGCGGATTCGATAAGGCCGCACCCGGTCCTGTTCGCCGCGATTCTCGACGCGAACGGCCAGAGGGGACCGGCGGAAATCGCGGCGAAGCGCCGCTTTACGTATCGCTTCGTCGTCTGGCAGGCGAAAGCGCTCGGCATTCCGCTCCGGTTTCCGCACGCGCATCCGTTCAATCCATTGCCGCTGCTGCGGCTCGCGATCGCATGCGACAACCGGCTCGAGGCGATCGCGCAGATCTTCCGCTTCGTCTGGCGCGACGGCCGGCTGCCGGATCTGCCGATCGAATGGGCGGAGCTCGTCGATTGTCTGGGCGTCCCGGACGCCGCAGCCCGCATTGCCGATGCGGGCGTCAAGGCTGCGCTGCGCCGCGAAACGGACGACGCCATCGCGCGCGGCGTATTCGGTGTGCCGACGCTGGCGATCGGGAGCGAACTGTTCTGGGGCGTCGATGCGACCGACATGGCGCTCCAATATGCCCGTGCCGGCGGACGCTACGACGACGCGGAATACGCACGCGTCGGCGACCTTCCGGCCGCCGCGACGCGGCGCGAGGGCGGGACTACGCCGCGTTCCTGACGATTCCGGCCTCGATCAGCCGATCGATCGCGCCGTCCGCGTAACCCGCCTCGCGCAGCACCTCGCGCGTGTGCTCGCCCTGCCTCGGCGCGTCGCGCGTCACCGGCGAATGCGCCTGGCGCAAACCGCCAGGGCGGCGCGTATTGGCGCGATCCGTCCGCGCGCTCGATGACCATCGCGCGCGCGGCGAACTGCGGATCGGCGAGCGCTTCGGCAAACGTCAGCACCGGTGTGACGCAGCAATCGACGCTCGCGAAATGCCGCGACCATGCATCACGCGTTTGCAGCGAGAAGATCGCCGCGAGCGTTTCGCGCACGCGCGCACCTTCGGCGCCCGTCGCGAGTTGCAGCGGAATGAGGTCGGGACGGCCGAGCGATTCGCAAAGCGTCCGCCAGAATTTCGCTTCCAGCGCGCCGACGGCAAGCCAGCCGCCATCGAGCGTCTCGTAGACGCCGTAACACGGCACGCCGCCGGTCAACAGGTCCTCTCCCCGCGGCGGGACATCGCCCGCGTCTTCGAGCGTCCCGAGCGCCATGACCTGATGCGCGAGCACGGCGTCGGCCATTGCGACGTCGACGTAGCGTCCCTGGCCCGTGCGCTGCGCGCCAAGCAACGCGCCGAGAATGGCGATCGCCGCCGTCGCCGCGCCGCCGAGCAGGTCGGCGATCTGCAGGTTCGCCAGTGCCGGCGTGCCGCCACGCTCACCCGTGTGGTGCAAAACGCCCGCGTAGCCGAGGTAATTGATGTCGTGCCCGGCCGCAAGCGCGCGCGGACCGGTCTGTCCATAGCCCGACAGCGCGCAATAGACGACGCGCGAATTGACCGCATGCACGGCGTCGTAATCGACGCGAAGCGCGCGGACGACTCCCGGCCGGAAGCCTTCGACGACGACATCGGCGTCCCTTGCGAGCGCCATGAAGGCAGCATGCCCGTCGACGCGTCTTGAGATCGACGGCGAGCGAGCGCTTGTTGCGATTGATCGCGCGATACCACGCGGTCATGCCCGCGCCGGCGCGCGCCGCCCGGCGATGTCGAAAGGCTTCGCGCATAGTCGCCCGCGCCCGTGTCCTCGACCTTGATCACGTCGGCGCCCAGGTCCGCGAGATACAGCGTGCACATCGGACCGGGCAGCAGCCGCGTCAGGTCGAGCACGCGAATGCCGGCGAGCAGGGTGGCCACGCTTGCGGCTGTCGCCGCTGCGCTGCCCCGGTGGCACGCCTTGGGACGGCCCGGCGGTGCTCACGCTGTCATCGCCGTCCGGGATGCCGAGCTCGCGCCGGATCGCACCCGCGGTCGCGAGCGCGTCGTCCAGCGTCGCACCCAGGCAGGTGACGTGGCCCATCTTGCGGCCGCGCCTCGCGTCGCGCTTGCCGTACAGGTGCAGCTTCGCCTGCGGATGCGCGAGCACGCGTGCCCAATCCGGCTCGCACGGCGCCGCGGTGGCGTCGGCGAACCAGATGTCGCCGAGCAGGTTCAGCATCACGGCCGGCGTGTGCTGCAGCGTGTCGCCCATCGGCAGCGCCGCGAGGATGCGCGCCTGCTGCTCGAATTGCGACGTCACGCAGGCATCGATCGTGTAGTGACCGCTGTTGTGCGGACGCGGCGCGATCTCGTTGACGACGAGCGCATCGCCCGGTGCGACGAACAGCTCGACGCACAGCACGCCCCGGTAATCGAGCGCGGCGGCGATCGCGGTGGCGATCGAGCGCGCCTCGGCCGCGAGGCCGGGATCGACGCGCGCGGGCACGATCGACATGTCGAGGATGCCGTCGCGATGGCGGTTCTCCGACACGGGCCATGTCGCGAGGTTGCCGTCGTCGTCGCGCGCGACGATCACCGAGATTTCGCCGCGCAGATCGACCATCCGCTCGAGCACGCAGGGACTCCCGTCCATCGCGGCGAACGCGCCGGCCGACGTCTTCGCGCGTACGAACGCGAATCTGGCCCTTGCCGTCGTAGCCGAGGCGCGCGCTCTTCACGATGCCGGGCAGGAGCGCCGGATCGATGCGCGCGACGTCGGCGCGCTTGCGCAGGATGGTGAACGGCGCGACCGGGAAGCCGTGGCCCGAAACGAACGTCTTTTCGCTGATGCGATCCTGCGCGATGGCGACACTCGCCGCACCGGGCGTGACGCGCAGTTCGCGCGCGAGGAACTCGAGTGCCGCGGCCGGCACGTTCTCGAACTCGGTGGTCGCGCCCCGGCAGAGGCTGCGCAACGACGACAGGCCTTCCGGATCGAGATAGTCGGCGCCGATGTGCCGATCGGCGACGCTGCCGGCCGGGCTGTCGGCGCCCGGGTCGAGCACCGCGACCTTGTAGCCCGAGGCTTTGCGCGGCCATGCAGAACATGCGGCCGAGTTGTCCGCCGCCGAGCAGCCCGAGCCATGCGCCGGGCGGTATCGGCGGCGCACGTGCGCGAGCGCGGTCACGCCGATTGGACCCCACGCTTGCGGCGTCGCCGCTGCGCTGATTCGGTGTCGGAGGTGAATTATCGGCACACTTCCGATAATTACACCTCCGACACCGAATTACAGCGCTCATGCCGGCGGAACGCGCATCGCGCGCGCGAGCGTCGTCTGCTTCAGGCGGAACGCGGCGAGCTTGCGCGCAAGCGCCGGATC
Source organism: uncultured Pseudomonadota bacterium (assembly GCA_963706225.1). Classification (GTDB taxonomy): domain Bacteria; phylum Pseudomonadota; class Gammaproteobacteria; order Burkholderiales; family Casimicrobiaceae; genus VBCG01. Next base: position 49,213 of record CAVPMH010000008.1, read on the forward strand.
GCGCGGCGGCGAGCATCGCGCACGCGAACAGCGCCGCATTCGCGGCACCCGCTTCGCCGATCGCGAACGTGGCGACCGGAATGCCGGTCGGCATCTGCACGATCGACAGCAGCGAGTCTTCGCCGCGCAGATACTTCGACGGGACCGGAACGCCCAGCACCGGCACGATCGTCTTCGCGGCCAGCATGCCGGGCAGATGGGCGGCGCCGCCGGCGCCGGCGATGATCGCGCGCAGGCCGCGCGGCGCGGCGTCTTCCGCGTACTCGAACATCTCGTCGGGCATCCGGTGCGCCGACAGCACGCGCGCCTCGTACGGAATGGCGAAGCCGTCGAGCTCGCGCGCCGCGTGCTTCATCACGTCCCAGTCGCTGTCGCTGCCCATGACGAGCCCGATCTGCGGCGCCGCTTTGCGCTGTGCCATGCGTGCTCCCGGCCTTCCGTTGAAAACGCGGTGGCGAATTCTAGCCTGCGAACGCTCCGCTGGACGACCTCCGCGAATCATTGTTGCGCCGTCTGCGGCTTGCATGCGCCGCTCATCGCGATGCGGCAGGTTCCGGTTGAAGTCGCGCAATGCATAAGCGACAATCCACGCATGAGAAAATGTTCGCCGCTCCTTGCGTGCGCTGGCTGCGCCTCGTCGTCGCCGCGCTGATCCTCGCCGCGCGCGCCGCATGCAAGCGCGCAGTCGGACGCCGATTTCCTCGCCGCGAAGGCGGCGTTCGAGCGCGGCGACTGGCGGGAGCTCGACGCGCTCGCGCCCGCCGTCGCGGGTCATCCGCTCGAGCGCTACGTCCAGTACTGGCAATTGAAGTCGCGCCTCGATGAAGCGTCGCCGGACGCCGTCGACGCCTTCTTCGCGCGCTATCCGGACGGTCCGCTCACCGATCGGCTGCGCGTCGACTGGCTGAAGGCGCTCGGCAAGCGCGGCGACTGGAATCGCTTCGCGCGCGCTATCCGCCGGCCAGCGGCGAGGACACCGAGCTCGCGTGCTACGCGATCCAGTATCGCTATCAGCGCGACGGTGCCGCGGCGCTCGCCGCCGCGAAGCCGCTGTGGTTCACCGGACAGTCGACGCCCGACGCTTGCGACGTCCTGTTCGCGGCGCTGATCGCCCGCGGCGACCTCTCGCTCGCCGATCGCCGGGCGCGCTTCCGGCTTGCCGTCGCGAACGGCAACACGCGCCTTGCGCAGGCGATCGCCGACGATCTCCCCGGCAAGGACGGATCGCGCCACGCGAGCTGCGAGCGATCGATCGCGATCCCCTGCGCGCGCTTGCCAAGGGACAGTTCGCGTGGAAGACGCCTTCCGGGCGCGAGCTCGCGCTCTACGCGCTCGAGCGCGCGGCGCGCAAGGACGCGGCCGACGCGCGCGACGCGTGGATCAAGTGGCGGGCACGCCTTCCCGAACCCGATCGCAACTACGGCAATCTGCGCATCGCCTGGCACGCGGCGCGCCAGCTCGATCCCGCCGCCAATCAGTGGTTCAAGGACGTGGTCGGCGTCGCGCTGACGCCGGAACAGCAGGCGTGGCGCGTACGCGCCGCGCTGCGCGCCGCCGCGTGGAGCGACGTGCAGTCCGCGATCGACGCGCTGCCCGCAAGGCGATCAGCAGGAGCCGGTCTGGCGCTACTGGCGCGCGCGTGCGCTCGCTGCGCAAAATGCGACGACGAGGCCCATGCGCTGTACGCAACGCTCGCCGACGGCTCGACTACTACGGACTGCTCGCCGCCGAAGCGCTTGGCCGCGGCGGCGCGCGGCTCGCCGCGTTGTCGAGCGATCCGGCGCCATCGATCCCGCGGCGCTGTCGGCTTCGGCGCGCGGCCGGACGTGCAGCGCGCCGTCAAGCTCGCGCGCTTCGACCTGCGCCCCGAGTCGATGCGCGAGTGGAACTACGCGATCCGCGGACTCGACGACAACGCGCTGCTGCTCGCGGCGGAGTACGCGCGCCGCGCGGGGCTCTACGATCGCGCGATCAACACGGCCGAGCGCACTGCCTGCGCACGAATTTCGCTGCGCTACATGACGCCGTATCGCGCGCAGTTCGGCCGCGGCGCGCGAGCAGGGGATCGACGACGAGTTGCTGTACGGCATCGCGCGCCAGGAGTCGCGCTTCGTCGCCGACATCGTGTCGTCCGCAGGCGCTGTCGGGTTGATGCAACTGATGCCCGGCACGGCGCGCTGGGTCGCGAAGCAGCTGCCGACGCCGATTATTCGCCGGCGCGCATCGCCGACGTCGATCTCAACACGCAGTTCGGCGCGTTCTACTTCAAGTACTGGCAGGACCGGCTCGGTCGCCTGCCCGCGCTGGCGGCCGCGGCCTACAATGCAGGTCCGTCCCGCGCGCAGGCGTGGCGGCCGGCGGCAGCGTCGCTCGAAGGCGCGATCTGGGTCGAGACGATTCCGTTCAACGAGACGCGCGATTACGTGAAGCGGGTGCTGGCCAACACGATGCTCTACACGCGCGCGCTCGACCGTCCGTACGTCGCGCTGACGCAGCGGCTCGGCGTCGTCACGCCGCGCGATTTCGACGTCGTCGCGGCCACCGAGCAATGAGCGGTCGAGCCGAAGCTCGAGCGGCGCGGCGACGCCGCAGCGCAGCGGCCGATGATCGGCTGGGAGCATGACCGAGCGGGTGCTCGTCATCGGCGGCAGCGGCTTCGTCGGCCGCCATGTCGTCGCGCAGCTCTCCGCCGCCGGGCCACGACGTGGTCGTGCTGACGCGGCGTCGCGAGCGCGCGCGTCACCTGCTGCTGTTGCCCACGGTGCGGGTCGTCGAGGCGATCCGTACGATCCTGCGACGCTCGCGCGCTACGCGCGCGGCATGACGGCCGCGATCAACCTCGTCGGCGTGCTGCACGAGCATCGCCGCGAAGGTTCGAGCGCGCGCACGTCGAGCTGCCCCGCGCGCTTGCCGCCGCATGCGACCGCCGGCATTCGCGGATTCTCCACATGAGCGCGCTCGGTGCCGACGCCGACGCCCCGAGCCGGTACCTGCGCTCGAAGGCCGACGGCGAAGCGGCCGTCGCGGCCTCCGGACTCGCGGGGACGATCTTCCGGCCTTCGGTCATCTTCGGTCGCGAGGACACGTTCCTCAACCTGTTCGCGAAGCTCGCGCGGTGGTTTCCGGTGCTGCCGCTCGCCGGCGCGAGCGCGCGCTTCCAGCCGATCTACGTCGGCGATGTCGCCGCCTGCTTCGCGCGCGCGCTCGACGACGACGAGACGATCGGCGAGCGCTTCGCTGTGCGGTCCGAACGTCTATACGCTCGCCGAGCTCGTCCGTTACGTCGCGGAGACGTCGGTCATCCGCGCCCGGTCGTGCCGCTCGGGCCGGCCCTGTCGACCCTGCAGGCGCGCGTGATGGAGTGGTTGCCCGGCTCGCTGCTGACGCGCGACAATCTCGCGTCGATGCAGGTCGACAACGTCTGCGAAGGGACTTTTCCCGTTCGGTTCGGCATCGTGCCCACGGCGCTCGAGGCGATCGCGCCCGAATATCTCGCGCCTCGCGCGCCACAGTCGCTTCGACCTGTTCCGCGCGCACGGCGGCCGATGACGCGGCCGTTGCCGCAACCGTGCGCATCTACCGCGTCGGCGGGTCGGTGCGCGACGAGTTGCTGGACGCCCCGTCGGCGACGACGATTGGGTCGTCGTCGGCGCAACGCCGGAGATCATGCTCGCCTCGGGCTTCACGCCGGTGGGCAAGGATTTCCCGGTGTTCCTGCATCCGGACACGCACGACGAATACGCGCTCGCGCGAACGGAGCGCAAGCACGGCCGCGGCTATCGCGGCTTCGAGTTCTTCGCGACGCCCGAGGTCACGCTCGAGGACGATCTGCGCCGGCGCGACCTGACGATCAACGCGATGGCGCGCGGGCCGGACGGCGAGCTGATCGATCCGTACGGCGGCGCAGCCGACCTGCGCGCCGGCGTGCTGCGCCACGTGTCGCCGGCGTTCGCCGAGGATCCGCTGCGCGTGCTGCGCGTCGCGCGCTTCGCCGCGCGGTTCGGTTTCCGCATCGCCGATGAGACGCTCGGCCTGATGCGCGACATCGTCGCGTCGGGCGAGCTTGCGACGCTCGCGCCCGAGCGCGTCTGGCAGGAGCTGTCGCGCGGACTGTGCGAAGCGCATCCGTCGCGGATGCTCGGGCGCTGCGCGCGTGCGGTGCGCTCGCGGCGCTGCTGCCGGAAATCGATGCGCTGTATGCGGTCCGCGTGACGCGACGCAATCGCGGACGACAAGCCGGCGCGTTCACCGAGCGCGCACTCGACTGGACGGCGGCGCACGCGCTGCCGCTGCCGGTGCGCTACGCCGCGCTGCTGCAGGAGCTCGATCGGGCGGCGACGCGGAGCGGCCGCCAGATCGAACGCGCGCCGCCGTCGCGCGCGCCGAAGCCGTGTCCGCGCGCCTGAACGCGCCGCTCGATTGCCGCGACGCCGCGCGTCTCGCCGCCCGCTGGCATCGCGGTCATCGCGGACGTCGAAACGCTGCCGCCGGCGGCGCTGCTCGACCTGCTGCTCGCCGCCGACGCGCTGCGCCGCCCGGAGCGCCTCGAATGCTGGCGTGGCGACGGCCGCGCATGTCGCTGCGCGCGTCGCGTCGGGCGAACGCGCGGCGGCGCCCGTGGCCGAGCCGGCCGAGCGGCGGCGACCGCGTTCCTGCACGATGCGCTGGCCGTCGTCCGCAGCGTCGACGCGGCGGCGATCGCCCGCGACGCGATCGCGCGCGCGTCGCGGCGGGAGCGCATGCGAGCGGTGCTCCGCGGCGACGCGATCGCGACGGCGTTGCGCGCAGCGCGGCTCGCAGCGCTGCGCGCCTGGAAAGGCAGGAAGAAAAGCGCACGCGCGTGAGCCGGCGCGCCGGCCGTCAGATGCGGTAGGCGACGGCGCGCATCACGTCGGCCGCCGCGCGCATCGCGCGCCGGACCGGAAACGGCAGCGGCAGCGCGCCGGCTTCGAGCGCCATCGCGCCGTGCCGCGCTTCGTCGTCGCGCATCTGTTCGACGATGGCGCGGCTCTTCGCGTCGTTCGGCGGCAGCCGCTCGATGTGCGCCGTCAGGTGCTCCTCGACCTGGCGCTCGGTCTCGACGACGAAGCCGAGATTGGCGCGGTCGCCGGCGACGCCGGCCACGATGCCGATCGCGAACGATCCCGCGTACCAGAGCGGATTGAGCAGCGACGGCCGCTCGCCGAACTCGGCGAGCCGCGCCTGCGTCCACGCGAGGTGGTCCTCCTCGTCGCGCGCCGCCTGCGCGTAGCGTTCGCGCACCTCCGGATCGCGCGCGACGAGCGCCTGCGCCGCGTACAGCGCCTGCGCGCAGACTTCGCCGGTGTGATTGACGCGCATCAGTCCCGCGGCATGCGCCGCTCGTGCGGCTCGAGCGCCGGCTCGGGGAGCGAGGCGCCGGGCGTCGGTCGCGCGGCGTCGCCGTGCCCGACAGCGTGCGCAGCGCGCGGTCGAAGCCGAGGATCAGCGTATCGATCATCGGTCGATGATACGCCGCCAAAACACAACGGGCGCCCGAAGGCGCCCGCTGCAGTATCCGGACGGGAACCGTACGATCTAGAACAGGTGGATCATGCCGAACACGAAGCCGTCCGGCTTGCCGCGGCCGGGCCGATCGGGTACGCGTTGATGTTGAACGTGTACGGCGCCTGGTTGCATCGTTGTCCAGCTTGACGTAGCCGGCGTAGACCTGCGTGCGCTTCGAGAACGGATACGTGTAGCTGAGTTCGTACTGGCTGCGAGTCCGTATCGCGCCACGCGCCAGCCCGCCGACGCGCGTCGCCCGTCCGCACGCACTGCCCGGCCGTCGCCGGCCCTGCCGTAGAACGCGTACCACGTGCCCGGCCCCATCGGCATCGTGGCGCTGATGCCCCACATGTTGCGCTTCAGGTCGCCGGTGGGCGTGTCGTACTTCAGGTATTCGTAGAGCAGCGCCGGACGGACGACGCCGAAGTTGTAGCCGCCGGTGACCGTGATGTCGGTGTCGTTGAGCGTCGGCAGCGCGCACCTTCTGGTTCGGTTCGAACGCCAGCACCGACCTGGATCGGGCCGTTGTTGTAGATCACGTTGCCGCCGAGCACGTAGGCGTGACGCAGCTCCGACGGGTGATCGCCGTTGTCGCCGGCGTTACCGCGGCCGGCGTGCCGGACCCGTCGCGCAGCGCGACCTGGCCGCTGAACGTCAGGCCGTTGAACGACGGCGAGTCGTAGCGCAGCGAGTTGCCGAGACGCGCATCGAAGCCGCCGGCGCCTTTGCTGAGCGTACCCTGCGCCCACAGGTCGGCCGTCGACAGGATCGACGTCGTGTAGGTCGGCACGTTACCGAAGATCGGGTGCATGTCGTCCAGGGGCATCAGGAAGTGGCCCATCTTGAACGTGCCCCAGTTGCCCTGGAAGCCGACGAACGTTTCGCGGCCGCCGAGGTTGTCGGCGTTCGGTGTCGCCGTTGATGCTCGATTCGATCTGGAAAATCGCGCTCAGGCCACCGCCAAGCGATTCGGTGCCGCGCACGCCGAAGCGCGACGAGTTCGAGCTGAGCCGCGTAACGTGCGGATTCGACCCGTCGGCCTGCCTGCCGTTCACAACTTCGAAGTCGACGTTCAGTCGGCCGTACAGGGTGACGTTCGCGGTCTGCGCATGCGCAGCCAGCGGAGCGCCAAGAACGCCCGCGACGGCGACAGCAACGAGCTTCTTTTTCATTGAGTCTCTCCTCTAACGGAAAAATTTGGCAAGGAAACTGCCTTTTGCGCCTGCCATCGGAACCTTCTCAACTCTTGCGAGAAGTTGCGACCCATTGTGCCAAACGGGGGAAACCATTGGCAAGGTAACTCCCGGACGCAGTTCGCCCCTCTTGCGCGCTGTTGTGCCGAAGCAACAAGCGGGCGCGCGCGCTCGCGCCGCGCCTTTCGGTCGGCTCTTGCGCTAAAATGATGATCGGCAAGGGAAAAAGCGGCTATCTGCGGCACTTGCCCCGCGTCGGGGCCGAGATGCCCGTTTTTCTGAGATAACTTTCGGCGGCGCGGCGCTAGCGCCGCGGATCGCTGTTGTAAACCCGATTCCTGACGAAAAACGACGCCCGCTCGTCCGGCTCCGGCGGAGCCGATGCAAGATGCCTCGCCGTACGCCGCCGCCGCGCTCGCTTTCGCGTCGGGCACGGCGGGTATCTGGCTGCTGCGGCGGGCCGCAGGTGCGCTTCCCGCCGACGTTCCCAACGCGCGTTCGCTGCATGACGGCCCGGTGCCGCGCGCCGGCGGTTATGCGGTCTGGCTCGGCTTCCTGCCGGCGGCGCTGCTCTTCCCACCCGCGTTTCCGCTCGGCTTGATCGGCTGGCTGCCGGCCTGGCTCGCGCTCGTCGTCGTTTCCGGGCGGGATGACGTGCGCGAGGTCGGTGTCGCCGCGCGCTTGCCGTACACGCGTTGGCCGCGCTGTGGACCGCCGCGGCGCTGGCACTTTCCGTCACGCCCGTGAACGGTAACGACTGGCCGCGCGTCGTGTTGACGACGGGGTGCGTCGGCCTCGTCATCGCCTGGTCGACGAACCTGTACAACTTCATGGACGGAATCGACGGACTCGCGGCAACGATGGGCGCGATCGGCTTCGCCGCCTATGGGTTCGCGGCACTTGCCGCCGGCCCCGCCCGGATCGAAGGGATCGTCTCGGCGCCTGCGTTGCTCGCGCTCGCCGCGGCCATTCTGCCGTTTCTCGCCGTCAACAGGCCGCGCGCGTCGATGTTCCTCGGCGACGTCGGCGCCGTGCCGCTCGGCTTCCTGGCCGCAGCGTTCGGCGTCGCCGGCGTCGTCTATGGCATGTGGCCGGCCTGGTTCCCGCTGCTCGTGTTCCTGCCCTTCATCGCCGACGCCACGCTGACGCTGCTGCGACGGATCGCGACGCCGCGAGCGCCTGTGGGAAGGTCACCGCTGGCACTACTATCAGCGCCTGCACAGCTCGGCGCCGGTCACGGCGGCACGCTCGCGACTTATGCTCTGCTGATGGTCGGCACGGCGGGGACGGCGCTCGCATGCCGCATCCGGGCGCCGCTGTAGGTTGGTGGGCACTCGCTGCCTGGGTAGCGGTCGTACTCATGTTGTTCGCGTGCAATTGATTATCATTGGCGCAAGAAGACCAACATTCCGGCTCCCTCATGACCCCCCGGTTGAACTGGCGTGCGTCACTCGCTTTTGCCCACGACGTCTGCATGGCGGCCGTCGCCTGGGTCGGCATCTACTGGCTGCGCTTCAACCTCGAGTTGCGCGAGCCCTTCGTGACCGACATGTGGGGCACGCTCGCGTGGATACTGCCGCTGCAGGCGGCGATCTTCCTGTCGCTCGGGCTTTATCGCGGCCTGTGGCGCTTCGCGAGCCTCCTCGACATGCAGCGCATCGTGCTCGCGGCGGGCCTGGGCGCCATCCTCATTCCGCTCGTGCTCGTCATGCTCAAGCTGCAGGCGGTCGTGCCGCGCAGCGTGCTGTTCTTCTACCCGATCGTGCTGATCTTCCTGATGGCGGGATCGCGATTTGCGTTTCGCATCTGGAAGGAGCATCGCCTCTACAGTCCGCTCGCGGCGCTGGGCGAGCCCGTGCTCGTCGTCGGCGCCGGCGAGGCGGGGGCGCGCCTCACGCACGAGATGGCGCGCAGCCGCCAGTGGCGCGTCGTCGGGCCTGCTCGACGATGACGTGACCAAGCACGGGCGACTGCTGCGCAACATCAGCGTGCTCGGCCCGATCGCCGAACTCGGCCTGTGGACCGGCAAATACGGCGTGCGCAAGGTGATCATCGCGCTGCCGTCGGCGAACCACCTCGTGCGCAGGCGGGTGGCCGAGCTCTGCGCGGCCGCGCACGTGGAAGCGCTCATCGTGCCGGCGTACGAAGATCTGATGTCGGGCCGCACGCCGCTGACGATGCTGCGCACCGTGGAGCTCGACGATCTGCTGGGACGCGACCCGGTCGTGCTCGACAACGCCGGCATTGCAGAGTGGCTGGGCAACCGGATCGTCATGGTGACGGGCGCCGGCGGATCGATCGGCGCCGAACTCTGCCGTCAGATCGCACGCTTTCGCCCCGCGCGCCTGGTGCTCTTCGACCTTTCCGAGGCTGCGCTGTACGAAATCAAGACGGCGCTCGTCGATGCATTCCCGCAACTCGGCGTCGCGTCGGTCGTCGGCGACGTCAAGGACGCGTCGCTCGTCGACGAAACGCTGGCGCGCGAGAAGCCCGACGTGATCTTCCACGCGGCTGCCTACAAGCACGTGCCGCTGATGGAGGAGATGAACTGCTGGCAGGCGGTGCGCAACAATGCGTACGGCACGTGGGTGCTGGCGCGCGCGGCGGTCGCGGCGAAAGTCGAGAAGCTCGTGCTCGTGTCGACCGACAAGGCAGTCAATCCGACGTCGGTCATGGGTGCCACGAAGCGCGTCGCCGAGCAGGTGTGCCAGACGCTGCAGGATGGCATCACGCAGTTCGTCATCGTGCGTTTCGGCAATGTGTTCGGCAGCGCCGGCAGCGTGATTCCGCGCTTCGCCGAGCAGATCGCGCGCGGCGGGCCGGTCACCGTCACGCATCCTGACATCACGCGCTTTTTCATGTCGCTGTCGGAGGCCACGCAGCTCCTGCTGCAGGCAGGGTTGCAGGGCAAGGGCGGCGAGATCCTGACGCTCGACATGGGCGGGCCCGTGCGCATCGTCGACCTCGCGCGCGACATGATCCGCCTCTACGGCGCCGATCCCGATCGCGTCCCGATCGTGTTCACCGGCCTGCGCCCGGGCGAGAAGCTCTACGAGGAGCCGCTCGCGTCCGAGGAGGCGACGAAGCCGACGACGCATCCGAAGCTGCACATTGCGCAGGCGCGCGCGGCGGATCGCGACGCCGTGCGCCAGATGGTCGCGTGGTGCGAGCGGGACCGCGTGGCCGACGACGGCGAGGTGCGGGCGCGCATGCGCGCATGGATACCCGAGTATTCGCCGCCGGCGGGCGCGTCGATCAAGCCGATTCCGACTGACGGGGCGGAGGCGACGGTGCCGTTGCCGCTGCGCGCGCCGCGGCGCCGTTGAGCCCGTTCGCGGGCTGCGGCGCCGCGCGCCGATCGAGCGACGAACGCCCGGCCAGCGTCGGCACGTCGCCGGCGGCAAGGATTCGTTCACGCCGCATGCCATAGCCGAGCAGGAACGCCGTCATCGCCCACAGCTCCTTCGCATTGCTGCGAAACAGGAAGTCGTCGGTCAGGTCCTTGGCGACGAAACCGGCGATGAGCGCGATGCCGACGACGCCGACGAATGCGAGCGTGTCGTCGCGCGAACGGACGAATCGGAAGTAGCGCAGCGCGAGCGCCGCGAGAAATGCCGTGAATGCCGACATTCCGATCAGTCCGGTTTGCAGCCACTGGCTCGCGAACACGTTGTGCGCATGGGCGAGCAGCGGATTGCCCAGTTCTTCCGCGAGCGGTTCGGCGAGGATGCGCCGGCCGAACCCGTAGCCGGTCCACGGCCGTGCCGCTATCCGGTCCTTGACGTGCTCCCACAGCACGATGCGCGGGTCGTGCTCGATCGCGCCGACGACGCTCGCCTCGGTTCTGCCGGCCGCCTGCGCCCGCTCGTCCAGCACGTCCGTGAAGGCGAGCCCCAGCACGATCAGCAGCACGGCGAGCGGCGCGAGCCAGCGCATCGGCGTACGGATGAACGTTTGCGGCCAGCGCAACGCGGCGATCAGCGATGCCGTGGCGAACGCGACCGCAAGCGCGATCCACACGATCCGGTTGTCGGTCATCCGGGCCGTCGCGAGCAGCAGCGCGAGCAGCAGAAGTCCGAGCGATCAGCACGCGGGCGCCACCGCCAAAACCCGCGGGCGGCGGGGCGATCAGCGCGAACAGGAACGGCGCGATCAGCACGAGCCACGTTGACCACGCGCCGACGCCCTGATGAAAGCGACCCGCGTCCCACGCGCCGAGGACGATGTCCATGCCGATCGCCAGCAGCGCGAAGAACGCAAAGCTCGCCAGCGCCGTGCCGATCAGCACCCGTAAACTGCGCGCATCGCGCCCCGCGACGTAGAACACGAGCATCGCAAGCAGGCTGTCCATCACTTCGCGCGCGAGCTGACCTTCGGAATAGCCAACGTCGATCGACCACGCGAGCGACGCGCACGACCACGTGGCCCAGACGCCAAGCGGCACGAGGATCGCGGGCCCCGCGAGCGGGATACGCGTCGCCGCGTTGCGGGACGCCATGAAGTACGCGATGACCGCGCACAATCCGGCCCCGCCGAACGCGACCGAGCGCGCGAACGTCACGGCGTTGGTCGGCAGCAGGAACAGGTAGCAGACGGCGAACGCCAGCAGCCAGCGGTTGATATGATGGGTCATCGGGCTGCCGAGCCGCGTCGAACGCGACGCGCAATTCTACCTTTCCGGATGCGCGTACTCATCGTCAAACGCGACAAGCTGGGCGATCTGCTGCTCACGACTGCGGTTTTCGCGCACCTGAAGGCGGCGCGACCCGACGTCGAGATCCATTTGCTCGCGAACGATTACAACGCGTGGGTCGCGCGCGATGATCCGGCGTTGGCCCGGATCTGGGTCTATCCGCGGGTCAGGCACGATGGCCATGTGCGTCCCGCGGCCGTATTCGCGCAGTTGCCGCTGGCCTGGAAGCTCCGGCGCGCGTCCTTCGACTGGGCCATCGCCATGGGCGGCGAGGAGTCGCCGCGCGCCGTGTGGCGCGCGATCGCGACCGGCGCGCGACGCGTCGTTGCCTGCGTTCGCGATCCCGCGCGCTACGGTCGCGGTCTTACCGATCCGCTGCCTGTCCCGTCCGCCGGACACGAAATCATGCGCATGACTGTCGCTGCTGGCGCCGCTTCGGATCGAACCGCCCGCACGCGCACCCGTACCTGCGTACCGCTGGCCCGTGGAGGGCGAGGCGTTCGCGCGACGATGGCTCGCTGCGCGCGGACTCGCGCGCGGGCGCTACATCGTGCTGGGTATCGGCGCGCGATTCGCATGCAAGCAACCGACCTTCGAGCAAATCCTGCGCTGGACCACGCGATTTCGCGATCGTTGGGCGTTGCCAACGGTGTTCCTGTCGACACCCGGCAGTACTGATGCCGCGTTTTATCGCGGCGACGATGAGATCGCCAATCGCCTGCGGGCGCGTGGATTGCCGCACGTGCACCCGCATCGGGGAACGCTCGCCGAAGCGCTGGCGCTGATTGCCGATGCCAGGACGTCGATCGTGCCGGACTCCGGGCTCATGCATTTCGCCGCGGCGAGTCGCGGCGGTGTCGTCGGCCTCTTTGCCGACCCGCAATCGACCGGCGCCGCCGATCGATGGGGTCCCGTCGGTCCGCGCGCCCATTTTCTGCAAGCGCGAAACGCGGTTGCCGAGATTCCGGACGACGCCATCATGGCGGCCGTGGAGCAACTGGTCGCGGATTCGCCTGCCCTCGCCTGATATGTGCGGAATTGCAGGTTACGTAAGCGAAACGACATTCGCATCCGATACCCTCGCGGTGATGACGGGGCGCCTTGCGCATCGCGGCCCCGACGCGGGTGGCCTGTTTTGCCGGGGGCGCGCCCATCTCGGACATCGGCGACTGTCGGTCATCGACATCGCGGGCAGCGCACAGCCGATGTCGAGCGCCGACGGCGCGGTCACCGTGGTGTTCAACGGCGAGATCTACAACTTCCGGGATCTTCGCGCGGAGCTTGCGCGTGGCGGATGGAGTTTTCGCACGTCGGGCGACACCGAGGTGCTGCTGGCGGGATGGCACGCGTGGGGCGCGCGAATGGTCGATCGACTGCGCGGGATGTTCGCGTTCGCGCTCTGGGACGCGCGCGACGCCACGCTGTTCGCCGCGCGCGATCATCTCGGCGTCAAGCCGTTCCACTATGCATGGGATGGCGACGACGTTCGTCTTCGGCTCGGAGATCAAGGCACTGCTTGCGCATCCCGCGGTGTCGCGGGAACTGGATTTGACCGCGCTGCGGCTTTATCTCGAGTGTCAGTTCGTTCCCGCGCCGCATACCATTTTTGCCGGCATCCGCAAGTTGCCGCCGGGCCATGAGCTGCGCCTGCGCGGCGGCAAACTCGACATCCGTCGTTTCTGGCGTCCCGACTATGCCGACAAGTTCGCGCTGGACGACACCGATGCGACCGCAGCGCTCGACCGCGAGTTGCGCGCTTCGGTCGACGGCATGCTGATCGCCGACGTCCCGGTCGGTGCGTTCGTCAGCGGCGGTGTCGATTCCGCGTTGATCGCGGCGTTGATGACCGATATTCGCGGCGCGTCCGATCGACACGTTCAATATCGGATTCAAAGGCGATGTCGGTCAGCGAGCATCGCGAGGCGGCCGCCGTCGCGCGCCACATCGGGAGCCGCCATCACGCGGTGATGCTCGGGCCGGACGACGTGCTCGACGCGTTCGACCACTGGATCGACATTTTCGACGAGCCGTTTGCCGACCAGGCGGCGCTGCCGACGATGCTGCTCGCCGGATACGCGCGTCAGCACGTGACGGTCGTGCTGACCGGCGAAGGCGCCGACGAAGTGTTCGGTGGCTACTCGAACTATCGCAAGCGAGAGCGCGAGGAACGCTACGTGCACTGGCTCGCGCACCCGGCGTCGCCGCTGCCTGCCCTCGTCCGGTTGTTGCCGAAGCGCGCGCGCAAGGATCGCCTGCTGCGCTCGATCGCCGAGCCGCTGCCGCGGCGCTATCGGACGATCCCGAACGTGTTCGACACGCTGACGCAGTCGTCGCTGCTGGCGCCTTCGCTGTTGGACGCGACCGCGCGAATCGCCGGATGTCGGTGACTTCGCGGCGCAGGCCTACGCCGAATGCAACTCGGATCAATACCTCGACCGACTGCTCCACGTCGACACGCGGCTGTGGCTGCCCGACGACCTCCTGACCAAGGTCGATCGCGCGACGATGGCGCACTCGCTCGAGGCGCGCGTGCCGTATCTCGATCATCGTCTCGTCGAGTTTTGCGCGCGACTCGACGGACAACTCAAGATTCGCGGCACGACGCACAAGTTCCTGCTGAAGCGGTTGGCGTCGCGTTACCTGCCGCCTGCAATTGTCGGTCGCGACAAGCAGGGATTCGTCATGCCGCTGAGCGAATGGCTGACCGGTCGACTTGCGGGAGAACTCGAGATCCCACCTGCTCGGCGACGGCCTCGCGCGCCGGGGCGTTTTCCGCGCGACCGCGCTCCGTCGCCTGGTCGCAGAGCATCGCAGCGGCCGGCGCAAGCATGCCGGCCGGCTGTGGGCGCTGCTGATTCTGGAGCGCTGGTTCCGCCGTCACGCACCCGATTGGCGGATGGCGGCGTGAAGCTCAACGTCGTGCACACCGAGGCGTCGACCGGCTGGGGCGGCCAGGAATTGCGGATTCTCACCGAGATGGAAGGCATGGCGCGACGCGGCCATCGGCTGCATCTCGTCGCACCGGCCAATGCGCAGATCGTTGCCGCCGCGCGCGCGCGCGGACTGTCGGTCGAAGCGCTGCCCATCGAGTGGAAGCGGCTGCCGGGCCTCGTCGCCATGCGCCGGTGGCTCGCGCGCCACGCCTTTGAATTCGACGTGATCAACGCGCACAGCTCGACGGACGCGTGGCTCGCGGCACTCGCTCGCACGACGTTGCCGCGCGCCCGCGCGCTGGTGCGCACGCGCCACCTGTCCACGCCGGTCAACCGCCTGCCGACGACGCGCTGGCTCTACCAGCGCGCGACGGCGCACATCGTGGTCACCGGCGAAGCGCTCAAGACGCGGCTGGTGCGCCACAATGGCTACGATCCGGCGACGATCACGTCGGTGCGCACCGGCATCGACCTCGTCCGGTTCCGGCCGCGCGACCGCGCCGCGATGCGCGCGCAATGCGGCGTCGACGCGCGCCCGTCGGTCGGCATCGTGGCCACGTTGCGCGACTGGAAGGGCCACGATTACCTGCTCGAGGCATGGCGTGAGTTGAAGGCGATCATTCCGGGCTGGCAGCTCGTCGTCATCGGCGACGGGCCGCGCCGCGCGCATCTTGCAGAGCGCGTGCGTGAGCTCGCGCTGCGACGCCGACGTGCGATTCACGGGCAACCAGGACGATGTACCGGCCTGGCTTGCGTGCCTCGACATCGCGGTGCTGCCTTCGTATGGCGACGAAGGCGTGCCGCAAAGCCTGATGCAGGCCGCGGCTTGCGGACTGCCCGCCGTCTCGACGCCGGTCGGAGCGATTGCCGAGGCCGTCGTGGACGGCGAAACCGGGCTGCTCGTGCCGCCGCGCAATCCACGCGCACTTGCGCAGGCGCTGGCGACGCTGATGAACGACCGCGCGACAGCGCGAGCGGATGGGCCGCGTCGCGCACGCGTACGCGCAGACGCATTTCGGCATCGACGCGATGCTCGATGCGATGGAAGCGATATTCGATCGCGCTGCGGCGCGCGCACGCTGATGTGCGGAATCGCCGGTCACTTCGGGCGGCCGGTCACGGCCGCGGTGCGGGCCCGCATGCTCGACGCGTTGCGCGCGCGCGGTCCGGATGCACAGCATATCGTGGCCTTCGATGCCGACGGCACGCATCGGCGACGCAACGCTGCCGGCGCGTTGCGCACTCGTC
Source organism: uncultured Pseudomonadota bacterium (assembly GCA_963706225.1). Taxonomy (GTDB): domain Bacteria; phylum Pseudomonadota; class Gammaproteobacteria; order Burkholderiales; family Casimicrobiaceae; genus VBCG01. Next base: position 64,806 of record CAVPMH010000008.1, read on the forward strand.
CACGCGCGGCTTTCCATCATCGATCCGCGCCCCGAAGCCGACCAGCCGATGAGCAACGACGATTCCACGCTCTGGCTAAGCTACAACGGCGAAGTCTACGGGTGGCAGGACGAAGCGCGCTTGCTCGAAGCGCGCGGCGTGCGGTTCCGCACCCGGTCCGACACCGAGTTCATTCTCCGCGCGTACGAGGCCTATGGCATCGACGGTCTGCTCGCGCGGTTGCGCGGGATGTTCGCGTTCGCGCTCGTCGACTTTCGCACCCGCCGTACGCATCTGGTGCGCGACCGGCTGGGACTCAAGCCGCTGGTCTACGCCCACATCGGATCGTCGCTGGCCTTCGGATCGACCGTACGCAGCGTGCTGCCGTGGCTGCCGGAGGATCGGCGCGCCCTGGCGCCCGACGCCATCGACGCGTACCTCGCGCACCGCTACATTCCGGCGCCGCGCACGGTGTTTGCCGACATTGCGCGGCTGCCCAACGCGCATCGCCTCGAATACGCGCTCGATACGGGCGAGCTTGCACGCTTCCGCTACTGGGTGCCGGAAACGCCGTTTGGCGCGGATTGCGGCGCGCTGCTCGATCAATCGATCGAGCTCCGGCTCGTCGCCGACCGGCCGCTCGGACTGTTTCTGTCGGGAGGCGTGGATTCGGCGGCCATCGCAAGCCGGCTCGCCGCGACCGGCCATTCGGGCACTGCGTGCGTTCTGCGCGGCCTTTCCCGGTTCCTCCTACGACGAAAGCCCGTATGCGCATGCCACCGCGAAAGCGCTCGGATTCCCGAGCGAGGACGTGGTCATTCCGACGACGATTCGCGACGATTTCGCGACGATCGTCGCGGCGCTGGACGAGCCGTTCGCCGATCCCTCGGCGTTCCCGACCTGGTATCTCGCGCGCGCCGCATCCGCCGAAGTGAAGGTGGTGCTCGGCGGCGACGGCGGCGACGAGTTGTTCGGGGGCTACAAGCGCGTCGCGAAACATCTGCGCAACGCGTGGCGCGGTCGTTTGCGCGTGCCGTTGCCTACGTTGGCGGACCCGCGTCCGAAGGGGTGGCGCAAGGTGGCAGCCGAACTTTCGCTGGACTGGGAGTCCGCGTACGCGATGCGGTTTTCGGGCCTGACGCCGAATCAGCGCCGCTTCCTGCAACCTGCCGTCCGTGAATTCCCGGCGCATTTCTGGCGAGAGCCGGATCTCGCGGCGCGATCGGACATCGGACGGTTATTGGGCCGGGATTTCGCGAACTATCTTCCCGAGTACGTGCTGCGCAAGGCGGACCTCTGCACGATGGCGCACGGCCTGGAGTTGCGGGCGCCGCTGCTCGACCATCGCTTCGTGGAGGCAATACTCGCGCTGCCGTCGCACGCTGCGCTTTACGCGGCCACCGAAACGCTTGCTGGCATCGCTCGCGCCGGGACTGGAACAACTGGGCGTATTCGCACGCAAGAAGCGCGGCTTCAATCCACCGCTGCGCGATTGGCTCACAAGCGACCTCGCCGAGCGAATGGCAACCGCGGGCGCGTCGCTGGCGGAGCGGACGAGCGGGCAACTCGACGCGGCGCGCACCGGCGCGATGATCGCCGCTTACCGCCGGACGCCGGCGCTGGCCGAACAGGTGCTGTCGTTGCTGATGCTCGACGAGTGCTTGAAGCAGTTGGCGCAGGAAGCGTCGCATGCGGCATAGCCGCGGACGCATGCGCGCGGTCGTGCTCGCGCTCGCGCTCGCGCGCTGGAGATTCCGGCGCCAGGCGCCGGCTGGTCCGCGCCGCATCCTCGTACTGCATCATCTGCTGCTCGGCGACACGCTGATGCTGACGCCGTTGCTGGCCAAGCTGCGCGATCGGCACCCGTCGGCCGAGATCGTGATGACCGTGGCCAGAAACTTTGCGCCACTCTATGCGGGGCGACCCTACGACGTGCGCGCACACCCGTTCGATCCGGGCGATCTCGCGACGTTCTGGCCGCTGCTGCGCGCGCCACGCTTCGATCTCGTCATCCTGCCTGCCGACAACCGCTGGTCGTGGCTTGCACGTGCAATCGGCGCGTCGTGGATCGTCGGTCTTGCGGGCGACCGGCCCGCGCACAAGAACTGGCCGATCGACAAGGTTGTTCCGTACTCGGATCGGCCGACGGCGTTCGGCGAGACGGCGGCCTCTCTGGTGGATGGCCCGGCGACCTGCACCTATGCGCCCGCCGACTGGCCGCCGCCCGCCGACTCCGGTCGCGCGCGCATCGACGGGAATTACGCGGTCCTTCACGTCGGCGCGAGCACGCCGCTCAAGCTCTGGGAGCCTGCGCGTTGGCGCGCGCTGGCCGACGCGCTGGTGCGGCGCGGCATGCTTCCGGTATGGACCGTCGGTCCCGGCGAAGCATCGCTGCTCGACGCGATCGGCGCCGATACGCGGCATCCTCGCTTCTCCGGCACCCTTGCGCTCGCGGAGCTCTGGCATCTCGTCGCGCGTGCGCGCCTGCTGGTGGCGCCGGACACCGGTGTCGCGCATCTGGGGCGGGTCGTCGGCGTGCCGACCGTTGCGCTGTTCGGACCCGGTTCGGCGGTGATTTGCGGCGCCGGCGATTTTTTCGCCAACAGTCCCTACCGTGCGGTGACGGTCGATCCGTTCCCCTGCCGCGATCAGCAGGTCCAGTTCTTTCGCGTCATCCCCTGGGTCAGGCGCTGCGAGCGCATGCCCGGCGCGCCGCCTGGCGGCTGCGAACGCGCCCTTTGCATGGAAGCGATCGATCTTGCGGCGGTGACCGCCGCGATCGATTCGCTGCTCGACGCGCCTCGACCGGCGACCGACGTCAGCGCGGGCGTCCTCGCAGGTAGGGATTGAGGTCCGCGTCGTTGTACATCTTGAACTGGCGATACACTTTCCAGAATGCGCGGCCCGCGGCGGCTTCCGCGAGGAGCGTATCGAGACACCGCTCGAGGTCATTGCGCTGGACCATCAATCGCGCATGGCGGTCGCGCCACGACACGCGCTGCGCATCGGCGGCATCGTCGCGGTTCGCTTCGCGGCCCATGTGGAACGTTCGCAGCGCGAGGATCGACAGGCGATCGATCATGGCGCCGGCCGTCTCGGAGTTGTGCCACGCGCGGGCCAGCGGGGTAACGGCTTCGATTCGGGCGAGCAACGCTTCGTCGATCCGCTCGATCGCGTCGTTGCGCTGCTGGTTGTAGCCGTCGATCGCGCGCTTGTTGGCGGCAATTCCGGCGTCGCCGACGTCGACGCGACGCGCCAGGTCCTCCTCGTCCCACAACAGCGAGTTGAACCGGTGATTCGCCTCGATCCAATGCCAGACGCCGACCGCATGCAGCGGTGTCGCCGACTTCAGCCACTGCGGCTCGCCAACGCGGGCATCATGGAAGTCGCGCAGCGCGTTGCGCGGCGACGTCCGCGAAGGTGGCGCTCATTCCTCGGCTCATTCGACTTGCGCCGTGGCGACGGAAACGTCGTCGGCCATCTGCAGGCGGTGCAGGCGCGCGTAGACCTTGTCACGCTTCAGCAATTCGCGATGCGTTCCGGTCTCGACGATCCGTCCGTGCTCGAGCACGATAATACGATCGGCATGCTCGATGGTCGACAGGCGATGCGCGATGACAATGGTCGTGCGGCCGCGCATCAATTCCTCGAGCGCATCCTGGACCAGCCGCTCGGATTCCGAATCGAGCGACGAGGTCGCCTCGTCCAGGATCAGCAGCGGCGCGTTCTTGAGCAACGCCCGCGCGATGGCAACGCGTTGGCGCTGACCCCCCGATAGCCGGATGCCGTGCTCGCCCACCTGCGTGTCGAAGCCCTCCGGCAGCAGGCGGATGAAATCGAGTGCGTGCGCCGCGGACGCCGCTCCCTCGATCGCCTCGTGGCTCGCGCCGGCCATCGCGCCGTACGCGATGTTGGCGGCGATCGTGTCGTTGAACAGCAGCACGTCCTGCGACACCATTGCGATCTGCGCGCGCAGGCTCGCGCGCTGAAGCGTCGATACGTCGTGGCCGTCGATGAACAGACGGCCGGCGGTGGGTTCATAAAAGCGCGGAATGAGGTTGACCAATGACGTCTTGCCGCTGCCCGACGCGCCGACCAGCGCGACCGTTTCGCCGGGAGCGACGGTCAGCGACACGTCGGTCAACGCCTCGCGTTCATTGCCCGGATAGCGCAGCGACACGCGATCGAGACGGACCTCGCCGCGGCAATGATCGAGCACGACCGTTCCGGTATCGGACTCCTCGTCGTGATCGAGCAGGCCGAAAATGCTTTCGGCCGCGGCAAGCCCGCGCTGGATCGACGCGTTGATTCCCGAGAGCCCCTTCAGGCGATCGAGCAGCGTGAGCAGGGCGACGACGTACGACAGGAAAACCGCGAAGTCGAGCGATCCCTGTACGTTCTGCCTGAGTGCGACCCAGATGATGAAGCCGACGGCGCACGCCGCGAGAAACACCGTCAATGGCGAACTCGCCGCGGCGGCCGCCGATTCCTTGGACATCGCGACGCGCAGCCGATTCGCGGCGGCCACCGCGCGGTCGCGCTCGTAGGACTCGCCGCCGAATATCCGCACGACGCGGTGCCCGACGATCATTTCCTCGAGCACGTGGGTGAGCGAGCCCGTCCGGCTCTGGATGTCGTGGGCAATGCGACGAAGACGCCGGCTGAAGTAGCGAATGACCACCGCGACGATCGGAATCACCACCACCGTGAGGATTGTCAGCTTCCAGTTGATCCAAAGCAGATAACCGAAGCTCGCGATGACGGTAAAGGTCGAACGCAATGCGTTGGTGATCGTTCCCGACGCCGCTGCGGCAAGCTGGTGCGCATCGAACGAGATCTTCGACTGCACGACGCCCGTGGGGTGGGTGTCGTAAAACGGTGTCGGCAGGCGCAGCAGCTTGCCGATGAGGTCGCGGCGAAGGTCGAACACGACGCGGTACCCGGTCCAGCCCATTCCGTACTCGGAAATGTAGGAGCCGACGCCGCGAAACAGAAATACGCCGACCACCGTGAACGGAAGCCACGAGGTTCGCACCGGGTCCGGATTCTGGAAATTGCGTACGATCGGAATCACCAGGTACGCGAGGAGCAGATCGCCCGCCGCCACGGCGATCATCCCGATCACGGTGACCCCGAAGACCCAGCGGTAAGGCCGGACGTAACGCAGCAGACGGAAGTAGAGAACCGAACCCTTCATCGAAGAAGGAGGATCGCGGGCGCGCGTACCACGCTACAGGTCGCCGGCGGCAGGAGGAAGATGCAGAGGAGGCAGAGGCTGCAAGAGGAAGCTGAGAGCGCGCTGTCGTCGTGTCAGTATAACGCAACGCGATGCGACCGCTCGACCGCGGCGGGTCAACGCGTTGCGCCGCCGCCGCTGTCGAGCATTGCCTGATAAAGGTCGATCAGTCGCGCGGCCATCGCGTCGGGCGTGAGGTTCGACACGGCGCAAAGCGCGCCGGCCGCCGCGCGCTCACGCACCGACTGCGCGAGCAGCCCGCGCATCGCATCAGCGATCGCTGCGATGTCGCGAGCCCCGCAGACGATTCCCGCCCGATGGGCGGCGACGAGTTCACCGGCGCCGCAGCGGGTACTCGTAACGACCGGCAGCCCGCAGGCCAGCGCCTCGAGCACCGCGTTCGATAGCGGATCGTAGAGCGTCGGCAGCAGGAATACGTCCGCCGCGCCGTAGTATGGCCTGGGATCCGCTTGCGGGCCGGCGAACGTGACACGCGCGCCGACACCATGCCGCCGGGCGAGCGCGATATATCGGGCCGGATTGCGGTCGTGGCCGACGACCACGAGATGCGCCGGCGCGGGCACGCTCGCGAGCGCTTCGATCGCGCGGCCGACGCCCTTGCGTTCGTACCCGGAACCGACAAGAAGAAAGACGACGCGTTCGTCGTCGATCCCCAGCGCCGTCCGGGTGGCGGCGCGAGCAACGCAAAGCCGCGGACTGAACGCCTCGCCGTCGACCGCGTTATAGATGATCGGCAGGCGCTCGACCGCCATGCCGAAGCGTTCGCGAATGTCGTTTTGCACCATCCGCGAAATGCAGATCACCGCCTTCAGCCGCTTGCTCGCGAAGAGACGGCGCTCGGCGTCGAGAACGTAACGGTGGTAGGGACTCGCTCGCACGCGCAGGCGCTCTACGGCAGTCGCGCCGACTAGCCGCTCGTCGAGCCAGACCGAATGCAATCCGTCGCCGGCGCGGTAAAGATCGCAGCAGTCGATCCGTTCGTGCGACTGGACGAGCGTCGCGTCCGATGTCGCCACGGCGGCGCGGACAGCACGGGCGAAACCTCGATCGCGCCACAGGCGACCGACGTAAGGCGGGTTCACGATGATCGGAGTGAACAGGTGCTGCGCATCTCGGGGCCATCGTCGCGTGAGCAGCGTGAGCTCGACGCCGCGTGCCGCCAGTGCCGACAGCGCTCGCTCGACGAATCGCTCGGCGCCGCCGAAGGGCGTGTAGCGCTGGCGGATGACGACGAGCTGCACGTCAGTCACGCGGCGCCGCGACGCGCGCGCGTTTCGCCGAGCAGCGCTTCGAATTGTGCGTACACAACGGCGACGTCGAGCGTCGTCAGGCATTCGGACACCTTGCCGCCGCCGCAACCGTCGATGCCGCACGGACGGCAGGGATACGCGCCGGACACGACGACGCGCTGCGGCACCATCCATGGCCCCCACTCGTGCTCGCCGGAGGGACCGAACAGCACCAGCGTGGGCGTCCCCATCGCAGCGGCGATGTGCATCGGCGCCGAGTCGACGCCGACGAACGCGCGCGCCCGGGCGGTGAGGGCCGCGACTTCCGGCAGCGTCAGTTGGCCGGCGAGATCGACGAGTTGCGCGCGCGTCGACGGCGAAACGATCGCGCGTATCTCGTCGATCAGCGCGCGCTCGCTCGAATCCGGTGCGCCGGTGATGACGAGCCGATGTCCGCCCGCGACGATCCGGTCGAAGAGCGCTGCGCTGCTCGCCGCCGGCTGGCACTTGAAGCGCCAGCGCGAGCCGGGATGCGCGTGCACGAAGTTCATCGGCGCAAGGCCGTGCTCGCGCAGCAGCACATCCGCCTTCGCATGCGCGGCCGCATCGGGGACGAGCACGAGCTTCTTGTCCGCCGCATCCGGGTAGACGCCGATCCGGCGCAGCGCGTCGAGATTCGCCTCGACGGCATGCCGTGGCGTTTGCCGCGGCAGCCGATAGAAATGCGTGAAGCGCCGGCGCCAGAGCCAGCCGCCGTCCGCGCGTTCCCGCGTCACCGCGAAGCGCGGGCGCAGCAGGTGGGCGAGCGTCAGCCCGCGCGGATGCTCGGTCAGGTGCAGCAGCAGGTCGTAGCGGCGCGCAACGAGCTCGCGCAACAGCCGTCCTTCGGCGCGTGCGTGGGCGACGGTCCCACGCCGCTTCCAGTCGCGATCGATCGTGTGGATGCGGGCGATCGCGGGGTGGTTGGCGAGCATCGGCGCCGTTTCGAGGTAGACGAGCGCATCGATTTCGACCTGCGGCGCCGCGCGCTTCAGCGTCGAATAGACGGGCGAGGTCAGCAGCACGTCGCCGTGGTGGCGCAGCTTCGTGACGAGCACGCGGCGGATCTCGGACAGCGGGACGGCGTCCGGCAGGTAGCTCGACATGGGCGGCAACAATAGCAAATCGGCCAGCCGCGAGCGGCGTTTTTGTAGGCGCTCACTCGTCCGGAAGCGCGCGCCGCAAGCGGGTCTTTCGGGTTCGGGCGTACAATTCCGCGGCACCTGCAACGCCCATTTCCGATGCCCATCGACGCCGTCAACGCCGCCGTCAAGGCGCAACTCCTGGCCGAGGCGCTGCCCTACATCCGCCGCTTCCACGACCGCACGATCGTCATCAAGTACGGCGGCAACGCCATGACCGAGTCAGCGCTCAAGGCCGGCTTCGCGCGCGACGTCGTGATGCTGAAGCTCGTCGGGATGAATCCGGTCGTCGTTCACGGCGGCGGTCCGCAGATCGGCGACCTGCTGACCAAGATGGGCATCCGGAGCGAGTTCAGGCAGGGAATGCGCGTCACCGACGAGAAAGTGATGAACGTCGTCGAGATGGTGCTGGGCGAGCTCAACCAGGAAATCGTCGGGCTCATCAACCAGCAGGGCGGCAAGGCGGTGGGACTCACGGGGCAGGACGGCGCGTTCATCCGCGCGCGCAAGATGCTGCTCAAGAGCGCGACCGAAGAGGGTCGGCTGATCGACATCGGGCTCGTCGGCGAAATCGAGCGCATCGATCCCGAGCTCATCAGCCTGCTCGATTCGCGCGACTTCATTCCGGTGATCGCGCCGATCGGCGTCGGCGCCGAGGGCGAGGCCTACAACATCAATGCCGATCTCGTCGCCGGCAAGCTCGCCGAGACGCTAAAGGCGGAAAAGCTCGTGCTGATGACGAATACCGTCGGCGTGCTCGACAAGAACGGCAAGCTGCTGACCGGCCTCACGGCGAGCGAAATCGACGCGCTGTTCGCGGACGGCACGATTCACGGCGGCATGCTGCCGAAGATGGGCTCGGCGCTCGATGCGGTGAAGAACGGCGTCAAGAGCTCGCACATCATCGACGGACGCGTCGATCATGCGCTGCTGCTCGAAGTCCTCACCAACGAAGGCGTCGGGACGATGATCCGCGCCGACGACGCGCCGCCACGCGCGGGCGCATGACGGACGCGACGCGCATGGCGACCAAACCGGGCGAGCGGCGGCTGCAGATCCTGCAGACGCTGGCGACGATGCTCGAGGCGCCGCGCGGCGAGAAGGTCACGACCGCGGCGCTCGCGGCGAAGCTCGCGGTGTCGGAAGCCGCGCTCTACCGGCATTTCGCGAGCAAGGCGCAGATGTTCGAGGGACTGATCGAGTTCATCGAGTCGACGGTATTTTCGCTGGTCAACAAGATCCAGTCCGAGTCGGAGGACGGCGTCGCGCAGGCCGAGCAGACCGTCGTCATGCTGCTGCGCTTCGCCGAGAAGAACCAGGGGATGACGCGCGTGCTGATCGGCGATGCGCTGGTGAACGAGGACGAGCGGCTGCAGGCGCGAATCAACCAGCTCGTCGACAAGCTCGAGGCGACGATGCGGCAATCGCTGCGGATCGCGCAGGCCGCCAACGCGTGGCACGGCGACGCCAGCGCCGACGCGGCGGTTTTGATGGCCTATGTGATCGGTCGCTGGCAACTGTTTGCGAAAACCGGTTTCAAACGTTCACCGCAGGATGGTTGGCCTTTGCAACGCAAGTTCCTGTTCGGATGATGAACGACATGCTTTTTCGATCGTTGGCGCTGGCCGTGGCGCTCGCCTGCGCCGCGTCGCCGGGGATTGCACAGCCGTTGCCCGAGCGGCCGCCGATGCTTCCCGCGCCGCGCGCGGTGACGCCGCTCGGTCCTTCGGTTGCGCAGCCGCCGCTGCCCGTGGCGCCTGCCGGCACGCTGACGCAGTCGCCGAAAGGCGTCGAGGCGCGGGCCGCCGAAGGGCCGCCATCGCGCTGGCAGGCCGCGTTGAACCAGCTCGACGCCGATTTGCGCTTGCGTCTACTCACCGCGAGCGAGCCGCCGAGCGGCATGGCTCGCCGGCGAGCTCGATACGACGGACATCGAATCGCAGGTCCGGCATTACACCGACGCCCGCACGGCGGCGCCGCAGGAGCGGCTCTATCAGGCGTCGCTCGCCAGCGCCTGCCTCGTCCGCGTCCGACCGCAGCTCGCGTCCTGCGAAGCGGTCGACCGGCTCGCCGACTGGGCGCGCCGCGACAACGACAACGGCGTTCCGTCGGTGCTGTTGGCCGAGCGCGCTCGCCTGCGCGGCGAGCTCGACCTCGCGGCGAGCAACGTCGAGGAGGCGGCGGCGGCGCGGCGGTTCGACGACTACTGGTCGCAGGGCGCGCTGCACTGGTGGAATTATCTGCGCCCGTTGCCGATGGACGTCGATCCTGCGGTCAAGGCGAAGGCGGCGGCGAACTATGCGGCGCAGCGGGACCTGCCGTGGACGACGTCGTTGCGCGCGGTCTGCGCCGAACCTGGCGAGCGCAGCGATCGGATGAAAGCCGCGTGCGCCAGGTTGGGCGAGGCGATGATGACGCGCGGTGCAACCTTTGCGCTGCAACGCGCCGGCGCTCGCATCGCCGAAACGAACGCCGCCGAGCCGGCCGCCCGCGCCGCGGCGCAGGCGCGCCATGCAAGCATTCTCGAGGCGAGCGCGCGCTGCGCGCAGGCGCAGCCCGATTTCGCGACGGCGCTCGAGTCTCCGGCGCCGTCGACACGCTCGCGCGGCGTCGAGCAATTCGGCGCCTGGGCGGGCGCGCAGGCGCGCGACGGCGAAGTGGGCGCCTGCGAGCGCCTGGTCGCTGGGAAATAAATGGGGTCAGCGCGATTCGGTGTCGGAGGTGTAATTATTCCGGAAAATCAACCCGGAATAATTACACCTCCGACACCGAATCGCGCTGACTTCGCTCTGACCCCATTTATTTGCGCGCGCGGCAGACCGCGCACTCCGGATCTCGCGGCACGCGCAGCTCCCGCCATTGCATCGCCAATGTGTCGAGGAGCAGCAGCCGGCCGGCGAGCGATTCGCCGATACCCGCGAGCAGCTTGAGCGCTTCGGCCGCCTGCGTCGCGCCGACGATGCCGACGAGTGGCGCGAACACGCCCATCGTTGCGCAGCGCGTTTCCTCGAGTCTCGTCGCCTTCGCCGAACAGGCAGTGGTAGCAGGGACTCGCCGGATCGCGTGCGTCGAAGACGGCGACCTGGCCGTCGAAGCGGATCGCCGCGCCGGAAACGAGCGGCTTGCCCGCCGCGACGCACGCGCGGTTCACCGCATGGCGCGTCTCGAAATTGTCGCAACAATCGACGACGACGTCCGCGTTCGCCACGAGCGTCGCGAGCCGGTCGCCGTCGACGCGCTCGGCCAGCGGCCGTATCGCAACTTCGGGGTTGATCGCGGCGAGACGCGCGGCCGCGGCCTCGACTTTCGGCTGACCGACGTCATGCGGTCGCGTAGAGGATCTGGCGTTGCAGGTTCGTGAGATCGACCCGATCCGCGTCGCAGAGCGTGAGCGTGCCCACGCCCGCCGCTGCGAGAAATTGCGCGACCGGCGCGCCGAGTCCGCCGACGCCGATGACCAGCGCACGCGCGGCGGCGAATCGGGCCTGCGCATCCGGCCCGAGCTCGTCGAGGAGGATGTGCCGGCTGTAGCGGAGGAGTTGCGGTCATCCACGTCGTGCACGGGCCGCCAGATATCGACGAAAGCCCGGCGACGGTGCCGGGCTTTGCTGTTACCGACGACTATCCGTTACTGCGTCTTCGCCTGCGCGGACAGCGCCTTCATCGAGTCGATGACCGGCAAGCCCTTCAGGTGATTCATCGCCTGCTTGAGCTGGAAATCATCGTCGGAGCCGAAGTCGAGCCGCGGCGGCAGCGCGTCCGCCTGGCCGGCGGGCTTCGGCATGGCCTTGACCTCCGGCGCGGCAGCGGCCGGCCCCTTGCCGAGCACGGCCGGCTTCGGGCGCAGGGTCGTCGCCGGGGACGATCGAGATGATGCTCGAGGTTCGCCTCGCGGATGCGATTCGGCGAATCGCGGCCGTCGTCGACCGGGATGTCGGGCTCGATGCCCTTCGCCTGGATCGAGCGGCCCGACGGCGTGTAGTAGCGCGCCGTCGTGAGCTTCAGCCCGGTGTTGTTGCCGAGCGGCAGGATCGTCTGCACCGAGCCCTTGCCGAACGTCTGCGCCCCGAGCACCGTCGCGCGCTTGTGGTCCTGCAGCGCGCCGGCGACGATTTCCGACGCCGACGCCGTTCCGGCGTCGACGAGCACGACCATCGGCACCGTCTTGACGCCGGCCGGCAGATCGCTCAGGTAGTCGTCGACCCCGGCGCACGTAATTCTCGCGGTTCGCGGTCAGACGCATATGCGCGTCGGGCGTGCGGCCATCGGTGTAGACGACGAGCGCATCCTTCGGCAGGAACGCCGACGACACGGCGACCGCCTGGTTCAGCAGGCCGCCCGGGTCGCTGCGGAGGTCGAGCACGAGCCCCTTGAGCGGGCCGCTCGCATAAAGCTCGCTTGATCGCCTTGGCGAGATCGCTGCCGGTATCTTCCTGGAATTTGCGTACGCGGATGTAGCCGTAGCCGGGCTCGAGCGCCTTCGCGTGGATGCTCTTGACGTTGATTTCCTGCGCGCAGCAGCGTGAACGTCAACGGCGCATCGACGTCCTTGCGCACGACCGTCAGCACCACCGGCGTCCCGGGCTTGCCGCGCATCTTCTCCACGGCCTTCGACAGCGGCATGCCGCGGGTGGCCATGTCGTCGATCTTGACGATGAGATCGCCGGGCTTGATCCCGGCCTTGAACGCGGGCGTGTCCTCGATCGGCGACACGACGCGGATCACGCCGTCCTCGATGCCCACTTCGATGCCGAGTCCGCCGAACTTGCCCTGGGTGTCGACCTGCAGCTCGTGGAATGCTTCGGCGTCGAGAAAGTCCGAGTGCGGATCGAGGCCGCGCACCATGCCGTTGATCGCTTCGTGGATGAGCTTGTCGTCCGAGACCGGCTCGACGTAATCCGTCTTGATCTTGCCGAATACCGCCGAGAGGAGCTGCAGATCCTCGTAAGGAATCGGCAGCCGCGTTTCGCGTTGCGCGAACACCGAAAGGTTGAGGCTCAGCAACAACCCGAGCACCGCACCCATGCCGATCCAGCCTGCCTTCTTCATGCCATCGCGCATCGCCAACCTCTGTTTCGTTCTCGTCGACCGCCCTGGATTCACGAGGTTCGCGCCTTCACGAACCAGGACGGAATGTCATCCGGGCAAAAGTATACGCCCGCCCCCGTGCGGAACTTCAATCGTCATCCGCGAAAAAGCTCGCCCGCGCGTAGCGACGGTGCCGCTTGCCGCTGTGGTGCACAGGCGTCCTTTGGAATTATTGAAGAGAGCCAGTACCGGCCGGAGGAGGATCGTTCGGGCAGGTGACGGCGTTGATCGCCGTTTCGGGTTCGGGCCTTTGTCCGCCGGACACGCCATTAAGTTCCGCCGGGCCCGTTTCGTTTCATGTCGCGGGATGTTTCGTCCTAAAGCCGCACCAGCGAATGGCCGGTCATCTCGCGCCGGCTTCGGCAACCCCATGATCGCAAGCAGCGTCGGCGCGACGTCCTGCAGCGCGCCGCCTGCGATCATCGTCGCCGGGCGGCCGACGTAGACGCAGGGCACGAGGTTCAGCGTGTGCGCCGTGTGCGCCTGGCCGGTCGTGTCGTCGTGCATGCGCTCGGCGTTGCCATGGTCCGGCGGTGATCACGACCTCGCGCGCCATGGGCGCGCGCCGCGTCCACGACCCGGCCGATGCACGCGTCGAGCGTTTCGATCGCGCGCCTCGCCGCCTCGAAGTTGCCGGTGTGCCCGACCATGTCGGCGTTCGCGTAGTTGCAGACGATCGCGTCGTAGCGCCCGCTGCCGATCGCCTCGACGCAGCCGGTCGGTCACTTCGCCGGCGCTCATCTCCGGCTGCAGGTCGTACGTCGCGACCTTCGGCGACGGGACGAGGATGCGGTCCTCGCCCGGGTAGACGGCCTCGCTTCCGCCGTTGAAGAAATACGTCACGTGCGCGTACTTCTCGGTCTCGGCGATCCGCAGTTGATGCAGATGCCGGTGCGCGAGGTACTCGCCGAAGCTGTTCGAGAGGATTTGCGGCGCGAACGCGACGGGAAGCCGCTTGAACTCGTCGCCGTAATTCGTCAGGCACACGAAGCGCGCGAGCCGCGGGACGCGCGCGCCGCGGAAAGCCGTCGAAGGCGGGATCGGTCAGCGCGCGGGTCAGCTCGCGCGCGCGATCGGCGCGGAAGTTCATGAAGACGACGACGTCGCCGTCCTGCATGCGCGTCGTCGCGCCCCGCGCGTCGGTAATTGCCGTCGCCTGCACGAATTCGTCGCTTTCGCCGCGCGCATACGCCGCTTCCAGTCCGGCGCGCGCCGTCGCGGCGACGTGTGCCGCGGCGCCGTCGACGATCAGCGCGTACGCCGGGGCAACCCGCTCCCAGCGCTTGTCGCGGTCCATCGCGTAATAGCGCCCGCAGAGCGAGGCGATCCGTGCGTTCGCGAAAGCGTGCGCAAACGCTCTCCATGAAGTCGAGCGACGCGCCGGCGCTGCGCGGCGGCGTGTCGCGCCCGTCGAGGAATGCGTGCACCGCAACCCGCGGCAACGCCGCGCGGACGCCGCCATCTCCACCATCGCGGCCAGTTGACGCTCGTGGCTGTGCACGCCGCCCGGCGACAAAAGCCCGAGCACGTGCAGCGTCGCGTTGCCCGCACGCGCGGTGTCGACGGCGTCGGCCAGCACCGCATTGCGCGCGAATTGCCCGTCGCGGATCGCGACGTCGATCCGCGTGAAATCCTGGTAGACGACGCGGCCCGCGCCGATGTTGAGGTGGCCGACTTCCGAATTGCCCATCTGGCCTTCGGGAAGCCCGACGCGCAGCTCCGATGCGTCGATCGTCGTATGCGGGCACGTCGCGAGCAGCTCGCGCCAGCGCGGCGTATCGGCGCGCGTGATCGCGTTGTCGGGCGCGTCCTCGCGGCAGCCGAAGCCGTCGAGGATCAGCAGCACCACCGGGTGCACGGCCGGCACGGCGTCGCGTCGCGCGTGCCGCGGGCGACGGGGGAGGGTTCGCGAACGTCCATGACGATAGGGAATGGACCGCGGTCCGCATCGCCGGCGGCCGTCGGATCGGTGTCGGGAATGCCCGGTAAGCTATCATTTTAGACTTTGTCCTGGACACCTTGCCGTCATTGCCCGCACTCGCGAGTTTTCATCACCCGGAACTGGCCGCTCGTCCTGGTGTTCGTCATTTCCGGCGCGATGCTGCTGTGGCCGCTGCTGCAGCGCCGGCTGTCGCCGTCGCGCGAGATCGGCACGCTCGACGCCACGCGTCTTCTCAACAGCGAGAATCCGCTGGTGCTCGACGTGCGCGAGCCGAACGAGCTCGCGGGTGGCCGGCTCCCGAACGCGCTGCACATCCCGCTGTCCCAATTGAAGAATCGCGGCGCGGAGACTCGCCAAGTACACCGCGCGTCCGGTGATCGTCTATTGCGATCGCGGCACGCGCGGCGGGGCCGCCGTGGCGGCGCTCGCGCAGCTCGGTTTCACGCGCGTGCAATCGCTGCGCGGCGGCGTGCGCGCGTGGAAGGAAGCCGGGCTGCCGCTCGCGAAATAAGTCGAATGAACAACGCTGAACCCGCGCGTGACCATGTACACGACGGCGTATTGCGGCTATTGCGTGCGCGCGGAGCGCTTGCTCGAGACGCGGGGCGTCACCGACATCGAGAAGATCAGGGTCGACGAGGAGCCGCGCCAGCGCATCGCGATGATGAAGCGGACGGGCCGCAGGACGGTGCCGCAGATCTACATCGGCGAGCATCACGTCGGCGGCTACGACGAGCTCGCAGCGCTCGATCGCGCGGGCGCGTTGAACGCACTCCTCGCCGGGGACGCGGCTCGCGGTGCCTGATAGCTCCGTAGCGTAGAATCGAGCGCTTTACTTTCCACACCCGGAGCCTTCGACGCATGGCCGAATCGTCCGCCACGAAAGCGGATTCGCAACCCGCAGCCGCGCCAGCCGGCGGCGCGCCCGCGCAACTGGCGATCGAGAAGATCTACGTGAAGGACCTGTCGCTCGAGAATCCCGGCGCGCCGCAATCGTTCCAGATGACCGAGGCGCCGCAAATCGAGATCGGACTGCGCACCCGCGGCGAGCAGATCGCGCCCGATGTTTACGAGTGCGTGCTGACGCTCACCGTCACCGCGCGCTCCAACGACAAGACGGTGTTCCTGATCGAGGCCGCGCAGGCCGGCATCTTCGCCATTCGCGGCGTGCCGCCCGAGCAGCTGCAGCCCGTCCTCGCGATCCACTGTCCCGCCGTGCTCTTTCCGTATGCGCGCGAAACGGTGGCCGACGCGACGATGCGCGCCGGCTTTCCGCCCGTTCATCTGGCGCCGATCAATTTCGAGGCGCTCTATCAGCAGCAGCTCGCGCAAGCCGCAGCCGGCGCGCCGGCCGTCGCGAACTGACGCGCGCGCTCGCGCCCATCCGGAGTCGAACCCGTTGGTCGCCGCACGCGCGCTGCTCGTAGCGCTCGCGCTGCCGGTCGTCGCCGGCGCCGCCGATTTCCGTTCCACGCGCAATCCCGCGACGGTGCTCTACGACGCGCCGTCCGCGCACGCCAAGCCGCTCTTCGTGTATGGGCGCGACGTGCCGGTCGAATCGCTGGTGAGCGTCGAGGGCTGGACGAAGATTCGCGATGCGTCCGGCACGATCGGCTGGATGCAGAACCCGTCGCTTTCCGACAAGCGCATGCTCGTCGTGCGTGCACCCGGCGCCGACGTCCGCGCAGCGCCCGACGAGAGCGCGCCGGTCGTGTTCCGCGCCGATCGCGACGTGCTGCTCGAGCTCGCCGAGCCGGCCGCATCGCCGGCCGCGACGGCAACACCCGGCTGGGTCAAGGTGCGCCACCGCGACGGCCAGACGGGTTACGTGCGCCTCGCGCAGGTTTTCGGGTTCTAGGATGAAACGACCCCCACGCTCGCGTCGCTCGCTGCCCCCCGAGGGGGCGGGTCAGTCCCGGGACGGCCCTTCGGACTGACGGCCTCGAGCGCCGGCGCCATCATGACGGCGAGCGTCGCGGTGCTCGGTGGCGGGGCGTGGGGGACGGCGTTCGCGATTCACCTCGCCACGCGCACGCACTGGCGCCCGCACGTCACGCTGTACGTGCGCTCGCGATCACAGGCGCGCGACTTGATCGCGTCCGGGGAGAATCGCCGTTACCTGCCGGGCGTGGCGCTGCCGCCCGAGATTGCGGTGACGTCCGATCTGGCCGACATTCGCGCCGATCGTGCTGTTCGCGGCGACGCCCGTCGCGCAATTGATGGCGCTGCGCGCTTCGCTCGAGCAGGCACGACTATCGGCACCGCTGATGGCGCTCGCGAAAGGCTTCGTCGCGACGTCCGCGCCCGCGCAATGGGGATTGCCCCATGAACGATTGGCCGACGGCTGGCCACATCCGGTCGGCATCGTATCGGGTCCGACGTTCGCGCTCGAAGTTGCGCAGGGCTTGCCCACGGCGCTCGTCGTCGCATCGACCGACGCCGCGCTGACCGCCGATGTCGCGGGTCTGCTGCGCGGCGACACGTTGCGCGCGTATCCGAGCGACGATCTCGCGGGCGTCGAAGTGGGCGGCGCGGTGAAGAACGTGCTCGCCATCGCGGCCGGCGCGAGCGACGGCCTGGGCTTCGGCGACAATGCGCGCGCGGCGCTGATCACGCGCGGCCTCGCCGAATCCGGGCGGCTGTCGGCGGCGCTCGGCGGACGGCGCGAAACGCTGATGGGACTCGCGGGATTGGGCGATCTCGTGCTGACGTGCACCGGCAATCTTTCGCGCAACCGGCAGGTCGGGCTCGCGTTGTCGCGCGGCCAGCCGCTGGCGGCGATTCTCGCCGAGCATCGGCCACGTCGCCGAAGGTGTCGTCGCGACGCGCGCCGCGCGCGCGCTTGCGCTGCATCATGGCGTCGACATGCCGATCGTCGAGGCCGTGCATCGCGTTCTGTACGAAGGCATGTCGGCCCGCGACGCGGTGCTGGCGCTGCTCGCGCGCGAGCCGCGCGCGGAATGATCGATGCGCCGGGTGCTCACGATTCCGGTGTCCGGGCGCGCCTCACTGATACTGTTCAAGGCGCGCCCTCACTGACACCTGTCATCGGATAAGCGATCTGCCAGGTGCCGCTGCTCGACATGGTGCGCTATCACAAGTTCCTGATCGCGCGCTACTGGATTCCCGAGTACGGCGACCCGGATCGCGACGCCGATTTCCGCTGGATCCTGCGCTACTCGCCGTACCAGAACGTGCGCGCGGGCGTGAATCTGCCGGAGACGCTCGTCGTCGCCGGCGAATACGACTCGCGCGTCGATCCGCTGCACGCGAAGAAGTTCGTCGCCGAAGTGCAGAACCATCCGGGCCAGGTATCGCCGTTCCTGCTGTACATGGACTTCGACAGCGGCCACGGCACCGGCAAGACGCAGCAGCAGCGCGTGATCGACCGCGACTACGAGCTGCGCTTCCTGATGAACGCGCTCGGGTGAAGCGGAGTCAAGGCAGGTCAGAAGTACGCAGGGCGTCCGGCGACTTCAGTCCCGCCTGCGAAGCCTGCTGCCGCCACGCTTCGTACACGGCGACGGCGACGGCGTTCGACAGGTTGAGGCTGCGCACGCCGGCGCGCATCGGAATGCGCAGCCGCGCGTCCTCGGCGAAATTGCGCGACGATCGTCCTCGGGCAGGCCGCTCGATTCGCAGCCGAACGTCAAGCACGTCGCCCGGCGCGTACGCGACGTCGTACGCCGAGCGCGTGGCCTGCGTCGTGAACGCGAACCAGCGGCGCGGCGCGGTCGCGATCGAGCGCCGCGCGGCACGCGGCGAAGCTCGCGTGCACGCGCACGCGCGCGTATTCGTGATAGTCGAGACCCGCGCGGCGCAGCTCGCGATCGTCCATCCGGAATCCCAGCGGCTCGACGAGATGGAGCTCGGTGCCGGTGTTCGCCGTGAGGCGGATCACGTTGCCGGTGTTGGGCGGGATTTCGGGATGGACGAGGACGACGGCGAACATGTCAGGTACGGATCAGGCATCGGTTCGGATAGGCGATCGCGGCGATCGAGCGCTGACGTCTGAGCCCGCACGGCGGCAGCGTGCGCGCGACGACCCACGCCTCGACGCGCACCGCGCCGGCGGCTCGCGCGGCGATCGCGGCCGCCGCCAGCGTTGCGCCGGTCGTCATCACGTCGTCGACGATGGCGACCGACAGCCCCGCGAGCGACTGCGTGGCTTCGAACGCGTCGCGGACGTTGCGCGCGCGCTCGCGCAGTGTCAAGCCCGCTTGCGGCGGCGCATCGCGCGTGCGCCGGAACGCGCGCTCGAGGCGAACGCCGGTCGACGACGAGACGCGCCGCGCGATTTCATGCGCATGGTTGAATCCGCGCTCGCGCTGGCGTCGCGCCGATAGCGGCATCGCGATCAGGCGATCGGGCATCGGCATCGCTCGCGCGTGCACGGCGTCGGCAGAGCGCCAGCGCCAACGGCTCGGCGAGCGCGAGCCGGCCGCCGTACTTGAACGCCTGCAGCAACCGGTCGGCCGGGAACGCGTAGCGCCATGCGGCGATCGTGGCCGCGTACGGCGGCGGCGTTCGCGAGACAGGCGCCGCACAAGCAGGTTGCCGGGCGACGGCAGCGCGCATTGCGGACACGCATTCGCGATCCGCGGCATCTGCATCGCGCATGCGGCGCACAGCATCGCATCGTCGCTGGCCGCCGCGCAGAGCGTGCACGCCTGCGGAAGCGCGCGGCGCAACACGGCGCGCAGCGCGTCGGCCGCGCGACGGGTGCCAGGCGCGCGGCATGCGCGCGCGATGTCAAATTTCACTTCCCGGCATTTGACAACATGCGATAGTGTCCCGGCCTTTGCACGCATTCTCGGTCCGCACGCCGCACCGCGCGATCGTCCAAACGCATGACCGTGAACGAATCCGACGTTACTCTCGCCCCATCGCCCGTTGCGCGCGGAATCGACGGCGCCGCCATCGACGCCATCGAAGCGCTGTTCGCATTGCCGTTCTCGGATCTGCTGCTCCGCGCGCAACAGGTGCATCGCCCGCATCACGCGCCGAACGCGGTGCAGCTCTCGACGCTGCTGTCGATCAAGACCGGCGGATGTCCGGAGGACTGCGGCTATTGTCCGCAGGCGGCGCGCTATCACACCGGTGTGGCGAACGAGGCGCTGCTCGACGTCGGCGACGTCGTCGAAGCGGCGCGCGCGGCCAGGCGACGCCGGCGCGACGCGCTTCTGCATGGGCGCCGCGTGGCGCGGTCCGAAGGAGCGCGACCTCGCGCCGGTGCTCGGACATGGTGTCGGCGGTGAAGGCGCTCGGCCTCGAGACGTGTTGCACGCTCGGCATGCTGAAGGACGGCCAGGCCGAGCAGCTCAAAACGGCCGGGCTCGATTACTACAACCACAATCTCGACACGTCGCCGGAATTCTATGGCGACATCGTGTCGACGCGCGACTACGAGGATCGCCTCGAGACGCTCGAACGCGTGCGCGAGGCGGGACTCTCCGTCTGCTGCGGCGGCATCGTCGGCATGGGCGAATCGCGCCGTCATCGCGCCGGCCTCATCGCGCAGCTCGCGAGCCTCGACCCGCAGCCCGAATCGGTGCCGATCAACCACCTGGTGCAGGTCGAAGGGACGCCGCTGCACGCGCGCCTCGGCGGCGTGGCGGCGCTCGATCCGCTCGAGTTCGTGCGCACGATCGCGGTCGCGCGCATCGCGATGCCGCGCGCGATGATCCGGCTTTCCGCCGGCCGCCGCGAGTTCGGCGAGCCGGTGCAGGCGCTGTGCTATTTCGCCGGCGCGAACTCGATCTTCTACGGCGACCGGCTGCTCACGACCGGCAATCCCGACGTCGACGCCGACCGCGCGTTGTTCGACAAGCTCGGACTCGTCACGGCGTAGAGTCGGGTCAGACTCGACTTTTCGTAGCCGCTGACCACGTCGGCAGATGCCTGCCCGACAAGTCGAGCCTGACGCCCAACGCTTCCCTTGCGGATCTTGCGCAAGCGCTGGAGCGCCGCGGCACGGAAGGATTGCTTCGCACGCGGCGCGTCGTCGAGTCCGCGCAGGGACCGCGCGTGCGGATCGGCGAGCGCACGTACATCGCGTTCGCCAGCAACGATTACCTCGGCCTCGCCAATGCGCCGGCACTCGTCGAGGCGGCGTGCACGCCGCCCGCCGCTTCGGCGTTGGCGCGGGCGCGTCGCACCTTGTCGTCGGCCACCAGGCGCCGCACGAGGCGCTCGAGCGCGAGCTCGCCGCCTTCGTCGCGCCCTGCGCGGATGCGCGCGCGCTGCTTTTCTCGAGCGGCTATCTCGCGAACCTCGCGATCCTGACCGCGCTCGCGGGTCGCGGCGACGCCATCTTCGCCGACCGCCTGAATCACGCATGCCTCACCGACGGCGCGCTGCTGTCGCGCGCAACGCTGCACCGCTATCCGCATGGCGACACCGCGGCGCTTCGCACCATGCTCGCGGCGTCGGACGCGCCGCACGGTTCATCGTCACCGACGCGGTCTTCAGCATGGACGGCGACATTGCGCCGCTGCCCGAGCTGCTCGCGCTCGCGGACGCGCACGATGCGTGGCTTGTCGTCGACGACGCGCACGGCTTCGGCGTGCTGGGCGGCGGCCGCGGCTCGCTTGCGCACTTCGGCCTCGCGTCGGAGCGGATCGTCTACATGGGAACGCTCGGCAAGGCCGCGGGCGGCGTCGGGCGCGTTCGTCGCCGCGCATCCGCTCGTGATCGAAACGCTGATCCAGACGGCGCGGCCTTACATCTACACGACGGCCGCGCCGGCGCTCCTCGCCGAGGCCTTGCGCGAGGCGCTGCGGTGCATTCGCGACGATCCCGCGCGGCGCGAGCATCTTCGCGCGTTGATCGACGCCTTCCGCGCGAACGCCGCAAAGCTCCCGTGGAAGCTGCTCCCCTCGTCGACGCCGATCCAGCCGCTCGTCGTCGGCGATGCGCGGGAAGCGGTGCGCGTGTCCGACGCGCTCGCTGCGCGCGGCATCCTCGTTCCGGCGATCCGGCCGCCGACGGTGCCCGCGGGAACCGCGCGGCTGCGCGATATCGCTGTCCGCGGCGCACAGCCATGCCGATATCGCGACGCTCGTCGATGCGCTGCGCGAAGTGGCCGTCCGCGCATGCATGACGTACGAGACGCTTGCGGCGCGCATTCACGTCGAATCGGTCGGCGCCGGCCCGCCGCTCGTGCTGCTGCACGGCTTCGCGATGCACGGCGGACTGTTCGCGCCGCTGCTGGCCGTCGCTGGCGCACGCGCATCGCGTGCATGTCGTCGACCTTCCCGGTCACGGCCACTCGGCGCCGATCGAGCGTTTCGACTTGCCGTCGCTCGCCAACGCGATCGACGCGGCGATCGGCGTCGATACGCCAGCTCGCGTGCTCGGCTGGTCGCTCGGCGGACAGGTCGCGCTGCAATGGGCGCTGACGCATCCCCGGCGCGTTACGCGGCTCGTGCTCGTCGCGACGACGCCGTCGTTCGTGCAGCGCGAAGACTGGCCGCATGCGCTTGACGTCGACACGCTCGCGCGTTTCGGCGACGAGTTGCGCGTCTCGTATCGCCTCACGCTGCAGCGCTTCCTGTCGCTGCAGGTGCAGGGCAGCGACGAGGGGCGCGCAACGCTCGCCCTGTTGCGCGAGCGGCTGTTCGAACGCGGCGAGCCTTCGCCCGCGACGCTCGCGGGCGCGATCGCGCTGCTGCGACACGTCGATTTGCGGCCGGCGCTGGCACGCGTGACGGTGCCGGCACTCGTCGTGGCGGGCGATCGCGACGCGCTCGTCCCGCTCGCGGCAACGCTCGATCTTGCGGCGGCGCTGCCGAGAGCGACGCACGTGACGATCGCCGGCGCTGCGCACGCGCCGTTTCTCTCGCACCGCGCGGCTTTCCTCGATGCCGTATCGCCCTTCATCGATGGCTGAGCCGACGTTTCCGGCGCCCGATCCGCGCGACGTCGATCCGCAGGCCGTGCGACGCGGCTTCGCGCGCGCAGCGGCCACGTACGATGCCGCCGCGGCCCTGCAGCGGGAGATCGGCGCGCGAATGGCGCAGCGTCTCGACTACGTGAAGCTCGCGCCGTCGGCGATACTCGATGCCGGCTGCGGCACCGGCGAGGCGGTGGGCGAGCTCGGCCTGCGCTATCCCGGTGCGCGCGTGCTCGCGTTCGACGTCGCGTGGCCGATGGTCGTCGCCGCGCGCCATCGCTCGCAGGCGGGACGCACGGTGCTTCGTCGGCTGCTGCGACCGTTCGCATCGGCGCGTACCGGAATGGCGCCGGCGTTCGTCTGCGCCGACATCGACGCGCTGCCTTTCGCCGGGGTATCGGTCGATCTCGTCTGGAGCAACCTCGCGCTGCAATGGGTCAACGACCTGCCGCGCGCGTTCGCCGAATTCCGCCGCGTGCTGAAGGTCGGCGGACTGCTGTCGTTCACGACGTTCGGCCCCGACACGCTGCGCGAAGTGCGCGCCGCATTCGCCGGCATCGACGGCAGCACGCATACGAACCGGTTCATCGACATGCACGACATCGGCGACATGCTGGTGCACGCCGGATTTGCCGATCCGGTGATGGACATGGAATGCATCACGCTCACGTTCGAGACGCCGAATGCGTTGCTCGCCGAGTTGAAGGCGATCGGCGCCACGAACCGGACGCGCGGCCGGCCGCACGGCTTGATGGGCCGGGAGCGATGGTCGCGCGCGATGCGGCGGCTCGAGGCGCTCGCAACGGATGGCCGCATTCCGGCGACGTTCGAAGTCGTCTATGGCCATGCGTGGAAAGGCGAGCCGCGCAAGACCGCGGAAGGCCACGCGATCGTGCGCTTGCAGCGTCCGCGCGCCGGCTGATGCACGCCAGTGCGCGCGGGCTGTTCGTCACCGGCACCGATACCGGCGTGGGCAAGACGTGGATCGCGGCGGCGCTGCTGCGTGCGCTCGTCAAGGCCGGATGGCGCGCAGCCGGCATGAAGCCGGTCTCCGCAGGCTTCGCTGCCTCGTCGCGCACGCAATGCCGATGTGCTGGCGCTTTGCGCCGCCGCAAACGTCGACGCACCGCTCGCGCATCGCAATCCGTATGCGTTCGCCGAGCCCATCGCTCCGCATCTCGCCGCGCAGATGGCGGGCGTCACGATCGACCTGGCGCGAATCGGCGACGCGTACGGTCTGCTCGGTGCGAACGCGGATGCGCTCGTCGTCGAGGGTGCCGGCGGCGCGCTCGTGCCGCTCGACGCACGGCACGACATGCTGGACATCGCCGTCGCGCTTGCAGCTCCCGGTGCTGCTCGTCGTCGGCATGCGCCTCGGCTGCCTCAATCACGCACTGCTGACGGTGCTCGCCGTGCGACGGCGCGGGCTCGTGCTGCGCGGCTGGATCGCGAACGAATTGCCGCCCGGCATGCCGCACGGCCGTCGCAACATCGGTGCGCTGACCGAGCGCATCGGCGTCGCGCCGATCGTCGTCGTCGCGCCCGACGCGGTGCCATCATTCGACGCCGATGCACTTGCAATGCTCGGTTTCGCGGGCGAGCGAATTGCGTTCCGTGCTAACATTTGAGTCCTTTGAAGAGCGCGCGTCGAACCGACGCGCGTTTTTTCCGCGTGCGATTCGAAGCCGCCGGACGTGGCGCCGCCACGTCGTGATCGAGGAACAGCATCGTGTGTAATCGAACGGAACTTGCGCGGCGGCTCCTGCGCGCCGCCATCGCCGGATCGTTGCTCGTGCCGGTCGCCGCGTTCGCGGTGCCCGGACTGGTATTTCCAGTCGCCGGCCACGCCCGTCGCGCAGGAAATCATCACGCTGCACGACCTCATCTTCTGGATCTGCGTCGTGATCTTCGTCGGCGTGTTCGGCACGATGTTCTATTCGCTGTGCAAGCACCGCAAGTCGGTCGGCCACCAGGCGGCGCAGTTCCACGAGAACACGACGGTCGAGATCGTCTGGACGGTCATCCCGTTCCTGATCCTGCTGTTCATGGCGTATCCCGCGACGAAGACGATCCTCGCGATGCACGACACGTCGGCGCCCGACATGACGATCAAGGTCACCGGCTACCAGTGGAAGTGGAACTACGACTACCTGCAGGAAGGCTTCGGCTTCTACTCGAACGCTCACGACGCCGCTCGCGCAGATCGAGGGCCGCGAGCCGAAGGGCGAGCACTACCTGCTCGAGGTCGACAATCCGCTGGTCGTGCCCGTCGACGCCAAGGTGCGCGTGCTCGTCACCGCCGACGACGTGATCCACGCGTGGTGGGTGCCGGCGTTCGGCGTCAAGCAGGACGCGATTCCCGGCTTCGTCCGCGACACGTGGTTCCGCGCCGACAAGGTCGGCATCTACCGCGGCCAGTGCGCCGAGCTGTGCGGCAAGGAGCACGGCTTCATGCCGATCGTCGTCGAGGTGAAGTCGAAGGACGACTACGCGAAGTGGCTCGGCGAGCAGAAGCAGAAGCTCGCCGCCGCCGCCGACGATCCGAACAAGGTCTGGGACGTGAAGGACCTCGTCGCGCACGGCCAGCAGGTGTTCGACGCCAACTGCGCGGCCTGCCATCAGCCGACCGGCACGGGCAACGCCGCGATCGGCGCGCCGGCGCTCGTCGGCGACAAGGTCGTGCTCGGCCCGCAGCAGCACCAGATCGACGTCGTGCTGAACGGCCAGACACGGACGGCAAGCCGACGGCGATGCCGTCGTGGAAGCCAGCTGTCCGACGTCGACATCGCGTCGGCGATCACCTACACGCGCAACAGCTGGGGCAACAAGGCGGGCGAGAACGTCGTCCAGCCGGCCGGACGTCAAAGCCGAGCGCAAGTAAGGAGCACTCATGAGCAGCATTCCGCACGATCTCGTCGTCGGCGGCCTTCCGCACGACGACCACGCGCATCATCCCACGGGCATCATGCGCTGGATCACGACGACCAACCACAAGGACATCGGCACGCTGTACCTGTGGTTCTCGTTCACGATGTTCTTCGTCGGCGGCATGATGGCGCTCACGATCCGCGCCGAGCTGTTCCAGCCCGGCCTGCAGATCGTCGATCCCGAGTTCTTCAACTCGATGACGACGCTGCACGGCCTCATCATGATCTTCGGCGCGCTCATGCCCGGCGCCGTCGGCTTCGCGAACTGGATGATCCCGATGCAGATCGGCGCGCCCGACATGGCGTTCGCGCGGATGAACAACTGGAGCTTCTGGCTGCTGCCGCCGGCCGCGATCATGCTGCTGCTGTCGCTGTTCGTGCCCGGCGGCGCCGCCGCCGGCGGCTGGACGCTGTATCCGCCGCTGTCGGTGCAGGCCGGCATGGGCATGGACCTGACGATCTTCGCGATCCACATCATGGGCGCGTCGTCGATCATGGGCTCGATCAACATCATCACGACGATCCTCAACCTGCGCGCGCCCGGCATGACGCTGATGAAGATGCCGCTGTTCTGCTGGACGTGGCTCATCACCGCGTACCTGCTGATCGCGGTGATGCCGGTGCTCGCCGGCGCGGTCACGATGCTGCTGACCGATCGCCACTTCGGCACGTCGTTCTTCAACGCGGCGGGCGGCGGCGACCCGGTGCTGTTCCAGCACGTGTTCTGGTTCTTCGGGCACCCCGAGGTCTACATCATCATCCTGCCGGCGTTCGGGATCATCTCGGAGATCATCCCGACGTTCTCGCGCAAGCCGCTGTTCGGCTACGCGTCGATGGTGTACGCGCTGGCGGCGATCGCGATCCTGTCGTTCATCGTGTGGGCGCACCACATGTTCACGACCGGCCTGCCGGCCGCGGGCATCCTGTTCTACATGTACGCGACGATGCTGATCGCGGTGCCGACCGGCGTGAAGGTGTTCAACTGGCTCGCGACGATGTGGAAGGGCTCGATCACGCTCGAGGCGCCGATGCTCTTCGCGCTCGGCTTCCTGTTCCTGTTCACGCATCGGCGGCTTCAC
The DNA here is from genome assembly GCA_963706225.1 of uncultured Pseudomonadota bacterium. Classification (GTDB taxonomy): domain Bacteria; phylum Pseudomonadota; class Gammaproteobacteria; order Burkholderiales; family Casimicrobiaceae; genus VBCG01. The sequence continues at coordinate 91,382 of CAVPMH010000008.1, forward strand.
GGGCCTGTGCTCGCGATCCAGCCGATCGACGTCCAGTTCCAGGACACGTACTACGTCGTCGCGCACTTCCACTACGTGATGGTCGCGGGCACGCTGTTCGCGTTCTTCGGCGGCGCCTACTACTGGCTGCCGAAGTGGACCGGCCACATGTACGACGAGAAGCTCGCCAACTGGCACTTCTGGCTGTCGTTCATCTTCTTCAACGTCACGTTCTTCCCGATGCACTTCCTGGGCCTCGCCGGCATGCCGCGGCGCATCCCCGACTACGCGCAGCAGTTCACCGACTGGAACATGGTGTCGTCGATCGGCGCGTTCGGCTTCGGGCTGTCGCAGCTGATCTTCCTGTACGCGGTGGTGAAGTGCATCCGCGGCGGCGCGCCGGCGCCGGCCAAGCCGTGGGAAGGCGGCGACGACGCTCGAGTGGACGCTGCCGTCGCCGGCGCCGTATCACACGTTCGAGACGCCGCCGGTCGTCAAGTAGGATCGGCGCTCATCCGATAGCGATGCAATGCGGCAATCCACGCCGGCTGCCATGGCCGACTGAACCGACCGCGCCGCGATGCCGCGCGCCTGAAGACCGCGAATCGTCGCACGGCGCTCGTCCTGCTCGCGATCGCGCTCGTCTTCTTCTTCGGCATCATCCTGTCGCGCTTCATCGAGCAGCCCGGCGGTCTCGATCGGCGTCGTCGGCGGCGCGGTGCTGCTGTACCTGGTCGTCGCGATCGGCCGCCACCTGCGCAGATGAGCACGCCGAATACGCAGGCGCCGTTGCGTCGCGAGGAGATCGCCCGCAACAACCGCGCGCTGCGTGCTCAAGCTCGCGGTCGTCGTCGTGGCGATGTTCGGCTTCGGCTACGCGCTCGTGCCGTTCTACGAGAAGATCTGCGAGGTGACCGGCCTGCGCAACATCGCGCAGGCCGACACCGTCGCCAACACGCAGGTCGACACGACGCGCTCGGTGCGCATCGAGTTCGACACCAACGTGCGCAACCTGCCGTGGAAGTTCCGCGCGCTCGAGCCGAGGCGATCGACGTGCACCCGGGCGCCGTGACGCAGGCGATGTTCGAGGTCGTCAACACGCACCGACCACGCCGATCACCGGCCAGGCGATTCCGAGCTACGGGCCGCAGCACGCCGCGCAGTATTTCCGCAAGCTCGAGTGCTTCTGCTTCTCGCAAGCAGACGCTCGCAGCCGGCGAGACGCGCGAGATGCCGGTCGTCTTCGTCGTCGACCCGACAGCTGCCGAAGCGACCTGTCGACGATCACGCTTTCGTATACGTTCTTCGAGGTCGAGGGCAATGCGAAGCCGATCGAGTCCATGCACGCGCGATCGACACGCCGAACGGCGCCGCGACCAGACGGACACCCCGAGGAGTCACCGATGAGCGCCGCCGCCGCCAGGCGCCAAGCCGTATTACTTCGTTCCGCAGCCGTCGCACTGGCCGATCCTCGGCTCGTGCGCGCTGCTGCTGATGGGCACCGGCGCGGCGTTCTGGTTCAACAGCTATCCGGCGGGCCCGTGGATCGTCGCCGCCGGCTTCTGCGTCCTGCTCGTGCATGCTGTTCGGCTGGTTCGGCACCGTGATCGGCGAGTCGGAGCACCGGCTCTACAACAAGAAGGTCGACACGTCGTTCCGCTGGAGCATGAGCTGGTTCATCTTCAGCGAGGTGATGTTCTTCGCGGCGTTCTTCGGCGCGCTGTTCTACATCCGCAACGTGTCGGTGCCCGATCTCGGCAGCGCATTGACCGGGCGCTGCTGTGGCCCGACTACGCGGCGCAGTGGCCGACCGTCGGCCCCTACATCCAGCAGGCGTTCTCGCCGATGGCCGCGATCGGCATTCCGCTGCTCAACACGATCATCCTGGTGACGCTCCGGCGGCACGCTGACGCTCGCGCACCACGCGCTGAAGGCCGGGCACCGCGGCGCGCTCAAGTTCTGGCTGTTCATCACGATCGTGCTCGGCTTCACGTTCCTGGGCTTCCAGGCGTACGAGTACACGCACGCGTACAGCGAGCTCAACCTCAAGCTCTCGACGGGCGTCTACGGCTCGACGTTCTTCATGCTGACCGGCTTCCACGGCTTCCACGTGACGATCGGCGCGATCATGCTGACGCGTGATGCTGGTCCGCTCGTTCCGCGGGCACTTCGACGCCGAGCACCACTTCGCCTTCGAGGCGGCCGCGTGGTACTGGCACTTCGTCGACGTCGTCTGGCTGCTGCTGTTCGTGCTGGTCTACTGGCTATAGCCCGCCCGGCGTGATCCAGCCCATCCGCCAGGACACGACGAGAAACGCGATCAGCCCCATCGACAGCAGCACGCGGATCGCGAGGGCGATGACGACGCGATTGCCGTGTCCGCGGTCGCGATAGAGAAAGACGAGCGCCGTGAACAGCGCGGTGACGACCGCGATCAACGCGATGATGACGATGGCTCTCATATCGGGGGTCGGAGCTGCAAGTATTGCGGCGTGAACTCTACGCCCTTCGCTCGCTCCCGCTGCGCCGCAATACTTACAGCTCTGATCCCATGACAACGAACATCGTCACCGACGGAAGCGATGCACACTGCGCCGCAGCGCCGCGGACCGGCCGGCGTGGGTGCCGACGATCGCGGCTGTCGCGACGGTTGCGCTGTGCGTCACCGCCGGCAACTGGCAGCACCGGCGGATGCTCGAGAAGGAAGCGCTGCAGGAGCGCGTGCAGCACGCGGCGACGCTCGCGCCCGTCGCCGCTGCCGGCCGGCGTCGACGACTGGACCGCGTGGCGCTTCCGGCAGATTGCGGCAACCGGCGAATACGATGCGCGCCGCCAGATCCTGATCGACAACAAGGTGCACGACGGCCGCGTCGGCTTCGACGTCGTGACGCCGCTCCATCTCGCCGATGGTCGCGCGGTGCTCGTCGACCGCGGCTGGATCGCCGGCGGCCCGACGCGCGCGCGGCTGCCGCAAGCGCCGCCGCCCGAGGGCACGATCACGTTGCGCGGACGCATCGACATTCCGGCGCGCGACTACTTCGAGCTCGGCGATCGCAAGGCGCCCGCGGGCCCGATATGGGAGCACCTCGACCCCGCGCGTTTTGCGCAGGCGAGCGGCATCCCGGTGCTGCCGATCGTCGTCGAGGCGCTCGATCGCCGCTCGACGGCGACCTGGTGCGCGACTGGCCGCGGCCCGATGTCGGCATCGAGCGGCACATCGGCTACATGGTGCAGTGGTACACGTTCGCGGCGATGGCGGCGGGGTTGTGGCTCTGGTTCACGTTCAGGCGGCGCCGCGCGCGATCGAAGCCATGAGCGTTGCCGGCAGCCTGCGCCCGCACGGCGCTACGAGCGCGCGCAACAAGCGATTGCTCGTGTTGCTCGCCGTGATTGCGTTCGCGCCGATGGCGCTGTCCTACCTCGCGTATTACGTGTGGCCGCGCGACGCGCGCGTCAATTACGGCGAGCTGCTCGCGCCGCAGACGATTGCGCCGATCGCGGGAACGCGCGCCGACGGGGCGCCGTTCGACCTCACCGCGTTGCGCGGCCGCTGGGTCGTCCTGTACGCGGCGCCCGGCGATTGTGCCGGAACCTGCGCGGACGCCCTCTATGCGTCGCGACAGGCGCGAACGATCCAGAATGCGGAGCGCGAACGCGTGGCGCGCGTGTGGCTCGTCACCGATGGCTCGCGCCGCCACCGCGTTGCTCGCCGCGCATCCGGACCTCACCGTCGCGCGTGTCGATGCGCGGTCGCTGCGTTCGTTGCCGCAGGGCAGCGACCGGATCTATCTCGTCGACCCGCTCGGCAACTTCGTGCTCGCCTGGCCGTCGAAGCCCGATATCAAGGCGATGGCCAAGGACCTCGGGCGATTGCTGCGCGCTCCAGCATCGGGCTACGACGCCCATCGTCAGGCGCAACGTGTAACAGCTCTGACCGCTGATTACGGCAATCGCCGTGGACTCGCTCCTGTAAAATCGATGTCTTGTTCGCCGCCCGCTCTCCCTTGACCACGCTGGCACTCGCCGAATCCCGGGCTCGCCAGTTCCTCGCGCTGACGAAGCCGCGCGTCGTTTCGCTGATCGTGTTCACGGCGGTGATCGGCATGTTCCTCGCGGTCCCCGGCGCTGCCGCCGGCCGGCGCCGGTGCTCTTCGGCACGATCGGCATCGCGCTCGTCGCCGGCGCCGCCGCCGCGATCAACTGTCTCGTCGAGCAGAAGATCGACAAGCTGATGCGGCGCACGCGCTGGCGCCCGTTGCCGCGCGGGCAGCTCACGTCGCGCCAGACGCTGCTGTTCGCGCTCGCGGTCGGCGCGACGGGCTTGTGGGTCCTCTACCGCTTCGTCAATCCGCTGACGATGTGGCTCACGCTCGCCACGTTCGTCGGCTACGCGGTCGATCTACACGGTCCTGCTGAAGCCCGCGACGCCGCAGAACATCGTCATCGGCGGCGCGTCGGGCGCGATGCCGCCGGTGCTCGGCTGGGCCGCGGTCACGGGCAACGTGCCGCCGGAGGCGCTGCTGCTCTTCCTGATCATCTTCGTCTGGACGCCGCCGCATTTCTGGGCGCTTGCGCTGTATCGCCGCGACGACTACGCGCAATGCGCAGCTGCCGATGCTGCCGGTGACGCACGGCGTGCATTACACGCAGGTGATGATCGTGCTCTACACGGTCGCGCTCACCGCCGTCACGCTGATGCCGTTCGCGTGCGGATGAGCGGCGCTGCCGTATCTTGTCGCGGCGCTCGTGCTGGGCGGCATCTTCATCGGCTACGCGCGTGCGCCTTTATCGCGCGTACAGCGATCGGCTGGCGCGAGCGATGTTCCGCTTCTCGATCGTCTATCTCGCAGCGCTCTTCTCGGCGCTGCTGATCGATCACTACTGGCAGCGGATCGTCTGAAGCCCGCGACCGCGCAAAACGCGGTGGCGGAAGCGAAGCCCACAATGTCGAGCCCCGTCAACGTTCGTCGCCGATTCCTGCGTCGCGCTGGCGTCGCTGGCACTCGCCGGCTGCGGCGCGGGCGGGCCGAAATTCGAAGCGTCGGATGTCACCGGGTCGTCATTCGGCCACGATTTCGCGCTCGACGATCCGGACGGCAGGCAACGCACGCTCGCCGATTTCCGCGGCAAGGCGGTCGTCGTGTTCTTCGGCTATACGCAATGTCCGGACGTCTGCCCGACGACGCTCGCGACGCTCGCCGACGCGATGAAGCGGCTCGGGGCCGGATGCGGATCGCGTGCAGGTGCTGTTCATTACCGTCGATCCCGAGCGCGACACCGCCGCGCTGCTTTCGCAATACGTGCCGGCGTTCGATCCGCGCTTCCTCGGACTGCGGGGCGATGCCGCCGCGACCGCGCGCACGGCGAAGGAATTCAAGATCATCTACCAGAAGGTGCCGGGCGCGACGCCCGGCAGCTACACGATGGATCATTCCGCGGGGAGCTACGTGTTCGACCCGCAGGGACGGCTGCGCCTCTTCGTGTCCAACGGCCAGGGGCCGGACGTGTTCGCGCACGACCTGCGCGAGCTGCTGCGCGCCGGCTGAACCAGCCGCGCCTTCGCAGAGCGCGTGAGCCGAGCGCGGGCGAGGGGCGTTACCGCTTCTCGATCAGCTCGATCTTGTAGCCGTCGGGATCCTGCACGAACGCGATGACGGTCGTGCCGCCCTTGACCGGTCCCGCTTCGCGCGTCACGGCGCCGCCGTATCGGCCCACCGAGGCGCGCACCGCGTCGCACGCGCGCGCAGCATCGTCGACTTCGATCGCGACGTGGCCGTACGCCGGTGCCGACGTCGTAGCGCTCGACGCCGTAGTTGTAGGTGAGCTCGAGCACGGCGTTCGTGCGCTCGTCGCCGTAGCCGACGAACGCCAGCGTGTACCTCTGCTCGGGCCGGTCGGTCTTGCGCAGCAGCTGCATGCCGAGCACGTTCGTGTAGAAATCGATCGACCGGTCGAGGTCGCCGACGCGCAGCATCGTGTGCAGAATCCGCATGTCACTCGTCCTTTCTCAAAGCTCGATCATCTCGAAGTCTTCCTTGCGCGCACCGCATTCCGGACACGTCCAGTTCGGCGGCACGTCGTCCCAGCGCGTGCCCGGCGCGAAGGCCGTCTTCCGGCGATCCGACGGCCTCGTCGTAGATCCAGCCGCAGATCAGGCACATGTATTTTTTCATTGCGAAAAGCGTTGCGACGAATGCCGGCGAGCCGGGGCATTCCCGCGGCTCGGCGAGCGTCGCTCATGAGGTAGAATCCGAAGTGTAGCAATCCCGCCCGATGCTGCGTCGCGACTCGCGGCGCCAGCGCCTTCATGCCCGCCGACTCCGATCCCGTTTTCCCGCCTGTCGTGCTCACGTTCGCCGCGTCCGATCCGTCCGGCGGCGCCGGGATGCAGGCCGACCTGCTGACGCTCGCGAGCATGGGCTGCCATCCGCTGTCCGTCATCACCGCGCTGACGGTGCAGGACACGACGGGCGTCGAGGGCATCCTCGCGATCGACGCCGACTGGGTCGCCGACCAGGCGCGCGCGCTGCTCGAGGACATGCCGGTCGATGCCTTCAAGATCGGCGTGCTCGGCAGCGTCGAGAACATCGCCGCGATCGCCGAGATCGTGTCCGATTATCCCGACGTTCCGCTGGTGCTCGATCCGGTGCTCGCCTCGGGCCGCGGCGACGAGCTCGCGACCGACGAGATGGCGCACGCGCTGCGCGAGCTGCTGCTGCCGCAGACGACGATCCTCACGCCCAACAGCATGGAGGCGCGCCGGCTCGCCGACATCGACGACGAGGACGAGCCGACGCTCTTCGCGTGCGCCGCGAAGCTCATCGAGGCCGGCTGCGAATACGTGCTGATCACCGGCACGCACGAGGCGACGCCGCAGGTGGTCAACACGCTGTACGCGAAAAGCGGCATCGTGCGCACCGACACCTGGGCGCGCTTGCCGGGCACGTACCACGGCTCGGGCTGCACGCTCGCCTCGGCGATCGCCGCGATGCTCGCCAACGGCCTCGAGCTTCCCGATGCGGTTCGCGAAGCGCAGGACTACACGTGGCAGGCGCTCGAGAAGGCGTATCGGCCGGGCATGGGACAGCATCTTCCCGACCGCCTGTTCTGGGCGCGCGAGGAACGCGATGCGCGCGCCGACGAATCGGCCGACGCGGTCGTAAGCGATGCCGCCGAGACGGTGCGCAGGCCGGATGCCCGCGGAACGCATTAGCAGTCCGCAACGCGCGCGCATCGCGCGTGGCCGGCCTCTACGCGGTGACGCCGGACATCGACGACACCGCTTCGCTGGTCGCGAAGGTCGCGGCGGCGCTCGACGGCGGCGCGGCCGTCGTGCAGTACCGCAACAAGACGCGTCGCGCCGCGACTGCGAGCCGACGCCAGGCGGCGGCGCTCGCGCGCCTGCCGCCGCGCGCGGCGGCGCTCTTCATCGTCAACGACGACGCCGCAACTCGCGCGTCGACGTCGATGCCGACGGCGTGCACCTGGGCGAGGACGACGCCGGAATCGCCGCGGCGCGCGCGCGCGTCGGGCCCGATCGGCTGATCGGCGTCTCCTGCTACGACGATTTCGAGCGCGCGCGCGATGCCGTCGCGCGCAGGGCGCCGACTACGTCGCGTTCGGCAGCTTCTTTGCGTCGTCGGCGAAGCCGCACGCGCGCCGCGCCGACATTGCGCTGCTCGCGCGCGCGCGCGCGCTCGGCGTGCCGGTCGTCGCGATCGGCGGCATCACCGCGGACAACGCGTCGCGCGCTGATCGACGCGGGCGCCGACGCGGTCGCCGTGATCGCCGACGTCTTCGCGCACGACGATCTGCCGCGCGTGACGCGCGCCGCCGTCGGCGATCGCGGCGTTGTTTCGCCGCGCGACGCGAGCGGCCGCAGCGAGGGTCCACCGATGAGCCGCAACGACGAGCTGTTCGCGCGCGCGCAACGCTCGATTCCCGCCGGCGTCAATTCGCCGGTGCGCGCGTTCCGCTCGGTCGGCGGCACGCCGCGCTTCTTCGCGCGCGGCGAAGGCGCGTATCTGTGGGACGCCGACGGCACGCGCTACATCGATTACGTCGGCTCGTGGGGACCGGCGATCGTCGGCCACGCGCATCCGGCCGTCGTCGAGGCGGTGCAGTCGACGGCCGCGCACGGACTTTCGTTCGGCGCGCCCACCGAGCTCGAGATCGAGCTGGCCGAAACGCTGATCGCGCGCTTGCCGCGCATCGAGCTCGTGCGGCTCGTGTCGTCGGGCACCGAAGCGACGATGTCGGCGCTGCGCCTCGCGCGCGGCTACACCGGCCGGTCGAAGATCATCAAGTTCGAAGGCTGCTATCACGGCCACGCCGACAGCCTGCTCGTGAAGGCCGGCTCGGGCGCGCTGACGTTCGGCCAGCCGTCGTCGGCCGGCGTGCCGCCCGCGATCGCCGGCGAGACGATCGTGCTGCCGTACAACGACCTCACGGCCGTGCAGGAGACGTTCGCGGCGGACGGCGACGCGATCGCCTGCATCATCGTCGAGCCGATCGCCGGCAACATGAACCTCGTGCTGCCGAAGCGCCGGATTTCTCGAGGGATTGCGCACGCTTTGCGACCGCTACGGCGCGGTGCTGATCTTCGACGAGGTGATGACGGGCTTTCGCGTGCATCCGCGCGGCGCGCAGGGGCTCTACGGCATCACGCCGGATCTCACGACGCTCGGCAAGGTGATCGGCGGCGGCATGCCGGTCGGCGCGTTCGGCGGCAAGCGCGCGATCATGGAATGCATCGCACCGCTCGGTCCCGTGTATCAGGCCGGCACGCTTTCGGGCAATCCGGTCGCGGTCGCCGCGGGCCTTGCGACGCTCGCGCTGACGCAGGCGCCGGGTTTCTACGCGGCGCTCGCGAAGACGACGCGCGCGCTCACCGACGGCGCTCGCGGACGCCGCGGATCGGCACGGCGTTGCCTTTTCGGCGCAAGCGGTCGGCGGCATGTTCGGCATCTATTTCTCGCCGGCGGTCCCTGCGTCCTACGCGCAGGTGATGGCCTGCGACAAGGCGCGCTTCAACCGCTTCTTCCACGCGATGCTCGACGCCGGCATCTATCTCGCGCCGTCCGCGTTCGAAGCGGGATTCGTGTCGGCGGCGCACACGGACGCCGACATCGGCGAAACGATCGCTGCGGCGGAATCGGCGTTTGCGGCGGTGTAATCGCGGTCGGGGCGTCAGAGCGGTGTAATTGGTGTCGGAGCTGTAATTATCGCGGCACAAGCTGTGGCGCCATGGTCGTCGGACTCTACGCCGCGATAATTACAGCTCCGACACCAATTACGCCGCCGTCGCCAATCAGCGACGAATTCCACCCGCAACTCCTTGCCGAGCAAGGCTTTTTTACAGGTTTCCACCGTCGCGGCGTGCTATGATGCGCGACTCGTTTTCCACTCGACAACATCGAACGAACCGTTGGACGCACCGGCCCGCAAACGCATCGGCGAGATCCTGATCGAGCGCGGCAAGCTCGACCAGGCGAATCTCGATCGCGCGCTGCGCCTGCAAGCGGAAAGTGGCGAAAAGCTCGGCGCGCTCCTCGTGACGCTGGGACTTTGCGCGCAGCGCGACGTGGCCGAAGCGCTCGCGCTGCAGCTCGCGCTGCCGCTCGTCGACGCGACCGGCTATCCCGAGTTTCCGATCCTCGAGGAGCGCGTTTCGGCGCGCTTTCTGCGGGAGGCGCGCGCGCTGCCCGTGCGCGAGGACGAAGCCGAGCTCGGTCTCGCGATGGCCGATCCCACCGACCTCTACACGATCGGCGCGTTCGAAATGGTGACGGGCCGCACCGTGCGGCCGATGGTCGCGATTCCGACCGACCTCGAGGCGGCGCTCGAGCGGCTCTACGGCGCCGGGAAGTCGGCGCAAAGCCAGTTGCTGGGCGATGTCGAGACGCGCACCGACGAGCTTGCGTTCGACGCCGACGTCCAGCAACTGAAGGACCTCGCGTCCGAGGCGCCGGTGATTCGCCTCGTCTCGCTGCTGATCACCAACGCGCTCGACATGCGCGCGTCGGACATCCACATCGAGCCGTTCGAGAACCGGCTGATCGTCCGCTACCGCATCGACGGCGTGCTGCACGAAGTGGAATCGCCGCCGCGGCGCCTGTCGGCCGCGGTGATCTCGCGGATCAAGATCATGGCGAACCTCGACATCGCCGAGCGCCGATTGCCGCAGGACGGCCGCATCCGGCTGCGCGTCCAGGGCAAGGAGATCGACCTGCGCGTGTCGACGGTGCCGACGATGCACGGCGAATCGGTCGTGATGCGGATCCTCGACAAGGGCGGCGTCGCGCTCGACTTCGCCAAGCTCGGCTTCGAGGATGCGGCGCTGAAGGCGTTTCTCGACGTGCTGCTGCAGCCGCACGGCGTCCTGCTCGTGACGGGCCCGACCGGATCGGGCAAGACGACGACGCTCTACACCGCGCTCGACCGGCTGAACCAGCCCGACGTGAAGATCCTCACCGTCGAGGACCCGGTCGAGTACCAGATGGCGGGGATCAACCAGATCCAGGTGAAGCCGCAGATCGACCTCACGTTCGCCAACGCGCTGCGCTCGATCGTGCGGCAGGACCCGGACGTGATCATGATCGGCGAAATCCGCGATCTCGAGACCGCGCAGATCGCCGTGCAGTCGGCGCTGACCGGTCACCTCGTGCTGTCCACCGTGCATACGAACGACGCGCCGTCCACCGTCAACCGCCTGCTCGACATGGGCGTCGAGGATTATCTGCTGACGTCGACCGTCATCGGCATCCTCGCGCAGCGGCTCGTCCGCAAGCTGTGCGAGCAGTGCAAGGAGCCGTACGTCGCGCTGCCCGAGCTCGTCGAGCAGATGCGGCTCGCCAAGTATTCGCATGGCCCGCGAGGTCACGCTGTGGCATGCGAAGGGCTGCAGCCACTGCGCGAACACCGGCTACATCGGCCGCGTCTGCATCACCGAGATGATGCCGATGGGCGATGGGCTGCGCAGCCTCGTCATGAAGCATGCGAATGCCGGCGGATCTGCGCGCCGAAGCGATCCGCGAAGGCATGATCACGATGTACGACGACGGGTTGCGCAAGGCGCGTCAAAGGCGTGACGACGTTCGAGGAAGTCCTGCGCGCGACGCGGGAGGACTGATCGTGCGCAATCGACACTGATGCCGCCACTGATGCCGCTCTACAGCTACCGCGCCGTCAGCGCCGCCGGCGACGTATCGAGCGGCGAGCTCGAGGCCGCGAACGAGTCCGAGATCGTCGATCGCCTGCGCGACCAGGGACTTCTGCCGATGCAGATCGCGCAGTCGCTCGGGCGCGCCGCGGCCGGCGAGCCGGCCGCGCGGCCGGCGCGGCAAAGCTGGTTCGCGCCGCGGCGCGTGACGCGCGAGAACGTGCTCGGCATCACGCGCGAGCTCGCGACGCTGCTGCGCGCCGGATTGACGCTCGACCGCGTCGCTCGAGCTCCTGATCAGCCTCGCGACGTCGCTGCCGGTGGCCGTCATGCTGCAGGGGATTCGCGACGAGGTTCGCGGCGGCAAGGCGCTGTCGCAGGCGCTCGACGCGCGGCGCGACATCTTTTCGCGCTTCTACGTCAACATCGTGCGCGCCGGCGAGGCGGGCGGCGCGCTCGGCACCGTGCTGCAGCGCCTTGCCGAAACGATGGAGCGCAACAAGGAGTTGCGCGAATCGGTGCGCTCCGCGCTCATCTATCCGACGATCCTGGTGTTCGTCGCGGTGGCGTCGGTGATGATCCTGCTGGTCTTCGTCGTGCCGCAGTTCGAGTCGACGTTCGCGCAGGCGGGCAAGGCGTTGCCGATACCGACACAGGTCGTGATTGCCGTCGGCACGTTCCTGCGCAACTGGTGGTGGGCGGCGATACCGGCCGTGCTGCTGGCATTCGCGTGGTTTCGCCGGCGCGGCCGGATACCCGCGGTGCGCCGCGCGCGCGATGCGCGGCTGCTGCGCACGCCGCTGCTCGGCGATCTCATCGCCAAGGTGGAGATCGCGCGCTTCGCGCGCACGCTGTCGACGCTGCTGGCCAACGGCGTGACGCTGCTCGCCGGTCTTGCGATCGTCAAGGAAACGATCGGCAACGTCGTGCTCGCGAACGGCCTCGACGGCGTGATCGCGCAGCTTCGCGAAGGGAAGGGATTCGGGCGACCGATGGCCGAAACGGGTCTCTATCCGCGGCTTGCGTCGCAGATGATTCTCGTCGGCGAGGAAAGCGGACGCCTCGAGGAGATGCTCGGCCGCGTCGCCGATGTGTACGATCGTGAAGTGGCGACGGCGGTCAAGCGCTTTCTCGCCGTGCTGGAGCCGGTGCTGATCCTCGGGCTCGCCGTCATGGTGGGCGGCATCGTGTTCTCGATTTTGCTCGGCGTCATGGGAATGAGCGAACTCGTCGTTTGATTCCTGTCTAAAACAGGCTTTTGCGTGGAAGGCGGCGTCGCACCGCGCCATGCTTTCGAGGAAATGCATCATGGTCAATGGATATCGCTGGACGTGGACATCGTCGCGCTCGCTGCGCGAGCGCGGCATGACGCTGATCGAGATTCTCGTCGTGCTGACGCTGATCGGCGTCGTATTGGGAATCGTCGGCAGCAATTATCTCGGCAAGAGCGAGCAGGCGAAGGCGAAGGCCGCGAAGATCGAGATCGAGCAGATCGCGCAGTCGCTCGATCTCTTCAAGCTCGAGCTCGGCCGCTATCCGACGACGCAGGAAGGACTGGAGGCGCTCGTCGTCGCGCCGCCGGGATTGTCGAACTGGGCGGGACCGTACTGGAAGAAGTCGACGGCGCCGAAGGACCCGTGGGGCCACGAATACAAGTACGCGTCGCCCGGAACGCACGGTGCCGTACGACATCATCTCGCTCGGCGCGGATGGCGTGGAAGGCGGCGAAGGCGCGAACAAGGATATTACGAACGGCGAATGAAGCGAGACAGGCCGATGCGAGAGCGCATCACCGGCGTCACGCTGCTCGAGCTTCTGATCGTGCTCGCGCTGATGGCAATCGTGGCCGGCTTCGTCATTCCGATGTTCGGCGGCCCGGTATCGACGAGCGAGTTGCGCGCCTCGGCGCGCCAGCTCGCCGCCGGACTGCGCATGGCGCGCAGCGAAGCGGTCTCCGAGCGCCGCGAAACGTTCCTCGTGCTCGATGTCACCGGCAAGCGATTCAAGGTCGATCGCGATCCGCAGGAGCACAAGCTGCCCGCGCGCATCGATCTCAAGCTCTTCACCGCGCAAAACGACCTCGTCGATGAAAACGTCGGATCGATCCGCTTCTTTCCCGATGGCGGCAGCAACGGCGGACGCATCACGGTCGGCGCCGGCGAGCGCAAGTTCGACGTCGACATCGACTGGCTGACCGGCCGCGTGGCGATTCTGAATTAGGATGAAACATCACGCGTCATGCCGGATTTTCGGTGCTCGAGGTGCTGGTGGCGTTCATCATCGTCGCGCTCGTCGTGACGGCGCTCTTTCGCCTGTTCGGCGGTGCGCTCGGCAATGCCTCGGCGGCCGACGAATGGACGCGCGCGCTGCTCGTCGCGCAAAGCCGCCTCGAGCTCGCTGCGGCGACGCAGCCATTGCGCGAGACGACCGACGCGGGCAGCGATGCCGATGGCCGCATCACCTGGCGCAGCGCCGTCGTGGCGTACGTTCCGCCGGATGCCAATCCCGATCTCGAGCGCGCTTCCGAGTCGATGCCCACACGGTTGTATCGCGTCACCGTCGACGTGAGCTTTCCCGGCGACAACGGCAAGGACCGCAGCCTTTCGCTGTCCACCGTCAAGCTCGGGCAGAGAAACGCACCATGAGGATGCGCTCCACACATCGCGGCTTCACGCTGCTCGAGCTGATCATCGCGCTGGTGCTCCTCGGACTCCTGTCCGGCGTGCTGTTCGGCTCGGTGAAGCTCGCCGGACGCAGCACCGACAGCGGCGAGGCGAAGGCCGAAGCTGCGGCGTCGATGCGTCTTGCGCAGGAATTCCTGCGCACGAATCTCGAAGCGCAGCACCCGTTGCGGATGCGCAAGATCGTCGACTGGCCGCTGCTGTTCGTCGGTGCGAGCGACGAGTTGCGTTACGCGTCGGAGCTGCCGCCGCGCGTCGCAGGTGGCGGTATCTGGTTCTATCGGCTGGCGGTGCGCGCCGACGACGCGCGCTCGCCGCTGGTGCTCGAGCGCATGATCCCGGACCTCACGGCCGATGCGCCGCCCGAGTTCGTCAACGCCGATCGCTCCGTGCTTGCGGACGGCATTGCCTCACTCAAGCTCGGCTATTTCGGACGCGACCCGGATGCCGCGCCGAGCGTCGCACCTTCATGGCGCGACCAATGGACCGACACGCAGCGTCTGCCTCTGCTGATCCGCGTGGACGTATCGCCGAAGCAGGGCGCTCCATGGCCAACACTCTACGTCGCGCCGCGCGAAGCGCCCGAAGCGGGCTGCCGCGCGTGGGATCCCGTGCGACAACGATGCGCGTCGGTATGAGCACCGACGGGCCGCCGATGGGTGCCGTAAATCGGTGTCGGAGGTGTAATTCGCAGTCCGAGTCTGTGACGCGAATTACACCTCCGACGCCGATTTACCGCGCGATCGGCCGCCAGCGGCAGTCCGGCATCGCGATCGTGCTCGCGCTGTGGCTGACGGTGCTGCTGACCGTCCTCGCCAGCGGCTTCGCGTTCAGCATGCGCAACGAAGCGCTCGCGGCGCGCAACGCCGTTTCGCTCGCGCAGGCGCGCGCCGCCGCGGATGGCGCCCTCGAGCGGACCGCCTACGAGTTGAGCCGCCCGCGCATCGCCGATACGTGGATGCCCGACGGACAGGCGCACCAATGGAGCGACGGCAACGCAGCGATCGTCGTCACCGCGGTCGACGAAGCGGCGAAGATCGACATCAACGCAGCGCCCGACATCCTGCTGAAGAACATGCTGATGGTGGTCGGCGGCCTCGACGAGCCGACCGCCGGCGCACTGGTGGACGCGATTGCCGATTGGCGCGACCCGGACGACTTGCGCCGGCCGAACGGCGCCGAGGCACCCGAGTACAAGGCCGCCAACCTCAAGTACGTGCCGGCGAACGCGCCGTTCGAAACGATCGGCGAAGCGGCGCGCGTGCTGGGGATGACGCAGGCGGTGTTCCAGCGCATCGCGCCGCTCATCACCGTCTACTCGCGTCAGCCCGGCGTCAACGCAGCAACCGCCGATCGCAACGTGCTGCTCGCGCTGCCGAATGCGACGCCCGAGATCGTCGACGCCTACATCGACCAGCGGACACTGGCGCTCGCGAACAAGCTGCCGGTGCCGCCGTTCCCGCCCGCGCAGGCATTCAACAGCGGTGCGGCGCCGGTCTGGCGCATCCGGGCGCAGGCGTCGCTGCCCGATGGTGTAACCTTCGTCCGCGAAGCCGTATTGCGTCCGTCGCCCGACGCGACAAGGCCGCTGATTGCGCTCGCCTGGCTCGAGCCGTCACGATCGGTGGCCGTTCCCTCTCTTTCATCGTCCGCTCCTGATGGCCGCCATCGCTGACCCGACGTCGTTCAAGACCATCGCCTATCCGAAGAGCCTCGCGCGCCGGTTGGGCCTGACCGGCTTCGGCCGCTGGTGGCTGCGCGAGCTCGCCGCCGCGATGCCCGCGCGCTTGCGCACGGCCATCGAGCGACGACGCGCCCGGCCGGTGCTCGCGTTCGACGGCAACAGGGCGACGCTGTGGCGCCCGTCGACCAGCGGCCGGATACAGATGAGCAAGGTCGCGCGACTCGCGCTCGATGGCGATGCGCAGGCGGTCGCGGCGACGGGGCGCGCCGCACTTGCGCCGCTGGTGCGCGCCGCGAACGGCGCGCCGGCGCCGATCATCGTCACGCTGTCGCCGCGCGCGTCGCTGCGCAAGACGCTCACGCTGCCGATGGCGCTCGAGGATCACCTGCATCAGTCGCTCGCCTACGATCTCGACCGGCACACGCCGTTCAAGCCCGAGGAGCTTTACTTCGATGCGGTCATCGTCGATCGCGACGGTGCGCACAACACGCTGCGCGTCGACCTCGCCGCGGCCCGGCGCGTGCTCGTCGACACGGTTCTGCGGCACGCCGAAAGCTTCGGCGCCCGCGTGATCGGCGTCACCGTCGACGCGCCGGCGACCGCCGCCGCGTCGCGAATCAACCTGCTGCCCGAAGACCGGCGTCCGGCGGCTTCGGGCGTTGCGCACTGGCAGACCCTGCTGCCGATAGCGATCCTTGTCGTCGGTGCGCTCGCAGCGCTGCTGCTGCCGA